>CAZNUW010000008.1:0-213489 GCA_964576515.1 uncultured Rhodobacterales bacterium
TTCCTTAAAGCGGCAAGATCGGCGGCAATGGCCTTCGCGGTGCGCTTTTCCATGTTGCGGTAGCGGGCGAGGACGTCGCGTCCGAGCGCCGTGAGTTCGGCGCCGCCGCCGCCGCCTTTTCCACCCTTGGTCTTTGTAACAAGGGGTGATTTGAACATCTTGTTCATGGCGTCCACCAAAAGCCAGGCGCGCCGGTAGCTCATGTCCATGGCTTTCCCCGCGGCGATGATAGAGCCGCTTTGGGCGATGCCTTCGAGCAGATCGGCCTTGCCGGGGCCCAGATGGTCCTCGATGCCGAGGTACACGCGAAGACGCGGGCCGATGCGGGGGGCTTTGGATGTCATGCGCGCAGACTATACACAGCGGCCGCAGGGTAAACTATTCTATCGACGTCATTGTGGAGTTTCCGAGAATGTCCATCCTGCCCGATCAGGTTTCCTACGTCAGCCCTCAAGAGATCAATGAATGGCGCGCGGCGGGCACCGCCGTGATCGTCGACGTCCGCGAACAACAGGAATGGGACGTCGCCCATATCCCGGACGCCATCCTGATGCCGCTGTCGACCTTCGATCCGACAAAAATCCCCGACGTCGGCGGCAAACATCTGGTGTTCCATTGCAAGAGCGGCGTGCGCTGCGGCATGGCCTCGGCCAAGGCCATCGAAGCCGGCTATCCGGGCAAGATCGCGCGCATGGAAGGCGGCTTCCTGGCCTGGACGCGCAACGGCTTCGAGATCGAGCAAGGCGCGTAAGCCGTATGACGACGCCGGACGTCCGCAAACCGGAAGATCACCGCCTGTTCCTGGTGGTGGTGGACGACTCACCGGAGTTGCCGGCCGCGATCGCCTACGCCTGTAAACGCGCCCGCGACACCGGCGGGCGGGTCGCCCTTCTCTACGTGTATCAGGTCGATCACGAGTTCCATCACTTCAAGTTCGTCTCCGAACTTGCGGACCAGGAGGCCCGGCGCGAAGCGGAAGACGTTGTACGATTGCATGCGCTGCGTATTGTGCAGGAGACCGGCCGCACGCCCGACACCTACGTGCGCCACGGCTCGCGCCGCGCGGAGTTGTTCAAACTGGTGAAGGAACACCCGGAAATCTCGATCCTGATCCTTTCGGCGGCGCCTGGGAAAAAGCCGGGCCCCCTCGTGGAAGCTGTGACGGGAAAGTACGCCGGCAAGATCGGGATCCCGGTCACCGTAGTGCCGGGCCTGCGCGCCGCACCGGTTTAGGGGACGCCCCGCGACTCCATCGTCTCCGCTCCGGATTCGCGTTCGGGTCGAACACGAATCCGGCGAACCCCGGATAGATTGGACGCCCTTTTGTCCGACGATGGGTAGAATTACCTCACAAAATGCCGCGTTTTCGCGGGCGGACGGGATAAGGCGCGGATTCGGCGTGGCATTCCTGGCGTCGCGGATTTACAGCTTACAGTTGGAAGTCATGGGGCGGCAGCGCCCCTGCGTGGGCCGGGGGGCCTCGCGGGAGGATTTGGGGAATGACTGTGAGCGGTCACGAAAAAGTCGTCGCGCATCCGAAGATGAACATTCAACGGCCGCAGGATCTGCGGGCGCTGGTCGAAGACCTGTCGGAATGGCGTCACAAGCCGGTCGCCAATACGCAATTATTCCTCGTGGACTCCAATGGCGCGGTGCCGGTCGCGAAACAAACGCCGGAGATGACCGCGACGTTGGTGGCGGGCCTATGTTATGTCGCCGCGCGCTACGGTGCGAAAACGTATCAGGTGGCGCCGACCGAGTACGCGCTCCTCGCGCCCGCCGACGGCCCGCGCAGCGTGGAACTGCTGCGCGACATCAAGGTGGCGCTTTTGCGCGCCGTCGAGAAACACTGTCCGGAGAATTTCGGGAATATCAATCAAGCGCGCTTCGCGATGATCATCGATCTCACGCAGAACTTCCGGGGCGCCGCGGAACGGATCGCGAAATACACCGCCAACGCGCAGAAGGCCGCCGATCCGGAAGCCCAGAAACGCGAACTGCGCCCGTTGTCGCCGGAAGACCTGGACAACATCCTGCACGCGTTCAAGCGCTTCGGCGCCGACAAATTCCTGAAAGCCTTCATGCGCGACCAGATGGTCGTTCAGGCCCAGCCGGGCAACGCGCCGTCGCCGACCATGCACGAGTATTTCGTGAGCATGGACGCGCTGCGAAAGCCGCTGTTCATCGACGTGGAGATGCGCGCCTCCGGCCCGCTGTTCAATGAGTTCACCCGCGTGCTGGACCAAATCGTGCTGCGATCGTTCTCGCACATGGCCGACGTGACGCCGATGCCGTTCTCGCTGAACGTCAACGTCGTTACCACCTTCACCGCCGCGTTCGCCGACTTCATGGACCACACGCCGAAAGACGTCCTGTCGCGCATGGTGTTTGAATTCCGCCAAGCCGATATCGTGGAGCACTTCGACGAATTCGAGGTCGCCCGCGGTATGATCAAGGCAATGGGCGCGAATATCGGCGTGGACAAGATCTTCCCGCAGACCCTGGGGCTCGTGGACCTTGATTATATCGGCGCGAAGTACGCCAAGGTGCACTGGCGCACCGGCGCGGAAGACTTGCTGCGCGAGCGGGGCAAGACCTTCAAATACATGCGCAGTTGCGGCATCCAGCCCGTCCTGATCCGCGTCGACAGCGCGCAGGCCTTGGCGCTTGGCGCGGAACTGGGCGTCGACATGTTCCAGGGCTTCGCCATCGACGACATGCTGCGCCAGAAGGCGGCGTAGAGGACGCTAGGCCATTAGGCCCAGCCCCCAGTCCTTGCCCCACCCCAGGCCACGCAGCGTATCGCCGCGTGGAGTGTATTCGGTGCCGACCCAGCCGTCGTAACCTTGGGCGTCCAGAAAATCGAAGATGAACCGCCAGTTCACCTCGTTGAACTTGTCGGGCTCGTGCCGGCCCGGCACGCCCGCGACCTGGATATGGCCGATGATATCGAGATTGTTCTCGAGGAATTCCGCCAAGTTCCCCTGCGCGCGCTGGGCATGATAAGCGTCAAAAAGCAGCTTGAGGTTCTTGTGCTCCAGACGGCGCACGATGTCCGCGGCTTGATCGGGAAACACGAGATAGTAGTCGGGCATCACGATATTCTCGATCACCACCTCGATACCGTATTCCTTCGCCCGATCCGCCGCGTAAACGATGTTCTTCTCATAGGTGGCGTCGGCGCTGTCGGGATCGGTCAGCACGCACCCGGCCATCACGTGAATGCGGGCGCATTCTGCGGTATCGGCGAATTCAAGCGCCACGTCGATGCTGTCGCGGAACTCCTCCTCGCGCCCGGCGATGGCGGCGAGGCCACGATCGCCCGCCTCCCAATTGCCGGGCGGCGCGTTCATCGCCGCGAATTTCACGCCCGCCGTCCCGCACGCATCCGCGATATCAATGGCGTCGACATGATACGGAAGCTGGCATTCCACCGCCTTGTAGCCGGCGTCCGCCGCCGCCTGAATGCGCGCGATAAACGGGTGTTCGGGAAACATCAGCGAGATGTTGGCGGCGAAGCGCGGCATAGAGATGTCCTTCAGGTCCAAGCGCGGCGGATGAGGCCGTCGATCTTTTGCGCCACAACGGTGGCGGCGTTTAGAGCGGGATGCGTCCAAGGTTCGGAGCCGCCGTCGAACGGCCGCGCGAAATTTTCGGCGTAGAGATCGCGGTGAAGGCGCGCATGCTTCGGCGCGACCATCCCTTCCGGCGCGTAGATATAGACAGGCGCGGATGCAGCGCAAGCTTCGGAACACATCGAGACGGAATCACCCGTGACGACGATCGCATCCGCCAGCGCGAGATACCCGAAGTAGGGATTGTCCCCGCCCCTGCCCCAGAAAAACGCGTGGTGAGGCACCGTGAGCGTTTCGGCAAGCGCGGCTTCGGCGGCCGCGCCCGTCCGGCGCGACGTAGCGAGCAGCACGCTTCCCCCAAGACGCGACACGAAACCGGACACCTCGACGCCGAGCGTTCGCGCCAAATCGACCGGGAACGGCTTGCTGTGGGTGGCCCCGCCGACCATGAGCGCGACATACGGCCGGGCAAGACCGGTGATGCGTCCGGCCCAAGCATCGGCCGCGCTGGCGAGGCGCGCGGACGTGAGGCGATGCGGGGCGCCGGTGATGCGTATGACGTTGGGCGCATCGCCCTCCGGGCGGACGCAATCGTGACGCGGCACCGCGATGAGATCGAAGTCCTCCGCCCCGCGGCGTCCGGGATTCATCACATGCGCGAGCATGACGGGCTTGCCGGCGTTCTTTTTGATCCAGCGGGCGATGGGCGCGGTGCGGCGGCCGGCCGCGATCACCACGTCCGGCCACGGCGGGCCGAAGGTCATCCGGGTCTCGGGCGCGAGGCCGATCAGGCTGGCGCCGGTCAGGGCATTCGGGAGACGGGCGAGCGGATTATAGCGAATCGGGATCGTCTTGAACGGGCGCGCAAGCGCCTCGGCGACGCCCACAGCCTGGGCGACGTTTCCGGCGCGGTCATCGGTTAGAACCCAAATCAGCGGCTGATTGTGCATGCGTTATCCGTCAGGGGCTTTCCTATAGCACGGCGTGCGCAATGCCGCTAAATAGACCGCCGATTTTGACACGCCGGAAACGATAGGGATCAACGCATGGCATCTGCGCGCAACAGCCGTCAGGTCGCGGCCGGAAGAACGGTCGCCAAGTTCCTGTTGGACATCAAAGCGGTGAACTTCCGCCCGCAGGAGCCCTATACCCTCACGGCCGGTTGGGCGAGCCCGGTCTATATCGATTGCCGCAAGGTGATCTCGTTCCCTGAGGCGCGCCAGACCATCACCAAACTTGCCAAGGACGAGATTCTCGAGTCCATCGGCGTCAAGATCGATACGGTGGCCGGCGGCGAGACGGCGGGCATCCCCTACGCCGCCTGGATTTCCGACGCCCTCAACGTTCCCATGCAATACGTGCGCAAGAAGCCCAAGGGCTTCGGCCGCATGGCGCAGATCGAAGGCGAGTTGCACGAGGGTCAGAACGTCATCCTGGTCGAAGACCTGGCCAGCAGCGGCGATTCCAAGATCGGTTTCGTCAAGGCCCTGCGCGACGCGGGCGCGACCTGCGATCATTGCCTGGTGGTTTTCTTCTACGGCGCCTTCCCGGGTGCGATCGAGATGCTGGCGAAAGAAGGCATCGCGCTGCACTACCTCGCCACTTGGGAAGACGTGATCGCGGTGGCCGAGGAAGGTAAGTACTTCCCGGCCGACGCCATCGCCGGTGTGCAGGAGTTCCTGAAGGATCCGATTGGGTGGTCGGTTTCCCACGGCGGCAAGGGCGCGTAATCGCGCACTCTAAAACAGCGATGGCTGACGCGGCGGTTCCGGCGTCAGTAAAGACTCATCGTCTTCGGCACCCGCTTTGTTCAGGCGGCGGCTGACAGGGCGGACCGTCATTGCGTCGGCGGGATATCGCTTCAGAAGATCGAGGGCCGCGCCGACGCCGACGTTCTCGGCATCGAGCCATGGCTCCCACACCTCCTTCGGCAAAATGACCGGCATGCGGTCGTGGATCGGCGCGATCAAACTGTTTGCGTCAGTACAGATGATCGTAAAGCTCTCAAGGGGCGCGCCGCCCTTCTCCCATGTCTCGAAAAGACCGGCGAAGGCGAAAGGCGCGCCGTCCTTCATCTCGAACAGCATCGGCTGTTTCTCGCCGCCCTCTGTGCGCCATTCATAAAATCCGTCGGCGAGCACCAAACAGCGGCGCAGCCGCATCGCGTCGCGGAACGTCGGCTTTTCGGCGACCGTCTCGGCACGCGCGTTGATCTGGCCCGATCCGACGGGCGCGCCGTCGCGGGGACCGGGGGACCATGCGGGGATCAAGCCCCAACGGATCATGGAAATCTGGCGGCCCGTCGGCATCCGGCGCACCACCGGCGCCTCCTGGGTGGGCGCAATATTGTAGCGCGGCTGAAGATTGAGCCGCGTCCCCGTGAGACTGAACTCGTCGAACACACGCCCCGTCGGCGCGACAAGTTTGTAGCGGCCGCACATGGATCAGCGCAGCACTTCGTTGAGCAGATGCCCCAAGCGCATTCCCGCTTTGGCGATGCGGTCGTGCGCCACGCTCAAGTTCTGGGCGACATAGACGTCGTCGAACACAAGACCGCCGGGGTTGCCGACATACCCCGTTGCGGGCGTGCGCATAATCCAGAGGCTCTCGGTCGCCCACTCGGCCGGCAGCGCCGCAATCCAGTCGACGAACAAGCGGTCGAGGGGCGTGTAGGCGTGATAGGTGTTGGCGAGCGCTTCGAGCTTCGCGGGATCGGTCGCGACAAGATCGGCGTCCCACATGGCGCGCATCGTGGTCTCGCGGCCCAGGAACGTCGCGGGAATATCGGCCCCGCCGTTGTCCTCGGCGAACCCGATCCGCAACGGCTGATGAATATCGCCGACAAAGTGCGCAAGGAATTTGAGCGCGGCCGCGCGGTCTTCACGGGGTGCGTCGTTTTTCAGAACTTCGACGTTGCGCTCGATCTCGCGCAGAAGACAACTGCGACCTTCCGGGCAATCGCGGCTCATATCGATTTCGCGCGCCGACTTGGGAATCCGGACATCATGCCAAGCGGCGGTCTCGGGATGTTCCTCGGCATGACGATCCGCCCAAGTGCAGGCGTGGGCGAATTCCTGCTCGGTCGTAATCTGGAGCAGGTCTTTGACGCGCGTGAGCGGCGTTTCCATCAGCTCATCCCAGGCCACCTGGCAGACAAGCCGATGACCGGCGTCGCCCCACGCCGCCCCTGGCCGGGGCGCAAGCGTGAGAGCGAGAGCAAGACTTAAGGTGAAGCGGACGAGCATGCTTTCCCCAGTTTGGAAGTGGGCCCATATCAGGAGCCGCCATCATAGGGGAAGCGGCGGCGCTCCGCACGGGCGCCGCCCTGATTCTAGCCGTGCAGGTCTTCCTCGGCCCCGACCAAGGGCAGAACCACGGTGACGCGCAGACCGCCCTCCGCGCGGTTCTCGAGTTCGACGTCGCCACCCATGCTCCGGATGCCGTTGCGGGCGATGGTCAGCCCGAGCCCGGCCCCGCCGGTTTCGCGGGAGCGTGAAGATTCCAGGCGGACAAAAGGTTGGAACACGCGGTCCATTTCATGGAGCGGGATGCCGGGGCCGGTATCGTCGACATAGAGCCGGAGTTCGGTGGCCATCGGCGCGAGCGTCACGTGCGCCGTCTTGCCGTACTTGAGCGCATTGTCGACAAGATTGGTGATGGCGCGCTTGAAAGCCAGGGGCCGGGTCAGGAATTCGTAGCTGTCGGGCCCGGTATAGCCCACCTGGCGGCCGGAGAACCCGAACTCGCCACACAGCGCGGCCGTGACGGCCGCGATGTCGATGGGAGAGGCCGGTTCATTGGCGGCATCGTCGCGGGCGAAGACGAGGGTTTCGGCGATCATCGCCTCCATCTCGTTCAGATCATGCATCATCTTGTCGCGCTGCTGGTCGTCGTCGACGAACTCGGCGCGCAGACGCAAGCGGGTGATGGGAGTGCGCAGATCGTGCGAGATGGCCGCAAGCATCTGCGTCCGGTCCTGGATGTAGCGTTTCACGCGCGTCTGCATGGTGTTGAAGGCGAGCGTCGCGCGGCGCACCTCCGGCGGCCCCTTCTCGTTCAAGGGTTCCGCATTCACGTCGACACCCAGACGTTCCGCGGCCGCGGCGAAAACGGAGAGCGGCGCGGTCGCGCGCGTAACGCCCCACAACGCGACCGCCATGAGGAGGACGGACACGGCGGCGAGCCAGGACGGGAAAGCGGTGAGCCCATAAGGCTCGGCGATGTTGAGGACGATGCGGGCGTTGAACCAGCGTTCGCTGTTCGGCGGACGGAGCGACACCCGGAACATGGCGGCGTCGGCGACGGGCAAAGTGCCCCCGAGAGACCGCAGGCTGTGGAATGCACGGCGCGAAAAGAGATCTTCGATCGACATCGGACCGTCGCGCGGGCGGGCCTTGGTGCCGGAGGCGAAACCGTCCGGCACATCGAGCGGCGCCACGTCCTCAGGCCGGCCTTGTGAGAAATCCCCCATCGGGAAATGCGGATCGCGGTCGGTGACCTGATCCATGGATTCCATGAACGGCAGGTTCTCGAACGCGCGGTCGTCGAACAGGCTGTCGGCGCGAATTTCAGCGTCGCGCGGGAATTCGCGCCTGAGGACGCGCAGGAAGATGCGCGAGGGAAGCTGCCGGTCGGAGACGCGCACCAGCGGGGCCTCGTTGAAGGTCATGCGCATGACCGGCGAGTTCAGACGCTGGAGAAGCTCGATCTGATCCTGGCGCGTCGGCGCGCGCTCCAGCATACGCCGGATCACGATGATCTGTTCGGCCGCCTGGGTGGCGGCGCCCACCGCCGCCGCCTCGTCGCGGAAGCCGTAGTAAAAGAACAGAGCGGCCAGGTTGGTCCCGACGACCACCAGCAACAGAACCGCGAACACCCGAGCCCGAAGGCTGAGTGGCGGCACTAATCTCATGAAGCCTGGACTTCAGCCGTGAACATGTATCCACCGCCACGCACAGTTTTGATCAAGTTTGGATTCTTAGGATCCATCTCGATCTTACGACGAAGGCGGCCGACTTGCACGTCGATGGAACGGTCGAAGGGGATCGCGGCCCGGCCCCGGGCCATGTCCAGGAGCTGGTCGCGGTTCAGGACCCGGCGCGGATGATCGACGAAGGCAACCAGCAGGTCGTATTCGCCGGCCGTCAGGGCAATATCCGAACCTTCGCGGTGGAGGGTGCGGGTGGCGGAATCCAACACGAAATCGGCGAAGGCCACCTTGCCGGGGCGATCCTCGGCGGATTCCACCGCGGCGCCGTTGGAGGAGCGGCGGAGCACGGCCTTGATCCGGGCGGCCAGTTCGCGCGGGTTGAAGGGCTTGGCCATGTAGTCGTCGGCGCCCACTTCGAGGCCGATGATACGGTCCACTTCCTCGCCCATGGCGGTCAGCATGATGATGGGGATCGACGACTCGCTGCGCACATGGCGGCAGAGCGTGAGGCCGTCTTCACCCGGCATCATCAGGTCGAGGACCACCAGATCGAACGACCAGTCCTGCAGGGCCTGGCGCATTTCGCGGCCGTCCTTCGCGGTGGTGACACGGAAGTCGTGTTTCGACAGGAAGCGCGACAGAAGATCGCGGATCTCGGCATCGTCATCGACGATGAGGATATGAGGCTTCGGCGCTTCGCTTGCGGTGGACATGTTTAAACCCAGGCTGTCATCAGGAATGTCCCCAAATTTTATGGAGGACGCCTCTCATCTCCAAGAAACCATTGGATAAAATAGTGCAACGCGCTGTATCTGCGCCCACGCCTGTTACATCAGGTTACATCAATACGGGGCGCGCGTTACAGCCCGCCCCCGGACACGACATGAGGGGGTTACCTTGCCACACCAAACTCCAGGGCATCGGATGAAGCGCCGGTCGCCTTGGGAAATCCCCCCTTCCCCAGACCGGAACAGACCCGGGCGGTTGCCCCCCAATCGCCCGGGTTCATTTTATCCATATTGTTCTTGTTTTGTTCTTTTTCGACGCCTATGATTCCGGGATGGCCGTCACACCCTTCAGGAAAGCGATCACACCGGCCCCGAGAGGCGAGGCCCGCTATGCGGGCGGAAGCCTGGAGGGCACGGTCGGCGTGCATCCCGACGCCCGGCGCGGACGGGGCGCCGTCAGCAATGCCGCCGGCCGCTACGAGCCGCAGGGCCGGGTGGCGCTGGACGACGGGTGGGACAATCTGGACGCCCCCGCCCCTCCCTTGCGCACGGAAGTCCTGAAGGATTCCACGCGCACGATCATTGCCCGGAACACGTCGCCGGACATCGGCTTCGACCGGTCGATCAACCCTTATCGGGGGTGCGAGCACGGCTGCAGCTATTGTTTCGCCCGGCCGACGCACGCCTATCTCGGCATGTCGCCCGGACTCGACTTCGAGAGCAAGATTTTCGCGAAGCCCGACGCCGCGCACCTGTTGGAGAAGGAACTGCGCGCGCCGAGCTATCGTTGCCGCACCATGGCGATGGGAACGAACACCGACCCCTATCAGCCCACCGAGCGGCATTACAAAATCACCCGCGCGATCCTCGACGTGCTGTCACGGTTCAATCATCCCGTCGGCATCGTCACCAAGTCGGCGTTGATCGCAAGGGACCTCGACATCCTGATGCCCATGGCGGAACGGAATCTCGCGCGCGCGTCGCTGTCGGTCACGTCGCTCGACCACGCGCTGTCGCGCAAAATGGAGCCGCGCGCCTCGACGCCCAAAAGAAGATTGGGCGCTATCCGCGATTTAAGCAGCGTCGGCGTTCCAACAGGCGTGATGTTCGCCCCTGTGATCCCAGGCTTGAACGACCATGAACTGGAATCCGTGCTGGAGGCCGCGCGGGATGCGGGCGCCACCACCGCCGGATACGTCATGCTGCGCCTTCCTCTGGAAGTGAAAGACCTGTTTCAGGAGTGGTTGACCGCGGAAGTGCCCGATAGGGCCGCGCGCGTGATGAGCCTCGTGCGCGCAATGCGCGACGGCCTCGACTACGATCCGAAATGGGGCGAGCGCATGACAGGCAAAGGCCCCATCGCCGATGCGGTCGCCGATAGGTTCCGCCTCGCCTGCAAGCGATTGGGCCTGAACGCGCCCCAGGCGCCGCTGGATACAACGCAGTTCAAGGCCCCGCCGCGCGCGGGAGATCAGCTCGCGCTGTTCTGAGCGGGTGCGCGGCGGGAACGCCCCACCCCAGATCGATCCAACTTGCGTTGGAATAGGTCAGTAGGTGGGAGACCGTATCGTTGACGCCGACGGCTTCCATCAGCACCACACAGCCGATGACACACGGGGGACCATCGGGGAAAGGGCGCACGGGAAGCGACACCTCTTCAAAAATCGCGCTGCGGCCAAATGCGGTCTCGGTATGTTTCAGCACCGTGAGGCCGGCCGTGTGGTCGACAATGGTGCGCTGGAAGAACCAGAGATCGTCGGCCATCTCGTCGGTATCCGAATAGGCCAGAAGATCCTGGCCGGTCAGATCCTCGCCGGCGAGTTCCACCAGGCGCGTGCCGTGCAGGCGGATACGGATGTTCCGCGACGGCAGGATATCCTTGATGACGACGTAAGGCTGAAGGCGCGGCTGCGGACGGCCGAGGAAGTCGCGCAAAGACGGAAGATCGTCGCCGCCGCGCAGCGATGTCCAGTGCTCAAAGAATGTACGGTTGAGTTCCGTCCTGAAGGGCATTGTCCCATCCCGCGCGGCCTTGCCAGCCGCCTTCTCCCTGTGAGGAAACATGTAAAACCGCCCGAAATCGAGCAAAAAATCCGCCTCCCCGGCTAACCGCCAACCCTCGGATGATATTCAGAAATTCCATCGGGGTCTTGATGGATGATGATGTCCGCGCCGGGAAATTCGGCTTCGACCGCCTTCTGCACGTCGTCGGAAACGCGGTGCGCGTCGAGAAGCGTGAGGCCGGGATCCATGACGAGATGCATCTGGATGAATTTCTGCAATCCGGAGCTGCGGGTCCGCACCTCATGGACGCGCAACACCTTCGGATGTTTCTCAGCCGTTGCGATCACACGCGCGCGATCTTCAGCAGGAAGTTCGCGGTCCATCAACGCGTTCACCGAGTGCACAACAATACGCAATGCATTGAAGATGATGAAAACGCTGATAGCGATACCGAAGACGGGGTCGGCCCACGTCAATTCCGTCATCGTCGACAGAAGAAGCGCGGCGATCACACTCGCATTCAAGAGCAGGTCGCCAGTGTAATGCAGCGAGTCCGCACCGATGGCGACGGAAGACGTCCGCGCGACCACGTAGCGTTGGAAAATGACGAGCCCCAGAGTCACTGCAATGGAAAACACCGTCACGCCGATGCCGACCCCGGCTTCGGTGACGGGTGTGGGATCATGCAGCCGTGAAATGGCCTGTACGATGATCAGCACCGCGGATCCGGCGACAAACGCAGCCTGCGCAAGGCCCGAGAGAGGCTCCGCCTTCCCGTGGCCGAAACGGTGCTGATCGTCGGCCGGCGTCAGCGCAAAACGAACAGCGACAAGGTTAAGGGCGGACGCCATGAGGTCGAGCGCGGAGTCCGCGAGGCTGGACAAAAGCGCCACGGAGTCGGTGCGCAGATAAGCCCATGTCTTCACGGCAACGAGCAAAAGCGCGCAGGCGACGGCGATCGTCGTCGCAAGACGCATCAAGGCGCCCGCCTCGCGCACAGAGGTCATGGATCAAGCCGATGCGTACGCCACGCCGCGCCGTCGCGTTCAAACACAAGCCGATCATGTAGGCGGTTCGCGACGTTGGCCCAGAATTCGATCGTGTCCGGCACGAGGCGGAACCCCGTCCAAAACGGCGGACGCGGCACGGCTTGACCCGCGAAGCGTTTTTCCATGTCGGCGACCTTGCCCTCGAGAACCGCGCGATCGGCGATGGGGCGCGATTGCGCCGAAGCCCATGCGGCGATCTGACTCTCGCGCGGACGGGTGGCGTGATAGGCGTCGGCCTCCGCGGCGGTGACTTCGTGCAACGCGCCTTCAGCGCGCACCTGACGTCCAAGCGTCTTCCAGTGGAAGCAGAGCGCGCCAAAGGGGTTGGCGATGATCTCGCGCCCCTTGCGGCTTTCAACGTTCGTGTAAAACACGAATCCACCGTCGCTGACGCCCTTCAGAAGCACCATGCGCGCCGAGGGCCGCCCGTCCGCCGTGGCCGTCGCCAAGCTCATGGCGTTAGGGACGTCCGGCTCGCGGCCGACGGCCTCCTCGAGCCAGCGGGCGAAAAGATCGAGAGGGTCTTTGACGTCGGGGATGGAAACGGACAAGGCAGGCAATCCGCAATGGTGGGGAAGGCCTAACGTCCGCTCCCGGCAGCCCCTTGTCAATCTTCGGATTTTCGTGTTTTTCGGGGGCCTTAGCCCCCTTGAAGATGCCGCCGCGCCTTCTTATTTTCGCCACCATTCTCGGGCTTCATAAGACCACTCAGGGTGGTGAGCGCGCGAACCAAATCACGGACTCAATCGTTTATTCCTTACGCCGCGCATCCCGCCGGAACATCATTTGCGTAACCCCAGATTCGTATAACCCAAGATTTGTATAACCAAGGTGAACGTCATGCTTAGATCCAAGACTTCCAAACTCGCTGTCGTCATGGCGGTCGCCGCCAGTTTGTCCTTGGGCGCTTGCGCCGAAGGCAACAATCAAACCGGCGCGACGCTTGTGGGCGCCGGCCTCGGCGGCCTCCTGGGCTCGCAATTCGGGAGCGGCGACGGCCGCCTCGCCATGACCGCCCTGGGCACCCTGGCGGGCGCGGCGGTCGGCAGTTCGGTCGGCAAGCGCATGGACGAGGTCGACCGTATGAAGATGCGCGAAGCCGAACAGCGGGCCTACGGCGCACCGATCGGCGAAACCATCATCTGGAACAATCCCGACACCGGCCACAGCGGCCGCGTGACACCGGTGCGCGACGGCCGCAGCCAGCGCGGCGAGTATTGCCGCGAATTCCAGAGTGAAATCATGGTCGGCGGCCAGCGTGAACGCGGCTTCGGCCGCGCCTGCCAGCAACCGGATGGGTCGTGGAAGATCGTCTCGTAAAACCGAGCGCGCGAACGTGATTGAAGGGCGGCTTCGGCGACGAAGCCGCCCTTTTCATCTGTGCACCGCCCCCTTGCTTCCCATCAGGGATCGGCGGCCTGGGCCTGCATCAAACGCCCCAACGTAATGCTAAGAGCGCGCTGTTCGGACTCAGCCGCCTCGCGCAGTGCAGCGGCCACGCGGCGTCCGGTTTCGCTATTCTCGAATTCCGGCGCGCTCACCATGCCGAGGCCGAAACTGAGGCCGAAGCCAAAGGTATGGACAAGGTCCGACAGCGGCGCGCGGTTGAGATCTCTTGAGAGCATCCAATCGCCGAAATCCGTGAACACGACAAAACGGGCGGCGTGCAATTCGCTCAACACAGCCGCGAACGCGATGTCGGACGCGCTCACGGCGCGGGCAAGCTGGGCGGTCGTAAGCCCCTTCCCGGACCGGCCGGCGAGTTCGAGACGTTCCAACACCGATAACGCCGTCATGAGCCGGGCCGCCGGCCCCGACATCGCGCCGCTGCGCTCATGCCGCCAGTCGGGCATCGACGACGCCACCACAGCGCCCGTCAGGACAATGGCCCATACCAGGAAGACCCAAACCAGGAAGACAGGGATCGCCGCCAAGGCGCCGTAGATCGCCTGATAGGTGGTCATGGTGATGACGTAAAATGCGAAGGTGTAGCGGATGAACGTGAGCAGCACGGCGGCGACGAGCGCGCCCGTCATCGCATCCTTGAGGAACACCCGCCGGTTGGGGACGATCGCGTACAAGACGGTCAGGACGACCCATCCGAGAAACGCCGGCATGAGACTGCCAAGCAGGAGATCGAAGCCACTGCTTTTGTGCCCGACCACGAACAGCGGCAGAGCCGTAAAAATTCCGAATAGCGAAACGCCGAGGCCGAGAAGCAACGGCCCAATCGTCATCAAGGTCCAGAAGACAAGCAGGCGCACAGCCAGGCGGCGCGGCCGCGCGACGTGAAAGATCTTGTTGAAGGCCGCTTCAATGGACGTGAGCAGGATCAAGGCGGCGCCAATCAGCCCTACTATCCCGAACACCGTGAGTTGGCCGGCCGCCTTCACAAAGCCGGCGATAGCGACGCCGACCTGGAGCCCGGTATCCGGCATCAGGTTGGTCACAAAGAACGTCTCCATCCGCTCGCGCAGGGCGCTGAGGCCCGGATAGGCGGTCACCGCGGCCAATAACAGGGCGAGCGCCGGGATCAGGGAGAAGATGGTCGAAAAACTTAGCGAGGACGCGGTTTCCAGAATTGAATTTTGGCGCATTCTTCGTAAGAAGAACCGCAGAGTGGCGCGCGCGCCCGGCCGGGGCCGCGTTCCGGCCGTCGGCGTCGTTGAAGAATTTTGCTGGCTTTCATTCACGCCGTGCGCTCTTGTCTCGCGGGTGTCCTTGCCTTGCCCTGTTACGGGTTTAGTGTAGGATGCCCTAAGTTATTGGTTCCCGAAAGGTTTTCGGCGGTAAGCAGATGAGTGGGCAAGCTTTGCTCGAAGGAAAATACGGCCTCATCATGGGTGTGGCCAACGATCGGTCGATTGCCTGGGGCATCGCCCAGCAGGCGGCCAAGCACGGCGCAACCATGGCGTTCACCTATCAGGGTGAAGCGCTTGAAAAGCGCGTGCGCCCCCTGGCCGAAAGCGTGCAGAGCCCGCTGGTGCTGTCATGCGACGTCACGGACGAGGCCTCGCTCGACGGCGTTTTCGACGAGATCAAGAAAACCTGGGGACGTCTCGATTTCGTGGTGCACGCCATCGCGTTCTCCGACAAGGAAGAACTCAAGGGCCGCTACGTGGAGACCAGCCGGGCGAACTTCCTGCGGTCGCTGGACATCTCGTGTTTTTCGTTCACCGACGTCTGCCGGCGCGCCGAACCGTTGATGACCGACGGCGGAAGCCTGGTGACGCTGAGCTACCTGGGCGCCGAGCGGGTCGTGCCGCACTATAACGTCATGGGCGTGGCGAAAGCCGCGCTGGAGACGAGCGTGCGCTACCTCGCCGTCGATATGGGCGCGAAGAACATCCGCGTGAACGCGATTTCGGCCGGGCCCATCAAGACCTTGGCGGCTTCCGGTATCGGCGACTTCCGCTACATCTTGAAGTGGAATGAGTTGAACGCGCCCATGGACCGCGTCGTCACCATCGAAGACGTGGGCAAGTCCGGCCTTTATTTCATCAGTGACCTCTCCAGCGGCGTGACCGGCGAAGTCCATCACGTGGACTGCGGGTATCATGTCGTCGGGATGATGGCGCCGGAATCGTCGCAAGCGATCGCCGATCTGCTCAACGGCGCGAACATCACCAAATAGCGCGATGTCGTCCAACACCTTCGGCACGCTGTTTCGCTTCACGACCTTCGGCGAAAGCCATGGTCCGGCGATCGGATGTGTGGTCGACGGGGTTCCGCCGCGCATTCCATTGACGGAAGCCGACATCCAAACGTGGCTGGACAAACGCAAGCCCGGCCAATCGAAGTACACCACCCAGCGCCAGGAACCGGACACGGTCAAGATTCTGTCCGGCGTGTTCGAGGGCGTGACGACGGGAACCCCGATCGGCCTCCTGATCGAGAACGTCGATGCGCGCTCGAAGGACTACGGCGACATCGTCGAAAAATTCCGGCCGGGCCACGCCGACTATACCTACTGGAAGAAGTACGGCATCCGCGACTACCGCGGGGGCGGACGCTCGTCGGCGCGGGAAACCGCGATGCGCGTGGCGGCGGGCGCCATCGCGCGAAAAATCCTGGCGGCCCGGCTGGGCGCGGACGTTTCCATCCGCGGCGCGCTGATCCAAATGGGCCCGCACGTCATCAATCGCGCCCACTGGGACTGGTCGGAAACAGAGCGCAACCCCTTCTTCGCGCCGGACGCCGAAGCCGCCGCCGCCTGGGGGCCTTATCTCGAGAGCGTACGCAAGAACGGCTCATCCTGCGGCGCGGTTATCGAGGTTGTGGCCGAAGGCCTGCCCGCCGGGCTGGGCGCGCCCGTGTACGGCAAACTGGACGCCGATCTGGCCAGCGCGCTGATGGGCATCAACGCGGCAAAGGGCGTGGAGATCGGCGAAGGCTTCGCCGCCGCCGCGCTGTCCGGGGAAGATAACGCCGACGAGATGCGTATGGGGCCGGACGGCCAAGTGCAGTTTTTGTCGAATAAAGCGGGCGGCGTTCTGGGCGGCCTCTCGACCGGCCAGGCGATCGTCGCGCGGGTCGCGATCAAACCAACCAGTTCGATCCTTGCGCCGCGCAAGACCGTGGATATTCACGGCAACGACACGGAAATCGTCACAAAAGGCCGTCACGATCCTTGCGTCGGCATTCGCGGCGTGCCGGTGGCCGAGGCCATGGTGGCCGCGGTCCTGGCCGATCACCTCTTGCGCCATCAGGCCCAATGCGGCGCAATCTGAGCCATCATTCGCGTTAAACGTCCGGGGGGGACGTTTGGGGGCGGACTTCATTAGGAGCCACTATGCGGACACTCGGTAAAATCCTCCTCGGCGTGCTGGCCAGCCTCGGCCTCCTGGTCCTCGTCACTTTCGTGGGCGGCCTTTACCTCGTTTCGAGCTTCAAGAGCGACGACACGCGCGCCGCTGCCCCTGACAAGATCGTGCTGACGCTGAACCTGGATGAGGCCGTCAGCGAAGGCCGCGCCCAACGCGGGCTCGCGAGTTTCGGCCTGAAGGCCCAGCCGCGCATGCAAGACATGGTGATCGCGCTGCGGCGCGCCAAGGACGATCCGCGCGTGGTGGCCTTGCGCGCGACGATGAGCACGTCGCCCATGGGCCTCGCGCAGATGCAAGACGTACGCGACATGATCGCCGAGTTCGAGACGTCGGGAAAACCGACCTACCTGTTCTCCGAGACCATGGGCGAAACGGTAGGCGCCATGTCGTCCTACTATCTCGCCTCCGCCTTCGACAACATCTGGGTGCAGCCATCAGGCACCGTCGGCGTCGCGGGCATCGGCACGGAAGAAATGTTCTTCAAAGACTTTCTCGACCGCTTCGGCATCAAAGCCGCCTTCCTTCAACGCAAGGAATATAAGAGCGCCGGCGAAGCCCTGACGAACTCCTCCATGTCGCCCGCCAACCGTGAAGCCCTGCAAGCACTGTTGGGATCGTGGTTCGACCAAATGATCGCCGGAATCGCAGAGGCCCGCAAACTGGCTCCCGAGGACGTGCGCGCGATGATCGACCGCGGCCCCTTGATGGCCGCCGAAGCGCGGGACGGCAAACTCGTCGATCACCTGGGGTACCGCGACGAATTCGACGCGGCCGTGAATACGCGCACAGCCGACGCCAGCGATCTCGATGTCGCCGAATATCTCGATCTCGGTTTCACCGCCAAAGGCACTTCCAAGAAGATCGCCATGATCAACGCCGTCGGAACGATCGTACGCGGCGACGAAAAGGACGATCAGGGCTTGTTCAACAGTTCGACCGGCGTGCGTTCAGGAATCATGGCCAAGGCCGTGCGCGATGCGCTGGAGGACGACGATATCGCGGCGATCCTGATCCGCGTCGACAGCCCCGGCGGCTCGTACGTCGCCTCCGATACGATCTGGCGCGAAATCGTCAAAGCCAAGGAAAAGAAGAAGCCCGTCATCGTCAGCATGGGTAACGTGGCGGCCTCGGGCGGATACTTCATCGCCATGCCGGCGGACCGCATTTTCGCCCAACCGGCGACGGTCACAGGGTCGATCGGTGTGGTGCTGGGTAAGGTTGTGATCGGCGGCGCCCTTGAGAAGCTCGATATCAACTGGGACCGGGTGACCTTCGGTGAATCGGCGGGCATCTTCAGTTCAACGACGGATTTCTCGCCGCAGCATCTCGCGCGCCTCAACCAGATGATCGACGCGACCTATGCCGACTTCACGACCAAAGCGGCGCAGGGGCGCGGCAAGTCGCTGGAAGAGATCGAGAAGGTCGCAAGAGGCCGCGTCTGGAGCGGCGAGGACGCCCTGGCCGGCGGCCTGGTGGACGAGATGGGCGGCCTGTCGAAAGCCATCGACTACACCAAAACGCGCGTGGGCCTGCAACCGACGGACACGCTGGAACTGGTCGCCTTCCCGAAACCGAAAGGCCGCTTCGCGGAACTTCTCAGCGGGCTGGAAAACCCAGATCTCCCGTTCGGCATCGTGACGGCGATCAACGCCCTCGCGCGCTTTGGAGACGCCATCGGCCCCGTCATGAACCAGTTAGAAGCCACGAGCCGTCCAGGCGCGCAGCTTTACTTCGAGCCGGTCACGGTGAAGTAGGCCTACGCCCGCCGGCCGCCGATCAGGAATTCGACGTTCCCTTCCGGGCCGGTAATGGGACTTTTCTCGATCCCGACCACGGCCCAACCGGGCTGTTCGGCCAGCCAACCGGAGATGGTCGCGCAGACCTCCTCATGGAGGGCGGGGTCGCGGACGACGCCTTTTTTACCGACGCGGTCCTTTCCCACCTCGAACTGCGGTTTGATGAGCGCGATCAACCATGCGTCCGGGCCCACGAGAGACAGTGCGGCCGGTAAGACCGTCCGCAGGCCGATGAAGCTGGCGTCGCAAACGACCGCGCCGATGGGGTCCGGGATCGCGGCGGCGTCCAGCGTCCTTGCGTTCGTGCGCTCCATCACCACCACGCGCGGATCGGTGCGCAGTTTATGGGCGAGTTGCCCGTAGCCCACATCGACGGCATAGACCTTCGCTGCGCCGTTCGTCAGCAGAACGTCCGTGAAGCCACCCGTGGATGCGCCGACATCGATGCAGGTGCGGCCGTGCGCCGAAAATCCGAAATGCTTCAGGCCGTGATCGAGTTTGAGGCCGCCGCGCGAGACCCAAGGGTGCTCCTGGCCCCGCACGGTGATCGGCGTATCGACATTGAGCTTCGCGCCGGCGGAGATGAGTTTCTGTTCGCCGGTGTAAACGAGGCCGGCCATGATGAGAGCCTGGGCCTTCGTGCGGCTTTCAACAAGACCGCGATCGACGAGCAGTTGATCGAGACGGGATTTTTCAGCCACGGGAGCCGCCCCGCATCAGGCGCGCGCGGGCGTATCGCTCGCGAAAGCGGCTTCAATGCCAAGCGCCGACAGGGCCGCCTTGGCAATCGACGGCGCGGTCAGGCCAGCCGCCTGCAACTGATCTTCCGGCTTGGCGTGCTCGAAAAACACGTCCGGCATACACAGCGTGCGGATCTTCAAGCCCTTATCGAGGCGTCCGCCCGCCGCGAGATGTTGAAGCACGCTTGCACCGAAACCGCCCGACGACCCCTCCTCCACCGTCACCAAAACTTCGTGCGTATCGGCAAGACGATTAATGAGGTCCGCATCCAGGGGCTTTGCGAAACGGGCGTCGGCCACGGTGGTCGAGAGACCGCGCGCGGCCAGGTCGTCCGCCGCCTTCAGGCACTCGGCGAGACGCGTACCGAGGCTGAGCAACGCGACTTTCGCGCCTTCGCGCACCACACGGCCCTTGCCGATCGCCAGCGGCGTCCCGCGTTCGGAAAGTTCGAGGCCCACGCCCTCACCGCGCGGATAGCGCAGCGCGATGGGACCGGCGTTATGCGCCGCCGCGGTCGCGACCATATCCATCAGTTCCACTTCATCGGCGGCGGCCATGATGACCATGTTCGGCAGGCAGGATAGATAGGCGAGATCGAAAGACCCCTGGTGGGTGGCGCCGTCGGCGCCGACAAAGCCGGCGCGATCCATGGCAAACCGCACGGGCAGGTTTTGCACGGCGACGTCGTGAACGACCTGATCGAACGCACGTTGGAGGAACGTGGAGTAAATGGCGCAGAAGGGCTTATAGCCTTCGCTGGCGAGGCCCGCCGCGAAGGTCACCGCATGTTGCTCGGCGATACCCACATCGAAGCAGCGCTTCGGGAACTTCTCGGCGAATTTGTCGAGGCCCGTGCCGCTCGGCATGGCCGCGTTGATCGCGACAACCTTATCGTCGGCCGCGGCTTCGGCCATCAGCGCCTTGGCGAACACGTTGGTATATGACGGCGCCTTGGCGACCGCTTTCGCCTGCGTGCCCGAGACAACATCGAACTTGGTCACGCCGTGATACTTGTCGGCGGAAGCCTCGGCCGGCGGATAACCTTTCCCCTTCTTGGTCACCGCATGGATGAGGAACGGACCCGGCGCTTCGCTGTCGCGGACGTTGCGCAGGACAGGCACAAGCTGGTCGATGCGATGGCCGTCGATGGGACCGACGTAATAGAAACCCAGTTCCTCGAACAGCGTGCCGCCGGTGACCATGCCGCGGCCATATTCCTCGACACGACGGGCGGCCGTCTCGAGCGGCTTCGGAAGATGCGTCGCGATCTGCTTCAGCGCCTGGCGGATGGTGAGATAGGAATTGGACGAGAACAGACGCGACAGATACGCGCTCATGGCCCCGACGGGCGGCGCAATGGACATGTCGTTGTCGTTCAGGATCACGATCAGGCGGCTGCGCAGGCTGCCGGCGTTGTTCATGGCTTCGTAAGCCATGCCCGCGCTCATGGACCCGTCGCCGATCACCGCGATCACATGATTGTCGTTGCCCGAAAGATCGCGCGCGACCGCCATGCCGAGACCGGCGGAGATGGACGTCGAGCTATGGCCCGCGCCGAAGGGATCGTATTCGCTTTCCGTCCGCAGGGTGAAACCCGAGAGACCGTCCTTCTGGCGGATGGTGGACATCCGGTCGCGGCGGCCGGTGAGGATCTTATGCGGGTAGCATTGGTGGCCGACATCCCAGATCAACCGGTCCGTCGGCGTTTCAAAAACGTGATGAAGCGCCACGGTGAGTTCCACGACGCCCAGCCCGGCGCCGAGATGGCCACCGGTCCGCGATACCTGATGGATCGTTTCCGCGCGCAGTTCGTCCGAAAGCTGGGTGAGTTGATCGATGGAGAGATTACGCAGGTCGACCGACGAAGCGACCCGGTCAAGGAGCGGCGTCTGGGGACCACCGGAGGAAGCCATAGAGGAACTCACGCAAGTTTAAAACGACCGTACCGGCTCACGACCGGCGTTCGACGGCGAAGAACGCCGCCTGGCGCAAAACATCCGCGCGAACGCCAAACATCTCAAGGCGTTGCGCCGCAGTTTCGGCCAATTCACGGGCATAAGTCTTAGCACCTTCAAGCCCCAGGAGGGACACAAAAGTCGCCTTTCCGGCGGCGGCGTCCTTACCTGTAGCCTTGCCTGTAACATCGGCGGACGATTCGACATCCAGCACGTCGTCGGCGATCTGGAAGGCGAGCCCCATGGCGATTCCATAGGCTGCGAGCGCCTCGCGTTCGCGCAACGCCGCACCACCCAGGATAGCGCCGAGCCGGCACGATCCCGCGATCAGGCAGCCGGTCTTCATGTTCTGGAGGCGCGTGAGGCCGTCGCGATCGAGATTGAGGCGGCCCGCCAGGAGGTCGATCATCTGACCGCCGACCATCCCGGCCGCGCCGGAGGCGGCCGCCAGTTCGCGCACGAGATCGGCGCGCACCGCGCCGTCCGGGTGGGTCGCCGGGTCGGCGAGCACCGCGAAGGCTTCCGTGAGCAAGGCATCGCCGGCGAGGATCGCCGTCGCTTCATCGAATTTCTTGTGGACGGTGGGACGCCCGCGGCGCAAATCGTCGTCGTCCATGGCCGGAAGGTCGTCATGCACCAGTGAATAGCAGTGCACCATTTCGATGGCGGCGGCGGCGCGCAACGCGCGCTCGCGCGGGACCGCGAACAGATCGGCGGCGGCGCAGACCAGAAACGGACGCAGACGCTTCCCCCCGTCGAGCGCGGCGTAGCGCATCGCCTCGACCACGCGGTTCTCCGGTCCCTGAACGGGGGGCAGCAACCGGTCGAGTTCGGCGTTCATCGCCGCGCCGATGTCCGTCAGCGCCTGCTTGAAACCGCCTTGCACGTCCGTCTTCACAGCAAGACTAGTCACTCGCCGGCTCCAAACCGAGGGTCTTGCCGATGCCGGTGATCTTCTCGACCTTGGTGCGCGCCTCGGCGAGCTTGCTTTCGCAATGGGTCTTGAGCGCGGTGCCGCGTTCATACGCTTTCACGGCATCGTCCAGCTTCACTTGTCCGCTCTCAAGCTCGCGCACGATGCGCTCCAACTCCTTCATCGCGTCTTCAAAACCCATGGCCGCGATGTCGGCGGGAAGAGTGTCCTTCGCCATTCAGTGATCCTTCAAGGTTTGGCCATTAACGTTTCAACATGCGCCGTCGCGCAGTCCGCCAAAGCGTCCAGGTTGTAGCCTCCTTCGAGGACCGACACCACCCGTCCGCCGCAGGCTTTACGCGCGACGGCCGTGAGGCCCGCGGTGGCCCAGGCAAAGTCGTTTTCCGTCAGGAGCAGTTCGGCCAGCGGATCGTCCCGGTGGGCGTCAAAACCAGCGGAAATAAAGATCATGTCCGGCTTAAACGCCTCCAGACCGGAGAGGATTTCGTCGGAAAACCGGCTGCGGAAAACGTCCGAGCGCGTCCCAGCGGCAAGAGGCACGTTGACGACGTTGCCATGAGCGCCGCGTTCTCGCGCGCCGCCGGTGCCCGGATAGAAGGGATACTGGTGGCTGGAGGCATAGAAAGCCTCGGCGTCGTCCCAGAACATCTCCTGGGTGCCGTTGCCGTGGTGGACGTCGAAATCCACAACCGCGACGCGTTTAAGTCCATGCGCCGCGCGCGCGTGCATCGCGCCGACGACGACGTTGTTGATCAGACAAAAACCCATCGCGCGTGTGGACTCGGCGTGATGGCCCGGCGGACGTACCGCACAGAAGGCGTTGTCCACCGCGCCGTTCACGATCGCATCCACCGCGCGCACGACCGCGCCGGCGGCCCGGACCATCGCCTCGCCCGATCCCGGCGAGATCACCGTGTCGGCGTCGATCTGCCGCAACGCCTGGGCCGGAATCGCATCCAGGATGTCTTGGGCAAAAGTGCCGGGATGCGCGCGCGCCATGGCGGCCAGGGCGGCGCGCGGCGCCTCCTCACGTACGAGATCACGGAAGACGTCCTGTTCCATTGCCTGCAACACGGCCCGCAGACGGTCCGGCCTTTCCGGGTGGTAGGCGCCGGTCTCGTGCGCGAGGCAATCGTCGTGAGTGATGAGCAGCGTCGTCATGAGCCTTTCTTACCATGGGCGGCTTCATGCAGACTACCGGGCCAAAGGCGTGGGGAAGCATGAGCATCAGGCTGGGAATCGATCTGGGCGGCACGAAAATCGAGGCTATCGCGCTGGACGGCGACGGCGCCGAGCGATTCCGCAGACGCATGGCGACGCCGCGGGGCGACTACGACGCGACCGTGCGCGCGGTGGCGGACTTGATCGCGGCCGCGGACGCGGCCACGGGCGCAAAGGGCACGATCGGCGTGGGGATTCCCGGCACCATTTCGCCTGCAACCGGCCTTGTGAAAAACGCGAATTCGACCTGTCTGATCGGCCGCGCGCTCGATAGGGACCTGGCCGCCGCAGTGGGTCGCGAGGTTCGCCTGGCCAATGACGCCGACTGTTTCGCATTGTCGGAAGCGGCGGACGGCGCGGCGGCGGGGGCCAACATTGTCTTTGGGATCATCCTCGGCACCGGCGTCGGCGGCGGGTTGGTGATCGACCGTAAGGTCATCAGGGGGCCGAACGCCATCACCGGCGAGTGGGGACATAACCCCCTGCCCTGGGCCGCCGCGGAAGAACGTCCGGGACCGAAATGTTATTGCGGACTGGACGGATGTATCGAGACGTTCCTGAGCGGTCCCGGGCTTGCGCGCGACCACGGCGGCGAATTGCAAGCCGATGAGATCGCGATGTCATCCCACCCCGCCGCACAGGCCGCCGTGGACCGCTATGTCGCGCGGCTCGCGCGCGCGACGGCGCATGTCATCAATATCCTCGACCCACATGTGATCGTGCTGGGCGGCGGCCTGTCCAAGATCGCGCGGTTGTATCAGGACGTCCCACGCGCCTGGCCGACGCATGTTTTCTCCGACACTGTCGCGACGCGGCTTGTTCCGCCGCAACACGGCGATTCCAGCGGCGTCAGGGGCGCCGCCTGGTTGTGGCCCTAATGCGTCCCTAACACTCGGGCTTCAGCTCTTCGACCTCGACCAGGGTGAAGCCGATGGTAAAAGCCCCGAAGTCCTGGGTCATGGCGCGACTGATGCCGGACGGCATCAGGTCCATGACCAACTCATACTCAGGCATCGTCTCGCGCGAGGATGCTGGGAAGTATGCCAGGCTCATCGGCCAGTACCGGCCGCCGCTGATCTCACGCATCCCGTCCTTGTCGAGCGCGGGCCGGCCATCGCGGCCGGAGGCAATAGCCGCCGACACCACGAAGGGGCCTTGATCGAACGAACCGTCGATCACCTGACGGCTTAGGAACCTCTTGCCCGCAGCCGCCTCCTCCAGCAACGCAAGCGTATGCGCGGTCGAGAGCATCGTGCCGGGCGCGAGCTTGAAAGTCTCCGTCTTATCGCCTTCATAGACAGCGCTCCCGGACCCATCCTGTTCGAGCGTGATGCTGCCGCGGTACGACTTCGACGGCGCTCCGTCCTCAAGGGTCTGCATCGTGAACGTGGAGGACCGCCCGTTCTTGGCCTCCCACGCGGCGTAGCGCTGATCCATCTTCTGACTGGCGCCGTCGGCGTAGGACATGGTCATCGCGACGTTGCTTTCGATGGTGTAGCCGTCACAGCGATCGGCGAGCGTATAGGTCATCGTGCCGCGCGTGCTGCGCACACCGTCGCCCGGCCGCGTCTTCAGGAGGGTCAAGCGGTAGGTCGCCTTGTGCGACATCAGGGTGGGTTTGGCTTTTGGCACCGCCGTAGCGGCCGCGAAGGCCGCGTTCGGGCCGGCCTGCGGCGCCGCGCCCAAAATCACAGCAACACTGATCGCCACAGATAACGCGCGCACGATCTTCACTCAGACCTCACTCTCTTCGCCGGTTCCGTTCGCTGCATTGTGTCAGATGTGACCCCGCGAAGGCGAACGCCGCAATAAGGGAATCACGCGCGATTCGGGGTAATTAATTTTGAGTCAAAACATAATTCCGTCGGTTGCCGGCCGCGAGCCCTCACGCCGCAATCGACATATAGGCAATGTTATAATGTTAAAATCGCGCATTCAGGCCGGAAAATACGCTGCCGATCATACCTGTAGAAAAAATAAATCGTGACGGGCGTACCATCAGTTGAAGGTTTGTCGTGCGCATCAACTTCGTTTGTTGACTGCCCGGTCGACCATTTCCAGAATGCCGCGCATTAGGGGTTTGGGAGACTTAGAAATGCCGGAGCCGAAGCGCATCGACGCTGCGGACCCTGAGCAATCTTCTTCGTCGATTGTTACGAAGCTGACTCAGCTCGTTCGTTTTACCGAGCAGGTTTCGCCGCCGCGCGAAACCGACGGGACCAAAGCGATTCTGGAAATCGCCCGCATGGCTCACTCCCTGGTGGAGGAGATCAGCAACCACTTGCGCGCGCAGGAACGCCGCATCGGCGAGCTCGAAAACCTTGCGACCACCGACGCGCTCACAAAGGTCCTGAACCGTCGCGGCTTTGAAGAGGCGCTGACGCACGAACTGTCCGTCGCCCGCCGTCACGGCGTGGGCGGCGTCTTGATCTTCGTCGACCTCGATGAGTTCAAGCCCATCAACGACACCTTCGGCCACGCGGCAGGCGACGAAGTGCTTCTGACGGTCGCGAACCTTCTGCGCGGACATATCCGCGACACAGACTATATCGGCCGCCTGGGCGGCGACGAATTCGCGATCCTTCTGCCGCGCTCCAACAAGCGCAACGGCGTGCGCCGCGCGGAAGACCTCGACCGCAAGATCAACAACGCCTATGCGGCGTGGGACAACAACCAGATCGCCATCAAGGCGAGCTGCGGCGTGCATATGTACGCGGCCAAGGCCGAGGTGAAGGAACTGCTCGAGGCGGCCGATGCGGCCATGTACAAGATCAAGCAGGAACGCCGCGCACGCCTCAACCTGAAGGTCCGCTAGCCGCCCCGTTACCGACAAAAAAGGCCGGCCCTCACGGGCCGGCCTTTCTCGTTTGTGAGGATGAGCGCCTAGGCTTTTGCGTCCGGTGCGGCCGCCTTCTCGCCCTTAGCGACTTCCTTCGGCAGATCGAGCTTGATGTGCAGCTCGCGCAACTGCTTCAGGCCGACCGTGTTCGGGGCCTGCATGAGCAGGTCCTCGGCGCGGCCGGTCATCGGGAAGAGGATGACTTCGCGGATATTCGGCTCGTCGGCGAGCAACATGACGATGCGGTCGATGCCCGGCGCCGAACCGCCGTGCGGGGGCGCGCCGTGCTTGAACGCGTTGAGCATTCCGCCGAAACGGCTCTCGACGTCTTCCTTGGTGTAGCCCGCGATCTCGAACGCCTTGTACATGATGTCCGGACGGTGGTTACGGATCGCGCCCGACGACAGTTCGATACCGTTGCAGACGATGTCGTACTGGAACGCCTTGATCTCGAGCGGGTCCTTGGTGAGCAGCGCATCCATCTCGCCTTGCGGCATCGAGAATGGGTTGTGGCTGAACTCGATCTGGCCGGTGTCGGCGTTGCGCTCGTACATCGGAAAATCGACGATCCAGCAGAACGCGAACTGTTCGGCGTCGAGCAGGTTCAGTTCATTGCAGATCTTGGTGCGCACAAGGCCCGCGAACTTCGCGGCCGGAGCCGGCTGGTCGCAGACGAAGAAGACGCTGTCGCCGTCCTGCGCGCCGGTCGTCGCCTTGATCTGGGCGACCCGGTCGGCATCGAGGTTCTTGGCGATCGGACCCGCGGGACCGTCGGCCTTGAACTGGATATAGCCGAGACCGCCGGCGCCGTTCTCGCGCGCCCACTCGTTCAACTTGTCGAACCAGCTACGCGGCTGATCGGACGACTTCGGGCCGACGACGGCGCGCACGATGCCGCCCTTCTCGATGTTCTTGGCGAACAGGCCGAAGCCCGAGCCCTTGAATGCCGGCGTGACGTCGGTGATGAGCAACGGGTTGCGCAGGTCCGGTTTGTCGCTGCCGTACTTGGCCATGGCGTCGTCGAAGGTGATGCGCGGGAACGGCGTCTTGGTGACGCGGCGGCCATTGCCGAATTCCTCGAACACGCCCTGGAGCACGGGGCCGATGGTGTCGAACACATCGTCCTGGGTGGCGAAAGCCATTTCAAAGTCGAGCTGATAGAACTCGCCCGGTGAACGGTCGGCGCGGCTGTCTTCGTCGCGGAAGCACGGCGCGATCTGGAAGTAGCGGTCGAAGCCCGACGTCATGATGAGCTGTTTGAACTGCTGCGGCGCCTGCGGCAGCGCGTAGAACTTGCCCGGATGCAAACGCGACGGAACGAGGAAGTCGCGCGCACCTTCCGGCGACGACGCGGTGAGGATCGGCGTCTGGTATTCGACGAAACCGGCGTCCCACATGCGGCGGCGGATCGAAGCGATGACCTTCGAGCGCAGAAGAATATTGTCGCGCATCTTCTCGCGGCGCAGATCGAGGAAGCGGTACGTGAGGCGCATCTCTTCCGAATAGTCCTGCTCGCCGGCGACCTGCATCGGGAGCACAGCGGCTTCGGAGAGGATCGCCACCTCCTTCACCACGAGTTCGATCCGGCCGGTGGGAAGCTTGTCGTTCACGGTTTCGGCCGAGCGGGGCACGACCTTGCCCAGGACGCTGATAACGCTTTCGGGACGGACGGCTTCCAGGATCTTGAAGACCGGGGCCGAAATATCGGCCACGCACTGGGTGATGCCGAACTGGTCGCGCAAATCCACAAACATGAGGTTTCCGTGGTCGCGCTTACGGTGCACCCATCCGGCGATCTTGACCTCGACGCCCGCATCCTCCTGGCGAAGGGCGCCACAGGTATGTGTACGGTAGCGGTGCATCGGCTCTAATCCTTAGCAAAATTAATGAATCGGGGGCCGGAATCCCCCCTTTCGGGCGGGCGTGAAAGCACACTGAACCCCGCCTTTTGTCAAGCGTCGAGGGCCTTCGCGGGTTGCGGGGGGCCGGCCCAACGGCTAAGAAAGCGCCCCATGTCATTGATTACAGATACCGAAGCCCTGAGCGCCCTGTGCGAGCGGTTGAATCAGACCGAATTCGTCACGGTGGATACGGAATTCATGCGGGAAACGACCTACTGGGCCAAACTGTGCCTGGTGCAGGTGGCGGGCCCGGACGAGGCCTATTGCATCGACCCCCTGGCTCCGGGGATCAATCTGAAGCCGCTCTACGACCTTCTCGCCAATCCGAAGGTGCTGAAGGTGTTCCATGCCGGGCGTCAGGACCTGGAAATCTTCTATACCGCCACCACGCAAGTCCCGACCCCGATCTTCGATACGCAAGTCGCCGCCATGGTGTGCGGCTTCGGCGATCAGGTGGGGTACGAGACCCTGGTGTCGAAACTCGCGGGCGCGCACCTCGACAAGTCCCAGCGATTTACCGATTGGTCGCAGCGCCCCCTCACCGACCGGCAGATCAAGTACGCGCTCGGCGACGTGACACACCTGCGCAAGGTGTACATGGCGCTGACGAAAAAGCTGGAGAAGTCCGGACGCCTGTCCTGGCTGCAGGAGGAGGCGGACGCCCTCACAGACCCCGCGACCTATCGGGTCGAACCGCGTGAAGCGTGGCGGCGGATCAGGGCCCGCACGCGCGCCCCGCGCCTCTTGTGCGTGCTGCGCGAACTGGCCGCCTGGCGCGAAATCACAGCCCAGGCGATGGATATGCCGCGCCAGCGCGTGGCCAAAGACGACGCGATCCTGGAGCTGGCCGCCAGCATGCCTGTGACGGTGGACGACATTAAGCGCTCGCGCCTCGCGAAGCCGTTGGCCAGCGGAAAATATGTGGACGGCGTGCTCACCGCCGTCGCCAAGGGCCGTTCGGTCCCGGAAAGCGACTGTCCCAAGCCCGACCGCCAGGACAACGGCGACAACCCGGCCCCGCGCGCCATCGTCGAGTTGCTCAAACTCCTTCTGAAAACCAAGTCGGACAGCCACCACGTCGCGCAACGGCTGATCGCCACCAGCGACGACGTGGAAGCGGTCGCGCTCTCGGACAACGCCGACGTCCCGGCCCTACACGGCTGGCGCCGCGAACTGTTCGGCGAGGACGCGCTCAAGCTCAAACACGGCAAACTCGCCATCGGCCTTTCGGCCAACGGCAAGGATGTCGAAGTGTTCGAGCGTTAGATCAAAAGATCCGGATCTGGGCCCCGAAGCCCATGTGGTCCGCAAGTCGTTTCAAACGCCGGTCGTAAGAACCCGATTTGAACAACGGCTCGCCGCGCGGAACGCGTAAGACGAGTTTATCGCCTTCGATTTTCAGGGATGTCTTGCCGACCCAACCGGGGGCGCCGGCGGACAGCGCGTAGGCCAGCCGCATGGCCAGTCCAATCGTCTGAATCCGCTGGATGCGCGACTCCGCGAGGAGCGCGTGCGCTTGCTCGATGATGGGCGCCGACGCCTCGCTCTGGTAGCGGTAATAGAGCACGAGCGCGAGCGCCGCCCGGTCCTCATGCCCGAGACCGAGAAACGGCAAACGAAGCACGCGCAGGAACGCCTGTTCGGCGCGGTAGTCGGGATGTTCGGTCCACCACACGTCACGCAAGAGACAGGCGGCAAGACGCAGCTTTTTCTGCTTGGGCCCCTCTTCCTTGAACAGGCCGCTCATCCACTTGAATGACTCGTGACCGGCTTCGACCGAACGTCCCGCCGCCCGGGCCATTTCCTCGGCAAGGCTGACCACGGGATCCTCGTGCCGCACGGCGGCCGGCAGGTCCTTGTAAAACTGACCCTCGCGCATCCCATAGATCGAGAACACCAGCGAGCGCGGCTTCGCAACCTCCAACAGGCGCTCAAGGAGCGCCGCGCCCAAGGGCAAGGTCGCGAGACGCGCACGGGGAATGCCTTTGATCTGCTCTAGGCTGCGTTGCGAGAGCCGCGAGATCACATCAAACAGGCCGATCGCCTGCTGGCGTTCGAGGGTAAAATTGTCGAGCACGTGCAGCGGATAATTCATTTGCGCGATACAAACGCGGGCAAGCGAACGCCACGCGCCGCCGACGGCGTAAAGCGTCTTGTCCTTCTGCCGGCTGACCCACTTATTCTTGTCGAGCGCCTTGTTGATGATGGAAAGCGCCTTGGCGCGGTCCCCTTCGGCGGCTTCGCTCAGGCGCAGAAGGCCGAGCGGCAGCGTCGTGTGCTCGCTCATCCGGCGCTCGCCGACCTTCACCAGTTCGAGGCTGCCGCCGCCGAGATCGGCGACAATCCCGTCGGCGTCGGGAATACCGCAGAGCACGCCGAGGGCCGAGCGGTCGGCTTCCTGCTTGCCCGTCAGAATCTGCACCTTGATCCTGGCGCGCGCGGCCAGCGCCTTGGCGAACGCGGGGCCGTCGGTCGCATCGCGCACGGCGGCGGTCGCGAGCGCATCGATACTGCCGCAGCCTAGCGCGCGGCTGATCTTCACGTACCGGCTCACGGTGTCGCCGGCCATCTTCACGCCGTCAGGATTGAGTTTCCCGGTTTTCTCAAGCCCCTTCCCGAGCGCGCAGATCGCTTTTTCGTTGTGCAGCGGAATGGGCGTGCGGGTTTGGCCGTCATAGACCACGAGACGCACGGAGTTCGAGCCGATGTCGATGACGGATACGGGCTTGCGGGATTTCTTGCCGTCGCCGCGCCGCGTTTTTGAAGTGACTTTTCGGGCCATCAGTCCGCAAAAGAATCTCGAGAGGCGTGCAGCCGGAGGACCGCCGCCCGCGATTGTGGCTTGATAACAGCTTTAGCGGCGGCTGGGAACCAGCTTAGGCAGCCGTTTCTTGGCGCGTTCGAGCGCGCTGCCCTGGCCGGACAGGCTGGGATTGGTCATGAAATACTCGTGCGCGGAGAATGGGAGATCGCCGGGTTCCTCGCGAACATAACGGCCGTCGGACTGCAACACCCAGCTTTGCTGGTTGTCGTTGAGGTTCGCGACCATGATCTGATCGAGAACCTGCTGCTGGACGGTCGCGTTCTCGATCGGCACGAAAGATTCGACGCGCGCGACGAGATTGCGCGGCATCCAATCCGCCGACGAGATGTACACCTTCGCATGCGACGACGGCATTTCGTGCCCATTGCCCACACACATGATCCGGGAATGTTCGAGGAAACGCCCCACGATGCTCTTCACACGGATATTCTCCGACAACCCCGGCACATCCGGACGCAGGCCGCAAATGCCGCGAATGACGAGGTCTATGCGGACCCCCGCCTGCGACGCGCGATAGAGCGCGTCAATGATGTCGGGATCAACCAATGAGTTCATCTTGGCCCAGATGACGCCCGGGCGGCCCTGCCTGACGTGTTCGACTTCATCGTTGATCAGCTTGATGATTCGCTCGCGCAAACCAAGAGGCGCGATGGAGAGTTTCTCGAGCGCGTCGGGTTGGGCGTAGCCGGTCATGAAATTGAAGACGCGTCCGGCGTCGCGGCCGAGCGCCGGGTCGCACGTGAAATAGGAAAGATCGGTGTAAACCTTCGCGGTCACCGGGTGGTAGTTGCCCGTGCCAAAGTGCACATACGAGCGCGTCGCCCCGCTTTCGCGGCGCACCACCAGCGAAATTTTGGCGTGCGTCTTCAGATTGACGAACCCAAACACGACGTTCGCGCCCGCGCGTTCCAAATCCCGCGCCCAACGAATGTTGGCTTCCTCGTCGAAACGCGCCTTCAGTTCGACCATCGCGGTGACCGACTTGCCGGCCTCGGCGGCTTCCACCAGCGCCTTGACGATCGGGCTGTCCTTGCTGGTGCGATAGAGCGTCTGCTTGATGGACAGGACGTTGGGATCGCGCGCGGCCTGACGCAGGAACTGCACCACCACGTCGAAAGACTCGAACGGATGATGGACCACGATGTCCTTCTGGCGAATGGCGGCGAAGCAGTCGCCGGCGAAATCGCGGATACGCTCGGGGAAACGCGCGTTGTAGGGCGGAAACAAGAGGTCCGAACGTTCGTCGATAATGAGCTGACGCAGATCCGTCTGGCCGATCATGCCTTCAATCTTGAACGTATCGGCGGGCGACACCTCCAACTCATCGCAGATCAGCTTCACCTGATCCGACGGCATGTCTCCGGCGAGGGCCAGGCGAATGCACGTGCCCCGCCGGCGGCGCTTCAATGCGCTTTCAAAGCTGAGCACGAGATCCTGGGCCTCTTCGTCCACTTCCATTTCGGAGTCGCGAATGACCCTGAAGTGACCGGTCTGCAGCACGCGGAACCCAGGAAACAGCGTGTCGATGAACATCGTGACGACATCCTCGACCAGGATGAAGCGCGCCGGATATCCCTTGAGCCGCACGAAGCGCTGAATCTGCGTCGGGATCGGGACCAGCGCGCGCATGACGTCGCCATCGCTGATACGGGCGAGTTGCAGCACCAGGGCATGACCCAGGTTCGGGATAAACGGAAACGGATGAGCGGGGTCGACCGCAAGCGGCGTGAACACCGGAAAAATGTGTTCGAGGAACCGCGTTTCCAGTTCGCTGCGATCCTCTTCCGACAAATCCTGCGGGCCAACGACGGAGATTCCGTTCGTGGCCAGAAGCTCCTTCAGCTCAACCCATGTCTCATCCTGCAGCTTGAACAGGTGACGGACTTCGTCGTTGATGAGATCCAGTTGTTCCTGCGGCGTGAACCCGTCGACAGAAGCCAAAGCAATTCCGGCGTTCACCTGACCTTTGAGACCGGCGACACGCACCATATAGAATTCGTCGAGGTTCGAGGCCGAGATCGAAAGGAACCGCACCCGCTCCAGGACGGGATGGCGCGGGTTTCGCGCTTCCTCAAGAACACGGGTGTTGAACGCAAGCCACGACAGCTCGCGATTGATGAACCGTTCGCGCGGCGGAAAGGACTCGACCGCCGGCATCTTCGCGGGGCGCGCGGCGGTGCGGCTGCGGGTCGTGTCGTGTGCGGGTTCAGACGGGTTCATACGCGAGGCCTTCCGGCGGCCACTTTCATAAAAGTGCAATGATTTGAGGCAATTGAGGCTATCATGGGCCTTCACGGGCGGCAAATCAAACGCCCAAACTGTCATCGTCGCGCCAGTGGACGGACGCAAAGATAACCGCGAAGGTGAGCCCTATGAAACTCCTGCATCTTTTGCGTCACGCGAAGTCCGACTGGACGGATACAGACCTGAGCGATCATCAGCGTCCGCTATCCAAGCGCGGTGTGAGCGCCACGAAGGCCATGGGGGAAGCCCTGGCCGCCGAGGCGTTTCAGGTGGACGCGGTTTTCTGCTCGACCGCCCGGCGGGCGAAAGACACCATCGCGCGGATCGGCCGTCACCTGCGCAAGATGCCGACCAGCTATCACGACGGCCTGTACATGGCGCCGCCGGAGGACTTGCTGTCGTTTATCCACGACGCGCCCGAGAGCGCCCAGTCCGTCATGCTCGTCGGCCATAATCCCGCGACGCACGACCTTGCGCTGACGTTGATCGGGCGCGCCGGGCCCGGATGCAGGAAAGCGCTCGCCCAGCTTCGCGTGAAATATCCCACGGGCGCGCTCTGCTCGATCAAATTCAACGTGAAACAGTGGCGCGATATCGCGCCGGGCGGCGGTACCCTCACGCGCTTCTTGCGCCCGCGCGACCTTGAACCGGCGACGCCCGACGCAGCGGTTACGCCGATGCCCCCTCGTCGCCGATCAGGGTCTTGATCAGCGGCACCGTGATCGGCCGTTTGCCGGCAAGGGACTCGCGGTCGGCGGTCGCCACCAAGGCGCGCGCGGCCGCAAAACTACGATCGATGCGTTTGACGACGTAAGCGATGATATCCGGACCGACCACAAGCTGACGGTCGGTGAAAAGCTTCACGAGCACCGCTTCCATCATCGCGTCGTCGGGCGCCGCGATACGCACGGCGGGAATGGAGGCAAGGCGGGATTTGAGATCGGCGAGCCCCGTGCTCCAACGGGCGGGCGGTTCGCGTCCGGTCAGGAGAAGCGCCCCGCGGCTCTCGCGCACCGCGTTGAAGAGATGCAAGAGCGCGCGATCGTCGCAGGTTTCCCCGTCCTCGACGACGAATGCCCCGTGCGCCGACAGAAGCGCGCCCACGCCCTCGACGGTCAGGTCACGCCCGCTCAGCACGCGGGCGTCGGCTCGCAGCGCGAAAACCTGCGCAAGGTGCGATTTTCCACACCCGGGCGGACCGAATAACGCCAAGACGCACCCCGGCCATTCCGGCCAACGGTCGACCCAGTCAACCGCATCTTGATTACCCGGCGCGACGAGAAAGTCCTCGCGCCCGAAGGCGGGACGATGGCCGAGATCGAGGGCGAGTTGGCGTTGCTGAGAGGTCGTCCGCTCGCTCATACAGCGCCAACGGGAATCCCGGCGAAGATCTCAGATGAAATCACGGAGCGCCTTCACCGGCCGCGCCGGGCTGCCGCAGCGTCCGGCGTGATGCGCCCGCCGCCGCATCTTCGATCACCCAAACGCCGCTCTGCTGCGTGAACGTGAGATTGTGCTGGCCGACGGCGAGGCGCAACTGCTCCTCCTCGCCCGCGAAATGAATGGTGATCTGCACACGGTCGCGAGTCATGGCCTGGACATCGACCTGTTCGACGAGCGCAACGTTGGTGAGACGCGTGCGGATGCTGAGCCATTCCTTCAGATCGTTGACGGGGACCAGCGCGGTGAGTTGGCTTTTCACGCCGAAGGACACGCGATTGCGGCGACGCCAATTGTCGGCGGCGGCCGACGCCGCCGTCTGCGCGGCGCCGGCGATGACTTCCGGGGCCGCCTGTCCGGCCGCGCCGGAATGAGTCACGGAGATTTCCACACTGTCCATGCCGGGACGCACCTCGGTGATCGTCATGCCGATGGGGCCGTTGCCATCGACGGCGGCCTCCACCACGAGCACGCCCCCGGCTTGATATCGCTCCGCAAGCGCCAACAGTGCGGGGACGTCCGTATCCACGGCTTGCGCGGCGGTCACAACAGCCGCGTCCTCGGCGCCGCCTTGCGGCACAATCAGAGGAAGCAGGCCGCCATCGGGCGGTTCGCGCAGCCAGGTGTCATGCCATACGCTGCCCCACAGGGACGGCGTTCCACCGGTCCGCATCACGGGCACGACCACGAGCGGCCTGCTGACGGTTTCGGTGAACGGCACGGCGGCGCCGCGCAGCAGTTGACGGATTGCATTCGGATTGAAGCGAACCGTGAGGTCGGCGAGATAGCGCACGGCCGAACTGCGTTCATTGGCGATGGAGAACTCGCGCACCATCTCGATGATCTGCTCGGTGCTTTGCTGGGGCACGCCGCCCAGGTCCTCGCGCGCGACGATCCGTTCGAGGATGCGCCGGAAGGCGGCGATGCGTCCCTGGACCAAGCCGCGATCGCGCGCTTCGCCGACGCTGCCGGCGGTGACGTCGACCGGAACCGCCTCCGCCACAAAGACATCGATCGGACGCGCCGACGGAGCGGGCGCGGCCTGTCCAAACGAGACGCGGGGCCACAGGGAAACGGCCATCGGAACGGCCGCCAGGGCCATTGCAAAGCGGCGTCGATCCAGTATGTTGGCCATTCTCACGGGGTTTACCCTAACCTATTTCAAACAAAGGAAATTCTCCCGCCGTCCCGGCATGTACGGACGTCGCGAGGACCGAATTTAGCATTGATGAAGAACGGTTTAACCTACAAAGACGCCCGGGTCGATATCGAGGCCGGGCGTGCCCCGGCAACGACAACCCAGCCGAGAGCCCAGGGGACCGCGCTTGAGAATGCTCAACCTCGACAACTGGCAGATTTGATATGAGCGGACAGAAACCGGACGCCTATTCCGCCGCGGGCGTCGACTACACCAAGATCGATCCCCTCAAGATTTCCGCGCAGAAGGCCGCCAAGCGCACGGCCGCGCATCTGGGGCGTTTCGGGTTCACTGAGATCGAAGAATCCCGCGGCGAGTCCGCCTATCTTGTGGATATGGGCGACATCATTGTCGCCTCGATCACGGAATGCCTGGGCACGAAGGTTCTGATCGCCGACCCAATGCGCGCGATCACGGGCCGCACCTATTTCGACTCCCTCGCCCAAGACACCCTGGCGATGGCGGTGAACGACATCATCACCGTCGGCGCGACGCCGGTGAGCGTGCATGCGTACTGGGCCGCCGGCGGCAGCGATTGGTTTTCCGACGCCCAACGTTCCGAGGATCTCGTGCGCGGCTGGGAAAAAGCCTGCAACATCTGCGGCGTGAGTTGGGGCGGCGGCGAAACGCCGAGCCTGGGCGGGGTCGTCATGCCGGGCACCATCGATCTGGCGGCGTCATGCGTCGGCGTGATCCGGCAGCGCGAGCGGCTTTCCCTGGGCGACAAGCTCGCCGCGGGCAATGCGATCGTGATTCTCGCGTCCAGCGGCATTCATGCCAACGGCGTTTCGCTGGCCCGCAAGACGGCCGCCGAGACGAAAGACGGCTACAGCGCCAAGCTGAGCGACGGACGTTTGTTCGGAGACGCGCTGCTCGATCCGACGGTGTTGTATTCTCCAGTCACCGAAGCGCTGTTCGCCGCCGGGATCATCCCGACCTACTGCGCCAACATCACCGGCCACGGCTGGCGTAAAGTGATGCGCCATCCGGCCCAGTTCACCTATCGCTTCCATACGCTGCCGCCGGTGCCGCCGGTGCTTTCGTACTTGAGCGACGCCGCCGAACTGAGCCCGACCGACGCCTACGGCACGTTCAACATGGGCGCGGGTTTCGCGATCTTCGTCGATGCGGCACAGGCCGAGGCGACGGCGGAGACGGCGCGGAAGGCCGGTGTTGACGCGTGGGTGGCGGGTACGGTTGAGGCGGGTCCGAAACGCGTGGCGATCGACCCGATCAACGTCGCCTTCTCAGGCGAGGAACTACAGCTTCGCGCCTAACGACGAACCGGCTTCGCTCGCTTCACGAGACCTCATCTGACCTTACACGCCACCTCCGTATGGCGCGCGAGGTATTGCTGATGATACTCCTCGGCGTAATAGAACGCGCCTGCGATACGAATCTCGGTTCTCACGATCTTATTAGACGCCGCAAGGGCCGCGCCAAGAGCCGCTTTCGCCGTCGTAGCAGCCTCGCGTTGCCGCGCATTCAAGACAAAGATCGCCGAGCGATACTGCGCGCCGACGTCGATCCCTTGCCGCATGAACTGGGTCGGATCGTGATGGGTCCAGAAAATCTCCAGAAGCCGGTCGTATCGCGTTTGGCGCGGATCGAAAACAACGCGAACGACCTCGGCATGCCCGGTTTTTCCGGTACAGACCTCCTCGTAAGTCGGATTCTCCGTGAAGCCGCCGCTATAACCAACATGGGTCGAATAAACGCCTTCGGTTTCCCAAAAAGTCTGCTCGGCTCCCCAGAAACATCCCATGCCGAACATGGCGACGTCCATCTCGCGCGGAAACGGCGGTACGATGCGATTCCTGTTTACGTAGTGAAATTTTCCCACGGCCAACGGCTCGCTTCGGCCGCGAAGCGCCGTCGTCCGGGTCGGCATCGTCGTCAGAGAAACAACCATTCAAACCTCAATAATGCCGTGGTGAACCTGTCTACGCACGCGGCGCGGCGGGATAGACTTGCCGCGTCGGTTGAATGACAACGCGCTCAAAGAGCCCGCCGATCCGGTAGGGGTCCGCGTCGGAAAATCTTTGTGCGTCGTCCAACGCCGCAAATTCACCGATGATGATCGATCCATGAGCGGTATTTGAATCCGGCGACAACATCGGACCCGCAAAAGCCAAGGTTACACCGGTCTTCTCGATCCACTCGAGATGAGCGGGACGGAGAAGTTGGCGCAACCCGGCATGGCCGGGTTTGTCGAAACACAGCAGCGAAATGAGCATGGTCGTTTCCTGGAACATTTGCGGTTGGGGCAAAGACTCTTTCGCAGCTCCCATGTGCTACCCGCGGGTTCGTCAACGTTCGCACTTCGTTCGATATGAGATGGATAGCTGGTATGCAGTGATGGCATATCGAGGACCAATTGGAGAACGTTCCACCGTGCTCCCGGAATCACGCGCGTTGCGCGCGATCCGAGCGCCGCGGCCCTCCAACCGCGGACGCCGCTCGCAACGCGTCGCTTCACGATCGTCGCGCAACCGTGATCGGTCACATCACAGACTCCCAGCCGCTGCTTGGACGCGGATGCACGCCGCTTCCATGGACGGCGATGGACGCCAACGGCGGAGCGTGGCGGACCTCGTCCGTTAGGGCGTCAAGCACGATCGTCTTGTCGTCCCAGCGCACGTCACGCACAGCCTTCACCGACATGAGAACGTCGTGCGCCGTCCACCAATGGCTCCAACGAATAAGCAGATGCGTAAGACGCCAGCCATCGTCGTCGACGATAAAATCATGCAGCTTGCCAAGCGCGCCGTTGCTTTCAGCGACGCCATACCCCGCGATTTCCACAAAGCTGCGCAAGTGAGGGTCCATCCTCCCGCGCGCCGGACCGTCGTCACCGATGCGTTGCAAGATGGGAAAGATATTCGGATCCATCGAGAGGGCGATCGCAGGAAAGCTTTCCAAACCATCCGCCGCGAACGCGACGGCGCGCGACGTCATCTGCATAGCAACCGGTGGGTCGTCCGCGACATCACGTCCATGAACGACGCCATCGATCGACCAGGACGTAGGGAACCGTTGAGACCCTTCGTCGGGTTTCGTGAACGCCGAGGGCGGCACAAGGACTTTGTGCGGATGCATCCACGTTCCAACCTCGACGACAAACCAGCGGATGCGCCAAGTCCGGTCATCTATGAGCGCGTCGGTAATCCGGCCGCATCGCGCGTTGCCGGCGTAAACATCGAACTCTCTCAGCGAAGAAACGCTCCACAGCATGACGTTCTCCTTTCTCCCGGATGACGAGGAAAGCGTCTCACGCCCCTTCATATTTGACTAAGTCATATTATTTTCGAATAAATACACAATTTATCATTTCATTTGGAAAGAGCGCTCCAATGGACATCACGCTGGCACGGACCTTCCTTGAGGTGGTCGCTTGCGGCAGTTTCATCGTCGCGAGCGAGCGTTTGCACGTTACACAAACGGCGGTGAGCTCACGTATCAGAGCGCTGGAGTCTCATCTCGGCCGGAGATTGTTCGTTCGCAACAAGGCCGGCGCCAAACTGACGCCGGCCGGCGAACGCTTCCGGAAGTTCGCGATTACACTGGTACAGGTCTGGGAGCGAGCCCGACATCAAGTCGCCTTGCCGACGGGGCGCTCCGACGTCATCGGCGTCGGCGCAGATCTCAGTTTGTGGACCCCTGTCATGGCAAATTGGTTGATCTGGATGCACAGCGCGTGCCCACAAGTCGCCGTGCGCGTCGATGTCGATCTGCCCGCACGCCTCTTGGATGGTCTTCTCAATGGCTCGCTTGACGTCGCCGTCCTCTACGGGCTGCCGACCAGTCCCGAATTTGTGTCGGAACTGCTGACGGATGAGAAGCTTGTGATGGTGACTTCGGCGCGCGACGGGATATTCGATCCGTCGCGTTATGTTCATGTGGATTGGGGCACAAGTTTCAGGGCAAATTTCGAGAACGCATTTCCGGACGCGGGCCTACCCAGCACGACGATCTCGCTAGGCCCATTGGCCCTCGCTCATGTATTGGCCGTAGGAGGGTGCGGGTACTTCCGACTACGCGCCGTACAAGAGCACATTCGGGAAAAGCGATTGAGGCTCGTCAAAGACGCGCCCGAGTTCTCCTACTCCATCCACGCCGTCTATTCTCGCAAGAACGAGAGCCCGGTTTTGGACCAGGTGCGCCATGGATTGCGACTGAGCGCGACAAGCGAAGAGGAGCCGCCCCGACATCACAGCGCCAATCCCGCACGGCGGCAGGCCGAAGGAAAGCCTAGGAAGAGAGAAATCAGGCGCTGAAGCCTCATAAACGTAAAAGCGCGGAGCCGCATAACGAACGGTGCATGGTGAAGAGCGGCGGCTCTTCGTCCGGCGGGGTTAAATCGGGTTATACCGGCCATGCACCGTTGGGGACCGTCATGACAGTCCCATAAGGCGCCTGCGGCGACAAACGTATAAAATTGTATTTATTCGACGCTTTTCGTGACGTCATTCACGTCCGCGGCGCGCCCCGGTTCAGGCGCGGAGACGATCCAGGTCGATCTCGCGCGCGACAATCTTGCGCAAGACTTCAGGATAGAGCGCCTGTTCGCTTGCCTGCACACGGGCGGCGAGAGTCGCGGGCGTGTCGCCGGCTTCCACAGAAACTTTTGCCTGAGCGACCACATCACCATGGTCGTACTGATCGTCCACAAGATGGATGGTTGCGCCGGTTTCACGCTCGCCCGCCTTCAAGACGGCCTCGTGCACATGCGCGCCGTACATGCCCTGCCCGCCGAATTTCGGAAGCAACGCCGGATGCACGTTCAAGATACGCCGGTGATAGGCTTTGAGCGTCGCCGATCCCAGCTTGCGCATGTAGCCAGCCAGGACAACGAGGTCCGCGCCGTGCGCCTTTAGCGCTTCGGCGATCGCGGCGTCGGCGGCCGCATCCGAGCCCGTGACTTTCGCACTGATATGCGCCCACGGCACAGCGTTCTCCTGGGCCCAGGCAATGGCGGAGCTATCACGGTTATTGCTGATGAGGACCGCAGGTTCGGCGTCGAGCGTTCCGCCGCGGCACGCCGCAACGATGGCGCGCATATTCGTCCCGTTGTGGGACGCAAGAAAACCGATGCGCGGGACGGCGGGCAGCGCGGTCATGATGCGTGCCCGCCGTTCCGTAATCGTTAGCCGACGATTTCGATGCCGGAGAAGAAGAACGCGATTTCGATCGCGGCGTTCTCCGGCGAGTCAGAACCGTGGACGGAGTTGGCTTCGATGGATTCCGCGTGGACCTTGCGAATGGTGCCTTCGGCGGCGTTCGCCGGATTGGTGGCGCCCATGATTTCGCGATTGCGGGCGACCGCGTTCTCGCCTTCGAGAACCTGCGCGACGATCGGGCCCGAGATCATGAAATTGCACAGATCGTTGAAGAACGGACGTTCCTTATGGACGCCGTAGAAGGCTTCGGCTTGCGCGCGGGACAACTGCAGACGCTTCTGCGCGACGATGCGCAGGCCGCCCTGCTCCAGCATCGCATTGATGGCGCCGGTCAGGTTGCGGCGCGTGGCGTCGGGCTTAATGATCGAGAAGGTGCGTTGAATGGCCATGGCGTTCCGTATCGCTCCAGAGGTGATGTTAGGAAAATGAACCGAAATTTGCGCGGTTTATAGACAAGTGCGCCCGCCTGCGCAACCGAAGCCCACCCACCAGCTAACCCTCAGTTAAGAGGGGCTTTTCGCGCCGGTTCGGCGACCCGCGGATCGACCTGGGCGGGGCCGGCCTGGTGATGGACCATCGCCCAGAGGGAACCGGCCCGGACAAACACATTGGTTGCGGCGAGAAATTCGACACGCGACGCCATCACCAGCTTTTCAACGCACATGACCAAAGCCACGTCGCCGCGCACCTGAACCTTCTCGGCATGGCACGTGATCCGCGGCGATTCCGGATTACCCATAATGGCCTGCCAACTCCGCAAGACCGCATCGCGCCCGACGATGGCCACGCGTCCCGGGTGGATGCAACTGACCGCCTTGTCTTTGGCCCACACCTCGTCCATCGCGCCCGCGTCGCGCGCGGAGAACGCCGCATAGAACGCGGTATTGGCGAACAGGATGGCGTCATGCTCGGACATCTTGTAGAGGATAAGACTGTTCTGTACCGCGAGGAAGCGCGAGGTTGTTTCATGGCGAATATCGATGCACTTCAAGGCCCCACCCACGCGCCGGCGTCCGGTAAGGCGCCAACGGCGGCGGTGGTGCTGGTGCATGGCTACGGCGCCAGCGGCGACGACCTGATCGGCCTTGCCCCGTTTTTCGCGCAAGCCCTGCCCGAGGCGATCTTCTATTCGCCGAACGCGCCCGATCCCTGGGAAGGCGGCGCCTTGGGCGGGCGGCAATGGTACAGTCTTGCCGGCTTCGATCCCGAGGCCATCAAACGCGATCCCTTGCGCATGGGCGACACCTTCCGCGCCATGAACGAGCGCGTCGTGAAGGCCGCCGTCCGTCTCGATTTGTTCATCGACCAAATCATTGCCGCGCACGATCTCGCGCCGGAACGCGTCGCCTTCCTCGGTTTTTCACAAGGCACGATCATGAGCCTGCACGTCGGCCTGCGCCGCGCGCAACAAATCGGCGCGATCCTTGGGTTTTCGGGGGCGCTCAGCGCGGCCGACAAACTCGCCGGCGAGATCAAAACCAAACCGCCGGTCGCGTTGGTTCACGGCGCCGCCGATCCGGTGATCCCGGCGCAAGCAACGGTCGAGACCGAGAAAGTCCTGAAAGGGCTGGATGTGCCGTGCCAGTCGATGATCATCCCTGGGCTTCAGCACGGCATCGACAATACCGGCGCGCAGTTCGGCGCGACCTTCCTGCGGCAGCACCTGATCTAACGCCTTCAGAGTGCCAAGCGGTCGGCCTCTTCATCGTCGTCGCGCTTGGCTTCCTTGGCCTTGTCCAATTTCTTGAACGCGCCAGGTGTGTGGTTGATCCGCGCCAGGCGTTTTTGACGCTCGCGCTTCTTCTCCTTGCCGCGGAGCCAGAACAGGACGCCGAGGATCGCGACACCGAGCCCGGCCCAGGGCAAGATTACGGTAATCGATTGTTCAAGTTGCATCTGTGCGCGCACTGACGAGCGGCACTCGGGCAGATTTCGGCGGCAGGCGTCGCGTTGGGCTTGTTCGGAAGCGGACCGGAACCACGGCAGTTCGATGCCCTGCGTCGGCATGACTTGCGCCCGCGCTCCGGGCGCGTCCGCAAAGCCCAAGACGAGCACCAACGCAAAAATAAAGCACGTGCGGCTCATCGAGCCTTCCCCACCATTAGTCGCAACCATGTGAACAATGTACAGGAATCAAAGACTTCTGCCCAGCATAGCGGCAACGCGCGCAATCGTTGTGCGCAGCAACATTACCAAGTCCGCGCTTCAATCATCCTCGCGCGCTTTGCTACACTTCGCGTACGACGCCGACATGAACTGTTTGGCAGGACCGCCGATGAACCCATCGCTGTCTCATCGACAGGAATCACAAAAGGAAGGATCACGAAAGGAGACGGGCACCGCGCGCCACATCGACTGCGGTACAAGTAATGCGTGAATGAACGAGGGACCGAAGGGTCCCTTTTTGTTTTTCAGGCTTAGGATTTTTCAACGACGGGGATCACATCCAAGCGGCCATCTTTCAAGAAATGACTTCAGGGAGGAAGACGCCATGTCAGATCGCAATGCGAGAACCATGAGCACCACCAAGGGCACACGATGCATTGCCCTGGTCGGTCCCCAATCCAGCGGCAAGACCACACTGATCGAGAGCATGATGGTCGCCGCCGGCTCCATCCCGAAACGCGGAAATATCGGCGGCGGAACAATGGTCAGTGACGCAAGCCCCGAAGCGCGAAACCGGCAGATGTCGACCGAAGTGACGCCCGTGCGATTTTCGTACCTCGGAGACGACTGGGTCGTGCTCGATTGCCCCGGCGCGGTCGATCTCGTTCAGGATGCGCAACAATCGATGTTGATCTCCGACGCAGTGGTGGTGGTCGCCGACCCGGACGAAACACGGATGCTGGCGCTAGGCCCTCTCTTGCGCTTCCTCGACACTCACAAGATCCCCCACTTCCTTTTCATCAATAAGATCGACGCGGACGTAAGCGGCGTTCAGGACCTTCTGGCCGCCGCGCAACGCCAATCCGCACGCCCCCTCGTGTTGCGCCACGCGGCCATCACAGAAAGCGGGCACATCACGGGATATGTCGATCTGGTCGCTGAACGCGCGTATCACTACATAGACGACAAGGCGTCCGAACGTATTCCCATGGACGGGGTCGCGGATGTATCGCTCGCGGATGCGCGCCGCCTGCTTCTGGAAAAACTTTCGGACTTCGACGATGCGTTGCTCGAGAAACTTCTCGAAGACGCCGTTCCGGACCGGACGGAAGTGTACCGCCACCTGACGCGCGAGATGCAAGAAGACTTGATCGTACCGGTCATGATTGGATCGGCCGAACATGGCCACGGCGTCCGCCGTCTGTTGAAAGCCCTCCGTCACGAGGTGCCCGCAGCCCGCGCGACCGCCGACCGGCTGGGCATTCCCGAGGACGCGCTCGTCGCGCAAATCTTCAAGACGCTTTATGCCCCGCACGTCGGCAAACTATCCCTCACGCGTGTCTGGCGCGGCACGCTGAAGGACGGCGACGTCCTGGCCGGGGTCCGGATTACCAATATGCAAGAGGCCACGGAACCCAAACAGGCCAAGGCGGGCAAACTTCCCGTCGTGCCGGAAGGCGGCATCGTGGCGCTGAGTAAGTTCGACGCCGGTAAAGCGGGGTCCGTACTGACGGAAGCGAGCGCGTCGGCGCCGAAGATCTGGCCACAACCGCCCCCGGCCCTTTTCACCGTGGCGCTTGCGGCCAAAGACCGCAAGGACGACGTCAAGCTCGGTGAAGCCTTGCGCAAGATCTGCGAGGAAGACCCCTCCCTCAACCTGGATCATATGACGGAAACATCGGAGTTGCTTTTGCGCGGACAGGGCGATGTCCACCTCAACATCGCATTGGAGCGGTTGAAGCGGAAATTCGACCTGACCGTGGCGACGCACGCGCCGCAAGTCCCTTATCGTGAAACCATCAGGAAGGGCATCACCCATCACGCGCGTCATAAGCGCCAATCCGGAGGCCATGGGCAATTCGCCGACATCCGGGTCGAGATCAAGCCCTTGCCGCGCGGGTCGGGCTTCGTATTCACCGACAGCATCGTCGGCGGCGTTGTGCCGAAGAATTTCATCCCCGCGGTCGAGGCCGGGTTGAAGGATAACACCGCCCACGGTCCGCTTGGATTCAACGTCGTCGACATCAATGTACGCCTATACGACGGGCAGTATCATAGCGTCGACAGTTCGGATCAGGCGTTCCGCACAGCGGGGCGCCTTGCGATGACGGAAGCGCTACCGCAATGCGAGCCCGTACTGCTCGAACCCATCTGCGACGTCAAAATCTACATGCCGACCGAATTCACTTCGCGCGTACAACGCACGATCACGCAAAGGCGCGCGCAGATCCTGGGATTCAACGCCCGCGAGGGATGGGACGGCTGGGAAGAAATCCACGTCAATATGCCGGAAGCCGCGATGCAGGATCTCATCACTGAAATCCGTTCGATCACGCAAGGCATCGGCACCTTCGAGTCCGCATTCAGTCATTATCAAGAGCTGATCGGACGGGACGCTGAGCGGGTCGTGCAAACCCGGAAGCAGACCATGGGCGCCGGCGCCCATCACTGACGATACTGCGCTATTTTCGGCAGCGCGGCGGTAAATTAAAGACCGCCGCGCTTCTTTTTTGCCGTTTTTCAGACGTTATATCAGCCCCATAACAGCGCCCTTGGTGTAGGATAAGATGACGTTTCGCCAAAAGATAAGGACCGTCAAAGAAAAGGTGATGCACCTTCCGAAGCCGGTGCGGATCGTCGTCGGGATTCTCTTCGTCCTGTTCGGACTTGTGGGCTTTCTGCCGGTCCTGGGCTTTTGGATGGTTCCGGTAGGTCTCGGTATCCTTGCGATCGACATTCCGGTTGTCAGGAGATTTGTTCATCGGGTCGTGACCGCGTTCAATCAATGGCGGCGCAAGCGGCGGGGAAAATGAAGGGTCTGCGTTTCGGTCTGGCAGTAAGCCTCGTTGCGGCGCTTGGCGCCTGCACGCGCGCGCCTACCGAGGACGCCTTGAAGACAGACCTGCAGCAAATGCTGGAAACGAATTTCGCGCCCGGCCTGTTGGAGGTCGTGTCGGCGCGCCGCGCGAACGACTTTCCCTTTGTCGCGCCCGGCGAAAACGTCCGCGTCCGCTATGACGCAACGTTGCGCCTCAAGCGCGACCACCGTTTCGGCGCGTGGGACCAGATCAACATCGGCATCCTGTCTTCATTGCTTGACGCCAAGCCTGAAGATATCGAGGGCGTGAAAGCCGACGGCAACACGGCCGGCGACGCCATCACCCTGCGCGGACGGATGGCCTATCTTGCGACGCGCGGCGTGCTCGTGCCCAATGTACGCCCCCCCGCCGCCGAGAAAGCGGATGTGGGCGGCTTCGTGCTGATCGCGAACATCGAGGATGCCCTGGCGCGGCGCTGGGCGTCCGTGAACGAAAGCGTGCGCGCGTCGCGCCTGGGCCTCATGCTCGACGAATGGAACGATGCGCAAAAGTCCGTCGCGAGCCGCAGCGCCCGCGAGAGCGGCGGCTTCGCCATTGCCACAGGTGTCGAGGGCAGCGTTTATTGGCGGATCGGCCATGCGGCGGAAGCCGCCGCGCGCAATGCGGACCTCGCGTTTGAGAACGTCGCCGTTTCGGACGAACAAGAAGCGCTCGATTTCCTGCGCGACGGCCGCGCGAGCGCCGTCGTGATTCGCAATACGGAAGCGGCCATGGCGCTCGGCGGCGCCTCACCATACGACGCCAGCGGTCCTTATCACCTGACCGCGTTGGCGGCGCTGTATCCGGAACCCGTGCACGTCGTGGTCAAAGCCGACAGCCAACTGGGATCACCCGCGGACCTGTACGGCAAACATGTCGGCGTCGCCGGCACGGCTCGTGTCGACGCGCTGGAAGCGGAAGCAATCTTGCGCGGTCACGGCATTCCGCTGGCGCAACTCGCCGCGCCGTTGGCGGCCGTGCCCGCCGCCGACGCCCTCGACCACCTGGAGGCCGGGGCCTTCGACGCCTTGATCATCACCTCCCCCCTGCCCGACGCCGCGCTGCGGGCCTTCGCCGCCCGCCGGCCTGTCCGCCTGCTTCCCTTCGACGGCGACGCCATTGCTTTCTTGACCAGCGGCCTGGCCAACTACGTCGCGATCACGATCCCCGCGCACGCTTATCCCGGCCAGACCCGCCCCTTGGCCGCCGTCGCAGCCGTCGCAATGCTGGTTTCGGTCGATACCGTGCCCGAGAAGGAAGCCGCCGGACTTCTCGACCTTATGCTGGCGCGTACCGATTACCTGACCGAAGGCAGCCTCACAGGGCTGATGATTGGCCGAAACGACGCCAAACGGGCTATGACGCTGCCCTGGCACCCTGGCGCCACGGCGTTTTTCGAGGCGTCAACGAAAGACCCCGCGCTCCTTAATCCCCGCGCGCCTTAGGGATGGTAGACCCTCGCGGTTGCTTGTCTTGCGCATATTAAACGCGCAGTTGTTGCATATTTTTTACGCTTATTTTTTATATGCCTAATTATTAGGCTAATGCCGCGCAGAAGAATATGATTAGTCATATTTTTCAAGCCTCTCCAACCCCTTGGATTCCCCATTGAATCTCTGGCACTGCGGCAAATTTGCTGCACCGCACAAATCTGGCATGACCCTTGCAATGATGGGGAACGGGCCAACGCCCGACGGACGCGGTGAAGACACAAGGACAGTGTCGCAAAACACCAAAGCCGCCTCCGGAGATCAAACTTGCAGAGGGGATACCAATGAACATCAAACTTGTCGGCGCGCTCGGTGCGGCTCTCGCGTTCACGGCGCCGAACATCGCCGCCGCTCAGGACAGCGCGCTCCCGGGCACCTTTACCGGCAACGTCGCGCTCACCAGCGACTATGTCTTCCGCGGCATCACGCAGACCAATGAAGACTTCGCCGTGCAAGGCGGCCTCGATTGGGACAGCGGCGCGGGCTTCTACCTCGGCACCTGGGCGTCTTCCCTGGAGTTCGGCGACGACGCGAGCCTCGAACTCGACCTGTACGGCGGCTACCGCGGCGCGGTCGAGAACTTCACCTATGACGTCGGCTTCCTTTACTACATGTATCCGGGCGCCTCGGCCCCGGGTTACGATTTTTGGGAAGTGTACGGCAAAGCCGGCTACAACTTCGGCCCGATGGCGGCGACGGTCGGCATCAACTACACACCCGACAACTTCGGCGCCACGAACAACGACTCCAGCGTCTATTACAGCGGCGTCCTGAGCGCCCCGATCGGCGACATGTTCGCGATCTCGGCCGGCGTCGGCTACTCGGCGCTTGAAGGCGTGAAGAACTACGCCGACTGGAACCTCGGCGCGACGTTGAACGTGCCGGACTGGTTCGCGCTCGACCTTCGTTACTACGACACCGACCTTCACTCCGCCGGTCGTCTCTCCGACGACCGCTTCGTGGTGAAGATCTCTCGCGCCTTCTAACTTGCCAACGGTGCCGCGGCCTCAAAGCCGCGGCACTTTTTCTGACGTCTAACGACCCAACTGGGGGAACAACCACATGAAACGTTTGAGGACTTCGATAACTGCAATGCTGTGGGCCGCAGTGTTCGCGTTGACGCTGGCCGCTCCTGTCGTCTCTCCGGCATTCGCGCAAGACGCCGCTCCGGCGGCCGAAGCGACGGCCGAGCCTGAAGCCGCCGCGCCAGCGGAAGCCGCTCCGGCCGCGCCTGAAGCCGCGCCGGCCGAAGAAGAAGAGGCGCCGCCGACGATCGATTCCGGCGACACCGCGTGGATGCTCACGTCCACGCTGCTCGTCCTCATGATGACCATCCCCGGGGTCGCGCTTTTCTACGGCGGCATGGTCCGCAAGAAAAACGTGCTGGCGACGGTGATGCAGAGCTTCGCCATCACCTGCTTGATCTCGGTCATCTGGATGGTGGCGGGATACAGCCTCGCATTCGGCCCGGGCAACGCCTACATCGGCGACCTGAGCAAACTGTTCCTGGCGGGCGTGGGGATGGATTCCATCTCCTACACGATGCCTGAAACCGTGTTCATCACCTTCCAGATGACCTTCGCGATCATCACCCCGGCGCTGCTCGTCGGCGCCGTGGCCGACCGCATGAAGTTCTCGGCGATGGTGATCTTCATCACGGTGTGGAGCCTGGTCGTTTACGCGCCCATCTGCCACTGGGTGTGGGGCGGCGGCTTCCTCGGCACCGCCGGCGTCCTCGACTTCGCGGGCGGCACGGTCGTGCACATCAACTCGGGCGTCGCGGGCCTCGTTGCCGCACTCGTCCTCGGCAAGCGCGTCGGTTACGGCACCGAGCCGCTGCCGCCGCACAACCTGGTGCTCAGCGTCATCGGCGCTTCGCTCCTGTGGGTCGGCTGGTTCGGCTTCAACGCCGGTTCCGCCGTCGCCGCGGGCGCCGGCGCGGGCATGGCCATGCTGGTCACGCAGATCGCCGCGGCCGCAGCCGGTCTCTCGTGGATGTTCGTCGAATGGGCCTTCAAGGGTAAGCCCTCGGTCCTCGGCATCATCTCGGGCGCTGTCGGCGGTCTCGTCGCCATCACTCCGGCGGCCGGCTTCGTCGATCCGATGGGCGGTCTCATCATCGGCCTGATCGCCGGCGTTGGCTGCTACATCGGCGCCACCTCGCTCAAGCACGCCCTCGGTTACGACGACAGCCTGGATGTCTTCGGCATCCACGGTATCGGCGGCATCATCGGCGCGATCCTAACCGGCGTGTTCGCTCGTGAAGCGTTCGGCGGCAAGACCGGCCTGATCGAAGGCAACGGCGGCCAGGTGCTGCTGCAGCTCTACGGCATCGGTGTCACGATCGTGTTCACCGCTATTGCTACCTTCATCATCCTCAAGGTCGTGGACATGATCGTCGGTCTGCGCGTTGAGAAAGACGAAGAGCGCGAAGGGTTGGATCTCGTCCTCCACGGTGAGGTCGTGAACTAACCCATAGGGGAAGCGGGGACGCGCTCGACAGAGTTCGCCACATTCGGGTTCACCCCCGGTGTGGCGAACTTCTCCCCCTCGCCCCGATGGTGATAAAGTGAGTCGGTCGGCGGTAGTTCGTTCCACCCGATCAGACCCATGGGTTCGCAAGGCAATAGTTCGCGGGATTTCACCCGCGGTGACCGGTACATCCGAACAGGAGACCAGAGATGAAAAAGATCGAAGCCATTATCCGGCCCTTCAAGCTGGATGACGTGAAGAAGGCGCTGAACGAAATCGGCGTGCAGGGTTTGACGGTGCTGGAAGTGAAGGGTTTTGGCCGTCAGAAAGGCCACACCGAACTTTATCGCGGCGCCGAGTACGTGGTTGACCTCGTGCCGAAGGTGAAGATCGACGTGGTGGTGGACGACGCGCAGGTCGAACCGGCCATCGAAGCGATCCGCACCGCGGCGCAAAGCGGCAAGATCGGCGACGGCAAGATTTTCGTGTCGCCAATCAGCGAAGTCGTTCGTATCCGTACAGGCGAGCGCGGCGCCAGCGCCATCTAAGAAATACTCGTAGGCCTCCCAGGCCTCACCTAGAGCCGGCCAGGGTCCTCCCCCCTGCGCCGGCTTTTTTCTCGGCTACCGCGGTGCGCCCGTCGTACCGCCCACGGCTTTCATGAAGCGGTCCGCGAGCGGCGCCATCTTCGCTTCCGTGAACATCGGGCCGACGAGTTGAACGCCGAACGGGAGATCCTTCTTATTGATGCCGGCAGGCACCGCGAACGCGGCGAGGTCAAGGATGTTGCCGAAGCCGGTATAGAAGCTGAAGCGCCAGGGAAGCGCGATGGGATCGGCTTCCACCTCCGCGACGGTCCCGGTGATCGGCGATGTGGGGACGAGCAGGAAATCCGCACCCGCGAAAATCGCCGCCACGTCCCGCTTCAAGGCCTCGAGTTTGTGCAAACCGGCGAACACTTCCGCCGCCTTGCGGTCTTTATTTCCCAAAACCAGCTTGACGACGTTCGGGTGGCATTCCGCTTCATGCGCCTCGATGAAGGCACCCAAGTCGACCACGCGCTCGGCGATGAACCCGGCTCCGTACAGAAGCGCGCCAGCATCGCGGAACGGGGCGAAGTCGATTTCAATCTTCTTGCCTCCGATACGCTCCATCGTGTCCACCGCTTTGGCGAACATGGCGGCATTATCGTCATCGCCGAAGAATTCGAGATCCGAAGCGCGCGGCACGGCGAACGTGAACGCGTTGCCCGCCACCGGCGGGATCGAAACGCGCACACGCGAATAAATATCGGCGGAGTCCATATCCGCCAAGGCGTCGAGCACGGCCATCGCGTCTTCGACGTTATGCGCGAGGACGGAGACGCAATCGATGGAGCGATTGCACGGCACGACGCCGGACGCCGATATGACGCCGCGTGTCGGCTTCAAGCCGACGATATTATTGAACGCCGCCGGGATGCGGCCTGAACCGGCTGTGTCGCTGCCTAAGGCGAACGGCACGATGCCCGCGCCCACCGCGACCGCGGATCCGGAGCTGGACCCGCCAGAGCAGTAGTCGCGCCCGAAGACCGAACGCGGAGCGCCGTAGGGCGAGCGGACACCGGCGGTACCGGTCGCGAACTGGTCCATATTGGCTTTGCCGATGATCACCGCGCCCGCCGCCTCGAGTTTACGGATCGCAAACGCGGTCTCCGCCGGGGTGAAGGCGTAGGCCGGGCACGCGGCGGTGGTCGGGTAGCCGGCGAGATCCATATTGTCCTTGATGGCGCAAGGCATGCCGAAGAGCGGCATCTTGGCCCGCGCAGCGGCATCCGCGCTCTCCAGGGCTGTTATGCGCGCATTCAGCGCCGCGGGAGGAATGCGGGTGATCCAGACCGCCGGATCGGGATAGGCGTCCGCGCGGCGTACGGCCTCCATCACGACGTCCGCCACACGGACGCCCGCAGCATAGGCCGCCCGGATCTCGGGCAACGTGAAACGCATGTTTTTCATGTGAAGGACCAAGGAAGGGAAACAGTCTTCCTCCCTACCCCCCTGTCCCCGGCGAGGCAAGCGGAAGGCGTGCGTGACGCCGACGAGAGAATAGGCCGACGCTGGACGTCCCCGACGGACTCGGCGGCGCCCGGTCGCGTCCACGCCGGGTCTTGAGACGCGATGATTTGCGGAAGCCGGACCTGACGTTTTGTGTGCAGTGCAGCGTAGAGGCCGCGCTTCAGGCCCCGGGAAATCGCCGTTGAGAGGGCAACGTAGGCGCGCGTTTCAGAAAGGCCCGAGTTACGGGCCGCGGCGGGGACCGTACCATAATATGGGATACAAAAGCATATGCCAGGATCACTTATCCCCAAGATGGCACGAATTTTACCGAAACATCCCCTTGCGCTCGGGGGCCTCGAATGTAAAGAACTGCCCGGAAGATCAGGCTTTTTTGAAGGAACGACGGTGAATAAGGACGTACGCTTGGCCACCACCAATACCAAACTGAATGACCTGGTGAATGAGATCGCGACCCTGTGCAAGCCGGATCGCATCCATTGGTGCGACGGCTCGGAGGAAGAGTACAACGCGCTTTGCGACGCGATGGTGAAAGGCGGCACATTCATCCGCCTGAACGAACAAAAGCGCCCGAACTCCTATCTGTGCCGCTCGCACCCGGGCGACGTCGCGCGCGTCGAACACCGCACGTACATCTGCACCGGCGACAAGGAAGACGCCGGCCCGACCAACAACTGGGCCGATCCCGCCGAGATGCGCCAGACTCTGAAGGGCCTGTTCGACGGCTGCATGCGCGGCCGCACGATGTATGTGATTCCGTTCTCCATGGGCCCGTTGGGCTCCGACATCGCCCACATCGGCATCCAGATCACCGACTCCCCTTACGCCGTGGTCAACATGAAGATCATGACGCGCATGGGTAAGAAGGTGCTGGACGTTCTCGGCGACGGCGATTTCGTGCCTTGCATCCACTCGGTCGGCGCGCCGCTTGAACCCGGCCAGCAAGACGTCGCGTGGCCGTGCAACGAGCAGAAGTACATCGTGCACTTCCCCGAAGACCATGAGATTTGGTCGTTCGGCTCCGGATACGGCGGCAACGCCCTCCTCGGCAAGAAGTGCTTCGCGCTGCGCATCGCCTCGGTGATGGCGAAAGAGGAAGGCTGGCTGGCCGAGCATATGCTGATCGTCGGCCTTGAATCGCCCAAGGGCGAGAAGACCTACGTCGGCGCGGCGTTCCCGTCCGCCTGCGGCAAGACCAACCTCGCCATGATCATCCCGCCGCAAGGTTTCGAGGGTTGGAAAGCCTGGACCGTGGGCGACGATATCGCCTGGATCAAGCCCGCGGCCGACGGTTCGCTGCGCGCCATCAACCCGGAAGCCGGTTACTTCGGCGTCGCGCCGGGCACGTCCGATAAGACGAACCCGAATGCGATGAAACTGGTGGAGAAGAATTGCATCTTCACGAACGTCGCGCTGACCGACGACGGCGACGTGTGGTGGGAAGGCATGACCGACGAAGCGCCTTCGCACCTCATCGACTGGCAGGGCAAGGATTGGACCCCGGGCTGCGGTCGCGCCGCCGCTCACCCGAACGCTCGCTTCACGGCGCCCGCGACTCTCTGCCCGATCTTGGATCCGGCCTGGGACGACCCGAAGGGCGTGCCGATCTCGGCCTTCGTGTTCGGCGGCCGCATGAGCCACACGTTCCCGCTGGTGTTCCAGTCCTTCAACTGGGATCACGGCGTTTATCTCGCCGCCACGATGGGCTCGGAAGCCACCGCCGCGGCCGAGAACCAAGCCGCCGTTCGCCGCGATCCAATGGCGATGCTGCCCTTCTGCGGCTACAACATGGCCGACTATTGGGGTCACTGGCTGTCCATTAAGGACAAGGTGAAGACTCCGCCCGCCATTTTCCGCGTGAACTGGTTCCGCAAGGATGAGAACGGCAAGTTCATGTGGCCGGGTTACGGCCAGAACATGCGCGCGCTGGCGTGGATCGTGGACCGCGTCCACGGCCGCGGCGACGCGGTGGAAAGCCCGTTCGGATTCATGCCGCGCTACCAGGATCTGAAGTGGGACGGCCTCGCCTTCGACAAAGCGAAGTTCCAGAGCCTCATGCAGATCGACCGTACCCAGGCTTTGCGTGAAATCGACGATCAGAAGAGCCTGTTCGAGCGATTTGGGGACCGCACGCCGAAGCTGCTCGTGACGCAGCAAGGCGAAGTGCGCAAGCGCGTCGAGGGCGCCGCCGAGGTGTGGAGCCCGGCCGCTTAAGACGGTCACGGCGTTCAAACAAAAAAGGCCCGCAGCGATGCGGGCCTTTTTCATGTCTGCCTTGCGGCAGGATTATTCCTTGGTCGCCTCGACCACGTAAGCGACGATATTCGCGCGCACGTCCGGGTTGGCAACGCCGACGAACGGCATCTTGGTGCCTTTCACGTATTCCATCGGCTTCACGAGGTACTTCTCCAATTCCTCGGCCGACCAGGTGATCGGGGCGTTTTTCATGGCGTTGGAGTAGGCGTAGTCGGTCCGGTTGGTTCCCGACTTCTTGCCGATGACGCCGTGCAGGTTGGGGCCGATCTTGTTCGGGCCGCCTTTTTCAACTGTATGGCAGGCCCCGCACGGCGCGAACTGCTTCTTACCCGCCACGGGGTCGCCCGCAGCCTGCGCCGCCATCGGCAGTAGCAGCATCGACGCCAAAATCAGTGCCTTACGCATGAATCTATTCCCTCTTTGCCTGTCTCTGGGCGTGTTACGGGCTTGATTTAAGCGCCCTCCGGAACCGCCGAATAACGCGGAACAGGTCCGTCGGGCAAGCCCCCTCGTGGTAACGCATAACGCCTTGAGAAAGTGGCGAATTTCGGCCAGCCCGGCGCCGCGGGCGAACAATTCGGCGTGAGGACACGTTCCTTTCGCATCCCCCTCGCGGAAAGGTTTGAAAAATGGCCAGCGACCACCTCCATGCGCCGCGTGAGCGGCTGAGCAAACAGACCCTCGCCATGCACCAGGCGATCTCGTCCCTGATGGAGGAGTTGGAGGCCGTCGACTGGTATCGCCAGCGCGCGGACGACTGCGACGACGCCAGCCTGAAGGCGATCCTGCTTCACAACATGAAGGAGGAAATCGAACACGCGGCCATGGCGCTCGAATGGCTGCGGCGCAACAGCACGGACTTCGACAAGGAGCTGAAAGCGTATCTGTTCACCGAGGGCGATATCGTCGCCCGGGAACACAAGCCCCCTGCCGAGGATGCCGGTTAGGCGCCGTAAGAGATTTCCAGAACGTCGAGAGTCTCGTCGCCTGCGGGCGTCCGCAGTTTCACCGTATCGCCTTCGCGCGCCTTGATGAGCGCACGGGCGATAGGCGAGACCCAGCTCACCAGCGACCCATCGTCGATCCCCGCCGCTTCGTCGAGACCGACGATCTTGATGGTATTCTCGACGCCCTTGGAGGTCGCGTAGGTGACAGTCGCGCCGAAGAACACCTGCGTCAGCGCCTTCTGACGCGCCGGATCGACAAGTTCCGCGTTCTCCCGGCGTTTGGTGAGATACCGCACACGCCGGTCGATCTCGCGCAGACGCCGCTTGCCGTAAATATAATCGCCGTTTTCGGAGCGGTCGCCGTTGCCGGCGGCCCAGGAGACGATCTCGACGATCTTCGGACGCTCGACGCGCAGGAGCTGATGGAGTTCGTCATCCAGAAGTTTTAAACCGCGCGGCGTCACGTAATTTTTCACGCCGATCGGAAGCGTATCGGCTTCCTCGGGGAGATCGTCGTCCGTTTCCGTTTCTTTGGTGAATGCCTTGCTCATCGCGGCCTCGTCTGCCGCGGGTATAGGTGCGCGGCGCGTTCAGTTATTTCTTGCCGTTGCCCATGGCGAGGCCGGCGAGCAGCGCGGACAGGATCGCGGTCCCCTTGTGCTTCGCGAACATATCCTTCAAGTCAGCCAAGCCATCGTCGTCGTCACTGGAAATCTGTTGTTGGCGGTTCGGCTGCTGTAGGGTCGCGCGCGCCACGAGCGCAAATAATCCGCTGAGCGCTGCGAACAGAACCCCCATCACTAAGGCGGCGGCATCGCCGCCGATCCGGGGTATCAAGAAGAGCCACAGCGCGGCCGCCAGAGCGCCAAGCGACGTAACGCCGCACAAGCCCGCGAGCACAAGCCATTTCGCCGCGCCCGACACACGGCTGACGCGCTGTGTCAGCCGCATCTCGGCGAGCATCATCAAGGCCATCTTGATGAGCTTTTCCATGGAAGGCCCCTGTACGTTCTCTGCTACTTCGAGCGGAAGAATACTTTTGAGATGACGAAGCCCGCAGCAAAGGCCATCAAGAGGCTTGCGATCGGCTGATCGTCCACCTGACGTTCCATCGCGGCAAGCGATTTGCGTCCGCGCTTCTGCATGTCCTTGTAGAGATCCGCGGCATCATCCTGAAGGTCGTCGGCCATATCGCGCGCGCTATCGAGTGCGTCATCGAGCGACAGTTTCTTGACGTGGGCGATCGCCTTTTGCACGTCCTTCTTCAGCGCGGCGAGGTCGTCGATGATCGCCTCGATATCCGCGCCACTCACATTTTCAAGTTTTTTGCGCAAATCCATAGTGAAAGCCCTTCCCACAGGAGGTGTGACGATACGAGAGCCGAATGCCCGACACGTAAAGCCCGACACGTAAAGATAGTTCCGATTTACCGCGAAATATAACGCATTCAACGGTTCGCACGTCTTCCGGTTGCTGTTCTCCGTGTAATCCGCCCTTCGGAACTCTTCATAGTGGCGTTCGTTACATCAGGACAAGCGAGCAAAAAAAGGAAAAGAACCATGCTCAGCACGATCCTGCTTATTCTGCTCATCGCCCTTCTGATCGGTGCGTTGCCAAGCTGGCCGTACAGCCGAGGTTGGGGTTACTACCCCAGCGGCGCATTCTCCATTCTACTCATCGTCGTCGTGGTCTTGCTACTTGCCGGTCGTATCTGAACGGAATTCCCCTAACCAAAGGTAAAACCCCGCGAGGCGATCGGCCTCCGCGGGGTTTTGCTTGTAGGTCCTGCGCCTATAAGCGACTAGATGTGGTGTCAGGCCTTCGCGAAGTTCTGTGACGCAAAATCCCAGTTCAGCAGTTTTTCGACCACAGCATCGACGTGGTCCTTCCGCACATTCTGATAGTCGAGATAGTAGGCGTGTTCCCATACGTCGACCGTCAGGAGGCAGGCCACGCCGTGAGCCTTCGGCGTATCCGCATCGCCTGTATCTTTCACCTTCAACGTCCCGCCCTCGTACACAAGCCAAGCCCATCCGCTACCGAAATGGTCCGTGGCCTTCTGCTTGAGTTCTTTCTTGAGGGCGTCAAGGGAACCGAAATCCCGCTCTATCGCCTTCTGCAGATCCGCGGACGGCGTCGTTTTCGACGGCGACAGGCTATTCCAATAAAACGTGTGATTCCAAATCTGCGCCGCATTATTGAAAATCTTTCTGTTGTCCTCGTCACCGCAGGTTTCGGCGACGATATCTTCAAGCGACATTTCGGCGAAGGGCGTGCCCTTCACCAAATCATTGAGCTTGTCGACATACCCTTTGTGATGCTTGCCATAATGAAACTGGAGCGTCTTGGCGGAGATCACTGGAGCAAGCGCGTCCTCAGCGTACGGAAGGGGCGGAAGCGTGAAAGGACTTGAGGTCGCGTCTTTAGGCACCATGAAACTTCTCCTTGAAACAACTTAAAGGGCGCCACTCATACACGAGAATGACGAAAAACGAAAACGGCGGCCGCAAGGCCGCCGTTCGCGCAAAAAACAGGCTCAATTCTAGATGGGAGGCGGCGGCGCCTTACCGCGCACCAAGTGGAGCACCAACGTCACCAGGAACACCAAGAGGAACAGGAAGAACAGGATCTGAGCGATCCCGGCCGACGCCGAGGCCAACCCGCCGAAACCGAGCACACCGGCGATGATGGCGACGACAAGAAATACGAGTGCCCAACTCAGCATATCGATTCTCCTTTTACATCATATTCATGCACGTGAACGCTGCGATCTGCGTGCACGACCCGCGAACGCGCTTAGTTGCGACGCGCGTCTTCGGAAGCATCATCGATCGCGTCGCCGGCCGAGCGGACGTCTTCGCCAACACCTTCAACGGTGTTGCAGGCCGCGAGGCTCAACGAAAAGACGGTGGCGAGAATGGCGAACAGAGTGGTGGTCGCTTTCATAGCACTATTCCCTTGATGTATAATTCGAAGCACCAATTGCCTTCGACGTAACTCGGACTCATAAACTCGGGAGTACGGCGAGAAGTTCCACGCTGTTACGTGAGTGCGGATGTTTTTCGCCCGCCGCGTGTGGCGAAATTGAGGCACAAAAAAACCGCCCGCGGGCTTCGCGGGCGGTTTGTGGCGAAAAACAAAAGGCGCTTTTAGGCGTCGGGCTGGTCTTCCGCCAGTAACAAGGCCTGGGCGATTGTGGCCTTCACGCTATCGGCCATGAACGGCTTGGTGACAAGGAATGTCGGTTCCGGCCGCTCACCGGTGAGAAGGCGTTCCGGATAGGCGGTGATGAAAATCACCGGTGCATCCACCTGCTCAAGAATGTCGCTGACCGCGTCGATCCCTGAACTGTTGTCTGCGAGCTGGATGTCCGCGAGGATAAGACCCGGACGCCACTTTCCCACGGCGTTGACGGCTTCCTTGCGTGTACGCACCACGGCGAACACGTTATGACCCATCTCCTCAACGATATTGGAAAGGTCGAGCGAGATGATAGGCTCGTCCTCGATAATAAGAACCGACGTGGGGCTTTGCGCGACGAGGTCGTACAAGGCTTCTTTCACCATCCGGCCGATTTCGTCCGGCGTACGATCAAGGATTTGCGCCGCCTCGGATTGGGTGAAATCCTCCATCGCGGTAAGAAGCAGCGCCTGACGCCGCGCGACACCCAGCGCGTCAAGTTTGTCGCGGAACTTATCGCTCCCCTCACCCACCGCCGTCAAACCGCGCGCAGGCCGGGTCCCGGACCAAATCACATGAAAGATCCGATACAGCGCCACGCGCGGATGCATATCGCGGTGATACCTGTCCGGAGACTCCACTATGGCCTCCAGGGTCGCGCGCACATAGGCGTCACCACTGGCCTGCGAGCCGGCGAGCGCCCGCGCATAACGGCGCAGGAACGGAAGGTGGGAAGCGATTTCGTGGGACAGCGACATGATGGCTAGATCCTATTGTATCCCCGCGAACGCCGGGCACGCGCCAACGACGCCAAGGGGGACAAAGTTAAACAGGGCACCCGACATAAGGCTAGTTCATTTTCGAGACATGAAGGAAGCGTCCGGCGGACGAGCAAGCGCTATGAAACGCATAAAGAGGAAGCATACGGCGACGGCGAGAAGGGCGATTTGAGATCACATGAAGTGGCTGACCGTGGCCTGCCCCAGCGGCTGGGGCGTTCGCGGCGAACTGAAAAAGAAGAAGCGCCGCGAACCTGGAAGAGCCCGCGGCGCCCGAAAAGGCATTATCGCTGCTGTTGATCGCGCCCCTGCTGTCCCTGCTGATTTTGCTGCGACTGCTGGCGATCCTGCTGATTCTGCTGACCTTGCTGGCGTTGCCGGTCATGCTGACCCTGTTGATTCTGCTGGCGCTGAGAGTCCTGCTGACTGTGCTGGCTCTGCTGATTTTGCTGGCCTTGCTGACGCTGCTGGTCCTGTCTGGATTTGTCCGTCATGTCACCGTTCCTCTTTTTTATGAAGACTGCGTGGGCTCGACGTGCAGGGAATAGTTATCCCCTAACGCAGAACGGTAGAGGCGGCGGTTAGTTCCCGCCTCCATCGGCTTTTTTTATTCTCATGAGGGGAGTGAATGAGAGCCCTAGTGGGGGGTGGATCCGGCCTTCGTGGGCGGCGCCGGGGCGTCCGCGCGCGGCCCCTTATTCTCATCGTCAAGGGCCAAGAGGGCGCTCACGATGGACCCCAGGTGTCCATTCTCGCCCGAAGTCATATTCTCTTCCTCGGCGACCGCCATCAGGCGGGCGTCGACCTCCCACTGGCGCAGGATCTCCAGCTTCGCCTGACGCGAAAGCCCCGGATAAGTCAGAACGTCCTTCGGATGTTCAAAAAACTTGCTGGGATTGACCTTCGCCTCGGCGATATTCAGTTGCGTTTGGGCCATATCGTCACCACATGTCGTTTCCGTGGGACGGGAAACGCCGTCCCTTCCGGCAAAGTTCCGGTTGTGGAAAAATCTCGCGGGAGCCCCCTTCGGATTGACGCTCGGGTTCGCATCAAAACCTCCGTTCCTAAAAATCCAAGAGTTTGAAGAGTTTCCCCGAAACACTTTCTACTTGGCGGCGTTGTAACTACTATCGGGGTTCAAATTCAGGGACGGGCTATGGCTAACGAATTCCACCAGATGCTGCTTGAGCACCTTCCGCGTCTGCAAGCCTACGCGATCATGCTGACCCGCGACCGCGCCCAGGCCGAAGACCTGCTTCAAGAAACATCCCTGCGCGCCCTGCGCGCGCAAAGCCAGTTCATGATGGGGACCAACTTCACGGCGTGGATCTATAAAATCCTGCGCAACGAGTACATCAGTTCGCTGCGGCGGAAGAAACGCCAACCGGTTCAAATCGAGGATATGCCGGCTGAATTCCTATCGCGCAAAGGCGAACAGGAGAACGACGTTCTATCCCGCGAAATCATCCAGGCGATGGACAAGCTTCAGCATGGCCAACGCGAGGTTCTGATCCTGATCTGCGCGAGCGGCCTCAGCTACGAAGAAGCCGCCGAGGCGCTCGGTTGTTCGGTCGGCACGATCAAAAGCCGCTTGTGGCGCGCCCGCGCTCGTATGGCGTCGCTCATCATGGGCGACGAAGACACCAAATCCGGGAGAGGCCGTGATTTCATCGAGCCGCCCCGCGAGATGGCCAGTTCCGCATTCCTGTAGATTGTCCCCTCCTCTGCGCCCGCTTACTATGTCTCGAGCCGAAGGCATCACGCCGCCCACACAAGCCGCCCTGCCACTAAGCCGCGCAGTTTTCAGTCCCCTTGATTTCCAGAAGTTGCTTTCGACCACTCATGAGTGAGAAATCAAAATCAAAGCCTGACGCCACCGCGGCTTCACTTCGCCCACAAGCGAAGTTCAATCCCGCATTCGATTCATGGCTGGAAACGAAATTGCACAAGATATTCGATTCCGTCGCCTCCGAACCGCTGCCGCAAGATCTGGTGAAGCTGCTGGACGATATCGATCAGGCGGAAAAGAAAAAGAAGGGTTAGAGTCCTATTCCACGCAAGCAAAAAGCCGGCGCGCATTTCCGTGCCGGCTTTTTACTATGTTGATGTGAGTATCCCTACGCGGGCTTGTGAGGCGCGGCGGGGCGCTTGCCTTTCTCTTCCGCGCGCACCAGTTCGCCGGCTTCATCGCCGTCGAGGCTCCTCTTCGCGGCCTGGGCCGCGGGATTCACGCGTCCCGACTTCACGAATTTCTCTGTCGCATCGTTATACTGTTTGGCAGCCGTCCGACTGCCCTCACCTTCATTCCGGGTACCCTGGTTCTGCGCCATCGATCCATCTCCACCATTGAACTATCGAGATAGAACGCGGCGCGGGCGACTTTGGTCCGCCGCGCCTCCGGTAAAAGCTACATAGCCTCGCGCTTATTCCGCGGCGCGGCGAGGACCGCGGCTGTCCGCGTGAGGCTCTCCCTCCTCATGGCCGTTCTCGTCCTGCCGCTGGCGCCACCAGAAGGCCAGGAGAACCTTGCCGATCGCGACAACCGGGATGGCGATAAACACGCCGATGACGCCCCACAGTTTCCCGCCCAACAACACGGCAAAGATGACCAGCGCCGGATTAAGCCGCATCCGGTCGCCGATAATGCGAGGCGACAGGATGCTGGATTCGACAAACTCGGTGATGAGGAATGTCGCCGCGACCCCCAGGATCAGGATGCTGTCCCAACCATCCTGTGTAACGCCGGTGGTGACCGCGATAGTCACGCCAATCGCGGTTCCGATATAGGGAAGAAACTTAAGTGCGCCCGCGAGCACGCCGATCACGATCGCATAATTGAGGCCGATGGTGTAAAGACCGATTGTATAAAGCACCGCGCAGCAGAGACAGACCCACGCCTGCCCGTGCAGAAATGCCGACATCACACGGTCGATCCTCCGACCGAGGTAACGCAGCGCGGGGCGTTTTTCCGGCGGCGCCTCATCCACCAACCACGCCAGCATGCGCGGCCAGTCCTTCAACAGATAGAAGGTGACAACGGGCATCAAAAGCGCAAGTCCGATGGTCGTCGCGAGCGACGCGGCGAGCGGTACGGCGATGTCCGCGACCGGCGGCTCGGTCGGCGTCGGTTTCACGAGGCCCCCTAAACCGAACTGCTGCAACGCAGGGAAATACGGCCTCAATTCCTGGCGCATTTCACGCATTAAGCTCGTAAAGACGGTTTGCAGCTCCCGGACCATGGCTTGAAGTTCGCCATACGCGAGAGGCCCGGCCACAGCCAGTCCGCCGCCGATGGCGAGCACCAATGTGGAAGTAATGAGGCCGGCCGCGATTGCCCGCGAGAAACCACGGCGCACCATCCATGTGGTCAGCGGATCAAACAGATAGGCAAAGAGAAAGCAAACCACGAAGAGCGCGAGGATATCCCCCGCGAGCCAGGTGAGCGCGGCGACAATAAGGCCGCCGAGAAAAAGCAGAAGAAGTTGGTTGGTACCAGAGGTCGTCGTGGGCGACATGCGGACGCCGGGATATGGCCAAGTGGAAGGGGGGTTCACCATAAACGAACGGGAGCGGCAAGTTAATGCCGCTCCCGCCCCAGAAACCGGCTAAATCGGCTCAATGAAGGGCTTTCTCCCAGTCCTTGACCTGGCGCTCGGCGGCTTCCTTCTGGATGCCGTAGCGCTCCTGGATCCGGCCGACGAGCTGGTCGCGCTTTCCAGCGATGACGTCCAAATCATCGTCGGTGAGGTGGCCCCACTTCTCCTGGACCTTTCCCTTAATCTGCTTCCAATTGCCGCTCACCTGATCCCAGTTCATCATGTTCTTGACCTTTCTTTAGATGACGAATACCCATGCGATGACGAGTGCGACCAATGCGGCCGATAGAGAAAACATCAGGACATAGCGGACGCCGTGTCCGGTTTCACCCTGGCGAACCTCGTTCACCGTCAAATCCTCCGGATCTTTCAGCGGCGCCATGTCGGGTGCGGCGTCGTACGGCTTGTTCATGACAGCCTCCTTCGTTCGGACGCGATGAAGAGTCGCACGTCCATGTCCTAGATATAACGTCTTGGTCCGCCGGAAGTTTCCCGCGGAACGCGCGGAGCTTTAAGCCTCGCGCTCGCGCGTGGCTTTCCACCTCGCGTAATCCTCGTCGTATTGCTGAGCCTGACGGCGGCGCCAGGCGCGATATTCCGCGTCATGCGCATCGAGTTCCGCGCGACGCCAGCGTCGGTACGCCGCGTCGCTGCTATCGAGCGCGGACATCTGCTCATTATTTTCCGTACCAAACGCCCGCTCGGACGCAAGGCCGTCCATACCGCTCGCGCCGACCTGGCCACGCCACTCCCGCAGACGGGGCTTGCGCCACTCGCGTTCGAGCCGTTGAACCCCGTAACCGCCGCCGTAGTTCTCACGCTCGTAATCGCGGCCTTGGAATCGCGCATGCCCGCCGCGAGACGTCCGTATCCTGCGCTCTTCGCGACTTCCATAATCGTGCACATCCATGGAAGATGAGCCGCGGGCGTCAGACTCCAGTTCACGGTCCGCGCGATACGACTGGCGATCTCGCGAACCATAGCCACACTCTTCGTCACGTGTTCCGTATCGGTCGCGCCGCGGCATCATCACCTCCCGTCGCCGGCCAAGTACTTGAAGATTAAGCGCGCCACGCAACACAAAGTTCCGGCGCTGTCGCGCCATACGCGCCGGCGCTGTCGCGCCATACGCGAAGGTGAGACAGGCTGTTCGTCAGCGCCACAAGATTGCCGCCTTTCAGTCAAAATTGCCCTGAAGATACAGATATTTAGCCGCACGCCACGCGGAACGAATCCCCGCCTCCCCACGTTTCTTCTTCGCTGCCGCCGTTCATTTTCATACCGGCTCGAAAGTCGCCGGAGTCCGCGTGAGGAGCGTCATGACGAAGTCCCCCATTCTGTTCGCCGCGCTATGTGTCACCGCCGTTTTCGCCGCGCCGGCCATGGCCGCGAACGGGTCCACCTCGCAAGGCATACAGATGCAGGCTGGACCGGGATCGGACTATCCCGATGTGATGCGTCTCGCGCCCAACCTGAAGGTGACCATTCATGGATGTTCGCGGACGTGGGATTGGTGCGACGTTGAGTGGCGCGGCAATCGCGGATGGGTGCCAGCGGCCACCATCGACTACCGGCGCGGCGACACGCTTTTTCCGGTAGCGAATTTTGGACCGCGCATCGGGCTTCCCCAAGTCGACTTCAACCTCGGAAGCTACTGGAACGCTCACTATCGTCAGCGGCCTTGGTACGCGCAGCGTCAGGCGTGGGCCACACGCACGCAGCCGCCGGTCCGTGTCTTCGCCGAAGTCACGAACTAGAGGTTTATCAGGCGCCCTCTGCCCGCATTCAAAAAAAGGCCCTTCCGCACATGGCGAAAGGGCCTTTTTGAAGTCACAGGAATTTCGGCGGAAGCGCGGGGGGAAAAGCGCTGGGGAACACGCCGAAATCACACACCATAACGGCGGCATCCGATGAAGGTTCCCGCCACAGGCGAGAAAATGACAGCTTTTAGGGTCGCTTTGACGGAGAACCTAGTTGTTTGCGTGTGCCGGCGCGGCCGCCAAGGTCTGGCGATCTTCGCCACTCAGGGCCTCGATAAGGCCTTGCTCTAACAACTCTATTCCGTAAGGTTTGCGAATGGATGCACAATCCTGAAGTTCGACCGGAAGGTTCTTGTCATCCATGCCGGTGGTCACGATGACCCGAATACCCCTTTTCCGGAACTGCTCGGCGGCAGGCGCGCTGCCTTCGCCTTTTAATCTGTAATCGAGCAAAACCGCATCGACATCGCAGGCCTCCAAAGTATCGGCCAGGGACAAGGCCTCCGTAAGCGTCCGGGCTGTCCCCGCATGAACGCACCCCAATTCGTCCAGCATGATCTCGAGCATGGCATTGATAGGGACTTCGTCTTCGATAACGGCGATGCGTTTACCGGCCAAAACGGGATGACTCACGTCGATGGTTCCTTGTCAGGTTGAACCTAGCGCCATGTTAACGCCGCATTTCGGGTTTCGTTGCGCTCACAAGTGGAAAAGAACGAGGATCCTGGGCGATTTTCCGCGTATCAAGTGCTTCAAACCAAGCTGAAAGCGTCACAATTCCTTCATTGCGAGGCCATCCACCCGCAAGCCGCTCCCGAATGCCCCAAAAATGGTTGAAAAACCCTATCCAGCACCGGCTCCGCCCTCGAGCCTTCCGGCGTCACGGAAACGATTCTGAAGCGAACGCTTCCCCATTTCTTCATTGGACCCCGTGATGCGCGGCCACGCACACTTTTCCCAGCACCAATGGGGTCTCAAGGGGTAAGACGATGATGAAACGGACGTTGATTTGGTCGATCGGCCTGTGCGCAACGCTAGCCCTTTGCGCGCCGGCGCAGGCAGCCTGGTACCGGGGCAATACCCATACGCATTCCTTGAACTCGGATGGCAACGTCGCGCCGGACGCGGTCGTGCGCTGGTACCGTGAGCACGGATATCAGTTCGTGGTGATGACCGAACATGAATACATCACCGATGTCGCGCCATTACAGGCGCTGTTCGGCGCACACGAGCAATTCCTTGGTGCGCGCGGAGCGGTTGTCCCCGGAAGCAATCACGGCGGCGCTGGCGAAGGGCGATTTCTATTCCTCCACCGGCGTCACCCTCGACGATGTGACGGCGAGCGCCAAGGAAATCGCGATCAAAATCAAAACCGAGATCCGGCCGCGCGTCAGAACCAACGCACGTTTCATGACGCGCTTCATCGGCAGAGATGGAAAAGTCCTGGCCGAAGCGCCGGGAACAGAACCGAAGTATGTAATACGCGGCGACGAGGGCTACATCCGCGCGGCGATCACGGACTCCAACGGACGTAAAGCCTGGACCCAGCCGGTGTTTACATCCCGGAAGTAAGAAGCGGGCCCTTACGCAGGGCCCGCGCCTATTTCACCTCGACCGTTTGCCCCGGAAGCGGCGGCGTGTTGACCGGCCGCCGGATCGCCTTGGAAGCCTGCTCAAACGCGTACCCAAGCGAAAGCAGCTTCGGTTCGCTGTAAGCTGTGCCCAGAAACGAAATCGCGACCGGAAGGTCGTCGGTCGTGAAACCGGCCGGGACGACCAGATCGGGGAAGCCGGTCAGCGGCGCGATCACGGAGGATGAGACACCGCCGCCGCCGGAGGTCGACGGAGAGCCCGCGATGGCTGCAGGCCGTGTCCGCCCTGTCGGGTAAACGATGGCGTCCAATTTGTCCTTCTGTAGCGTCCCGTTAATGAGCGCGCGGGCCATCGGCATACCGAAATCATGGGCGGCGATGTATCCGGGATCGGTCATCGCGCCACTCGCTTTCTCGACCTTGAAGAAGTTCCATCGGAAGGGATTCGGCCCCTCGCCCGTCGGGCGGAGATCGTTGTAGCTTTCAGCGGCCGCGATCAGGCCATCGAGGTCTTTCGGATATTTCGGTGCGGTCGTTTTCAGATAGTCGCCGATCTGCACCGCGAACTCGGGCGGATAGATCGACCACAGCATCGCCGAGGCCGAATCAACGAACCACTTTGGCAACCGCACATCGACAACGGTAGCGCCGGATTTCTGCATGGTCTTGATGGCGGCCTCCACCACCCAATCGACATCCGGATCGGCGCCCAGATAGTCGCGCGCGATGCCGATCCGGGCGCCCTTCAAGCCGTCGGCGTTCAGGAACTTCGTATAGTCCTTCTGCGCATTGCCTTTCTGCGTCTGTGTGGTGGGATCGGCTTTATCGATACCGGCGGTGACGCCCAAGGAAACCGCGATATCGGTGACATTGCGCGTCATCGGTCCGGCCATGTCGAGACTGAGAGACAGCGGGATCACGCCGTCATGACTGATGAGGCCGTAGGTCGGGCGCATGCCGACGATACCGTTGGTGGCCGACGGACCGCGGATCGATCCGCCGGTGTCGGTTCCATAGCCGAGCGGCGCATATCCCGCCGCGATGCCCACACCCGTCCCTCCGGAGGAGCCAGACGGCGTGCGCGTAAGGTCGTGCGGGTTCAACGACTGCCCGCCCTTTGAACTTTGAAAGCCGTTCGCGAATTCCCCGAGATTGACCTTGGCCAGGATAATGGCGCCGCCATCGCGCAGTTGCTTCACGAGATGAGCATCGTCCGGCGGCATACTGCCCTCGAGCAGGACAGATCCGCCTGTCGTCGCGATATCGACGGTATCGATGTTGTCCTTGAAGATGACAGGGATACCATGCAGCGGGCCGCGGACTTTCCCCGCCTTGCGCTCCGCATCGAGCGCACGGGCGATCTCCATCGCTTTCGGATTGAGGGCGATCACCGCGTGGAGTTTTGGGCCGGCGCGATCATAAGCCGCAATGCGCGCGAGACACATTTCGGTGAGTTTCTCGGCGGTCAGCGTCCCCGCCGCCATTGCCGCCTGGAGCTCGACGATCGTCGCCTGATCCATCTCGACCGGGCGCGCCTGCGCCGGCACGGCAACCATGAGAGCGCCGGCGAGCGCGGCCGCCACCGCCAGCATGCTGACTTGTTTCTTCATGTGCGTTTCCCCTTTACTTGGAAGGAACTTCAATGCCGCCGCCCGGAAGCGCCGGCGTGTTCACGGGACGGCGAATGGCCTTCGTCGCCTGTTCAAGACCGTAGGCCAGGCTGATGAGTTTGCCTTCGCTGAACGCCGGGCCCAGGAAAGAGATAGTCACCGGCAGATCGTCGGTCGTGAAACCGATGGGAAGGATCAGATCGGGGAAACCGGTGAGGTTCGCGACCGGCATGGGATAGACGCCCGTAGCGAAACTCGGCAACGGATCGGCGATGCGTTCCGGCCGTTTCGGGGTTGTCGGATAGACGATGGCGTCGAGCTTATCTTTCGCGAACACACCTTGGACCAGCGCCGTCGCCATGGGCATCCCGTAGTCATGCGCGGCGACATATCCGGGATCGGTGAGCGTGCCGCTGTTTTTTTCCTGGAGGAAGAATGCCCAGCGGTAAGGGTTCACACCCTCACCGTCGGGCCCCAGGCTCGTGTACTCCTGTGAGCGTTCGATCAATTGATCGAGGTTTTTCGGGTACTTCGGGGCGGTTGTTTTCAGGTAATCGGCGATCTGTACCGCGAATTCCGGTGGATAGATCGACCACAGCATTGAGGTATGGGAGTCGAGGAACCACTTCGGGAAACGGACGTCGACGACGGTCGCGCCCGCCTTTTGCATCGCCTTAATCGCCGATTCCATGGCCCAATCGACGTCCGGGTCCGCCCCCATGTAATCGCGTTGAACGCCGATACGGGCGCCCTTCAGGCCATTGGCGTTGAGATACTTCGTGTAGTCCTTCTCGAACTTGCCTTGGCTTTTTTTCGTCGCGTCGTCCGCCGGATCGACACCCGTCATGACGCCCAACGAGATCGCGAGGTCGGTGACGCTGCGTGTCATGGGACCGCCAGTGTCGAGCGACAACGCAAGTGGGATGATGCCGTCGCGACTGACGAGACCATGGGTCGGCTTCAAGCCGACGATGCCGTTGACGCTGGATGGCCCGCGGATCGATCCACCCGTGTCGGTCCCCAAACCCAGCGGCGCGTATCCCGCGGCCACCGCGACACCGGTCGCGCCTGATGATCCCGACGGCGTGCGGGTCAGATCGTGCGGGTTGAGAGACTGTCCACCCTTCGAGCTTTGCATACCGTTCGCGAATTCACCCAAGTTCACCTTGGCGAGGATGATCGCGCCGCCGTCGCGCAGCTTCTTGACCATGAACGCATCATCGGGCGCCATGTGGCCGTCCAACAGGACCGATCCGCCCGTCGTCGGCATATCGACTGTATCGAAATTGTCTTTCAGAACGACGGGAATGCCATGCATGGGCCCGCGCACTTTGCCCGCTTTACGTTCGGCATCGAGGGCGCGGGCGATCTCGATCGCCCTTGGATTAAGGGCAATGACGGCATGGATTTTCGGCCCCTTGCGGTCGAAGGCGTCGATGCGCGCGAGAGAGAGTTCGGTGAGCCGTTCCGCCGTCAGCGTGCCGGCCGCCATGGCCGCCTGCAGTTCGGCGATAGTCGCCTGGTCGAACTCCACCTGCTTTGCGGCCGCCGGAGCGGCGAGCAATGCGCCCGCGAGCGCACAAACGATCGCCAACGTGCTGACCTGCTTTTTCATGTCGGTTTCCCCCTCTTCTACTTCTCAGGAACTTCAATCGTGGCGCCCGGCAGCGCCGGCGTGTTGACGGGCCTGCGGATTGCCTTTGTCGCCTGTTCATACGCGTAACCAAGCGCAAGAAGCTTCGGCTCCGTGAAGGCGGTGCCCGTGAACGAAATCGTCACCGGGAGGTCGTCGGTCGTAAAGCCTACGGGAACAACCAGGTCCGGGAAGCCGGTAAGATTGCCGATGCCGGTCGGCACACGGCTGATCGCCGGCGGCGGGTTCTGCGGTCCCGCGATCTGCACGACGCGGCGCATCCCGGTCGGATAAACGATGGTATCGAGTTTATCCTTGGCAAACATGCCTTCGACCAGCGCACGGCTCATCGGCATCCAGTGGTCGCGTAAGGCGATATAGCCCGGGTCGGTGAGCTGCTCTGCCTTGGCCTCAACGTTCTTGAAGTAAAGCCAACGCGAGAGATTTGGACCCTCGCCCGTCGGACGCAGATCGTTATACGCCTCGGCCCGCTCGATCAGTTGCGCGAGGTTTTTTGGATACTTGGGCCCAGTGGTCTTCAGGTAATCGCCGATCTGGACCGCGAATTCGGCCGGGTAAAGGGTAAACACCGCGGGCCCGGTCTGATCCAGGAACCACGTGGGATAGCGCACGTCGATCAAGGTCGCGCCCGCCCGCCGCATCGCCTTCAGCGCCGCTTCAAACGCCCAATCGACATCGGGATCGGCGCCCGTAAAGTCGCGCGCGACGCCGATGCGCGCCCCCTTCAGGGCGTTCGCATCCAGGAACTTGGTGTAATCCTTTTCAAACCTTCCCGCGCTTTTCTTGGTAGCGTCGTCGGCGGGATCCACGCCCGCCGTGATTCCCAATGAGACGGCGATGTCATAGACGCTGCGGGTCATAGGACCGCCGGTATCCAGCGACAACGCCAGGGGAATGATGCCGTCGCGGCTGATGAGACCGTGTGTGGGCTTCAAACCGACAATGCCGTTCACGTTCGAGGGTCCACGAATGGACCCGCCGGTGTCGGTCCCATACCCCAACGGCGCGTACCCCGCGGCAATTCCGACGCCCGTACCGCCGGACGAACCGCCGGGGATACGCGTCAGGTCGTGAGGATTGAGCGATTGCCCCCCCATGGAACTTTGATAGCCGTTGGCGAACTCGCCGAGGTTCACCTTCGCGAGCATGATCGCGCCTGCGTCGCGCAACTTCTTCACCAGGAAAGCATCGTCGGGCGCCATGCTGCCCTCGAGCAATACCGAACCGCCGGTGGTCGGCATCTCGATGGTGTCGATATTGTCCTTGAAGATCACAGGAATGCCGTGGAGCGGACCGCGGACTTTGCCCGCCTTGCGTTCGGCATCAAGCTGACGCGCGACCTCGAGCGCTTGCGGGTTGAGCGAGATGACCGCATGGAGCTTGGGACCGGCGCGGTCGTACGCCGCGATCCGATCAAGGCAAAGCTGCGTCAGTTTCTCGGCGGTGAGCGTTCCCGCGGCCATCGCCGCCGACAACTCCGCGATTGTGGCCTGATCGAATTCGACTTGCTTCGCCGCAGCCGGGACGGCCGTCAACAGCGCCGCGCTCATCATGAGCGCGGCAATCGCATTTTTGTAAGAGGTCATGGCCACACCCTATTTCTCGGGGATTTCGACCGTGCCGCCGGCAAGCGGCGGCGTATGTACAGGCCGGCGGATCGCTTTCGTCGCCTGCTCGAAGCTATGTCCCAAGGCCAACAAACGCGGCTCGCTGAAGGCCGGACCGAAGAAGGAAATCGTGACCGGCAGGTCGTCGGTGGTGAAGCCTGCCGGGACGACGAGATCGGGATACCCTGAGAGGTTTCCTAAGCTACGGGGTGAACGCACGGAGCCCAGCGGCGGTCCGGGCGGCGCCGCGATCAGCTCGGGACGAACAACGGTGGTCGGATAAACGATGGCGTCCAATTTATCCTTCGCGAAAATTCCATCCAGCAGCGCGCGCGTCATCGGGATGAAGTAATTAAGCATCGCATTGTAAACCGGCCCGTCGAGCGGCACGGATTTCGCCTCGACGTTCTTGAAATATTGCCAGCGCGATAAGTTCGGCCCAACCCCATCGGGCCGCAAATCGTTGTAGGCCTCCGCGCGCTCGATCAACTGGTCGAGATTCTTGGGATACTTCGGGCCGGTTGTCTTCAGATAGTCGGCGATCTGCGCTTTGAATTCCGCCGGATACAAGGTGAATACGACCTGGGTCGCGGAATCGAGATACCACTTGGGCAAACGGACTTCCGTAACCGTCGCGCCGGCCTTCTGCATGGCCTTCAGGGCGGATTCGATCACCCAGTCCACGTCGGGATCGGCACCCGTATAGTCGCGGGCGATCCCAATACGCGCCCCCTTAAGGGCATCCGCCTTCAGGAACTGCGTGTAATCCTTGTGGAACTTGCCGTCGCTTTTTTTGGTGTACGGATCGGCCGGATCCAGCCCCGTCATGGGCCCTAGCGAAACGGCGATATCATAGACGCTGCGCGCCATCGGACCGCCCATGTCCAGGGTCAGCGCCAGCGGAATAATGCCGTCGTGACTAAGAAGACCGTGGGTCGGCTTCAACCCAACGATGCCGTTGACCGAGGACGGCCCACGGATCGAGCCGCCGGTATCGGTCCCCAATCCCAGCGGGGCATAACCCGCCGCAACGGCCACGCCCGTACCGCCGGACGAGCCCGACGGTGTGCGCGTCAGGTCATGGGGATTCAAGGACTGACCGCCCATGGAGCTCTGCATCCCGTTGGCGAATTCTCCTAGGTTCACTTTGGCGAGAATGACAGCCCCGGCATCGCGCAGACGCTTGACCATATTGGCGTCGTCCGGCGCCATATTGCCTTCGAGCAGGACGGAGCCGCCGGTCGTCGGCATGTCGGCCGTATCGAAATTGTCCTTCAAGACGACCGGGATACCGTGGAGCGGGCCGCGAACCTTGCCGGCCTTACGTTCCGCGTCGAGGGCGCGCGCAATCTCGAGCGCGTTGGCGTTGAGGGCGATCACGGCGTGAAGCTTGGGGCCCGCCCTGTCATAAGCGGCGATGCGATCCAGGCAAAGCTGAGTGAGTTTCTCCGCCGTAAGGGTCCCGGCGGTCATGGCCGCGGCAAGATCGGCGATCGTTGCCTGATCGAATTCGACGGATTTCGCCGACGCCGGCGCACCGGCGAAGAGCGCACCCGCGAGGGCGGCCATAGATACAAATCGGGCGGTAGCGTGTCTTTTCACGGCGTGAATCCCCCAATGTCCAACGGATACTAAAGCGTTGTTTGTCATCCCCCTGCCGGCCGGATTGCCCGGTCGCGCGCAAGAAGCTTACGCCGCACCGCACACAAATCGCTAGCCCTCTCGAACTCCGGTTTTCCTAAAGCAATTCGCGCATGCGCCACCGGGCCAAACGCCGATACGCTGCATGATTTATCCCGATATCACTGCGAAAAAGCCCCAGTTTCGCCATCGGCGCCGCGTTTTACGTCCAGGACCATTGGACGTCACCGGGACGGGGCTCACTCATGCGCGAACTCGACTTGAACGGACTGGCGCACCCGCTTTCCACGCAGTTCACGGAAAGCGAGATCGCGCGTACCGCGATCCTTCTCGTGCAGCGCTACGGGACCAGCGCTCTCGATTATGCGCGGCAACGCTGCCTGGAAGCCGTGAAGGTCGACGATGCGAGAGGCGCAGAGATTTGGCAAAGGATCATCGACGCCCTGCAGCGCGCCGAAGGAGCCTTCCATTAGCGCGCGGGGTCACTCTCGGGCGGACGGCTCATCTTGGCCAGCATAACCACCGGCAATATCCCAAGTAAGACGATTGCCAGGGCCGCGAGACTACCGTCCTCATATGTTCCCCGCGCGGCTTCTCCATAAAGAAGCGTCGCGAGGGTTTCAAAGTTGAGCGGCCGCAACAGGAGAGTCGCGGAAAGCTCTTTCATGCAATCCACAAAAACAAGCATGGCGGCCGCGCCGATGGCGGGACGAAGCAGCGGCAAATGAACACGTCGAAGGACACCCGAGGCCGTTTCGCCCAGCGTACGCCCCGCATGATCGAGCGAAAGCGATATCCTCGTAAAACCCGCCTCGATCCCGCCTGCGGAAATGGCGAGGAAGCGCACGACATAGGCATAAATGAGAGCCGCGCCCGACGACAGGAAGACAAGGCCGACGATCACGCCGAAAAGTCCCTCCGAGACCGCATTGATCATTCTGTCGACCGCCGCGATGGGACCAAGCAAACCGATCGCTAGGACCGTGCCTGGAATCGCATAACCCAGAGATGCGATCCGGAAGATCGTCCGTGCGCCGCCACCCGTTTGAAGGCGGGCGAAATAGGCGAGCGTCAGACCGAGGATCACCGTAAGACCGGCCGCGACCGCCGACAGCAGGAACGTATTGAAAGCCGCCTCAAGCAAATGGGACGAAATTCCCGCGAACGACGCCCGGCGCCACGCGGTGACCACGAGATGGAGCGCGGGAAGGCCGAATCCCAACAACACCGGACTTACAACAAGCGCAAAGACGCCCCAACCCTTCAGGCCAAGGACACGTTGCGCCTCAAGACGGCGCGGCTTCTGGGCGGCCACCGCGTAGGCAAGCCGGCGGCGGAACCAACGCTCCGCGATGACCAGGGCAACCACGATGGCGAGCATGAACAGCGCGATTTGCGCGGCTCCGGCCAGATCGGAGCGTGTGACCCAGGTGGTGTACACGGCAACCGTCATCGTACGCACGCCCAAGAATTCGGACGCCCCGATATCGTTCAAGGCTTCCATGAGGGCGAGACTGGCGCCTATCGCCACCGCCGGCCGCGCCAGCGGCAGCGCGACTTTGAAAAAGACAGCCGCGCGCCCGGCACCCAGCGTGCGCGCGGCCTCGATCAGGCTTGCCGACTGCATCAGGAAAAGGGAGCGCGTTGTGAGATAGACATAGGGATACAGCGCGAATCCCATAAGGAGAATGCATCCGGCCATCGAGCGGGGATCCGGCAAGCGCAGATCCTGCGGATTGGAGATCCCGGCCATGTCGCGGATGAACGATTGCACAGGTCCAACGGGATGCAGAACGTCAAGGTAAGCATAAGCGATGATATAGGTGGGCATGGCCAGGGGCAGCAGAAGCGCCCAGTCCAGCCACCCACGCCCGGGGAAGTCGTAGGCCGAAACAAGCCATGCCGCCCCCGCCCCGACGACGACGGTGACCACACCGACGCCGACCAGCAGGACAGCGGTATCCGCCGCGGCCTGGGGTAGGACATAAGCCGCCAGATGCGGCCATAAGCCGGCGGACGGGCCCGCGGCGACGACCGCGAGGGCCGCCACCGGCAACAGCACCAAAAAAGCCGCGAGAACCGAGAGAGCGGTCCATCCGCCCGCGGAGGCGTTTCCGCGCGACGGATGGACGACGGGCGGTGTCACTTAGTTATCGAGGCCGACCTTGTCGACCAGTTGGCTGGCGGTTTTACGATGCTTCGCAATATCACCGATGGGCGTCGTATCGACCTTCAGCGTCCCGAGTTTGGCGATGATGGGATCGATCGGCGCGCCGGCTTTCACCGGATACTCGTAATTCGATTCCGCGTAGATTTTCTGCGCCGCATCCGAGACCAGGTACTCCATGAGCTTGACGGCATTGTCGCGGTTCGGGGCCGTTTTGGCGACCGCCGCGCCTGAAACGTTGACATGTGTGCCCGCGCCGTCGCTGAACGTCGGCAGGATCACATTGATCGCCGCGCCCCACTTTTCCTGGTCGGGACCGCCCTTCCCGCTGCGCATCAAACCAACATAATAGGAGTTCGCGACGCCGACATCGCAAATGCCGCCCATGATGTCGCGCGCGACATCGCGGTCGCCGCCACCCGGTTTACGGCCCGCATTGGCCTTGATCCCGCGCAGCCACTCCTCGGTTTTCGCCTCGCCGTGCTTGGCGATAAACGCGGCGATCATGGCCGTGTTGTACGGATGCTGACCGGCGCGAATACATACCTTGCCCTTCCACTTCGGGTCGGCCAGTTCTTCATAGGTAAAGGCCGTCTGCTTCACACGATCCTTGGAAACATAGGCAACGCGGCCACGCATGGACAAGGTGTACCAGTGACCGGCCGGATCGCGGAGTTGCGGCGGCACGGCGCTATCGAGCACGCTGGACTTGATGGGTTGCGTCAGGCCTTTTTCCGCGAGATCAACAAGACCGCTCAGATCGACAGTCATGAGAATATCGGCCGGTGAGAGTTTGCCTTCGGCGGCGACACGTTCGGCGATCCCTTCCTTCACGAACACGGCGTTCACCTTGATGTTGTTCGCCTTGGAGAAGGCGTCCAGCAGCGGCTGGATAAGGCCCGGCTCGCGCGTGGTGTAAAGGTTCACTTCCCGTGCGGAAGCCGGAAGCGCGAAGGCGCCCGCGAGCGCGACGCCGGCGGTAGCGCCGAAGCGGCGAATCATAGTGGTGAGCATGACTTTATCTCCCAGGTGTTGTTGCGTGATGGTTTGAAAAAGTAATCAAGTCCGCGGGCGCGTAAGACACGCCGACCTCATCGCCGGTTCTCAACGATACGTTCCCGCGCACGCTGGCTTTGAGCGGCGCACGGTCCGCCGGACCGGCGAGTGTGATGAGCGTGTTCTCGCCGGTATAAGAAATCTCGACGACCCGGAATTGCGCGGTGGTGGCGTCCGCGACAAGCGCGATGTCATGAGGGCGGATATAGGCCGGCCCCGCATCTCCGGGAAGTTCATTCAAATCCGAAAAATAGCGGGCTGCGAACAAAGAACGCGGAGAGCGATAGAGCTCCGCCGGTGTCCCCACCTGTTCGACACGTCCGTCGTGCAACAGCACGATACGATCCGCCAGCATCATCGCTTCTTCCGGATCGTGCGTGACGATCACGGCGGTGGTTTGCGTTTCGCGGAGCAGGCCAAGGGTCATGCGGCGCACGTCGTCGCGCGTACCGGCATCGAGATTGGAGAACGGTTCGTCCATGAGCAGGAGAGATGGTCCCGCGACGAGCGCGCGCACCAGCGCCGCGCGCTGCTGCTCGCCGGCCGACAGCGTATGAGGGTAGCGATGAGCCGTGTGGGCGAGACCGACCCGCGTAAGCAGCGCGGTCGCCGTGGCGCCGGACGCTTTGCGGCCGAAAATCGCGTTCTCATACGTCGTCAGATGCGGGAACAGCGCATAATCCTGGAACATCATGCCGATACCGCGCTGTTCAGGCGGCACGAAGGTTGCCGGTCCGGAGAGTTCCTGCCCGCCAACGATGATTCGGCCGCTTTGGGGCCGTTCAAGACCGGCGATCAGGCGAAGCATCGTCGTCTTGCCGCACCCGGAGCGCCCGAGCAGGCACACAACTTCTCCAGCGGCGGCATTGAAGGAAACACGGTCAAGAACGGCGCGCGGACCGTAGCCGTGCGTCAGATCGGTGATTTCGAGGTAGGCCGCCGGTCTCATCGTTCAGCCCATTTATATCGGAAACAGATGATGGAGGGCGGCGTTGGCGCACCGCCCTCCACTATAGAGGTATCCTAGAACGCCGCGACGGCCGTAAGCAGGAAATTCCGGCCCGGCCCCAACAATACGCGTTGCGCCGGCCAGTTGGTCGAGACGGCGTAGAACTCATTGGTAATATTGTCGACGTTGACCCGCAGGCGGAGCGCCGGCGTGACTTCATATTCCGCCATCACATTCGCCACGATGTAGCTCGGCAGTTCGCCGACGAGGCCGTTTGGAATGATGCGTTCGGCATCATCCGGACGCCCCACCCACGAGGCGCCGGTGTACTGGATGCCGCCGCCCAACGTGAGCCCCATGGGCAAACGATAGCTGGTCCAGATATTGGCGTTGGTATCGGGCGAGAACGCCAGTTCATTGCCGTTCGTTTGCCGCACCAGGCCGTAGTCGCCCGGGTTGGCGAGGCGACGGCCCTCGTCCAGCAGATCGCTATGTTTGCGCTTGCTGTCCATGATCAACAGGCCGCCGAAGACCGTCCAAGCCGGTGTGATCTGACCAGCCAGGCCGAATTCAGCCCCTTGCACGATCTGCTTCCCATAGCCCAGGAGGGCAACCGGCGGCACCGGCGTGATGTTCGGCGCGATGCCGGTCATGGCGACGTTGCGGCGTTCGGTGCGGAACAGCGCCGCGGTGGCGTTCAACAGATTGTCGGCGAACGACCACTTGGTGCCGAGTTCGTAGTTGAGCGAGTACTGCACTTTCGAGGTCGCGCTGTTCATCCCCGCGCTGAAACCCGGGAACGCGTTATCGCCTTCGCGCGATACGTCGGTGTTCGACAGGAACGAACCCGGCGGCAGCGACGACACGCCGATGGCGGCGTAGAAGCTTCCGGTTTCCGCCGGTTTATAGACAGCGCCGATTTTCCCGCCGACGGTCGTGCGCGAGAGATCATAGGTATCGGGGCCCTGCGGGGCGCCGGCCACCGTGCTGGAGTCGATTTCAACGCTGTAGCGTTCGACCCGCAAACCACCGGTGACCTGCCACTGCGGAGAGAACTCCATCGTGTCGTAAGCGTAGACCGCGATCGTATTGACGCGCACTTCGCTGACCTGAGTCGCTGTGAAGGACGGCAAACCCGCGCGGTTCGCATTGGGGTTGAACACGCTGATCGGCGCGTTCGTACCCGGATTGGTCTGCGCGGGGAAACGTTCGGCGGACGATTCTTCGCGCTGGAACTCGATCCCGGCCGAGAACGTATGGCCGACGCTACCGGCCTCGAACGTACCGGTCAGGTTGGTCAGGTTAGAGATGGAGGTATTTTCGCGCGCCGACGCCTGGCGTTGGGTCGCCACAGTTTGTGTGGCGGCGGCGTAGCTGTTGATCAGCGTATAGACGGTTTCACGGTCCGTCTTCGACCAACGCGTTTGGTTGCTGATCGTGAAACCATTCGCGAAGTCGTGCTCGACGCGTCCCAGGACGGCATCGGCGAAAACCAGGTCGTAATCGGTGGACAGGCCGTAGAATTCGTCGCGCAAATCCTTGCCGTTTAAATTCTGATCATAGCGGAACATCCCTTCCATGAAAGCGCCCGGCACACCCCAATCCGGCAAGTCGTCCTGCTCGGTATGCTGGTAGGAAAGAATGAAGCGGGTCGGCTGGTTCAAGCCTAATGCAACGGAAGGCGCGATGCCCCAACCATCGCGGCGCGCCACGGAACGCCCGGCCACACCCCCGTCCTGCCACATGGCGTTCAAGCGCACCGCTGCGCTCTCGGACAAGGGTTGGTTGACGTCCACCGACGTACGGATACGGTTCTTTGAATCGTACTCGTCAAAACCGAAGCTCGCGAGCGCCGAAGCCGATGCCGTGAGGTTCGGCGTTTTCGTGATGAGATTGACGTAACCGCCCGCGCTGCCACGGCCATTGTCGGCGGCAGGTCCCTTGGCGACTTCCACTTGCTCTAGATTGAAAACGTCGCGGCTGTAACTTCCGGAATCGCGCACGCCGTCAATGAAGATGCTGCCGGCGCTATCGAAACCGCGCATGGAGAAATTCGACAGACCGCTCGTGAATCCATTCTCGCCGGCGTTGAAGGTGATGCCCGGCGTGTTGCGCAGCACGTCGGTCAGGTTCTGTGCGCCTTGCTGCAAGAACACATCCTGCGGAATGACGGCGATCGTCTGCGGCGTATCGATGATCGGCGCGGTCTGCTTGGTGGACAACGGCTCGAGATTGAGTGGCGCGTCTTCCTCGATCCCGACCGGCGGGACGGCGAGCGGTTGATCCGCGGCGCTTGCAAATGCCGGCGCGAGGCCGATACCGAGGGCCGTCGCGGCGAGCAAACGGGCGCGAAAGGACGCCGACGACGTGAATGGAAGAGCCATTGGAATGAATCCTATAAGTAAGTGAGTGATAGTAATTCTCACTTACTTTGAGATTCATACTTAAGAACAGCGAATTAGGGTAACAGGCGTGCAACTTCGCCGGAGCGTTGCCCCGGTGCACACTTTGCCCCAATTGTTACACGTCACTCGCCCGAATGTAACACGACCGCCGGTTTCGCCAGAGATTGCTCGCTTTAAGCGTTCGGGCGTTGGTCGCCTCGCGCGGCGGATTGCTGCGGCGCAACAGTCGCAACGACCCCGGCCTCGGTACTTTCGGGCACCCTCGCCTTCGCCGCATGCGCGGCTTCTTCCATCGCGGCCAGTGAGCGCGCAAGTTCGTAAATGCGCCGACGGACATGTTCATCGCCGATTTCGTAATAGGCGCGGACCAGTTCAAGGGTCTCGCGGCGGACCATGGGGTCGTCCTCGTGCGGCATCTCGATGTCGCCGGCGCCGGCTTGGTTGCGGGGACTCGCCCCGGCCGTATTGTCATCCATCTCGTCAAAGAAATAGGAAACCGGGCAATCGAGGACGCGGCTCATGTCCCACAGACGGCTGGCGCCGATCCGGTTCGCCCCGCGCTCATACTTCTGGACCTGCTGAAATGTGAGCCCCATCGCCTCCCCCACCTTTTCCTGGGACAGACCGAGAAGCGTCCGGCGCACGCGCAAACGGTTTCCGACGTGAGCGTCGACCGGATTCGGCTTCCCGACCGTGCGTTGCCGTTTGATTTTCGCCTCGGCCGAAGTCGAGCCAGAATGTTGCAAGTCCATCGCGCGCGCACCTCTATTACTAGACATCCCGGCTCCCATAACGCCACCAACGCGAATAAGTTCTGCCCTTGCGTGAAAAAGGTCGGACAAGACCGCCGAAAAGTTTGTATCCGGCGGCGGAAAAAGGGCGGAAAGAGGGGTAAAAGGTGTCTCAACCAGACGGTTGAAAATTCCCACAACTCACTGAAAAAACACCATAAATGGAACCAAAACTTGCAGTGCAGCGTTGACGTGGCGCCACAATGGTCAGGTTCCAGATGTCAGCGTCGCCTTCACATTTTTCGATCCTTCCGGAGACGGCCGCCCATAAGTTCCTCGTGGACATGCGGCTTGCCGCCGACAGGCTGTTCCGGGGCTGGAATCGGGCGCTGGAGAGCGGTTTCGCGAAAACCTCGTTGTCTCCCGCTGAGCGCCGGGCGCTCCTGAACCCACATCCGTTGGACGATTACTTTTACGCGGGCTTGGTCGGCCTTCAGGCCGTCGCGGTGCGAGACAGTTTTTCACCTTCCGTCGCCGAGGCCCTTTTGCGTCAGGTCGCACTTCAGGTCGACGGCGCGGTCGGACGCAGCGATCGGATCGTCTCGAACATGGTTTTCATCATTTTCGGCCGCATCCGCAAGAACCGTGAGGTCGGCCTTAAAGCGCCCGCTCATGAGGTGGTGACCGACGTGATTCTAGAGCGCCTCGCGATCGACCGCATGAGCGCAACACGCCACTTGATGTGCGATGCGCAGTACCGGCGATCATTGGCGGCCCCAGTCACGGACCGAGTGATCTGGTGGGATGCTTTTCGCGATTTGTACGTCGTGAAGGTCAGCGCGCCGCCGTTGCCGCGTCGCGCGCGGTTCGCGCAAACGATCATAGCGCGCGACCCTGGGCTGGCGCCGCGCGAAACCCAAGCGCCGTCCGCGCCGGACTTGCCCGCGCTGGCGCTCCAATTGGGAAAATGGCTCACGCCCCGGCCGCACACCCATTAAAGCGCCCTCCGAACCGGCCCGTCTGTCTTGACGCAGTGTTGATTCACTCGGCGAAATTTCTACTATGGCGAGCCCCCTAGATCGGCGCTCTGCCCCCGAGGTCCGACGTGAAAACACTGTGGTTCAAACCCTATAAGCCCGACGACTTCCTTTCGATGGCTAAAGGAACGCTCCTTGAACACTTGGGTATTACGCTCGTGGAAATTGGGCCGGATTACATCCGCGGCACGATGCCGGTGGACCACCGCACGCACCAGCCTCAGGGCCTCCTTCATGGCGGCGCATCCGTGGCGCTGGCGGAGACCCTGGGCAGTATCGCCGCAACCATGATTGTCGATCCAGCCACACACATCTGCGTCGGCCAAGAGATCAACGCGAACCACTTGCGCGGCGTTACACGCGGCGGCGTGACCGGAACGGCACGCGCATACTACATCGGGCGCAGCAGCCATGTGTGGGGGATCGAGATTCACAACGACGAAGGACAACTCGTCTGCGTCTCGCGCATCACAATGGCGGTGCGGCCATTGAAGGTTTAGCTAGTCCCTGCGCTGTACGCTGACAGCGATATTCAAGAGCGCGGAACTGAGTTCCAAGCCGCTTGCTCCGGCGGCGCGGTCGTTGATCGCAAATCTGACGCGGTTATCCAGCACGACGAAATGAATCATGCCGGCAGCGCTGCCCCGCGCCTCGTCGGTCACGGTCAGCGTCGGACGCTCGCTCATGACCCGCAACGCATCGGCGATCGATTGCTTCGCGGACCCTGCAAGATAAGCCAAGTGGCAGGGATCCGCCGCGGCAACGCTTGCAAGTGGATGAACGATCACCCGCCGACCGGCGACCGTTTCATTTTTAACAGACGCGGCGACGACGCCGGCGAAGTTGGTGTCGCCCACGATGCAAATATTCAAGACGCTGTCCGGCGCCGTGAAAGCCCCGTCCGGCCATTGCACGAATTCCCCGAACTTCACGAGAAATGCGGCTTTGATCGGATACTCCAACGTCTGTGCCTGCGCCGCGGCGCGCCCGCCGAACCAGCAGGCCCCGAATATGGCGAAAGCCGCTACCCCCGCGGCCAGCCATCGTCGTCGCCTATGACTATGAAGGCTCAAGGACATCAATACGCCCACCGCGCCGTGGCAAACACGGAGCGTCGCACCTCACGCCGCGTGGCGAGATCGCCGACTTCCGCGTGACTTTCATGCAAGAGATTCTCGCCGGACACGGCGAGTTCGAGATTTGGCAACGCGCGCCAAGCGACGCGAAGGTCGAGTTCGGCATAGGCCGGAACGGCGGGATCGGGTAGATCGTCCACCGCGCGCACGGCGACGCTAAGATCGACGTCGGACGTGACAAAGACGGTGGAGCGGAGCGACCCTTGGAATGCGGGATCATTCCCGATGTGTTGATTCGGTATGAGGTCCACCTGCCCGGCAGCGACCCGTGTTTTTTTACCCATGGCATTCACACCGGCATCGAGCCGCCACCAATCACTCATTTGATACGTCGCCCAGGCTTCCACGCCGTAAGTACGACCGCTCCGGCCATTCTGAAGGCTGAGCGGCGGAACGCCGCCGGCTGACGTCCCCGTCGTGCGGATATCGTTATAGACGTTGAAGTACGTCGAAACGGAAAGGGTCAATGCGGGCGAGAGTTGGCCTCTGTATCCCATCTCGTAGGCCAGCATCTCCTCCGAATGGAAATCGTTCGCGGGAGTAAGGATCGGCAGAGCTTCTAGTTCACGATCGATGCGATTAGGGGTACGGACCGCACGCGAAATCGCCGCCCACAAGAAGGTATGGTCGACCGGTTGCCACGCAAGGCGGCCGCTGGGCATGACCTCCCAACCCGTGAATTGATTGTGTTCGAGTTTTACGCCCGCGATAAACCGCAACTCAGGGGTCAATGTGTAAGTGTCTTGCGCATACAGATTGACGTGTTCGAGAGTCCGTTCCGACGTCGCGAAAACAAACGGCGGCGCGTTGACGAAGTTCTCCGTATTGCGCCGATAACCCGCGCCCCACACCACGTCGTGCGATACGCCGAGACGGAAATTATGCTGAAGCTCGGCATCGTAAGAATCGACACGGTCGAACGTGAATGGCGCGATCCGCGTCGTTCGGTCGAAGTATCCCTTCACTTTAAGCCGAGACTCATCGAACTGATGGGTCCAACTGACGAGCGCGTTTCCACCCCTCAACTTCGCGAACGCGTCGTCTGAGGTCGCATTGTACATATCGCCTTGGAGGGTCAACTCGTTGCCGCCCGCGGACCAGTCGGCACGAAACCCTCCTTGCATCTTCGTGAATGAGTCCCCCGCCGTCGCACCGGCCGCGGTTCGCGAGTGGCCGGACCGCGACGCCTTGATGTAAGTCCGGTAGGTCAGAGCATCGCCGAGGCGTCCTCCGTATCGTGCGCCGCCGCTCTGATCGACGTCGCCGCCGCCAATTTTCACCAAGGCGCCCTGGGTGTCCGCCGATGATTTCGTGATGATATTGATGACGCCGTTGACGGCATTCGCACCCCATAACGTCCCGCCGGGACCGCTGATGACTTCAATGCGCGCGATGTCGTCGAGCAGCGTATCCTGATTCTCCCAGAACACGCCCGAATGCAGCGGCGAGTAGAGGCTTCGGCCGTCCATGAGCGCGAGCAGCTTGTTGGATGCTTCCGGTGTATTGAACCCCCGCGCGGAGATTGCATAAGAAAGCGCGTCCACGCGGCCAACCAGAAGATTTGGCGCGATACGCAGGGCCTCCGGAATTGTGCGTGCGCCGGAGCGGCGGATTTCGTCAGGCGTGATCACATAAATCGAGGAAGGCGCCGAGAGAAGCGGTTCGGCGCGCCGAGAAACCGACGATATTTCCATGTTCGCAAGTTCCTCGATGGATAGGCGCATCAGATCGGGGAGTTCCGCCCCCGCGTTCGCCTCCATGGCCACGGCGCCGGCGCTCGCCACGAAGGCGGTCCCCAGGACCATCGCCGGCATAAACATTCCCATTCCATTGAAGCCGAATGGTTTCATCCCGATCCCTCGGTGCTGTGCTAAATTCCCGCGGCATGCTAGATGATGCGCGCGGGCGCCGCCACATCACGCACCGCCGAACGGCGTCAAAAGGAATAGCGCGCCGGCAAGGCGGGGCTCCAACTTGGGTCGGAAAGGTGAGCTTTTCAGCATGCGAGCCTTAGGCACGTCTTCGAGCCGCGCCATGCTGGGCCCCCTTTCGGTCATCTTAAGCGCAACGGTTGTAATTGGTGCTGGCCTTCTCGCAGCGATTTACGACACGCAGGTCTATCAATCCCAAAAAATCCAGGAAGTCCGGGTTCAATCCCAGATCCTGGCGAACGGCGTCGCCGCCGCCCTCGCCTTCGAGGACCGGGACACGGCCATGCAATATGTGTCGGCTCTCCAGGCCAATCCTGAAATCTCGGCGGCGGCGGTCTATAGTCTCGACGGCTCGATTTTCGCGAGCTATGCCCGCGACGATCTTCCCCTCCCCATACCGCCCTATACGGGCCCGGCCGGGTTCGTCGACGGCGTTCTGGTGACGTCGCTGCCCGTCGTCCAGAATAACCGGCTCCTGGGGCGTGTTTACCTCAGGCTCCCAGGAGAACCATTGAGCCGCCGCGTCCTGCGGTATGGCGGCATCATCCTCCTGCTCGCGATGGGGAGTCTCGTCTTCGCCGTATTGGTGACGGCGCGCCGCGAACTCGCCGCGAAGAACGATGAACTTCAGGCCCGGAACGCCAGCCTCCTGGAACAGATTGATGCGCGCGAGAAGGCTGAAGACGCGCTGCGGCAAAGTCAGAAAATGGAAGCTGTCGGACAACTGACCGGCGGCATCGCCCATGATTTCAACAACATGCTTGCCGTCATCATCGGGGCTTTGGAGCTTCTCAAGCGGCGCGCCAAGCGCGGCGAGACGAATATCGATGAATTGGCGGACGCCGCGCTCGACGGCGCACAACGCGCGGCGTCGTTGACGCAACGCCTGCTCGCGTTCTCTCGCCAACAAGCCCTACGCCCGGAACCGGTGGACGTTAATAAGCTTGTCGCCGGCGTATCGGAACTGCTGCGCAGAACCATCGGCGAAAACATCCGCATTGAAACCGTACTGGGGGCCGGAATGTGGCGCACCAGCGTCGACCCTCATCAACTTGAGAACGCCTTGCTCAATCTCGGCGCCAACAGCCGTGACGCGATGCCGGACGGCGGACGCCTGACCGTGGAAACGGCGAACAGCCACCTCGATAACGGCTACGCCCAGAGCGCCGGCGTTTCACCAGGCCAATACGTTATGCTCGCGGTGACGGATACCGGCTCGGGTATGGAACCCGATGTCGTCGCCAAGGCGTTTGATCCCTTCTTCACAACCAAGGGCGTCGGCAAAGGGACAGGTCTTGGTTTGAGCCAGGTCTATGGATTCGTGCGCCAGTCCGGCGGACACGTAAAAATCTACAGCGAGGTCGGTCAGGGCACGAGCATCAAGATTTACCTGCCGCGTTTCATGGGTGAACTGGCGACGCCCGCCACCGCCGCGTCGGAGGCGATTGTTCCCGAGACCGACGGAACGTGCGTCCTCGTGGTCGAAGACGAGGAGGCCGTCCGCAATTTCGCGGTCGCGGCTCTTAAGGAAATCGGCTACCGCGTCATTTCGGCGCCAGATGCCGCCCTTGGCCTGGCTCAGCTGAAGCAAAACCCGGATGTCGCCGTGCTTTTCACCGATATCGTCATGCCGGGCTTGAACGGGCGTCAACTTGCGGACGAGGCGCTTCGTCTTCGCCCGACCCTTAAAGTGCTGTTCACGACCGGATACACAAAGAACGCCGTTGTGCACAACGGCGTCCTCGATGCCGGCGTTCATCTTCTGAGCAAGCCATTTACCATCGAACAGTTGAGCACAGCGATGCGTACCGTCCGCGACTCGTGAAACTCGCCACATTCACGGTGTATTTCGGCGCGAGCGCGTCACGAGAATGAAATTCAGCCACAACTCGCCACTAAAATACCTTTTTGTTGGGCGATGCAATTAGCCGGGGTTCGCGCGTTGTATGCGTATGACCCTGAAGAACAAACCCCTTGTATTTGCTCTGGCCGCCGGCTTCGCGTTCGCAACCGGCGTGGGCATTTTCACGCTAACACGCACAAGCGGCGATCCATCTTCTTATGTTCAATCAGTCCCCACGTCGCCGGGCGTATCGCGGGACAACGCCGTTCCTGCTGAATACGGCGCGCTTCAGTCCGCAGTAGCCGCGGTCCATGATCCGTCGCTGCGGGCGGACCTGGAAAAAATCTATGCGATCGCGGCGTATCGCCCTCTGTGGGAGAACGACCGCGGCGGTCGGAAACGGTTGAAGGCGCTCGATCCTGTCGTCCGCTCCCTCAATGCCCAGGGTCTCGATGCTCATTTTATCTCCGAAGCCAAGAATGATTTGGCGACCTCGGACAGTGTGGAGGCGCGCCAGCAAGCCGATCTCGCGCTGACTGCGGCAGTATTGCGCGCCGCGCGGGGACAGCGGTTCGGGTTCATCGACGCGAAAAGCTTGGGATGGCATATCGCCTCCGACGAGAGCGACGTGGCGACCCACCTGGGCGAGGCGTTGTCAGGCAACGATCTCGCGGAGTTCTTCGACGGCCTTGCGCCCCAAGACCCTCAATTCAGGGTCCTGACGGATGCCCTGAACCGCTATCGCGCAATCGCCGACGCCGGAGGATGGGCCCCTATCCCCGGAAACCAGGAAATCGACTTCGCCGGAGATTCTCGAATTTCGACGCTGCGCGCCCGCCTTGTTGCGGAAGGCTACGTCGCCGCGAACGCCGATACGAACACGGTCATCGAAGCCTTAAAAGTCTATCAATCGCGAAACGGCCTTGAACCCGATGGGCGCGCGGGACGGGCGACCCTCGCCGCCTTGAATGTCCCGATTGAGGAACGTATCGGCCAAATCGTCGCCAACCTCGAACGGCGGCGACATATGCGACACAACATGCCCGATGACTATATCGTCGCCAATATCGCCGATCAGACCGTCACGGTCATACGCAGCCACAAGGACGATTTGCGCCTGCGCACGGTCGTAGGATCGCGGCGGCACGCGACCCCGATGATCGAGGCAACAATGACCGCCGTGACCTTGAACCCGCCCTGGCATGTCCCGACCTCCATCATCACCCGGGAAATTCTGCCGAAGTTGGACGCCGATCCGCAATATCTTGAAGACAACAATATGCACGTCGTCGCGGGTTCATGGGACGACCCGAAATCGCTGCGCGTGCGCCAGAATCCCGGACCAGGCAACTCCCTCGGCCATGTAAAATTCGAGATGCAGAATCAGTGGAACATTTATCTCCACGACACGCCGAGCCGTTCTCTTTTTGAGAAACCCGATCGATATTTCAGCCATGGTTGCGTGCGCGTCGATCAGCCCGAGGAACTTGCGCAGACTTTGCTGTCCGGCCATAGCGTGGCCGACCTGAAGGACATTATCGCAAGTGGCGAAACGCGAACCCTAAGTCTTGAAAATCCCCTACCGGTTCTGGTCCTCTACTGGAGCGTGTTCGCGGACGTGGAGGGTCGCCTCCAGTTCCGGCGCGATGCCTATGCACGCGATTCGCAAACGGTATCGGCCCTCGCCATGGCGGGACTCTACAAAAATTTCCCGCAAGTTGTGGACCAAGGAAACTGATCCGCGTCGGTTGCCGACTTTCATTACGTAATGCGTAGAAACGCCCGATGACGTAATCCGACGATTGCCTCGCGCCGCAGGCCGATGATAGGCCTGACGTCATGGGGCATAATCCGGACGCAACGAAAAATCACCTCCCGGCCACGCGCCGCCGGGTGATCGCAGGCGCCGCCGCTGCGGCCGCGGCATTCTTCATACGGCCGAGTTTCGCGGCTATACCCATTCCCGGGCCGCGCCGCTTACGATTCCAGAACCTTCACACGGGTGAAACCGCCACAACGGACTACTGGGCCGACGGGCAGTATCTCCAGGGCGGTCTCGACGACATCGCCAAGGTGCTGCGCGATCACCGTAGCGGCACAGTCCACCCCATTGATCCCGGATTGCTCGATCTCCTGCACAAGGTGCAAGGCGCGTTGGAAACCACCACCGCGTTTCACGTCATCTCGGGCTACCGCTCGCCGGCGAGCAACGCAAAGCTGGCGGCCGCCAGCACCGGTGTCGCAAAACGAAGCCTGCATATGGATGGAAAGGCGATCGATATCCGAATTCCGGGCGTCGCTTTGAGCAACCTCCATAAAGCGGCCAAGGCGCTTCAGGGCGGCGGCGTCGGTTACTACGCCCAATCCAACTTCGTGCATATGGACGTCGGCCGCGTCCGCTACTGGTAAGCTGCGGCCACCCGGTCAGGGCTGAATGACGAGACCGTCGATGTTCGCTTCACGCGGCACGCCCGGTGTCGTGACGGTACCGAGATAAAGATAGCCCACGACGTGATCGCCGGGTGCGAGACCGATCGCCGACTTGACCCCGGGGTCATAGGCGGCCGGGCCCGTTTTCCACATGGTGCCTAGTCCCAGCGCATGCGCGGCAAGGATCATGTTTTGGAGCGCGGCGCCGACGGCGACGACCTGTTCAACTTCGGGCACCTTATGATGCGGCGGCGTGCGGGCGGCCACGGCGACGATGGTCGGCGCGCGCATCGCCTTTAGCCCTTCACGCTCCAGCTCCTCGTCGGAAATGCTAGGCGTCATGCGCTTACGCATGGCGCGCATCGCCTGCGCAAGGACGCCGCGTTTGTCGCCGTCGAGCACAACAAACCGCCAGGGCGCCAAACGGCCATGATCGGGCGCACGCGCGCCGGCTTTGAGGATCGCCTCAAGCTGTTCAGATGTCGGACCGGGGGCGCTCAATTTAAGCGCCGACGCCCGGCTGTTAATAGCGGTGAGGATATCCATGGGGCCGTCCTTTGGCACGTGATACGGCCTATATATACGACGCCTCGGACAAAAAAAGACCCGCCGAAGCGGGTCTTTTCTAGTGGATGCGCTTTATCCTCAGAAATCCGCCGCCAAGGCAATCGAGTACCGGCGCTGCGGGATGTACTGGAAGAAGAAGTTGTTTCCGCCCTGGAGGTCCCAGGAATAGGTGTTTGTGAGGTTCTGCACGCGCGCGCGCAGGTTCGCCGAGGCGCCGAAAACCTGGAAACGGTAGCGTACGCCCATATTCACGACAACACGCGACGGAATATCCGCCCGGTTGATCGTGTTTCCAAAACCGCGATCCGTGTACTCCAACTGCCCCTCCAGCGAGACGCCGCGCCAAGCGTCCGGGCCGTATTGGAGATCGAGGCGCGCCGACGCCTCGTCCTTACCCGGCGGCACGTTGCCGATCACACCCTGATCGACCAATGAGCCGGAGACGCGCGGCTGCAACAGCACGCCACCGGCAACAACATTCAGCCCGGGCAGCGGCTGTCCCGTGAAGGACAATTCAAGGCCGCGTTGACGCATATTGCCAACGACCGTGTACAGATTCGTCGCATCGCGATCGAAGAACGGTTTCGAGATCTGAAAGACCGCGCCATTCACGCGCATGCCCGGCATGATCACATACATAAAGCCGAGCTCGGCCTGTTTTGTCAGCGTCGCCGGCACCGCTTCGCCGCGATTACGAGCTGATTGCGGCGTCGAACCACCGTCTTCAAAGCCCTTCGTATAACTGGTGAAAAGCGTGAGGTCCTGGCCCGCCTTGAGCGACAACGAACCGTTATAAAGCAAGGGCGTCTGCTTGCTGACCTGGGTCGGATTCACCGGATGGGTCAACGTGCGTTCGTAGGTCGTCTTTTGAACGCCGATGTTGACATCGCCTACATTCCGCCACTGCCCGAAATACTGCGCCCCACCGGTCAACTGCTTCGCGCTATCGAGGCCTTGGGGGCTATGCACCCAGGTCGGCTCAATGACCTGCGGCATCGCGTTTATATTCGCCGTGCCGAAAAACGACTGCGCGCTGCCGCCAGATGGACGTGAGAGCTGACGGCCACGCCCCATCAAATAGACGGTGTGACGGATATCACCGGCGGTAAATACGCCCTGCGCCTGCACTTCACCGGAGGTCGTCTTGATGACGATCGGCAACAGCTTCTGGAACGTTACATCGGTCGTGCCATCAGGCTGCGTGTTGTTGAAGAAGGTCGTATGGTCTTGCCGTCGGTCATAAGTGGCGCGGAACAAACCCGCACGCAGCGTCCACATACTGTTGATCGTCGCGCGTCCAACCGCGCCGTAGTTCGTGTCGTGCTGCTCCCACTGGTTCCATTCCTGCGCGAAGTTCTCGCCGCGGGTCTGTTCCGGCGGAAGATAGTCGCCGCCGACGTAAATGAACGGCATGCCTTCGGAATTGGCGCGGCTGGCGCGGCCCCAAAAGGACACAAGTTCCATCGCGTCGCTCGGCGTCCAGCGCATCAACCCCGCATACGAATGATCGTCCGCGTCCGCGTTCATGTCGCTGACATAGCGCGTGCGCTCGGCGCCGCCGCCGATGCTGAGTTTTCCGGGGATCACCGGAATCTGCGTGTCGATCTCAAGACTTGTCTGATCGTAGGGCCCGAGCGTCGCGACGACGCTGGTGACTTGCTTGTCCATCGGCTTGCGCAATCTAATGTCGACGACCGCGCTTGGCGCCGGGAATGGGAACGTTAGGGCGTTGACACCCACGCGAACCGTGAACCCGGAGAACAGTCGGTCGACCAGGACGTCGCCCGGCCCGGTCGACGGCCGATCGAAGTACATGCCTTCGATGCGAACGTTGCCGGACTGTTGTGGATTGAAGCCACGCGCATTGCGGGCGTCGTAGAGACCGATCGTCTCGTTCCCAACCGTGGTGCCGAAGGCATCATCCGCCGCGGCGACCGCGTTATCATCGGCGCGTTGCGCCCATGCACTTGTGGACTCCAGGCTCGACACACCGAGCGCAAGGATGGCCCAACGAACCAAACTGACCTGCACTATTTCCCCCCAAAGGCCGCCCCCCCGCGGAGCCCTACCCGCCACAGCCTATGCCACATCCCACGCCATCGGGCCATATAGGAGACACGGTAAAATGAGGTGATTTCGGAGGGAAACCGTCCCGCAGGGCCATTTTTTTCGGCTCCGCCAGGAGGCACAAGGCTCAAAATAACAGGGGCCGGACAAGGCCGACCCCTGTTACATCCGCTTAGGGAAGTTTGCCGTCGGCCTCTTGATAGATCTTCGCGATGGCCAAGCCCTGTTGAGAACCGATCAATGCCCAATTTTTATAAGGCCCCCAATTCGCTTGTTTTACCGCCTCGCAGTTCTGAGTCGATGCGCAGGGCGCGCCCGCCTTATGCAGCCGCTTCGCCTCCGCAATGACGTATTCGGTCGCCTTGCGGGACTCCGTGAGGTCCGCCTTCAACTCTTCCTTGGTGTCGACGAACCCATGTCCCGGAATGTTCCAATCGGCGTTCATGGCTTCGGCTTTCTTGAGCGTCGCAACCCACTCCGTCGGATAAGCCGACCGCATCGCCGGAAAAACGTCGCGCAGGTAGATCTCACCAAGGAAAAGGACTTTGCCCGCAGGCAGGTAGACCGCGAGGTCCCCGCCGGTATGCGCGCGCCCCAGGTTCAAGACCTGAATTTCAACGCCACCGACATTCAACACGCGCTTGTCCGTCACAAGTTCTGTCGGAATGGCGGCGTTCTTATTCCGCGCCATGTTTTTCTGGGACACCGGGGTCGATACAAACACGGCGTCCGGCCATGCGGCCTTCAGCTCCGCATTGCCGCCCACATGGTCGATGTGGTCGGAGCCGACGATGACGTACTTCAAGGGTTGCGGCGTGATCTTCTTGATGCTGTCGACAAGACGCTTCCCGTCCATGGGGTCGCCCTGACCGTCGACCAGCACCGTGCCTGCGGACGTAACGACGATCAGGCTGACGGTATTGATGGCCTTCCCGTCCGGGTCCGGCGCGTGCGTATCTTCATAGGCATAAACGTTGGGAACAAGCTGCTGCCAGCGCGGGAAGTCCTTCTCGGCAAGGCCGCGCGCCGCGATATCCGCCGATTTCGGAAACTTGTCCGCGGCGACGGCGACGGATGAGACGGCAAGCGCAGACGCAACGATCAAACCAAGCATCCTCATGGGAGCCTCCCCTGGTTGAAGTTAGATCGGTAGTGCGGTCGTAGTCTTGATTTCGGACACGGCGGCGAACGAGTGTACTTCACGCACACCCGGCACGCGCGACAGCTTCTCGAAATAGAATTTTTCGTATTCGTGCAAATCGTGAGTCACGACCCGCAGCAGGAAGTCGAATCCGCCAAGGATCACGTGACACTCCATGACCTCCGGGAACGCCCGGATGGCCTGGGCGAAATCGTTGAGGTTGGGCTGATCGTTCTGAACGACCTTCACCTGCACGAAGAATTGGGCCCGTAGATCAAGCTTATCGCGATCAAGGACCGCAACGATTTTCGAGATATATCCTTCGTCCTTGAGGCGTTGAATACGACGCCAGCACGGCGACTGGGACAATCCGACGGCTTCGGCGATTTCCGCCGCCGACCGGGACGCATCCTCCTGAAGCGTCCGAAGGATCTTGAGGTCGATCTTATCCAGTTCAGTCGCCATGGCGTCCTCTCATCAGCCGCATACCGGCACCGCTAGACATGAACAGCCGCGCCGACTGTACGGAGCGCCGCCTCGAAAAACCCTTCCGACAACGTCGGGTGAGCGTGAATGATGCCCTGGATGTCCTCGATGGTGGCGCCCATCTCCAGCGCCATCGCAAACTCACCCGAGAGTTCCGACACCTTCCGGCCAACCGCCTGAACGCCCAACAGGCGATGATCGTCCTTGCGCGCAATGACGCGTACAAAACCGCCGTCGTCGGCGCCTTCCAGAGTCATCGCACGGCCATTGGCCGCCCAGGGGAACGACGCATTCAATACTTCACCGTTCACCTTGTCGTCCGGACCCAAGCCGACAGAAACGATTTCAGGTTCGGTAAAGCATACTGCCGGGATCGCCACAGGATCGAATCGGCGTTTGTGACCCGCGATGATCTCAGCGACCATTTCACCCTGCGCGGACGCCTTGTGAGCCAGCATAGGCTCGCCGACCAAATCACCGATGGCCCACACGTCGCGCATGGAGGTACGGCACTGATCGTCGACCTTGACGAAGCGGCCGTTCATATCCACGCCCATTGCTTCAAGGCCCCAGCCTTCCGTGCGCGGTTTACGTCCGACGGCTACCAAAACCTTATCCGCTTTGACGTCGGTCTTCTTGCCGTCCGGCCCTTCGACCGTGAGCGCTCCCTTGGCAAACCCTTGCGCTTTGGTGCCCGTCAGAACTTCGACGCCGTTCTTCTTTAGCCACTGAGCCACGGGCGCCGTCAGTTGCTTGTCATACGACGGCAGGATGCGGTCAGCCGCTTCCACCACCGTCACTTCGGCGCCGAGCTTGCGGAAGGCGATCCCCAGTTCGAGACCGATATATCCTGCACCGACCACAGCCAAGCGTTTGGGCAAGGTCGGCAGATCAAGCGCGCCGGTGGAAGAGACGATGTCGCCGCCGAACGGGAGGTGTGGAAGTTCAACGGGGTCAGAGCCCGTCGCCAGGATCACATGTTCCGCGACGATCGTCGTATCGCCGACAGTGCAGGTTTTGGCGTCGGAGAATTTCGCCCAACCGGAGATGACACGAACTTTCGCCCGCTTCAGAAGCGCGGCGACCCCACCGTTGAGACGGTCGACGATGCCTTCTTTCCATTTCACGGTGGCGGCAAGATCGAGCTTCGGCGGCGCGGACAACGAAATGCCGACGTGCCCGCCCTTCTCCGCCGCATGGCGCATTTCCTCAAACATGTCGGCGGCGTGAATAATCGCCTTCGAGGGGATACAGCCGCGAATGAGGCAGGTGCCGCCCAGACGGTCGCCGTCGACAACCACCGTATCAAGGCCAAGTTGACCGGCACGGATTCCCGCGACGTATCCGCCCGGCCCTCCGCCGACGACAAGAACTTTGGTTTTAATCGTTTCAGCCATGAGGGAACTTTCTCAATGCTACGCGGGCTAGCGCATGAAAATGGTGGCGGGATGCTCGAGCATCGCCTTGACGGTCTGGATGAAACTCGCCGCGTCGAAACCATCGATGATGCGATGGTCGAACGAGGAGGAGATGTTCATCGTCTTACGGATCGCGATCTGACCGTTCCGCACGACCGGACGTTCGACGATCTTATTTGGCCCCACGATCGCGACTTCCGGACGATTGATGATAGGCGTATGGGTAATGCCGCCCAATGTGCCGAGGCTGGTGATCGTGATCGTCGAACCACTCAGTTCCTCGACCGAAGCCTTACCGATGCGCGCGGCCTCGGCGACGCGTTTAAGCTCCGATGCCGCGTCCCAAAGATCGCGGGCTTCCGCATGACGCACGACCGGCACCATCAACCCGTTCGGGGTTTGGGTCGCGATGCCGATATGAACGGGCTTATGACGATAGACAACGTTCGCCTCGTCGTCGAACGTCGAGTTGATCTGCGGATGGTCGGGTAACGCCGCGCAAATGGCGCGCATGAAGAACGGGAGCAGGGTCAATTTCGGCTGATCGGCCCGTTTGGTCGCGTTCATATACAAACGCAAATCGTCGAGTTCGGTGACATCCACCTCCTCGACATAGGTGATGTGCGGGATGTGCCGCTTTGCCGCCTGCATGCGCTCGGCGATCTTGCGTCGAAGACCGATGATCTTGATTTCCTCGACGCCGCTTCGCTTCACGAGGCCCGCCCCGCCGCCGCCGGAGGCCGTCTGGGCGCCGCTGGCCACATAGGCATCGAGGTCTTCGTGCGAAATGCGCCCGCCGGGACCTGTTCCGGGAACATACTGAAGTTTGACGCCCATCTCGTCCGCGCGCTTGCGGACGGCCGGCGAGGCTAAAGGCCGCTCGCCTACGACACGCGGCTGAACCGCCCTTTCCGCCGCCGGTGACTTCGGCGCCGCCGCGACGGGCTCCTGCTTCGGCGCCGGAGGTGGGGCCACCGCGGGCTTCGGCGCTTCCACTTTTGGAGCCGGCGCAGGTTTCGCCGCCGCCTTCTCGTCGGAAACGTTGCCCGCGCCCTCGACCTCAAACGTGATCAGGATGGATCCGACGGCCGCCTTGTCCCCCGCCTGTCCGGCGGTTTCAGTGACGATGCCGACGACGGGAGACGTCAGCTCGACAGTCGCCTTATCGGTCATCACGTCGACGATCGGCTGGTCTTCCTTGACCGTATCGCCGGGCTTCACATGCCAGGTAACAATTTCCGCTTCGGCGGTGCCTTCGCCGACATCGGGCAGCTTGAAGATGAACTTTGCCACTTATGCCTCCACGACCCGACGAAGAGCTTCGCTGACACGCTTCGGACCCGGGAAATATTGCCATTCAAACGCGTGCGGATACGGCGTGTCGTAACCCGTGACGCGCTCGATGGGCGCTTCAAGGTGATAGAAACAGTGTTCCTGGATGAGCGCCGAGAGTTCGGCCCCATAACCGGACGTGCGTGTCGCCTCGTGAACAACGACGCAACGGCCCGTCTTCTTGACCGATTCAACGATGGTATCGATATCCAACGGCACAAGCGTGCGCAGATCGATCACTTCCGCATCGACGCCCGCCTCCTGCGCCGCCGCGATGGAAACGTGAACCATCGTGCCGTAGCAGATCACCGTGACGGCCTGCCCCGGACGCACGATGGCGGCTTGGCCGAGAGGGATGCTGTAATATCCTTCCGGCACTTCACTGGCGGGGTAGGACGACCACGCTTTCACGCCCTCATCGCTGTGGCCGCTGAAGGGGCCGGTGTAGAGACGCTTCGGTTCAAGAAAAATCACCGGATCGTCGTCTTCGATACTGGCGATCAACAAGCCCTTGGCGTCGTAAGGCGTCGAGGGGATGACGGTCTTCAAGCCGACCACATGGGTAAACAGGCTTTCCGGGCTTTGACTGTGCGTTTGACCGCCGTAAATCCCACCGCCATAGGGCGAGCGCACCACCATGGGCGCAAAGAATTCACCCGCCGAGCGATACCGCAAGCGCGCGGCTTCCGACACGAGTTGATCCATTGCGGGGTAGATGTAGTCGGCGAACTGAACTTCGACGACGGGACGCAAACCGTAGGCGCCCATACCGATGGCCGCGGCGACGATACCGCCCTCGGTGATCGGCGCGTCGAAGCATCGATTCACGCCGAACTTCGCCTGCAGGCCTTCCGTTGCGCGGAAAACACCGCCGAAATAGCCAACGTCCTCGCCGAAGACGACGACTTTCTTGTCTTTTTCCATCATCGTGGCCATCGCGGAGTTGATGGCCTGCACCATGTTCATCGTTGCCATGACTAGAACCCCGCCTCCTGACGCTGGCGGCGTTGACGCCAATCCGGCTCCTTGAACACATCTTCGAACATTGTCTTCGGGCTGGCGGTTTTACCTTGCCCGAGCGTGCCGGCGGCTTCGGCTTCCTTCTGGATCGCGCGCACTTCGGCGATCAGCTCTTCTTCCATCGCCGCATGTTCCTTTTCGCTCCAGACGCCGCGCGCGATCAGGTGCTTCATGAGGCGGTCGATGGGATCGCCCAGCGGCCACTTCTTGCCTTCTTCCGTCGAACGGTAGCGCGAAGGATCGTCGCTGGTGGAGTGACCTTCCGCCCGGTAGGTGAACAGTTCGATCACCGTGGCGCCCAGGTTTGCGCGGGCGCGTTCGGCGGCCCATTGCGTCGCGGCATAGACGGCGAGGAAGTCGTTTCCGTCCACGCGCAGCGCCGGCAGGCCGTAGCCGATCCCGCGCGCCGCGAACGGCGCTTCTTCGCCCCCGGCAATGCCCTGGAACGACGAGATCGCCCACTGATTGTTGACGATATTGAGGATGACCGGCGCATGATAAACCGCAGCCAGGGTCAGGGCGTAGTGAAAGTCCCCTTCCGCGGTGGAGCCGTCGCCGACCCACGTCGCGGCGATGCGTGTATCGCCGGACATCGCCGAGGCCATGGACCAGCCCACGGCCTGCGGATACTGCGTCGTCAGGTTGCCGGAGATGGTGAAGATGCTGTGCTCGCGCGCCGAATACATGATCGGCATCTGGCGGCCCTTCAGCGGATCAAGCGTGTTTGAATACACCTGTCCCATCATCGTCAGCAGCGGATAACCGCGCGCGATGTAGATGCCCTGCTGGCGATAAGCGGTAAAACACATGTCGTCGGGTTCCAGCGCCAGCGTCGCGGCGATGCTGATCGCTTCCTCGCCCGTACACTTGATATAGAACGACGTCTTGCCCTGCCGTTGCGCGCGGTACATGCGATCGTCGTAAACACGCGTCAAGACCATCAGGCGCAAGCCCTTCTTCAGGGTCTCGACCGAAATCTCAGGAACCCACGGGCCGATCGGCTGATGCTTATCGTTCAACACGCGGATGAGGGCGTAGGCGAGATCGCGCATGGCCTCCGGTTTGGTATCGACGGCGGGGCGCCGCACCTCGCCGGGCGCCGACAGGGCCAGCTTGCTGTAGTCGGGATCCTGCCCCGGACGGGCCGGCGGCGTCGGAAACTTCAGCTCCAGCGCGCTGTTGTGGCGCGCCGGGACGGTGTCGGGTTTAGCGACGGATTTGGGCATTCTGTCTCACTGAGAAATGGCCGCGACCCTGCGCGTCAGAACGGACTGCAAAGCCGGAGCATTTGAGGTGAACTTCGTAAAGTCTAATGGCCGGAGGGCGGTTTTTTTTACCAAACGACCTTTCCGGGAGCACTCGTCATTGCATGAATTTTGCGCTCGGTTGGCAAATTAAGCAAGGTGTTGGCGCGTGCAGTGCAACATGCGCATAATTGCGCGTGGCAACCATTTCATTAGGTAAGGAGCCCTGCCCTAACTTGGAAGGCGTCGCATTGCCACACCGGAGGTATGATCGCGCGGGCATTTCTTGCGTCGACACAGTCACCGGGAGGGACTTATGGAAGCCACGTTCACGACCTTGGTCGATCAATTCATCAGCGGGAGATTGAGCCGCCGCGACCTGATCCAGAGCCTCGCCGCGGCGAGCATCGTCGGCGGACCGGCCGCCACCGCGCAGGCTGCGGCAAAGCGCGACATCAAAGCCATCGCGGTGAATCACATTTCGTATCAGGTGAAGGACTATGCCAAGGCGCGCGATTTTTACGCACAGCATTTCGGGATGAGCGTCAGCCATGACAACGGACGTCAGGCTTTCATGACCTTCGGCGACACCTTCTTGATCCTGCGCCAGACGCCGGACCGGCAGACCCCGCTTGTCGACCACATCGCCTATACCATCGACGGCTACGGCGCCGACCTTGCCAATTTCAAGGCCGACAACGAAGGCATGGGCGCGGAATTGAGGAACCGTGGACTCAATCCTGAAGTGGATACGGAACTGTCTTGGACGGTGAAAGACCCGGAAGGGTACACCGCGCAGGTGGCGCCCGCTTTGATGAAGCCGGGAAATCCGACGTTTGAACGGGTGATGTCCGCGCAAGGCCGCCCACAAAACGCCAAATCAACCGCGAAGTGAACCTGCCGGTTCGATAAAACAAGAACGGCGGGGACAGTCCCCGCCGTTCGCGCCTTGAATGGGGCGCCTTACTGGGCCGGCGTCGCGGCCGGCGCCGGATTTCCAATCACGGCCGCCGTCTCACGCGGCGGGTGATTCACATAGACCTGGGTATACTTGACATTGAGAGCCCCGGAAATGCCGCGCATTTGGCCCGTTTTGGGATCCGGGTAGCCGTCCGCCAGACGGTTCAAAGCCCGATAGAGCGACGGCGCCGAGAGCTGGCCGTAGCTCTGATGGTGGGTCGACCACGACGTGTTGAGATGGTGATTGAACCACTCCACGTCGATATAACCCGCGATCATACCCTCCGCGCCGTTCTCAGTCAGGCGCAGTTGATACTGCGCGCCGCGAATATAATGGAAGTCGTTGGTATCGAACGCCTGTCCGCTCGGGAAACGATAGTCCGCCGCGTCGGTGATCAATACGCCGTCGACGATCTTGCCCTTCCAGTGTGAGATGAACGTCCTGCCAAAACGCATGTCGGGGCGTTGCGTCCCGCCTGAGATGAACGACTCACCGGTGGCCGACGTCAGGAGCGGATCGAGGCCGCGGTAGGAGGTCACCTCCACCTCGGGATCGTTCACAAGACTGTCGACACCGGACAGCTCGATCATCATGCGGTTGTAGTTGTAGCGCCGCATGTACTCCTGTTCGAAGTGATAGATGGTTCCTTCCGGCGCACGGTAGTTGGCGATACAGCCGATCGCCCGGTAGAGCTGATTGTCGATCCCCTTCACGCCATCGGGGTTGGTGAAGTCCTCCGGCCCGGTTTTGCCGTCGAGGTCGAGACCATAGGAGACTTTTCCGCCGGCATCCTTGAACGTGAAAGCTTCCTCGGTGGTGTCCGGAAACCACTGACGCGCCTCGCGCATGATCTGCGTTTCGACCAACGTGCGCTTTGTGCCGTCGTTCGGGAAGAGTTGCTTGAACTGTTCGCGCGGTCCGTCGTTATAACCAACCGGACACTCCACCTTGCCTTCGGGTGATTGATGAACAGCCCATGCGCGATGGGTCATCACATAGGCGATGCGGCCGTCGACGACGCTCTGACGCTTCACACCTTCATAGACCTTGCCGTCATCCGGCGCGGAAAAGGCCTGGCCGCACAACGCCACCACCGACAGCGCCCCAAGAGCGCACGAATTCATCAGCTTCATTGTCCCTCCCCGAACAAAAAAACGGCCGGTTGAACCGGCCGCTTTGCTGTTTAACCCGCGTTTGAAAGGAAGTCGTCGCGGGTCCAAAATGCCTTCCAGCCGTTGCGGTACCCGTTGAACTCGCCCCAGGCGTCGCCGTTGGCGTCGCCCGGCTTCTTATCTCCGCCGTGGGTGTAAATCGGGCGGTCGCGGAACGTCCACACATGCAGAGCGCCCGGCGCGTCGGGCTTCGCAACGCGGCCTGTCTGCGGGTCGATCCAGCTTGTGCCCCAGATCAGGTTATTGATCTTCACGTTCCGGGGCGCCGGCACATAGGCGAACGTCTTGTTGCACAAAGCCGGATCGCCGTTGCCGCAGATGGCCAGGCGGTAGGCTTGGGTCGTGCTCGGGTGATCGCACGACAATTGGTCAAGCGCATCGTCGCCGCACTGATACACGTACAGCGTCATGCCGTTCTTGTCGGCCAAGACCTGGCCGATACGGGAGTCCTGCATGGTGAACTCTTGCGGCGGGTTGGGCCATTTCTGGGTGTACACGTTGTGCCAGCCGGCCACGTCGCCGCCTTCGAGGCTGCGGAAGCGGCGGTCCTGCACGCGCGTGTAAACCGGCTTGGTGCGGTAGGTCCACTGCTTAACGCCCGGCGAACGTTCGATGACGCCCCACTCGCCTTGCGGCTGGGCCGACTGGGACGCCGCGATCGGGGTCCACTCTTTCAAGCAATCGGCATTGCAGTTGGACTTATTGGGAGCATCGCCGTCCCACGTATAAACGGAGAAACCGATGTGATTGGTCAGAAGGCGGCCGGTGGCGACCGTCTTCACCGCGAAAGCGGGCGGATGGTTCGGCGGCGGACCGATAGGATTACGCAGCGCGGGGGCGTCGCCACGCTGCTCGCGCTTGGTGGCGCCGTTGACCGTGCCCGGACGGGTGTCGAGCACCGAGGAATAGACCGCGAAGCCGTCATAGGCCCATTGTTTCTTGCCATCCGGGCGGTCGACGATCGTCCACTTGCCCACTTCCACAGCCCCTTCCGGCGCATACAGCGCCGGCCACACCTGGAGGCAGGTCGGACGGGTGTCGAGATCAGGCAGGATCAAACCCGGGGGATACGGGCTCATGAGCCCCGAATTCTCGGTGTACTTGGTATCGTCGCAGGAAGGCTTGCCCTTCTGTTCGCCGGCGTCGCCGTTGCGCAGGCGGTCCAGCGGCCACGTGTAGAGCGTATGTCCACGCGCATCGACGAAGACGGGTCCGTCCACGTCGCTGTGTTGAACGCCGATGCCCGGCGGCATCGCTTCTTTCTGATAGTCCTCGAGTTCGGCGACGGGCGGCCGGTATTTCTCTTTCTGCGCTTGCGCGTACGCCGCCGTGGCGGCGGCGCAGGCCACCGCGGCGATGGCCGCGACGCTGACAGTGCTTGTGAGACGCATAGCTTTTCTTCCCTTCACAAATCGCTCGCGCGAGAATCTTGATGCGGACGACGCCGCAGGAACATGGGAGGTAGATCGCACAGCGCCGGTTCAGATCCAGTATTGCCGACCTCCCGAAAGGCAACACGGAACGCGGGACGATGCGCCGAGAATGGGCCGAAATCCGAAATGGAAATCGACCGCGGAAATCCCCCGAACTATACGCCGCGCCCCCTTAACCGTCGCGCACTTTTTGACCGCGAAAGTGTCCACGCACAGGCACGGCCGCGGCCGTTTTTGGAGGTCTTACGCAGGACGGCGCGTCCCACCCCACCTCCGGAAAAGCAAACGGCAGGGCCGACCTCCCGTCAGCCCTGCCGCCGGCGCGCCAGTGAGGCGCAGCCTTCGCAACGGTCGTCTATTGGGACGATTGCGCCGTTCCCGCCGCCGGGCCGGACGCCGTGCCGGCCACCTGCTGCGGCGGGTGTTCCACGTACACTTGCGCCATCTTCACGCTGATCGCCGACGAAATGGCCGTCATCTGGCCGTTCGCGTCCGGATAGCCGTCCGCCAGGCGCCGCATGGCGCGGTAGAGCGACGGCGCGGACAGTTGGCCGTAGCTCTGGTGATGCGTCGACCACGAGGTATTCAGATGGTTATTGAACGCCGTGACGTCCACATAACCGGCGATCACGCCTTCCGCGCGCTCGGCCGTCAGTTTCAACTGGAAGCGCGCCTGCTTGAAATGATGCAGCGAGGAGCCGTTGAACGTCGCCGACGCCGGGATGACCAGCGGCGCACCTTCGGTCGTCAACACACCGTCGACGATCTTGCCCTTGAAGATGGACATGATTTCCTTACCGAAGCGCGCGTCCACCCGCTGCGTGCCGCCGGGGATAAAAGACGCCCCCGTGGCGTCGGTCAGCAGCGGATCGAGACCCCGATAGGTTTGGACCGTGACATCGTCGTCGTTGACGAGGCTATCGACGCCGGAAAGTTCGATCATGAGCCGGTTGCTGTTGTAGCGGCGCATGAACTCGTTTTCAAAGTGGTACACCGTGCCTTCAGGCGCACGATAGTTCGAGATGCAGCCGATCGCCCGGTAGAGCTGATTGTCGATCCCCTTCGCGCCGTCGGGACTCACGAAGTCGGTGTCCTTCACCTTCCCGTCGAGATCCATACCGTAGGACACCTTGCCGCCGGCGTCCTTGAAGGTGAACGGCTCCTCGGAGGTGTCCGGGAACCATTGGCGCGCTTCACGCATCAACTGGGTATCGACAAGCGTGCGCTTCACGCCGTCTTCGGGGAAAAGCTGCTTGAACTGCTCGCGCGGACCATCGTTGTAGCCGGCGGGACATTCCACTTTGCCTTCCGGCGATTGATGAACGGCCCAGTAGCGGTGGGTCACGACGTAGCCGATGCGGCCATCGCGAATCACATTGGGTTTGTCGGCGTCCGCCGTTTCGGCGGTCGCGCTCCCCATACCGATGGAAAGCGCCGCCACAGCCGCAGCGGTTCCAGCCGCGATCCATTTCATGGAATTGGACATCTTCATCGTATTCTCCCACATCCGGCCAACCCGCAGGCGACCGCGTCTCCCTATCCGTTCTCGCGTCAATCTTCGCCCGAGTGTCGCTGTCCAAGCGTCGAGACACGTGAGGCTTCGCCACAGCGCGAGCGCGCGACGTTGTGAGATGAACTATACGCTCAAGCCCGCGCATGGACTATTTGAATTTGGCTGCTTTTTCCGCGACTTAATTCGCGATTCCGGAAGATCACGGCAAATCGCCGTCTCAATCTCCAGTGCAATGCACAAAAATTATTCGACCGACTGGTTGGTCAATTTAAGTGCCTTAAGCGTCAAAAAGCAAAACGGCGAAACCGGCATACGCCGATTCCGCCGTTTGCTTAAAAGCCGTCGCGGGATTTATTCGCGCGAGGTCTGCGTGGCTCCAGGTGCCGCTTTGCCGTTGGACACCGTCTGGCGCGGCGGATGGTTGATATAGACTTGCGTGAATTTCACCGAGAGCGCGGACGAGATCGCGGTCATCTGGCCGTTCGCATCGGGATAGCCGTCTGCGAGGCGCCGGATGGCGCGGTACATGGACGGCGCCGAGAGCTGGCCATAGCTTTGATGGTGCGTCGACCACGACGTGTTCAAATGATGATTGAACGCTTCGACGTCGGTGTAACCCGCCATCACCCCTTCCGCGCGTTCGGACGTGAGCTTCAACTGGAAGCGCATGCCCTTGAACACATGAAAAGCGCTGGTGTCGAACGTCGCCGACGCCGGGATCATCATGTCCGACGGCTCGCTGATGAGCACGCCGTCGACGATTTTCGCTTTCCACGTCGCATGGACATAACCGCCCCAACGTTCGTCGATGCGCTGCGTGCCGCCCGGAATGAAGGCCGCGCCTGTCGCGTCGGTCAACAACTGGTCCAACCCGCGATAGCTGTCGATCGTGACATCGTCGTCGTTTACCAGGCTGTCGACGCCCGACAACTCAATCATGAAACGATTGGTGTTATAGCGGCGCAGGTATTCGTTCTCGAAGTGATAGATCGTGCCTTCCGGCGCACGATAGTTCGAGATGCAGCCCATGGCGCGATACATCTGGTTATCGATACCTTTGACGCCATCCGGGCTGACGAAATCGGTGTCCTTCACCTTCCCGTCGAGATCCATGCCGAACGAAATCTTACCGCCGGCGTCCTTATACGTGAACGGCTCCTCTGCCGTGGTCGGGAACCACTGGCGGCCTTCACGCATCAACTGGGTATCAAGCAGGGTGCGTTTGACCCCGTCCTCGGGAAACAGTTGCTTGAACTGTTCGCGCGGACCGTCATTGAAGCCCTTGGGACACTCCACCTTGCCTTCCGGCGTCTGATGGACCGCCCAGTAACGGTGGGTCAATACGTAGCCGATCCGGCCGTCCTTCACGACCGCGGGCAAATCCGAGGCCGCGCCCTGAGCGCCGGCGCTGCCCGCGCCGATCGCAAGGGCGGCCACAGCGGCCAACGTGCCCGACGCCATCACCAAATAACGTTTCATATCGTCTCTCCCTAACACTGCGGATCGTAGGCGTTAGCTGACGTTGTCCAAGAAGTCGTCACGCAGCCAGAACGCCTTGAAGCCGTTCCGGTATCCGTTGAACTCGCCCCAAGCGTCGGCGTTCGTATCGCCGGGCTTCACATCTCCCGAATGCGTATAGATGGGGCGATCGCGGAACGTCCACACGTGCAGCGCACCCTGCTGGTTCGCCTGAGCGCGTTTGCCGGTGTTGGGATCGATCCACATCGTGCCCCAGATCATGTTGCCGGTCTTGGCATTGGCGGGCGCAATCACATACGGGAACGTGGCCACGCAGCGCGCGGCGTCGTTCCCGCCACAGATCGCCATGCGGTAAACCTGCGGCGCGTCCGGATGATCGCAATAGAGCTGATCGAGCGCGTCGTCGGCGCAGTTATAGACGTAGATCGTCTTGCCGTTCGCATCGGCCAGCACCTGACCAATGCGCGCATCCTGCACCGTGAAGCCGCCCGGGAACGCCGGGTTCTTCTGGGTATACACGTTATGCCAGCCCGGCACGTCGCTGCCTTCCATGCTGCGGAAGCGGCGATCCTGCACGCGCGTATAAACAGGGCGCTGACGATAGGTCCATTGCTTGATGCCCGGGGCGCGTTCGATGATTCCCCATTCACCCTGCGCGGTGGCGGTCTGCGGCGCCTGAACCGGCGTCCATTCCTTCAGGCAGTCGTTATAGCAGTTCGACTTATTTGCCTGGTCCTTGTCCCAGGTATAGATCGAAAATCCGACGTGATTGACGAGCAGGCGTCCGGTCGCAACAGTCTTCACATTGAAGGCCGGCGGAACGTTCGGCTTGGGCGCCGCGGGTTCACGCAAAGCAGGCGCATCGTTGGCGGTTTCGCGCGCGGTCGCGCCGAAGACCTGACCCGGAGCCTTGTCGAGGATGGAGCGATAGAGCGGCAGACCGTCGTGCGCCCACTGCTTGACCCCATCGTGACGGGTCACGACCGTCCACTTACCGGTTTCCTTGGCGCCGTCAGCGGCCTTCACAGGCAGCCACACCTGTTCGCACGTCGGCCGCGTATCCAATTCCGGCAGAACGAGGCCCGGCGGATAGGGGCTCATGAGCCCCGAGTTCTCGGTGTACTTCACGTTCGCGCAGAACGGTTCCTTGTTCTTGCGGTCGCCGGTGTCGCCGTTGCGGAGATCCTTCAAAGGCCACTTATAGAGCGTCATGCCATTGGCATCGACGAACACAGGCCCATCGACGTCCGTATGCTGCACGGCAAATCCGGGCGGCATCGCCTCGCGCACATAGTCTTCAAGGTCCGAGACCGACGGGCGGTATTTGTCCTGCGCGCTCGCCGACGGCACGATGGCAAACGCCAAAGCCGCAACGGCCGCACCGCTGATTACACTCCCCAGACGACGCATGTTCCTGTTTCCTTATTCTCGTTCGGCGCCGAAGCGCCGCACTCCCACGAATATTTTAGCAAATCTCGATCGCCAGTCTCCGAAGGCATTGCAGCCCCAACGGGGCAAGTCGTCCCGTTGGGGCTGCGAAAGCCAACGCCGCGACCTCTTAGACCAGGATTTCTCCGATCTCTTTCGAGGTCTGGTTGCTCTTCGTGCCGAACGACTGGACGTCGCAGCCCATAAGCCGGAGCGCGGTGTAGTGCAGACGGTTACACGGGCCGCCCTCGCCGGCGATATGCAGACCGGTCTTGACCTTACCGCCAAGCTTGCCGGCCGTGAACATCGGCATGCCGTCCAGCGAGTGGACGCGTGCGTAGCCATGGTCGCTGTCCGCCACAATCAGGCAGTTGTCGAGCAACGTGCCGTCGCCTTCCTTGATGGACTTGAAGGCGGTGACATAGTCGACCCAAGCTTCCATCTGACGGCGCGTGAACCACGAGCACTCTTTCTGGTAGCCGAGCGCGTCGTCGATGCGTTCTTCGTGCGTCGTCGTGTGGTGCGGCTTTTCGTAGCCGGCCTTCGTCGTCGAAGCGGCCGCCTGCGAGTAGGCCATGTTGAACACGCGCGTCTGATCGCACGCCACCGCCATCGCCATGATTGCCGTCATCGCCTTATGGCGCTGACCGATCAGGGTGGCTTCGCCGCCCGGAGGCGGTTCTTTCTCGACAGCCGACGGCGCCTTGCACGACGCGATGGGCTTCGGTTTGGTGAGCTGTCCCTGGAACTGCTGCTCGAGGTGACGCAGGCCCGTGAAGTACTGGTCGAGACGCGCCTTATCCTCGGCGCCGACCTTATGTTCCAGCGCGCGCACTTCATCCATCACACCCGACAGCACGCTCTTGCGCACCATGATCCGCGGATTCGGCGTGAAGGTTTCCGCGTTCGGATCCTGGAAGTCGGGTCCGAAGACGCGGGTGTAGAATGCGATCGGCGAAAACTCCGGCACCGTCGGCGAGTTGGCGTTCTCGTAGCTCATCGTGTTCTTCACGTCGCCCGTCGCGGTCGCCGTGAGGTTCTTGTAGCGGGTCGTACGACCGATCTGGTTGGAGATCGTGATGTCGTAGGTTTCGCCCGGCTTGTCGTCACCGCTCTTCGGCGCCTGACCGGAACGGCAGATCACCCAGCCCGAGTAATGGCACAGGTTTTCGTAGTTATCGCGGAACGCCGTAAAGTTGGTCAGGAGGTTGATGTCCTGCTGGATCGGCTTGAAGAAGGCCGATTCCTCTTTCAGGTCGTAGTTCGCGCCGGTTTTGTTCGGCGTGAAGATGCCGGTCTGCATGCCGAGGCCCCAGAACCACGTTCCGAAGCGCAACGGCATGGCTTCGCCGTTGGCGAGCGCGGTGGCGTTGCCGTTGAGGAAGTAGTTCAGCAGCGGGATGCCGACGGTGACGGCGCTGCCGCCAACCATGCCCCGCAGGACGCGACGTCTAGAAAAACGATCCATAACGTTCCTCCTCTTAGTTCACTTTAGCCGCAACGTTCTGCTCGGCGGCCGCGGTCTTCTCAGCCGGCGCTTCGGCCGGCGGGATGACTTCCGAGAAAGTCGGAGACATCGTGATCGTGTGGAGCAGGTCAGGCAGCTTGTAACCTTGCGAAGCAAAGGTCTTGTTCAGGTAGTTCAGCAACGGCTGGTCTTCGCGGGTCGTCGGACCGCCCGTGCCGTAGCTGTACACGCGGCGCACAAGGCAGCTCGTGAGCGCCGGGTGGTCGTGCAGCGCCTGGGCGAGACCGAGGGCGTTTTCGAAGTTCTTGCCGTCCAGGTTGCCCGACGGATCGATCACGGTGCCGCGCTCGGTCGTGCGGTAGATGCCCGCGCCGTCGAACTGCTCCATCGCCAGACCCATCGGGTCGGTGATCTTATGGCAGCCCGCGCAAACCGGGTTTTCCAGGTGGAAGGCGACGCGGTCGCGCTGCGTGCGATGTTCGGCCTTGGGGTTCTCGAGCGCCGAGAAGTCGACGTTTGCGGGCGGACGCGGAACCGGCTGGCAAAGCAGCAGTTCGCGCAGCGCCTTACCGCGCAGCGTCGGCGAGCTGCGGCCCGGGTGCGAGTGCACGGCAAGGAAGCTGACGTGCGTCGCGATACCGGCACGGCCGCTATCTTCCGGGAACGTGTACGGGGTCCAACCCGGCGTGGCCGACACGCCGTAGATGGCCGCGAGGGCCTGCGACATGAAGGTTTCGCGGGTGGTGTACAGGTCGCGGTAGTCCTGCTTCTCGGTGATGAGGTGATTGATGATCGTGCGCAGGGTCTGCTCACGGGCATCGGCCACCGTCACGCCGGTGAAGGCCGGATAAATCGCCGCATCCTTGGCGAGGTTGTTGAAATCGTCGAACGCCATCATGTCGTCGAAGAAAGCGCGCATGCCGGTCTCGAGACGCGGGCTGGCGAGCATCATGGTAACGATCTTCTCGCGGCCCTTCGGCGTATTGATCTCCCCGCTTTCGGCGGCCTTGATCATCGCGTCATCGGGCGCCGCGTTCCACAGGAAGAACGACAGGCGGTGCGCCAGCGAATAGGAGTCGAGACGAAGCTTACCCTTGTTGCGCGGATCGGCTTCGTAGGAGTCCGTGATGAACAGCACTTCCGGGCTGAGCAGCATGCCTTCGAGAGCGGCAGACAGACCAGCGTAGAAGTCCTTCAGCTTTTCGGCGCCGGCATTCGCTTCGGCGACAACCGCGGCGACCTTCTCCTTCGGGAGCGGCTTACGGTACAGCAGGCGGCCGGTCGCGGTCAGGAACTTGGTCGCGCAGGCGGCATCGGCGGCCTTTTCATCCTTCGGCTTGCAAGGGATGAGGAAGTCACGGTGCTCGGCATCGACAACCGCGCCCGAAACCAGCGAGGCGGTGCGCTGATACTGCTCAAGCTGCGCGGCGGTCACGCCGGCGAAAGCGGCCCCGTTCGCGAGCAGGCCTTCAGTGCGGCGCATCGGGGCGAAGCGCGTATCGACGCGCAGATCAGGCCCAAAGATGTAGCCGAGCGAGTTGACGTACTGCTCTTGCGTCATCAGACGCACGCGCTGCGGAACACCCTTCACATCGGCGGGCATCGCAATGGCGCTTTTGGCCGTCGTCGCGGCCGGCGCGGACGCCTGGTCGGACGGGGCCGAGCAGCTTACGAGGGCGAAAGCAGCCAACAGGCCGAGCGCGCTTCCTTGAAGCGCGGAGGCCTTGCGTCCCTTCTGCGAGGGAACCGAATTATTCTGGAACAACACTTGCCGCTACCTCCTCATGATATCGTGGCCTTGGTTCAGGCCAGGCATACGAATCCCAACGCTAGCCACACCAAGAACCGACCTAGCGGTCACATTATACGACGTGCGTACAATATGATCCTTTCGATTTTGGTGCCTTCTTCGAATCTCATTCCAATTTCTTCGCGAAACCAGAACATTTTCTTCATTTGTTCTTCAAAATCGCGCCGAACTTGTTACAAAACAACGCGATTTGCGCTCAAAAACTTGCAGTTTCGGTCGCCTTGCGAATCGTACCTGCGGTATTCACGCGCGGGCTGCAGGGTGGCTTCAATACAGCCCGGCGGCACCTCTTGTACGGTCCACCTCGGTTTACTTCAACTTATTTATAATTATTCTAAACTATAACATTAACCGTCCACTCGGTCAATGAATACTGGCGCAACAATCCTTAATATGCCTGTACATATATAGGATGCGCATGGGTGCTTTCCCAGATCAAGCCGTGATCATATTCGCGGAAAATGCCCGGTTTTCAGACATTAAACACACTGCATGACGACCCTGGCGTGTAACGCCCCTCCGATTTGCACCCGAATCCTCCTTGTATGAGGCGACGCGCCGCCTACTCCAGCGCCTGCCCTTTCGTTTCGCGCATGACAAGTGCACCGAACACGAGCGACACCGCTGCGATGACGATGGGATACCAGAGCCCGTAGTAGATATCTCCGCTGGCGGCGACCAACGCGAAACTCACCGACGGCAAAAAGCCCCCGAACCACCCATTGCCGATATGGTACGGGAGCGACATCGACGTGTAGCGGATGCGCGCCGGAAAGAGTTCGACCAACAACGCGGCAATCGGCCCGTACACCATGGTCGCATAGATGACGAGCACGGTGAGAAGCAGAAGAACCGGAAACCATCGTAGCTCGGCGGAATCGGCTGCTGCGGGATATCCCGCAGCGCGCGTCGCTTCACCGAGCGCCGTGGCGTCGAAACCCACGAGTTCCCTATCGCCCACGGTCACACGCGTCGGCGCACCCGGCGGCGCGTTCTCGGTGGTGAATGCAACGGACGCCCGCGACAAGGCGGCGCGGACCTGATCGCAGTCGCTTTCAAACGCGGCTGTTCCGACTGGATTGAACTGGAAGGTGCAACTGCGCGGATCGGCGCTGACCACCACAACGACGTTAGCCCGCGCATCCGCCAGGGCCGGATTGGCGTAACGCGTCAGCCCTTGGAAAATCGGAAAGTAGGTCAGTATCGCAAGGGCAAAGCCCGCGAGCAGAATCGGCTTGCGGCCGATCTTGTCGGACAGCGCGCCAAAGATAATGAAGAACGGCGTTCCGAGCACGAGCGCGGCCGCCATCAAATAGTTCGCCGTGGTCGCGTCGACCTTGAGCGTTTGGGTGAGGAAGAAAAGCGCGTAGAATTGGCCCGCGTACCAGATCACCGCCTGGCCGGCGACGGCGCCGAAAAGAGCGATCAACACCAAACGGCCGTTGCTCCAGTTGCCGAAGGACTCCTTGATCGGGGCTTTCGCGCTACGCCCTTCCGCCTTCATGCGCCGGAAGACGGGCGACTCATCGAGCTTGAGGCGAATCCAAACCGAGATCGCCAAAAGGAGCGCGGACACGAGAAATGGGATGCGCCACCCCCAGGTATCGAATTCCGGACCGGTGATGTGCCGCACAAGCAGAATCACGATCAGCGACAAAAACAGGCCCAACGTCGCGGTCGTTTGAATCCAACTCGTATGCAGCCCGCGTTTGTCCGGCGGCGCGTGTTCAGCGACATACACCGCCGCGCCGCCATACTCGCCGCCCAACGCCAAACCCTGCAGCAATCGCAAGACGATCAAGATAACCGGAGCGGCGACGCCGATGCTTTCATAAGACGGCAGCAGTCCGACCGCAAACGTCGCGCCGCCCATGATAATGATAGTGATGAGGAAGGTGTACTTGCGCCCAACGAGGTCTCCGATGCGGCCAAACACCAGGGCGCCGAATGGACGGACAGCGAACCCCGCCGCGAAGGCGAGCAGGGCAAAGATGAATGCGGTTGTTTCGTTCACGCCGGAAAAGAACTGGCGCGAGATGACCGCAGCCAGAGAGCCGTAAAGATAAAAATCATACCACTCGAAGACGGTGCCCAGCGACGAGGCGAAGACGACCTTCGCGGATCCGCCCTCCCCTCGCCCGTTCGTCTGGGCGTGCGCACTTTGATCGTTCATCCCCCGTCTCCCAGCTTCGTGTCACATCTGAACACGCCCCCATACGCCCCTCAAGAGTGGCCTTCTCTCCCCTCTCATGTGATGATGGGATCCTGACGATCCGGGGGGATGCGAGGGTGGCGCAAACACAACAAGAACAGGCGTCGCCTGAACTGACGGGCGCGCTGCGAAAGGCGTCCGTGCGGCTTTTGCCGTTCCTGGCCCTCCTTTACTTCCTTGCTTTCCTTGACCGCGTAAACGTCAGTTTCGCCGCCCTGACGATGAATGCCGATTTGGGGCTGACACCTTTCATCTATGGGCTCGGGGCGGGAATTTTTTTCCTCGGATACGTGGTGTTCGAGGTGCCGAGCAACCTCATCCTGCACAAAGTGGGCGCCCGCGTCTGGATCGCGCGCATCATGGTGTCTTGGGGCCTCGTGTCCGCCGGCACCGCGTTCATCGTCGGTCCGAACTCATTCATCGCGGCCCGGCTCCTACTGGGCATCGCCGAAGCGGGGTTCTTCCCCGGCATCATCCTTTACCTGACCTATTGGTACCCGGCCGAGATGCGGGGAAAGATCATCGGCGCGTTCATGCTCGCCATTCCGCTTTCGACCGTGATCGGCGCGCCGATTTCAACCGCCCTGCTTGACGTCTCGCTTTTCGGCCTCAAAGGATGGCAGACCTTGTTCTTGCTGGAGGGATTACCCTCGGTCTTGTTCGGGATCGTCACCTATTTCTACCTTCCCGACCGTCCGTCGGACGCCAAATGGCTGACGGCCCAGGAACGCAAGCTCATCCAAGACAGGCTGACAGCCGATGATGCGGGCCCAAGCCGAACTCACGATTTTCGCGCCGTGGCGAGGTCGCCCCAAGTCTGGCTGTTTGGTCTCGTCTATTTCTGCATTGTGCTGGCCTTATATGGCCTCAACTTCTGGACGCCGTTGATGGTGAGATCGCTGAGCGGCCTGTCGAACCAGGAGGTGGGATGGTTGACGGCCCTCCCGAACCTTGTGGCTGCCGGCGCGATGTTCGTTTGGGGCCGCTGGTCCGACCGTAACGGCCGGCGTCGTACATTTGTGATCGTTCCGTGCGTCCTTGGAGCACTGGGGTTCGCCCTAAGTCTCGTGTTTCCGTCGCCGGTCATGGGCATCGTGGCGATCTTCGTCGGCACGATATGCGTTTACCTCGCTGCGCCGATCTTCTGGACGCTGCCCACGGCCATGCTCGCGGGCACCGCCGCCGCGGGCGGGATCGCGCTGATCAACGCGGTGGGCAATGTCAGCGGATACCTTGGCCCTTTTCTCCTTGGCGCGCTTCAAGAGCAGACGGGCAACTACGTCGGCGGCTTTATCTGCCTTGCAATCTCATTGTTGCTCGCCGCCGCCTTCGTCCTGTGCGCGAAACCTGCAACCAAACCGTCTTAATAGCCTGCGGACCTGTCGCGGGGCTTCGGGCCGGGCTATAGTCGTCGCCGATCATCAGGAAACCGAGCAATGCCCTCTCTTACTCTGCAGTTCCAAGCCCGTACGCGGCCGATCAGCATGAACCTCGAACTCGATCCTGAGCGGTCGAACGAAAAGAACATCCTGAACTTCATCGAGAAAGGGTCCTTGTACGAGCCCGATATCGCGAACCTCATGTGCAATATCCTTGAAGAGGGCGATATCGCGGTCGACGTCGGCGCCAACGCGGGGTTTTTCACCGTGCTTCTCGGCGCTCTGGTCGGCGCGACCGGACGCATCGTCAGCTTCGAGCCGGGTCAGGACAATCTCGTCCGCCTGAAGAACAACATCGGCCTTAATACGTTTGAGCACGTCACTGTGGTGGAACAACCCGCCAGCGATGCGCCGGGTGAGATCAAATTTTTCATCAACAGCGACGACAGCGGCGGCAATGCCCTTTGGGATCCGGGCGCCTTCCCCGGCAATGTGAACAGCGCCGCCCGCCCGCAGGTTTTGACCATGCAGGCGACAACGATCGACGATGAGTTCGCCCGCCTTTCCCTGCCGCCGCCCAAGCTGATCAAGATCGACACGGAAGGCGCCGAATGCCAGGTGTTGGCCGGCTGCAAAGGCATGCTGAAAGGCCGCAAAATTCCGTTTGTGATCGCCGAATATCACCCCTTCGGTCTTGAGAAGATGGGCGCGTCCACCCAGGCCTTGCGGGGCTTCATGGAGGCTTTCGGCTATTCAACGTTCGCGCTGTATCATGACGGCGCCATGCCGCGCTTGATACCGCCCGCGACGGAGCTGGACCTGCCGTTCATTGTGAATGTGCTGTTCTCGACGCCCGAGAACGTCGCACGCATCTATCCGCGCTTCTTCCATCACCCCGGCCTGACGCACCCGCGGCAGGCCTAGGGCAAAGTTCGGGCTGGTATTAGACGCCCTCGGTCTTTTTGTTGATCGCGGCGTTCATCTTGTCACGGTCGAGCTCGTTCTCCCACTTCGCCACATACATTGCGGCGACACCGTTGCCCGTGAAATTCGTAAGCGCGCGGCATTCGCTCATAAAGCGATCGATCCCCAGGATCAACGCCATCCCTTCGATCGGGATAGTCGGCACGACGGCGATGGTCGCCGCAAGCGTCACGAAACCCGAACCTGTGACCCCGGCCGCCCCCTTCGACGTGATCATTGCGACGCCAAGAAGGGTCAGTTGCTGGAACAACGTCAGGTCCGTATTGGTCGCCTGCGCCACAAAAAGCGCCGCCATGGTCATATAGATATTCGTGCCGTCCAGATTGAACGAATATCCGGCCGGGACCACCAACCCGACAACCGGCTTTGAACATCCGGCCCGTTCAAGTTTTTGCATCAATGACGGCAGTGCGCTTTCGGACGAACTGGTCCCGAGGACGATCAACAACTCTTCTTTGATGTAGCTGATGAACTTGATGATACTGAACCCCACCGTCCGCGCGATGATGCCGAGCACGACCAACACGAACAGAAGCGCGGTGATGTAGAATCCGGCGATGAGTTGCAACAACGGAATCAATGCGCCGAGACCGTAACGGCCGATAGTGAAGGCCATAGCCCCGAAAGCGCCAATAGGCGCGAGATGCATGATGATCCCGAGGATCTTGAAAATCACGTGCGAGATGCTGTCGATCCCGCTCCGGATTCCATCCCCGTAAGACCCCATCGCCGAGAGCGCGAACCCGAATAGAATCGCGAAGAACAGCACCTGCAAGACGTCGCCGGAGGCAAACGCGCCGACCACCGTCGAGGGGATGATGTTCATCATGAAATCAATGATGCTTTGGTCCTGCGCCCGGGCGGTGTAATCGGAAACCGCGCTGGCATCCATCGTCGCCGGATCCGCATTGAAGCCGTCGCCGGGCCGCAGCACATTGGCGACCACGAGCCCTATGACGAGCGCGATGGTCGACACCACCTCGAAATAGATGATGGCTTTCGCGCCCACGCGCCCGACCTTCTTCGTATCCTGCATGCCCGCGATGCCGGACACCACAGTGCAAAAGATGATCAAGGGAATGATCATCTTGATGAGCTTGATGAAACCGTCGCCGAGGGGGCGCATCGCAACGCCCCACGCCGGGTACGTCACGCCGAGAATGATGCCGACGACAATCGCCGCCAGAACCTGGATATACAGGACTTTATAAAGAGGCTTTCGACCCATCTGGGTTTTATCTCGGCATAACGAAAGCCGACACGAAATCAGGCGCAAGCCCGCGCATCAAAAGCCGTCGCATTCGGTATTCTCCCCCTCGCCCTCGAATCGCGCCTACGTTTTCGACCTGGCGATCACATTCCCCACGTAGGGCAACCCGCGTGATCCTGCGCGAATTGATAGCGTTTTCAAGCGGATTCACGTTCGGGGAATAGAAATCCTTAGCCCGCACTAATTCCGAAAGCGCACCCCGGCGCGAAACACCCGGCCCAAAGTGTCGTAGAGCGTGGGATTCCACGGTCCTCGCGTGAAGTCTGTCCCAACATTGCCGTAGGCCACCATGGCGGGATCCCTGTCCGCAAGGTTTCGGATGTTCAGGAAAACTTCGGCCTCCATCGCCGCCGTGCGCAGAAATGTGTGAGTTGCGGCGAAATCCCAATAGATTGCCCCCGCGGCGCGATTGTTATCGATGGTCATATTGTTGACCGTCGCCGCCGGACATCCGGACGTACACGCAATGAACGAGCGGTCGCGATAGCCCGCGCTAATACCGCGCGCCGTAATATTGAAACTCGTCCGGGCCGCCTCATAAATGAGAGATCCGACATAGCGCCATCGGGGCGGCCCGCTGCCGCTGTGATCGCCCACAGTGTCGGTCGGATTGATGCCCGGTACGCCGTTGTCGATGTAGTTTTCCAAGTATCGCGTCGCCAACATACGCAGCACCACGCTGCCGTGGAGCCCCTCGTGCCACGCCTCCAACGCGGTACGGTAGCTTGCTTCAAAGTCGAGGCCACGCGCTTCCTGGGTCACATAATTGAACGGCTGATTCTGGATCGAACTGATCACGTCGACGCCGTTGGAGACACCGCGGGTGATCGCGCGACAGAAATTCTGTTGTCCCAGATAGCAGAGATCGACCACCGTTTGCGCTCCCAGCGTGCCGATCGCGTCCTCGATGGATATGCTGTAGTAGTCCACTGATGCCTGAAAACCGGGAACGAAAGACGGCTGGAAGACAACCCCGGCGCCGATTGTGTCCGCCTTCTCGGGCACAAGCGCCGTGTTGCCCGTCGTCGTAAAGTAGGCTTGCGTCGCGGTGTTATTATTGAATGGGTCCCGGATATTACGGATATTTGTCGTTCCCGCTTGAAAGAGTTCGCCTAAGTTCGGGGCGCGAATATCGCGCGACCTGGTCAGGCGGAATCTCAAGTCGTCGACGGGAACATAATTCAGACCCAGCTTCCAAGTGGTGACGTACCCCGAAACGCTATAGTTCGTCGCACGGACGGCCGCGTTGAGATCGAAGGTCCGCGCCCAAGAACGGTCATCGGCAAGAGGCACGACGGTTTCGAAGAACCCCTCCGTGACTGTAAATGCCCCGGTGTTGGGCAGGAAATTTCCGACAAAAAAATCTTGCGCCTGATCCGCGGCGGAGGAGATGCCCGTCACGGCCTCGCGCCGGTGTTCAATCCCAAGCGCAAGCGACACAGGACCGGCCCAGTTGGAGAACGGCTCACCCCGCACGGTCGCCGAAATCACATCTTCACTGAAATGCTGATAGCGGTAGGCGTTCTCGCTGACATAATCGATCGCCGCCGCTGAATTCACACCTACGCCCATAAGGTTGTAGGGTACGCAAGGATGATTGGGTTCACTCAAAGCGATTCGGCAGACGATTGCGCCATTGATAGGGTGGCGGACAGCGTCGATCGCCAAGGCGTATGTGGAACGCCGCGTTGTACTGACACGTTCCGACGATCGTCCAATGCCTTTTTGATAGTACCCATCCCAACTCCAATCCGAACCGAGCGCATCGAAGCGCCCCTCCGCGCCGACAACGTAACGGTTCACTGTCCGGCCGTTGATTTGTGAAATGCGGTCGAGATCCTCGTTCATCGTTCCCAACGTGAAGGACGTGACGCCGAGAGCCGTCATTTGCGCCTGGACCGACGCCGGAATGAACGGGTTGCCCGAACGAACTGTGAGGTTTCCGATGTTGTACTGTTTGGCATTGAAATTCTGGGCGTAGGTGTAACCCCACTGCGTCTGGGCAAAGACATTGAGGTCGTCGGAAGCGTCGTAGCTGATACGCGCGAATATGGACTGATGGTCCATGCGTCCTTCAAGCGAGCTATTGTGGTCGGTATTGGAATACTTCCAGTCTCCGCCGACGTGGTAGGGATCGCTGACCAGACTGCCGTAATTGAACTGGCGCGGGGTTCCACCGGGCCCGAAATCGATCCCGCGCAAGGCGGTATCGGTGATAACGCCGCCCGGCGTCGCCGTGCTGAGCCCGGCCTGGCTGCGTACGATCAGTCGAGGCAGGCCGTTGGTGGGGGTGTAGTCGGGGTTGTCGATGATCTTCCAGCCCTGCTTGTTCCAATCCCGCGGGGAATTCAGCACACCATCGACGTAGAACGCCTCCGCGCTAACAAGGACATGACCGCGGCCGTCCGCATACGGTGTTCCGCCGGTCAACGAAACTTTCCCGGTTGCGTTGTCTCCGTAGGTGGTGAGTCCACCGGAGATTTCACCCTTCAGGCCCGTATAGTTTTTATCGAGGATGAAGTTCACAACGCCGGACAGAGCATCAGATCCGTAAGCCGCCGAGGCGCCGCCCGTCACAACGTCGATCCGCGATACCAGATCCTGCGGGAAGTTATTGACGTCCACCAGACCCGACACCGTCGTCGGCACAGAACGTTGACCATCCAGCAGAACGAGCGTCCGGCTGGTCCCGAGCCCTCGCAGATTGAGCGCATTGATGCCGGCTTGCCCGGAACTCGTGCTCTTTTGCGAGTTGCCGGGCGTAGCGCTCCCGGCGAGCGATGGCAGCGTGTTCACGAAATCCGCGATATTGATCGTCCCGCTGGAACGGATCGCTTCCGTACTCGCAACGGTCACCGGGGTCGGCGCCTCGTAGCCGTCGCGCACAATCCGGGTTCCGGTCACGACAATTTCATCGATCGCGATCTGTGCGCGGAGCCCCCACTGGGGCGGCGTTTGCGCGGCCGCCACGCCGTCACCGGGCAAGCGTCCGCCCGTCGTGTCCTTGGCGGTCATCGTTGGAGACGTGGCCTCGCGCAAAACAATGGTATCGCCGTTGAACGCCACCACATCGAGCCCAGTGTTCTCGAGAAGTCTCGTAAGGGCGGCGCGGATATCGAAAGTGCCTTTTAAGGCGGGCGTCTTGATGCCTCGAAGTTTGGCAGCCGGCGCAAGAATCTGGATGCCCGCCTGCCGTGCGAATTCCGGAATGGCGTCGACGGCATTTTTGGACTCGAGATCGAACGTGCGCTCCTGCGCCAACGCGGAAAGCGGCAACAGCGCAGCTCCAATGAGAACTCCGCCGTACCGCAAGACCTCCCGCAGCGTGGAGACAAAGTGCTGCCGGTGCGTCAATCCAGGCCCCCTCCTCCCCCGAGAAGTCCGATTGTTTCGCCGTGACGGGAACAATGCCTGCTCGACGCCGCCTAGTCGAGCGCGATGGATTTAGCGGCGGGTATTAATATGGAACCATGCGGCAAGAAGGCCACACTCGATCTCCACGGAGTCACGATCAGGCCTTGCGAACGCAAAAACCGTCGCGCGTAAAAACGCGCGACGGTTTTATTGATGCTGGTGGGCCGTTAGGGGGCCGCGAGGCTCCAATAAAGCGCCGAGGAACCGTCCATCTGCGTGCCGACATCCACCAACACAAGCGGATCGTCGCTCACCGCGATGTCATAAGCATCATGACCGTTGATGTCGCCCGGTTCCTTGTCGCCCGCGAACGTCCATAGCGCGTAACCGCCATAGATCCACTGCTTCTTTCCGTCTTTGCGTGTCGCGACCTCCCAGAAGCCCGATGGCTGCGCATCGTCCGGCGCCAGGAACGGCTGCCACACGACTTCACAGTCGCCGAACGCCGCCATACTGTCGAACTGTTGGCCGCAATGACGTTCGGTTCCGAGATCGCGACCGACGGCCGGGCGCGCGGATTGACCGCGTGGAAAACTGTGGCCGCCGCCGGATTGATAGAGCCAGCCGTCGCGACGATAGAGCGTCATCCCAGCGCGTGTCGCCAGGGTTTTGCCTTGGCTGGCGGTCGTTATGATCGTCGCCTCCTTAGGAATGTAGTAGCGGGCGACAAAAGCGACCCCCCAAGGCGCATCCTGCCCGTCGCCTTCCGCGACGTTGGGTTTGTAATCTCCGGCATAACGATACAGGGGCAAACCCTGATAGTGCCATTGGTTCACACCGTCCGCGCGCGCCTTCACGGTAAAGTCGCCGACCGGCAGACCGACGCGTGGCGCCGCGAGCGGCACCCACATATCCGAACACTTTCCGCCCTTACAGGCGCCGCGCTCCAGCGCGATGTCCCCCTTCATGGTGTACAGGGTATGTCCGACGCGATCGACCAGCGCAATTCCAGCGGCGTCTTGAACTTCCTTCACACCAAAGCCCGCCGGAAGTTTCATGTCCTGAACGGGGAACAAGAGCGCCACATTCCAACCTTCCGGCGGCTTACGCATTCCCATACGCTTACCGTAATAGGCGCCGCGGTGACCCGCCAACGGACCACGATTCATGATGTAATAAGGGTTGAGCCCGGCGACGGAACCCGGCGTGACATCCTGATAGAAACGATAGAGAGGCTTGCCCTTCAACGCCCACTGCCGTGTCCCGTCGTCACGCGTGATGACACTCCAGTCGCCGAAGGGTTTCGCATCGGCTTGGGCGGGCATCGGAGGCCATTGTTTGGCGCATTCGCCCACGCACGACGACTTACCCGGCGCATCTTTCTCGTAGGTGTAAAGGGTCATGCCCTTGAGATCTGTATATGCGATCTCGTCACGCGGGATCGTGGCCGCGACATCTTTCCCGAGCCCCCAGCCCTGCGCTATGCCGAGCGGCTGCAACGTGATCCCAAAGGGCGTTGCGTAGGTTGGCGCCGCCGCCGATTTTTCCGCGCCAACCACCGTCAGCGGGATCATCGTCAACAGGCCGGCGAGGGCAATGCCGGCGCCATGTCCAGCCAAGCCACGAATTTTCGCCATTGTCGTCTCCTCTCGCCCGCGCCTAGGCCAGGATTTCAGTGATGGTCTTGGACGTTCTATTGGACTGCTGACCCCACTCGCTGACCTGCACGCCGAACACCTGCTGCATGGTCAGGCCGGTCCGGGTCGCGGGGTCGCCCGTCAACGCGAGGTGCTGGCCGGTCTTGAGTCGGCCGCCCGCGCCGCCAAACGTCATCACGGGAATATTGTCCATTGTATGCGTCCGCGCGTAGCCGTGATCGGTCTGCCAAAGGATGGCCATGCGATCGAGCAGCGAGCCCGCGCCCTCCTGATAGCTGTCCAGCACACGCAAGTACTCGGCCAGCATCGCGGTGCTGGAGGTGATGAAGAAAGTGACCTCGGGCTGAACACCCGTTTTTTCGTCGATCGCTTCCTCGTGCGTCCACCCGTGCCAAGTTTGCGAAGACCCTTCCTTGCGAAGTCCTTGGGAGCCGATATTCACGTTGACGACGCGCGTCTGACCGCAGGCCACCGCATGCGCGAGCAATTGCGCGAAAATCTTATTGTTGGCAATGGAAGCGGTGATCAGAGAACTCGGCTTCGTTTCCTCCATCTGGGGAGCGATCCGGCATTGAGGCAGCGGCTCCGGTTTCTGGAGTTCAAGCGCCAGTTGCTGTTCGATTTCGCGGATGGAGGTGAAGTACTGGTCGAGCCGAACGCGATCCACCGCGCCGACATCCCCCATCAGCTTCTTACGTTCTTCCGTGACATAGGAAAGCACGCTTTTACGCGCCATGACCACCGGATCGGGCGTGAATTCCGCGGCGTTGGGATCCTTGAAGTCCGGCCCGAAGATGCGGGTATAGAGATTGACCGGCGACGGTTCCGAAGGATTATTCGCGCTGTTCGCGCGCTTGCTGCGGCTTCCGCGGCCGCCGTTCAAAGCTACTTCGAGCGAGCGGAAACGTGTCCGCGTCCCGATCACATCCGCGATCAGACTGTCATGACTGGCCGAGGCGTCCGCCGCGTGCGCAATCGCACCTGTCGTGACAATCTCGACGCCCGTCGCGTGGGTTTCCAGCGGCTTCCCATCGAGGAAATACTGAAGGCCGCTCATGATATTCGTCTTTTTCTTATAAGGATCGAGAACCTTAAGTTCGATATTGTTCTCGAAATCCATGCCGACGCGATCCGGAACCCATCGTCCGGGATTGAACCCGAGATCCTGGAACCAGGTGCCGAACACCACCGGCAACTGCGCACCGGTCGCGGCGAATGCGGTACCGCTATTGTTCAGATAGCAATCCAGAAACGGCACCCCGACCGATACGGCGCCGGCGCCCATCGCGCCACGCAGAACCGTTCTCCGACTTAAATCTTTGCGCATGCTCTGATCCTCTGATGATCGGTGGCGGCTGTCTCTATCAGTTCGCAGTTTCGCCGGCGGCATTCGCCGCCGCCGTAGGAACGGTCGGCTTCGGCGCGGTGACCTTATAAAACACTGGATCTGTCACGATTCGCTTCATGAGGTCGAGTACGCGGTATCCGTTCTCGGCAAAATCCTTCTCGAGCTGCTTCACCCAAGGTGTTTCGCCGCGGTCCGGTATGCGGCCGAGGCCGTAAGACACCATGCGGTTCAATACACAGCTTGTCGTCGCGGGACTCGCGGCGAGCGCCTTACCCAGCCCGGCGGCATCCTTGAATTGATGACGATCCAGGCCACCGCTCGCGTCGATGTCGACGCCATTTTCGGTCATGCGATAGGCGCCGACACCGTCGAAATTCTCGAGCGCGAATCCCATCGGATCGGTGATCTTATGGCAGCCGGCGCAGACCGGGTTCGAGACGTGGGCGGTCAAGCGCTCGCGGGCCGTCTTGTTCGGCGCATTCGGATCGTTGAACAAAGTGAAATCCACGTTCCCCGGAGGCGCAGGCACCTTCTGGCACAACAAGAGCTCCCGGATCGCCTTACCGCGCAAGGTCACCGAACTGCGGCCGGGGTGGGAATGGAGCGCAACGAAACTCATATGCGAAACGATACCGGCGCGCGGATCGTCAGCCGCAAAGGTGTATTCCTGCCATTGTTCCGGACCGCCGTTCGCCGCGTTATTCACGACCGGAACGCTGTAGATGGCGCCGAGCCGGCGGGTCAGATACGTGGTGGGGGTCGTGAAGACCTCGCGATAATCGCCGTTCTGCTTGAGCACGACGTTGACGATCGTGCGCAACGTTTGCTCGCGTGCATCCTGCGCGATAAGTGCGTCGAACTTTGGATAGATCACCGTGTCTTTTGTCATGGCGTCGATTTCGTCGAGACCGAGCATATCGACGAAAAACGCCCGGACGCCGTCCTCGATGCGCGGAGAGGCCATCATGCGGTCGACTTGCTTACGCAGACCGTTACGAGAATCGAGTTCGCCGCGCTCCGCCGCGCGCAGCAACTCTTCGTCGGGGCGCGTATTCCACAAGAAGAAGCTCAGACGCGAGGCTTTGGAGTAACCGTCAAGGTCGCGGATCCCCTGCCTGTCGCGCGCCGGTTTCATGTTCTCATAGCGGAAGAGGAAATCCGGCGAAGACAACATGCTGGACAGACTGAGCCAGAGACCCTGATAAAAGTCCTTCAGTTCATTGGCCCCCATATTGGCGGCCGTCACTTGCACCTTCAGTTCCTCGGGCGATAACGACCGTCCATACAATGCACGGCCGACGGACGCGAGGAACTTGGTGGCGCACGCGTCATCCGCGCCGGTGACAGAGGCCGGCGTGCAGGGGACAAGAAGATCCCGGTGCTGCTCGTCGACCACCTGGGCCGCGATCGCGCGGGACATAGATTCATACTGCTGCATGCCCGTCGAGGTCACGCTCGCGTACCCGGCGCCAATCGCCAGCAAGCCATCGCGGCGCAGTTCAGGTTCGAAACGACCGCCGAGTTGCACGGTCTCGCCGAAGACATCCCGCACGACCGATTCATACTGATCCGGACTTAAGCGACGCGTTACGGGCGCGCCCGGAACATGGGCGACCGTATCGCCGGCAACCGACGCGGCGGCCTTTCCGCCTTCGTTCCGCGCGCCCGAATCACAGCCACCTATTGCGGCGGCAAGAACGGCTAGTCCGGCGATTCCGAGCAACTTACGAGTCATAGACGCTCAACCTCTATGTCAGTGTGACGACGTTACTGTGCGCTCGCGGTCTGCTTCGGCGCATCCGGCGGCACGGCAAACACAGGCACGGCTTTGATATGATAGGCGGTCGAAATGGTGCGGTTCTGTCCGGTCTTGGGATCTGGATCCGCATCGGCATGGTTCTTCAGCAAGTGATAAATGCCTGGAACGCTGCCGGTTGAGGTTTCACGACTGAGGCCACCGTGCGCGAAGGCGAAGTAGAGATGATGCCACGGTTGATAGCCGCCAATGATGGCCTCCATGGAACGATCACGGTTGACCTTCATACGCATATGGAAATTGCGGATATTCAATTCAGGAACACCCCACGAGTTCTGCAGCATCTTGAAATTGCCGTGCTCGGTGACGCGCAGATCGCCGTTCCTGATTTCGCCCTTGAAGACGTTGTGGGACCGTGGATCCGGATCGACGCGATACGTGACATCGGGACGGGCTTCGCCGCCTGAGTTCGAAACCATGAATTCGAGCGCACGATCGAATGTGATCGTAACCGGCCCGTCTTCTTGAAGGTTTTCGCCTTCGACCGTGATCAACCATGCAGGCTGGGAATCGCGGATCGTCTGCCAAATCCAGTACCAGAAGGTCGGATGATTCACGAGTGAGCCGCGAAATCCTTCTAGGCACCCCATAGCGCGGAACATCTCGTTGTCGACGCCCTTCTCAAGCGTGTCGGGATCCTGGAACGCTTTCGGGTCGTCGCCGCCCTTCCCGTCGAGATTGAAGCCGTACGCCGCCTTGCCGACCACGGACTTCATTTTCGGATCCGGCATGGTTTGCGGATTATTAAAAACGTTCACCGGCTTGCCGTTGTGACGGCCGCGATAGCGGATCGCGGTATCGACCTGATAGCCGTTCGCATTGGCCAGATAATCCTCGATAACTTTCTCCACCTGGTTCGCGGGCATTCCCAGCGACGAGAGTTCTTTGGCGAACTGCACTTCCAGGGGCGGATTGATGCCACCGGGGCAATTGTCGTCCTTCGTGTTGGCGGCGCCCGCGAACCAGTTAACGACATAGCTTTGCCGCTCCAACGCCATGGCGCCGGTGGCGCCCGTCAGGACGGCCGCCGCGGCGACAACACCGGTCACGGATGTTTTGAACGTCGACTTCACCACAGACAGCCTCCCAGTATCGGCGCAAAATCTGATCGCGATCGCGCAAAAAGCACCCGGCGTCATCGCCAGGCTCCTCCCCCAGGACTTAGACGCGCGGCGCCCGGGTTTCCCTGCCGCCTAACACATTAAAAATAAGCCTAAAATGCGCGGGTCGACGGTCTTTCCGTAAACCCGATCTTTGTAACAAAACGCTACGACGCGCGGCGTACAACCAACATATTCGTCGTCGGATCAGCCTCAACCCGCAGGTTCAAGCTTAAGGTGACAGTCTCGATGAATTCGCGCGGCCGATAGGCGGAAAACAAGCCGGTAATTGGTATCGCGCCAATGGCCGGATCCGCGATCGCGATATTGCTGTCACCGTAACGATCAAACTGTTTCACCGCATCCGCCAGGGTCGTACCGCGGAACGCCAGGAGGCCTTGGCGCCAGGCCGTTTCGCTTTCGACGACGCTGGGGTCGAGCGACGTCGTAACGATACCGCGCCCGCTCGCAGGGGCGAAAGACAATGCCCGCATATTAGCCGACAATTTCGCACGACGAGGAGACGCCCCTCCCCGCTGCACCACATCAACCAAACCTTCCTCGACGAGCACGGCGACCGGCTCGGAGGGCAAATGGCGGACCGAGAAATGCGTGCCGAGCGCAACGACTTCCGTAAGCCCGGACACCACGCGGAACGGGCGGCCGGAATCCTTGGCGACATCGAACAATGCCTCGCCGTCGGAGAGCACGATTTCGCGTTGGGCCCCGGAGAACCGCACCGTCGCCGACGACGCCGTATTCAACATCATCACCGATCCGTCGGTGAGTGGAATGGTGCGAATCTCTCCGCGGGCGGTGGCATAGCGTTCCTGCGGCGTCCCGAATGTACGTACGGCGGCGACGCCCGCCACCGCGGCGGCGGCGGCACCTGCGCCGCCCCACATGACTTGACGGCGCGACACCACGGGAAACCGCCGAACCGGTTCATCAGCCATCATGGCCGCGGTGAACTGTCCGCCGAGAGCGCTTGCACGCTCCGTACGAATATAGATCGCCTGAGCGCGCACGAAAGCGCCGCGATGGCGGGGATCGGCATCGAGCCAAAGCCTCAGCGCGACCTGGTCCTCCGCGGACAAGGTTCCATTGTCGCCGCGCGCGACCCAGGCCGCCGCGATGTCATCCACCTCTGCGCTCGTACTCCTACGCACAGATTCCAATCTACAAACTCCAAACTTCAGCTAGGTTTTATCTGGCCTTGCGGATGCGCCAGGATGGGAAACCGGTTTCCAGTCCTCTGCGGGCAGCAAATCCGCTTGCCCTGATATAGACGAATGGCCGGTCGATTTTCCCCCACGTCCAAAGGTTTCCATCATCGCGCGAACGCCTTTGGTTATATGCTTTTCCACCGTTTTTTCCGCAATGCCGAGGCGGTCGGCGATCTCGCGTTGGGACAGCCCTTCTACTCGCCTCAAAACAAAGACTTTTCTACACATGCCGGGCAACTTGGCGATCGCTTCGCCCACCCGGCGGAGTTCGTCACGATCCGAAACCTCGCGTTCCGGCGACGGCATGTCGTCCACGGCGCCCAGGACATCCACGTCGCTGACGGTCTGGATGGGGACGATTCTTGACCGGCGCACATGGGACAATACGACGGAGATCGCCACCTTAAAGGCGTAAGTTCTTGGATATCTTATATTTTCGACGGAATCGAGCGACGCCAATATGGCGTAGGTCTCCTGAACGATATCATCGACATCAAGGCCGGATGTGGATTTCCTGAGGAGCCAGCCACGCAGCGCGGCTTCGTGCGGAAGCACATGCCGCTCCAGCCATCTCGCCCGCTCCATATGGTCGGTCATGGCGTGATGGTATGACAAATTTGCGATATTTGATACGGGTTCGCGGGCCGCGGGACTATCCGACCGGCTCCGCTTCGACGGTCGTGACGATCATCTCCATAAAGTCCTTCCATACCCCCTCCCACGCCTGGGCGGTGCCGCAGTGGTGAATTTCCACGGTAAAGGTTCCGTCGCCCGGGAAATTGCGGACCTGGAGGGCAATGAATTTATCGGGGGCCTCGAAGGCCTTCTTGATCTCCCAGTATTTGAAAATCTTTGGTTGGCCGGGTTTGTCGGGCACGTAGGCCGGGCCATCGTAGTAGGTGTAATCGCCGGCCCGTCCAAAACGCCGAAACTCTTCGATCAGCCGCGGCTCCTTCCAGTCCTCCACCTTGACGCGCTGAACAGCGGTCGGTTTTGCATCCGGGTGACCGCACGGCGGCGTATCGGCCGCCCGCGCCGAGGCTAGGGGCATCAGAGTCAACAAGGACGCAACAACGCTCGCTTTGACGTTCATGGAACCTCCTCCTCCGGTCCATTTGAGAAGCCATAGTCGCGCGGTTTGACGCAAGCAAAATACTTGCGATGGAACGGACGTTTGCCCGCGCCGATCATTGGGGGAATGCGGCGTGTCGGACGTCTAAGGGGAGTTGGAAGAAGGGTCGCACAGCCAAAATTGGCCCAGCACCCCAATCTTGCGACAGCTCAAGCGCCCAGCGCGCGCTTTACAGCCGCCAACTTATCGTGGGCGGTTTCAAACTCCGCACTTGCCACCGCGCCGCGCAGATCGCGCAGTTTCTCCAGCGCCTTGATAAGCACTGGAAGCGGCGGGCCGCTGGCGGTGATTTGCGCCATGTGCCGCTGCTCAAGTTCACGGGTCATCCGGACGATGAAGGTATCGACCAAGCGGTCGTGATGCTGAGCCGCGGCGCGGCCGTGGGCGGCACAAACATCGACAAATAGCGCCGCGTTGGTTTTGAACCATTCCGTCTTGGCGGACGGCCCGATCGCGTCGACAAATTCATCGAGAAGCGGCCGATAGGTCAGGCTCGTCCGCAAGCGTCCCTGATCTTCCGGCGTCATATAGAGCATCTTGTCGACGAGCAGTTGCGAGTAGTAGGGATCATTGCCGCGGCAAACGCCCAAGAGCAAATCGATCTCGTTGATCGCTGAAAAATCGCCCGCGTTTGCGCCACGATACTCCTGGCGCCCGACGCGATACGGTTTGAAGTATGGCCGCACGCTGTAGAAAAAGCGCTCGGGATTCAACTTGGCGAAGAGGATTTCGTTGAACTTATAAACATCGTTGAGCGCGGCGAGCGCGTTCTCAAGCAGCAACGGCGCCGCCGGATTGGAAATGCCCAACGCGGGAATCCGCGCAAGCGCGTCACCCGCACGCTGATAGCAAAGAATTGAGAAGGTGTTGTAGTCGTTGAATATCTTCTCATCGATCAGAGACGTGAAACTCTTCGGCGCGCCGTCAATCGCCCGATTACGATGATTGAGATGCACGTTCGCAAAGCGGGGCACGACGCCCAACGAGACCGCGATGTGCATGCCAAGCGCGGAAGCCTCGTCGAAGGGCGACTTGTTCTCACGCGCGGGGTTCGTCAACTCATGGCGGCGAAACGCCGCGAACAAAAGACCAAGATTTCCCAGCGTATCGAATGCGCGGTCAAAACCTTCATTGGTATTGCCTTCGGCGACCAAGGGGCGCACCAGCGCCAAACCTTCATCGGCAAGGGCTTTTTTGACGCCCTCACCCACCCCGTCGACATTCGCGCGATCTTCCTGCGCGAAGTATAGTTCCTCCAACTCGGTATTCATCTGGCGGAACGACGAGCGAATCCATCCGTCGAGGTTTTGCGCGGCGAGGCTCATGATTAGACGGCTCCCGCGAAGTAGCGGGACATACGGTTCATGGCCTCTTCAATACGTTCGTAAGGTTCCGCACCGAAGCAAACCCGCAAGTGTCCCTCCCCGCCGGCGCCGTAGAACGTGCCCGCCTCGGTGACCACGTGGCACTTTTCGAGGATCTCGTCGGCGACCTGCTGACTGGTCTTGCCCGTGGCCGAAATATTCGGGAAGGCATAGATCGATCCTTCCGGCGTTTCGCACGTCACGCCCGACATCTGGTTCATACGTGAGACCACCAGATCGCGGTTGCGTTTGTCACTTTCAACCATCTCCGCGATCATGTCCTGCGGCCCGGTCAACGCGACCCGTGCGCCGTCCTGGATGAAGGTATTCACATGCGAAACATCGTTCGCCGTGATCTTCAAGATCGCCGGAACGAATCGCTCGTGGCACGCCACGTAGCCGATCCGCCAACCATCCATCGCGTAAGCCTTCGTGAACGCAAACATGCTGAAGGTGCGCTCGAACATGCCCGGCAACGAGGCGATGCTGATGTGCTTGTTCTTGTCATAAACGATCTGTTCATAGACTTCGTCGGACGCGACCAGCAGATCGTGTTTGATGCACAAAGCCGCCAGAGCATTCAGTTCGTCGCGGGAGAATACCCGTCCCGTTGGGTTCGCGGGGTTCACCAGCGAGATCATTCGGGTTTTCGGCGTGATCTTCGCTTCGATGGCGGCGACATCGATCGTGAAACCGTTCGCTTTGTTCAGCGGCGCCAACACGATCTTTCCACCCGCCATTTCGATCTTGTTGATGTGCTGCGGATAGTAGGGTTCCAGCAAGATGACCTCGTCGCCGGGATCGAGGGCCGCCATAAACACCGCGTAAGACGCATGCGTAAGGCCGTTGGTCACAACGACTTCGTTTTCCTTCACCGTCAGGTCGTTATGCGCCTTCAAACGCTCGATAATGGCGCGGCGCAATTCGATGGTGCCGGGGAATGCGCTGTAGTGCACCTTTCCGGCGCGCAGGGCCGCGATCGCGGCCTCCTTGATATGATCCGGCGTGTCGAATCCCGGGAGCCCCACTTCGAGGTGAATCAGATCCGCATTCGGATAAAGGCGCATTGCCTTTTCGTACATGCCGAAGCTTTTGGGGGAACTCGAGGAAATACGGTCCGCAGGCCACTTCACGTTGCTTTTCTCCACTCACACCACGGCGATCCAGAGAGGATCACCGGAAATTATTTTAAGCTTATAATAATTTCCGGTGACATGGCCATAGCAAATCCGCCGCCGGCCTCCGTCAAAAACGAAAACGGCGGCCGTTGTGGCGGCCGCCGTTGTGTTGGGATGGCGCGGGAGACTCTACCGGCTGATGCCGTTCTGAGCGCCGCCGATCGCCGCCGTTGCACGGGGCGGCCGGTCGATAAACACCTGGGTGAAACGCACATGCAATGCGCCCGAAATGGCGGTGTTTTGGCCGGCGACATCGGGATACCCGTCCGCGAGGCGGCGCAGCGCCTTCGTGAGCGTCGGCGTCGATTCCTGCCCGTAGCTCTGATGATGGGTGGAAATGCTCTGCTGACGCTGATTGTGCCACGACACCAGGTCGACATAGCCGCCGAGATGCCCTTCGGCGCCGTCCTCGGTCAAACGGAGTTCAAACTGCGCGCCACGGAAGAGTTGCGTGGAGATGTTCGAGAGCGCCTGATACGGCATCAAGTAGTCGGCAGGCCGGGTGGTCAACACGCCGTCGACAATCTTGCCTTTAAACGTCGTGATGAAGTCCTTACCGAAACGCAGATCGACCTGCTGCGACGCGCCGGGCATATACCCGTTGCCGGTTGCATCCGGCAACATCGGCGAGAGGCCGCGGTAGGTGGTGACGGTCACGTCCTCGTCATTGGTCAGATCGTCGACATCCGTAAGTTCGATCACCACGCGGTTAAACGTATTGTCGACGCGCCACTTGGTGACCATCAGCGCCGCGACGTCGCGATAGCTGCTGACACATCCGATAGCGCGGAAGAATTGGTTATCGATCCCCTTCACCCCATCCGGACTGGTGAAGTCTTCTTCACCGACGTTTCCGTCCAGATTGATGCCCGGAACCACCTTGCCGACGGCTTCCTTGAACGGCATCGACTCTTTTGACGGGTCGGGAAAGTGGATCGCCGCTTCGCGCGCCAACTGCGTTTCGATGACAGTGCGCTTTTGGCCATTTTCGGGAAAGATGACCTTGAACTGTTCGCGCGGCCCCTCGTTCATGCCGGTCGGGCACTCGGCTTTGGCGCCCGGCGTCTTGTGCATGGCCCACTCTTCCATCGTCATCACGTAGGCGATTGAGCGGTCGCGAATGACCGATTGACCTTCCTGAGCCGACACGGCCGAGGGCGCCGCGGCGCAGAGGACGGCGCCGGAAACGATCAGAGAGCGTTGCATCAGATATTTCATCGGAGAATCTCCAAAATAGGGCCTTAGCCCGCATTTCCTCTGAAGTCGTCGCGGATCGAGAAAGCTTTGAAGCCGTTGCGGGCGCCATGGAACTCGCCCCAGGCGTCGGCGCCGACTTCACCAGGCTTTGTATCGCCGGCGAACGTGAACACCGGACGGCCACGGTACGCCCACACATGCAGCGCATCCGCCTGACCCGGCGCGGCGTGCTTGCCGGTCTTGGGATCGATGTCCATCGTCGTCCACGTACGGTTCGGGCTCTTCGCCCCACGCGCAGCCGGCACGTAGGGGAACGTCGTCAGGCAACGCGCGGCATCGCCACCCCCGCATACCGTCAACCGATACGCTTGCGGCGCGCCGGGATGATCGCAACTATGCTGATCGAAGGTGTCGTCGATGCAGTTGTAGATGTAGATCGTATGACCGCGGGCGTCGGCGAGAACCTGCCCCGCGTAGGAGTCCTGAACCTTGAAACCCGCGGGGTAGGCCGGCGGCAACTGGGCATAGACGTTATGCCAACCGGGCTCATCCGAGCCTTCCAGGCTACGCGCGGAATCGTCGGCGACCCGCGTGTACAAGGGCTTTTTGCGGAACGCCCATTGTTTGATGCCGGGTTCGCGCTGAATGATTGTCCAGTCGCCCTTCGCGATTGCGGTCTCGGCGGCCAGGACCGGCGTCCAATCACGCAGACAGGCGCCTGTGCAGTTGGACTTTGTGGCCGTGTCCTTGTCGTATGAATAAACCGAGAATCCCGTGGAGAGAGCCAGCATCCGCCCGCTTCTGACGGGGTATATGCCGAATTGCGCTGGAACATCGGAAGGCGGCGCCGGGATCATGCGCGGTGTCCCGCCGTCGCCTCCGCCGGCGCGGCCCTTGCGGCCGCCGCGGGTATCGCCGGGCATTTCGTCCAGATGCGATGTGTAGAGGGCGTAACCGTCGTAGGCCCATTGTTTGGAACCGTCCTTGCGATCCACCACAGTCCATTTCCCGACGGGCTTCGCATCAGCGCCCGCAAGAACGGGCGGCCAAATCTGCACACAGGTCGGCCGTGTTTCGAGTTCCGGGAGCTCGAGGCCCGCCGGGTACGGGCTCATCAAGCCCGCCGTCTCTGTGTACTTGGTGTCGTCGCAGGTCGGACGCCCCTGCTGTTCGCCTGCGTCGCCGTTACGCTGCCCGCCACGCGGCCACGTATACAACGTAAGGCCGCGGGCATCCGCGAACACCGGACCTTCAAGTTCGGTCACGACAACTTGGAACCCGGTCGGCAAGGGCACCTGCTCGTAGGTCTCCCGTTCAGCGGCGCGTTGTGCGTTCGCCGGTTGAACCAACCCGCCGGCGGCGCCGGCGAGAATCGCGAGCGCCAGGAACGGCGCTGAACGGTAAGAACGTCGCATATCGCACCCTAAACGAGGATTTCGCCGAATTCTTTGGAGGTGTTGTTGCTGCGCGTACCCCACGACGGAATATCGAGCCCCATGACACGCTGGACGGTGTAGCCCAGTCGCGCGACCGACGTGCCGTCGGCGGCAATGTGCAAGCCGGTCTTCACTTTGCCGCCGGCACGGCCGGCGGTGAATGCGGGCATGCCATCGAGCGAATGGACGCGAGCGTAGCCGTGATCGGTGACAGCGTAGATCAAGACGTTGTCGAGCAGACGCCCGTCGCCTTCCTTCATGTCGCCGAAGGCTTTGACGAAGTAAGCCCAGGATTCCATCGCGCGGCGCGTGAACCAGGAACAGTTTTCCTGATAGCCGAGATGCTCGTCGATCGGCTCTTCGTGTGTCGTGGTGTGGTGCGGCTTCTCGTAACCCGCCTTGATGGTGTTCGCCGACGCGGCCGAGTAATTCATGTTGAACACCCGCGTCTGATCGCACGCGACCGCCATGACCATGAGATTGGTCAACAGCTCATGACGCGCCTTATAAAGTTCCGCATCTCCACCCGGCGCGGGTTCGCGGGTGATCGTCTTCGGCGCGACGCAGGCCGCGCGCGGCTCGGGCTTGGTGAGCTGTTGTTCGAACTGGCGTTCGATGTGACGAAGGCCGGTGAGATACTGGTCGAGACGCGCTTTGTCTTCAGAGCCGACATCGCGCTCCAGCGCCTTCACGTCGTCCAGCATCCCGGACAGAACGCTCTTGCGCACCATGGTTTGCGGGTTCGGCTTGAACTCCGGCGCGTTCGGGTCCTGGAAGTCGGGCCCGAACAAGCGGGTATAGAAATTGATCGGTGAGAACTCCGAGGTCGACGGCGCATTGAGACCTTCATAGGAAACGGTCGAACGCGGGTCGCCGGTGGCGGTCGCGTTCAGGGTCTTGAAGCGCGTCGCGCGACCGATCTGGTTGGCGACCGTCATGTCGATGGTTTCGGTCGGAGTGTTCTGGCCGCTCTTCGGCGCGATGCCGGTCATGTTGATGACCCAGCCCGTGAAGTGGCAGCGGTTCGCTTCCGTATCGCGGAACGCCGTCATGTCGGTGATCAGGTTGATGTCTTTTTGCACCGGCGCGAGCATCGCGATTTCTTCGGGAAGGTCGAAGTTCGCCCCCGTCTTCTTCGGCACGAACACATTGGCGGCCATACCAAGGCCCCAGAACCAGGTGCCGAAACGAACCGGCATCTGCGAGCCGTCCGCCATCGCGGTGCCGTTACCGTTCAGGAAGCAATTGAGCAGCGGAAGACCGACCGTAACGGCCCCGCCGTTCAGCATCCCCCGCAGAACACGTCTCCGATTGAACTCAGTCATGGGAGCCTCTCCTTTGTGTCACTTTGCGGCAACGGCGGTCGTCGCCGAAGCGTCCGCCGTCGCCGCCTCATTTACCGAGACCTGCGAGAACGCCTTCGAGGTCACCACCGCGCGCAGCAAGTCCGGGAAACGGTAGCCGTGCGCCGCGAATTCCTTGTCCAACGCCGCAAGCGTCGCGCGGTCGCCAACGGATGTCGGACCGCCCGTTCCATAGGCGTAGGCGCGCTTCACGACACAGCTTGTCAGGGCCGGGTGATCGCGAAGCGCCTTGGCGAGGCCGGTCACGTCGGTGAACTCCTTGCCGTCCAGATTGCCGCTGGCGTCGATGGGCGTTCCGCGCTCCGTCGTGCGGTAGCGTCCGGCGCCGTCGAAATGCTCAAGGGCGAGCCCCATCGGGTCGGTAATTTTGTGGCAGCCGGCGCAAACGGGATTCTCGAGGTGCGCGTTCACGCGGTCGCGGGCGGTGCGCAGATTGGCCTTCGGGTTTTCCACAGCCGAGAAATCCACGTTCGCGGGCGGCCGCGGAACGGGCTGGCACAGCAGAAGCTCACGCAAGGCCTTGCCGCGCAAGGTGGCGGAACTGCGGCCCGGATGAGAATGGCCGGCCAAAAAGCTGATCTGGGTCAACATGCCCATGCGCGGGCTATCCGCGGGGAATTCATAAGGCACCCATCCGCCGGTCGTCGGCAAACGGTAGAGCGCGGCCAGCGACGGCGAGATAAAGGTTTCACGCGTCGTATAGAGATCGCGATAGTCGCGATTCTTGACGAGCAGCTGGTCGATAATGGTGCGCAACGTCTGTTCGCGCGCGTCCAAAACGGTCGTGGCGGTGAACGTCGGATAGATCGAGCCATCCTTCGCCAAAGTGTCGAAGACGTCGAACTGCAGCATGTCATCGAAGAAGGCGCGCACCCCCTGTTCCAGACGCGGGCTTGCCAGCATGCGATCGACGGTTTTGGTGAATCCCTTGTTCGTGTAGAGCTCGCCCTTCTCCGCCGCCTTCAAGAGAAGATCGTCGGGGGCGGCATTCCACAGGAAGAAACTGAGGCGCGTGGCGAGTGAGTAAGAGTCGAGACGCGTTGCCCCCTCATTCTTCGGATCCGCTTCAAGGCGTTCCGAGATGAACAACACTTGCGGATTGAACAACATGCCTTCGAGCGCCGAGCCAAGGCCGGCGTAGAAGTTCTTCAGGCGATCGGCGCCGGCTCCCGCCTCAGCGACCCATTGGTTGAGGCGATTTTCATCGAGAGGACGGCGATAAAGGAGGCGGCTGACTTTGGTGAGAAATTCGCGCGCGCACGCGTCGTCTCGCGCGGCCTCGGACTTCGGCGTGCAGGAGATCAGGAACTTACGATTTTCAGGATTGACGACCTGCGCCGCAACGGACGCCGCCGTCTTCTGATAAACTTCCATCTGGCTCGCCGTCACGCCGGCGATCGATGTTCCGACGCCGAGCAGACCGTCGGTCCGCTGCAAAGGCGCGAAACGCACATCCGGTTTCACGTTCGGACCAAAAACGTAGCCAAGCGTGTTGAGGTACTGTTCCGCCGTCATGAGCCGCAAACGGCGTTCGGAACTTGCTTCGACGGCATTGTTTGCGGACTGCGCGACGGCGCTTGCGGCCGGACGTTCCGCCGCAGGTTGCGAACAACTCCCGAGGGCCAGCGAGATGGCGGCAACCGCGCATCCACCGACGAGCGGTTGACGAACGCGGTTCAAGAAACGACGAAACACCATCTCGACCTTCTCCCAACGATCTCGCGGCGCGCCAAGCAGCGCCGAACTTGCGCCATAACCTGCGAGAGAAAATTTGCTATATGTATAAAACAATTTCAACGTGATTGTTGTAAACGCAAGCCTAACACGCGAGGAAACAACAATCTTGCGTCTTCAATGACGCCGTCCCGCGCCGCGCGGGCCGGATGAGACGCAACCCCTCAGCCAAAGTGTGTAACCGTTTAGAAAGGCGGAACTGTCGCGCTCGAACGGCACACGACTCGGTGTTACGCCGTGAACGCACCCATTTTATCCCGCAGTGCGGTAGGGAGCGGGATGGCGCCAAACGGCGCGAGCGAAACGCACACCAAAACCATATCGGCCGTAAGGCGCACTTCTCCGCCACAAGAACAGACGACGCGCAGGCTCAACGAGGACCGACCGATTTTCGCGACGGTAAGGTCAAAGGTGAGCTTATCGCCGAGTCGACTCGCTTTCAGGAAATCGACCGAAATACTGCGCGCCGGAAGCCCCACTCTCTGATCGATGTGAAGGTCGCGAAAACTGGTACCAAGCCCCTCTTCCAGCCAGCGCTCGACCACCTCATTCAACATCTCGTAGTAGCGCGGATAGAAGACGATCCCCGCGGCGTCGACATGATTGAATCTGACGGTAATCCCGGCCGAAAAGGCCATATCAGCGCGCCGTGCGTCCAGGGATACGCGCGACCTTGCGCGACCGGGCTTCGGCGGCGCCGACCCCGCGCACAGCCTCTTTGGTGCGCGCGAGCAACCCCATCATCAGCTCGATATCGGCTTCGGGAATTTGCGCGAACAGTTCGTTAATCCATTCCTCATGGCTTTGCGCCATCTCGCGGAACAAGAGTTGGCCCTTGCGGCTCAGGCGCACAACGAACGCGCGACGATCCACTTTCGACGTTTGCCGGTCGACAAGCTTCTCCGCAATCAGACGCTTGACGATGCCGGTAACGTTGCCATTCGACACCATCAGCCGTTCGCTCAAGCCGCTCATCGTCAACCCGTCGGGGACACGATCGAGCTGCGCCATGAGATCGAATTGGGGAAGCGTGACGGAGTATTGTTGTTCCAGACGGCCGCGGATTTTCGTCTCGATCAAAGTGGTGCAGGTGAGCAAGCGAAGCCAGAACCGCAGATTCTCGTGGCGGCCGGATCCGGCCTCTTCGTAATCGAGTGCATGCGCGAGATTGGCTGACGCCATTACTTCCGTTTCCGTCCATAGACCGGGCCATTCGCGGCCCGGATACGCATTTTAGCCATAAAACATTGGCCAGGGAAACGTTTAGGGTTGGAAACGGCTTCTTAAAAAATACGCCAAAAAAAGCGCCGGTACCGCGATGCGATACCGGCGCCAGAAGGATCTCAAAAACGCTCGTTAAAGCTTACATCCGGAAGCGAATACCCGCGCGGTAGGCGCGGCCCTGCAGGTCATACAGGCCGGAGTTGGACTCGTTGGTCGAGAACACCGAAGCGCCCGGACCCGACGGTACGATACCGGCGTCGCGGTTCATCAGGTTGCGGACGCTGAAGAACAAGTCCGCCTGGGCGGATTCGAACTCCATCTTGTAGGTGGCCGAGAAGTCGAAGTAGACCGCGCCATCGAGCTTATTATTGTCGATGGTGGTTCTGTTCGTCGTCGACGTCGGGCAGCCGGTGACGCACTCGATATAGTTGGAGTTGAATACGCCCGAACTGAAACCACGTGCGTTGAACGTGAAGGCAACGGGATCGAGCGCGTACGTCAAAGCCGCATCGTAGCGCCAAGACGGCTTAGAGACGTTGCCCAGCTGGCCGGCCTGATCGATCGGGATCGAGCCGATGACGCCGCTGTCCAATACGTCCTTGATGTAGTGCGTGACGAGGCCGCGGACGGTGAGATCACCCGCCCAGCTCGACACCAGTTCATCAAGAGGCTGGCGGTAGCTGGCTTCGATATCGAACCCGCTGGCCTTTTGCGTCGCGAAGTTGAGCGGCGCGACCGTGAACAGGAGCAGTTCGGTGCCCGAACCCGGATCCGTCGTGCGCGTGAACTGGCCGCAAGCCGACTGGACGTTGTTGAAGCAAAGATCGATCAACTGCTGAGCGCTCAGGCTGCTGATCGCATCCTTGATGTCGATGTTGTAGTAGTCCCACGACACGCTGAAACGCGGCAGCCACGACGGTTGATAGACCACGCCGACGCCGTACGTATCGGCCTTTTCAGGTCCGAGATTCGGGTTGCCGGTCACGGTCGAACGCATGTTGACGTTGACGTTGGCGTTGAACGGATCGCGGATCGTATTTGGCGAGGTCGTACCCGCCTGGAACAGGTCCGCCAAGTGCGGCGCACGGATGTCGCGCGACAGTGTTCCGCGGAAGCGGAGGTCGTCGAACGGCGCGTAGGTCGCACCGACTTTCCACGTGGTCACAAAGCCGGAGGTCGAGTAGTCGGTCGCACGGACGGCTCCGTTCAACTCAAGTGACTTCGCCCACTCGGTATCGCGCGCGAGCGGTACAGCAGCTTCCACATAGGCTTCGTTCACGGTGTATTTTCCGCTGAACGGAATACCGACCTGGAAGAAGTAGAGGCTGGTGTTGAACACACCCGGATCCGCCGCTTGGCGGGTGCTTTCTTCACGATGTTCGGCGCCGAAAGCCAACGCCACCGGACCGGCCCAGGTCGAGAACGGCTCGCCGCTCACGTTGAACGCCAGCACCTGCTGCTTCAGGCGAATGATGTTGTCCGGGTCGGCGCGGACATAGTCCTTCGCCGCCTGGCTCACCACATCGCGGCCGAACAAGTTGAACGGCACGCACCCCGGCATGTCGTTGGCGGGGTTCGCGTCGGTGTTCACACGGCAGGCGATCGTGCCCGTCGCGGTACGGATGGAATCAATCGCCGCCATATAGCGCGGAACGTTGATCGTGTTCCCCGACGTTGTGGTGCTCATGTTGAGGCCCGACGACGCGTGCGCGTCGAAGTTCCAGGCCGTGTCGAACGCATTGAAACCGCCTTCGATGCCGACCATGAAACGCAGGATACGGCGGTCATACAGCGGTTGTTGCGCGCCCATATCGCCGTTCATGGTGCCGAAGGCGAAGCTGGTGACGCCAAGCGTCGCCGCGGCTTGGGCGACAGAAGCCGGCAGGAAGGCGTTGTCCGCGCGCATCGTCAGGTTGCCGGGGTAGAACACCGGCGTCGAACGCGACTCCGAGTTCATGTGCGCCCACGACGCCTCGCCGAAGACCTTCCAGGTGTCGTTCAGGTCATAGGAGGCGTAGCTGAACACGTTCTCGCGTTCCTGACGCGGAAGCAGCGCCGTGCCGAACAGATGCTTGTGCGAGGACGACCAATAAGAGCCGCCCTGCATCATCGGCGTGGAAATCAACGGTCCGAAAACGACATTGTATGGCGTGCCGCCCGGACCGAAGGCGATACCCTTCAACGGACCGGCGGAGATTTGGCCGCCGAGCGTCGCGACCGCGAGGCCGGTCTGGTCACGGCGGATCAACTGGGGCTGGCCGTTGGTCGGCGTGTAGGCGGGGTTCGTGAGGTAAGACGAACCGGTGAGGTTCCACGGACGGTCCGGAACCAGGATGCCGTCATCGTGCGCCTTCTCACCGCTGAGGAGGAAGTGACCGCGGCCGCCGGCGAAGCCCGTGCCGGCGGTCAGGGCGATCTTGTAGTTCGCGTTGTCGCCGTAATCGGTGATACCGCCGGAGACTTCGCCCTTCACGCCCTGGAATTCTTTATCGAGGACGAAGTTCACAACACCGGTGACGGCGTCCGAGCCGTAGGCTGACGATGCACCGCCAGTCACGACATCGACGCGGCTGATCAACTGCTGCGGAAACTCCGAGACGTCAGCGACGCCGGTGATGATCCCGCCGACGACGCGCTTGCCGTCGAGCAGCACCAGCGTACGTTCGGAACCCAAGCCACGCAGGTTGAGAGAGTTCACGGCCGCGCGGCCGCTGGTCACCGTGGCGGCGCCGGATTGCGGCGTCGCGCTCGCCGCGAGGCTGGGGAGCGTGTTCACGAAGTCGGCGAGGTTCGATGTCGCCTGGTTTTGCATTTGCTCGACGCCGATGACGGAGACGGGCGTCGGGGCTTGGTAACCGTCGCGCACGATGCGCGATCCGGTGACGGTAATTTCTTCGACTTCAGCTTGAGCGAGTTGTTCTTGTGCGTGGGCGGCGCCTGCGCCCAGCAACGCCACCATGAGCGGCGTAATGCTCAGCGTGCTCTTGATTCCCGCTTTTTTCGCGCGAGAGATCATCGTGTGAGCACGCATCGTTTCGCTAACTGAAGTCATCGCAAGTACCCCCTTTTGTGCCGGCCGCCCCAGTGGCCGGCGTTGGACCCGAACGTGTAACTTAAATGACAGAGCGATTCACTAAGACACTGGGGGAAAACAGGCCGGTCAGGCGCGATTAGCCCCGTTGTGTGATGAAAAAACACTCCTCATTGACCGCGCTGCGACCGGCGGAACCGGTCATCGATGAATTTTATTTTATAGTTGAACTATTCGCGAGGCAACTTTGATTTATGTTTAAAATAATTGAGCACGGTCGCGCCGTGTAACCGCGCAGCTTTATTACTTAAGCCCGCGGAATAACGGCTGTGGCTTCGATTTCGATTTTGGCTTCAGCTTCCATCAAGGACTTAACCTCGACCACCGACATCGCCGGGAAGTGTTTTCCCATCACGTCGCGGTAGGCCGCGCCGATGTCTTTGAGATTCGCGATATATTCGGCCCGGTCTGTCACAAACCAGGTCATGCGCGCGATATCGGTCAACTTGGCGCCGGACGCTTCGAGGGCTTCGCCGATATTGATGAGGGTTTGACGGAGCTGGCCGGCAAGAGTCATCTCGGAGAACTTCTCGTCTTTCCAGCCGATCTGGCCAGCGACAAAGACGATGTCACCCCGGGCGATCACCGCGTTCGAGTACCCTTTCGGCGTTGGCCAATGCGGCGGATTCGTCAACTTAATCATATGACTCATGTATCCTTACAAAATACCCGGCGGGCTCTTCCGCCAGTAACGCCGGACGGCAGCCTCGGGTGCGGTGCGCTCTTAAAAAATCACCGCGCAAACCTGACCTTAGGTGACCTGGCCTTGGGTGGGATGCCGCCCCCGCGGCGATGAACGCCCAATGGCCGGACGGCCCGCAAAAATGGGCGCACCGCCGACATAGTTTAAACATAAAGGGATTTTCTCAGGGCCACAAGGCCATTAGGCCTAAACGATCATTGAGCGCGAGGCCCGACCTCAAGCTAGGCCGATGGCGACCATTTCCCGGCGCAAGGCAATCCCTTCCTCATCGCTCAAGGCGGCCTCGCGCAGGTGTTTGATTTTCGCAACGGCGTCACGATCTTCGGACAAGCGCCTATAGGCGGTCATCAACGTTTCAAAGTTTCGCATTCCGCGCTCGTGGGTCGCGCCATATCCCTTCACGAGACGCTGACATCCGGCGACCTCGACGGCCAAGCTGTAATTCCGCGGCGCGGCCTCGGTGACGGCGGTCAGCCAGGCATCGATATTTTTCATCTCGTTCTCAAAACGCAAAGACCGCCGACGAAAGCGCCCCATGCGCGCCACGACATAGAGGACGAGGAAGCCGCCGAGACTCGTGGTGGTGACCCGCCGCCCGTGACCAAACAGCCGCGTGAAGCCCGCGCGCAAACGCGGGCTACGGAGGATAAAGCGTCCCATTCCCGCCGGCAGCGCGTCGCAAAACTCCTCGACGCGCGGATGCATGAATTCCGAAACGCCGACGATCTGGCCGGGCGCCGCGCGCACCTCCTCACGCACCCGCGTAAACCGCGCGCTTCGCGTCTTCAGGTCCGCCACGCGGAAGACGTCCTCGAAAGTCATCCACAGCGCGAGATAACGCGCCGTTTCGCGCGTCAACTCCCATTCAGTGCGGGCGCCGCCGCACTGTTTATCGACCGCGGCCACCGCCGCCAGGCGGCCGAGATACTCCTCGCCGTAGGCCGCGTCCTGATAGTCGACGACCTTCCGAAGGCCATGCTCGACTATATCCATCGTTTCCACAGGCAACATCGCCGCCGCTTTCGCCAGCAACGCACGTCCCGCCGCCGATGCTCCGGACGCGGATTTCTTGGCTACAGCCTCACCCGGACGCATCGCATTACGCGCCCCGTCATACCCGGCGGCGAACGCGGCAAGACTGGCGTCCCGGCCGCGGCTATCGGCGTTGATGATGTCTTCATAGACCTTGCGTGGGAACGGCAATGCGCCCGACCCCGCGATCGCGCCGAATAATGTGGCGCTGATCACGCTGCCCTTCTGACGCGCAATCTCTTCCATATCGAAAAACAGGGTGTTCTTCGCGCGCGCGGCGGCGGCTTCCAGAATTTGCGTTCCATCCGCGCGGCCGTCCCCCATCGCGCTTTTTTCACTGATGGCGTAAATGCGATGCGAGGACGCGATCAACGTCGTGCGGTCGGGCGTGACCAGCCCGCGCATCATCGCGCGACCAGCCTCCATGAGCTCCGCGGCGACCACAATATCAACGTTACCCGGCACCGGCATCAACGCCAGGACAGGATCCTTACCGGCGGCTTTCGCGGCCGCTTCGGGGAACAACTCGATGTAATAGATCGTGGCGCCCGTGCGCTGGGCGACACCTTGCACGGACGTCCCTTGCACGAAGTACCCGGAGTGTTCCGCGACTTCGATCAGCCAATCCGCCAGCGTGCCGCCGCCCTGGCCGCCGAGGGCCATCACCGCAATCGTGATCGGCTTTTGCGTATTCATGGCGCCTACACCGCGTAACGGGCGCGCCGCGCATCAGCGCGACGTTGCAGCCATCCGATGATTCCCAAGCGCACCTTGGCCGCCGTCCGCTCCCACCAGGTCGGATTGAAGACGAGGTCGGCGCGGTAGAACGACGGGCACAATACCGCCGCATGGGCGGTCTCACCGCAATGACCGCATCCGACGCAATCGTTGTTCACCGACGCGACGGGATCGCGACGCAACGGATCCGGGTTGTCCTTGATCGTGAGCGAGGGACAGCCGGACAACCGGATGCAACTGTGATCCCCGGTACACGTGTCGGCGTCGACCCCGAAGCGCTCGCGCACCACCCGCTTACCTTCCTTGATCTGCTTCGCTATCTGTGGCTTCACGCGGCGCTGCTTGTTCAGCATGCACTCCGATTGCGCGACGATGACTTTCGGTCCTTTTTGTTTCGTCGTCAGGGCGTCCTTCAAGGTCTCGCGCATGGCCTGAAGGTCGTATGTGCGCACCACCTTCAACCAATCGACGCCGATATTGCGGATGGCGCGCGCGATGGGGTGGTTGCCGCTGCGCGACCTCGGCGCGAAGCGCGACGAGAGAATGTCCTGTCCACCCGTCGCCGCGGCGTAGTTGTTGTCGATCACAACAAGCAGGTTGTCGGTCTTGTTGAAGACGGCGTTACCAACGCCGCTCGTCAATCCGTTGTGCCAAAACCCGCCGTCGCCCATCATCGAGATGGTGCGCTTCTTCGCCGTTGCGTCGTTCAAGGCCGAGGCGCCCGCCCATCCCAGGCCGTAACCCATCGTCGTGTTGCCGAGATTGAACGGCGGAAGGATGGAGAAAAGATTACAGCCGATATCGCAACTGATGTGATGGCGGCCCAGTTCCTTCTCCACCATCTTCATGGCGGTGAATACGGGACGCTCCGGGCATCCCGTGCATAAACCCGCCGGACGCGGCGGCACGACCTTTGCGAGGTCGGGTGTATTGGGAAGCGCCGGCGGCGCGTTCGGGATATCGCCGGCCAAATGCGGCGCATACTTCGCCGCGAATTTGTCGAATCCTTCGATCATCGCCTGGCCGGTATATTCGCCGGCGCGGGGCAAAACTTCCTTACCGACGATGCGTGTCTGGAGATCGGCGCGGCGCAGGATGGTATTGAGTTCGTGCTCGATGAACTCGGGCTGGCCCTCTTCAACAAGCAGCACCGCTTTTTTGTCGGCGCAGAAGCCCACGACTTCGCTATCGATCAGCGGGTAGGTGACGTTGAGGACGTAGATGGGAATCTTGCTTTCACCGAAGCTATCCGAGAGGCCGCGCATCTCGAGCGCGCGGATCAAGGTGTTGTACAGGCCGCCCTGCACGACGATCCCAACGTTGCTCATCGCGCCGCCCAGGAATTCATTCAGCTTGTGCGCCTTGATGAAGTCGACAGCCGCGGGCCAGCGTTTATTGATCTTCTCGTGCTCATGCAGATAGTTCGCCGGCGGAAGCACGATTCGATTTACGTCGCGCTCCGGGTTCTCCATCGCGTCCTTTAAGCCGAAAGGCGCGCGCACGTTGTCCTTCGCCGTGAACCTCCCATAGACATGGCAAGCGCGCACACGCAGTTCCAACATAACAGGCGTGTTGGAGGCTTCCGACAGCTCGAACGCCTTCTCCACGGTATTCACGATGGAGGTGAGATTTGGCCGCGGGTCCAACAGCCACATCTGCGACTTCATGGCGAACGCATGCGTGCGTTCCTGCATGATCGAAGACCCTTCGCCATAGTCTTCGCCGACGATGATGACCGCACCGCCCTTCACGCCGCCGGATGCGACGTTGGCGAGCGCATCGGACGCGACGTTGGTGCCGACCGTGGACTTCCACGTGACGGCGCCACGCAAGGGGTAGTTGACGGAGGCGGCCAGCATGGCCCCGGCGGCCGCCTCGCTGGCCGAGGATTCAAAGTGAATCCCAAGTTCTTCCATGATCTCGCGGGCATCGCCCAGCACATCCATGAGATGCGAGATCGGCGAACCCTGATATCCGCCGACATAGGAAATGCCCGATTGCAGCAAAGCCTTGGTCACCGCGAGGATACCCTCACCGCGGAATTCGGCGCCGGCGCCGACCCGCAGTTGCTGAACTTCCTTCGCGAATGACCGCTCCGCCATGCGTTCCTCCCTTAACCGGGAATTAGCGCGAGGACGCGCAACGGGCTACCCGAACCATCAGCGATCTTGAGCGGCGCGGCGACGACGAAAGCCCCGGTCGCGGGCAGAAGATCGAGATTCATAAGACATTGGAGACCGTAACGACCCGCGCCGTGGAAGATCGCATGAGCCGGATACGGCGGATCGAATGCGAAGGCCTGACCGGAGTCGGTGCCGATGGTCTCGACGCCGAAGCCGTGTGCATCGCGCTTCTCAACCATAAACCGGACAGCATCCGGATCCGGGCCCGGCGTATGCGGACCGTCGGCGCCACGATTGGTATAGGCATCGCCGGTGCGCTTGGACCAGTCGGTGCGGAACAGAATCCAACTGCGCGGCGGGATACGGCCGTGCTTGGCCTCCCAAGCCTCGAGCACGCCGACCGTGAGCGTGAAGTCGGGATTGGCCGCGGCTTCCTTGGAACAATCGATCACCACCGCCGGCGCCATGAAGTCCTTCGGCGCGATGGTATCGAGCGCGTTGTTCGGCAGGTCTTTGCCGGTGATCCAGTGGATCGGCGCATCGAAGTGCGTGCCGGTGTGTTCACTGACGGTGAAGTTGTTCCAGTACCAGGCCACGCCGCGTTCATCGTAGCGGCTGATTTCCTCGACCTTGAAGCCGGAGCACTGGCCGAAATTCGGCGGGAGAACGAGGGTGGGCGTGTCGGGCGACAAGGTCTGCGTAAGATCGATCACCTTGATGCCGCCATTCGTCAGAAGCTCAGCAAACGCGCCTAGAACCTTAGAACCGTCCATCGCCCTCTCCTTTTGTGACTACCGCCAGGTTGTCGCTATGAAAAAATTATTACCAACTTCAAATGATTTTGCAATTACCAACACATAGAGATGCGCGGCCGGCTTCGCGGCCGTTTGAACCCCTTGCGCTGCGGCTTGGCGATAGTTTAAGCGAAATTATGAAGATGAGCAGACGAAAGAATGATCCGAGCGCGGGAAATTTCTCGCTCGACGATTACCCGTTCTACCTGATGACCCGCGTTATGGCGGCCTACTATGGATTGTTGGAGGACGCCCTCAAGAAAGTAGGGGTCGACCAACCCCGCTGGCGCGTCCTAATGATTCTTGGGGCGAAAAACCCCAGTAATATGAGCGAGCTATCCGAACGGGCGGTCATCAAAAACTCGACCATGACACGCCTGATCCAGCGGATGCAGGTCCAGGGCCTGGTCCGCAACGCGCCAAATCCCGACGATAACCGAATTTCAGAGGTTTACTTGACACCGATGGGCCGCACGCATCTCGAAATGGTGCGTGACGTGGGCGGACAGATCTTCCGTCGCGCGTTCGATTCCGCCGCGCCCGGCGCCGCCGATGCGCTCGTCAAAGCTCTGAAGGCGGTTCATGGCAATCTGACGCGCTCTTTCATCTCGCCCCCCTCGCCGAAAGCCGGCGCGGCGAAGAAGAAGAAGGCCAGCGCGAGGAACGCGCGCCGCTAGGACTGCGCGGCGAGCAACTGACGAGCGATAACCACTTTCTGGACTTCGCTCGCCCCCTCGTAGATCCGCAGCGCACGTATTTCACGGTAGAGCTTTTCGACCGTCACGCCCGAGACCACACCCATGCCGCCGAAGATCTGCACAGCCTTGTCGATGACGTGCTGGGCGTGGTCCGTCGCATAGAGCTTGGCCATGGCGGCTTCGCGTGTAACACGGTCTTTACCCGAGTCCTTCGTCCAGGCGGCGCGGTAAACCAGCAGGGCGCTGGCGTCGACATCCAACGCCATCTCGGCAAGATAGGCCTGCATCATCTGAAGATCGAACAGCGGCGCACCGAACAAGTGGCGCTGCGAGGCGTGGCGCAAAGCTTCGTCGAGCGCGCGGCGCGCGAACCCAAGGGCGGCGGCGGCGACGGTGGAACGAAACACATCAAGCGTGGCCATCGCGATCTTGAATCCCTGCCCCGGCGCGCCGATGAGATTTTCTTTGGGAATCCGGCAGTTCTCGAATCGCAGCGTGCCAAGCGGATGCGGCGCAACGATGTTGATCCGCTCGCTGACCGAAAACCCGGGCGTGGTCGCATCCACGATAAAGGCCGATAGGCCCTTCGCGCCCGGCGCCTCACCCGTGCGCGCGAATACGCAATAGAAATCGGCGATGCCGCCGTTGGAAATCCATGTTTTCTCGCCGTTCAAGACGTAGCCGCCATCACGCGCCTCGGCGACGGTCGCCAAAGACGCAACATCCGATCCGGCCGTCTTTTCCGACAGCGCAAAGGCAGCGATCTTATCGCCGCGCGCGACCGCCGTGAGATACGCCTCACGTTGCGCCGGCGAACCAAAGAGGCTGATCGGGCCGCTTCCCAAGCCTTGCATCGCGAAGGCGAAATCGGCGAGGCTGGACTGATAGGCCAAATGCTCACGCAACAGGCATAGGGTCCGCACGTCCATGGGCCGTCCGGCGTCCGGCACGGCGTGTTTCAACCATGCCGCCGCGCCGAGTTTCCGCACCAGCGCTTTGCACGTTCCGTCGGCGTCCGCCTCGTCGCCCTTCAGGCTGGCCGCTTCGCCCTCGATCCACGCCTGGAGGCCCGCGGCGAACTCCCGGTGGCGATCATCGAAGAACGGCCAGGTAAGAAAGGTCCGGTCCGGCATCAGTTTCCCTCGAACACAGGTTTCTTCTTGGCCGCGAAAGCTTCGTAGGCGCGCGTGAAATCGGCGGTCTGCATGCAGATCGCCTGCGCCTGCGCCTCGGCTTCGATGGCCACGTCGAGGCTCATCGCCCACTCGGTGTTCAATTGGTTCTTCGTCATGGCGTGGGCGAACGACGGGCCCGCGGCCAAGGTCCGGGCCATGTCCCGCGCGGTTTCAATCAACTGCTCCGGCGCGACCAATTTATTGAAGAAGCCCCAACGTTCGCCTTCGTCGGCGGACATAGAGCGCCCCATATAGAGAAGCTCGGCAGCGCGGCCTTGACCGATGATGCGCGGCAAGATCGCGCAGGCGCCCATGTCGCATCCCGCGAGACCGACGCGCGTAAAAAGGAAAGCGGTCTTCGCGGTCGGGGTTGCAACGCGAAGGTCAGAAGCCATCGCCATGATCGCCCCGGCGCCGGCGCAAACGCCGTCCACGGCGGCAATGATAGGCTGTGGACAGCCGCGCATCGCCTTCACGAGATCCCCGGTCATGCGGGTAAAATCCAGAAGCCCGCGCATATCCATCTTCGTCAGCGGTGCGATGATATCGTGGACATCGCCGCCGGAGCAGAAATTGCCCTCCGCGCCGCTTATGACGACGACCTTCACGAGATCCGGCGCATAGACCAGATCGCGGAAGAGATCGCGCAGCTCGGCGTAGGACTCGAAGGTCAGCGGATTCTTGCGCTCGGGCCGGTTCAGCGTGATTTCCGCCACGCCGTCCGCCAGAGTCCATTTGAAGTGTTGCGCTTGATAGCCGGCCATCTTGGCCGACCGGTCACCACCGACGCGCATCAATGCACTCCCTTTAACTTGCTCAATTGGGTCATCAGGCTCCGGATGTCGCGGTCGGAAAGCGGATCGAGCATTTGATTGATCCAGCCTTCATGCGCCGCTGCAATGGCCTTGAATTGGCGCCGCCCGGCCGCGGTCAGGCGTACATACTGCACCCTGCGATCCTTCGCGCGGCGGCGTTCAACAAGTCCGTCTTTCACAAGACGGCTGACGACGCCGGTCACGTTCCCGTTGGAAACAAGCAGCCACTTCGACAACTCACCCATGGTCAGGTCGCCGTCCGCGCGCGCCAAAGCCGCCATGACGTCGAATCGCGGCAGCGTCGTGCTGAACTGCGACCGCAGCCGGTTGGAGATCAAGTTCTCGACTTTGATCGTACAGGTCAGGAGCCTGAGCCAGAGCTTGAGTTTGCCGTGATCTTCGGCCGTTCCCTCAAGCTTTTCGCTGACCGCGCGCAGATCGCGGATCATGACATGACCTCGCCGCCGGCAATGGGAATCGCTTGTCCGGTCACGGAAGTGCTTGTGGCTTCGCAGAGCCACGCAACCGCCGCCGCCACTTCGGCGGGCGTGATCAAACGTTTCTGAGGGTTCTTCGCCGCGAGGACGGCGCGCGCTTCGGCTTCCGACATGCTCTTATGGGCTCGGATATTGCTGACCGCCTGCGCCGCCATATCCGTGTCGGTATACCCGGGGCAAACCGCGTTGATGGTGACGCCGCTGTCGGCGTATTCGAGCGCGAGCGCCCGGGTGAGGCCAATCAATCCGTGTTTCGCCGCCACGTAAGCGGCAGCGCCCTTATAGGCGATGAGCCCCGCGGTGCTTGCGACATTGACCACACGGCCCCATTTCGCCGTGATCATCCCCGGCAGCGCGGCTTGCACGCACAGGAACGCCCCCGTCAAATTGACGTCCAGCGTTTTGGTCCAATTGGCGAGATCGGTCTGCAAGAAAGGCCGCGGTTCGGCGGCCCCCGCGTTATTGATCAAGATCGCGACCGGGCCGAAAGTCTTGGTCGCGCGCTCCAGCGCCGACGCGATCGAGGCCTGGTCCGTGACATCCGCAACCACCGCCTGGGCGCCCGGTAAAGTCGCGGCTTTCTTTTCGATTTTCTCGGCGTTCCGGCCGACGAGCGTAATACACGCCCCGCGGGCGGCAAGCGCGTCGGCGATGGCAGCGCCGATCCCACTGCCGCCGCCCGTAATCAGCGCATGTCGCCCGTCGAGGGTATTTTGCATCGTCAGGTTCCCGAAAACGCCTGAAGGCCGGTGATGGCGCGCCCCAGAATAAGGGCGTGCACATCGTGCGTCCCCTCGTAAGTGTTCACGGCTTCCAGATTCATGACGTGACGGATGACGTGGAACTCGTCGCTAACGCCGTTGCCGCCGTGCATGTCGCGGGCGACCCGGGCGATGTCCAGCGCCTTCCCGCAGTTATTGCGCTTGATCAGCGAGATGGTCTCGACCGGAAGCTTGCCCTCGTCCTTCAAACGCCCCGCGCGCAGACAGGCCAACAGGCCCAGCGAGATTTCAGTCTCCATGTCCGCCAGTTTCTTCTGGATCAACTGATTGGCCGCCAGCGGGCGGCCGAACTGCGTGCGGTCAAGCGTATATTGACGCGCTTGCGCGAAACAGAACTCCGCGGCGCCCATGGCGCCCCAGGAAATACCGTAACGGGCATTGTTAAGACATCCGAAGGGGCCCTTGAGCCCTTTGATCTCGGGGAACTTGTTCTCTTCCGGCACGAACACGTCCTGCATCACGATTTCGCCCGTGATGGAGGCGCGCAACGAAAACTTTCCTTCGATCTTCGGCGCCGAAAGTCCCTTCATCCCTTTTTCAAGCACAAACCCGCGAATGTCGCCGGCGTCGTCCTTCGCCCAGACGACGAAGACATCGGCGATCGGCGAATTGGTGATCCACATCTTCGCGCCGTTCAGGACATAACCGCCGCTCACCGACTTTGCACGGGTCTTCATGCTCGCGGGATCGGAGCCCGCGTCCGGTTCGGTCAATCCGAAACACCCTACCCATTCGCCGGACGCCAGGCGCGGCAAGTACTTCTTGCGCTGCGCTTCCGTGCCATAGGCATAGATCGGGTGCATCACCAGGGACGACTGCACTGACATGGCGGAACGATATCCACTATCGACACGTTCAACCTCGCGGGCAATCAGCCCGTAACAAACGTAGTTCACGCCCGGACAATCGTAGCCGTCGATGGTGGCGCCCAAGAGACCCAGCTCGCCCATCTCGCTCATGATCTCCCGGTCGAATCGTTCGTGCCGATTCGCTTCGCGAACCCGGGGTAAAAGCTTACCCTGGCAATAATCGCGCGCGGTCTTTTGGATCATGCGCTCGCTATCGTCCAGAAGCCCGTCCAGATCGAACGGATCTTCCCATTTAAAAGCGCCTTTAGATTTTTCGGATGCAGCCACGAAGGAACCCCATTTTGCGTGTGGTCAATATTTTAACATTAAAATATATATCGACCCAAGGGATATTTGAGTTTTAAAATATTCCACAAAGCCGGACGCCCCGGCGCCCGGATGAAATGGAGACCCCGAATGAAGATCGTGTGTGTCGGCGGCGGCCCTGCGGGCCTTTACTTCGCGATTTCAATGAAATTGCGCGACCCCGCCCACGACATCACCGTGTATGAGCGCAACCGGCCGGACGATACATTCGGCTGGGGCGTCGTATTCTCCGACCAGACCATGGTGAATCTCGTCAAGAACGATCCGGTCAGCGCGCAGCGGATCGGCAGCAACTTCATCCATTGGGACGACATCGACGTCCATTTGCGCGGCGAATGCATCCGTTCCACCGGTCACGGATTCATTGGGATCGGCCGGAAGCAACTCCTTCTCATTCTGCAAACCCGCGCGCAGGAACTGGGCGTAAAACTCGTCTTCCAAACGCCGGTCGAAGATGTGGAAGCGATGCATCCCGACGCCGACCTCATTATCGCCGCGGACGGCCTCAACAGCCTGATCCGCACGCGCTACGCGGCCGAGTTCGGCGCCGAGATCAAACACGCTAAGAACAAATTCGTCTGGCTGGGCACGCACAAGGTATTCGAGGCCTTTACATTCATCTTCGAGGAAACCGAACACGGCTGGATCTGGGCCCACTGCTACCGTTTCGACCAGGACACATCGACCTTCATCGCCGAATGCAGCAAGGAAACCTGGGACAAGTTCGGCTTCGAGCATATGTCCAAGGATGAGACCAATGCGGTCCTCGAGCGGATTTTCGCGAAATACCTGGACGGCAACACACTGATGTCCAACGCGAACCACATCCGCGGTTCGGCGTGGCTTACCTTCCCCTGGATCAACTGTCAGAAGTGGTGGCACAAGAACATCATCCTGATGGGTGACGCCGTGCATACCGCGCACTTCTCCATCGGATCCGGCACCAAGCTTGCGCTGGAAGATGCGATCTTGCTGGCCGAGATTCTGCACTCAAATGTCTCCGCCCAGGACGGCCTCAAGGCCTATCAGGACGCGCGGTCGCTGGAAGTCATCAAGCTCCAGAATTCGGCGCGCAATTCGACAGAGTGGTTCGAGACCGTCGAGCGCTACCTCGGGTTCGAGCCCATCCAGTTCGCCTATTCGCTTTTGACCCGCAGCCAGCGCATCAGCCACGAGAACCTGCGCCTGCGCGACAAGAATTGGCTGGAGGGCGTCGAAACGTGGTTTGCCTCACGCGCCGCCGGCGCGCCGGTCGACAAACCGCAGCCGCCGATGTTCACGCCGTTCGCGCTCCGCGACATGAAACTCGGCAACCGGATCGTCGTTTCGCCAATGGCGACTTACAGCGCCAAGGACGGTATGCCGAACGACTTTCACCTGGTTCATTACGGCGCACGCGCCATGGGCGGCGCTGGCTTGGTCTATACCGAAATGACGTGCGTCTCGCCGGAAGGGCGCATCACGCCGGGATGCCCTGGCATGTACACCGTCGAACAGCTCGCCGCCTGGCGGCGGATCGTGGAATTCGTTCATACCAATACGGACGCCAAGATATGCATGCAGCTCGGCCATGCCGGGCCGAAGGCGTCCACCAAGGTGAGCTGGGAGGGCACGGATCAACCGCTCGAAACCGGGAACTGGCCGATCCTAGGACCGTCGCCGATCGCGTGGTCGCCGCAGAACCAGACTCCCGTCGTAATGACCCGGACGATGATGGATCAAGTGAAAGCGCAGTTCGTGCAAGCGGCGCAGATGGCCTATGACGCCGGCTTCGATATGATCGAACTGCACTGCGCTCACGGCTATCTGTTATCGGCGTTCATCACCCCGATCACCAACACGCGGACGGACGAATACGGCGGATCGCTCGCCAATCGCCTTCGTTTCCCGCTGGAAGTTTTCGGCGCCATGCGGGCTGTGTGGCCCGCGCAGAAGCCGATGTCCGTGCGCATCTCAGCCACCGACTGGGTGGAGGACGAGGGCATCACCGCTGAAGATTCGGTGCGCATCGCCGAAGCCTTCGAGAACGCCGGGTGCGACATCATCGACGTCTCGACCGGACAAACCTCAACCCGTGCCCGCCCCGTCTACGGCCGCATGTTCCAAACGCCTTATTCCGATAAAATCCGCAACGAACTTCGGATCGCGACCATGGCCGTTGGGAACATCTTCGAGATCGATCACGTGAACTCGATCCTCGCGGCCGGGCGCGCGGACCTTTGCTGCCTGGCCCGCCCGCATTTGGCGGATCCGCAATGGACGTTCCGCGCGGCCGCCGAACAGAGCTACAGCGGTCCCGGCTTCACGCCGCCGCGGCAGTACTACCCCGGCTTCATCCAGATGGAGCGTAATTTCGTACGCGCGAAGCAAATGGCCGCCCAGGCGCAAACCGCGGCCGTTCTGCCCCGGGAGGTTTAGGGCGTTTGAACGCCCCTACTCCCGTGACGGCAGGCTCGCCGCGGGCACAACGCCACCGCCCTGCGCGGTCTGTTGCGGCGGATGATCGATATAGACTTGCGTGAACCGCACCCGTAACGCGCCGGAGATCGCCGTCATCTGCCCGGTTTCTTGATCCGGGTAGCCGTCGGCCAAGCGGCGCAGCGCGCGATAGAGCGACGGCGCCGAAAGCTGGCCGTAGCTTTGATGATGGGTCGACCACGACGTATTGAGATGGTGGTAGAACGCCGCGACATCCACATACCCCGCGAGGATGCCTTCAGCCCGCTCCGGCGTCAGGCTCAACTGGAACCGCAGCCCTTTGAATTTGTGCATGCCGCTGGTGTCGAAGGTGGCCGACATCGGGATGGAAAGGTCCTCGCCTTCGGTGATCAGCACGCCGTCGACGATTTTACCCTTGAAGGACTGCTGGAACATCTTGCCCCAACGCGCGTCCACACGTTGGGTGCCGCCAGGCACGTATTCCGCGCCGGTCGCGTCGGCAAGAAGGTCATCCCGGCCACGGTAAGTCGTCACCGTCACGTCGTCATCGTTCGCCAGGCTATCGACACCTGTGATCTCGAACATGAAGCGGTTCTGGTTGTACTGCCCCAGATACTTGTTCTCGAAGAAATAGATCAGGTTCGACGGCGCCCGGTATTGCGAGACGCACCCGATCGCGCGGAAAAGCTGATTGTCGACCCCCTTCACGCCGTCAGGATCCGTGAAGTCCTCGTCTCCGAGCTTGCCGTCCAGGTTCATGCCGTAAGAGATTTTTCCGACGGCTTCCTTGAAGGCAAAAGGCTCCTCCGACAGATCGGGAAACCATTGCCGGCCTTCGCGCATCAACTGCGTGTCAAGGAGCGTGCGCTTGACCCCGTCTTCGGGGAATAGCTGCTTGAACTGCTCGCGCGGGCCATCGTTGAAGCCGTTTGGGCATTCCGCCTTGCCGCCCGGCGATTCATGCACCGCCCAGTACCGGCTTGTAAGCACAAAGCCGATACGTCCGTCTTTCACCGTCGCAGGCATATCGGTTGCAGCCGTGTCCGGCGCGGCGGCGGCGCCGGAAATCATCGCGGCGGTCACAACAAGACTCGCGGCAAATTTGAGGCTGCGCATAGCTCCTCCCAAAGCGGCTACCCAGTGTAACAAGCATACGTCGGCAACGGTTTCTTGTCCCGGCGATTCTGGGCCTTTCCGGCTGGAAATAAGGGGGGGTGCAGCCGTGAAAAAGCCTCTCGCCCGGTCGCCCGGATGTGGCGCAACCGGCGAGCTTATCCTATCATTTTGCGAGCGATACGGGGCCGCGAGGCGGCCTTCGTCTTTTGGGGGAGAGACTGATGAAACGATCAAGCCACTTATCCGCTGTATTGTTTTCCGCAGGATTGTCGTTCGCCGCATCCGGCGCGTTCGCGCAGTCCGCACAACAAAATGCCGCCGTCCAGGCGATTCTCGGCAGCCCTACCTTCAAAGCCGCCGCAGCGGACCTCGATAAACAGTACGACCGGATCGTGAGCGAGGGCATTCTCCTCACCGAAATCCCGGCGCCCCCCTTCATGGAAGAGGCGCGCGCGAAGAAATTCGCCGAGATGTTCAAGGATGCCGGCCTCGCCGACGTCCAACTGGACCAGGAAGGCAATGTCCTCGGTTTCCGCAAGGGCACGGGCGGCGACGGCAAATACGTCGTTTTCTCCGCCCACCTCGATACCGTGTTCCCGCCCGAGACGGACGTGAAAGTGAAGCGCGAGGGCAACAAACTCATGGCGCCGGGCATCGGCGACGACACCTTCAGCCTTGCCGCGATGCTGGGCATGATTCGGGCGATGAACGCCGCCGGCATCAAAACCCGGGACGACATCATGTTTGTCGGCACCGTCGGCGAAGAAGGACAAGGCGACCTGCGCGGCGTGCGCTACATGTTCAACAAGGGGCCCTACAAGGACAAGATCAAGACCTTCTTCTCGCTCGAAGCCGGCAGCGTCGCCAGCATCACGAACGGCGCGGTGGGTTCGAAACGCTATCGGTTCACGTTTAAGGGGCCGGGCGGACATAGCTACGGCGCCTTTGGCCTCGTGAACCCGATGTATGCCCTTGGGCAAGCGGCCGCCAACATGTCGCAGATGGAAGTGCCGGAGAAACCGAAGACCACCTACAGCATCGGCGTCATCGGCGGCGGCACGTCCGTCAACTCCATTCCGCTCGAAGGCTGGATGGAGGTGGACATGCGTTCGGAATCGCCCGCCGAACTGAAGAAGATCGAAGATAAAATCCTTGCCACCGTGCAAGAAGCGGTGAAAGCCGAAAACGGGCGCCATTCCACGAAGGAAGGCGCATTGACGGTGGACGTGAAACTGATCGGAGACCGTCCGGCCGGCATGACCGATGCGAAATCCGAGCTCGTTCAGCTTTCAACAGCCGCGATCGCCGCCGCCGGTCATAAAGTCGAATACGGCTATAGTTCCACCGATTCCAACATTCCCATGAGCCTGGGAATTCCCGCGATCACGGTCGGAAAGAACGCACCGGACAATCGCGGCGGACGCGCCCATTCGCTCGATGAATGGATCGATGTGGAAAGAGGCCCAATGGTCAAAGGGATGGCCACGTCGCTGAGCATCTTGATGGCCGTCACCGGTATGGAAGCAAAATAATCCAAGACCGGTCAGATTTCAAAAACCCCGCTTCGCGGTCCGCCTAGCGGGGTTTTTATCGCATCCGGCGCAACGGGCCGAAATGTTCCCTTGACCCAAAAGAAGGGTCGGTGAACGTTACGCCCATCTTTCGGGAGGACTTCATGAAAAAAACGATCACCTTCGCCAAGGTTTCGCTGGCGGCACTCGTTATCTCCACTATGCCGGCCCTGGCGCAGGACAAAGGCGGCCTCGATCTGACCGGGCCATACGACGTCGTTGTCGGCTGGTTTAAGCCCGGCATCGAGGGATGGAATCAGCGTGTCGTATCGGTGAATGCCGAAGATCCGAACCGCGTGTTCGTCGGCGCCGTCGATCGCAACGACACGCGCGAAGGCCACCCCATGCTGGCCGCCGACGGCAAGTTGATGAAGGAAAAGACCAAGGTTGTCCGCGACAACAACAACTTCGAGAAAGGCGACGTCAACAATCTGCTGGTCCTGAACGCCGACGGACAGGTTGTGGAAAATTGGTCCCAATGGAACAGCGAAATCTCCATCGCGCATCACATCATCATCGATCCTTACGATCCGGCTCGCGCCGTATGGGTCGTGGACCGCTTCAATCACCGCATCCTGAAATTCTCCAACGACGGCAAGCAACTCCTGCTGAAGGTCGGTGAAAAAGGGGTGCCGGGAAACGATGAAAATCACTTCCACGACCCCGCCAGCCTGACCTTCCTGCCCGACGGATCGTTTTATGTCGCCGACGGCTACACGAACTCCCGCGTTGTGAAATTCGACAAGGACGGAAAGTACGTCATGTCGTGGGGCAGCCGGGGGACGGGCCCGAGCCAATTCAGCCTAGTGCATTCGGTCGCCGCGGATGCCACGCGCATTTACGTCGCCGACCGCAACAACGATCGCATCCAGATCTTCGACCACAGCGGCAAGTATCTGGACGAGTGGCCCGGCACGGCGCGCGTCACCCGCGTAATCACCACGGAAGATAGGCGCGTGTGGGTCGCCGCCACCCAGTATGGCCGCTTCGCGGGATACGACCTGAACGGCAAGCTGCAGCACCAATGGGGGACGCTCGGCGATGATCCCGGCGTCACCGACAACGCCCACCAGTTCGACATCGACAACGCGGGGAATCTTTATGTGGCCGACGCCAACAATAACCGCGTCCAGAAATTCGTGCCGAAGAAAGGCGCCAACAAGGCGCAACTCATCGGCCGCGAATTGCTCATAAAGAAGTAGCGGGTCTATTCACCCCAAGAAAAAGGCCGCCCCCCCCCGGGCGGCCTTTTTTATTTAGGCCGGATCCCGGCGCAGCGCCTGACACATGCAATGCACGGCGCCACCGCCAAGCGCGATCATCGAAACGTCCGGATCGTAGACCGTCAGACCTTCCGCACGGCAGGCCTCAACAAGACGCTTGCTCGTCGACGGCACCAGCACGCGATCGCCGCCCAGGGCCACGACATTGGTTCCAAGCGCCATCGCATCGCCATATGACACGTCGATGATGCGGATGCCGTGCGACTTCAACCAGGTCAGGAACTCCTCTTCCACCGCTTCCGTGCACACAACGGCAAGGCCTTCCGCCAACATGCCCATCTGTACGTCAAGATGCAGGAAGTGCGAGTCGAAGGCGTAGCTGCGAAACTCCCACCCTTCTTTCTCGAACCAGCCTTTGATCTGGTTGACGGCCGGTTCGATGGAACGTTGGCCGGAGAAACCGCACACCGCCACGCCCGGCTTCAGCACCATAAAGTCGCCGCCCTCGACGTTGCCCGCCGAGACGATGTCGTAAATCGGGATGCCCGCATCCACATAGAAACGCAAAACGGAACCGATTTCGCCGCGACGATAGGGCTTCTGGAGCTGCATCACGATCGGACCCCATGGGGTCATTACGCTGCTGTCGCGCGCAAAGATCTGATACGGCAGACCTTCCTCAGCCGGAAGGATATGCGTTTTGACGCCGGCTTGGCGGTAGGCGTCGAGCATCTCGTCATACTGGCGGCGCGCGGCGGCGTAATCGAACTGCAGTCCGATGCGTTCGGAACGCTCAGCGACGGCATTGCCCGCCTGCCAGCGGAAATGATCGATCGGTCCGACGAGGACATCCCGCAGGACGCCGTATTCACTATCGACCCCCCAACGTTCAAGTTTCGGAGTTTTGCCATTGGGCAGACGGCTGCGCAGTTGCATAGATATTTACTTCCCTGGTCGCGGATACAGAGGCGCCTGCCGGTTTCGGAACGGACGCGCATCACTCTTTCTATATATACGGTGCTGCGCGCCCGAGACTCCGCGCGAAAAATTCAAACCGCGCTGGAAAAAAATTCACGCGCGAAGAGGCGCCGCGCCTCGTTCGGCGATTCTATCAATAAATTCAATATGTTTTAAGGTGAGCGAAACCGACCGCCGTCTCGCCAACCCGCCCTAGAATTGCACCGTAAGGGCGATGGAGACGATGTGATCGGCGTAACTCGCACCGGTGACGGACGAGGAACGGTCGTCGTAGGTATAGCCCGCGCGCGCCTTAAGATTCCGGTTGATCAGATAAGTCGCATTGAACCCGGCTTCCACATACGCATCCTCGCGCTCAATTCCCCGAAATTGGCTGTCGGTATAGCCGATTGTTCCTTGCAGAATCAGATTTCTGCGCAGTTCGTAGTCCGCAGCCAGGTTGACCCGACGATCGTCGCGTGTCGCGGCGCCCGACAATGTCGTCTCGTTCAAGCTGCGCGAGGCATCGAAGTGAACGGTGATAAGCGGTGTCGCATACCATTCGAGGCCCGCGCCGTAATTGAGTCCCGCAACGTCGCCAAGGGGAGCGGCATAGTCTTGGCGCATGTAGCCCACGAAAACATCGCCCTTGATGAGATCCGTCACCAGCAATTCGAGGCCCGCGTCGACGCGGTAGCCTTCCGAGTCACGGTTAAACCCGGCAAAATCCACCGGCGTCTTGTAGGCGCGTTCGTTGTAGCTCACTTGCACGAAACCGCCATAGCCCGGTGAAAACTCGACGGCCCCTCTTCCATAGACCGAGTAAACATCCCGCTCGCGAGAAGCATTATCGCGCACGCCGCCGCCGATCAGTTCGGTGTCGCCATAGTCGAAATGATCGAAGATCGCGCCGACACTAAGACCGACACGGTAGGGCCGGTAGCTGAACGCGAGATCGGCGTGAGAATTGTTATAACGCGTCGGGCTCGCCGCATTGCCGGGTTCGTCCGGCGACCGCCGCGGTTCATGACGGACGTCGTAAGACGCCGCGCCGGATACGTCGATACCGCGACGAATATCAAACCGTCCATTCGCACCGACATCCCAGTCCGTGCGATTTTCGCTCTCAAGGTCGGAATACTGGTACCGGTCTAGGCGCGCATGCAAATCAAGGCGATGGTTCGACCACTGGGATTGAAGGCGCGCGGCCGGCGAGAACCTAAAGAAATAATCGCTCTCCGTGTCCTGCTCGGTACGATAGACGTTACTGTCGAAATTCGCTTCCGTGGTCAGTGAGGGCAGCAACATAAACGCCCCTAGACGGACCCCGAGCGGATCGTAATCCGGCCGGTCACGATCCATTACACCTTGCTGCGCCCATCCGAGAGATGGAAAGCAGATACTGAAGGCGACGATTGCGCACCCCGCCGCAAAGCGCGGCCCTCGCCCCGCTCCTTCAACCACAGCGATGTTCGCCGTACGCCGGCGAACGGCACTCCGCCCCATGACAATGATTTCCTGGGTTTGCATTGAATTCCTATGGAAGCGTTGAATGGTTCAGACGTTGAATGCTTCAGACCGGGCATAAGCCGCGCCTAAGAACGCACAACGCGGGAAAACGTTCCCAGCGCGCGTCTTACGCGACTTACCGAGGCGCATCGGCACTTTTGGATCAGCGATAGCCCACAAAAGTCACACACCTTGGGACGCATGCGCCGCTAGTCTTACCTGCGATTCACGCATCCGCGTGTCTTAGGGCGTCCGGGCTTGCGGTGCACTGAACAATTTGTATGTCGCCGCATATCGCGATCGCGCATCGAAGGGCACCTCATCGTTTTACGCCCCGTCATTCATCGCAACCAATTCGTAACGAACGAGAATCAGTCCATGCAAGGTCACAGCCGCACACGGATTTTATCGGTCATACTCCTAACCATGTTCATGGTAGCGGGCTGCACTTCACACTCCTCAGCACCGATTGCTTCCAGCGTTACAGGCGAAGCCGAGCCCTACAAGCTGGGATCCGGAGACAAATTGCGTGTCACCGTCTTCGACGAACCAAATTTGTCGGGGGAATACGCAATCTCGGATTCCGGTCAACTCGCACTTCCATTGGTCGGCGAAGTACAAGCACGAGGCCTGAGCGTCGCCGAGTTCTCGGCTGAAGTGACGGCTCAACTTGCGACCGGCTATTTGAAAGACCCAAAGGTCTCCGTGGAAGTGATGAATTACCGTCCGTATTTCATCCTCGGAGAAGTAAACAAGCCCGGCCAATACCCCTACTCCACCGATCTGACCGTCATGAAGGCGATCGCCGCCGCGGCAGGTTCCACATACCGCGCGAATTTGAATAGCGTTCTGGTCAAGAGGGCAGCGGATCAGCAGGAACGCGAGTACGCCCTGACCGCGACGATGAAGGTGTACCCCGGCGACACCATTCGCATCAAAGAAAGGTTCTTTTAGTGCTGTCAGCGTGGTCACGATGAACGGAAACGATATCCCCGCCCTTCCGAGCCCCGTCGCAAGGCCCACGACGCTCTATGTCGACCAGTTGCGGCCGCCGCCGGACGACACCCCGCGCCTGTTTTTCATGGACATTTTGGCAGCGGTTTGGCGCCGCCGCGTCCCTGCGCTACTTGCCGCAGGTCTCGTCGCGGCAAGCGTGATCGGCGTGGCGGCCTCCTTGCCGACCCGCTACACCAGCGTATCGAGCATCATGATCGAACCGCGTCACCGTGCAACGGTAAAGGTCGATGAAGTGCTGTCGGCCCTTCCGGCGGAGTCATCCGTCATCGATACGGAAGTGGAAGTTCTGCGGTCGCCCGATGTATCGAAGCAGGTCGTGGAGAAATTGAACCTCTACAATGACCCTGAATTCAACCCAACGCTCGCCGAACCCAACTTGCTCAAGCGCCTCACAGACGCGGCGCTTAGTCACGTCTGGCCGGCGAGCGCCAATGCCGGGGAACCCGAAGCGCCATCTCCGGACTCCGTACGCCAAGCCACGTTGAACGCCTTCCGCGAGCGGCTTCATATCGACCGCGCCGGCCTTACCTACGTGATCAAAGTCGCATTCTCGTCGACAGATCCGCAGAAGTCCAAGGACGTCGCCGACGCCGTCGTCGACGTTTACCGTGCCGACCAAATCCGCCTCAAGGATGACGCCGTCCAACAAGCGAACGCCGTGCTCTCCTCCCGCGTGGAAAGTCTGCGTGAAGAGGTCGTCGAGGCCGAACGCGCTATCGCGGAATATACAACCAGCCACGGCCTTTTGAACGCCGCCGGATCGAACTTGACGGAACGCTCTATTACGACCCTTAGCGCGGAATTGTCGAACGCGAAGGCGGAGCAGGCGCAACATGAAGCCCGACTGACAACGGCGCTTGACGAGACGCGGCGCGGCGGCAGCAGCGCCCTTGGTGAAGCTGTTGCATCCGACACAGTGCGTGTTCTTCGCCAGCAACAAGCCGAGGTGCTTCGCAAAAAGGCAGATCTTGAAACACGCTATGGCGACCTGCACCCCGCCATCGTGAATATCCGTCGCGAAGAGTCCGACATACAAGCCGCTATTGACGCTGAAATTCAGCGCATTGTCGGAAGCTTACGGACGAACGTCGAAGTCGCGCGCGAACGCACCGCGTCATTGGAAGCCAGTGTCGCCGAAGAGCGGCACACATTGACCAAGAATAGCGCCGCCATGGTCGGACTCGCCGCCCTTGAACGCGACGCTCAGGCTGTACGCGATATCTACAAGTCCTTCCTGACCCGCTTACGACAGACCACGGAACAAACTGGAATGGGAGGCGCGGATGCGCGCGTGATCGCGCGGGCGAATCTGCCGCTCGGAGCGAGTTTTCCTCCCATGAATCTCGCCTTTGCGGCTGCCGTCCTCCTTGGCCTGATTGCCGCCGCCCTAGCGGTCGTGATTGCCGAAATGTGGGACGATCGCATCAAGTCGGCCGAAGATGCCGAACGCCAGCTTGGCCTACCGGTACTGACCGCCATACCGGATATCAAGCATCGCGCGCCGGCGGAATTCGTGGTGGAAAAACCGCTCTCCGCGTTCGCCGAATCCCTGCGAAATCTCGAGACGTCGCTGTTCTGCGTCCAGGCCGCGCATCGGCCCAAAGTTGTGACCCTTCTGTCTTCGGTTTCCGGCGAGGGCAAGACGACATGCACTTTGGCTTTGGGTCGTCTCTGCTCGATGTCGGGCGCTCGGGTGCTGATTATGGATACCGACCTAAGGCATCGTTCGCTCAGCACACAACTCCACTTTGATGATTCTCCGGGGCTCCTGGAGGCAATCTCAGGTGAAGCGCAGGTGACCGATTGCTTGCAACGGGACCGATTGTCGAGCGCCATGGTCCTTCCCGTTGGCCGTGGGCCGCTCGCCAATCGCGACTACCTGCAAAGCGCCGCTGCCACACAGGTCTTTCAAAAGCTGCGCGCGGAGTTCGACATTATCCTGATCGATACGGCGCCGTTGTTGTCCGTGGCTGAACCCCGACTGGTCGCTCATCACGCGGATGCCGCCGTAGTATTGACACGCTGGGACGACACTCCCGCCAACGTCACGGCGGATGCCGTTCGGATCGCCCGCGCCGCCGACGTTCCCGTCATCGGATTGGCCCTCACGCGGGTCGACGTCCATCGTCAGACCAGTTTCGCCTATTCACCGCACACACGAACGGGGCGATATGCCTACGCGTCGTATTGGGAGAGCTAACGCGCCTGGAGGGACCGTCAACCCATGGAGACGACATCGTGAACCGTAAGGCAAGTGTCATCGGTTGGACCAGCGGGGCTTTCGAAGCCGCGGCAATCAACGCCCCCCTTCCGCGTCAGAACGTTTCGCAGATATCTCGCTTGCGGCACGGCGCGAAGAGCAAATCGAGCGTCACATTGAGCGTAAAGCGCGTTTTCGACATCACGGTCGCGGGGATCGCCTTAATATTTTTATTGCCCGTTTTCGTGATCATCGCCGTCGTCATTAAACTGGATAGTCCTGGCCCCGTCTTCTTCCGTCAATGGCGCTACGGACAAGGCAACCGGCCGATAAGAGTGTGGAAATTCCGGAGTATGGCGAAGGACCTTTGTGATTCCTCAGGCATCCGGCAGACGACCGAAAACGACTCCCGCATTACGGCGATCGGCCGTTTCCTGCGCCGCTCGAACATGGATGAACTCCCTCAGTTGTGGAATGTGTTGCGCGGCGACATGTCGATCGTGGGCCCCCGGCCGCATGCCATCGGGATGCTCGCCGCCGGCCGGAAGTACGAGGACTTAGTTCCATTCTACTTCGACCGTCACGCGGTCCGGCCCGGCATTACCGGCCTTGCCCAGGCCTTGAGCTACCGTGGTCCGACACACGATCCTTATACCGCCCGCATGCGCGTTCGCTTGGATCGCGCCTATTGCCGCCGTTTATGCCTTGGACTGGATCTTAAAATTATCCTGCGAACGATACGCACCGAACTACTCAAGTCATCCGGTTTCTGACCGAAGGCATCCCCCTAACTGGTAGAGTCATGACAAGCAGAGACGACGATGCTGCGGGAATTTCCAGACCCGCCGAAGAGAAACCGGAGCTGACGAATGTTTGGGGTCTGCGTACCGACCACAGTGCCTCAGGTCCGAGCGTCTGCGGCGCCCAAAATCCTCAGGTTGAACATGATATTGGGATCGCCATATCGCGCTATCTCACCGAGCACCACATGCCTGAGCTGGCCTTTTGGGTGGAAGGCGGCGCTCCGGCCGGACTGCGTCTAATCGACTTATGTGACGTGCTTTATACGTTGCATCTGATCGGACGCGGGAGCGACGTCACTGCACGTGCAAAACGCGACTTTGTCCGGGTGTTTGGACGCAAACAGGCGCCGGGGCGCTTCACCCGTGGCGGCGACGAACGATTGAACCCGCACCTGACGGCCTATGCTCTGGGCGTCCTCAACCTCCTCAAAATCGATGCGAACGTCCTTGCCGATGAATTCTTTCGCGGCGAGCCATGGAATATCGGGGAATTGTTCGACGAACAAACCGGGCTGCCCCGGTGGCCCTCGCATCTCAGTCATCATACATGGCGGGTGAGTCATTGGATCGGTGGGGCACTTTCGATCGTTCACTCTCTCTGGACCCTCGCCGCCCCTCTCGCTCAAAAAAACAAGCTTCCTGCGCTCGCCCCCCTGCTCACGCGCTGCGACAGTATTGTCGACGGCGATACCGGGATGCTCCGCGCATACAAATCGCCGCTGCTCCAGAATGTGTTTCGAGCGGTCTATAAAACCCGTCACGATCCGGACGCCGCCGATATCGGCGGAACGGTCCATCTCCACTGGATCAACTATGCCGCGGATCGCCGCCCTTACAAGGCCTGCCAAGCGCTACATGAACGCGCCTGGAAGATCTTACAGCGCACTCCGTTCATCGAAAGCGTCCCCTATTGCCTGGACTTTGACATCATTCAAATCGTCCGGACCTCTCTACCGAATGACCCAAACCGGACCGCGGCGCTACGTGTGCGGGCTCTACGGCTCATGGACGATATTACTCGGTTCTATGCCGGCCGCCTGGACGCGGCCTATGCGCTTCATAAAGTGCCGGGAAGCCTCGCCGCTTTGCACGAATGCGCGTTCGCAGCCGGTGCGCCCATGGTCCCCGGCCTCGGCATTCCCCCTATCGACATCATCAAGGAAGCACACTGGTTATGACCCACCCTCAGCCCGCCGCCGAAGACCGCGTTGTCATTGCGAATATCCCTGTGGATCGAATGACGGCCGCCGCGTGGACATTTCGCATGGTCCAAGATTGGAAAGATAAGAAAACGACCGGCGCTCCGCCCAAAGTCGTAACGACCGTAAATGGCCAGGTCGTTTCGCTCGCGGCTCAAAACAAGGCTTATCATGACGCCCTGCTCGCCGCCGATCACGTCGCCGCCGACGGTATGTCCACCGTGTTCGCGTCCAAAATCGTAACAGATTCACCCTTAGTCGAGCGCGTATCGACGACCGACTGGTTCCATTCGGCCGCGGAGGCGGCATGCATTCATGGGATCAAATTCTACATGCTCGGGGCCTCCTTGGACGTCATCGGCGCGACCGCGCAACGCGTACGCCGTCAATATCCGATGCTGCCGTTGGTCGGCTGGCGCGACGGCTACTTCGACCGCAACAAAATCGAGGACGTAGCCGCTTCCATTCGGGCGACGGGCGCCGATGTCTTGTGGATCGGCGTCGGCAACCCGGAACAACTTTTACTCGCGCATCGACTCAAAGCTCTGCTTCCTCGCCTGACATGGATTCGGACTTGTGGCGGGCTATTTGACTTCCTGTCAGGAAGCCGTTCGCGGGCGCCGGAGCTCATGCAGCAACTCGGTCTTGAGTGGACATATCGCATGGCTCTGGAACCGCGACGGCTTGGCTGGCGATACGCCACGACCAACGTGCATTCGACCTATTTAATGGCGAAGTATTCGCGCTCGTATTCCGCCGCCAGTGATGAGAATAGAACCGACCCTTAATTAATAAGGGGTGGCGTACGCCGCGTGTTCCGGCTGGAGGATCGCCCGCTGCATGAGTAACCGCGACACCTCCGCACGAAGAATTTCGCGCGGTATCGTCATCCTTTCCAGCGCCAACGCGAAATTGTGCTCGGCGTCCGCGTACGACCATCGGAGAGCTTCCAGCGGTTCCGCCATGGACCTGAATCGAAAGCCCGCGTAAGCGGCGCATTCGTCCTCGACGACGGGGATGGCGCCGCACACGATGCTTTCGAAGAACCTATAGGTCCACCCAATGCCATAGCCGGCAAAATCTCCGGACGGACAGAGGATAAACTCGGACTCGAGCAAGGACGCATAATATCCGCTATTCCATGCCTTGCGTGGAAAGACCCGTCCGTCATCGGAAAAATCGAATTTCACACCCTGCGTATAGACGCTGTGTCTACGCCTGAAACCTAAGCGTCGGACGGCACGGTTTACGATCCGCAACGGTAGATTCGCTTGCGACAGGTCTTCCGGCACCCTTACATCCAGGCCTGATCGTTCCAGCCAGGCGTTGAGAACCTTTCTGCGCGCGGCCGTCAACAAGCCGGGAAAACAGGCACGCACCTCGCGCCCTCCCGGCCAGCGTTCCCTACAATACTCAAAGGCCGCAAACGGAAATATCAACGCGCGGGTCAGCGATCCAACACGCGTCTCGGGCTTTAAATGGTCGATCGAAACGTCGGGGAGAACTGGAGCGCGTCCGCTTCCAACCTCGTAGGGCATCCCGAAAACATTCCACAATTGCCGCACCTTGTGCGCATCCTTTGGCGCCACGTGCAGCCGGCAACCGGCCTCGACAAGAGCGTGCGCCAGTCGCAACACTTGAATAAGGTTGAACGACAGATCAAGGCTGATGGCTGGCCCTGACATGATCCGCCTATATGACCTGCAGATGCGGCAACGGCATGATGAATCGGCCGCCCATGTGCATGAACCCCGCGTTCTGCTCCATGATCTCCGCACCGAAGTTCCACGCCAACACCAGTACATAATCTGGCGCATCCTCGGTGAGGCAATCCACCGGACGGATCGGGAGCTTCACGCCAGGCATATACTTTCCGACTTTGTGCGTATTGCGGTCGACGACATAATCGAGCAGGTCAGGCCCGATATTGGCGTAGTTCAGGAGGGTCGCTCCTTTTGCCGCGGCGCCGTAAGCCGCGATGCGCGCGCCGCGGCCGCGAATTCCACGCATCAAGGTAACGATGTCCTCGCATTTTTGCGTGACCCGCGCCGCGAAAGACAAGTAGTACGGCAGCGCATTCATGCCCAGCGCGGCTTCCTCGCGCAAAAGCTCATTCAGACGCTCGGTTTTCCCCTCTACCTTGCTCAAGCGTATGCGCAAAGATCCGCCATGAATGGGAAGACGCTGCGCGTCATTCAAGAAAAGGCCGTGCGCCTCAAAGATCGGGCCGAGAGCGGTGAGCGAATGATAGAATAAATGCTCATGATATATTGTGTCGAATTCGCACTTCTCGATCATGTCCCGCAGGTAAGCAAACTCGAGCAGCGCCACGCCGTCTTTCTTTAGAAGGGCGGCCATACCCTCTACAAAATCGTGAATATCATCGACATGGGCGATAACGTTGTTGGCGAACAGAACGTCAGCCCGCCTTCCCTCTGCCGCAAGTTTGCGGGCCAGATCCGCCCCGAAATAGGCTTGCTCTGTGTTGACCCCAATCTCGCGCGCCGCAGCCACCGGACCTTCCGCGGGATCGATTCCAAGCACCGGGACACCGTGTGCGACGAAGTTTTGAAGCAAATAGCCGTCATTACTGGCCACCTCGACAACCAGGCTCTCGGAGCTCAATTTTCTCTCAGCCAAGACAGAAAGGGCGTGCTCCCGACTGTGCGCCAATACGGCTGGGCTGAACGAGGAATAGTAGGGATAGTTCCGGCCGAATAATGTCTCCGCCGGCAGGCAATAAGTGACCTGAACCAACGCACAGTTCCGGCAGAATGCAAGCTGCAGCGGATAACGCGATTCCGGGCCGCCGAGGTCATCGCGGTCAAGGAGTGCGTTGGCGACCGGCTGCACGCCGAGGTCAAGGAACACCGACAGGGATGCCTTGTCGCAAGCGCGGCACTTTAGGGCACGCGGTTTGGCGTCATCTATGTACATGGCTGTGTCCGTCCTGCTGGGGGTTGCATGGGTCGAAGCGTCATCTCCACGACCTCGGAAGACCGCGGCAATTGCAATGCGGAAGCCACCATTGCCGCAATGTCCGCCGGCTGCATCAACCGGTCGGGTTGATAAGGCCGGTCGGTTTGCGCATGGATGCGCTCTTGGATATCGGTTGCCGTGGCCCCGACGAACATGCTGAGCACACGGACTCCTTCCGTGTTGATCTCCGCGCGCAAACTGTCGGCGAAGGCGTGTAAAGCGAATTTACTGGCCGCATAGGCGCCCGCATTCGGCCCCGCCTGTAAGCCTTGCGTCGAATTGATGAAGACAATCTGACCTTTGGCGCGCTTGAGCATCGGCAGGAGGCCCACGGTCAGACGCGCCGGTGCGTGATAATTTACCGACATCAGATCGCATCCATCCTGCAACAAGCCGTCGTCAAACGCCCCCGCGGCGTGCACGAGCGCGTCTAAGCGCCCACAGTTCTCTTCAATGAAGCGGACGATTTTTTCGGCCGCGGCGGCGTCGGTAATATCGACACCCACCGCATGAACCGTGGAACATACTTCCTCCAACGCATCCGCGGCCTCAGCGAGCCTTCGCTCGCATCTCGCGACCAGAACCGCCGTGTCGTACAGACCTCCCACGGTGCGCGCGATCGCGTGGCCTATCCCGCGACTTGCGCCGGTCACGAGGATGCAGCTCTCTTCGCCGCCGCGACGACCTGCATCCCTCATGCCGCCTCCAAACACCGAACAAGTCCGGCCCGGCACGCGCTTTCGGCCGCGGCGGCGACATATTCGAATGCTAGACCGGAACGCTCCGCGACCGCCAACAGGTCCACGCTTCCATCGGCCATATTGAGCAGCCAGAGGAGCGCCATTTGCGTATCCGCATGGCCGCCTTGCCCGCTGACGGATCGATACAGGCCACGACGCCCCAAATTCGGCTCACCGCGTCCATCGATCCGGGCATAAGTGAGGTTTCGTTCAAGGAGGTTTATGACGGCAAGGATGACCCGAAGACTTTCTTCCAATGACTTCGGCTTCACAAACTCAAGATTGTCCGCCGACGTGTGATACTCCGGGAATGTCCCGTGTTGTGAGCGCATAAGGCAACCGACCGGCATATCGAATCCCGGTGAGCAATACTGCCGCTCGTCATAACCAAAGGGAGAAAACTCAAGGACTTCGTGACGTCCGTCCATATTGCGAAGGACGTGACCAACGGCACGATCGATAGGCATGTCTCCGCGTCGACTGCGTTTGTAGTGAAATGGCGCGGCATCGCCGATACAGGACAGTACCAATCCATGCTTCACGCGCGCCGCAGCCGATTCATTTTCGGCAAGCCACGCCAACGATCCGACCGTCGCAGGTATGAACAGGAAACGATAGGTTAAACGTCGGCGACGCTGGGACAGGATACGCGCGATCTCGGTTGCGACCGTTATTCCCGAGAGATTGTCATTCGCGAGACTTGGATGACAGCAATGAACGGAAATCAAGAATTCGTCGACGTCCGCGCCCGGCAGAACCAGCTCACCATATGTCAAATGTCCATCTGCCAGCGTGCTATCGATGACAACGCGATACGCGTGATCCCGCATGTTCTGCCAGGTTCGATGTGTAAGACAAAATCCCCAGTCGTTGGCCCAATAGGCCGTTCGGTACGGCACCAGGTCCGGTTGATCCGGGAGCGTATAGACGTGTTTCTCGAGCTCTTCGCGGGAGATTACGTCGTTTATCGCTGCGCTATACCCGAGCACATGAAGGTTACAGTCCGCAAAATTGACAACTACGTCGCCCGATAGGCTTTCAATCCTCGCGCTTCTGATGTTCCATTCTTTGGGTACGACCCAATCCAGAATCGGCCGACCGCTGGGGATTTCATGAAGCGTGATTGGGATGACACGCTGAACTTCGTGCAACGTGGCGCGCAGACCTTCGCCCGTAATACTGCGGCAGAAAGGAAATAGTCTGGACACCATTTCGTGCATGCGTGTCCCGGCATGATCCAAGATGACTGTCATGTCATCAGCCCGTCGTCACATGCCGAGGTCCAGAACGGCCGGGTCTTGAGGGCCATCCACGCCAGATCGCGGTGAGACACGAGTTTCACCGGCATCGGCCAGGCAATGGCCACCTCCGGATCGTCATACCGAAAGCCATCCGCAGCGCTCGCGTCGTAGGGCTCACTCATGAGATATTCCATGACGACATCGTCAGTCAGTGTCTGGAACCCGTGCGCGACGCCTGCGGGAAGGAGAATGCTGTCGCCGCGCAACGCAGACATCTCAAACGCGAAAGAGTCGCGGAAAGTCGGTGAATCAGGCCTTAGGTCAACGACAACATCCCAGACACGCCCGGCCGTACAGCGCACGAGTTTGGCTTCGGCATGCGGCTTGCGCTGAAAATGCATGCCGCGCACCGTGCCGAGCGACCAGGTCGTCGAACTATTGGCCTGTACCGGATGGAACATGAGCCCGGCATTACTGAATTCCTCCAGGCACCAGGTTCGCCTGAAGGTTCCGCGCGCATCCGTATGCTGATCGAAGCGCACCAGGCGGACGCCGAACAGGCAGGTTTCCCTGAAACCGCTTATGGCGCCCTCAGGTTCCTGTGGGCCGGCGGGAGGAACTCGATAATTCAGATCCATCTGTGCACGTCATTCCGCATGCGGTCGTCAGGCGTTCTCAGCTCGCCCGCGGGAAACGGATAACTTTGGGCTTCGCCCAGACTTTCCAGGGCGCCTCGCCCGAGTTCCACAGGTTTGAAAGCACGTCCTTGTCGCGAAGCGTATCCATCGCATGCCAGAAGCCGTCGTGCCGGAAGGCGACGAGCTGCCCTTCCCGGGCCAACCGCCGCATCGGGTCGCGCTCCCAGACCGTCTCATCGCCGTCGATATAGTCGAGTACGGCAGGTTCCAGCGCAAAGAAACCGCCGTTGATCCAGGCCCCGTCCCCTGCGGGCTTTTCCGTGAAACTGTGCACGACAGGATCGTTTTCGGACACGACAAAAACTCCGAAACGACCCGGCGGCTGGACCGCCGTCATTGTTGCGAGTTTGCCGTGCGACCGGTGGAATGCCAGCAGCGCCTGGAGATTTACGTCGCTGACGCCGTCGCCATAAGTCATCAAGAATGTTTCGTCGCCGAGAAAATCGCGCACGCGCTTGAGGCGCCCGCCCGTCATCGAATCCCGACCGGTTTCCACCAAGGTGACGCGCCACGGTTCAATAGCCGCGTCGTGGTTGATCACCCGCCCCGTACGCATATCGAAGGTCGTCGTCGAGGAACGCAGAACGTAGTCGCGAAAGTATTCCTTGATCTGATGCCCTTTATAGCCACAGCAGATAACGAAGTCGTTGATCCCATGGCTGCTGAATATCTTCAGGATGTGCCAAAGGATCGGTTGTTCGCCGACGTCCACCATCGGTTTGGGACGAACGCCGGTTTCTTCCGACAAACGTGTTCCCAGGCCTCCCGCCAGAATCACGGCCTTCATGACAGCGTTCCTTCAAGTTCCTGATGTGCTGGTATGACGTGAATGGTTCATATCCTGCCGAAGCGCTGCGAACTCGTGTTGTGACCATTACCGGGTGCAAGACGGGTCACTACTCGTGTCGTTGAACGCATAAACCGGGCGCGGGATGTCCCAGCAAGGTCACAGCCGCAACGTGAGAAACCGGTACAATGAGCGCGCCTTATCGTAGTGCGTCGCGACGATCTCGACGCCGTTCAAGCCTGATAGTGAGGGTCTATTTTCTTGCCCGTCGCACCGCGCCCGGAACCCGATGTCTGTATGGTCCTGCATGATTTGCGAGGAGGAGGCGCCGAACATGCTTGCTTGCGTCTTGCGCGCGGCATGGTCGAGGCCAAGAGGCGGGTTAACCTGACCCTCGTCCGAGGGGCCGGCGCATATCTCGATGAGATTCCGCCGGAAGTTGAACTTACCGTCCTTGGAAAGCAACGCGTCTACACGGCGATCCCTGACCTCGCGCGTCATTTTCGAACGGTGCGGCCACGAGCGGTCCTTTCCGCGCTGACTCACGTCAACGTTGCAACAATCATGGCGGGCGAGTTGGCGGGAACGCCCGCACGCATCGTCATCTCCGAACGCAATCAAATTTCAAAGGAAGCAAAGCGCGCGAATACGCTGCGCAAGAGAGCGGTCTATATGGCCGTGCCGTGGATATACAAAAAAGCGAATGCGATCGTCGCCGTATCGAGCGGCGTCGCGAACGACCTCAGAGATTTCGGCCGACTCCCAGAAGCGAAGATGCGGGTCATCAACAACCCCGTATATAACGACGAGATACAGCGCCGCGCGAGCGAGTCCATCGATCATCCATGGTTGCGCGAAGGCGAAAAACCTTTCTTCCTCGCCGTTGGCCGGTTAAGCGAGCAAAAGGGATTCGACGTTCTGTTGCGCGCATTCAGCGCGGTCCGAAAATACGTCGATTGCCGGCTCATCATCCTTGGCGACGGCGAGGATCGCGAAATGCTAGAGCGCATCGCCGTCGAGGGCGGCGCGCGTGACGATATTTCGCTTCCGGGTTTCAGCGCGAACCCTTACGCGTTCATGGCGCGCGCGGCGGCGTTTGTCCTCAGCTCGCGCTGGGAAGGGTTTCCAAACGCGCTTGTCGAAGCGATGGCTTGCGGCGCCCCGATTATCGCCACAGACTGCCCCAGCGGTCCGCGTGAGATACTTCAGGATGGCCGGTTCGGACGCCTTGTCGCCGTTGACGATCTCCCCGGGCTGACGGCCGCACTCCACGACACGCTAACATTCAGCCCGTGCACCAAGGAGTCTCAGGCGCACGCGCGCTCGTTTAATCTAGCAACCGCCGCAGCGCGCTATCTGGACGTCCTGGAGGTCTGAGCGTTGAAAACCAGATCGCTCTTCGACCGGATCGAATACCTGTTCGTCGTCTTTGCGCTGTTGCTTCTCACTGAATCTTTTACCGCATTGATTAGTGGTGGCGGCAATGGATCGTTGACGGACTCGAACCCCTTGTCCCTGGCCTCCTCATTGGCCGTCTATTGCGTTGCGCTTCTCTACCTTCTCCGTCACCCACGGCACGCCGCACATACGATCGGCCGGAATGTTCTCCTGCTTGCCATGTTCCTTTTGCCGTTGGCGTCCATATTCTGGAGCGACGACCCGGCGCTGACAGCGCGGCGCGCCATAGCGCTCGCACTCACGGGCATATTATGCGTTTATTTTGTCGTCACCTTATCGCCGAACGACTTCTTGCGCCGCCTTCTCCTCGCGCTATTCATCGGAGGTGTCCTTAGTATTGTAGCCGCGGTTGTCGCGCCACAAATCGCCATCGGCCAATCCTCGGTCAATCAAGGCGCCTGGAGCGGGATTTACGGTCACAAATCTATTCTCGGACGCATCGCGGCGATTGCCGTGGTGGTTGCGATCTACGTTCGGCCTCAGTTTGGATGGGAACGAGCAATCCGGTGGATGACATTCGCCATCTTTCTGTTCCTGAGCGTTATGTCAGAATCCCGCGTGAGCTGGCTCATGATGCTCGGTGCTCTTGCGCTCGTGCCAATCCTGGGCGCGATCCGCTCGCGACGCCTATCCGGTGGTGTGAAAGCTTTTATCGCGGGCTCTCTCGGCCTCACCTTCGTCATCGGGGCCGCTCTCGGTTACAGCGGTCTGCTCGCGTCCTTTGGACGGGATGACACCTTTTCCGGCCGGACATTGCTTTGGCAGGGCGCCATTGACGTTGCATCGGATAGTCATCCCGTGTTCGGGGCCGGCTATCGCGCCTTCTGGACTGAAAATGGCGCGGACGGCGTAAGAGCCTACATCCCCCACTGGGGCAGCCTGCCCGATCACGGACACAATGGCTATTTGGATATTTGGCTGGAACTCGGCGTGGTCGGCGCCGTGCTTTTCGGTGTTTTCATGATCGTCACCCTCTTCAGGCTGCTGCGACGAATATACGTCGAACCTCACGAAACGGCGTGGGTCGCATTCTTCTCCATCGCTTGCATCTTTCTACTCAACAACTCCGCCGCCAGCGTCGCTTTCCGTCACTCCGATATCGCATGGGCCATCGTCGTCCTGGCGTCGCTCTATGCCCGTGGCCGCGTCGCCGCCCCAGCGCCGGATGCCATGAGTCTTCGCGGAACCGGCCGCCGCGCCATGGACTTTACATACGGCGCGCCGCGCGGTGTGCGCGCGTGACCGAAGGTTTTGAAATGACGCATTTGGCATCCTCATCGGCTAACAACGCTATTCAAGACGTTCCTCGGACGATCGCGGTCTCCGTTATCATGCCGACATATAATGTGGCTCCGTTTGTCGCGCGCGCCATTGCCAGCGTCGTACAACAGACCTTCCCTGATTGGGAACTGATCGTCGTGGACGATTGCTCATCGGATCTCACGATCGAGGCCGTATCACGGTTCGCACGCAACGACTCTCGGATCCGCCTGAAATCAACACCCGTGAATTCAGGGCCCGGCGCGGCAAGAAATTTAGCGCTCGCGGCCGCCCGCGGCGACTGGATCGCTGTTCTTGACGGCGATGACGCCTGGCAACCGTCGAGGCTCGAGAAACTCCTGCATTGCGCGGAACAGACGCGAGCCGATTTCGTCGCCGATAATTTGCTCCAATACGACATGGCGTTGGGCGCCGTGATTGGTCCGGCCGGAAAATTCAAAGAATCAATCCTACCGATCCACCTTCGGAGTTTTTTTGAAAACAAGGCGCGCGGGCGGCCTCTCGGCTACGGGCTTCTCAAACCGATAATCAAACGGCGTTTTCTAGAGCGCCACGGTCTGGGCTATCGAGATGACCTGCGCTTCGGCGAGGACTTCAGGTTCTACGTGGACATCTTCGCCGCGGGCGCGCAAGGCGTGCTCATTTCCGACGCCTATTATATCTATACGATGCCACATGGCCCCCGCAGCGGGCAGCGTTCCAGCGCCTCACGGACAGATCGAAACGAGTCGATTACGCTTTCGATCATGGATGACATCATCGCGACGTACGCGGACCACGTTCCGATCGACGTTCGCGATTCGATCCTTGCCTGCCGTCAACGTGTCGAGGATAACCTGACGCTCGCGCGGTTCCGGGTCTCCAGACCGGGCCTGGGACGGCTGGGCAAAGCGGCCCTCCTCGCGACGCGGCCGCAAGTGGCCATGGCGCGCGTACGACAACTTGTACGCTCGGCGACGGATGCCGCCAAATGAGTTTAAAACGCTCCGTCCTCCGCAGTTCTTTCTGGATCATGCTCGGGAATGCGGGACAGCATATTGTCAGCTTCACCGTTTTTATCTACCTCGCGCGCATTCTCTCGCCCGCCGACTTCGGCATCGTCGCCCTAAGTGTCGTCGTCGTCGAGCTTACCGCGTTTGCGGCGCGCATAGGCCAAGTCGAACTTCTTCAGCAAAAAAAAGAGTTAACCGACGACGCCATCAACACCTCATTTTGGATCCTGCTCGGATTGGGAGCCTTGGGAACCGTTGGGCTTGGCGCTGCCGCCTTCGTCATGGCCCAGTTTCCTGATCGCGGTCTGTACGCGTTGGTCCTAGCATTGCTGGCGCCGATTTGTCTTTTACACACGATCAGCGCTGTACCCGAAGCGATTTTCAAACGCAGACTGACGCTGCGGGCCTTTGCGGTGCGTAATATTGTCGCCGCGCTCTGCGGCGCGGCCGTCGCTCTTCTTTTTGTGTCGCTTGACTACGGCGTTTTTGCGTTGGTCGCGCAGCGCCTCTCGACCGCCGTGATCCAATGCGCGAGCGTCTGGATTCAACTGCGGTGGGTTCCCCGTCTGCGAATCGAAGGTGGAGAGGTTCGTGATTCATTGAAGCGCGGCGGCGCGATCATGCTCGCCGGCTCCATGTTGCAGCTTAACGCCCGTAGCGCCGACATTTTAACGGGAGTCTTTCTTGGCGCGCAGCAACTCGGATTTCTACGGATGGCATGGCGCTTCTTCGAGGTCGCCGCGCAACTTCTCATTCAACCCGTCTCCAGTGTCGCGTTGAGCGCCTTCGGACGGCTGCAGGACAGTTCCAGAGCCCTGGGCCAGGCTTACCTGCGCGTTACCCAATTCGTGGCGCTCGCCGCGTTTCCCGCCTTTTTCGGGCTTGCCGCTATTGCCGACATCCTTATCCCATTTGCATTCGGTGAAAAGTGGGCCGGAAGCATTCCACTCGTCCGCCTGCTTCCGTTCCTGGTTGTCGCGGGGTCCGTGAACTACTTCTTTAGCCCATTGATCGTGGCCATTGGACGCAATCGAATCCTTCTGCGGCAGTCGGCGATCCAACTCATCCTCACCATCGTATTCCTCGCAATAGGCGCGCAGTGGGGCGTGATCGGCGTGATGTCCGGGTTCATTGCTCGGGCGCTTTGCATCAGCGTCTACAATCTTGCCATCCTTCAACGGGAAATCGGTCTAGATCTGCGCACCGTGCTCGCGCACATGCTTCCGCCCCTGTTCAGCTCCTTTGCGATGTTGCTTCTTACGCTGGCGTTGAAAATGGAAGTTCTGCCGCTCATGGAGCCGATTCCCCTTCTCGCTCTGCTCATCGCTTCTGGGGCCGCGACTTATATCCTTGTTCTATGGATAGGCGACGTTATCGGCCTTTGGAGCCGGCACTTCTATGACTCGACCTCATTCCTGGCGGCCTCTCTCCGCCGTAAGGAGAAAGCCGGATGAAGCTTCACTACTACAAAGCGGATCCGAACTTCGGCGATCAACTCAATGCTTGGCTATGGGAGCGCCTCTTGCCCGGCCGGTGGACGGACGACGGCCCACTGTTCTCGGCCATCGGCACCTTGTTGGGACGCAGCTTACCTCGTTCCGATCACACCATCGTTTTTTCCAGCGGCGTCGGCTACGGCGCCCTGCCGGATATGAAGCCAAGCCATATGGATGTCGTCTGCGTCCGTGGGCCGTTCACCGCGCGCGTACTCGGATTACCCCCAGAGGCCGCCGTGACGGACGGCGCCGCTCTTTTGGCGACACTGGAGGAATGCCGTCCCGTGCCCTCTTCGCGCCGCCATGGCGTCGTTTTCATACCGCACCATTTGGCGGAGGATATCGGTCATTACCAGGATGTCTGCGATCGCGTCGGGATCGAATACCTCAGCCCGCGGATCGACAGCCGCGAAGTTATAGACCGACTACGTTTTGCAAAACTTGTTTTGGCCGATTCCATGCACGCGGCGATCGTCGCCGACACTTTGCGCGTTCCTTGGATTCCGACCGCAAGTTCGGACCAGATCAACACCTTCAAATGGCTCGACTGGGCGTCCTCGATGGAGATTCCGTACGACCCGAGTCCGCTCGGCCCCAGCAGCGTTGCCGGCGCGGTGCGCAACGCCGCGCTGCCATGGATCGGCGAAAAATATCAACTCAACGGCCGGGACACCATGGACGTTCTCCGTCATTTTCGGCGTCAGAATTCGCTCTATAGAAGCCCCGGCAAGCGGTGGGCACAGCGAAAAATCGGTCATGCGCTAAAACGTGTACTCAATATGGTTTCTCGCCCACGGTTTTCGTCGTGGCGAGCGCAGATCGATCAACGTCTAATTTCCGGCGCCGCCCTACGGCTGGCGGCGGCGGCGCGCAGGACGCCATTTCTTAGCGCCGAGAAAGTATTTTATGCCCGCGTGAGCGAACTATCGCGGAGATTGGAAACGGTCTCGAAAGGGCGCACACTTTATGCAAATCCGCTTGCCGCGCAAGGCTCGGAGGGCAAATACGAATGAAAGACTTCACGCCGCTCCCAGCACACCCCCACGACTCCCAGAATCTCGCCGTCACATTCTCGGTCGTCATTCCCCTGCATAACAAACGTCCACATATCGCCCAAGCTTTACGGTCCGCCCTCGAACAGACGTATCCGCCGATAGAAATTATCGTCGTCGACGACGCATCGACGGACGGCAGTCTGGAGGAAGTGCGCGGCGTTGCGGACAGCCGGATCAGGATCCTCTATCGGGATACTCCCGGTCCCGGCGGTTATGCCGCCCGGAATGTCGCGGTTAGAGCCGCGCGCGGCGAATGGATTGCCTTCCTCGATGCAGACGATCTATGGCAACCAAACCACTTGGCGGTTATCGCGGATACGTTGGGACGCGTTAACAATCCTACGGCGGTTGGCTGCGTCTTTTCCGGATATGAGAACCTGCACCCGGGGGGCATCACCTCTCTTGACCCATATTCCCAGAAGGCCGGCCGCAAAACGGAGAGGCGGCATGATTTCGATTCGTTTCTGAGCGCCTGGTTGCACGCCGGCGATTGCCCGATATGGACTTCCGCGTCGGCGTTTCGCCGCAGCGTTTTGGAGAACTGCGGATTGTTTCCCGAGGGGCGCTGCCTGCGCGGCGGAGACAAAGACCTATGGCTTCGCGTGGCCAGTTGCACCACGGTTATCGCAGCGCCCGCGGTCACGGCTACATTTCGACGCGACGCGGTTAACAAAGTCACGCATAAAAACAGTACCAATCGGCGTCACAAAATCTGCGAAACAATCGACGCCATAATTCCCGATGCTACTCCGACACAAGCTGATCGATTGCGGCGGCTCTATAATCTCGAAGTCTTCAATTATGCGAAACAAACGGTCCGGACCGAGCGGTTGACTTTAGAAAGCTGGCGAGGATTTCACTTTGCGAAAGATCCCCTACGCTTCTGCATCCTGACGGCTTTATCTATTCCAGGCGTGGCGCGGCTCGCGCGCATGGGTGGCTTGATTCGAGCGCCGGGAGCACAATCGATTACCTCGCCGGAAAACCCGCCGAAAGCGCGCCTCCTCTTCGTTGTCACCAAGCGCAACAAAGCCGGCGCGCAGTTGGTCGCAATTGGGCTGGCGCGCGGGTTGCGCGCGCGGGGATATCACGTAACGACCTGCTTTCTCTACGAACAGACGCAGTGCTTCCAGGACGAGCCCGATACCCTGTCCCTCGCGGATCATCCTCCGACGAAACTCGTGGATCATTTGCGCATTGCTTGGCGCCTCGGCGCTCTTCTAAGACGATCTCGACCACGATCCGTCCACACCTTCATGCCTTTCGCCAACGTCCTCACTGCCCCGCTCGCCTTGGCCTGCGGTATTCCACATCGCATCGCGTCGCTACACTACCCGGCCGGAACGCAGGGCAGAGTTCTCAAGACATTAGACGCGATCTGGGGCCGGCTTGGCCTTTATACGGGTGTCGTCGCCGTTTCGCGGTTTGTGGCCTCGTCATTGGTGGGGTATTCACCTCAATATCATCGCCGCGTTACCGTCATTCACAACGGCGTTCCTGAACGGCCGGCGACCCTGGACCGGCGCGCCGCGCGGTTGCATTTCGGCCTACCGGCGGACGCATATATCCTCGGCAATGTCGGTCGTCTCGAGCATCAGAAAAACCATGACCTTCTGATTGAAATCGCGCGTAACGTGCCCGAGGCATTTTTCGTCGTGGCCGGCGAAGGCGCCGAACGCGCGCGCCTGGAGCGGATGATCCACGCCCACGACCTTGACGCCCGCGTTCGTCTCCTGGGCAACATCCCCGAGGCCGATATCCCAAATTTCCTCGCCGCCGCCGATGTCTTTATCCTGACGTCCCACTATGAAGGCTTACCGCTCTCCGTCATCGAAGCGATGCAAGCCGGCGTCCCCATCCTTGCCAGCGACATTCCTTCGGTACGCGAGATCGTCGCCGCGGACGATGAGCAACCTGCCGCGATCCTGGCGCCCCTCACCGCAGCGCAGCCATGGGTCACGGCCATCAAGCGGATGTACAGCGGCGAAATCGATACGGCCTCCTTAATTCGCCGTGCCCGCATCCGCACCGCCGCCTTCCGAATGGCGCCGATGGTCGAGGCTTATGAGCGCGCTCTGTGTCCACCGCCCCATCCGGGCGGAAGAAAACAGGGATAGCGGTGAACGTTCGCCGCCCCGACGTGGGCATTAGCCGTCGACATTTAACTTGCGGTGGGTCTCTCGTGCTCGCGTCCGCCCTTTGCCTCTCCCGGCGCGCCGCAGCAAGAGCCTCATCCATAGGCCCAGATACCTCGCCATCGTACGCAGCACCGGCCTACGATCCTTCCGGCGCCGCCATCCCGAAGAACGCTTTGGATGCGATCGAGTTTCCCTCGCTGCCCGCGTGGTTCGAGGCCATGGCCGCGCAACAAAGGCCGGGAAAGATCCGGTCGGGGACTTATAACGCCGAGGCTGTCGGCCGCCGCAGCCTCAACACCTCCGTGTACGGATATGGACCAACGCGCCCCATTTTGAGGTCCACCGCCGCGCCCTTCACGCTCTACTTCAGCGCCGATGATATCGTTGTGCAGTACCTGCGATTTGAAACTCAGGCGATGGCGCTTGCATACGTGGACCGCGGCGCGGGCCTGATCGTAAAAGGGGACTGGCATTCCGCCGATCTGGAAGGATCGGACCGCGAGGGCTCGCGCGCGCGCGCGCACGACGCGGATATCTCCGGCGTGCAAATTCTCGACTGCGAGTTTGTCTGCCCGCTGCCGATCGCATTTATGTCGGGCTATCACCGGGTCAGCGATATCCACATCGCGCGGAACGCGGCGCTTCCCGGGTGCGCCGGATTCGCGCATATCCGTTCGGACCGGTTCTCACGCATTTATATCTATCAGAACGATGTTCGCGGCCTCTCGCAAAACGTCGGTCGCGGAAACCACGTCGGGACCATCATCTGGGTCGGGTCCGGGGTTGATAACAGCCCTCACTATTCCAGCAATGCCGGCGTATATGTTGAAAACAACCGTATTGAGGACGTCACCGCCGCGCGGACGGATCGCGACTATAATAGCGGCGTGGCCATCGACATCCGTGAATCATCCCAGGCCGTTATTCGCGGCAACGTCATCAGGAACGTCGTCAACACGGCGGGACACGTGGATAGCAATGGCGTCTATGCCAAATCAAGTATTCTGCTCGAGGCGAACCTGATCGAAAACTGCGGCGCCCGGGCATCCGACTCAAAGGCGCGGGAACGCGGCTCGGAAGGTTCTTTGGTTACCCTGAAGGGCGGATCCCGCTGCATCACACACATTCGAGACAACATATTCGTTGCGGGCACAAGAACGGATGTTCCGATGATTCTTGTCAGTCATCGGGCGATCATCGAGCGCAATAGATTCAGTGGATGGCTTTACGACGGCGATAACCTGAAACGCGATGCGATGATTCGCTCCTATTCCGGCGGGCCAATCACCATTGTCGATCCGACCTTCGATGAATGCGGCACTGCGCCCGGAAATGCGCACCGCGGGTTTGCCGTCTCCGGGAAGCCGTACGAAGGCGGCAACATTGCTGCGCGGGATTTCATGGTCTCGTTCGATGGCAGGCGCACAGATATCTTCCAGGGCGATGTCGCGGCGATCCGTTGCTTCAATGCGCGAGGGAGGCCGTTGACCGTAGGATACGCCGCCGAGGTGGAGTCGGTCGCCAAAACCGCGAAACGCCCCCCGCCCCAGAAGCAAAAAGTCGTCATGGACGCCTTCGTCCGTGATCTGAAATTTCATGGGATATGGTCGCGACTACGCGCACTTATGATTTTCCATGCCGCCGACCAAAACATGGCGGATGTCGATTGGCGCGACGACCACCGTCGAATCCTCAGCGAGGGTCATCCACGCTTTACAAGCTACGCCGGATACACCGCAGTAACCGATAAGGATCGCCTCTTTTTACCTCTGGCCCTGGGCGTGCGCGGCGTCCCCGGTAACAACTCTGCTTTTCTCATCGCGCGCGTCGATCATGGCGTCTCGATCGACAAGTCATCCCGGTCCGACAAACCGATCATCGACGCGTTCAACACAGCATCGGATGGAAAAATCACATACTTTAAAGACGGTCGGCGCACCGATTCGTCCGCGACCGGGACCTTCGCCACACCTCGCGGACACGTGGAGATTTTGAGCCGCCACGGCGGCTTGCCGTCGTCAGGCCTTATCTGGGCTTTCGCGGCCGGCTTATCCTTGAACGAAGACCAGCATAGGGCGTTGGCGGCTTCATTGCTTCGTTATCGATCGGCCTTTCGGCCTTAAATACCGGGGTTTACGAGATCTGTCGTACCTTGCGTGAAAACTCGATTACACCGACACGGCCATTGACCTCCGCACTGCCCTCCGCGTCGGGGCGTTGCGACAAATCCATCCAGCACGCACGCATGTCCTCAGAGAAGTTGATGTCGTCGACGATGATCGTCCCGCCGGCCGGCATCCGCGCTTTTATCATCTCGACCTGTCGGTAAACGAATTTGCTGGTATGGATCGCATCCACGAATGCGATATCGATACCGCCCGCCGGAAGCGGAAGGGTCTCTATTTCGTCCTCAAAGGTTCCCGCGATGGAAACAAATCTACTGCCGACGGCACGAAGATTTTCTATCGCCACGTCGCGCCAAATCTTATTGGGCTCGAACGTGTATAGGAGCCCGTTTCCTAGCGCCTCCAAACCATGGAGCCAATACATGCCGGAAACGCCAAAAGCCGTACCAAATTCAACGATAATGGATGGACGCCGCTGCTGAACGAGCCGCGAAAAAAACCGTCCAACGGGCGGCGCGGTCCTCACTTGATCGCTTGTCCGCCAAGGCGACTCTAACTTCGGTTTGGGACAGCCGGTATCGTCATAAGCGTGTTGATACCCCTTCCATAGGGGCAGACGTCCTCGCGTATTCGTTTTGGACGCAAGATTCTCGATGATGGCGAACCCTGAGTCGCCAAGCCCGGTCGGCGGAAAATCAGATCCGTCATTCAACCATGCGATGTGCTCTTTTACGGGCGTTACCTGAATACCTTCCATCACCTTTAACCTCACGCTCATTGAGCAGAGCGAACATGCGTCGTGGACATCGTTCGAACGGCGCGCGTCCGGCCGACGCTACTGTAGGACTCAGGCGTCGGACTGTGACTTTTCTGAGACTTCTCCAAACGCCAGGTGCGACGGCCGCGAACCTTGTATCAGGACGACATCGCGCATTCGCCTTGTGTCATACGCAAATACTGCTGATGCCATTCCCATGCGGTTTCGACCTGGCGATCCAGGGTATCGTAACCGGGGCACCACCCGAGCAGTTGCTTGGCGCGGAGCGAGTCCGCAATCAGTTTCGCGGGATCGCCAGGGCGGCGCGGGCAAATGCGCCGCGGGATCGCCCGCCCCGTGACGCGCGATGCCGCCTCGATGACTTCGTAAACGCTGGCGCCGCGGTCGCTGCCGAGATTGAATGCAGTAGAACAGTCGTATCTTTCAAGATAATGAAGCGCCAGCACATGCGCGTCGGCAAGATCGCAAACGTGCACGTAGTCTCGAATACAAGTGCCGTCGGGGGTTGGAAAATCGTCTCCATAAACGTCGATATGAGACCGCAGGCCCGCCGCGACATCGAGGATCAGCGGGATAAGGTGGGTCTCATGACGATGCGCTTCGCCAATGTCGGCGTTGGGAGACGCGCCGACGGCATTAAAATAGCGCAGCGACGCCGAGCGTAAGCCGTAGGCGGACGCGAAGTCCGCCAACAGCCGTTCCACCATCGCTTTAGTGGCGCCGTAGGGATTGACGGGCCGTTGCGGATGATCCTCCGGGATCGGTACGAAATCAGGTTCGCCGTAAACGGCCGCGGTCGACGAAAAAACGAGGTTGTGCACGCGGCACGCGCGCATACATTCCAGCAAAACGAGCATCCCGCTCACGTTGTTTCTATAATACGGCGCGGGATTGATGACGCTCTCGCCAGCAGCGATCAGGCCAGCCAGATGGATGACGGCGACGGGCTGATACTGCCTCATCACCGCTTCCAGACGGACCCTGTCCTCCAACTCTCCAAACTCAAGCGGGCCCCAGCGTACCGCCCAAACGTGCCCATGGGACAGATTGTCGAACACGACAGGCTCATAACCGTGTTCATCGAGCGCGCGGCAAACATGGGAGCCGATATAACCCGCACCGCCAACGACGAGAACTTTAGGGCGATCCGTGGGATTGGGGGCGCTCGATATGAGATTAATTGTCGTCACCATATACAGGATTGTACAATTTCAGCGCCTGAGAACTCGGGGCCACTTGAAGAGGCCTACTCACGGGCGCGCTTACAACGCTAAGATGGACAAAACTATGGTTGGGCCATGCCCCCATGGCCAGTGATTAAACGGTGACCCTCTTGGTCACGCGGCGCTACACGGCAAAGTAAGGTGCACGCATAAGCCGCCCCCTGCGCGATTGGAGGCCGTGACGCGCCCACCCAGCGCCTCCGTGTAGCGCCGAACGATCCACAAACCGAGACCGGCGTGAGCCGGATGTTCAAGATCTGTCAGAAGGGTGTCGGTCTCGGGCAACCGAGGTCGGATCGAGACGTAGCGATCGAAAACGCGGTCGATCGCCTCCGGCTCAATGCCCGGCCCCTCGTCCTCGATGTAGAGGTTCACATTGCCCTGTTGTCGCGACACGATGACAAGGATCTTGCCTCCCCGTGGGGAAAATCCGGTCGCGTTGTCCAGGATATTTTCGATAACAACGTCGAGAATGCCGGCCGGCGCCAACACGCAGATATCTCCCTCCAAATGAGGGATAAATTTAACCCCCTTCTCGGCGGCTATTTCCTGACATGTGTGCAAAGCTTCGCGGACCACAACTCCGATATCGACGCGCACCTTTGGCGATACGATAAAGTCGGCCGCGTCGTTGCTTAAGCTTTGCGCGACAGAGATCAATGACGTCAGTCGCATCACCGACGACTCAATAAGAGATATCGCGCGGTGAACTTCCGTATCGTCCCGCCGCTCGCTTCTTTTTAGCCTTTCAACGGCCGAACGGATCACGGCAACGGGGGTCTTGACGGCATGCGCGTTGTCTTCCGCCGTTCGGCGGATATCCGCGGCCGTCCGATGGAGGTCTTGGACCAATTGGTCGAAGTCCGTCGCGACAGTCGCCAGTTCTGGGATGATGTTCCTGCTGCTGAAGGTCGTATGGCCCGGCCCCGCGCGCCGGATTTCATGCGCCGCGGTCCTGAAATGATCGAGGGCGCGCCGGGCCCGGCCGACGACCAGTACGGCGAGCACCGCGAAGATGAGATAAATCGCGATTGCAAACCGAATCCCGTCGGCTTGCCAGTAGGGCCGTCCAAGAGAGGTTTTTAAGAACGCGGCGCCTCCATGGCTTGAGATCAGCACCCAACACCCGGCGGCGGCGTTGATCGGGTTGACGGATGTCAGAAGCTCCTCTGTCCCTCCCGGCAGGTCATACCGAAATTCAACGGTTTTTCCCCAAACGCAAGATTGCGCCAGCGATTCCAAAATGCCGTGTTTCTCCAACACATCCAATTCGGAATCGATATCCTGCTCCGCGATCCGCGGGTGGGAAGCGATGAAGTAGAAGCTTCCGCTATTCGCGCCATCCCTTGGGCTAAACAGGAGTTTTAGCGTCGTGCCGTCCTCCGCGTATTGACCGAGCGTATCGTTGTCTATGGGAAACTTCGCCAAGCCCTCCGGCCGGTCGAGGCTCCGGGCCAAGGCTTGGGCGGTCAGCCAACTACGGTGCTGAATGCTGCCGATCAACAGGTCGCGGATGCGCCGGTCCGCCGCTTCGAACTGATCGTAGAGAACGAACGGCAGGACAACAAAAATCGCGATCAGCAGGGCAAACTTGATCGTTAGCGATCCGCGCGCCCTTCGCGAAACGCTCCAAGCGCCTGGAAGACTAGGCGCGTGAAGAAGCCGCATTCCAACAATACCCGAACGAAACGAAGTTCTCGATGTGTGTGAATTCAGGATCGACCTTCCGGAACTTGCAGCGTATCCGCTTGATCGATGCCCGAACGTTCGTACGGTATCCGTGCTCGCCGTTGCCTGCGATAAAACCGCTTGTGTGAACGCAGTCGTAGATTGACCGGTAAGACACCCATTCGCCGGCGCCGTCCACCAGCTTTCTGACGATATCGAACTCGGTGACCGTCAGATTGACGTCACGTCCGCGCCAGTAGGCGCGACACTGATCGGGACGAAGCACAAGCGGCCCGGATTCCGCGGAATCCTCAACGACGGTAGCGACATGCGGCCGCTCGGCGCCTTTCGCGGAGGCTGTCAGCAAATGAACGCGCTTCGCGAGCACCAAGACGCCCCGAGACTTATCGACAAACTCCGTTGCACCGCGTTCCAGCGCTTCGATTTCGTGGGCCGCCTCGGACATGCCGGTGAGCATGAGAATCGGGATGTTGATACCCTGCCCCCGCAGACGCGGCAGAAGATCGATCCCTTTGACGGACGGGAGGTTCCAATCCAAGAGCAGAACGTCGGCGCTGCTGCCGCCGGCGAAGTGCCGCACCAGCGGCGGCCCGTCATCGAAGGTCATAACGTCGAAACCTTGATCCGTGAGTTCGGCCGCGGCGATTTCGCGATAATCCTCGTCGTCATCGACGAGAATAAGGTGCGGCTTTCCGCTATTGCGGGCGCGTCGCGTCAATGGAAACGTTCGCGAGGCGTTCCCAACAGTGTTCGACAGGGGTTGCGGTACCATCATCGTTCGTCACCTCATATGAAAGAACTTTAAAAATCCGTGACTTAACGTCTGGATAAAACGCGATCCTCAACGTGCAGTTCCCGCTCCCGTAACGCCATATCCTCCCCGGTGGATTCTCATCGGTGCCGGTCGGCGCACCTAATAACGTCGCGATCTCTATTTCGTTCAGTCCCACGAGCTTTGCGCCGCCATCCAAAGCCGGTGGGGCGTCGCGCTTCGCCGTCCCGCCGCGGTTCTGTCCGCGCGAGGCCTTAGCGCGCGGCGGCAGAGGCGATACCGCCGCATGCGGCGCATCGCCGGGCCCCGTGGCGCGCGGGAGCGCGCCGGGCGAGGCCGTGACTTCCGTGGGCCGCGAGGCTTGCGAAACACCGTCACGCGCGCCGTGCAACGGCAGCCCCTGGCATCCGGCGACCAGAAGGAGCCCCATCCCGCAAAGCAGGCCTCGCGGTATCTGTGTCCATCGAGGAATCACGCTGTTGCTTCCATCTGCGACGCCCGGGGTGCGATGCCCGCGGTGTTTATACCTTGCATCATGTTCGTGGTGCACTGCACTACGCATGAAGGCGCCATTCAATCCCAATTGTGGCTCTCGCCGCCGCACCCGCTGTGACAAAGTAGTGACCAGCTTGTGCGCGGTTGCACAACGATTGGAACTGTGATCGGCGCGCTTCACACCTAATAGACATCGCCACGCAACGTCAGGTCGTTTGTGAGCCTCATCAATGCTCACAAAAGGACGCGATCCATCCCTCAACTCTATTTGTGCCGCCCTTAGTCCGTGCATAGGACGTGCGTGCATCGCCAGCGCATTACACGTCGACAGAGGAAATGCGCGTCGCTTTTGGCGACATGAGGACAAGGACGGGGAAAGTCAGTACCGCGTCCGAGGTCGGGCGAAACTGTATCGAGCGACTCGCTACGTGTTGAGCCTCATCGGCCGCGCTTCAAATCCGCGCGCAAAAAAGGGCGCACAATCGTGCGCCCTTTTGAACTGAAACGGACGAAAACGCCTGCTAGCGGCGTGAGGCAGCATCAGAGGTCCGCGTCGCATCGCCCGATTGCGCGGCGACCTGCTTTTCGGGCCGATCGATGAACACCTGCACCATGGGCAGATCGAACGCCCAGGAGATAGCGGTCATCTCGCCCTTTTCATTCGGGCGCGCATCCGCCAAACGGCGCATAGCCTGGTAGATCGCCGGCGCCGAGGCGGTTCCGTATCCGAGATGGTGCTGCGAACGGCCACGGATCAGGCTGTAATACCATGTATCCACATCCGTGTAGCCGGCCACGAGACCGCGGGCGCCCTCCTCAGTCAGCGCCATCTGGAAACGGGCATCGAGCCAATGCTGTTTGCCGGGGCGGCCGCCGAACCAGGCGAACGGCCAATACATGTCCTTGGCCTCGGTGATAAGAACGCCATCGACGATCTTGCCCTTCAGATGCGTTTCAAACTTCTTACCGAACTTCGTATCGATGCGCTGTAGGCCGCCGGGGATCAGCTTCGCGCCGGTCGCATCCGTCATCAGCGAATCCATCCCGCGATAGATCGCGACGTCCACGTCGTCATCATTACTCAGGCTGTCGACGTTGGTAAGCTCGATGAGCGCGCGATTATAGTTGTTCTGACGCAGATAGACGTCGGTGAAGTGATAGCCGATGCCGTCCGGACCGCGGAAGAAGCGCACGCACCCCAGGACCCGGAAAAGCTGGTTGTCGACTCCCCGCACCCCGTCCGGGCTGGTGAAATCGTTGTCGTCGATCTTGCCGTCGAGATTGAGGCCAAGACCAACCTTTCCGCCGGCTTCACGGAACGGGAACGGCTCGTCCCGATCCATCGGAAACTGCACGGCGGACTCACGCGCCATTTGCGTCTCACCGACAGGACCCAGATTGGGGAACAGGGAGCTGAAACTTTCGCGCGGGCCGACCTCGTTCACCCCTTCCGGGCACTCGGCCTTGCCGTCCGGGCTCTGGAAAAGCGCCCAGTGACCGCCCGATACCGCATAGGCAATCGTCCGGTCACGCAAGCCCGAAGGCGGCGTATCCTGGGAAAACGTCTGCGGCGCCGTGAAACCGAGCACCAGCGCCGCGCCGAAAGTCGCCTGCAAAAGCTGTTTCATGGGTCTCTCCCTCAGTTCGCGCCATCGAAGAAGTCGTCGCGGACGATGAAAGCGCGGAATCCATTGCGCCTGCCGTTGAACTCGCCCGTCTGATTGCCGTTGATATCCCCGGGCTCTTTGTCGCCGGCAAAGGTAAACACCGGCCGCTGGCGGAACGCCCATACGCTGACGGCATCTGGGTCGCCGGCCTTGGCGTGCCGGCCCGTCTTGGTGCTAACCCACATCACGCTCCAGGACCGGCTGCCGGAAACGGCGTCCGCCGCCGCGGAAACGTACGGCCAGCGGGTCAGGCAACGCTCGACCTTTCCGCCGCCGCACACGGCGAAGCGGTAAACTTGAGGCGCGCCGGGATGATCGCAAGCCAACTGGTCCTTGGAATCGTCGCCGCAATAGTAAATGTAAAGGGTCTTGCCTTCCGGACTGACCAAGGCCTCGCCAACTTCATTGTTGGCGAGACTGAAACCTTTCGGTGCTTGCGGCACGACCTGCATATAGACGTTATGCCACCCCGGCACGTCGCCGCCTTGTTGGCTCCAGGTATCGACATCCTTGGAATAGGTATAGACCGGCTTTTTCCGAAAGGCCCACTGACGCACGCCCGGCGAACGTTCAAAAATTGTCCATTCCCCTTGGGGCTGGGCGGCGGCCGCGGCCGTCACAGGGATCCATGTCCGCGCGCACGCGCCAACGCAGTTCGACTTTTCCACCCCATCGCTATCGGACGTATAGACCGAGAAATTCGCTTCATTCAGGACCAAGCGGCCCTTCGCCGTCGTGATTACCGCGAATTGCGGCGGCACACTGGTCGCCGGTCCGACCGGCATGCGTTCCGCAGGGCCGTCACCGACGATATCGCGTGTGGTAGCGCCGAAGACGTCGCCCGGCTGCGAGTCCAGCATCGATGTGTAAAGCGCGTGTTTATTGTAGGCCCACTGCTTCTTGCCGTCGGCGCGGGTGATAACCGTGAAGTTGCCGACCGCTTTCGCGTCGTCCCTCGCATACACCGGCGGCCACGCCTGCGCGCAGGTCGGCCGCGTATCGAGTTCCGGAAGGTCCATCCCCGGCGGATAGGGGCTCATCATGCCGGCCGTTTTGGTCACGACTTCGTCCGTGCACGCCGAAACATTGTCCGCGTCGCCAGTGGTGCCGACGCGCATGCCCCGATAGGGCCACATGTAAAGGGTCTTACCGGCTTCGTCCGCGAACACCGGCCCGTCGAGTTCCGACGCCTGCACGCTGAAACCGGACGGCATCGCTTCCGTAACGTAGGTTTCGGTCTTCACGCCGCCTTGGGCGGTGACCGCCGAAGCGGCCAGAGCGGCCGGGGCCGACATCAACGAAACCGCGCCGATGAGTGAAAAGATGTGTCGCATCGTATGACGCCTTCAGAGAAAAGGAGACGCGCCCCAGCCGGGGCGCGCCGGGCCCTAAGTGAGGATCTCGCCGATTTCCTTGGACGTATTGTTCGACTGGGATCCCCAGGAACTCTTGTCCAGTCCGAACACCTTCATGGCGGTAAACCCGAGGCGCGTCGCCGCGTCGTGTTTGCCGTCGATGTGAAGACCCGTCTTGAGTTTCCCGCCGGCGCGGCCGGCGGTGAACATCGGCAAACCGTCGATTTGGTGCAGACGCGCAAGCGACTGGTCGGTCGTTGCATAGATCAGCACGTTATCGATCAGGTGGCCGTCGCCTTCCTTGAACTTCGCGAAAGCGGAAACATGGTACGCCCACGCCTCCATTTGACGACGGATGAACCAGGAGCATTCCTTCTGATAGCCGAGTTCGGCGTCCAGCGGCTCCTCGTGCGTCGCCGTATGATGCGGCTTTTCATAGCCCGGCTTGATCGTCGCGGCGAACGCGGCCGCGTAACCAAGGTTGTACACACGGGTCTGGTCGCAGGCCGCCGCCATGACCAAAAGGTCGGTCATGATCTTATGACGTTCACCGACAAGCTGATAATCGAGACCGGCGGCCACATCTTCCTTGGGGCCCGGATTGATGACACAGGCCGCGCGCGGCTCCGGCTTGGTGAGCGCGAGATCGAACTGGCGCTCCAATTCACGCAGGCCCGTGAAATATTGATCCAAGCGCGCCTTATCTTCCGCGCCGATCTTGTGGGTCAAATCTTGCGTGCGGTCCATCACGCCCGACAGGACGCCCTTACGCACCATCACGCGCGGGCTGGGCTTGAATTCCGGCGCGTTCGGATCCTGGAAGTCCTCGCCGAACAGTTTGGCGTAGAACTGAAGCGGCGACGTTTCCGCCGGGTTTACCGACGTCGCGCTTTCATAGCTGAACGTATCGCGCACGTTGCCGGTCGCGGTTGCCGTGATGGTCTGGAACCGTGTCGGTCCCGCGATCTCTTTGGCGATCGTTACGTCGATGGTTTCGCCCGGAAGATCTGTCTGGTTCGCGGGCGCGGCGCCCGCGCGCATGATCACCCAGCCCGTCTTATGACAAAGGTTGGGGTTCGCGTCCTTGAAGCCGTCGAAGTTCGTGAAGAGATTGATATGTTTCTGTACCGGCGCGAGGGCCGCGATCTCTTCCGGAAGATCGAAGTTGGCGCCCGTTTTCTTCGGCACGAAAATCTGCTTGGTCAGACCGAGGCCCCAGGACCACGTCCCGAACCGGACCGGCAACGGCGCACCGTCGGCCATCGCATTGCCGTTTCCGTTCAGGAATACGTTCAGCAGCGGAAGCCCGACCGTAACGGCGCCGCCGCTCAACACGCCGCGCAGCACACGACGCCGCGAAAGATCCTTCAAACTCGCCATGAGAACCTCCTCAGTTCGCTTTGACGTCGGAATGAACCGATGTCAGGCCGGCGGTCCGCGCCGGCGGCGGTACGGGTTCAACGACTTCCAAAAACGCATCGCTGGTCGCGATCATCCGCATCAGATCGGGAATCTTGAACCCGGTCTGCTGAAACGCGGTAGTCAGCGCCGTCACGGCAGGATTGTCCGCGCGCGAGAGCGGACCGCCCGTGCTGTAGCTGTACATACGCCGCACCAGGCAGCTCGGGAGCGCCGGGTGATCATGCAGCGCCTGGCCCAAACCCGTCACATCGGCGAAAGCCTTACCGTCGAGGGTGCCGCTCACGTCGAGCGCCACGCCTTTCTCGGTTTGACGGAAGCGGCCGGCGCCGTCGAAATTCTCAAGCGCGAGCCCCATGGGGTCGGTGATTTTGTGACAACCCGCGCACACGGGATTCTGACTGTGGAAGTCCAACCGTTCGCGCGCGGTCCGTAAGCGCGCGTCTGGATTTTCGACCGCCGAAAAATCGACGTTCGCCGGCGGCGGCGGCACGCGCTGGCACAACAGCAACTCCCGCAAGGCCTTCCCGCGCTTGGTGGCGGAACTGCGCGCCGGATGCGAATGGAGCGCAAGGAAGCTGACCTGGGACAGCAATCCCACGCGCGGGCTTCCTTCCGGAAACTCGAACGGTTCCCATCCGCGCTGCGGCACAACCTGATAAACAGGCGCCAGCGACGGCGACATGAAGGTTTTCCGGGTCGTGAAAAGATCGCGGTAGTCCTGATTGCGCGTAACCAAGTGATCGACGACGGTGCGCAGCGTTTGCTCGCGCGCATCGATCATCGTCTGGCCCGTGATCATCGGATAGGTCTGGGGATCCTTCGAAACGATCCCAAACTCCTCAAAGCCGAACATGTCATCGAAGAAGGCGCGCACGCCGTCTTCGATGCGCGGGCTCGCCATCATGGCCGCGACGGCCCGTGCACGACCCTTCGCGGTTTGAAGTTCGCCTTTCTCGGCCGCCTGAAGCAGGGCTTCATCCGGCGCGGCGTCCCACAGGAAGAAACTGAGACGCGAGGCTACGGAATAAGCGTCGAGGCGGCGCTTGCCCGGATTGGCGGGATCCGCTTCGGTCGTGTCGGCGATCATCAGGACGTTAGGGTCGATCAACATCCCTTCGATTACGGTGGCCAGGCCTGCGTAAAAGTCTTTGAGCTGCGTGGCGCCGCGGTTCGCGTCGCCGACAAGGCCGGTGAGCGTCGCCTCAGGCAGGGCACGGCGATAAAGAAGGCGGCCCGTTTGTTTGATGAACTTCGCGGCGCAGACGTCGTCGGCCGCCGCCGGATTGGCCGGCTTGCAAGGAACGAGGTAATCGCGGCGCGGCGCGATCCGCAGGCCGGGATTTCCCTTGTCCAGAATTTGCGCGGAGATCGACGAGGCGGTGCGCTGCAACTGCTGCAACTCGCCAATGGTCATGCCGACCGACGCGGCCCCCGAGGCCAGGAGACCATCAGTCCGCGGCAACGGCGTCAGCGCTTGGCCGACGCGGATGTCGTCGCCGAAAATGTAGTGAACCGTGTTCGCGAACTGCTCCGGTGTCATACGGCGCACGCGCGCGGGCGTACCCGCGAAATCCGCCACCGTGGCCGCCGGCGGAGCAGCGGCCGACGGCTGAGCGGACGGAGAGCCGCCGTCCGAACAAGCCGCGAGTGTCAGGGTCAGGAGCCCGGCCGCGCTCGCGCACAGCAGACCTCTCAGCGAAAACGTCGTCGCAAAAACAGACTGAGCCGCCATACGCACGTGCACTTTCCTCCTCTATCGCGCACTCGCGCCGTGGTCCGCCTCTCCTCGGTCCCCGCCGCGCCCCGGATGGCAATCTCCGGGCCTTCTAAAGTACACCCCTCAAGCGCGACGGAAAACGCATGAAAATCGATGATATCATTACCAAATCAGGGGCCCGTCAGCGCCTTGCGCCGCAGCGTTCATGAGCCGGCGGCGCGCGCGATTTTGAGTGCGGGACTATCCAGGGATTGCAAAATCTCAGCCGTATGCTCGCCCAGCCGCGGTGAAGGCCGCGTGGAGACACAAGGCATCCCATTGATCATGATAGGTGTTCGGACCGCCGGGATTGCTCCATCGGCCACGCCGGGAGCGGCAAGATCGACGCGCATCCCGCGCGAGACCACTTGGGGATCGGCGAAAACCTCGGGCAAAGTATTGATAGGGCCCACCGGCACGCCTGCGGCTTCCAGGCGGACGATCAAATCACCCTTTCGCCAGGCGCCTACTTTCTCACCGAGGACCGCCACCAACGTTTCGCGGTTGCGAACACGATCCGGGTTCGTCTTGTAAAGCGGGTCGGCCGCCAATGCGGTGAGGCCAAGGATTTCGCAAAGCCGGGCAAACTGCCCGTCGTTTCCAACGGCGATCATCAGATGGCCGTCGGACGCCGCAAAAACCTGATAGGGCGCGAGATTGGCGTGGCCGTTCCCGAGCCGCGGCGCGGGCTCACCCGAAATGAGGTAGGACGCTGCCTGATTCGCCAGCACGCCGACCTGGACGTCGAGCAAACTCATATCGATGTGCGCGCCGCGACCATGCACCCCGCGCGCGTGCAGCGCAGCAAGAATGCCCACCGTCGCATAGACACCCGTAAACAGATCCACGACGGGAACGCCGACCTTCATCGGTTCACCCGCCGGCGCCCCCGTTACACTCATGAGTCCGCCCAGCGCCTGGATCATGGCGTCGTAGCCCGGACGCTGCGCATAAGGGCCGGTCTGCCCGAACCCCGTGATGGAGCAATAAATGGCGCGTGGATTGATGGCCGCCACCGATGCATAGTCGAGGCCGAATTTCTTCAAGGCGCCGACTTTGAAATTCTCGAGGACCACGTCCGCATCGGCGATAAGACGTCGCACGATGTCGAGATCCTCGCTGCGATTGAAATCGATGGCGATGGAGCGCTTACCGCGGTTCGTCGAGTGAAAGTATGTGGCGCCGAGATTTTTTGCGTCCACGTCCGCGACAAACGGCGGCCCCCAACTGCGCGTGTCGTCGCCCTCGCCGCTGCGTTCCACTTTGATCACATCCGCGCCCATATCGGCCAAAATCTGGCTCGACCACGGTCCCGCCAAGATTCGGGAAAGGTCAACAACACGAATGTCGTGCAGCGGCTTCATAGGATCTCCGGACGAATAAAACGCGCCTAAACGGCGAAAAACCCCTGTGTATGAAGTGGAAGCATAAGCGATGAGCGCGCAAATGATTTTACGGCTGAGAGCCATGAGCCCCGGTAATTACCGGAAGTGACGTTACGACGCTGCGTCACACATCGCTCGCGGAACGGCGATCTTCAGTAACAATTTGCCCATCGGGTAATCGCGTCGCGGGCCGCGTGATGGTTTGACAACTTTGGCGCGCCGGAGGAAGGTCGCACCCGATAAGTAAATTTCATAGGTCCATCAGTTTATATCGCTTGGGGTGGACTTTCGGCCCCCTCCATTATCACCGCGCCGGGGCCGAAACGTTTGGGGAGAAACGGATTATGAGCGCTGCTGACGACGCGATTCCAGCCACCAACACGACAATCCAACAGCGCGGCATGGGCTGGCGCATTAAAGCGGTTGTCGGCGGCTCCATCGGCAACCTGATCGAATGGTACGACTGGTACGTCTATTCAGCGTTCTCGTTGTATTTCGCGGCCGTGTTTTTTCCAGCAGGGTCCCAGACAGCGCAACTCCTCAATGCCGCGGCGATTTTCTCGGTGGGTTTCATCGTACGTCCGATCGGCAGTTGGCTGATGGGCGTGTATGCCGACCGGCACGGCCGGCGCGCGGCGCTGGTGCTGTCCATGATCATCATGGGCGGCTCTTCACTGGTAATCGCGCTGACGCCCGGATACGAATCCATCGGAATTCTTGCACCGATGCTGCTGGTTCTCGCGCGGATCGCGCAGGGCTTGAGCGTCGGCGGCGAATACGCGGCCGTCGCGACCTATCTCAGCGAGATCGCAGGAAAAGAGAAGCGCGGCTTTTACGGAAGCTTCCAATACGTCACCCTGATCGCGGGCCAACTTCTCGCCTTGCTCGTACTGGTCGGACTTCAGGCCTTCCTGACGAACGAAGAACTGACGACGTGGGGCTGGCGCGTCCCGTTCGTGATCGGCGCGATCGGCGCCATCGCGGCCTTCTGGATTCGCCGCGGCATCGACGAAACGGATTCGTTCAAGAACATGAAAAAGCACGAAACGCCCGCGGATACGTGGCGCCTGATGCGCAGCCATCCGAAGGAATTCTGCTTCGTGCTGGGCATGACCATGGGCGGCGCCTTGGGTTTTTATGTGTTCAGCAACTACATGCAGAAATTCCTTGTGAACACATCGGGATTCACGCGTGAGGACGCCTCGTTCATCATGGCCATGGCGATGATCGTGTTCATGCTGATGCAGCCCGTTATGGGCTGGCTGTCCGACCGTATCGGGCGTAAGCCGATGTTCGTTTTCTACGGCATCGGCGCCACGCTCTGCACATTGCCCGTGATGAGCTATCTGGAATCCACCGACAGCATGCTCGGGGCCTTCCTGGTGATCTGCGTCGCGCTGACGATCCAAAGCACCTATACGTCGATCAGCGGCCAATATAAGGCCGAGTTGTTCCCGACCGCGATCCGCGCCCTCGGCGTCGGCCTTCCGTACGCCCTCGGCGTCGCGTTCATCGGCGGCACAGCCGAAGTCGTGGCCCTGAAGATGAAAGACCTCGGCAACGAGCAGATGTTCTACTGGTATGTGACGTTCTTCATGGTGATCGTCCTCATCACCTCGATCCTCATGCCCGATACGCGTAAGAACAGCCGTATTGTCGAGGACCAGGTGGAAGGAAAGGCGCAGGACTAAGGCCCTGCGCCACGCCTCCGGCGGCCGCCTTGCCTAACGGGAGGGCGCGCTGCGCGGGGCGCTCAGGGCGGCTTTCTTTCCGAGCCCGGGAGCCGTGGCGTCCATCGACGTCTGTTGCGGCGGATGCCGCAGATGGACCTGAACGAATTTCGCATTGATCGCGGCCGATATCGCGGTGTTCTTACCTGTGACGGGGTCGGGGAAACCGTCCGCAAGGCGCATCATCGCCTTGTAGAGTGAGGCCGCCGGTTGCTGGCCATAGCTTTGCAAATGTGTCGAGCGGACCTTGTTGTGCATCCGGTGAAACGTCTCGACGTCGGCATACCCGGCGAGCATCCCCTCGGCGCGCTCTGACGTCAGGTTGAGGCGGAACCTCAACCCCTTGATCCGGTGGATCGCGGTATCCTCGAATCCTCCCGAGGCGGGGAACGTGATTTCACCAGGCTCCGTTATTAGAACGCCGTCGACGATCCTGCCTCGAAACGTGTGGATCAAAGACTTCCCGAACTTCATATCGACCGTTTGCGTGCCGCCGGGAATAAACCCCTGCCCGGTCGCGTTGGTGATCAATGGCTCCCGGCCGCGGTAGGTCGTAAGCGTCACACTTTCGTCGTTCGTGAGACTATCAACCTCGGTGATCTCCATCACCACGCGATTATAGAGATGTTTTTGCAGGTTCTGGTTCGTGAACTGGACCAGCGTCCCGCCCACGCCGTTGAAGTTCGCGATACAGCCCACCGCGCGGTAGAGTTGATTGTCGACGCCCTTCTCCCCGTCCGGACTGGTGAAATCGTCGGCGCTGACTTCGCCGTCGAGATTCATACCGTAAGAGGTCGCGCCGACGGCTTCCTTGTAGGGCAGTGTGTCCGGCGTGGCGTCCGGACGCCAAATTTCGTTCTCCCGCATCAACTGCGTATCGACCAGCGTGCGCTTTGTACCGTCCTCCGGAAACAACGCGGTGAACTGCTCGCGTGGGCCATCGTTGAAGCCTGTCGGACATTCCACTTTGTTGCCTGGCGTCTGGTAGATCTCCCAGGCGTAATTCGTAAGCGCGTAGGCGATCTTGCGTCCCTGCGGCGCTTCGTCAGCGTGCGCCGCCATCGCGCCGAAGGACACGGCGGCGGTTCCGAGCAGAAAGCGGACCAAACCCGAAGTCGCCATGTCGGCTCTCCCCTATTCGCGCGATGCGTTGCTGGACGCCTTTAGGTCGGCGGCTTTCTTTTCATTCGACGGGGCGGCGCGGTTCTCTGAGATCTGCTGCGCCGGATGTCGCAGATGGACTTGGACGAATTTCGCGACAATCGCCGAGGAGATGGCGGTATTTTCGCCCGTCGCCGCGTCCGGATATCCGTCGGCCAGGCGGCGCAGCGCCTTGTAAAGTGAGATGGAGGATTGTTGCCCGTAGCTCAACAGATGCGTCGAGCGCGCCTTGTTGTGCATCACATGAAACGCGTCAACGTCCACATAACCCGCCCACATTCCTTGCGCGCGTTCCGGTGTGAGACTCAGACGGAACCGTGCGGCGCGCATTTCGTGGATCGACGTGTCTTCAAACCCCGCGGTCGAAGGCCACGTGAGATCGGCCGGCTCCGTGATGAGAACACCGTCGACAATCTTGCCGCGGAACGTGTGAATGAACGATTTGCCCCAACGGGTATCGACGGTCTGCGTACCGCCGGGCAGGAAGCCGTTGCCGGTCGCGTCCGTCATCAGGCCCTCGCGGCCGCGATAGCTGGTGAGCGTCACGCTGTCGTCGTTGACGAGGCTGTCGACCTCGGTGATTTCAATGACCACACGATCATAGACGTGTTGTTGAAGATACTGGCTGGTGAACTGATACAGCGTGCCGGCGGTGCCGCGGAAGTTGCCGATGCACCCGATGGCCCGATGCAGTTGGTTGTCGACCCCCTTCTCGCCGTCCGGGCTGGTGAAATCGTCGGCATCGGTTTTGCCGTCAAGATTCATCCCGTACGCAACCGTGCCGATCGCTTCCCGAAAAGGTAACGCATCGGCGGACGTATCCGGCCGCCACGTCTGGTTTTCCCGCAGCAACTGGGTTTCCACGAGGGTGCGTTTGGGGCCGGACTCCGGAAATAACATCGCGAACTGTTCGCGCGGACCGTCGTTGAAGCCGTCAGGACACTCGGCCTTGCCGTTCGGGGTTTGATGAACCTCCCAAGCATAGTGCGTCAGCGCATAAGCGATGCGCCGCTCAGGCGGCGCTTCATCGGCGGCGGCATTGCCGACCGTCAGGATGCCGGAGATAAGCGTTGCGGCCGCGGCCCACGTTACGATCTCACGATCCATCGTACCTCTCCCTCGCTGCGCCTTATTCCGAGTTTGTGCGGAATGCGTCCCGCAGCCAAAACGCCTTGAATCCGTTGCGCTTTCCGGTGGCCTCACCCCAACCGTCGGCATTGATGTCGCCGGGCTGGCTGTCGCCCGCGAAGGTATAGACCGGGCGTTCGCGATAGGCCCACACATGCTGCGCGCCGGAGGTTTCCGCCGTCGTCTTCTTCCCCGTCATCGGATCGATATACATCGTGCTCCAGATGCGACTTGCGCTCTTGGCGTCTTTCGGCGCCGCGACGTAGGGGAAGGTCTTGACGCAGTCGGCCGGATCGAACTTCTTGCCGCAAACGGCGAAACGATAGACCTGCGGCGCATCCGGGTGGTCGCATGAGAACTGATGCAGGGAATCCTCTCCGCAATAGTAGATATAGACCGTCATACCGCGGGCATCGGCCAGGACTTCGCCCGAGCGCGTATCCTGAATCGTGAAAAACCCGCGCGGAGGATCAGGCTGACGCTTCGTATAAACGTTTTGCCATCCCGGAATATCGCCGCCGTCCATGCTGCGCGCCTTCCAGTCGCCGAGGTGCCGATAGACGGGTTTTTTGCGGAACGCCCATTGTTTGATCCCCGGCGCGCGTTCGAAAACTGACCACTCGCCGCTCGGCTTCGCGTAGTCGGGCGCCAGGACCGGCTCCCATGTGTGCAGACACTCGCCCGCGCAGTTCGATTTATTGGCGCCGTCACCATCCCATGTGTAGATCGAAAAGCCCGTCTTCAATGTCACCATACGTCCGGTCGCGACCGAAACGACATCGAACTGCGACGGGACATTCGGCTGCGGACCGACAGGAACGCGGATGGACGCCCCGTCATTACGCACTTTCCGGCTATGCCCACCGATGACATCGCCGGGCGCTTTGTCCTGCGCGGACGTATAGACCGCCATATCGCCGTAAGCCCATTGACGACCGCCGTCGGGGCGTTCGACGACGCTCCACTTCCCCACGGTCTTTGCATCGGCGGCCGCTAAAAACGGCGGCCAGAGTTGCGTGCAGGTCGGGCGAGTCTCAAGTTCCGGCAACTCAAGGCCGGGCGGATAGGGGCTCATCCAGCCGATGGTCTCGCGCGCGACGGTGTTGTCGCACAGGGGCTTGCCCGCATCCTCACCGGCATTGCCGTTCCGTTGCTCATGCTGAGGCCAGATATAGAGCGTCTTTCCGGAAGCATCGGCGAAGACATTTCCATCCGCTTCCGTTGGAACGACCCGCACGTCCGGCGGCATAGGTTCGGCGATGAAGTCCTCCCGCATCGCGCCCTCACGCCCGCGCGGCTCCGCCCCGCCAACGGCTCCGGCCTGCGCCAGGATCGCCGACCCCATCATCAACGCCGCGATTTTCGCACCGGTGTTCAAGACCCTGCCCTCTTCTTACCGACCTAGACCAGGAACTCGCCGATATCCTGCGACGTCTTGTTGCTGTTCGTGCCCCAAGACTCCTTTTCGACGCCCATCAGCCGCATGGCGGTGTAGCCTAGCCGCGTGACGGCGGTGCCCTTTCCGTCGATGTGCAGACCGGACTTCACTTTTCCGCCGGCGGTGCCGGCGGTGAACATCGCCATGCCGTCCAGGGTATGCGTACGGGCCCATCCATGATCGGAGTGCGCCATCACGAACATATTGTCGAGCAGGCTGCCGCCGCCTTCCTTAAAGTTGGCGAAGGCCTGAACGAAATAAACCCATTGTTCCATCTGGCGGCGCGTGAACCACGAGCAGGTGGGCTGATAGCCCAACCCATCGTCGATGGCTTCTTCGTGGGTCGTGGTGTGATGGGGTTTCTCATACCCCGCCTTGGTCGTATTACCGAAGTCATAGGCTAGGTTGAAGACGCGCGATTGATCGCAGGCAATCGCCATCACCATCAGGTCCGTGAACAACTTGTGCCGCTCAGCCACCTGCAAGGCTTCGTTGCCTGTGGGCGGATCCTGCTTGACGACGGCAGCCCGCTTACATGCCGCGATCGGTTCCGGCTTCGTGAGCTGCTGCTCGAATTGGCGTTCGAGGTGCCGCACACCGGAGACATATTGGTCGAGCCGCGTACGGTCTTCGGCGCCGAGGGTCTGATTGAGTTCGTTGATCTCGCCAAGGACGCCGGAAAGCACGCTCTTGCGCACCATGATGCGCGGGTTCGGGGTGAACGTCGGCGCATTCGGGTCCTGGAAATCCGGCCCGAAGAGGCGGGTGTAGAACGCGACCGGTGAGGACTCCGACGGATTGGGCGTCGAAGCGTTTTCGTATGAATGGGTCCCGCGCGCGTCTCCCGAAGCATTGGCGTTGAGCAGACGGAACCGGCGCGTGCGGCTGATTTGATTGGCGATCGTGACGTCCGCGGTTTCACCCGGCGCCCCGCCGCCTTGTGTCATCGGCGCGATCCCCGAGATCGAGATCGCCCAACCGGTGTAGTGGCAAAGGTTCTGGGCGTTGTCGCGGAAGGCCGTAAAGTTCGTCAGCAGATTCATGTGCTGCTGAATCGGCTTAAAGCAGGCGATTTCCTCGGGCAGGTCGTAGTCGCCCCCCAGCTTCTTCGGCACGAAGATCGATTTCGCCATGCCGAGCTGCCAGTACCAGGTGCCGAAGCGGACCGGCATGGGTTTGCCGTCCGCAAGCGCGCTCCCGTTTCCGTTCAGGAAGCAATCGAGCAGCGGCAACGCAAGGGTCACCGCCCCGCCGTTCAGCAAGCCTCGTAGGACCCTGCGACGGTTTACCTTCGGCATCGCCTATTCTCCTCGCCTGGCGGCCACCGGCCGCACTCCACCTACGGCGTAGCCGCCGCGGATTGTTCGTCCTTCTCGCGCACCGTCGAGAAGGCATCGCTCAACACGATCGCACGCAACAGATCCGGCACACGGTATCCCTCGCGCGCGAACCCTTGTCCCAGATTATCGAGAAGCGGACGGTCCAGGGCCGTGGTGGCGCCGCCGGTACCGTAGCTGTACATCCGTTGAACCAGGCACGAGGACAACGCCGGATGGTCGTGGATCGCCCGGCTCAAGCCCTCGATATCCTTGAAATTGACGCCATCGAGCGTTCCGCTCGGGTCGATGTGGGCGCCCTTCTCCGTTTCGCGGTACTGGCCGGATCCATCGAAATTCTCAAGCGCGAGGCCGATTGGATCCGTGATGCGATGGCAACCCGCGCAGACCGGGTTCGCCAGATGCTCCGTCACCCGGTCGCGCGCGGTGCGCAACCCGGGCCGCGGGTTCTCCAACGCCGAGAAATCCACGTTCGCTGGCGGCGGCGGCACCTTTTGGCACAGCAGCAACTCACGCAGCGCCTTGCCGCGTAAGGTCGCGGAGCTTCGCCCCGGATGCGAGTGAAGGGCAAGGAAGCTTACATGTGTGAGGACGCCCGCCCGTGGACTATCGGGCGCAAACGAATAGGGCTCCCATTTGGGCCCCGTCACGGCCCCGTAAATGACCGCCAGCGAGGGCGACATGAACGTATCCTTGGTGGTGAAGAGATCGCGATAGTCGCGCTTCTTGACCACCAAATGATCCACCACGGTCCGCAGCGTTTGCTCCCGCGCATCGCTGGCCGTCAAACCGGTGAAGCCCGGATAAACGGCGGCGTCCTTGGCCACGCCGGTGAAGGTGTCGAAGCCGAACATGTCGTCGAAAAACGCCCGCATGCCCGTTTCAAGTCTTGGGCTGGCAAGCATCCGGTCGACCACCCGGGTCAAACCGCGCTCGGTGCGCAACTCGCCGCGTTCGGCGGCGCTCAGCAGCATCTCATCCGGCGCGGCGTTCCAGAGGAACAGACTGAGCCGCGAGGCGAGCGACGTATCGTCGAGGCGGCGGCGGTCGGCATTTTTTGCATCAGGCGCCGAACGTTCGGCGAGGAAGAGCACGTTGGGACTGACCAGCATGCCTTCCAGCGCGCTTTCCAGACCCGCGTAGAAGTCCTTCAGCGTCGTGGCGCCCCTGTCGGCTTCATCGACGATCTCGGCGATACGCGCCTCGCTCAGCGTGCGCCGATAAAGCCTGCGGCTGACCTCGGAAATGAACCGGGTCGCGCAAGCACGGTCCGCCGCCCGCGGGTCGGCGGGTTTGCACGGGACAAGCAGGCTCCTGCGCTCCGGACTCATAACCTGTGCTGCGACCAGAGCCGCGATCTTCTGATACACCTCGAGTTGGGTGTCGGTGAGACCGGCCGTGGACGCATTCAGGGCCAACAGGCCGTCCGTGCGCCGCAACGGCGCGAACTGCGCTTCGACCTTGATATCGGTTCCGAAAAGATAGGTGAGCGTGTTGACGTATTGATCGGTCGTGAGAAGACGGAAATGGCGCTGTGAACCTTCGGTCACAGGTCCGGACGCGGCCTTGGACGCCGCAAAAGCGGTGTGAGCGCCGGACATCGATCCCGCGAAAGCAAAGCCAAGCGCGGCAAGCCCCGTGGCGACGATGGTTGTGCGCAGGCCCTTAAACGATGAACCCAACTGCCTTCCTCCCGAAGAGCGTGCCGGAACGATCGAGATATCGCGATGTTAAAGACGGCTCGGATTTTCCTTCCCATACCTGACCGCGGAAACGCATGAATTTGCTGCGTCGCACACACTTTTTCCCGCGATGGCCGTTTAGATTTGGCCACAAATCGCTTTACGGCAAACGATTTAAAGACAGAAAACCATGAGCCCGCGTCATTACACCAACACCTTGTCGCACAAAGAAAAAGGGCTCCTGGCCATGGCCAGGAGCCCCCTCTTCGCATCTCCCGGGATTTTCCGGATTACATCTTGAAACGAACACCCATGGTGAAGAAACGGCCGATGGTGTCGTAGTCGCGGACGTTCATGCCCGAGTACCAACCGCTGCCGTTGCCGCCGGCAATGAACGGCGGCGGGCTGTTCAACAGGTTCTGGATGCTCAGGAAGACTTCCGTATCGACGCTGGCGTCCGGCAGAGGCCGATAGGTCAAGCCGAGATCTACGACCGTATCGGAGCCGATATGGTTGCTGTCGATCGTCCGGGTATCGTTGGCCGGACACGCGGAGGCGCATTCCGTGAAGGCGTTGTTATAGACGCCGCTCGCGGTGTGGCGGATGCCGAGGGAGACGGACGCCGCCTCGGTGCTGTAACGGATGTTGCCGTTGATCTTGTAGCGCGGATTGGTGAGACCTGAGTATCCCGCGATACCGAACCCGCCAAGAACGCCCCGGCCGTCGACGAACTGATTGGTCGAAAGGGTCGGGTTGAACGACGTGACCTTCAGATTGTAGTTGGCCAGGACACGGAACGACAGGTCGCCGTCCCACGTGTCGACGACGTCGGCCAGCGGCAGGGAATAGCTCGATTCGATGTCGATCCCACGCACGACCTGCGAGGCGATGTTTTGCGGTGAGACCACAACCGTCGAAATCGCGCCGTTGGTGCGGATGATGCTGGGACACAGCGCGAGATTTCCGGCGAAACAGCCGTCGATGATCGACTGCCCGTTCGGCTGCACCACGGCGCCCTTCACGTTGATGTTGTAGTAGTCGACGGAGGCCGCGAAGCCTTCAAAGAACATCGGTGTGAACACGACGCCAATCCCCGTCGTGTCGGCTTTTTCCGGTTGCAGGTTCGGGTTGCCGGAGCTGAGGGAGAAGGCCTGGGGCACCTGCGTATTCGTGAACGGGTCCGTGAAGGTGGACGCACCCGCCGCCGTGCCGCCGGCATAAAGTTCGCCGAGGTTCGCGGCACGGATGTCGCGCGAGCGCGTCACGCGGAACCGCAGGTCGTCCACCACCTGCCAAGTCGCGCCGACCTTCCATGTGGTGACGTAACCCGACGATGAGTAGTCTGTCGCGCGGACGGCGGCCGACAGGTCGAATGCGCGGGCCCAGGCCTCGTCCTTGGCCAACGGAACGACCGTTTCCACGAAACCTTCGGTGACATTGAACTTGCCGATATTGAGTTTGAAGTTACCGGCGAGGAAATTGCCGGCTTCGTCGTCGGCCGAGTTCAGGCCGTCGACCTCCTCGACACGGTGTTCGATACCGGTTGCGATCGAGACCGGGCCGGCCCAGGTATCGAAGGGCTCGCCGTTCAGGGTCAAAGACGCGATTTTTTGGCGCATCGTGTCATAGCGGTAGGCGCTGCCGATGAACCAATCGATCGCGGCTTGCGAGTTCACGCCGGTTCCGAAGAAGTTGAAAGGAACGCACCCGTCGCCCGGATTCGTGAGCGTCGAGCGGCACACGATGGCGCCTGTGGTGGGGTTGCGCACGGCGTCACGCGCCATGAGGATGCGCGGCATATGGCCGCTGTTGCGCACGCGGGATGACAAGCCCTGCTGCGTGAACTGGTAGTAGGCGTCCCACGACCAATCCGTCGCGAACGCTGTGAAACTTCCGTCAGCCCCGACCGACCAGCGGCGTACGTTGCGGCTATTATCGGCATAGAAGCGACCGACGTCGAAGGAGCTTGTGCCCAACACGATCGAGGTCAGGCCCAGCGCCGTCATGCGGTCTTGCACCGATGCCGGAATATAAGGGTTGCCGGAAAGGATTGTGACCTGATCGAACAGGCGGTTGACGTTGTTCGTGTTCTCGGCGCGGGCATAGGCCCAGTGGAGTTCGGCGAACACTTGAACGTCATCGGTGACGTCGTAGCTGATGCGGGAGAACACGTTCTCACGCACCGCGCGCGGATCAAGGTCGACCCCTTGGTCGATGCGCGAGATCTTCCAATCGCCGCCCTGCATGAGGTTGGAGTTGGAGACGATCCCGTAGTTATACTGAAGCACCTGACCGCCCGGCCCGAAATAAAGCCCCTTCAACGGGCCACGGGTGATGATGCCGCCCGGCATGGCGTTGTTGATGCCCATGCGCGTCCCCAGCAGCCAGTTCGGCTGGCCATTGGTGGCCGTGCGGCTCGGGTTCTGCATCACAACCCCGCCCTCCTCGTTCCAAGGACGGTAGGCGCCGACGAGACCATGGTTCCACGAATATTCGCCGAACAGCAGCACGTGGCCGCGTCCGCCGGCGAACGGCGTTCCAAAGGAGAGATTGACCTGCGCATTGGGATCGTCGCCGTACGTCGAAATCCCGCCCTGCACTTCGCCCTTGAAGCCGGTGTACTCCTTATCGAGCACGAAGTTGACGACGCCGGACAGCGCGTCCGAACCGTAAGCCGCCGAGGCGCCGCCTGTGGAGACGTCAACACGTGAAATCAGGCCCTGCGGCATCGTATTGGTATCGCCGCCCGTGTAGCTCGAGCTGAGCGATGAGTTGATCACACGCTTACCGTCCAGGAGGATCAGCACGCGGTGGCCGCCCATGCCGCGCAGGTTGAGAATGTTCACACCCGCGGCGCCGCTCGACAGGTTGACCGCGCCGGTGCGCTGGGTCTGCGAGTTCGAGAAGGCCGGCAACTTATTCACCGAGTCCGCGATATTCGCGTCGTTCATCGCGTTCAGTTCCTCGGCGCCGAGCACCGATACCGGCGTGGGCGCTTCGTAGCCGTCGCGCACGACGCGCGATCCCGTCACCACGATTTCGTCGAGCGAGGGAGCCGCCTGGGCGGTTTGCGCGGACTGCGCCGCCGCGGGCGACGCCATCAGCGCGCCAGCCAGCAGCGCGATCGATGAGGTCGAGGCAAGCACCCGAGCCTTCGCGAGACGGTTTCCGGACGTATTCATGTATTCCCCCCCTTTGTGGTGGTTCGGTTCCCGCCGCTGGCCTTCCCACCATGCGGCAGTCGATAAAATGGCGAACCTTTAGGGGAGAAACGCAACCGTCCTAACGCGGGGCAAGCCGGACAAGAGTCCAACGCACGGGCGAAAAAGAGACGCGACAGCTTCCCTCCCGAAAAGCCCTCACGTCCTCACATTGATCACGGCGCATGAGAAAAATGCTGTACCGCAGCAAAACGAGAACATGAGTGGGTGTAGCATTGGCTACAAATTTCGCGTCCACAAATGATTTTAGAGAAGAAAGCCATTCGCAGGAGTAATCAAAGTCCCGCGCGTATGGAATGACGCCGGGAAGCGGCGCATCGCGCGCCGATGGATTTCTTGTGGAAATTCGAGACGTTCAAAATTGGGTCGCGCCAAGTCAATTCGGCGCCTCGATCAATGCGTCCGGCAACGCCGGCGTGTTCACAGGCCGCCGGAGCGCACGCGTTGCCTGCTCGAAGCTGTAGCCCAGCGCCAGCAGCCTTGGCTCGCTAAAGGCCGGCCCAAAGAAGGAGAGCGTCACCGGCAAGTCGTCCGTTGTGAAACCGGCCGGAACGATGAGATCGGGAAAGCCTGAAAGATTGGCGATGCCCGTCGGAGACGGCGGACCGCCCGCGGGCCCCGGGCCGCCGGCGATTTGCGCGGGACGGCGCATGCCCGTGGGATAAACGATGGCGTCGAGCTCATCCTTTGCGATGATCCCGTTCATCAGCGAGACGGTCATCGGCATGAAGTGATCGCGCAATACGGTGTAACGCGGATCCGTCATCGGAATCGCCGGTAGATCGCGGTCCCGCAAAAGCCGCCAGCGCGCAGGATTAGGCCCCGCGCCGTCGGCCCCCATGCCGACATAGGTGGAATTACGCTCGACGAGTTCGGCCAGTGTCTTGGGATACTTTGGCCCCGTGGTCTTCAGATAATCGTTGATCTGCACCTGAAACTCGGAGGGGACGATCACCGACACCATGCCGTTTGAGGCATCGAGGAACCACTTTGGGTAGCGGACATCCACAACCGTTGCGCCCGCCTTTTTCATGGTCGTTACGGCGGATTCGACAACCCAGTCCACATCGGGGTCGGCCCCCATGAAATCGCGCGCAAGGCCGATGCGCGCCCCTTTCAACGCTCCGGCTTGCAGGAACTTGGTGTAGTCCTTTTCAAACTTTCCGGCGCTCTTCTTTGTGGCGTCGTCGGCCGGATCAATCCCGGTCATGACCCCGAGGGACACCGCGATATCATAAACGCTTCGCGCCATCGGCCCGCCGGTATCGAGACTCAACGCCAGCGGAATGATTCCATCGCGGCTGAGAAGGCCATGGGTCGGCTTCAACCCGACAATGCCGTTGACGCTGGATGGCCCGCGGATGGAGCCCCCTGTGTCGGTGCCAAGACCCAGCGGTGCGTAGCCGGCGGCGATCGCTACGCCGGTACCGCCGGAGGACCCCGCGGGTGTTCGGGTAAGGTCATGCGGATTGAGCGACTGTCCGCCCAACGAACTCTGCGAGCCGTTGGCGAATTCGCCAAGGTTGACTTTTGCAAGGATGATCGCCCCGGCCTCGCGCAACTTCCGCACGACAAAAGCGTCGTCCGGCGCCATCGATCCCTCGAGAATCACCGAGCCGCCGGATGTCGGAAGGTCGACGGTATCGAAGTTATCCTTCAGAACCACCGGAATACCGTGCAAAGGAGAGCGCGGCCCCTTCGCCTTGCGCTCGGCATCAAGGGCGCGCGCCTCCGCCATGGCCTTCGGATTGAGCGTGATGATCGCGTGAAGCTTCGGGCCCGCGCGGTCGTAAGCCGCGATTCGCGCAAGAGAGAGCTCCATGAGTTTCTCGGCCGTGAGAGTTCCCGCCGCGAAGGCCGCGTTTAAGTCCGCGATTGTCGCCTGATCCACGGCGATCGACTTCGCGGCGACGGGTGGAGATACCGCAAAGAGGCCGCCTCCTATCGCGAGAATCGAGACAAGACTCAGGAAACGGCGCCGGATCGTTAAACGATGTCTCATGGCGATACCCTCAATTGCGTACGAAGTAAGATGCGGACGCTCTCTCCCAGAATTGAGACTTGGCGACAGCCGTCCCTTTTGAGCGTGGCGCGCGTCACGACTGCGACACTTCCGCATCAAGGTTGCCGACGTCAATTAACATGCGCAAGGCCGTAGCGCTGGATCGCGCCTGTATCTCAGTGTACGAGGGCTAAACGATCCACGGTTTCGCATAGGAGCCGGGCACTTCGATTTCAGCCCCCTCGCCGGGCCGGCCGATATTTTTCGGCGTGGTGGCCGATGTCGCGCTAAGCTAACCTACCGAGGGGGCAAGGCGTCGCTGTGGGGGCGATGCGGTCGAGGGGGGCTATCTTGAAGGGCTTTTATCGTGGCTGCCTGACCGCTGTCGGGCTGGTGCTCTATTGTCAAACGGCAGTCGCGCAGCGCGCCGACGAGAACGCGGTCACTTCGGCCGAAGACGCTTTCGGCACCCGCGTCGGCAACGAAGGCGTAGGTCTCTACGATTCGCGCAGCGCGCGCGGCTTTGATCCGCAGCAAGCGGGCAATATGCGGCTTGAAGGTCTCTATTTCGACCAGCAGGCGGTCTTCGGCAGCCGTCTCCAGCGCACCCAGTCGATCCGCGTTGGATTGACCGCTCAATCCTATCCGTTTCCAGCGCCGACCGGCATCGTCGATACATCTCTGATCATGCCGGCCGACCGCCTGATCGTCAGCGCGGTCGCTCAATATTCCGTGCCGATTGGGCAAAGGCAAATCATCGTCGATGTTTCGACACCGGTGATCAAGGATAAGCTCGGCATGTTTGTGGGCGCAAACTACCAGCCAACGATCAATGACTGGAACGGCAAGCAACTGTTCGTGACGACCGCGGGGCTGTGGCGCTTTACGCCCAGCGAGAAATTCGAAGCGATTCCGTTCGTCTACTATAACCAACAGATGAATCCCGAAAATCAGCCGCAGATTTTCACCGCCGGCGCGCATCTGCCGCCGCGTCACGACCGAACCGTCTACTTCGGTCAGGAATGGACGACCCGCCGCTATAACGATCTCAATAGCGGGGTTATCGTTCGAGGCACGCCGGCGAGCAACTGGCGTCTCCAAGGCGCGATATTTCGCTCCGAATCAGACCGCCTCAACAATTTCGTTATTTTCTACCGCAACACCCAGTCGGACGGCGTCGCGGACCTCGCCATTCGCAGCGATCCACATCACCGTCTGACGTCGACGTCCGGCGAGATTCGCGCAACCGGCACTTATACTCAAGGTTCTTACCGGCATACGGTACACCTCGACGTACGCGGGCGCGACACCGTCCGGATTTTCGGTGGCGGACAAACGGTTGCGCTCGGCCGGGCCGCGATCGGCGTGGTCACGCCTGTGGTGCGCCCCGTATTCGCGCCTTTCGGTGTGCGCGACCGCGACATGGTCAAACAGATCACGCCCGGCATTTCTTATGGCGGACAGTGGGCGGGCGTCGGCGAGTTCACCGTCGCTTTGCAAAAAAGCTTTTATGACCGTGAATTCGGTAAGGAGAACGCCGCTCCGACACCGACCGCCAGCCGGCCATGGCTTTATAGCGCCACCGTGACCGCGACGCCCTCGCGTGATTTCGCGGTGTACGCCGGCTATACGCGTGGACTCGAGGAATTCGGCACGGCCCCCGACAACGCCGCCAACGCCGGCGCCCCCGTGCCCGCAGCCCTCACCAGGCAGGTCGACGCGGGGATTCGCTGGCGGATTGTTCCGAGCATGAGTTTTGTCGCGGGGGTTTTCGATGTCAGAAAACCCTATTTTGATCGCGATCAGGCGAATATCTACGCCGACGTCGGAAGCATCAGGCACCGGGGTATCGAACTCTCCCTCAGCGGCCAACCCTTGCCCGGGCTCACGATCGTTGCGGGCTCGATTTTTCTGCAGCCGCGGATCTCCGGGCTATCGGTGGAGCGTGGCGTAATCGGAGACACACCGCCCGGCACACCGCCTCGCATCTTTCGCGTCAGCCTGCAGTATGGGCCCAGTTCATGGCGCGGATTCTCGGTTGATACACTGACGGAGCACACCTCATCGCAGTTCGCCAATCGGACCAACACATTTCGTGTGCCGTCGATGACCACGTTCGATCTGGGTACGCGCTACAACTTCAAGATTCACGAGACCAACGCCAACATCCGCCTGCAGATCCGCAACGTCTTTAATTCCTACGACTGGACGGTCGACGGCGCCTCCGGGCGCTTCGCACCGATCCCTCCTCGACGCGTGTCGCTGCGTCTGGCAGCAGATTTCTAGAACGGTGCCCGAGAAAACGCCCTCCCCCCACACACGCGTGTGGAAGTAATGTCGCTCCTTAATCGATGATGGAGAGAAAGCTTTTCCCAAAACAAAAGCCCGCTAACTCAGTGAGTTAACGGGCTTAATTGGTTGCGGGGGCCCGCATCACCCTTTACCGAACAGCTCGATAGGTCAAAATATCGGGTGGAAATCAGCTCTCTTTACAGCTCTCGCAGGAGTGGCTGTAGCTCTCGGCATGGTCCCCAATTTCAAGAGTGAGCAGCGCCACAACGTCTACAACTTCCCCTCACTTTTGGGCCGCGCCTTGCCTAGGAACGCCTCATAGGCAAGCTGACGCCAAGCCGCCTCGCCTTTGTTCAGCTACATTATGAATCAGTTGATTAAGAGCCGGCCAACTGACGCTATTGAAATCATACGCATCGCAAGCGCGTTTACGTGCTAATCGTGCCCGCTTGCGCGCAGTACGCGGCGTTGAAAGCGCAGCAACAATGGCATCGCCAAGCGCCTCGACATCAAAAAAGTCCACCAGCAATGCAGCATCAGGCCCCACGATCTCGCGGACGGGTGCGACATCCGAGACAACAAGGGGCGTCTCACTCGCCATCGCTTCAATTAACGACCACGAAGGAACGAAAGGATAAGATAAATAGACGTGGCAGGCCGACGTCTGCAGCATTGCGGTGTAGTCGGCGCGAGACAACGAATCCACGACGTGAACGCGCCGCAAATCACATGGATATTTCGCCTGCATCTCGGCAAGCAAATGTCCTTCGCCCTCCGGGCCGTACGCCTTTGTTTGGGCGCCAACAACAAGCGCCTGCGCTTCTGGGATCCGTCGCAGAACGTCCGCCATCGCCGGCCAGAACTTGTGAAATCCTCGATAACGCTCCAAAGACCTCGCAGCAAACGTGATCAAGTAAGCGTCCCTAGGGACGGGTTTTCCCGACGGAAGGCTGAATGCCGACTTCTTTTCACGACGAAACTGCTCCGTGTCGATGCCATCGTGAATTACGCGAATCTTGTCGCGATACGCTGCGGGAAAAAGGTCGCGCTGCCACCGCGTTGGAGAATACCCAACATCCGCCGCTTCCATCGATAAAAGCGTCATCGCATTTTTCAATCGCACGCGGGGATAGTCGCTTTCCGACAGAGCGAGTTCCGGATCGAATCCCACGTCGGCTCCATAACTGCGATAAAAATACTCTGCGTAAGCAACAATTCCCGCAGCCGGAAATATTTGCCGGGCGAACGCCAATACCCCCAAGCCCGCGTGGCCTATAATCACATCCGGTGTGTATCCGGCCTCCTTCAGAGCGGCCAGATAACGTGTCGCACCTTCCGCATGGATGATCGCCTGTTCAACGGCCGCAAGATGTGGATGGACCAATGCCGTTTCCGCGCTAGAGAGCGTGTAGCGTTCGACGCGAACACTCTCGTCTCGCCAGCGGCCGGCATGCGCGAGAAAGGCCACGTCATGCCCCGCGTTCGCGAGCGCCTGTCCAAGATGTGAAAACTGCCCCGGACATACCGGGTGCGCGAGCAATATTCTCACAGACTAAGGCGCCGAGCGACCGCCACATCCTGCCCAAAGTCATTCGCCGGCCCGGGGCGCATTTCAAGCAGCACAAAATTTCCACTCTTAGCGACACTTGCCTTCACGGTCTCGTCGCTGAGAAAGCCCACACCATACTCTGTCTCCGAGTAGGGCGTTCTGTATCCGTGAAATGCGTGACCATTCGCGCGGAAGTCCCGGGCCACGCGCACGTTGTCGTCCGCGGTAGCCGGGCCATAGTGAGCCATTTCACCAGCTTCCCACGCAGAAATAAAACGGTCACCGAGATAGGTAAACACCACCAGTCCGCCCGGTGGAATCATGCGCGCCCACAAGTTCAATACATACTCGAAGTACGTTTTGCGGGTATGCGTGAGCAAGGAAATGCAGACCAGCATTTCGACTTGCGGTACATACGGCGGCTCCTCGGACCATGCAGTATAGAATGGCTGTGCCTTGAATTCGCGCGCGCAAAACGAAATCGCCTCATTGTCGATATCGCACGCGAGTATCTGTGTCGTTGGGAGCGCGATGCGCAACGCCCGCACAAGCCTACCGTAATGGCACGCGAAGTCCGCAATCGCATTCACTTTCGTGAGCGATTTGCCCATGTGCATCCCAGCAAGTACCTCAAGGGCATCCACCTGCCGCAATGCGCTGCGAAAGTATTCGTCCATCCCATAGTTAGCACCATATACCGGCGCCAGAGAATCCGACGGATGAATCACGCGATTGACGGCATCGATACGATCGATAAAGGCCATAAACGAGTATCCGAAAATTGACGGGAGCCGTGTGCTTTAATTTGGTTCGACAATGCGCATGCGTGTCGCGATGCCGATCGCCAACGCCGTTGTTCCCACGCCGAGCTTTTCGCGTACTCTTTTCAAGCGTTGCACAACGGTTCGCTCTGGAATTCCTTGAATACGGGCTGATTCCCATGCCGTCTTGCCGCGCGCAGCCCACTTGAGGCTATCGATTTCTGCGTCGGTCAGCGCCAAGGCCGAAGGTTCCGGCGCCGAAAAGACGCTACGTAGCTCCCGTTCCGCCTCAAGTAGTGGACCGACATACATCAAGGCAATATCGAACCAGCGGGGTGTGTCTTTACCCAACGGCACGAAGACAACGGAACTTGTACCGCTTGGTCCATGGAGCGGAATGCACACCGTGGTCTGCGGCAGCATACCCGCCGTCTGTTTCGACCAGGCCGTCAAAGGCCAACGCTGCAAGCTGGGCGTCCAAGCGGCCCGCTGAAAGGCCGCGACAGCCGCCATTTCATCCTTGGTCATGCTGAAATCAGGTGTCGGAGAATTCAGCGCGATAAGGGTTCGCTCACCGGATACGCGCATAGCTGTGAGTCCGGTGTCCTCGCCGATTGATTGTGGATCTCCGACGGGAATATCTGTCAGCCATCCGCAGCTGTTTGAGCCCAAGGAGGCACAAATGCGATGCAACAATGCGGCAACCTGAACGAACAGCGCATCTCTGCTCGAGAGTTCCGGTGATTGAACGTACGCGACGTTAGAAACCTTCATCTCCACCCACTGCACACCGCTGTGGGATCGAGAAATAATTGAGGAACGATTGCTGCTCCATTCCCAGTTGGGAACTCGATTTTGTGCAAGCGCTCGCAAATTATGTGGGTCTCACACGTCACATGTATCGGACTTATTTCTGTTGCCTCACCGCGGTGCCCCTCTCTCGAGCGCGAATGCGCAAGTCTACCAAGAGCTGATCGATGCATTTCCCTTAGGAATCGTGGTTATCAGTGCCGACAGATCACGGCGAATCATCATGCGCAACGCTGCAGCGATCGCCATTTGCAAGGAGGATGGCCATGGCATGTCACTGACGGCGCGCTCCATCCGCTTTAGCGACCCGCGTCACAATGACTTGTTTGCCAAGACACTCCGGACCGGCGAAAGATTATTTCTTCAAATCCACGCGAGCAACCAACGGATCGACATCTCGACCCTCACCCTTGGGCGGTCGGCAGGCCACAAATTCGTAGCAATTATTATTCAGGCCACGGCCGATAAAACACTACCTTCGATTGAGACTTTGCGGCGGGCATGGGGGGTAACAGACGCCGAAGCTCACTTCGTTCTCGCGTTCGCTGAAACCCAAAATATAAGGCTCGCAGCACACTTACGGGGAATCACCGAAGGAACTGCCCGCCAATATTTGAAACGAATTTATAATAAGGTCGACGTAAGGGGACAGGCGCCCCTCATCCGTAAGTTGATGCTTATTTCTCGTTGAAACAAACAAGAAGCCATTATAGAAGGATCACAAGGGGGGCCCCCCCCCCCCCGCCGTTTCCTAACCGTTACAATAATGCTCTCAAATGGGAGCATCTGAGGCGAGTACCGTTCAATAAGCTCATCCTTAGGGTGCAGCGTAATCCTCATAGGTTAAGAAGGAAACGCTGCGGTTGTGGGGGACGGATGGTGGCGGAACCTGACCGTGCGCGTTCAGTTTTTTGCGCTGCAACAACAGTAGAAACACAAATTGAAGCTGCTAGTGCTGCTGGTGGTTTCATGCCCCCCAGTCCAGCGCCACCGGGTACGCC
>CAZNUW010000009.1:0-200784 GCA_964576515.1 uncultured Rhodobacterales bacterium
ATCCATCATTCAGCCAGAGCCGACCGCGCTTGGGTTGTTTGCTTGGGACCTTAAGGGAACAGCTTCTGATCGACGAAGGCGCGCAAGTCGTCGCCGGTCTGCGCCTTGTTGTGGTCGATCTTGCCGTCTTTGCCCTTGGGCGCGGCCCAGCTTTCCCAGCGGTAGGGCTTTTCGAGGATGTAGCCGTATTTTTTACCGTCCAGCTCGGCTTCGGTCGCCTTATCCCGCTCAAGGCCGTCCAGATACTTCAGGAACAGGAGCCAGGAGGTTTGCTCGGTATAGTCCAGCTCGGTCGTACAGCCGGCCTCTTTCCAGAGGACATTTTCTATATTCTTGAACGCTTGCTCAAATATTCCGCTTACTACTTTCTGATCGCGGGGCGCAGAGCTGATCGCACACGAGCCAGCCTGCGTGATCATTCCACCTTTTCACATGCTCGGACTTTATTGGAATCCCCGGCGATGACGGTACCTTGGCTCAGGATCGGTGGGAAGTTTCTCTTCCGGCAAAAAGGCGAAACGCGCCGCCTACCCAACACGTGCGAGCGCACCCGACAGAAGGCGACGTCGAAAAATCGACGCTTGTCAAAAGTCCCCATTTTAGGTACGATACTGCAATGTAGTGAAGGAGCACCCCGGCCACGATCACGTCTCGGCCACGCCCCATTCCGCAACAGCGCCCCGCCCGGGCGAAGCATCGCCCTCACACCCGCTCCTCCCAGTACCTCCTCAGCCCTGCGTTAACCCCATGTCGCGCGACGTCGCAGCATGTCGCAAAACGCCGTTTTCGCGCTATCGCATTGGCCCCACGTGCGAATTCGCGGCATGTCGCATGTCGCAGATGTCGCAAGATTTTCTGTCTCGGAAAAGGGGTGCACCCCATCCGTCCGAAGGCGGCCCCGTTGGCGTCGCCCGTTGTCGCCCAAATGTCGCCCGGCGCCATTTTCGGCCTAACCCTCTACGCCACCTCATCAATTCGGAACATGTCGCCTGTCGCCCATGTCGCCCCAAATCGCGGCGGCGGCGCGCATCCCCCGCACACGATCCTTCCCTCGCCCGCCCTATCTGCTACAACGCCACCGGCGTTCAAAACGCCGAATTCTCTTTATATATGAAGCAATTGCCATGTCCGCGTCCGCCAGAATTATCCTCATCGATAACTACGACAGTTTCACCTACAACCTCTGGCACTTCCTGGCGGAGCTTGGGGCCGATCTCACGGTCGTGCGCAACGACAAGGAAACCGTCGCGGGCGTGCTGGCCATGAACCCGGCGGGCATCGTGCTCTCGCCCGGCCCGTGCGATCCCGACCGCGCCGGCATCTGCGTGCCGCTCATCGCCGCGGCGGCGGCCGCGAACGTGCCGCTGTTCGGCGTGTGCCTCGGCCTTCAATCCATCGGCCAGAGTTTCGGCGGCAAGGTCGTGCGCGCGCCTTCGCCCATGCACGGCAAGGTCAGCCGCATCACGCATTCCAATCATGCGATGTTCGCCGGCATCCCCACCGCCTTCAACGCCACGCGCTATCACTCCCTCGTCGTCGACCGCGCGACGCTGCCGTCCGCGCTCGAAGTCACGGCCGAAAGCGACGACGGCCTCATCATGGGCCTCGCCCACAAAACCCACCCCATCACCTCCGTCCAGTTCCATCCGGAAAGCATCGCCTCCGAGTGGGGCCATCGTATCCTGCGTAACTTCCTGGTCAGCGCCGGGCTCGATGCAAAACCGGAACCTGCTTTCAAAGTGGGAATCGTGAAAGCGGCGTCGTGATGGACGGCCTCAAGCCTTACCTCGCGCAACTCGCCAACGGCGCAACGCTGTCCGAAGCCGACGCCGAAGCCGCGTTCGAGGTCATCATGTCGGGGCAGGCCACCCACGGCCAGATGGGCGCGTTCCTGATGGCGTTGCGCGTGCGCGGCGAAACGGTCGAGGAACTGACCGGCGGCGCGCGAATCTTACGCGCCAAGGTGCTCAAGGTCGATGCGCCCCCGGGCGCCATCGACACCTGCGGCACCGGCGGCGACAGCGCCGGCACCTATAACATCTCCACCGCCGTCGCCCTTGTGGTCGCGGCCTGTGGCGTGCCGGTCGCCAAACACGGCAACCGCGCCGTCTCGTCCAAGTCCGGCACCGCCGACGTGCTGGCCGAACTCGGCGTCAACCTGGACGCCGCGCCCGAAACCATCGCGCGCGCCTTGCGTGAAGCCAACATCGGTTTCCTCTTCGCGCAGAAGCATCACACGGCGATGAAACATGTGGCCCCCATCCGCGCCGAACTCGCCCAGCGCACCATCTTCAATCTCATCGGCCCGCTCTCCAACCCCGCCCTCGCCACCCGTCAGTTGATGGGCGTCTATGCGAAGAAGTGGATTGTGCCCTTGGCCGAAACCTTGAACCGTCTCGGCTCCGAGCGCGCCTGGGTCGTGCACGGCTCCGACGGCCTCGATGAAATCACTACCACCGGCGTCAGCTACATCGCCGACCTGAAGGACGGACAGGTCACCACCTTCGAGATCACGCCCGAGGACGCCGGCCTCAAATACGCCAAGCCCGAGGAGCTGAAAGGCGGCGACGCGGCCACGAACGCGGGCGCCATGCGCACGCTGCTGTTCGGCCGCGGCGGGCCGTACCGCGATATCGTCACCTTGAACGCGGGCGCGGCCCTGCTCGTCGCGGGCAAGGTGACCGACCTGAAGGAAGGCGTCGCCATGGCGCTCGACGGTCTCATGAGCGGCCGGGCCCGGAAAGCGCTCGAAACCCTCGTCGCCGTCACGAACGAAAAGACGCCCGCATGAGCGACGTATTGGAGAAGATCAACGCCGTGAAGCGCGCGGCGGTCGCGACACGTAAAACACAACGCCCGCTCACCGCGCTGGAAGCCCTGCTGCCCGTCGCTCCGCCGCCGCGCGGGTTCGCAAAGGCGCTCACGGCCAAGGTGTCGCGCGGTGAATACGCCCTCATCGCCGAGATCAAGAAAGCGTCTCCGTCCGCCGGCCTCATCCGGGCGGACTTCGATCCCGCCGCCCTCGCGCGCGCCTATGCGAACGCGGGCGCGGCGTGTTTGAGCGTGCTCACCGAGGAAGATCACTTCCAGGGCCAGGACGTTTATATGCAAGCCGCCCGCGAGGCGTCGGGCCTGCCCGTCCTGCGCAAGGATTTCATGCTGGAGATCTGGCAGATCGCCGAGGCCCGCGTCCTGGGCGCCGACTGCATCCTTCTCATCATGGCCTGCCTGGACGATGCCCTCGCCCGCGAGATGGAAGCTTACGCCCATGCCATCGGTTTGGATGTCCTTGTGGAAGTCCACGACGAGGCGGAGTTCGACCGCGCCCTGGCGCTCACCTCGCCCCTCATCGGCGTCAACAACCGCAACCTGAAAACTCTTCAGATCGACTTGAGGACCACCGAGCGCCTGGCCCAACGCCTGCCGAAAGACCGCGTGCTGGTGGCCGAAAGCGGCCTCAAAACCCCCGCCGACCTCGCCCGCATGGCCAAGGCCGGCGCACAGCGCTTCCTCATCGGCGAATCCCTGATGCGCCAAGCGGACGTCGAGGCCGCGACACGAGCGCTTCTCCGCGCGCCAGTTGGTGTATAGTTTTCGCGTCATCCCAGGGCTTGTCCCTGGGATCCAGGGTTCCAAACGCCGCCGCGCGCCGACCGGAGTATCGATCCATGCTCTTTAAACGCAAGAAACTCACCCACATCGACAAGGACGGCAACGCCGTCATGGTCGATGTGTCGGACAAGAAGGCCACCGCGCGCGAGGCGATCGCGAAAGGCTCCGTGCTCATGGACCTCGACACCCTGAAGATGATCGAAAAGCGCGAGCACAAAAAAGGCGACGTGCTCGCCATCGCGCAGCTCGCCGGCATCCAGGCCGCCAAGCGCACCTCCGATCTCATCCCCCTCTGTCATCCCCTTGCATTGACGTCCGTGAAGGTCGAGCTGGAAACCGACGCCAAGAAAAGCGCGGTGAACATCACCGCCGCCTGCAAGCTGGTTGGTCAAACGGGCGTCGAGATGGAAGCCCTCACCGCCGTCAGCGCGGCGGCCCTGACCGTCTATGACATGTGCAAGGCCGTCGATCGCGGCATGCACATCACCGACATCCGCCTCGTGAAGAAGAGCGGCGGCAAATCCGGCACGTTCGAGCAGGATTAAATGCCCGCCCTCCTCCCCGTCGCCGACGCGCGCCGCATGATCGTCGAGGGGCTCGCGCCTCTCGGCGTCGAGCATGTCCCCCTCGCCCACGCGCGCGGTCGTGTGCTGGCGGAGGACGCCGTCGCCCGCGTTTCGCATCCGCCCGCCGACGTTTCGGCCATGGACGGCTACGCCATCCGTCATGAAGACGTACCCAGCGTTCCGCTCACCCTTGAAGTCGTCGGCGAGTCCGGCGCCGGTCATCCGTGGAAAGGCACGCTCGGCATCGGCCAAGCGGTGCGCATCTTCACCGGCGCCCATGTGCCCGCCGGCGCGAATACCGTGGTGATGCAGGAGAACACCAAAGCCCACGGCACCAACGCTGCCACCGTCGTCATGGTGGAGATGCCCCAACCCGGCCGCCACATCCGCGCCATGGGGCAGGACTTCCGCGCGGGCGATGTCGGCCTGAAAGCGCCGCGCTTGCTCACCGTGCGCGACATCGGCTTTCTCGCCGCCATGAACATCGCGCGCGTGCCCGTCGCGCGGCGGCCACGTATTGGCATTCTCTCCACGGGTGATGAGATCGTCATGCCGGGCGAGTCCGTGGGCGAAGGGCAGATCGTCTCCGCCAACGGCCCGGGCCTCGCGGCCTTCGTCGAAGCCCACGGCGGCGAAGCCGTGCACCTCGGCGTTGCGAAAGACGAACTCGCGGCCTTACGCACCGCCATCGCGCGCGCCGAACCGCTCGACATGCTGGTGACCTCCGGCGGCGTCTCCGTGGGCGATCACGATCTGATGCGAAAGGCGCTCCAGTCCGACGACTTCCGTCTCGCCTTCCATAAGATCGCCATGCGTCCGGGCAAACCGCTCCTGTTCGGCCGCATCGGCGCGAACCAGAAACTCCCGGTCATGGGCCTGCCCGGAAATCCCGTCTCGGCGATGATTTGCGCGGTCTTGTTCCTAGGCCCGGCCCTCGCGCGTATGCAGGGCTTGGCGGGCGCAGCGCCCGCAACGCTCACCGCGCGTCTCGGCGTCGATCTCCCGCAGAACGACGGCCGCGAGGATTACATGCGCGCGGCCTTGTCGCCCGATCTCGTGGCGACGCCCTTTCCGAAGCAGGACTCCGGCATGGTGTCCTCGCTCGCGAAAGCCGACGCCCTCATCGTGCGCCCGCCCAACGCGCCCGCGCTTTCCGCGGGCGCGCCGGTGGCGGTGATCGCACTGACTTAAGCAGCTAGTTCAGTTTCGCCTTGACCAGCGTGTCCAACGCGCTCTGCCGCGAGGTCTTCATCGACACTAGGCCGTAGGCGTCCGTGAACTTCGCCGTGTCGGCGCTGGTTTTCAAAACAGCGTCCTTCATGGCCGGCGACAATTGCGGCGCGGCGGGGGCTTGCGCCGCCACCGGCTCTTCCTTCGCGGCGCCGTTGATTGCGTTCGACAGCAGGCCCGCGGCAACGTTCGCGCCAACCCAGGCTCCCGTGCCGCCGCTCAGGTTCAGGTTCCGCAGCGCGTTGATCGTCCCCAGGTTCACGCCCGCCGGCAGTTGCGGTACGACCGGCTGACCCGCCGCCTTCGCCGCCTCGGCGCTCGCTTGCCAGTACGCCACTTGATAGGGCTTCACCGTAGACGATCCGTTCGCCGCCGCCAGCGCGGCCTGCGTCGCGGCGTTCTGATCGCCGCTCTGGTTATAGTTCTCCCACCACGCGTTGGTGTAGGCGTTGGTCTGCGCGTAATAGGCCGCGTAGGTGGAATCCCCGCCGCTCGCGGCCAGCGCCCGCGCGCCGCCGGCGGCCTGCGCCAGGCTTCCAAAATTCACGCCCATGCCGGTTTCTTCCGAGGTCATGGCTTCGTTATAGGACTTCATGTTCTGGTCCATCGTCGTGCGCATATCGCCCAGCACGTCGCCCACCAGGTCGACGCCCGCCTGAATCTCCTTCTGGCGGCGGCCGATCTCGGAGCCCTTGATCTCTTTCGCTTCAACGGCGGTCTTGAGGTTCATGTGCGCCGCCTCGTAGCAGACTTGCGCTTCCTCGAGCTTCAAGGCCGCGTCGCCGATCTTGTCGGCGTCCGTCCCCATCTTGTCCCCATAGGCGGCCAGGCGCGCCGCGGGATCCGGGAAGTCTTCCTGCATCTTCTTCGAGAAGGCCGCCGCGTCGGCGACGTACCCCGAATAGGTCGCGGCCTGGTTGGCGAGGCTCGCCACCTTGCCCAGGCCGCCCAAGCCCGGAATGCCGAAACTGCTGGCCTTGCCCAGAAGACCGGCCGCCGCGCCCGCTTTCTGGGCCGCGCCGCCCACGTCCACCGGCGGCGGCGGAACCATGTCGCGCGCGGCGCTCACCGGCGCATAACACTCGCCGTAGAACTGCGCCTTGAACGACGCGGCCTGTGCCGTACCTGCGGCCACACATAAAGTCACACTGACGAGCGCTGCGGTTTTCATCGAAAAGTCCCCCGGGTTGGAATGCACATCTATTGCGCGCATTTTTCGTATGGGCCCGGTAACGGGAACACCCCCTGTTCAGGGGGCCGCCGCTCAGAGCGGAATCCGCTGAGAGGGATTGACGATAAAACGGAACCAAAGTAGAACATTGGGTAAGTTTATGATTTGTTCTTTTTCGTAGGAGCACACGCCGCATGCTCACTAAAAAGCAGCACCAACTCCTCCTCTTCATCCGCGACCGCATGCAGCGGGATGGCGTGGCCCCCTCCTTCGACGAGATGAAGGAAGCCCTCAAGCTCCGGTCGAAGTCCGGCATCCACCGCCTCATCATGGCGCTCGAGGAGCGCGGGTTCCTGCGCCGCCTGCCCCACCGGGCCCGCGCGCTGGAAGTGGTGAAAGTCCCCGAAGGCGGAAACACCTCCGGCGTCAGCGGCGGTCCTTCGCGGGCGGCGTTCAGCCCCAACGTCATCACCGGCAATTTCTCGGGCGCCATGAACGGCGCCAATGTGAAGACCGCGGTGCCCACCGAAACCATCGACCTGCCCCTTTACGGCAAGATCGCCGCCGGGACGCCCATCGAAGCGTTGCGGAACCCGACCGAGCACGTCGGCGTGCCCGGCGCGCTCCTGGGCGCCGGCGATCACTACGCCCTTACCGTCGATGGGGATTCGATGATCGACGCCGGCATCCACGACGGCGACACCGTTATCATCAGGCGCTGCGACAGCGCCGACAACGGGTCCATCGTCGTCGCGCTGGTCGATAACGAGGAAGCCACCTTGAAGCGCCTGCGCCGCAAAGGCGAGACCGTCGCGCTCGAACCCGCCAACAAGTCCTACGAAACCCGCATCTTCGGCCCGGACCGCGTCCGCGTGCAAGGCAAGCTCGTCGGTTTGTTGCGGCGTTACTAAGTCCGTTGAAATGTCATCCTGGGCGAATGCCCAGGATCCAGGGTTCCGCCCGCCGGACGTCGCGGTATCTATTCCTCCGGCTCCTCCGTGCTCGCGAGACTGAAACTCCCGCGCATCCAAATGCGGTTCCCCATCGCGTCCGCGGACGAACGCACGCGCACGCCTTTCGCGCCGATCCACACCGCGTGCGATCCTTCGCGCGCAAGGTCGATGCGGTCAACGATCTGTCCTTTGCGGCAGATGTCGTAACTCGCGATCGTGCTGACGATCGTATCCACCTCGCCGCAGTCCTCGGCCAAGGCGTTCGCGTCGAACGCCACCAGCACGCGGCGGTTCGCGCGCACAAGCACGCAACCGCTCGCGTCGCACGCCATGTCCGCGCCCGGCCAATCCTCCGCCGCCGCGCCGTAGCGCTCCCGCCAAACGTCGCGGACAAAGCGTCCGCCCCGTCCCGGCGAAAAGATCAAGCCGCCGTCGTCGTGACGCACGGCCACCACGCGCGCACTTTCATCCACCAGAAGATCCGGGCGCGCCGCCGTCCACGGCTGGATCAGCGCCGCGATCACCGGAAGAACGCCCAGCCAGCGGAAGCGCCCTTTCCAGAGGCAGATGAAGATCAACCCCGCCGCCGCGGCCACCAGGAACGCCGTGCGCATCGGCGGCACATGCACCTGTGCGGCCGGCCAACTCGCGATCCCGCGCGCGATATCGTTCAGGACACCCACACCCGCGCCCATCGCTTTCAACGGGAGCTCATCAAGGCCGAACGGCATCAGCACGACGCCCGCCAGCCCCATCGGCATGATCCAGAATCCCGTCAGCGGCCCGGCGATCAGGTTCGCCGCCAGCGAATATGTCGGCAGCACATTGAAGTGGTAGATCGCGAACAGGTTCGTCGCTCCGCCCGCGACCAGGTCCGTCACGACCAGCGCGAGGATATACACCCCTATCGCCCGCACGAGGGTGAAGCGGCCGTCGGGTGCGCGCCAAGGAATGCGCAACCAGGTCTGCTCGTACAGCGCCACCAGCGCCAGCACCGCGATGAACGACATCTGGAAGCTCGCGCCGAACACGGCGTCGGGGAAAATCACCATCAGCACGAAAGCGGCCCAGGCGATGGTGCGCACCGACAAGGCCGTACGGTCCAACAGCACCGCGGCCAGCACCACCGCGATCATCATGAACGAGCGCACCGTCGGCACGCTCATGCCGGAGATCAGAAGGTATCCGAACGTCACCGCCAGCGCCGTGCAGGCCGCGATCTTTTTCGTATCCGTGCGCAGCGCCACCGCAGGTATCAGCGCCAGCGCGCGGCGGATCAGGAAGAACACCACGCCCGCCAGCAGCGTCATGTGAAAGCCGGAGATCGACAGAAGATGCGCGAGGCCCGCCGCGCGGTAGTTTTCCTGCACCCGCTCGGGGATCACGTTCTGCTCGCCGTTGATGAGGGCTGTCGCCACCGCGCCCGCCTCGCCCGGCACCGCCGCCGCGACGCGCGCGCCGATGTCCCGCCGCCAACGCTCTGTCGTTGCTGTGAACCGCGCGCGCCATGTCATCTCGGCCGCCGCGTCGGTTTTCTCCCAGCGCCCGACGGCGTAGCCCGTCCCGCCGATGCGCGCGAAATACAAAAAGCGTTGAAACTGAAATCCGTCCGGCACGGCGGGCCGCATAGCCGGGCCCACAACGGCCATCACGGTGATGACATCGCCGGTCTCAGGCAAACCGTGGCCGCGCGGGATGTTGAGGCGCAGGCGTTTCGGGATGCCGCCCTCGGGCACGCGCGGGAGTTTCGACGGCGCCAGCACGATCCGGTTCACGCCCGGCCGGCGTTCCGTCTCCACCACCTGGCCCGTGATCGGCACCGGGCCGATCTCCTTGGTCAGGAGCGGCGTGGCAACCAGGGCCGTGCGGAAATGCGCCGCGCTATGGCCGGCGGCCATGGCGATGATCGCGATCGCCAGCGGCCGTCCCCAGCGCACCCGCAGAAACGGGATCGCGCATAGGGCCGCTAATGGTCCCAGCCAGACAGAGGGGTCCTCGCGCCACCCGAAAAAAAGCGCGATGCCCGCGCCGAAGGCCACCACGATCCATAAGATCGCCCGGCCTTCCTGCTCCCTCAGCTCTTGCCGGAAATTCCCCCACGCCGCATATGGACGCATGGTTCACTCCCCCCGGGAGTATGCTAAACCACGGCCACCATTTAGCTAGCCTAATACGGACGAAAACATGAACGTTGTGACCCGTTTTGCCCCTTCCCCAACCGGCTACCTGCACATCGGCGGCGTCCGTACCGCGCTGTTCAACTACTTGTATGCCAAACACACCGGCGGCCAATTCCTTCTGCGCATCGAGGACACGGACCGCGAGCGTTCCATCCCGGCCGCCGTCGACGCCATCATGGCGGGCCTGAACTGGCTGGGACTGCAATGGGACGGCGATCCCGTCTATCAGTTCGCGCGCGCCGATCTGCATCGCGCGGCCGCGCAAAAACTGCTGGCCGAAGGCAAGGCCTATCATTGCTACGCCACCCCGGACGAACTCACCGCCATGCGCGAGGAGCAGAAGGCCAAGGGTCTGCCGATCCGCTACGACGGCCGCTGGCGGGACCGCGACCCGAAGGACGCGCCCGCCGGCGTGAAGCCCGTGATCCGCCTCAAGGCGCCCCAGGAAGGCGACACCGTGTTGCACGATCTCGTACAAGGGCCGGTACGGGTCGCGAACGCCCAGTTGGACGACATGATCCTGCTGCGCTCGGACGGCACACCCACCTATATGCTCTCTGTCGTCGTCGACGACATCGACATGGGCATCACCCACGTCATCCGCGGCGACGATCACCTGAACAACGCCTTCCGCCAGTATCAGCTGATCCTGGCCTTGGGCGCGCCCGCGCCGCATTACGCCCATATCCCGCTTATCCATGGCGCGGACGGCGCAAAACTCTCCAAGCGTCACGGCGCGGTGGGCATCGAGTTCTATCGCGACGCCGGTTTCCTGCCCGAGGCGATGCGCAATTATTTCGTCCGCCTGGGCTGGAGCCACGGCGACGACGAGATTTTCTCCGACGCACAAGCCATTGAGTGGTTCGACATCGTCGACGTGAACCGCGCCGCCGCGCGCCTGGACATGGACAAACTCACCAGCGTCAACGGCCACTACATCCGCACCGCCGACGACGACCGTCTGGTGGATCTGGTACTGCCCTTCCTGGAGAATAAGCTGGGCCGCAAGGTCGACCAGCTCGGCCGCTTGCGCCAGGGCATGGCCAGCCTCAAGCAGCGCGCCAAGACCCTTCAGGACCTCGCCGACGGCGCCGTCTTCTTCGTCGGCAGCCGTCCGGTCCAGATCGACGAAAAAGCCGCCGGCATTCTGGCCGATGGCGGCAAAACCGCCGTCGAGGGAGTGCTCCCCTCCCTGGAATGGGCGCCCTCCTGGACCCATGGCGAGATCGAGGCCCGGGTCCGGGGCTATGCCGACCAGTCCGGCCAGAAGCTCGGGAAAGTCGCCCCGCCCCTGCGGGCCGCCGTCTGCGGGACCCTCAATTCCCCCCCGCTTTTCGAGGTTATGGAGGCCCTGGGCCAGGAAGAAACCATCGCCCGGCTGAAGGAGGCGGTGGCCGGATAGCCGGGTTCACATTCATGCGCGGTAACGTTGATTTACAAGCATTTACCGCGCTATAAGCAATGCAACATAACGGGGCGCCACCGGGGGATTTTTCGGGAATGAAACGGCGTCCGCTTCAAGGAGAAGGAACGCACCCATGGCTAAGACAGTCACCCTGACGGACGACCAAAGCGGCAAGTCTTGGAAGTTCCCGGTCCTTGAAGGATCGACGGGTCCGGACGTTGTGGATATCCGCAAGTTCTACGCCGAAACCGACAAGTTTACCTACGACCCCGGTTTCACCTCGACGGGCTCGTGCGAGTCCAAAATCACGTTCATCGATGGGGACAAGGGCGTCCTCATGCACCGCGGTTACCCCATTGAAGAATTGGCCGAGAACGCCAACTTCGAGGAAGTCGCCTACCTCCTCCTGTTCGGTGAACTGCCGACGGAAGCCCAGTACAACAAGTTCGAGCGCGACATCACCTACCACACGATGCTGCACGAGCAGTTCCATAACTTCTACTCGGGCTTCCGCCGCGACGCGCACCCGATGGCGATTATGTGCGGTGTGGTTGGCGCTCTCTCGGCCTTCTATCACGACAGCCTCGACATCAATAATCCTGACCATCGCCGCGTCTCGATGTACCGCCTGATCGCGAAGATGCCGACCATTGCCGCGTGGGCCTACAAGTACTCCCTCGGCCAGCCGTTCATCTATCCGCGCAACGACCTCTCCTACGCCGAGAACTTCCTCTACATGATGTTCGCGACGCCGTGCGAGGACTACGAGGTCAACCCGATCCTCGCCAAAGCCATGGATCGCATCCTGATCCTGCATGCCGACCACGAACAGAACGCCTCGACCTCGACCGTGCGCCTCGCCGGTTCGTCGGGCGCCAACCCGTTCGCGTGTATCGCGGCCGGCATCGCTTCGCTGTGGGGTCCCGCGCACGGCGGCGCCAACGAAGCCGTGCTCACCATGCTGAGCGAAATCGGCGACAAGAGCCGCATCCCCGAATTCGTGAAGCGTGCCAAGGACAAGAACGACAACTTCCGCCTCATGGGCTTCGGCCACCGCGTCTATAAGAACTACGATCCGCGCGCGCGCATCATGTCGCGCACCTGCGCCGAGGTTCTCGACGAACTCAAGATCAAGAACAACCCGCTGCTCGACATCGCCATGGAGCTCGAGCGCATCGCCCTCGAAGACGAATACTTCATCGAGAAGAAGCTCTACCCGAACGTCGATTTCTATTCGGGCATCATCTTCCAGGCGATGGGCATTCCGGTCTCGATGTTCACTGCCCTCTTCGCGTTGGCCCGCACCACCGGCTGGGTCTCGCAGTGGCAGGAAATGATCGAAGATCCGCAGCAGAAAATCGGCCGCCCGCGCCAGCTCTACACGGGTCACACCCAGCGCAAGTTCGTCCCGATGACGGGGCGCAAATAAGGCTCTCGGAACCGCGAGTTCCGGACAAAAAAAAGGCCGCATGAGCTTTCGCCCATGCGGCCTTTTACTTTCTAGCGCCTTATTTCAGCAGCGCCTGGATCTGGGTCACCGCGGCGTTCAGCTTCATCTCGTGAAGCCGCTTGCCGAGTTCGACGCTCGAACGACGCCCATCGCCGCTGATCCCGTTGTTGATCCGCTTGGCGTTCGGATCGGGCTTCTGGCCCGGCGGCAGCACCGGATCGCCGACGGCGGTCGCCAGCAGTTCTTTACGCACAAGCGTGCCGTCCTTATCTGCGAGCATCATCAGCGAGGTGTCCGGGATGCCGCCGTGCGTGCTCATCGGATAACCCTCCGCGACGATCTGCTTCAGGAATTCCATATTCACGGCATAAGCCTGATCGGCGAAGACCACCTTCACGCCTTCGGCGGCGTGCTTGTCGTTCACCTTCTTGGCCGCCGCGGCATAGACGCCGCCGTTCGGGCCTTGGCCGCCGCCGCTGTCGCCCATCAGAACGACGTTCTTGAAACCGTTGGCGACAGCGCCCTCGGCAAGGTGCTCAAGCACAACGCCCAGCACGTCGGCCGGCAAGCTGATGCCGCCCGGCAGATCCTTGGACATGCCCGTCGGCGTGTACGGCAGGATCGGGAACACGATGGCGTTGCCAAGCTTGCGCGCGATATCAATCGCAAGCGGCTTGCCCATGAACTGGTGCCCGCCGATGACGTTCTGCGGGCCGCGCTGCTCGGTGCCGCCGGTGTAGATGATTGCGGTCGTCTTGCCGCCGTCGATCGCGGCCTTCAGTTCCGGCCACGTCATCAGTTCCATTTCCACATCCGCCGTGGGCGCGGGTGCGGCATTGGCCGCGGAGGTGATCGCGAACTGAGCGCCCATCATGAGCGCGAAGGCCGCGGTGGCAACAGCTAGCTTACGCATCGGATAGCTCCTCTGATTTGAAACGCCGGCGCGGCGTTTGGAGAGGATGGTATACGCCCTAACGTTTCGCGAGAAGCGCAAGAATGGTCTTGGCGGCAAGCCGGCTCGGCTTTTCGCCGGGCGGCGTCAGCCTCGACAGGGCGGCGGCAAAATCCGCCCGTTGCGCGGTGCGCCGCGGCTCGTCCCTGAGCAGCATGGCGAGGTCCTCGGCGAGAACGTCGGCACGACACATCCCCTGTAACCGCTCCGGAACGGCTTCATGCCCGACCAGGATGTTCACAAGATTCACCCGCCGCACCTTGGTCAGAATTCGGAACAAGAAAGCCGTCATTTTATTGACGCGATAGGCGATCACGTGCGGGACGCGCGCCATGGCAAGTTCAAGAGATACCGTTCCCGACGCCGCCAGCGCGACATCAAAGGCCGCGAAAGCATCCGCCCGGATATGGCTTTCCGCGACCAGCACCACGGGCACCGGCCAGCCGTTGATCTCCATCGTCACCTCCGCCGCCACGGCCGGCACGGTCGGAATAACAACCCGGATATCCCCGTACCGGGCCGTAAGCTGCGAAATCGCCTCCCTGAACACCGGTAACAACCGCGTGATTTCACTCCGCCGGCTGCCCGGCAACACACCGATCACTTTGGTCGCTTCCGCGATGCCGTGGAGGTCGCGGAAGCGATTGCGGTCCCCCTGGTCGAAACCGGCTTCGACCACGGGATGCCCCACCCAGGTCGTCGGAAGGCCGTGGCGCGTGAAATACGGCGGCTCGAACGGCAATAGCGCGAGCAAATGATGGATCCATTTCGCCAGTTGCTTCGCCCGCTTCGGCCGCCAGGCCCAAACCTGCGGCGCGACATAACGCACGCGCGGGATCGCGCTGTTTTTCTTCGCAAGGCGCTCATGCACCCGGCCAGTGAATCCCCAGGAATCGATGGTCACCAGGATGTCGGGTTGCTTGCCTTCGATATCCCGAACGGTTTCGGCGACACGTTGCAACACCATGCGCGCCTTTGGGATCACCTCGAAAACGCCCAACAGCGCAAGTTCACGCACGTCGAACAAACTCTCGAACCCGTCGCGCTGCATCAGGTGGCCGCCAAGGCCGGCGAACCGCACGCGTCCAAACGTCTGGTCGCGCAGCGCCTGGATCAGGAGCGCGCCAAGCTGATCGCCCGACGCCTCGCACGCGATGATATAGATGAGCGGGCCGTCGTTAGAGGACGCCATCGGTCACTCCGACGAGAAACAAACCGGCGTCATCGGCCATTGCCACCATACGCGCGCGATCAAGCATGAAGGTATGGCCGGCCTCGACGGCGATACCGCGCAAGCCCGCGGCGGCGGCGTTGCGAACGGTATCCGGCCCAACGGTCGGAAGATCCACCCGGCGCTCTTGCTGCGGCTTTTTGGCCTTCACAAGAACACCGCCGGTGACGCGGGCAAGCATCGCGTCCGTCCCATCCGCGGCTTCGGTCGCAACCAACGCACCATTGCGGACGACAACCGCTTGGCCGACGTCCTTTTGTCCAAGTGCGAGAGCGCCCGCGAATCCTGCGCGAATATCGATCAATGCCTGGCCGTCGGGCGCATGACGGCCCATTACGCCACGCGGCGCCAATAATTCCGCGAGGATGCTGTCGGCGCCGATGACGTTGAATCCCTCCGCCTCGACTTCCGCGACAACGGCGGAGAGGAGACTATCGTCGCCAAGCGCAGCGCGGCCCGCGATCCGGGCCAACATCGCCGCCCCCTTAAGATCGGTGATAAGTTCGCTGAATTTCGGCCTTTGCACGGCGCCGGCCATCACCACATCCATAACGCCCGCACCGCGCAGCGCGTCGAAGCCCTTGCCGACCTCGCCAAGCTTGATCCAGGAGTCCGCGGGACGAGGCAACGCCGCGTTGTCGGCGAAGCCCGCCAGCCCAAGCACATAGTACGGACGCGCGGAACTCATGCACGCGGAGACAAGCAGACCGGGAAGCGCGCCGCCGCCGGCAATAATCCCAAGCTTCGGCGCGCGCGTGAGCGCGGTCACTTAAGGAGAGCCGTTGCCGTTGACGATGCCCGGCGTGCACATCGGCCGGGTGGAGTCTTCACGGATGAAGTTGATGATATCCATCACGCCGGCATGATCTTTGAACAACTCGGCGACTTCGTTCAAACGCTCCGCCATTGTTCCACCTTGCGAGAACAACAGGCCATAGGCGGTCCGCAGGCTCCTGATGTCTTCGCGCGAGAAACCGCGACGGCGTAAGCCGACGATATTGAGGCCGGTCAGGCGCGCGCGATTACCCATGGCCAGGGCGTACGGGATGACGTCTTTCTCGACGCCAGTGACGCCGCCGATCATCGCGTGTTTCCCGATGCGGACATACTGATGCACGCCCGAAAGGCCGCCGATGATCGCGTACTCGCCGATTTCCACGTGGCCACCGAGGGCGACGTTGTTGGTCAGGATAACATTGTCGGCAATGATGCAGTCATGCGCGACATGCGAGCCGACCATAAAAAAGCAATTGCTCCCGACGCGCGTTTCCATGCGGCCCTGTTCGGTGCCGACATGCATGGTGACGTGCTCGCGGATCGTGTTGTTTTCCCCGACGATGAGGCGCGCGGGTTCGCCTTTATACCGCAGGTGCTGCGGCGCGAGACCGAGGGACGCGAAAGGATGGATCAGCGTGTTCGCGCCGACCGAGGTATGCCCCTCGAGCACGACATGGGACAACAGTCTGACGTTATCGCCGACCGTGACATTGGGACCGATCGTGCAGAACGGACCGATCTGAACGCCGTCGCCGATCTTCGCCGCGGGGTCGACGACAGCCGTAGGGTGAATGTTCGTAATGGGGCGTGAGGTATCCAAGAGATCAGGAGCCCATGATCATTGCGGTATAGACAGCTTCGGCGACGACGGTATCGCCGACGCGCGCTTCGCCCGTGAAACGCCACACGTTGGCGCGCTGGCGTTCCTTGCGACAGATCAAACGCAATTGATCGCCCGGCTCAACCGGCTTGCGGAAACGTGCGTTCTCGATGCTCATGAAATACACGAGCTTTCCTTCCGCCGACGCACCGAGCGTGGCCACGACAATCACCGCGGCGGTCTGCGCCATCGCTTCGATAATAAGAACGCCCGGCATGACCGGACGGCCCGGGAAGTGCCCCTGGAAGAAGGGCTCATTCGCCGTGACGTTCTTGATGCCGACCGCAGACTCGCCCGGAACGACGTCGATCAGGCGATCGACCATCAAAAACGGGTAACGGTGGGGGATCATCTCGACGATCCGATGGATGTCGATGGTGATCCCTGGATTGGAAGACTGTCCGTCCATACGCGCGCTCCAACTCAGATGGACACGTTTTACGGCCCCTTGTTGCGCTTGGTCAACCGCGATACCGCTGCCGTTTCGCGCCAAAATTGACGAATTGGCTTCGCCGGCGACCCCATAACGACTTCCCCGCGGCCCACATTGCGCATAAGTCCCGATTGCGCGGCAACTTGCGCACCGTCAGCGATTTCAAGGTGATCCGCGAGCCCGACCTGGCCGCCCAGCACAACCCCATCCCCAAGCGTGCAACTCCCGGAAATTCCGACCTGGGCGACAATGATGCAGCTTCGCCCGATGACAACATTGTGTCCGATCTGGACAAGGTTATCGATTTTTGTCCCCGCGCCGATCACGGTGTCCCCCAGCGCGCCGCGGTCGATGGTGGTATTCGCACCGATTTCGACATCGTCGTGAATCATCACGCGGCCGAGCTGCGGCACTTTCTTCAAGCCCGAGGGCGTAGGCACGAATCCGAAACCGTCCTGGCCGATCCGCACCCCTGGATGAATGATCGCGCGCGCGCCGACGATGGCGAAAAAAATCGTCACGTTGGCGCCGATGACGCTGCTCGTCCCGATCTCGACGCCCGGCCCTATGACCGTATTCGCGCCAATCGTGACGCCGTCGCCGATCACCGCCTTCGCACCGATCACAACACCGGGAGCAAGACGAACGTCTTGCCCGATGACCGCATCGCGCGCGATCGCTTCAGTGGCCTGCAAGGGTGCGCGATCGGGATAGAAGAGACTGGCGATCGCCGCGAAGGTCGCGCGCGGATCGGCCGAGATAAGTATGGCGCAACCGCCTGGGACATCTTTCGCCAGGGCTTCGGTCGTGATGCAGGCTCCGCAACCGCTCGCCTGAAGCGCCGGAAGAAGGGCCGCTTCGGCGACATACACGATGTCGCCCTTCCCGGCCGTGTCGATCTGGCCGATGTCGGAAATAAGAAGCCCGGCCTCGGCCCCTGGGGCCGGCCGGGTTCCGGTCATCGCCGCGAGGTCTGCGAGAGAGCGCGGACCTTCGCGACGATGGAACCGTGGATCAGGCATTCGCCCGGATCTTCTTACTTTGCTTTTGCGGCCGGGGCGGCCGGAGCGGCAGCTGCGCCCGGAGCGGCCGGCGCTTGCAGCGTGGCCGGATCCTGGAACTTCACCGAGGCCAGGCGCTGGTTCAGACGCTCGAGAACCGGCTGGGTGATGTCCATGCTCGGATCGAAGAACAGGAGCTGATTGTGCGCGGCAACGGCGGTGATGCCCTGCTGCTTCGCGATTTCCTGCGAAACGCTGATGATCGTGTTGCCGATTTCCTGCATCGCCTGCTGAGCCGAGAAGTCGAGGCGTTCTTGCTTGTCGCGCACCTGGTTCTGGAACTCGGCGAGCTTCTGCTGGAAGGCCTGCGCGCGCTCCGCGAACACTTCCGGCGCCATCACGCTGCGCTGTGTGGAAAGTTCCTGATCTTCAGCGCGGAGCTTGGCTTCTTCGGTTTTGATCTGCGACTGATAGGTCTGCGCGTACTTCTCGCGCTCGAGGCGGACGCCCTTCGCGGCCAGGCTGTCTTGAAGGATGCGGTCCGTATTCACAACGCCGAACACGGCGCTGGTGCGCTGCTGAGCCTGCGCAGCGGTGACGCCGCTGATCGCGGCGACCCCGACGACGGCAGCCATCAGAAACGAACGACGCACGGTAGTGTAAAGTGTGGTTGTCATTGCTTGAGCCTTTTTCGAAGCGATTAGTAGCGTTGACCGAAATTGATACGGAAGCGTGACCTTTGGTCGAAAGGCTGCGCGTTAAAGATGAACGGCGCGTAGTCGACCGTGATGACGCCGACAGGCGACGTCCACTCGACCCCAATGCCCGCCGATCCCCTGACTTTCTGCGAATCCAGGATCGTAATGCCGGTACGCCGCTTCAAATCCTTGGGCGGACCAATAACACCCCAATCGTTGAAGAGATAGGTCTTAAGGCCGCTTTCTTTGGGCAAGCCGGGCACCCGGAGTTGGAACGACGCGGTGGCCATCCAATCGCCGCCGACGGCGTCGAAAGTTGTGGCGTCACGCGGGCTCGCGCCGAAGTCCTTGAAGCCGCGAAGGCTGGTGCCACCCATTTGAGAACGTTGATAAATTTTCACTTCCTGGCCCAGGCCGACGATATAGGTGCCGCTCGCCGCCGCCGAGAAGATCCAACCTTCCAAAGGCTGCAGGTAGAAGGCGCCGCCGGCGCCGCCGCGGACGTAACGTTCGCTGCCGCCGAGACCGGCGAGATCGGTCGACAAGGTCAGGTAGTAGCCGCTGGTCGGATCAATGATGTTGTTGCGGCGGTCGTAGGCGATGACCTGGCTGACCTGCGACGTGACAGCACTGCCCGCCTGCTCGCGGACGAACTGCGACGAGAAACTGGTCAGGCCCGTCAGCTTCGTCACGAAGAGCTGATAGTTGAACCGCTGGAACAGATATTCATTGTAGTTGAAGCCGAGGCGCGCCGTGCCGCCGTAGGTGTTCGAGGTGAACCCTGACTCCGATTGATAGTCGGTCTGGCTGGCCAGAAGATCGAACCCGGCGACCAGACGGCGATTCAGGAAGTAAGGCTCGGTGAAGCTTAAGTTCACCTGCATCTGCTGCTGCGCCAAACTGAAGTTCGCGCGCAAGTCCTGGCCCTTCCCGAGCAAGTTACGCTCGCGCACGCCAACGTCGAACAACGCACCCGAGGCGCTCGAATAGCCGATGCCGAAGCTCAACTCGCCGGTCGGCTGTTCTTCGACGGTCGCGGTGATGATCGTACGGTCCGGATAAACGTCGGACGGCGCATTGTCGATCTTGACCGTCTCTTGCTTGAAGAAGCCCAGGTTTTCGAGACGCTCGCGCGAACGGCGCACACGGGCGGTATTGAAAGCGTCGCCCTCCACCAGAAGGATTTCACGGCGGATGACGCGGTCGAGCGTACGGACGTTGCCCTTCACGTCGACGCGTTCGATGAACACGCGCGGACCTTCCTGAACGCGGAACGTCAGGTCGATCGTCTGGTTGGTTTCGTCGCGGCGGACTTGCGGGTTGATGTCGACGAACGCGTAGCCGGCCGTACCGGCCGCGTCGGTGATGGCGTCGATCGTATCTTCGATCGCCTTGCCGTTGAACCAATCGCCTTCCTGCGGAATGATCGCGTCTTCCAGCACGTCGCGCGGAAGATCCTTCACGTTCACTTCCAAGTCGACCTTGTTCAACCGGTAGCGCGGACCTTCTTTCACGGTGAAGGTCATGTAGAAGTTCTCGCGGTTCGGTGCGAGTTCGGCCACCGCCGAAACCACTTCAAAGTCCGCGTAGCCTTCCTGCACGTAGTGACGGCGCAGCAATTCGCGGTCGAAATTCATACGATCCGGATCGTAGGTGTCGTTCGATGTCAGGAAACGCCACCAACGTTCTTCGCGCGTCAGCACGACGCCGCGCAGGTCGTCGTCGTCGAACGCCTCGTTGCCGACGAAGTTGATGGTGCGTACGTAGGTCGGGCTGCCTTCGCTGACTTCAAACACGACGTCGACGCGGTTTTGCGGCAGCTCGATCACCTTCGGATCGACGCGCGCCGCGAAACGGCCCTTGCGGCGATAGAGTTCGAGGATTTTCTCGACGTCCTGCTGCACTTTCGAGCGCGTATAGACGACGCGCGGGCGAAGCTGCATTTCCTTCGTCAGGTCGTCGTCCTTGATCTTGTCGTTACCTTCGAGCGAGATGCGGTTGATGATCGGGTTTTCCACCACGCGGATCACCAGCAAATTTTCCTGGCGCGTGATGCTCACGTCGGCGAACAGGCCGGTGCCGAAGAGGTTCTTGAGCGACTGATCGATGCGCGCGGGGTCGAACGGGTCGCCTTCGCGCACGGTCACGTAGGTGCGTACGGTCGCCGGCTCAATACGCTGGCTTCCCTGCACCGCGATGCCTTGGATGAGATCCGTCTCGCTCTGCGCGCGAACTTCATGGGCCGGAAGCGTGACGACGGCGCCGCCCGACAACAATGCGAGCATGGCGCCCGCGCGAAGGGCCGACAGCGGCAATTCCCGCCACCCGCGCCGCTTGCCGCGCCAAACCGTTCCAGACGCTTCAGTCATCGAAATCTTCCCAGCTTAATCGTACCGCGCGCACTCAAGCGGGCGGGTTGCCCCTGCAATTTTCTTTATGTGCGGATCAAATGGACGATGTCGTTCCAGGTCACGAACAGCATCAGCGTCAGAACAAGCGCCAATCCCACACGCAGACCCCATTCCTGGACCTGTTCCGACAGCGGTCGTCCGCGCACGGCCTCGATGGCGTAAAACATGAGGTGTCCGCCGTCAAGGAGCGGGACCGGGAAAAGGTTCACAACCCCCAGATTAATCGACAGAATCGCCATGAAAAGAATGAAACCTAAAGCCCCGGTTTTCGCCGCCTCCCCCGAAATTTGCGCAATCCGGATCGGGCCGCCCAGGTCCTCGGTTCCGCGGTCGCCGCGGATCATCTGGCCGACGGCGACAAAGGTCGTCCGGATGACGTCATAGGTCTGATAGACCGCCGTCCCGGCCGCCGCGACCGGGTTCAGCTTCACGACGGCCATATGTTCGCGCGACGCCTGGATGCCGAGCATCAGGCGCCGGGTCACATTGCCTTCCTCGTCCTTGTCCTCGCGCAGCGTCGGGGTGACGGTAATGACCTGATCGGGCGCGCCGTCGCGGGTGATGCCCAAGTCCATCGGGGCGCCGTTGGCCAGAAGGACGATCGTCTGAATGTCCTCGAACCGCTCGACGGGTTTGCCGTCGATGGTCACGATCCGGTCGCCGGGTTCGACGCCGGCCAGATCCGCCGCGCCGCCCTCGACCACGCCGCCGATCACCGGTTCGGTCACCGGACGTCCGCCGATGGAGAACGTGGCCCAGAACACCAGAATCGCAAACAGGAGGTTCACGGCCGGACCGGCGAATACGATGGCGGCGCGCTGGCCCAAGGTCTTGTAGCGGAACGAGACGGCCTTTTCCTCAGGGGTCAGTTCGCGCGGGACTTCGGTCGTCTTGCCGCCCTCGACCACCTGCATGGTCTCGCCTTCGCCGAACATCTTCACGTAGCCGCCGAGCGGGATCAGCGAGAACTTCCAGCGGGTGCCGTGTTTGTCGGTACGGCCGAAGAGCTCCGGGCCGAAGCCGATGGAGAAGGCCTCGCAGCGCACGCCGCACCGGCGGGCGACAAAGAAGTGGCCGAACTCGTGGACGAACACCACGACGGAAAGCGCCAGGAAGAAACTAACGAGGGTGAACGGAACGCCGAAAAGCTGTTCAAGCACGCTGTGCATCTCCTAAGGCCGCACGTTTCCCTGCGGCGGTACGTCGTCCGGCGGCCTACTCCGCGGCCGCGCTGAGGTTACTCGCCGCCCGCGCCACGCGGCGCGCTTCCCCGTCGATCGCCATCACGTCTTCAAGGCTGTTGAGCGGTTGGGAAGCCACCCGGTCCATGGCGTGCTCGACAATTGCGGCGATATCAAGGAAACCCACGTCGCCCGCAAGAAACCGAGCCACCGCGACTTCATTGGCGGCATTCAGAATTGTAGGGGCGCTGCCCCCGGACTGCAACGCGCGCCGAGCCAGACGTAGGGCCGGAAACCGGACCTCGTCAGGCTGTTCAAAGGTCAGGGAGCCGAACTGGCCGAGGTTCAATCGCGTGGTTGGTGCATCGATGCGGTTTGGCCACCCCAGGGCGTAGGCGATGGGGGTGCGCATGTCGGGCGTGCCAAGTTGCGCCAGCACCGAGCCGTCGCAATACTCCACCATGCTATGGATCACCGACTGGGGGTGAACCAGGACATCGATCTGATCGCTGGGCAGGTTGAACAGGTGATGAGCCTCGATGACCTCCAGCCCCTTGTTCATCATGGTCGCGGAATCCACCGAGATTTTCGCGCCCATGGACCAATTGGGGTGGGCGACGGCCTGCTTCGGGGTCGCCTCGCGCATTTCGGGCGTGGACCAAGTCCGGAACGGACCGCCGGAGGCCGTCAGGATGATTTTCCGGATGTGGCGCTTCTGGTCGAAGTCGAAGACCTGGAAGATGGCGTTGTGTTCGGAGTCCACAGGCAGGAGCGTCGCCTTATGCCGAGCGACGGCGTCCGTGAACACCGTCCCGGCGCTGACCAGGCATTCTTTATTGGCGAGCGCGATGACCGCGCCTCGAGCGACGGCCGTCAGGGTCGGCTTGAGACCGGCGGCGCCGACGATGGCGGCCATGACCCAGTCGGATGGAACGGCGGCGGCCTCGCAGACGCCCTCCGGACCGGCCGCCACATGGACCGACGTCCCGGCCAGGGCCGCCTTGAGATCGGGGTAGCAGGACGGATCGGCGACGGCCACGACGGCCGGCTTCAGGCGCTTGGCCTGGTCGGCGAGCTTCGCCCAATTCCCATTCGCCGTCAGCGCCGCGACCTCGTAGGCGTCCGGGTTGCGTTCAATAAGATCGATGGTGCTGTCGCCGATGGAGCCGGTCGATCCGAGGATCGTCACGCGGCGGCGCTCGGTCCTCTGATTCATTCCCGTCACCATGCTTGAACACCGCCGCCGAGAATAACGCAAAACACCGCGGCGATTGGGGCGGCGGCCCACAATCCGTCGAAGCGATCCATAAAGCCGCCATGGCCCGGGATCAAGGCTCCGGAATCTTTAACGCCATACCGTCTTTTTATTGCAGATTCAAATAGATCACCGGCTTGGCTAATAATTGACATTAAGATAGAGACGCCGACATGCGCGACCTTAATCTCAAGATTGAAGGCCCACAAAAGGAGCGCCGAAAACACGACGGCGCACACAAGGCCGCCGACCGCGCCGGAGCGGGTCTTACCTGGGCTGATGGCCGGGGCCAGCTTGGGGCCGCCGACCGTCCGGCCAACCGCATAGGCGCCGATATCCGTCGCCCAGACCACCGCCAGGATCCAGAAGATCGAGAACGCGCCGCCGGCCACCTCGAACCCCATCGGTCCGACGAGATGGCGATCCAGACGCTCCCCCCCGCCGGCGGCCCAGATGTATGCCAGCGTCACGGCGGGCAGCACGGCATAGGACGGCGCGAGATAGACGGGATCGCCCCGCTTAAGGATCAGACCGAGCATCGACAGGGCGACGACGAGCATCGCCGCCGGAGCCGCGATCGGGATGAGCATCGCGCCCAAGAACCCCGCCGCCACGAGCAACCGCCGGGCGCCGATCCCGAGCCCGCTATCCATCCGGACGAATTCCCAGGTGATGAGCGCGGTAATGAGGCCGATCAAGACGTGGAACTCGGGGTAGCCCCGCAGGATCAACCACAAAAACAGAGGCGCCAGAACAACGCCGGAAGCGATACGGGTCCAGAGCACGAAGATCTTCCGTTAGCTGGTGACGGCGCCGTAGCGGCGCTCGCGGCTGCGGTAGGTGGCGATGGCGGCTTCCAGTTCGGCTTGCCCGAAGTCCGGCCACAGGGTGTCGGTGAAGACCAGTTCCGTGTAAGCCAATTGCCACAGGAGGAAGTTGCTGATGCGTTGCTCGCCGGAGGTCCGGATCAGCAGGTCCGGGTCCGGGGTGCCGGCCGTGAACAACCGGCGGGAGAATTCCGCCTCGTCGATGGCGGCGGGCGACATCTTGCCGCTCGCGCAGTCGGCGGCCAGCGCCTGGGCGGCGGCCAGGATCTCCTGCCGCGCGCCGTAACTCAGAGCGATGGTCAGATCCATCTTGGTATTGGGGGCGCTTTTGCGTTCGGCCTGCTCGATGAGATTGACCGTATCGGGGGAAAAGCGGGACTGGTCGCCGATGACCTTCAGGCGAATGCCGTTATCGACCAACTCGGCGATGTCGTTCTCGAGGTAGAAGCGCAAAAGCCCCATCAGGTCGCGCACCTCGGTCTCCGGACGCTGCCAGTTCTCCGAGGAGAAGCCGAACAGCGTCAGATACCGGACCCCGAGAGCGCCGGCGCTCTTCACCACCCGCTTGACCGCGTCGGCCCCGCGCTTGTGGCCTGCCGTGCGCGGCAAGCCGCGGGCCTTCGCCCAGCGGCCGTTCCCGTCCATGATGATCGCCACATGCAGCGGCGTCCCGCGATCGGGACGGTCTTCGGCCGGCTCCAGGGGCTGGACGGGGTTGGTGCGCATCAGACCTGCGTGATTTCCTGCTCTTTCTGCTTCAACGCCTCGTCGACCTTGCCGACGTACTGGTCCGTCATCTTCTGGACTTCTTCGGCGTACTTCTTGTGCTCGTCCTGGGAAATGACGTGGTCTTTTTCCATCTTCTTCAGGACGTCGTTGCCGTCGCGGCGGACGTTGCGGATCGAGACGCGCGCGTTCTCGGCGTACTTATGCGCGATCTTGGTCAGTTCCGTGCGACGCTCGGAGGTGAGCGGCGGGATCGGCACGCGGATCAAGGTGCCGTCGGCCATCGGGTTCAGGCCGAGATTGGCTTCCCGGATGGCCTTTTCGACCGCCTTCGCGAGGCCCTTGTCCCACACGGAGACCGACAGGAGCCGGGGCTCAGGAACGGAAACACTGGCCACCTGATTGAGCGGCGTGCGGGCGCCGTAGGCCTCCACGACGACCGGATCGAGAAGCGCGGCGGTGGCGCGGCCGGTCCGAAGTCCGGAGAATTCCTTCTTGGCGTGATCGACGCTGACTTCCATCTTGTGCTGGAGGTCTTTTTTCAGTGTTTGGTAGTTCTGACTCATATCCCTCACCCTCGTCCGCGAATTAAGCCGCCGCGATAACCGTGAAGCGGCCGCGGCCCTCGAGCACCTCAAGGGTCGCGTTTTCCTCGTGCATGTCGAAAACGACGATCGGCAAACGATTTTCGCGGGCTAGCGCGATGGCGGCGGTGTCCATCACCCGCAAATCGTCGGCGATCACTTTGTCAAAAGTCAGGCGATCATAACGCTTGGCGTCCGAATGTTTCTTGGGATCCTTGTCATAGACCCCATCCACCTGGGTCGCCTTCAGAAGCGCATCGCAATTCATTTCCACAGCGCGCAACGCGGCGGCGGTATCGGTGGTGAAGAACGGGTTGCCGGTGCCGGCGGCGAAAATCACGACCCGGTTTTTTTCCATATGCCGGACGGCGCGGCGGCGCACGTAGGACTCGCACACCTGAGCCATCGCGATGGCCGACTGGACGCGGGTCGGCACGCCGATGGACTCAAGGGCGTTCTGGACGGCGAGCGCGTTGATGACGGTCGCGAGCATGCCCATGTAGTCGGCGCTGGCGCGGTCCATGCCCTGCGCCGCGCCGGAAATACCGCGGAAGATGTTGCCGCCGCCGATGACCAGGCAGACCTCGCGCCCGGTGGAGGTGACGTTCTTGATGTCGCGGGCCAGCTTGGCGACCGTTTCGTTATGCAGACCGTACTCGCCGGAGCCCATCAGGCCCTCGCCGGAGACTTTGAGCAGAATGCGCTTGTACGGCAGCGGAGCCATTCCTCACCTTCGCGACTAATTATTGGCCCGCGGGGAACGGGCGGCGCCTCGGACAGGCACCCTAAACCTATGAAAAAGGGACGGTTTTGCCGTCCCTTCGGAAGGGGTTCCGCGAGGCGGGCTCATAATACCCGAAAGCCCGCCCGCGGAAACCGGTAGTTGGTGGCCGGATTAGCGGGTTCCGGCGACGGCGGCGACTTCGGCGGCGAAGTCCTGCTCCGCCTTCTGGATGCCTTCGCCCAGGCCGTAGCGGATGAAGCCCGCGAGCTTCACCGGCGTGCCCAGGTCCTTGGCCAGCTTTTCGACCACGGCGCCGACCTTCATCTTGTCGTCCATGATGTAGGCCTGCTCGAGCAGCACCACTTCCTCGTAGTACTTGCGCACGCGGCCGACGAGCATCTTCTCGACGATATCGGCTGGTTTGCCGGACGCCATCGCCTGTTCGCGGTAGATCGCCTTCTCGCGTTCGAGCACGGCCGGATCGACCGAGTCCGTATCAAGGGCTTGCGGGTTCGTCGCCGCGATGTGCATGGCGATCTGCTTGCCGAGTTCGGCCAGCTTCGTCTTGTCGCCGGTCGACTCAAGGGCGACGAGCACGCCGATCTTGCCCAAGCCCGGACGGATCGCGGTGTGGATGTAGGACGTCACCACGCCGTCGGACACGGCGATGGCGGCCGCGCGGCGGATGGCCATGTTCTCGCCGATGGTGGCGATGAGGTGCGTGAGCTGCTCGGCGACCGTGCGGCTTTCGCCCGGGTGCGGCTTGCCCTTCAGCGCTTCCAGATCGCCCTTCACTTCGAGCGCGATCTTGGAGGCGGTTTCGACGAAGTCCTGGAACAGGACGTTGCGCGCGACGAAGTCGGTCTCGGCGTTGATTTCGATGGCGGCGCCCGCGTTGCCGGCGGTCGCGACGCCGACGAGGCCTTCGGCGGCCACGCGGCTGGACTTCTTCGCGGCCTGCGACAGGCCCTTCTTGCGGAGCCAATCGATGGCGGCTTCCATATCGCCGCCGGTTTCATTCAGGGCGGTCTTGCAGTCCATCATGCCCGCGCCGGTCTTTTCACGCAGGTCTTTCACGAGTTGGGCGGTAATAGCAGCCATGGTCGTCCCTCGAAAACGTAGGTGGGGAATAGATAAGGTGCGGCCCGAAAAGCCGCAACTTCAAAGCCCGCGGAACGAAAACATATCCAATCGGCGTTTCGTTCCGCGGGAAAGAAATGAGAAGCTTTAGGCTTCCGCGGCCGCCGGAGCTTCGTCGGCGTCCTTCTTCGCGCTGCGGGTGCGGGTGCGCGGCTTCTTCACGACAACCGGGCCCTTTTCGTCGCCTTCCGGAAGATCTTCCGACGGCGCGGCTTCAGCGGCGCCCAGGTCGACGCCGGCGGACTTCATTTCGTCCTTGATGCCGGTGAGCACGGTGTTGGCGACGAGTTCGCAATACAGCTTGATCGCGCGGATGGCGTCGTCGTTGCCCGGCACCGGGTACGTGATGTGCGCCGGGTCCGAGTTGCTGTCGAGGATCGCGACGACCGGGATGCCCAGCACGCGCGCTTCGTTGACGGCAATGGATTCCTTGTTCGTGTCGATCACGAACAGGATGTCCGGCAGGCCGCCCATGTCCTTGATGCCGCCGAGAGAGCGGTTCAGCTTTTCCTGCTCGCGCGCGAGTTCAAGCTGTTCCTTCTTGGTGAGGCCGTGGAGCTGCGCTTCATCGCCGAGGCGCGCTTCGAGGTCCTTCAGGCGCTTGATCGAGTGCGAAACGGTCTTCCAGTTGGTGAGCGTGCCGCCCAGCCAACGGTGATTGACGAAGTACTGGCCGCAACGCTCGGCGTATTCCTTCACGAGTTCCTGCGCCTGGCGCTTGGTGCCCACGAAGAGCACGCGGCCGCCGGCGGCGGTGACGTCGTGAATGGCCTGCATGGCGCGCTGAAGCATCGGCACGCTCTGCTGCAGGTCGATGATGTGAACGCCGTCGCGAACGCCGTACAAGAACGGCTTCATCTTCGGGTTCCAGCGGCGGGTGTTGTGACCAAAGTGCGCGCCGGCTTCGATGAGCTGACGCATGGAGAAATCTGGCAAAGACGCCATTTCGGATCCTTTTTTCTTCCGGTTATGCCTCCGCAGGTGGTGGAATCACCCCCTCTTTTTAAGGAGAAAGGGCGACACCGGAATGGACCTTCGGAACTCCCGAAGCGCCCGCACCCGCGTGTGGAATGGTGCGGGGTATATGGATTTTCCTATTTATTGTCTAGGGCAAAACCCCATTTTCCGAATAAAGTGAAACATTCCCGGCGGTTAGAACATTGAAACATCAGCCCCCGAACCCGGAATAGGCCCATGCAGATCGACCAGGCGACCCTCACCCGCTATTTCCGCTCCGGCCTGCGCAACGTCCGTAACAGCGACGTCCTCAAGGTGATCCGCCGCTCGAAGGGCCTGCGCCGCCTGATCAACGGCCCCCTGGCCGACATGGGCCAGGAAGCCGGGATGCTCCTGGAGATGGTGAAGGACTACGCGAACGGCACCTACCGGGAGACGCCCCGTTCCACCGTGCTCGCGGGCGCGTTCGCACTCTTATATATAATGAACCCCTTCGACCTGATGCCGGACTTCGTCCCCGGCATCGGCTTCGTCGACGACATGTCGATGCTGGCCCTGGTCATCGGCTCGATCCGCAAGGACGTCGAGGATTACGCCCGCTGGCGTCGCTCCCGCGCCGCCATCGCAAGACGCCTGCAGCGGACCTTCGGCATCCGGCCCCGGCGCCGATTGCTGGCGGATTAACACGAAACACTTTTCCCTGGATCGGCGGCCGTATGGGAGGTTCTTCCCCTCGCCGATCATTCCTACGCGAAATCCCCTGGGTCCGGGTACCGGATGGCGGACACATGCGCATACTGGTTCCGGAACGCAACGGGATTTCGCCATGCCTCAAACCATCGACAGTTATCGGCTGCGCGCCGCGGAGTGCCTGGATCAGGCGCGCCGGTCGACGGTCGAGGAAGACAAGGCCGCGTTCCTGGAGATGGCCGAGGAGTGGCTGTCGCTGGCGGCGGCCGGTGAACACTCCGGCGGCGCATTCGGCGCGCTCGTAGGCTAACGCCTCCCTCATTCTTCTTTTTTGACGCCGTCGGCCAGGCGCTCCCAATATTCGGCGACGCGTAGGAGGCCCTGGCTGGTTTCGAGATCGGCGACGTGGCACGCCCGGCCGCGCGCTTCGTTTGCTTTCTGGCGATACCAGGCGGCGCGGTCGGCGCGGGCGTCGGCGAGCGCCGCGTCGGTGGGCGCGAGCGGCGGCAAGAACTCCTCGTACGGCGTGAAGACGATGGGTCGGAGTGCGATGAGTCCGACGATGGGCCCGGGCAACAACAGCCAGGCGACCTTGTCGCCGAGCGCGGCGTGCATATTGGTGACGAGAAGAATGGAAACGATCGTCACGGCGAAACCGATGCTGGTTTGCAGGGCGAGCGAGCTTCCAACAAGCGTCGGCGGACAATGCCGCGCGGCGAGCGCCGAGAACTGCGGCGAGTCCGCGATCACGGCCGCGCCCCAGATCAGAAGCGCCGCGATCTTCACCGGAACCGACGCCTCGCCAAGGAACGGATAGGCGAGACACATCAGCCCCGAGACCATGAGCGCCGCGCCCGCGACGCGCTCGGACCCGAATGCGCGCGTGAGATTGCCGCCCCAGATGCAGCCGATGGCGCCGATGGCGATGACGAGAAACGACACGCCCCAGACGGCGAGCGGCGCATCGAAGGCGGACCCCGCGAGCGCGGCCGCGACCAGGAGCGGCGTCAGCGTCCAGAAGGCGTACAACTCCCACATATGACCGAAGTAAGCGAACGCGGTCGCGCGGAACTTCGGGATCTTGAAGGCGCGGAAAAAGTTTCCGGCCTTCGGTGGCTCGGCCGCGCGCGGCGGCGCGGCGGGCGCATCGCCCAGACGCAGGATCATCGCGGCGGCGATCACCGCGAGCAGGCTTGCGATCAACACCGGAGCGTTCCACGCGGCGTGACTGCCGAGCGCGCGCACACCCATGGGCAGCGCCGTGCCGAGGGTGAGCATCCCCACGAGAAGCCCCAGCGTCTGCCCGGCCCGGCTGGGGGCCCAGGCCACGGCCATCTTCATGCCGATGGGGTAAACGCCCGCGAGCGCGAAGCCGACGGCGGCGCGGCAGATCAGTTGCGTGAGGAAGGAGTCCGGCGAGAGCGCGAAAGCGACGTTGAACGCCGCGCCGAGGACGGCGGAGACCGCGAACACCTTCGATGGCGCGAACCGATCCGCGAGGCCGCCGAAGGAAAAGAGCAAAGTGCCGGTGATGAACCCCGCCTGCACTGCCATGGTCATCGCGCCCAGATATTCGGCTGTGCCGCCCGCGACATTGGCGCTGAACCAGAGGGAGGTCGCGAGCAGTTGGGCGATGGCGATGAGGGTGGTTTGGGTCATGAGAGAGCGGCGCGTGGAACCCTGGACCCTGGGCCTTCGCCCAGGGTGACGGAAGAAATAATAAGATGTGCGCGGTGCGGTGAGCGGGTCACGAGCACCGGCGTCATCAGAATTCCTTGATCTCGGTGACGCCGTGCATCTGGCGGAGTCCCGTGAGCGTCTTGGGCTGGATGGCGTAGCGTTGCGGCAGGCCGACGTGGACATAGTGGCCGTTCTGGCGGGTGACCAGCATGATCCGGCTGTTGCCGCGACCGTCGGATTCCAGCAGGGACGAGAGTTCCGCCAGGGGAAGATCGGCGGCGACATGGAGTTCGAGGTTGCGCACGCGCGCAGCCGCCGCGCGTTCGAGATCGTCGACGTGGGTGGCGAGCAAGCGCACCTTGTCGTTCTCGCGCTGGGCGCTGACGGTAAGCAGAAGCGCCGCGTCGCCGTCCAACAATTCGCGGCTGTGGGCGAGCACTTCGGAGAACATCATCACTTCGTAGGAGCCTGTCGCGTCCTGCAGTTTCACGAAGGCGTACTTGTTGCCGCGCTTGCCGACGCGCTCGCGCTTTTCCTGCACGGTGCCGGCCATGCGGATCGGCTTGGAACACTGATCGGCGCTCAAACTCTCGACATCGACGGCCTTCACGCACTTCAGGGCTTCAAGCGTGCCGGAATAGGTGTCGAGCGGATGATCCTGCAGATAGAAGCCGAACGCTTCGCGCTCGTGAGCGATCTTCTCGAACTTGCGCCATTCCGGGAGCTTGGGAAGCGTGATCTTGTTGGAATTGTCGTCACCGCCGAACAGGCTGACCTGATTGGAGGAGCGCGAACTGGCGCTCGCTTGCGCATGACGCAGCACGATCTCGATGCCCGCGAACAATTGGCCACGGTTGGCATGAAGACTGTCGAGCGCCCCTGCCCGCACGAGATTTTCAAGGAGACGCTTGTTGATGACGGAGCCATCCAATCGGCTCGCGAAATCCGTGAGTGACTTGAACGGGCCTTTGCGTTTGCGTTCGGCCACGAGGGCTTCCATGGCGCCCGCGCCGACGTTCTTCAAGGCCGCGAGGGCGTACCGAATTTTGCCGTTCTCGACGGCGAAGGTGACATCTGAGGTGTTCACATCCGGCGGCAATATCTCGATCTTCAAGCGATCTTTCAATTCGGCCTTGTAGTCGGCGAGCTTGTCGGTGTTGTGCATATCGAGCGTCATGGACGCCGCGAGGAATTCGGCCGGGTAGTTCGCCTTCAGGTAGGCGGTGTGATAGGCGACAAGCGCGTAGGCCGCCGCGTGGGACTTGTTGAAGCCGTAGCCGGCGAACTTATCAATGGTGTCGAAGATGGTGGAGGCGCGCTCGGGCGCGATCTCGCGGAACTTGCCCGCGCCCTCGACGAAGGTGGCGCGCTGCTTGTCCATCTCCGCCTGGATCTTCTTACCCATGGCGCGGCGCAACAGATCGGCGCCGCCCAAACTATATCCCGCCAGCACCTGGGCGGCCTGCATCACCTGTTCCTGATAGACGATGATCCCATACGTTTCGGCCAGGATGGCTTCCATGGCGGGGTGCATATATTCGATGGGCTCGCGGCCGTGTTTGCGGTTCACGAAGCTGTCGATGTTGTCCATCGGACCCGGGCGATAGAGCGCCACGACCGCGATCAAGTCCTCGAACACGTCGGGCTTCAGCTTGCGCAAGACGTCGCGCATGCCCGTACTTTCAAACTGGAACACCCCGAAGGCGTCGGCCCGGCTGAGCATGGCGAAGGTCGGCTTGTCGTCCAGCGGCACCTTGGAAAGGTCGAGGTGGATATCGCGCTGGCGCAGAAGTTTGATGGCCGTGTCGAGCACGGTCAGCGTCTTCAAACCCAGGAAGTCGAACTTCACGAGGCCCGCCGGTTCCACCCACTTCATGTTGAACTGGGTGACGGGCATGTCGGACGCGGGATCGCGGTAGAGGGGCACCAGCTCGTCCAGCGGACGGTCGCCGATCACAAGACCGGCGGCGTGAGTGGAGGCGTGGGCGTAAAGGCCTTCGAGTTTGAGCGAGATGTCGATGAGCTGGCGGACGTTGTCGTCGGTGTCGCGCAGGTTCTGCAGTTCGGGCTCGGACTCCAGCGCCATCTTGAGCGTCACTGGATTGGCCGGGTTCATCGGAACCATTTTGCAGATCTTATCGACGTAGCCGAGCGGCATTTCGAGCACGCGGCCGACGTTGCGAAGCACGGCGCGCGCTTGCAGCTTTCCAAACGTAATGATCTGCGCGACGCGGTCGCGGCCGTATTCGTTCTGGACGTAGCGGATGACCTCGTCGCGCCGGTTCTGGCAGAAGTCGATGTCGAAGTCGGGCATCGACACGCGCTCAGGGTTCAAGAACCGCTCGAACAGGAGATTGAAGCGTAGCGGATCGAGATCGGTGATGGTGAGCGCCCAGGCGACGACGGAGCCCGCGCCCGAACCACGGCCCGGACCGACGGGGATGTCGTGGGCCTTGGCCCACTGGATGAAGTCCGCGACGATCATGAAGTAGCCGGGGAAGCCCATCTTCACGATGGTGTTCAGCTCAAACTCCAACCGGTCCTTATAGGTTTTCTCTTTCTCCGCCTTCTCGGCGTCGGTCATGGCGGGCGTGAAGACTTCGTTCTTCAAACGCGCGTCCAGGCCATCGTGGGCGAGTTGACGCAGCGCCTCGTCTTCCGTGCGGTCACCGGTTTTCGGCGAGCGCGGGAGGATGGGTTTGCGCTCCTCCACCTTGAAGGCGCAGCGCTGAGCGATGACGAGAGTGTTGCTGATCGCTTCCGGGATGTCGGCGAACAGCTTCACCATCTCCTCGGCGCTTTTGAAGCGGTGGTGCGGCGTGAGGCGGCGGCGGTTGTGCACCGAGACGAAGCTTTTCTCGGCGATGCAGATGAGCGCGTCGTGCGCCTGGTACATCGCTTCGTCGGCGAAGAAGCAATCGTTGGTGGCGACGAGCGGAATGTTGTGGGCGTAGGCGAGGTCGATGAAACCGGGCTCGGTGCGTTCCTCGGCCTTCACGCCGTGGCGCATGAGTTCGATATAAAGACGGCCCGGGAACATGGCCGCGATCTTGCGCAGCGTGTCCTCGGCCTTGGCTTTCTGACCGTCGAGCAGATGCCGGCCGATGGTGCCCGCGACGCCGCCGGTGAGCGCGAGCAAACCCTCGCTGTGGGCGGCGACGTCGGCCCAGGTGATCTGCGGCGTTTCGCCGGAATCCGTTTCCAGGAAGGCCTTGCTGGTGAGCTTCAGGAGGTTGGCGTAGCCCGCCTCGTTCTGCACCAGGACGACGAAGGTGTCCGGTTCCGGCAGACGGCCCGCCTGCCCGTGGCCGGTGGCGATATCCTCGCGCCGGACGGACAACTGGCAGCCGACGATGGGTTGCACACCCTGTTTTGAACACTCCGACGAGAATTCCAGCGCGCCGAACAGGTTGCGCGTGTCGGTGAGCGCGACCGCGGGCATGCCGGCGCCGGCGCACAGGGCGGCCAGTTTGGAGACCTTGATGGCGCCTTCCGCCATGGAATAGGCGGAGTGGACCCGAAGATGGACAAAAGGGGCGTAATTCATGTGCCGCCAAAGATAAGGGAGGCCGGGCCCGCCGTCATCGGTTCCCGGCTTTTTATCCACAGGAAAGCGGTGGTATCGTCCTCGCCCGCTTCACAACTTTCCCGGAAAGGACGCGCCGCATGAATACGCCGCTGGACACCCTTGAGCTGGAATTGCGCCAGGTTCTGCCGAAGACGGATATCAACCGCCGCGGCTTCGCGGTGACCGCGCTGGCGACGGGTTTCGCGCTGGCCGTGAAACCGGTGGGCGCGCAAACGATCACCACCGACAGCACAGGGATCACGGCGGGCGAAGTGAAGATCAGCGTGCAGGGCGGCGACATCCCCGGCTACCGCGCGCATCCGAACGGCAAAGGCCCCTTCCCGACCGTGCTGGTCGTGCAGGAGATTTTCGGCGTGCATGAGCATATCAAGGATGTGTGCCGCCGGTTCGCGAAAGCGGGTTACTTCGCGGTGGCGCCGGAGATGTACGCACGCCAGGGCGACGTTTCCAAACTGACGTCCATCGACGACATCCGCCCCATCGTCGCCAAGGTGCCGGACGCGCAAGTGATGAGCGATCTGGACGCCACGGTGGCCTGGGCGAAGGGCACAGGGGTTGCGAACACCGACAAGCTGGCGATCACGGGCTTCTGCTGGGGCGGGCGCATCACCTGGCTTTACGCCGCGCACAACCCGAACCTGGACGCGGGCGTGGCGTGGTACGGCCGCCTGGTGGGCGCGCCCACACAGTTGCAGCCGCAGAACCCCATCGACCTGGTGAAGGATTTGAAAGCGCCGGTGCTGGGCCTGTACGCGAGCACCGACGCCGGCATCCCGCAAGAGAGCGTGGACCAAATGAAAGCCGCGCTGAAAAGCGCCGGCAAGGCGGGGGACATCATTGTGTATCCGGACAGCCAGCACGGTTTCCACGCCGACTACCGGCCGACCTACAAGGCCGAGGCCGCGAAGGACGGCTGGACGAAACTGCTGGCGTATTTCAAGGAGCACGGCGTGGCGTAAGCACCGCGACAGGACTTGAGAGACGGCAAAGGGGATCCCGTGGGATCCCCTTTTGTTTTGCGCGTGGCCTTGTCGGCCGTTGTCATATTTCTCACGCGACAACGCGACGCGCGACGTCTTCCGGATTTGCCTTAGCGGCCAACGCGTTGGCGCACAAACCCGGCCGCGCGACATCACGCGACGTCGCGCGACATATCGTTAACAGGCGCTTCGTCGGTGACCACGCGCCACTCATAGCTCCCGCGGATGCGGCGCGGCGCGCCAGCCGTCGCGGGTGTATCGGCATGCGGCCGCACAAGGCCTGACCGTTCAAGACGGCGCATGATCTTGTAGGCGATGTCGGCATTGCGCACGGCGGGCGGGCCGGACCGGCAGACATCGCGCAACGTGACGATCTTCTCGGCCGGTGTGCGCAGGAGCCATTCCCGCAAAAGGTCTTCGCGTTCCGGCTCGGTGACGGCGGGCGGCGCCACGCGCGAAAGGCGCAGACATTCTTTCGCATAGTAGCGCGCGAGGGCGATGCCGTTTTCCAGGGCGGGCAAGCTGAGTTCCGCAAGCGCCGCGTCCTCAATGAGCGCGACGACGACCGCGAGGCGCGCCGCGTGTTCGGCCATGTGGGTGGCGAAGGGGCGGATCGCGGCGAACACCCCGCCGGGGGCCATCGCCTGCTCGACCTCTTGCGCGAAGGCAAGCCACGCGGCGGCGGCCTCCGCCGAGAATGTGACCATGCGCGTGTCCATGGTGGGAGTTTGCGCGTACAGCGCCGTGAGCTTTTCAAGCAGCGCCGTGAATTCCGGCGGCGGCGCGTCCGTGTCCTCCGCCGCCCAGGTGCGCGCGCCGAGACGCGACGCCGGCTGGACGCAGAGCAGACGGCCGAGAAAGCCGCTGTCGGCGAGAGCCGCGTCGGCCAGGAGCGCCCGGCCCTCGCGCGGCGTCGCCACAAGATGCAGCGACAATCGCGGATGCTGCGGCGGCGCGGCCACCTGATTGAAGACCTTGCCGTCCCACAAGGCGCACAGGGACGCCGCCTCCTCGCGCCGCCGATAGAGGGCCTGGATCAGATCGTGCGGATGCCGCGCGAACATGCCGGAGCGGCGCGTATAGCGGCCAAAGCGGTCGTGCATCCCGGCGCGCGGCGGCTCGATGAAGAGGTTGGCGTGCTCCAGGATGGTGCGCTTCTCGCCGTCATAGGCGCGCTCCCATTGGCACACCGCGTCCAAGGTCATTTTCTCCACCGCCCCGCGCCGCTCGCCCGCGCCGACGAAGGTTGCGAAGAAACAGGAGACGGGACGGATTTCACCAGTGGGGAGACGCACACTCACAAGGCGCTGCGCGGCCATGGCGGCGAGTGTGAGGAGATGGTGGGTGACGAGTTCGGGAGGGGCTTGGGTGCGGGTGGCGATGGCGGCTGTGGCAAGGGAGAGGTGGGAGCCGAGGCTGACTTTCGCCAAGTTAGGCACCGGAGATGTCGCACGAATATCGGCGGCTGGGGATGGGATGGATTTAGGTAATGGCGCCATCTTGCGGACCCTCATGGCAACTATATAGGGACATAATGTCCCTATTTTAGGTACTTGTCAAGATGCCGCACCCTCACGTAATGTTACGAACTGTAGCGTTACACAAAAGAACATACGGAGGACGCCGTGAACCCGCTCTTCATCCTCGTCGCCTCTCTCGCCCACCCTCTTGCAATGGCGGCCCCGGCACCGGAACTCGACACTATTCTCACCAAATCACTGGGCGCCATGGGTGGAGAGGCCGCGCTGCGCGGGTTGAACAATGTTCGCATCTCCGCCACGTGGACGGAAAACGGCATGCAATTCACGGGCGACTACCGAGCCACGCGCGAGGGCCGCATGCGCATCGACGTGTTCATCGACAGAACGCGCGTTTACAGTGAAGGGCTGGATGATGAAGGAGCGTGGGAACAGGCGGGCACCGAGAAGGTCGCAGCAGTCGGCGTCGACGCCCGTAACGCGCTTGCACACGGCATCGCATATAGATTCGAAGGCATCTGGCTGACGCGGGAGAGCGGTCACCAAGTACAATACGACGGAATCGAACGCGTCGGCGGTGTCGACTACCTCACCGTCAAGTTGGCGTTCAGGGACGGATTTGAAACCTTTTTCCTCGTGAACCCGCAAACGTGGCTGCCGGAACGTCAACGGGACGTGCGCGCTTATCACCCCGCAAACGATCCCAAAAAAATCGTGATCGAGGTCTTACAAGGCAACTTCAAAAAACACTGCGGTGTTGCGATGCCTCATGTTTCCCGCGACATAAACTTGAGCACGAGTGAAGTTCTTACGGAGCGGAAGGTGACAGAGTTGGTTTGCAACGTCCCCGTTGAGAGCCTGGACATTGAGCGCCCCCGGTGAATCCGCGAATCCGCCTAATCCGAACACTTCGCGGACCTCCCGCATCATCTCATAACGCGCTCGGCGCAGGCCGATCCGCACATTTTCCCTTCTGTCACACATACTTACACACCGCCACAAAACCACCTTATCCCCGCCCTACCCTCACCATTCTCCTCCCGTTTACTGATTGTACGTCAATCAGAGCGAGGAGATTGATCATGAACACGAAGATGAAAACCGGGTTGTCCGCTGTCGCCGCCGTTGTCGCGGTGATGGGGTTGAGCGCCTGCGTGAGCGACGGCGGCTCTTATTCCAGCTTCAGCATGGGTGTGTCGTCCTACGACGGGTACGACCGCGGTTATTATCGCGGCGACTATCGCGCGCGCCGCGACTATGACGGCGACGGCGTGCCCAACTGGGCGGACCGCCGCCCGCGCAATCCGTGGCGCGACTAGTTCAGACTGTTTTACCAACGCCGCTGAGATAAGACGGCGGAACGACGGAAAGGCCCCCCTTGTGTGTGCGCGGGGGGCCTTTTTCGCATCCGCCTCCACCCGCAGCGGAATCATTTGAACGCACGCCGGGTCTTTGGGCATGATCGAGTTCCCATGTTCAGAACACTCATTCTGCCCTCCCTCCTTCCGGTTTTCCTGATGGGCTCGGCTTCGGTCTTCGCGGACGATGCGAAGATGCCCGCGCTGCTGTTCACCAACACCTTGCGCATCGAGAACCGCTTTGCGGTGAACGATATCTTTGTCGATCCGGATCATACGTGGACGTCCGTTGGGGCGACGGTGCGCGCGCGCACACGCGGGACGTGGGAATTCATCGACGGCGCGTTATGCGTGACTCAAACGGATCCGCCGCAGCCCTCGTCGCCGCCGAAATCCTTCTGCGAGCCGCTGGCGGGACGGAAGCTGGGCGACGTTTGGGAGAAGACGGATGCCCGTAACGGCGTGGTGCGCTCGTCTCTCATACCGAGACGCGAAGCGCGGTGAATTAACCGCTCTTGGGCGTTTCGCGGGTGACGATCACAGTCCAGCCGCGGGTGCGGGCGGGAACAGGAATTTTCTTCGCCGATTGGGGGCCGGCGCGCGAGGCATGCGCGGGACATGGGAGCGCGACGATTGCGCCGTCCCTCCCGCGCGCCGTGTGGGCGCGGGAGGACGCGCCGCCCACGGAACGCGACGCCATTTTTGGGTCAAGGTCCATCTACCGGCAACGTTAAGAACCGGCGAAGGTTTCGCGCGCTCACGCGGCTTTTACGCCAAGACGCGTGAATTCGCCTCCTTTCGCCGCGTGTCACAAATTTTCAATTCTGTAATTTTCCGCGCCCCTTGACACGCGCGGACAGGAAAATAGGTCGCGTGTGTTGGGTTATTCTTTCTAACGATTTGCTTGGGAGATCATCCATGTTCAGAGCTTTACTTTTGAGCGCCGTGGTGCTCGGCGGCGCGAACGCCGCCCACGCCGCCTGCACACACGAGCCCCGCATCCCCACCGACCGCTATCAGGTGAACGGGGCGACCGCGTTCGACACGCAAACGAAACTGACCTGGCAGCGTTGCGCCGTCGGCCAGAAATGGCAGGAAGGCGCGGGGTGCACGGGCACGCCGGAGCAACTGTCGTGGGCGCAGGCCCGCAAGATGGACGGCACGTGGCGTCTGCCCACGAAGGACGAGATGCTGACGCTGGTGTCGCGGGCGTGTCTGCGCAGCGTGAACGCGGACGTCTTCCCCGGCATCAGCTACCAATTCCCCGACTATTGGACGAGCACAGAGACCGCGCCCGGCCTGACGTGGACGGTGAGCCTGACCGGCGGCACGGAATTCAACGCGCTGCAGTCGTCGCACAACGCCGTGATGCTGGTACAGGGCCAGCAGGTTGCGGAGGCGCGGTAACCGGAACCTGAAAACGACGTTCGCACGAACGCCCCCGTTCAGGGAGAGGACGACGGATCGGCCGCCGGGAAATCAATCGCCGGCGGCCCCCGGATTCCTCTTTTCCAGCGCCGCGTCGAACCGCGCGGCGGCGGCGGGGAGTTCGGCGGCGGCGCGCTTCATGTCGTCGAGACCCGCGGTTTTGGCTTCGATGGCGGCGCCGAGTGCACCGAGCTCCATCGCGCCGAACTGGCGGCTGCTGCCCTTGATGGCGTGACCGAGGCGGTGGGCGGCGGCGACGTCGCCGGCGTCCAGGGTGGCTTGGAGTTGCACGAGATAGTCGCCAAGGCCGGTGCGATAGGCGCCGAGCGCATTGCGCATGACATCGGCGCCGAGCACGGACTCCAATTCGGCGTAATGCGCGGTGTCGAGCACGGCCTCGCCGGACGGGCGCGGGTCGGTCCCCGGACCGCCGGATGTTTCAGGCGCGGGCACGGCTTGCGCGACGTCGTCGCGGTCAGCGTCGTCGCGGTAGGCGTGCCCGCGGCTTTCGATGGCCTCGAACAAGGTGGGCCAGTGCGCGGGCTTGGCGACGACCTGGTTGACGCCCGCCTCGAGATAGCCGCGGCGCTGGTCCTCCGTCAGGCCCGCCGTGAGCGCCACGATGGGGATCTGCGCCGCGCGCGTGCCGAGATCGCGGATATCGCGGGTGGCCTCGGCGCCGTCCATCACCGGCATGTGCATGTCCATGATGATGACGTCGTAGCCGCCCTCCTCGGCGGCGTGAACCGCCAGGAGCCCGTTCTCGACACAATGAATCTTGTGGCCGCGACGGGTGATCATCTCGCGCATCAGGTCGCGGATGGCGTCGTTGTCCTCGGCGAGGAGCACCCGCAACGGTTCGCGGCCCGCGTGCGCGGTGAGTTTGGTCTCGGCGCGCGCGGCGGCGACCTCCTGCGCGATCGGCAACGGCACGGTGAGGGTGAAGGTGGAGCCCTTCCCGATTTCGGACACCACGGTGAGTTCGCCGCCCATGAGTTCGGCGAGCTTGCGGCTGATGGCGAGACCCAAACCGGTGCCACCGTGGGTGCGGGTGCGGAAGTTCTCCGCCTGGACGAAGGGCTGAAACAATCGGGCCTGATCGTCGGGCGCGATGCCCATGCCGCTGTCGGCCACCGCGAGACGCAAGGCGACCTCGCCGGGGCCGAGGCGCGTTTGCGACACCGCGATCACGATCTCGCCGCTTTGGGTGAATTTGACGGCGTTGCCGACGAGGTTGGAGAGGATCTGGCGCAGGCGGACGGGATCGCCGATGAGCGCGTCGTGCGCGCCGAGATCGTCGACGGGCAGGTTCTCGGCGCGCAAGGTGAGTCCCTTCTCCTCGGCCAGCGGGGCGAAGAGATCGCGCACATCGCCGAGGAGGTCGTTGACGGAGAAGGCCACCTTGTCCACCGGCATCTGGCGGGCTTCGATCTTGGCGAAGTCGAGCAGATCGTTCAGAAGCGAGAGCAGATTCTTGCCCGCGCGCGCGATGCGGTCGATCTTGCCCGCGTGATCGGCGGGGAGCCGGTCCTGCTGGAGCAACTCCGCGGTGCCGATGATGGCCGTCATGGGCGTGCGCAGCTCGTGGCTCATTGTGGCGAGGAAGGCGGACTTCGCCTCGCTGACGTCCTCGGCGCGTTTGAGCTCGCGCATCAGGGACTGGCGGTACTGGGTGATGGCGATGACGGGGCCGGCGGCGGCGACGATGAGCGAGGCCGCGCGCGAGATCCAGGTGGTGATCGTCATGCCCGCGGGATAGGTGGGCACGGGGTAGTAGCCCGCTTTGATCGCGAAATAACTGGAGAAGGTGATGAGCACCGAAAGCGCCACCACGACGATGCCCGCGGCCGCGCCGTAGAACACCGCGGCCATGGCGCCGGCGGCCACGAAGAACACGTAGGAGGTGGGCGCCAAAGTGGCGATCTGTCCCGCCCATCCCATGGCGAGCAGAAGGAAGATGATAAGATTGGCGCGCACCACATAAGGGATGCGTTTGCGAAAAATCGCGATCAGCCAGACGGCGCCCGCGCCGAGGCACTGGGCGGTGTACTGGGGCGTCCAGCCCACATCGAGCGCGCGCGAAACGCTGATGCCGACGGCGGGCACGATCAGCCAGGCCATGACCGCGAGCGTGGTGTCGCACACGTCCGACTTGACGGCGTCGAGCGATGAGACGGCGCGCGAGGCGAGCGCGGGGCGCGCGGTTCCGGATGCGCGCGCCGTATGACGTGCGTCCTTGGGGCTGGAGTCTGTGACGCTTTGCTGGCTCACGTCAAAAGGTCCGAAACAGTCGCGAGGCGCGCCGGAGCATACCGGACGGCCGGGAGGACCTTTGTGACCTAAATCAAGGGTGACCTAAATCAAACGCGATCCGGATCGCATGAAAAAAGGGAACCCAACGGGTTCCCTTTGTCCTTATTCCTCCACACTTATTCTTCAAGAAGGCTGCGCAACATCCAGGCGGTCTTTTCGTGCCATTGGAGGCGCTGGGTGATGAGGTCCAGGGTGGGCTGGTCGTCGGCCTTGTCGGCCAGGGGAAGGACCGAACGCGCGGTCTTGGCGACGCGCTCGTGGTCCTTCACCAGGATCTTGATCATTTCCTTCGCCGACGGCACGCCGGTTTCTTCCTTCACCGAGGCGAGCTTGGCGAACGCCGCGTAGGAGCCGGGCGCCGGATGGCCGAGGGCGCGGATGCGCTCGGCGATAAGGTCAACGGCGGTCCAGGCTTCGGTGTACTGGGTCATGAACATCAGGTGGAGTGTCTGGAACATCGGGCCGGTGACGTTCCAATGAAAGCCGTGGGTTTTCAGATAAACCGTGTAGGTGTCGGCCAGCACTTTCGAGAGACCGCCGACAATCGCTTTGCGGCTTTTGGGGTCGATACCGATGTCGATGGAAACGCTGGCCATGATGCCCTCTTGATCGCGGTGAAACGGGAGGAATTGGATGGTTTCTAATGTAGGTCCAGGGGGTGGTGTGGGTAAACGAAAAACGAACCCTCAAACATAAAACGACCCCCTCCTGACCTCCCCCTTTCAGGGGGAGGAATAAAATGGAGTGCGCTAAAATTATCCCTCCCCTGGAAGGGGAGGGTCAGGGAGGGGTCGTTTTTTGGTTGGGCGGTTTCGTAAGACTCCGGAAACCACGTCGCGCGCTCGGCGGTTGCGGCGGGATGCGACCACGACGGAAAAGGCGCTTTGGCTTTACCTGCGCAGCGCTCAAATCGCCGGTGTGTCGTTCCGCAGGCAGCATCCCGTTGGGCGCTATTTCGCGGATTTCTGCGCGCCGTCCCTGAAACTCATCATCGAACTGGATGGCGGTCAGCACGCCGATGCGCCGGGCGACGAAGTACGAACGCGATGGCTGGCGGCGTCCGGATATCGCGTGCTCCGGTTTTGGAACACCGAGGTGATCGAGAACATGGAGGGTGTGGTGGAGGAGATTGGGAGAGTCGTGCGAGAGAGGAAACAACAAACGACCTCTCCCTAACCCTCCCCTTTCAGGGGGAGGAATAAATCTAAAACGAGAGCGAAGTTTGCAGGACAAGGCCGGCGGCGCGGTCTGAGGGGCCCAGTTTGAAACGGTACATCACATCGAACTGGATGAAGCTGGACGCCGCGCGGTATTGGGTTTCGCGGAACCAGTAGCGCAGGCCCAGCCCCGCGCCGACGGCGGCGACGGACTTGCGCGTCTCGGCGCTGTCGTAGTTGGCGGCGGCGCTGGCGTAGAGCGAGCCCAGAAGATTGGGCGAGCTTCCCAGGCGGGTGTCGACGCCGTAGCGGCCCTCGACGCTGCCGATGAAACGCTCCTGATCGACGAAGTAGGCGGCTTCGCCGTAGATCTGGCCGGTCCAATAGGTGGTTTTGTCGGGCTGGATGTCGGTGTTGAAGCCGAAGGATGTGCCCGCGCGCAAAAGCCAATCGGACATGGCGCTGTCGCCGATGGGGAACAGGCGTTCGCCGGCCACGAGCAGGTTGAGCTCGGAGAAGGGTTTGTAGCGCAGGCCCACGGCGCCCTGGGTCGAGTCCGTCTGCACGGCGCTGGAGGGTGTGAGCGCGTTCAAGCCGACGCGGCCATAGACCTGGAAGAGCTTGCCGTCGCGGTTGCCGATGACGGGCGGCTGCCAATAGGCCTCCACCAGCCCCTGCCCCACGCTGCCGCCGCCGGCGGCCGAGCGGTCGCCGCGATAGAACGCGCCGGCGCTCAAGCCCCATTGGCGTTCGAGACTGTCGATGCCGCGTTTGATGCCGAATTCGGTGAGCGCGTCGAAGGCGGGCGGCGTACCCGCGTTGTTTTGAGCGCGTCCCGCGTCGAGCGCGGCTTTGAAATGCGCGGCGGCCTGCGCGTTGCGGTCCAGACGGCGCGCGGCGTAGCCGGCGTCGAGATGCGCGCTCGCGGTCATGGCGTCCTTGCAACGGCCCTCGAAGATCGACAGGGCGCGGGCGTCCTCGCCGACACGCAAGAGCACGTAGGCGAGATCGAGGTCGCAGGTTTCGTCCCGGTCCAACAACGCCTGGACGATGACGATCACTTCGGCCGGACGATTGAGACCGGCTTCGGCCTGGGCGCGACCCTTCATGGCGGTGGTCCATTCGGCGGGCGTCGCGGCCGTCTCGGACGCGATCCTGAACGCGGCGGCCGCTTGATCGAAACGTTCAAGGGTGAAGGCGGCGAAACCGATGCGGGCCTGCACGTCGTAGGACTGTTCGGCGGCGAGCGGCGCGAGGGCGGCGAGCACGGCCTCGGTATTCCCCGCGCCGGCGGCGGCGTCGGCGAGCGAAAGCCGCAACACACGCGCGCGCGCGGGTTCGAGATTGGGCGCCTGCAAAGCCGCCGTGAAGTCGGCGATCGCGGCGTCATACTGTTTGTCGGCGGCCAGCAGGAAGCCGCGGGCGGCGCGCAGGTCCGCGTCCACCGTCCCGCGCGCGATGGCGGCGTCGGCGACGGCCCGCGCTTCCGCCGCGTTGCCGCGCCGGTTCAAGACATCCATGAGCAGACGCACGGCGTCCGTGCTGTCGGGCCGGAGCGCGACGGCGGCGCGGGCTTGCGTCTCGGCTTCGGCGAGGTCGTTACGGGCGATGGCGGCGTAGGCCGCGTCGGCGGCCTTGAAGGCCTCGCCCTCCAGCGCCGCGGCGAAGGCGGGGGCATTCAAGATAGAGAAAAGGAACGCAAAAACGACCCCCGCCCGGCCTCCCCCTTTTAAGGGAAGGTGAAGACGTTTCAGCGCACGATGAGAAGAAGGAGAACGAGTCATATGACGATCAGTGAATGGTCTTGGACAAATTTGCCTGATGGGCGAGCGCAGTGTCGAGGTCTTCGCGCGTGACCGCGCCTTGGGCGACGAGATAGTCGCCAAAACGGCCGTGACGGTCAGGTGAATATTGACCCAACGCATAGGTGAGATCCTGGCGGCGGACGAAGCCCATATCGACCAGGAGATCCCCTAAAAGCGGGCTGCGCGTTTTAAGCGTATTGGTTTCGCCGGAGATCAACGCGCGCAGGCCGTCGACGATATCGGACTCGCGCACGATGGAGACGACAGGGCGGTGGCCCAGGACGACTTCCAGTTCGGCCATCGTCTCATCCCGGGGCGCGGCGGCGGCCAGGACGAGCACCGCGCCGTCCTGAGCGCGGCCGGCCGGCAAAAGACGATGGCGCACGACGAGATCGCGGGGAAGCGCCGCGCGATTGGCCAGCACGGCCGCCGGATCGTAAACGCCGCGCGGCAGGCCGTTCTGATAGGACAGGACTTCGGCCAGCATATCCTCGGACAACCAGCCCTCGCGGATGAGCACCTTGCCCAGGTGATCGCTGGTGCCGGCCTGTTTGGCCAGCGCCTGGGCCAGTTGGTCGGCGCTGACGGCCTTCCACGCCACCACCAGATCGCCGAGGCGCTTCTTATTGTCGCGCAAATGATCGGTGGAGGGATAGACGTGGTCGGTCTTGTCCCAGGCGATGCTTTTGTCCTTGAAGACGTGCAGGCCCAGCATGCGCCAGGCGCGCATGGCGGCGCAGAAGTTGATGGCGTTATTGACGATCATGCGCGGGAGCGCCATGACGCCTTGCACCGGACCGTACATATTGGTGACGAAATAGAACCGCTGCGCGACGCGGTTCATGAGCAGCGCCACGTTGATGACGATGATCTGCTGCATCCAGTCGTGGGAGGCGATCACGTCGGAAAAGAGTTCGATGCCGAAGACGTCGGCCGCCCACACCGCGAGCACGAAGTTGAGGAGCAACACGTAGGCGAAAATCGTCACAAGCGAAGTGACGGCGCCCTTTCGATCGCGAAAGAGCATGTACATGGTGCGCCAGTCTCCGCGCCAGCCCATCTCGAGCCAGCCCTGGAAGGCGATGCCGTAAATCCAGCGCGCGCGTTGCCGATAGGCCGCGACGAAACTGTCGGGGAAGAATTCACGGATAGCGATGACGCTTTCGACCTCGACCACGCTCTCTTTTCCGGTGATCGACTTACGGCGCGACGTGTAGCTGACGGGCACGCGCACGAACACCTGCTCCATCCCCAGTTTCGCCAGCCGGAAACTGAAGTCGTAGTCCTCGGTGAGGCTGTCGGTGTTGAAGGGCTGGTTCTGGGTTTCCGCCGACAAAGCGCCGATGGCGCGGCGGCTGAAACAGGTGCCGACCCCGGCGGAGGGCACCTCGCCCAGCAAGTTTTCGCGCACCACGAGGTCTTTCGAGTGCCATTCGGCGAAGTCGTCGAGATAGGTGCCGGCCACCATCTGCCACCAGGGGCGTTCCAGCGACAGGACCGGAAGCTGGATGAAGTCCTTCTTGGGGAGCAGGAAGTTGAACAGTTTGAGTTCCAGGGGATGGATGACATCCTCGCTGTCGTGCATGACGATGCCGCCGAAGCTCATGCCGTGCTGTTCTTCGTGCAGGAAGATGGCCTGGATGATCCAGTTCAGGCAGTCCGCCTTGCAGGTGGGCCCATCGTGCGGCACGCGCACATGGACCACATGCTTGTAGCGGCGCGCCATGGCGTCGATGACGTCGCCGGTGGCCGGATCGTTCGGGTAGGACCCGCAGAAGATCTTGAAGTTGGCGTATTCGAGGGTCGCGACCGTGTTCTCGATCATCTGGGCGATGACCGCGTCCTCGCGCCAGGCCGGGACCATGATGGCGATGTGACGCTCCTCGCCTTCCAGGAGCTTGTCGAGGCTCAAGGGTTTGTAGCGGCGCTGCACATAGATGAAGCGGTAAGCCTGGCGCGCCCAGTAATAGACGTCGATGAAGAAGTCATCGAGGCTGGAGACGAGAATGACGATGGCGACCAGGACGCCGGTCCATTCCAGGATCCGGACCCAATCGGCCAGCAGGTAGGGTTCCAAACCGACCATATCCCTCTCCGGCGCCTCTTCTTCCGGCGCGGGCTTAAACGGCGGCTTGTTCGCCGGCCGCGGCGGCCGCGCGGCGCTGCTTGCGCGACACCACGAAGGCGCGCACCGCCGACATCAACAGCATGGCGAGGATCACCGCGATCCCGGAGACGATCCAGATGGAGTAGCGGTGGAAAATGGCCGACGGCTGCAGCAGCGCGCGGCGGATCTCCTGCAGGCTGAAGTCGCCGGCGCCGAGATCGCCGATGCGGCCCGAGGCGTCATAGATCGCGACGTCGCCCTCGCCCAGGTCCGTCACCTTGATGCCGGGAATGGGCTTGCCGGTGGAGGAGTTGACGGAAAGGCCCGCGATCTCCGCCAGGCTCACGATCTGCACCACGGCGGCGGGCCTGGCGCCTTCGACGTGGGCGATGGGCAGGCCGGTTTCGTCGGTGAGATGCAAGGCGTTGTCGGCCACCTGAAGGTTTTTGCGGCGGCCGGGCAAGGCGACGCCAAAGGACACGAAGGTCGCGGTGGGGCGATAGGTGGCGGCGTCCTCAATCGTCTCCAGACGAATGGACGACGAACTGACGTTCAACTCGCGCAGGAACTGGAAAACAAAGGGCAGGCTTTGCGTCGGATCGGCGAGATAGTTTTTCGGCACGGCGATGATCGCGTTATTGGCGAGCTTGGACTTCAGGCCGAAGAACTGCGTGTCGATGGACTCGTTGCCGAGCACGAGACGGCTGGTGGGCAGGATCTGCGCGGGATAGCCGCGGTCGAGCGTCCGGCAGTCGCCGGTCGACGGCCCGCGCTGAAGGCCGATACGCAGCGTGTTGCGCGACGCAAGCAGGTACGGCGGCACGTCGGCGCGCAGGCGCACGGTTGCGTCGTCCGGGTCCACCTTCTCGGCGCGCAGGAGCACGTCGTTGAGCATGATGGTGACCATGGGGGAGACGTCGGAGGCATCCGGCGAAACGCGCATCTCCAACTCGATGTTCGACGGCCAGCGGCCCGCGGGCAACTGGGCCGCGTCGAAGGCCGTCACCCATTCACCGTAGTTGACGATGGATTGCGCCTGGAGGTTGCCGCCGAGTTCGCCCAACTGGATGGCGTTCTGGTCGACGGCTTCACTTCCGGCGAAGGTGACGTCGAGGCCATCGTTGTTGGCAAGGCGCGACCATTGCGTGGCCAAGAGTGAGGCCGCGCGCGAGGCGTCGTTCGCAAGCGTGATGACGGGCTGGCCGAGCACGGTTTCAAGCGTAAGATTGTCCTTGGTGTGCGCGGACCCGCTGATGGGCAATTGCGCGACATACCCCGCGAGCGCCCGCGCGGCGGCGGGACCGGCGGCTTCAGCCTCGGCGGTGAGCGCCTGGAGATCGGCCAGCGTCTGCGCGGCGAGCCAATCGGCGCCAATCGCGACGTCGGCGGCGGCGCGGCCGTGAATGGCTTCGAGCACGGCGAACGCGCCGCGTTCGGCCGGGGACGAGAGCTTCACCGCTTTGACGTCCGCGCCGGCGAAGGACGCGAAGGCCGCGATGCGCGCGAGATCGGCGGGCACGGCCAAGCCCGACGCATCCACCGTGGCGCCGACGGCGGGCACGGAGACGATGGCGGGACGACGGTTGAGCGCCGACATGGCGAGCGCGATCTTGAGTGCGGCGGCGTAGTGCGTTTCATCGATTCCCGTGGCGGGGATCAGGATGCGCGGCGCCGCGGGCAACATGCCCCACGCGGTGCGGACATCGGTGATATCGGCGGCGTAAACGCGGTAGCGCAGCAAGCTTTGCGGCGCGACGGTCATCACGTTGGCGATGGAACGCTGGGTGGTGCAACGATCCTCGGTCGTGAGCGTGGAGTATTGCAGATCGAGCTTCACGAAGGGATCCGTCAGGCGATCCGCCGGCACCGGAATGGTGCGGAAGAACGCGCCGCTGCCGTCTTTCGGTTCCACGGCGAAGGCGGGCACATCGTTCACGCTGGCTACGAAGGCCGCGTGGCCCTGGTCGCCGCGCAAGTAATTACCGTCGATATCGATGGCGAGATCGTGCACCGGAACATCGCGGGGAATTTGGAAAAATATCTGCTGGTTGAATTCGGCGCCCCGGAACACCAAGGGGCTCGCGAAGTTGAGATCGGAGAGCATGAACGCGCGCGCGAGGAACGGGCGGAACGGCGCCGCGCTTGTTTGCGCGAATGGTTGCACGGATGGTTGCACGGATGGCTGCACAGGCGTTGGCGCGGGCGCTTCCGCCGCCATTGCCGACGACGTCATCAGCAGGGCCACGCTTGCTGCAACCCGCCAGGACTTCACCGCGGCGCGGGGAAGAAACGGAACACGCCTCATGGACATTGTCAGACCGCCCGAGCTGAAACGGAAAGGCCCGCCACCGCCTCGGGCGCGCCGAGGATCGCCGCGCAGATGCGCGCGGACGCGTAGCCGTCGCCGAAAGGATTGTGATGGAAGCGGCCGGCGATGCGCGCGGTGTCGTGCTCAAGAATGCGGATCGCCTCGGGGATCATCTTGCGCGGATCCGTGCCGACGAGTTTCGCGCAGCCGGCTTCCACGGCCTCCTGACGCTCGGTCACGTCGCGGGTGACCAGCAACGGCACGCCGAAGGACGGCGCTTCTTCCTGAAGCCCGCCGGAGTCCGTGATGATGAGGGCGGAGCGTTCCATGAGATAAACCATCTCGTGGTATTCCACGGGCGGGATGAGGAAAACATTGTCGACGCCGCCGAGCGCCGCATACGCGGGGCCCTTCACGTTCGGATTGAGGTGCACCGGATAGACGATCTGCACGTCGGGACGCTGGGCGATACGCTGTAAGCCGTCGAACATGTGCGCCAGCCCCTCGCCGAAGTTCTCGCGGCGATGGCCGGTGACGAGCACAAGCTGTTTCGCACCATCCAGGAAACCGAATTTCTTGTCGCAGATGCCGCGCATGACGCCGTCCCGGGCGAAACGCTCGCGCATCATACGCAAGGCGTCGATGCCGGTGTTGCCGGTGACCAGGATGCGCCGCGGGTCGATGCCCTCGCGCAGGAGGTTCTGCCGCGCGCGCACGGTCGGCGCGAAGTGCCAGTCGGCGACCACGCCGATGAGCCGGCGGTTGGCTTCCTCGGGGAACGGCGACTGGAGATCGCCGGTGCGTAAACCCGCTTCGATGTGGCCGACGGCGACGCGTCCGTAGAAGGCGGCCGCCGCGCCGGCGAAAGCGGTGGTGGTGTCGCCCTGGACCAGCACGAGGTCGGGCTTGTAGTCGGCGATGGTTTTGGTGAGCGCCGCAACGGCGTGGCCGGCGACCTCGCCCAGGGCCTGGCCGGCGGTCATCAACGCCAAGTCGTAGGTGGGCGTGATGCCGAACACGTTGAACACCTGGGCCAGCATCTCGCGGTGTTGGCCGGTGGAGCAGACGGCATGTTCAATGCCGCTGGCCTCGAGGGCGCGGACGACCGGGGCGAACTTGATCGCCTCGGGGCGGGTGCCCAGCACCGTCAGGACGCGCTTGTACCGCGCCGCCGCAAACCCGTTTTCAACACGCGTAACAGATGTATTCACTAACAAAACTCACTTTACACACCGGGCGCGCCCGAAATTTCCGAACGTTCGGGGGCTTCCGACTGTTCCAATTTACGGTGTGCGAAGCGCGCGCATAAATACGTAGATATCCTGATATTTCAGGATGTTTCGGCTAAAAACCGCTCGCAGCACCGTGCCGAGGCGACGTGCGCAGAAAGCAGTTAATAAATATTAAAGAAAAGTATCCACACCTAATACGAGTATTTGTAATTAACGTATATGGTGGAATACGCCGTTCTTACTCGCCTCAAGGGTGAGAAACGGGCCCAACTTCGGTGAGCACACCATTCTCCAGGCGAATGGTGCGGTCCATTCGCGCGGCGAGGGCAGGATTGTGGGTCGCGATGAGCGCGGCCAACCCATGCTCCTTGGACAGGCGCACGAGCTGCGCGAAGACTCCGTCAGACGTCTCGGGGTCCAGATTGCCGGTGGGTTCGTCAGCCAACAGCAGCGCGGGCCGGTTGGCGAGCGCGCGGGCGATGGCGACACGCTGCTGCTCGCCGCCCGACAACTGGCCCGGGCGATGATCGGCCCGCGGGCCGAGGCCGAGGGCGGTGAGCAGTTCCATGGCGCGGGTTTCGGCCGCCTTGCGCGCGACGCCGGCGATCATCTGCGGCACGACGATGTTCTCAAGGGCCGAGAATTCGGGGAGCAGATGATGGAACTGATAGACGAACCCGAGGCGCGCGCGACGCATCTCGGTCCGGCGGTCGTCGGACAGGGCGTTGCACGGCTGGCCGTCCACCAAGACCTCGCCCTTGTCGGGCAGTTCGAGAAGGCCGGCGACATGGAGCAACGTGGACTTGCCCGCGCCGGACGGACCGACGAGCGCCACCACCTCGCCGCGCTTCAGGCTGAGCTGCGCGCCGCGCAGCACATGGAGGGCGTTCTTGTCGCCCTGGCGGTAGGAGCGTTCGATGTCCTTCAGTTCGAGAGCAAACTCACTCATAGCGCAAGGCCTCGACGGGATCGGTCTTCGCGGCGCGCCAGGACGGATACAAGGTGGCCAGGAAGGAGAAGGTGAGCGACATCACGATGACCGAGATGACCTCGTTCCATTCCATCGCGGCCGGCATCTGGGTGAGATAGTAGAGCTCGGACGAGAACAATTCCGTGCCGAGCAGCTTTTCAACGCCCCGGCGGATGGTCTCGATGTTCTCGCAGACAAGGACGCCCAGCCCCAAACCCAGCATGGTGCCGATCAAACCGACGCTGGCCCCTGTCATGAAAAAGATGCGCATGATCATGCCGCTGGTGGCGCCCATGGTGCGCAGGATGGCGATATCGCTGCCCTTATCCTTCACCAGCATGATGAGGCCGGAGATGATGTTGAAGGCCGCGACGATGATGATGATGGTGAGGATCATGAACATCACGTTGCGCTCGACCTGGAGCGCGGTGAAGAACACCTCGTTGGTCTGCTCCCATGACAGCACGCGGTGCCCCTGCCCCATGACGTCCTTCACCTGTTCGGCGATGGCGCGGGCGGCGTCGGGATCGGCCACATGGATCTCGAGGTTGGTGACGCTGTCCGGGTACTTGAAATAGAGCTGCGCCATAGGCAGCGGCATGAAGATGACCGCGGAATCGAATTCGCTCATGCCTACGTTGAAAATCGCGCCGACCTGGAAGGTGGCAACCCGAGGCACAGAACCGAAGGCGGTCACATTTCCATTCGGCGAGATCAGCGTGAGCTCGTCGCCGGCCTCGATGCCGAAATGCGCCGCCATGCGGTAACCAATCGCAATCGCCTTGTTGTCGATGATGGGCGAGAGCGAGCCCTCGACGATGTGATCGGAAATCCACGGCTTGTTGAAAAGGTCGAGCCCGGGCACGCCGCGCACGAGCGCGCCGGAATTGTAGCCTTTGGCGGTGGACATCACCTGACCGAGGATCAAGGGCGAGACCGAGGTGACGCCGGGGATTTTCTTCACTTGATCCGTCTTGGCGTCGTAATCGGTAATGGACCGCGACAGACTGGTGACGTCGATATGGCCGTTAACGCCGAGGATGCGCGAGAACAGGTCCTGACGGAACCCGTTCATCACGGCCATGACGATGATGAGGGTGGCGACGCCGAGCGCGATGCCGATGAAGGAGAACCCCGCGATGACGGAGACAAACCCTTCCTTCCTGCGCGAGCGGAGATAGCGCAGGGCGACCATACGCTCGAACGCGCCGAACACCATCAGGCGGCGACCGTGAGTTTCGCGACCGCCGCTTCGAGGCTGAGTTCCTCTTTCGCGGCCGTGGCGCGGCGCTTCAGTTCCACCATGCCCTTCGCGACGCCCTTCGGGCCGACGACGATTTGCCAGGGGATGCCGATCAGATCCATGTCGGCGAACTTCACGCCGGCGCGTTCGTCGCGGTCGTCGTAGAGCGCTTCCAGGCCCGCCGTCGCCAGACCGCGCATCAGCTTCTCGCAAGCTTCGTCGCAGGCGCTGTCGCCGGCCTTGAGATTGATGATGCCCACCGGGAACGGCGCGACGCTGTCCGGCCACACGATGCCGTTCTCGTCGTGGTTGGCTTCGATGAGGGCTGCGACGCAACGCGACACGCCGATGCCGTAGCAGCCCATTTCGACGTCCACCTGGTTGCCGTCGGGACCGACGACCTTCGCCCCCATCGCCGTGGAGTACTTCTTGCCGAGATAGAATGTCTGGCCCACTTCGATGCCGCGGGCAGACACGAGATCGGCCCCGAGTTCGGCGGCTTTGGCCGCCTCGTGTTTATCCTCGGTGGCGGCGTAAAGGCTCGTCCATTCGTCGACGATATGGCTGAGGTCGGCGTTGTAGTCGACGTTCTCCGGGATCGCCTTGTCGAGATAGGCCTTGTGGCAGAACACGCCGCTTTCGCCGGTGTCGGCCAGCACGATGAATTCGTGGCTGAGGTCGCCGCCGATGGGGCCGGTGGCGGCCAGCATCGGGATCGCGCGCAGGCCCATGCGGGCGAAGGTGCGCAAGTAGGCGACAAACATCTGGTTATAGCTGTGGCGGGCGCTGGCGTAGTCGATGTCGAACGAATAGGCGTCCTTCATCAGGAACTCGCGCCCGCGCATCAGACCGAAGCGCGGACGCACCTCGTCGCGGAACTTCCAATTGATCTGATAGAGATTGGTGGGAAGGTTGCGGTAGCTTTTGACGTTCGAGCGGAAGATGTCGGTGACGACTTCCTCATGGGTCGGCCCGTAGAGCATGTCGCGCTCGTGACGGTCCTTGATGCGCAGCATCTCAGGGCCGTAGTCGTCGTAACGGCCGCTCTCGCGCCAGAGATCGCCCGACTGGATCGTCGGCATAATGATTTCCTGGGCCCCGGCGGCGTTCTGTTCCTCGCGCACGATGCGGGCCACGTTCTGGAGCACCCGGGTGCCAAGCGGCAGCCAGTTGTAGATGCCGGCGGCGTGCTGGCGGATCATGCCCGCGCGCAGCATCAGGCGGTGCGAGACGACCTGGGCTTCCGTGGGGTTTTCCTTGAGGGTCGGGACGAAAAGGCGCGAGAGACGCATGAGAATCCTTAGGCAAAGAGATTGCCGGGACCATAGGGGATAGGCGGGAAATAGGCAATCAAACGGGCGGGCAAACGGGCGTGAAAAGGCCCGGGTTGAACGCTATTCGGGGGCTTCGGGTTTCGGCTCCGGGAGAACTATTCCACGGGCGCGCAAGGACGAGCGGCAGGCCTCGGCCATCAGCACCTCGTCCTGGCTTTGGAGCCGGCGGCCGTTCCAGAAAAGGTCGTTGCCTTTGACGGTCAGAGTGCCCAGGGAGGCCTTGCCTTCGATCCCCCGGCGGGACCTCAAAACATCAGCCCCGTCCTCGCCACGCCCGAGGCGTTTGGCGACATCCACCGTGAGCGGAATCTCGATGACCTCGGGAAGGTCGATGGAGGCGCTGCCGGGAAGATCGGCGGGCGCGACGGGTTTGCCGCGCACGTCCACACCGGGCTGATAGTCCGCGGACGGCGTGTGGGCCACGAGACGGCGGCAGTCGGCGGTGGAGATCGTGACGGTTTCGGCCGCAACGGCAGGCGTGGCGAGCAAAACCGCGATGAAAGAGATGCGTTTCATCATGGACGCGCCGCCGCCAGATTGGCCCTCGTCCAGGCGACGATGCCGCGGCTGTCGCGCGCGCCCGCTTCCTGGGCGACGAGCTTGCCCGCCTTCAAAAGCATGAGGGTCGGTACGGCCTGAATGCCGTAGCGCGCCGCGATCTGGGGCGCGTTGTCCATGTTGAGCTTGATAAGCCGCACGCCGGGTTCGAGCTCGTGAGCGGCGCGTTCGTACATTGGGCCCATGGAGCGGCACGGTCCGCACCAGGGCGCCCAGACGTCGACAAGGACGGGGATGGTGTTGGCGGTGGTGTGACGCTCGAAGCCCGCGGGATCGACGTCCATGGGCTGACCCTGGAAAAGCTGAACGCCGCACGCGCCACACTTGGGATGCGCGTTCAAGCGGTCCGCCGCGACGCGGTTGATCTTCCGGCAGGCGGGACAGACGACGTGTTCTTTGCCATCAACGGGCATGGGTCACTTTCCTCAAAAACAACAAACGACCCCCACCTTGATCCTCCCCCTCCGAGGGGGAGGAAAATTGTAAAGCTACTTCTTCACTTCCTCGACTTCGACCAGCGTTCCTTGGAAATCCTTGGGATGAAGGAAAAGGACCGGCGTGCCGTGGGCGCCGATCTTGGGTTCGCCGTCGCCAAGGACGCGCTTGCCGGCGGCCTTCAACTGATCGCGGGCGGCGTAGATGTCATCGACCTCGTAGCTCAAATGATGGATGCCCCCGGCCGGGTTGCCGTCGAGAAACTTCCGGATCGGCGAGTTGTCGCCGAGCGGGTGCAGAAGCTCGATCTTGGTGTTCGGCAGCTCGACAAAGACGACCGTGACGCCGTGTTCGGGCAAGTCCTGCGGCGCGGAGACCTTGGCGCCCAGGGTGTCGCGGTAGTTCGCGCTGGCCGCGGCGAGATCCGGCACCGCGATCGCCACGTGGTTCAGTCGTCCGATCATCCTATCCCTCTGATTGTGTTCGTCTTTCTTACTTGGGCTATCCTGCCGGGAAGCGCAACGCTGTCAATTTATATTATACATCAAAGACTTAAACCGCCCTTCCCCGCACCGTCGCGGGAAAGGGCGGGAAAAAGTCAGTTCAAATCGAACCGGTCGAGGACCATGACCTTGGCCCAAGCCGCGATAAAATCCCTCACGAATTTCTCGCGCGCGTCCGCCGCGGCATAAACCTCGGCAAGGGCGCGCAACTGCGCATGAGAACCGAAGATCAGATCGACGCGGGTCGCGGTCCAGCGCACCGCGTTCGATTTACGGTCACGCCCCTCATAGGCGTTGTCGCCGACCGCCTGCCACGCCACGCCCATATCCAACAGGTTGACGAAGAAGTCGTTCGTCAGCGTGCCGGGCGTGGCGGTGAAGACACCCTGCTTGGAGCCGCCGGTATTGGCGCCGAGCACGCGCAACCCGCCGAGCAGCACCGTCATTTCCGGCGCGGTCAAGGTCAGGAGCTGCGCCCGATCGACCAGCGCCTCCTCCGGCAGCATGAACTGCTTGCCGCTGAGATAGTTGCGGAAGCCGTCGGCGCGCGGCTCAAGCGCGCGGAAGGAGTCCGCGTCGGTTTGATCCATCGCGGCGTCCATGCGGCCCGGGACAAAGGGCACCTTCACATCCACCCCTGCGTCCTTCGCCGCCTTTTCCACCGCCGCGGAACCGGCGAGAACAATGAGATCTGCGATGGAGATTTTCTTGCCCCCTGTCGCCGCCGCGTTGAAGTCCTTTTGAAGCCCTTCGAGTTTCGCAAGCACGCGCGCGAGCTGCGCCGGCGTGTTTACCTCCCAATCCTTCTGCGGCGCCAAGCGAATGCGCGCGCCGTTCGCGCCGCCGCGTTTGTCGGACCCGCGGAAGGTCGACGCCGAGGCCCAGGCCGCGCCGACAAGTTCGGCCACCGAAAGCCCCGCGCCGAGGATCTTCGCCTTGAGCGCCTGGACATCATTATCATCGACGAGCTTGTGGTCGACGGCGGGGATTGGGTCCTGCCAGATCAAAATCTCCTTGGGCACCAGCTTACCGCGATAACGGACGACCGGCCCCATATCGCGGTGCGTCAGCTTGTACCAAGCGCGCGCGAAAGCATCCGCGAACTGATCGGGATGCGCGTGGAAGCGGCGCGAGATTTTCTCGTAGGCCGGATCGAAACGCAGCGAAAGATCGGTGGTGAGCATCTTCGGCAGGTGTTTCTTCGACGGGTCGAACGCGTCCGGAATGCTGGGATCGGCGTTCTTGGCGCGCCACTGTTGAGCGCCCGCCGGGCTCTTCTCCAACTCCCATTCATACTTGAACAGGTTATCGAAAAAGAAGTTGCTCCATTTCGTCGGCGTCTGGGTCCAGGTGACTTCCGGTCCGCCGGTGATGGCGTCAGCACCCACGCCCGAACCGTGCTTGCTCTTCCACCCGAGCCCCTGGTCCTCGATCTGACCGCCTTCAGGTTCCGGGCCGATAAATGACGGATCGCCCGCGCCATGGGCCTTACCGAAGCTGTGACCGCCCGCGATGAGCGCCACGGTCTCCTCGTCGTTCATCGCCATGCGGGCGAAGGTCTCGCGGATGTCGCGCGCCGCGGCGACCGGGTCGGGGTTCCCATTGGGGCCTTCGGGATTGACGTAGATGAGACCCATCTGCACCGCGCCGAGCGGCGCCTGGAGATCGCGTTCACCGCTGTAGCGGGTGTCGCCGAGCCACGTGCCCTCGGGGCCCCAGTAGAGTTCCTCGGCCTCCCATTGATCGGCGCGGCCGCCCGCAAACCCAAAGGTCTTGAATCCCATGGACTCCAAGGCGACGTTGCCGACGAGAATATAGAGGTCGGCCCAAGAGAGTTTCTTTCCGTACTTCCGCTTGATGGGCCACAACAACCGGCGCGCCTTGTCGAGATTGGCGTTGTCCGGCCAACTGTTGAGCGGCGCGAAACGCTGTTGCCCGCCGCCGGCGCCCCCGCGGCCGTCCGTGATGCGATATGTCCCGGCGCTGTGCCAGGCGAGGCGGATGAACAACCCGCCGTAGTGTCCGAAGTCGGCCGGCCACCAGTCTTGAGAGTCCGTCATCAGCGCATGGAGATCCTTGACCACCGCATCGAGATCGAGGCTTTCAAATTCCTTCGCGTAATTGAAATCCTTACCCATCGGATCGGAGCCCGGCGACTTCGCATGAAGCGCACCGATATCGAGCTGCGTCGGCCACCAATCGCGATTGGTTCTGCCGCGCGGATTGGAAAAGGGGCACTGGCCCTTCGACGTCTCGTTCATGACGACCTCCACCTCCATTGGGACTAAGACCAGATTAGAATAATTCTGGCCATGGATGGATCAAGCCACGGATCGATGACGGACGAAAGGGCGGAAAGCCCACCTCCGGGTTGCGTAAGCCGCTGAAATCCGACGGATTACACCCGGCCGATGTGGACCTTGACCACGGGTTTACGCGATGGCGCGAAGACTTTGCGCACGGCGGAGCGGACGTTCTCCTCGATCACGTCGTCGTCGCGGCGGGCTTTCTTGGGAAGCCGGTCGAGCGCGGATTCGATCACCGAGACCCAATCGCGTCCACCGGCGTCCTCGAGCGGATCGCGCATACCGAGCACGGTGACCATGGGATCGTCGAGGAGCGCGCCGTTCTCATCGAGGACAACGGTGGCGACGACCCCGCCGTCGTAGAACAGGCGCTTGCGGTCGCGCAGCATCGGGCTGGAGAACGGGATGAGCGTCTGGTCCTCGTAAGCGACGCGTCCCGCCCACACCGTGCCTTTGATCTCGGCCTTGCCGCCGGAGAACCGCACCGCGCTGCCATTCTCGACCTGGAGGGTTTGCGGGACCTGGCATTCCTCGGCGAGGCGCGCGTGCGCCCGGAGGTGCATCGCTTCACCGTGAACGGGGATCGCGATGCGCGGGCGTACCGTCTGATACATGCGGCGCAACTCGTCGCGCGCGGGATGGCCCGAGACATGGATCAGGTGATCGCGCGCGGTGACGACCTCGACGCCGATCTTGGCGAGCTGGTTCTGGACCTTGGCGATGGCTTTCTCGTTGCCGGGAATGGCGCGTGAGGAAAAGATCGCGACGTCGCCTTCGTCCAGTTGAACATCGCTGTGAAAGCCAAACGCAATGCGCATCAACGCGGCGCGGCCCTCGCCCTGGGAGCCGGTGGAGATATAGACGATCTTGTCACGCGGCAGGTCGGCCGCTTCCTCAGGCTTATAGAATCGCAAATCCGGCGCAAGATAACCCGTCCGCCGGGCGGTTTCGACAATGCGCCACAAGGACGCCCCGACGAGCGCCACATGGCGGCCGTTGGCCTCGGCGGCGCGGGAAATACTGTCAAGGCGCGCCACGTTGGAGGCGAAGCATCCCACCACGATGCGCCCGGTGTAGCGTCCGAACAGCGCGGTGAGATTGTCCTTCACCTCACGTTCCGACCCCGCCTCGCCTTCGGTGAAGACGTTGGTGGAATCGCCGATAAGGGCGAGCACATTCTCCTCGCCCAGTTTGCGCAAGGCCTCGAAGTCCGTAACCTCGCCGACGATGGGATCGGGATCGAACTTCCAATCGCCGGTGTGAAAAATGGTGCCGTATTCGGTGCGGATCGCAAGGGCGTTCGGTTCCGGGACGGAATGCGTGAGGGTCACGAAGTCGACGGTAAAGGGACCGAGCTTCGCCTGCCCGCCGAGCGGGATGATGTGCACGGGCACCTCGCGCTCAAGCCCCACTTCCTTCAGCTTATATTCAAGAAACGCCGCGCAGAACGGGGTGGTGTACACCGGGCAGCGCAGTTGCGGCCACAGGTAGGCCACCGCGCCGACGTGATCTTCGTGCGCGTGGGTGATGATGAGGCCTTCCAGTTTCTCGCGCCGTTCGGCGATGAAACTGGGATCTGGCATCACCACGTCGACGCCGGGGATGGACTCGTCGCCGAAGGTGACGCCGAGGTCGACCATCAGCCAGCGGTCGTCGCAGGCGAACAGGTTCAAGTTCATCCCGATCTCACCGGCGCCGCCCAAGGGGACGAACCAGAGGCCCTTGTCCAGGCCTTTGGGAAAATCGGCGGCGGCGCGTTTGTCGGCTTTGTTCATACTGGCTCTTAAAGCTCCTCCCCACGAGGAGGAAGGTTTTTAGGCGTTTCGTCTATGCACGGCGACGAGGCCGCGCATGGTGAGGTCGGCGTCGGTGTGTTCGATGACTTTCGTGGCTTCGGCGAACAAGGGAGCGAGACCGCCGGTGGCGACGACCTTCATGCTTTCGCCCCGTTCGGCCTTGATGCGCGCAACGAGGCCTTCGATGAGGCCGATGTAGCCCCAGAACACGCCCGACATCATGGCCGCCACGGTATTCGTGCCGATGACGGGGGCCTGGCCGGGGTTGGTGACTTGCAAGCGCGGCAACTGGGCCGTCGCCATATGGAGCGCTTCCATCGAGAGGTTGATGCCCGGCGCGATACAGCCGCCGCAGTAAGCGCCCGTTCCATCCACGACGTCGAATGTCGTCGCCGTCCCGAAGTCGATAATAATAAGCGGGCCGCCGTAGGTGGTATGGGCCGCAAGCGCGTTGATGACGCGGTCCGCCCCCGCTTCCTTCGGATTGTCGACCTTCACGGCGATGCCGAGATCGACGGCAGGATCGCCGATGAACATCGGCTCGCAGTTGAAGTACTTCTGGCAGAGGCGCTTCAGGTCGAAGTTCTTGCCCGGCACCACCGAGGCGACGATGGCGTGATTGATCGCGGCGATCTTGATGCCGTCGCGTTCGACAAGCTGCGTGAGCCAAATGCCGTATTCGTCCGAGGTGCGGTCGGTCTTGGTCGCCGCGCGCCATTGGCCGAGCAGCGTGTCGCCGTCGTACACCGCGAACACGACATTGGTGTTGCCGCAATCGATGGCAAGCAGCATCAGGCTTCTCCAAACATGACGTCGCCCACCATAAGGCGGCGGCGTCCTTCCGCCGTTTCCAGGAGCAAGGCGCCGTCGTCATCGAGACCGGCGAAAGCGCCCGACACGGGGCCCTCCGGCAAGCGCACGGACAGGGGCGCGCCGGACGGGGGGCCGTAAGCGCGCCAGGCCTCGCGGATCGCACCGAAACCGTCGGTGCGCCAGGTCTCGATCCAGGACAGCACCATGCGGCTCAAAACCGTGAGGACGTGGGCGGGCGTGGTGTCGACATGAGAGTCGGCGAGCGATCCGACGGGATAAAGAGCTTCGGGCACATCGACGGGGATCAGGTTGATCCCGATGCCCAGCACGATCCAGGTGCGCCGGTCGGGATCGGTCGCGAGTTCGGGAAGGATGCCGCAGACCTTGCGGCCCGCAATGAGCACATCGTTCGGCCACTTGAAGGCGACGGCGGGCGGCGCGGTGTTGTGGCGCGGGAGTTCAAGGATGGCGTCGCGTACCGCCAAGGCCGCGACGAAACCGGCCTCGGGCGCGTGTTTGATCGCCTCGGGCGCGCGAATCAGGAAGGACGCGTAAACGTTGCCAGGCGGGCTTTGCCATGCACGCCCGGAGCGGCCACGACCGCCGGTCTGCGTTTTCGCCGACACGAGGAGCCCCTCGTCCACCTCGCCGCCCTGTTCGGCGATCCGCTTCAAGGCGGCGTTGGTGCTGTCCAACGCGTCAAACGCCATCACCCTCCAACCGGACGGAAGATGGGGTTCGGGCGGTGCGTGTGAAGCCGTGAACCAAGTCAAAAAACGCCACCTAAAAAGGTAAGCGGGACGCCTCTATCCGAGGAACAACGCGCGAGCGGCGGCTTCGGCCCCCGTCACCAGCGGCGCCGGCACCACGAAATAGATCAGCATGAGCGCGGCGCAGGCCGTGAGGATGGTCCCGTTGACCATATCCGGCTTATCGAAGGCGACCGCGGGCTCGTCGAAGTACATCACTTTGATGATGCGGATGTAGTAGAACGCGCCCACGACGCTGGCGAGCACGCCGATGACGGCGAGCGGCACGAAGCCCGCGTTCACCGCGGCGACGAAGATGAAGTACTTGCCGAGGAACCCGGCGAGCGGCGGGATGCCGGCCATCGAGAACATGAGCGCGGCGAGCGACATCGCCATCACGGGATGATGTTTGTTCATGCCCGAGAGGTCGTTGATGTCCTCGACATAGCGGCCGTTCACGCGCATCGAGAGAATGAGCGCGAAGGTGCCGATATTCATGAACATGTAGATCAGCATGTAGAACAGGAGACCGCGCGCGCCTTCCTCGTTGCCGACCACGAGGCCCACCAGGGCGTAACCGACGTGACCGATGGAGCTGTAGGCCATCAGGCGCTTGATATTGCGCTGTGCGATGGCGGCGAAGGAGCCCCATAGCATGGAGAGGATGGAGATCAGGACAATCACCTGCTGCCATTCCTCGATCATCGGCGCGAACGGGCCGACCAGGACGCGCAGGAACAGGCACAGGGCGGCGATCTTCGGACCGACGGAGAAGAAGGCCGTGATGGGTGTGGGCGCGCCTTCGTAAACGTCCGGCGTCCACATGTGGAACGGCACCGCCGAGACCTTGAAGGCGAGGCCGGAGATGACGAACACGATGCCGATGATGACGCCGATATGGGGTTCGCCGCCGCGCAAGGCCGTCGCGAGACCTTCAAAGGTGGTCGTGCCGCCAAAGCCGTAAACCAGCGACGAGCCGTACAGAAGGAGACCCGAGGCGAGCGCGCCGAGGACGAAATACTTCACGCCGGCTTCCGTCGAGCGCACGTTGTCGCGGTGGTAGGCCGCGAGCACGTAAAGCGAAAGGCTTTGCAGTTCGAGGCCGAGGTAAAGCGAGATGAGGTCGTTCGCCGACACCATCATCATCATGCCGAGGGTGGCGAACAGCACGAGGACCGGCAGCTCGAAGCGCGCGGTCTTGGCCGCCTGCGCCCAACTGTTGATCATGAGCATCGTCAGCGCCGCCCCGATCAGGCAGAGAATCTTGGCGAAAGAGGTAAAGCCGTTGACGATGAAGAGGTTGCTGAACGTCACGGCGGACTCCGGCCCGCGCAGGACCAGGAACGCGGTGACGGCCATGACGGCGACGCCAAGCCAGCTCAGGAGCTGGGTGGAGTCCTCGTTCCGGAACACACCGATCATCAGGAGAACTATGCCCGAGAGGGCCATGAAGATCTCCGGCAGTGCGGGCATCAGGGAGGCGAGTTCAAACGTCATCGGGGTAGCCCTTTAGCGCAAGAAAGCGAGGAGTTGCCCGCCGAGGTGCGTGACCTCGGTGGCGCCCGACGCCTGCAGCGCGGCCTGGTAGTTGTTCACGAGTTGCTCGACCGACTCGCTCATCACGTCGAGGAACGGAAGCGGATAGACCCCCATCCACATGGTGACGACGACGATCGGCGCGAGGATCGCGATTTCACGGCGATCGAGGTCCAGCATTTCCTTCACGTCGGCCTTGGTGAGATCGCCCCAGATCACGCGGCGATACAAGACGAGCATGTAAGTCGCGCCGAGGACGACGCCCGAGGCCGCGAACAGCGCAACCCAGGTGTTCGCCTTGAAGGCGCCGGTCAGGACGAGGAATTCGCCGACGAAACCGGCGGTGCCCGGCAAGCCAACCGAGGCCAGCATGAACACCATGAAGGCGAAGGCGTACTTCGGCATGTTGTTGGCGAGGCCGCCGTAACGGTCGATCTCGCGGGTGTGCAGGCGGTCATAGACCACGCCGACGCACAGGAAGAGCGCACCGGAGACGACGCCGTGCGAGAGCATCTGGAAGATGGCGCCTTCGATGCCTTGGGCGTTGCCCGTGAACACGCCGATGGTCACGTAACCCATGTGGGCGACCGACGAATAGGCGATCATCTTCTTCATGTCCTGCTGCACAAGGGCAACGAGGGACGTGTAAACGATGGCGATGATCGAGAGCGTGAACACCAAGGGCGCGAAATAGGCGCTGGCGTCCGGCAGCATCGGGATCGAGAAGCGCAGGAAGCCGTAGCCGCCCATCTTCAGGAGCACGCCGGCCAGGATGACCGAGCCCGCCGTCGGCGCGTCGACGTGCGCGTCCGGCAGCCAGGTGTGCACCGGCCACATCGGCACCTTCACGGCGAAGGAGGCGAACATGCCCAGCCACAGCCAATACTGCACGTCGCGGGCGAACTGATGCTGCATCAGGGTCGGGATGTCGGTGGTGCCGACCTGGAAGTACATGGCGAGCAGCGCCACGAGCAGGAGCACGGACCCCGTCAGCGTATAGAGGAACAGCTTGAACGCCGAATAGACGCGGCGGCCGCCGCCCCAAACGCCGATGATGAGGAACATCGGGATCAGGACGCCTTCGAAGAAGACGTAGAAGAGCACCATGTCGAGCGCGCAGAACATGCCGATCATCATGGTCTGCAGGATCAGGAACGCGATCATGTACTCGCGGACCATCTTCTCGATGGCTTCCCAGGACGCGAGGATGCAGATCGGCATCAGGAACGCCGACAGGACCACGAACAGCATCGAGATGCCGTCGACGCCCATGTGGTAGCCGATGCGGTATTGCGGCAGCCAGTCGACCTTCTCGACGAACTGGAATTCCGCCGTCCCCGTCTGGAAGCCGGCCCAGATGAACAAGGACAGGACAAACACCACCAGCGTCGTCCACAGCGCGACATAACGCGACTGGCGGGCGACCACTTCCTGGTCGCCGCGGATGAACAGGATGAACAGCGCGCCGACGAGCGGCAGGAAGGTCACCAGCGAAAGGATCGGCAGGCCGGTCACGAAGTTGGACAAGGCGGTCATGGCTTATTCCCGTCCCATCATGAACCAGGTCACAATCGCTGCGATCCCGACGATCATGGCAAAGGCGTAGTGATAGAGATAACCGGTCTGCACGCCGCCCAAGCGCTTGGCGGTGCGGACCGCGACGGCCGAGATGCCGTCGGGGCCAAAGCGGTCGATGATGCCGGCGTCGCCGCGCTTCCAGAAGATGCGGCCCAGCGCGAAGGCCGGACGCACGAAGATCACGTTGTACAGCTCGTCGAAGTACCACTTGTTGAGCAGGAACTTATAGACGCCCGGGAACGCCGCCACGAGACGGGCCGGAAGCTCCGGCTTTTTGACGTACATGAGGTAGGCGAGCGCAAAGCCCCCGATGGTCACGAACAAGGGCAGCCACTTCAGGAAGAACGGCGGATGGTGCGCGTGCACGGCGCCGATGGAGTCCTGTGCGGCCAACGGTGCGATGGCTTCCTTCCAGAACTCGGCACGGCCCTCGCCCACGAAGGCGTCATAGCCGATGTAGCCCGCGAAGATCGCGCCCGCGGCCAAGGCCGCCAGCGGGATGGTCATGATGAGCGGGCTTTCGTGCACGTGTTCCATCGTGTGATGGTCCGCGCGCGGCTTGCCGAAGAAGGTGAGGAACATCAGACGCCAAGAGTAGAAGGATGTCAGGAACGCCGCGATGATGAGCAGACCGAAGGCGTAGTTGCCGACACCGGTGTGCGCGGCGTGGGTCGCTTCGATCACCATGTCCTTCGAGAAGAACCCGGCGAAGGGCGGCACGCCGGTCAGCGCCAGATTGCCGAGGACCATGACCGCGAAGGTGAACGGGATGAGGCGGTAGATGCCGCCCATCTTGCGGATGTCCTGCTCGTCGCTCATGGCGTGGATCACGGAGCCCGCGCCCAGGAACAGGAGCGCCTTGAACCAGGCGTGCGTCATCAGGTGGAACACGCCCGCCTGATAGGCCGACACGCCGCAGGCGGCGAACATGTAGCCGAGCTGCGAAACGGTCGAGAAGGCGATGATGCGCTTGATGTCGTTCTGCACGCAGCCGACGGTGGCGGCGAAGAACGCGGTGGTGGCGCCGACGAAGGTGACGACGGCCAGCGCGTCCGGCGCGTATTCAAACACCGGCGACATGCGGGCCACCAGGAACACGCCCGCCGTAACCATGGTCGCGGCGTGGATGAGCGCGGACACCGGCGTCGGACCTTCCATCGCGTCCGGGAGCCAAGTGTGCAGCAGGAGCTGACCCGACTTACCCATGGCGCCGATGAAGAGCAGGAGGCAGGTGATGGTGAGCGCGTGCGCCTCGATGCCGAAGAAGGTGACGCGCAGGTCCGCCTGGGAGGCCACGGCGTCGAAGATCACGTCGAAGGTGACGGCGTCGAAGATGATGTAGATGGCGAAGATGCCCAGGAGGAAGCCGAAGTCACCGACGCGGTTGACGACGAACGCCTTGATGGCGGCCGCGGAGGCCGTGGGCTTCTTGAACCAGAACCCGATGAGCAGATAGGAGACGAGGCCCACCCCTTCCCAGCCGAAGAAGAGCTGGACGAGGTTATCGGCCGTCACCAGCATCAGCATGGCGAAGGTGAACAGCGACAGATAGGCCATGAAACGCGGCTGGCTGTCGTCGTGCGACATATAGCCGACGGAATAGACGTGGATGAACGTCGAGACGACCGTGACCGTCATCACCATGGTGGCCGACAGCGCATCGAAGCGCAGAGCCCAGTTGGCTTCAAAGCTGCCGGACTGGAGCCAGGTGAAAAGGTTCAGGACCTGGACGTTGCCCTGGATCGCGACGTCGTAGAACGTCGGGATGGAGCAGAGCGCCGCGAGGCCGACGCAGACGCAGGTGACGATCTGCGACGGCCGGTCGCCGATCATCCGGCCGAAGAAGCCGGCGACGAAAGCGCCCAGGAGCGGCAGGAATACGGAGGCAAAAATCACGAGTGACCCCCTACCCTTTCATGGTGTTGATGTCTTCGACCTCGATGGAGCGCCGGTTGCGGTAGAAGATCACGACGATGGCGAGCCCGATGGCCGCCTCCGCCGCCGCAACCGTCAGCACCAGCATCGTGAAGACCTGGCCGACGAGATCGTTGAGGAATGCCGAGAACGCCACCATGTTGACGTTCACCGCGAGCAGCATCAGCTCGATGGACATCATGATGACGATGAGGTTCTTCCGGTTCAGGAAGATGCCGAAGATCCCGATGGTGAACAGGACCGCGCCGAGGGTCAGGTAGTGGGACAGGCCCACGCCGATCAATCCGGTGTCCGGGGTCATGACACGCCCTTTCCGGTTTCGACCTTCACAATCTCCAGCGTGTCTTCCACGCGGCGATTCACCTGGTCGGCGATCTTCTGCTTACGCACGCCCGGACGGCGGCGCAGGGTGAGAACGATCGCGCCCACCATGGCGACCAGGAGCACGAGCCCCGCGGCCTGGAACAGGTAGGCGTAGTTTGTATAGAGGATCGTACCCAGCGCTTCGGTATTAGACATCGCGCCCGGCGCCGGCGCCGGGGCCACGCGCAGGGATTCCGCTTCCGGCGACATGACCCAGCCGCCGAAGATGACGGCGAGTTCGGCCAGGAGGATCAAGCCGATGCTTGCGCCGACCCAGAGGTACTTGAGGAAGCCTTCGCGGATCACGGTGATGTTGATGTCGAGCATCATCACCACGAACAGGAAGAGCACGGCCACCGCGCCGACATAGACGACCACAAGGATCATCGCGACGAATTCGGCGCCCAGCAGAACGAACAGCCCCGCGGCGTTGAAGAACGTCAGGATCAGCCACAGCACCGAGTGCACGGGATTGCGCTGGAAGATGACGTTCAGCGCGGAGATCACCGCCACGACGGCGAACAGATAGAAGGCGAGCGTTGCGATAATCATGCGCGCGCGCCTCCCTCATGCTTCTGGTTCGGTTCTTGTCTCACTTTTATCCCCCTCGACCGACCTTCCCTTTTTCTCCTCCCCTGAAAGGGGAGGTTGGGAGGGGTCGTTGGCAAAATCACATCACTCAGTTCGCTTCAAACGACCCCCACCTTCCCTCCCCCTTGCAGGGGGAGGAATAAGGAGGTCGCGGCTCAACGGTACGGTGCGTTCAGTTCCAAGCGTTTCGCGAGTTCGGGTTCCCAGCGGTCGCCGTTCGCAAGGAGCTTGTCCTTGTTGTAGAGCAACTCGTCGTGGGTCTCGGTCGCGAACTCGAAGTTCGGTCCTTCGACGATGGCGTCCACCGGGCAGGCTTCCTCGCAGAAGCCGCAGTAGATGCACTTCGTCATGTCGATGTCGTAGCGCGTGGTGCGGCGACTGCCGTCGGCGCGCGGTTCGGCTTCGATGGTGATCGCCTGCGCCGGGCAGATGGCCTCGCACAGTTTGCAGGCGATGCAGCGTTCCTCGCCGTTCGGATAGCGACGCAGCGCGTGTTCACCGCGGAAGCGGGGCGACAGCGGACCTTTCTCGAACGGGTAGTTCAGCGTCACCTTGGGGCCCACCATGTATTTCAAGGTGAGCCACATGCCGGTGACGAGTTCCCACAGAAGCGCGGTGCGGAGAGATGCGTTCATTGCCATATAATTCCCTCCCCTACTGCGGCAGCTTGTCGAAATAGACGAGGAAGCCGGCGGTAAGGACGAGCCAGATCAGCGAGAGCGGCAGGAAGACTTTCCAGCCGAGGCGCATCAGTTGGTCGTAGCGGTAGCGCGGGAAGGTCGCGCGCACCCAGATCATCACGAACAGACAGAAGGCCACCTTGAGGGCGAACCAGATGATGCCCGGCACCCAGGCCAGCACCGGGGTCAGGACGCTCAGGCCCGGCATCATCTCGTGCGGACCAAGCCAGCCGCCGAGGAACAGGATCGAGACGACGCCCGACATCATGATCATGTTCATGTATTCGCCGAGGAAGAACAGGGCGAAGGACATGGACGAGTATTCGGTCATGAAGCCCGCGACCAGTTCGGATTCAGCTTCCGGCAAATCGAACGGGTGACGGTTCGTTTCCGCCAGCACCGAGATGAAGAACAGGATGAACATCGGGAAGTGCGGCAGGAAATACCACAGGCCGCGCTGCGCCTCGACCAGTTCGCCCAGGTTCAGCGTCCCGGCGGTGAGCAGCACCGAGATCATGACGAGGCCGATGGAGACTTCGTAGGACACCATCTGCGCGGCCGAGCGCATGGCGCCCAGGAAGGCGTAACGGCTGTTGGACGCCCAGCCGGCCATGACGATGCCGTACACGCCGAGCGACGAGATCGCGAACAGATAAAGCACGCCGACGTTGATGTTGGAGATCACCCACCCGGAATCAACCGGGATGACCGCCCAGGCGAGCAGCGCGAGCGTGAAGGTGATCATGGGCGCGAGGAAGAACACGATGGGCGACGAACCCGTCGGCACCACGGTTTCCTTGAACACCAGCTTCACGGCGTCGGCGAAGGGCTGGAACAAACCGAAGGGACCGACGACGTTCGGGCCCTTGCGCATCTGCATCGCGCCAATGATGCGGCGTTCGGCGTAGGTCAGGTATGCCATGCCAATCAGAAGCGGCACGACGAACAGAAGGATCTTGCCGACGATCCAGAGGCCGGGCAGCAGATATACGTTTACGAACTCAGCCATGGGTGCCCGTCTTCTGCTTTGTGCCGAGAACAAATTCTTCCGTGCACTGCGCCATCGTGCGCGACGCGCGGCTGATCGGATCGGTCATGTAGTAGTTCTTCACCGGGTAATCGAACGCGGTGGCGGCGACAGCGCCGGAAGCGCCAAACGCTTTCCAATCCGCGGGCGCGATCTTGTCGTAGCCGGCGAAAATCGGGTTCACCTTGGCCATGCGCGCGCGAAGCTGTTTCAAGTTGTCGTACGGCAGGGTCTTGGCCAGAACCGCCGAGAGCGCGCGCAGGATGGTCCAGTCTTCGCGGGCATCGCCGGGCGGGAACACCGCGCGGTAGGCTTCCTGAACACGGCCTTCGGTGTTGACGTAGGTGCCGTCCTTCTCGGTGTAGGCCGCACCCGGGAGGATCACGTCGGCGCGATGCGCGCCGCGGTCGCCGTGGTGGCCCTGATAGATCACGAACGCGCGGCCGAGTTTCGCGGTGTCGATCTCGTCGGCGCCGAGGAGGAACACGACGTCGATCTCGCCCTTGCCGGCGGCGTCGAGGATGCCGCGGGTGTCCTTGCCGCCGCCCTGACCGTTATCTGGGCCCGGCACGAAGCCGGCGTCGAGACCGCCCACACGCGCGGCGGCGGTGTGCAGCACGTTAAAGCCGTTCCAACCGTCCTTCACGAGACCGCAGGTATCGGCGGCCTTGCGCGCGGCGGCGAGGATCGCGCCGCCGTCGGCGCGCGTGAGCGCGGCCATGCCGAGGATGATCATCGGGTTCTTGGCGTTCTTGAGAACAGCCGCGAACGGATGAGAGCCGTCGGCGATTTTCGCGAGCAGATCGGCGGAGACGCCGAGGTGTTCGGTCTTGTAGGTGAGGTTCGTATCCTCGCCGATCACGGCGACGGGGATGCCGGCGCGCAGCCAACGCTTGCGGATGCGGGCGTTCAGCACCGGCGCTTCCTTGCGCACGTCCGATCCGACGATGAGGATCGCGTCCGCCTGGTCGATGCCGGCGATGGTGGAATTGAACAGGTATGAGGCGCGCGCATTGGGATCGAGCGCGGCGGCGTCCTGGCGGCAGTCGATGTTGGTGGACCCCAGCGCGGCCATCAGGTCCTTGAGCGCGACCATCGATTCAACGTCGGCGAGGTCGCCGGCGATGGCGGCCATACGATTGCCGGCGGAAGCGCGCAGGCGCACCGCGATGGCGTCGAACGCGTCGTCCCACGAGACCGGCGTCAATTTGCCGTTGCGGCGCACGTACGGACGGTCGAGGCGCTGATAGCCCAAACCGTCGCAGGCATAGCGGCTTTTATCGGCGAGCCATTCCTCGTTCACGTCTTCGTTGATGCGCGGCAGAACGCGCATGACTTCGCGGCCGCGCGCATCGACGCGGATGTTGGTGCCGAGCGCATCCATCACGTCGATGGATTCCGTTTTGCGCAGTTCCCACGGGCGGGCGTTGAAGGCGTAAGGCTTGCTGGTAAGCGCGCCGACCGGGCAGAGATCGATGACGTTGCCGGAGAGTTCCGACGTGAGCGCGCCTTCGAGGTAGCTGGTGATCTCCATGTCCTCGCCGCGGTTCAGCGCGCCGAGCTGCGGCACGCCCGCGACTTCAGAGGCGAAACGCACACAGCGGGTGCAGTGGATGCAGCGGGTCATGTAGGTCGCGACCAGCGGCCCCATGTACTTGTCTTTCACCGCGCGCTTGTTCTCGTGGAAACGGCCGCGATCGAACCCGTAGGCCATAGCCTGGTCCTGCAGATCGCACTCGCCGCCCTGGTCGCAGATCGGGCAATCGAGCGGGTGATTGATGAGCAGGAATTCCATGACGCCGCCGCGCGCCTTGTTCGCGCGCTCGGACTTCGTATGCACGACCATGCCTTCGTTCACGGGCATGGCGCAGGAAGCCACCGGCTTCGGCGACTTCTCGACGTCGACCAGGCACATGCGGCAGTTGCCGGCGATGGACAGGCGGTCGTGATAGCAGAAGCGCGGGATTTCCACGCCGATCTGCTCGGCCGCCTGCAGAATGGTCGTGTTCGGCGGAACTTCGACCTGGATACCGTCAATCGTAAGCTTCGGCATTGCTGTCCCCTACCCCGCCTTAAGCCGCCGCTTTGTCGCGCGTCTTCGCATCGCGATAGTCGCGGATGCGGCGCTCGAGCTCAGGGCGGAAGTGGCGGATCAGACCTTGCACCGGCCAGGCCGCCGCATCGCCGAGCGCACAAATCGTGTGCCCTTCGATCTGGTAGGTGACCTGTTCCAGCGTATCGATTTCAGCGAGGGTGGCGTCACCCTTCACCATGCGTTTCATCACGCGCGCGAGCCAGCCCGTCCCCTCTCGACAAGGCGTGCACTGACCGCAGCTCTCGTGTTTGTAGAAGGCCGACAGGCGCGCGATGGCGGCCACGATATCAACCGACTTGTCCATGACCATCACGGCCGCGGTGCCCAGGCCCGACTTCACGTCGCGCAGGCTATCGAAGTCCATGAGGACGGTGTCGCAGATCGCTTTCGGCAAAACAGGCACGGACGAACCGCCCGGGATGATGCCCAAGAGATTGTCCCAGCCGCCGCGCACGCCGCCGCAATGTTTCTCGATGAGTTCCTTCAAGGGAATACCCATCGCTTCTTCGACGTTGCACGGCTTGTTCACGTTGCCGGAGATGCAGAACACCTTCGTGCCCGTGTTGTTCGGACGGCCGATGCCCGCGAACCACGCCGCGCCCCGGCGCAGGATGGTCGGCGCCACCGCGATGCTTTCGACGTTGTTCACCGTGGTCGGGCAGCCATAGAGGCCGACACCGGCCGGGAACGGCGGCTTCAAGCGCGGCTGGCCCTTGCGGCCTTCCAGGCTTTCGATCAGCGCGGTTTCTTCGCCGCAGATGTAGGCGCCGGCGCCGCGATGCAGATAGATGTCGAATTTCCAGCCGCTGCCACAGGCGTTGTCGCCGACAAGGCCGGCTTCATAAGCTTCGTCGATCGCGACCTGGAGGTTGGAGGCTTCGTTGTAGAACTCGCCGCGGATGTAGATGTAGCAGGCGTGCGCCTTCATCGCGAAGCTGGCGATCAGGCAACCTTCGATCAGCTTATGCGGATCGTAGCGCATCATGTCGCGGTCTTTGCAGGTGCCGGGCTCGCCTTCGTCGGCGTTGACGACGAGGTAATGCGGACGGTCGCTTTCGGTCTTCGGCATGAAGGACCACTTGAGGCCCGTCGGGAAACCCGCGCCGCCGCGGCCACGCAGGCCCGAGCGCTTCATCTCGTCGATGATCCAATCCGGACCCATCGCGAGGATCTCTTTGGTGCCGTCCCAGTCGCCCCGGGCACGCGCGCCCTTCAAGCGCCAGTCGTGGCGGCCGTAGAGGTTGGTGAAGATGCGATCTTTATCAGCGAGCATGTTTCGAACCTATGCCTTCGGCGCAGCGGCTTTCGCCGCGGCTTCCGCTTTCGCCTTCTCGAACGCCGCCTTGGCCGCGGCGAGATCCTGCTTCGGGATGGGCTTCGTCGGGTCGTCGGTGAGGCTGGTCGGCTCGCCCGCCGGAGCGGCGCCGTCGCGGCCCGTGACCGAACCGTGGTTCGGGAGCTTCTCGCCGCGCTTCATGGCGTCGATCAGATTCGCGGTCGAGGCGTAATCGAGATCTTCATAATAGTCGTCGCCGACGGCGGCGACCGGCGCGTTGACGCAAGCGCCCGCGCATTCGACTTCCTCGAGGCTGAAGGCGCCGTCCGCGGTCACTTCGCCGAAACCGATGCCGAGCTTTTCCTTGCACGACTTCACGACGTCGTTGGAGCCGCGCAGCCAGCACGACAGACTGGTGCAAACCTGGATGTGGTTCTTGCCGACCGGAGCCAGCTTGAACATCGTGTAGAAGGTCGCGACTTCCATGACGCGGATCGGCGGCATGTCGAGCATGCGGCCGATGTCTTCCATCGCCGCGCGGCTGACCCAGCCTTCCTGACGTTGCGCCAGATCGAGCAACGGAATCACCGCGCTGGCCTGACGGCCCGCCGGATACTTCGCGATGATGCGCTTCGCGCGCTCCAGGAATTCCGGCCGGAAGGCGAAACTCGCCGGCTGGTTTTCCGCCATTTGACGCGCGCTCATCGGTCAACCTCGCCGAACACGATATCGATCGAACCCAGGACCGCCGGAACGTCGGCCAGCATGTGGCCGCGCAGCATCGCATCCATGGCCGCGAGGTGGATAAACCCCGGAGCACGAATGCGGCAGCGGTAGGGTCTGTTGGTGCCGTCGGAGACAAGGTACACGCCGAACTCGCCTTTCGGCGCTTCGGTGCCGACGTAAGCCTCGCCGGCGGGAACCTTGTAACCTTCGGTGTAAAGCTTGAAGTGATGGATGAGAGCTTCCATCGAGCTCTTCATTTCGGCGCGCGGCGGCGCGAGGATCTTACGATCGTTCACGCGCACCGGGCCGGACGGCATCTTCTCAAGACACTGACGGATGATCTTGAGCGACTGGCGCATTTCCTCGACACGCACGAGATAGCGGTCGTAGCAATCGCCGGACTTGCCGATGGGAATATCGAATTCCATTTCCTCGTAGCCGTCGTACGGCTGCGCCTTGCGCAAGTCCCACGGCACGCCGGACGCGCGCAAGTTCGGACCCGTGAAGCCCCAGGCCAGCGCCTGTTCCTTCGACACGATGCCGATATCGACCACGCGCTGCTTGAAGATGCGGTTCTCGGTGAGCAGGCCTTCCATGTCGTCGAGGACTTTGATGAAGCCGTCGGCCCACTCGTTCAGGCGTTCGATCATGCCCGCGGGCAGATCCTGCGACACGCCGCCCGGACGGATGTAGTTGGCGTGCATACGCGCGCCGCAAACATCGTCGTAGAAGCCCATGAGCTTCTCGCGCTCCTCGAACGTCCACAGGAACGGCGTCATCGCGCCGACGTCCATGGCGTAGGAGGCGATGTTCATGATGTGGTTCAGGATGCGCGTCAGTTCCGCGAACATCATGCGGATGTACTTCGCGCGGCGCGGAACCTCGACCCCGAGCAGTTTCTCGACCGCGAGGGAGTACGCCTGCTCCTGGTTCATCGGCGAGACGTAGTCGAGGCGGTCGAAGTACGGGAGCGCCTGGAGATAGGTCTTGTATTCGATCAGCTTCTCGGTGCCGCGGTGAAGGAGGCCGATGTGCGCATCGACGCGGTCGATGACTTCGCCACCCATCTCCAGCACAAGGCGCAACACGCCGTGGGCCGCGGGATGCTGCGGCCCGAAGTTCAGCGTGTAGTTCTCGATTTCGGCTTCGGCGGTCTGCGACATGGTTATGCGCCCTGCTTCGGCGGCGCCGGGGGCGCTTTTTCATCGCCCGGCAGAAGTTTCTGGATGCCTTCCCAAGGCGAGAGGAAGTCGAACGTGCGGAAATCCTGCGCGAGCTTCACCGGTTCATAGATGACGCGCTTCTGCTCGACGTCGTAACGCACTTCGACATAGCCCGTGAGCGGGAAGTCCTTGCGCAAGGGATGCCCCTCGAAGCCGTAGTCGGTGAGGATGCGGCGCAGATCGGGGTGATCGGTGAAGAACACGCCGTACATGTCCCAGATCTCGCGCTCGAGCCAATCGGCGCACGGGAAAACGCCCGTCGCGCTCGGCACCGGCGTTTCCTCGGCCACCGCGAAGCGGAGGCGGATGCGCTGGTTATGGGGCATGGACAACAGGTGATAGACGATCTCGAACCGCTCGGCGCGCTCGGGGTAATCGACGCCCGCGACGTCGATGAGCTGCGTGAACAGGAATTTCGGATCGTCGCGCAGCACCGTGAGCACCTTCACGATGGACGCGGGCTTCACGACCGCGTTGAGATCGCCGCGCACGATTTCCGTCGACAGCACGTCGTCGGGCAGAACCCGGCCGATGTGTTCGGCGATTTGGCGCAGGCCTTCAAGTCCGAGAGCGATGGTCATGGGCGTTACGCGCGATCAATGGTGCCGACGCGGCGGATCTTCTTGTGCAGCTGGAGAATGCCGTACAGAAGCGCCTCGGCGGTGGGCGGACAGCCCGGAACGTAGATGTCGACGGGCACGATGCGGTCGCAGCCGCGCACGACGGAATAGGAATAGTGGTAGTAGCCGCCGCCGTTGGCGCACGAGCCCATGGAGATGACCCAGCGCGGCTCGGGCATCTGGTCGTAAACCTTGCGCAAGGCCGGGGCCATCTTGTTGGTGAGCGTGCCGGCCACGATCATGCAGTCGGACTGGCGCGGGCTCGGGCGGAAGAACATGCCGAAGCGGTCGAGATCGTAGCGCGCCATGGCGGTGTGCATCATTTCCACAGCGCAGCACGCGAGACCGAACGTCATCGGCCACAGGGAGCCGGTGCGACCCCAGTTCACGAGCTGGTCGAGCGACGTGAGCAGAAAGCCCTTGTTCTGCAGCTCATCGGCGACACGCGCCATGACCTGGTGATCTTGCGGCGTCGTCGCGCGGATGATGTCGGTTTGCGGCGCGGCCGGAACGGTTACTCCCATTCCAGGGCTCCTTTCTTCCACTCGTAGATGAAGCCGATGGTCAGCACACCCAGGAACACCATCATCGACCAGAAGCCGAAGATGCCGATCTTGCCGAGGCTGACGGCCCACGGGAACAAGAACGCCACTTCGAGGTCGAAGATGATGAACAGGATCGAGACCAGGTAGAAGCGCACGTCGAACTTGGACCGCGCGTCGTCAAAGGCCTCGAAGCCGCACTCATAGGCGGAGGTTTTTTCAGGATCCGGACGGCTGGGCCCGGCGATCAGCGAGGCGATCACGATCACCAGCGCCAGCCCGAAAGCGATGCCCAGGAAAATAAGGATCGGGAGATATTCGAGGAGCAGCTGCTGCATGCCACCAGCCTTGCCACTGGGCCGCCACAACTCGGCCCTATTTATTATGAAATTACAATAACTTACGGCACAGGCAGGGTCGTGCCGGAAGTCCCTCTCATCCCGCCCGTCCCCACGCGCGTCGTCGGGGGTGATTTACCGGCCAAGGGTAACAGAGTCAAGGCAACTGATTGTGCGTAAGACCGTTGACAGACCGCGATATTTTGCGCTTTCGGCCGGTCATGGGCGGCCAGTGACGGGCACCGCCGGGACACCGGCCGCCACCGCCCGTGTTTCAACTGAAAATCGCGGGGATGGACGAGAGCGTGGCGGCGATCGACCCATCGTCCACCTGCCGGAAGCGGGCCAGGGTCTCGCGCGCCCGCGCCTCGTCGAGCGGCCGGAGCGGCGGCCGCAGGCGCAGCCACCGGTCATCGCCTGTTACATCGGCGTAGATCTGCTTCACCGCCTCGGTCACCGGCGCGGCCAGGAGGACGTCGGTCCATAGGGCGCTCAGACGCGCTTCATCGGCCGGAACGGACCCGGCCCTGGCCTGATCGTAAACGCCGCGGACCAGGGCCGGCGCAAGACCCGCCGTGGCGGTCATCACCCCCGCGCCGCCGTGGGCGACGAGGGGCCGCAGGAGGTGGTCGTCGCCCGCGAAGACAGCGAAGTCCGGGAAGGTGAGCCAGGACAGGACGCTGCCGAGGTTGCCGCTGCTGTCCTTCACCCCGTGCACGCGCCCGGGATGGGCCGCCCGGAGGCGGACCATCATGCCGGCGTCGACCGCGACGGTGGACATTTCGGTGAAGTGATAGAGGAAGACACCCGCGTTGGAGGACGCGGTGCGCGTCAGGAGGTCGTCCATGAAGGCGTACACGCCTTCCGGCGGCGCGGCACGGAAGAAGTAGGGCGGCAGGATCAGGGCCTGCGCGCCGATCCCGCCGAGCGCGTTCACCAGCGTCACCACATCATGGAGCGACGGCGCGCCCGCGCCGACGATGAGACAGCGCGGCGGGATGCCCGCGTCCACCATGGCACGGATGGTCGCGATCTTTTCCGTGACGGAGATCGACGGCCCCTCACCCGTCGTGCCGAACACAAGCAGGCTTTCGCAGCCCTGGCTCATCAGCCAGCGTCCGAAGCGCCCCATGGCGGCGACGTCGATGTCGCCGTTGGCAAGATAAAGGGTGATCATCGCGGCGCCGACGCCGCGGGGGAACGTGGTCATCGATTACCAAGGAGCTGATTGGAGACGCGCGCGGTGACTTCGATGGTGCCCGAACGTTCGAACCGCAACGTGAGCGGAACCGTGCTGCCGACCGCAAGACGCTCGCGCACGCCGGACAGGCGCACGTGAAGGCCGCCGGGACGCAGACGCTCGTCGTCAAAACCGCCGATCTCGATCGCGGCAAGCGGTTGATAGGTATACTTGCCGCTGCGCACACGCGTGCGGACGAGTTCGACCTTGTCGGCCGCCGACGAGGAGACGGAGAGAAGTTTGTCCGGCTGCTCGGCGTTGTTGAGGATAGTGAAGTAGGCAGTGACGGAATCGCCGTAGAGGCGCACCCAAGCGTTCTCGATGACCACGGGCTTGGATTGGGCGCAGACGCCCGTGGAGATCAGGAGCGCGGAAAGAACAATGACAAGAGCGCGCATGGTGAACACTCCCCTCAGCACTTCACTGTGTTGACGCGACAAAAAAAGTCGCCGGCGTGGGACATCGTCACCACCATTGGCTGCAAATTTGTGCGGCCGAGCATCCAATTCGGCGTCCGTGAAGCAACGGCGACTGCGATCTCTCTTCCGAAAACGGCGTCATCGATCTTGCCGAAGAAACTCATCGCCCCTGCCCTTGGTTTCTGACATCCTGTTTGCACAATGAATGTGGGGCAGTCGCGTTGCGCTCGCAATGCTGAATTGCCGTGCTTCCGGCGAATCTCGTTTCGCACAAACTGGAGAGGGGCCGCAGTGAACGTTGCCGACATCATGAAACAGACAGGCGCGCTTGATTCGATTGCGCGCGAACTCGGCGTTGACGCGACGACCGCGCGCACCGGGACCGAGGCCCTGCTTCCCGCAATTCTCGGCGGATTCAAAAAACAGGCACAGCCTGCCGGCGGTCTGGGCGGACTTATCGACATGCTCGGTCAAGGCGGCGGCGGTAACCTGCTTGACGCCGTGACAGCCAGCGCGCCGACGCCGTCCGCGCCCGGCAATGAAATCCTCGGACAAATCTTCGGCTCGAAAGACGTGAGCCGCACCGTGACCGGTAAAGCATCGGAAACGACGGGGATCGACCCGGCCCTCCTCAAGAAAATGTTGCCGCTCCTGGCGATGGCCGTCACGGGCTATCTCGCCAAGCAGAAAAACGGCGCGCCGGCGGGCGGCCAACCGCAGGGCGGCCTTCTCGGCGAGATCATCGGCGGAGGCCAAGCGCAAGGCGGCGGACTGGGCGGACTCGCTTCATTGATCGACCAAAACGGCGATGGGAACCCGCTCGACGACATTCTTGGACTAGCGGGCCGCCTCGGACGGTAACGCGGGCAGGGCGCATCGGCGCCTTGGCGATGGACAGGGCTACAACACAAGGGGGGCCGATATGGGCTGGATCATCGGATTGATCATCGGAGGCATCGCGGGCTGGCTGGCCAGCCTGGCGATGGGGCGCGACGCGTCCATGGGCATCTTCTGGAATATCGTTGTCGGCTGCGTGGGCTCGCTCATCGGCAACGCCCTGGCCGGTCCGCTGCTCGGCATCCAAGGCAGCGTGCAGGAGTTTTCGGTGATGGGGCTGCTCATCGCCTTTGTCGGCGCGATTGTCCTCCTGGGCATCGCCAATCTGATACAGCGCAAGAAGTTCCGCTAAGCACGGAAACGGCCGCAGGCTCCAGTCCACATCCACAGAAGGAGGCGATGAAAGATATGGCGCACAAATTCGAGGTTTATAAGGACAAGAAGGGCGAGTTCCGGGTTCGCTTCAAGTACAACGCGGAAACGATGTTTTCGAGCGAAGGGTACACGAGCAAGGCGTCGGCCATGAACGCGATCGATTCGATCAAGAAGAACGGTCCCGGCGCGCCCGTTGAAGACAACAGCGAGGCCGACCATTAAGCCGCCAACATTTTGCGGAAGAAGAAAGAAATGGTGGGCGGTGACGGGATCGAACCGCCGACATCTTGCGTGTAAAGCAAGCGCTCTACCGGCTGAGCTAACCGCCCGGTGAAGCGGAACCTAACGGGGCTTATCCCGAAAAGCAAAAAACAAATAACGACCCCTCACCCGGTCTCTCCCCTTTCAGGGGAGAGGTGAAGAAAGGGAGAGGTGAAAAGAAAACGGCGGAGCTTTACAGGCTCCGCCGTTTGATCTTCGGGAGGTCGGCCGCGCTTAATGCGTGGTCAGCGGCTCTTCTTCCACTTCGGGCTTCGCGGCCGGGAGCGGTTTGTCTTTCTTTTCGTCTTCGTCGTCGTCGGCTTCCTTGAGGATCGGGACGAGCGGGTTGAGGAGCGCCTTTTCGAGGACTTCGTCGACGGTCGTGACCGGAATGATGTTCAGGTCGCGGGTGACGTTGTCGGGCAGTTCCTCCAGGTCCTTCTCGTTCTCCTTCGGGATGAGCACGGTCTTGAGACCGCCGCGCAACGCCGCGAGGAGCTTTTCCTTCAAGCCGCCGATGGGAAGCACGCGCCCACGGAGCGAGATTTCGCCGGTCATGGCGACATCCTTGCGCACCGGATTGCCGGTGAGCGCGGAGACCATCGAGGTGATCATCGCGACACCCGCCGACGGACCATCCTTCGGCGTGGCGCCTTCCGGCACGTGCAGGTGGATGTCCTTCTTCTCGAACACGCGGCGGCGGATGCCGAAGGCGGCGGCGCGGCTGCGGATGTACGAACGCGCGGCGGAGATGGACTCCTTCATCACGTCGCCGAGCTTGCCGGTGGTGGTGACGGCGCCCTTGCCGGGCATCACCACCGCTTCGATCGACAGGAGTTCGCCGCCGACTTCCGTCCACGCAAGGCCGGTGGTCACGCCGATCAGATCCTCGCGCTCGGCTTCGCCGAAGCGGTACTTCGGAATGCCTGCGAACTTCTTCAGGTTGCGGCGGGTGACCGCGACCTTCTTCAGTTTGCGCAGGATGATTTCCTTCGTCGCCTTACGCGCGAGGTTGGCGATTTCGCGTTCGAGCGAACGCACGCCGGCTTCGCGGGTGTAATAGCGGCACAGATCACGTAGCGCGTCGTCGGACACGGACCACTCGGTCTTCTTCAGGCCGTGCGCCGGGAACTGCTTCGGGATCAGGTGGCGCTTGGCGATTGCGACCTTTTCGTCTTCCGTGTAGCCGGAAAGACGGATGATCTCCATGCGGTCCAAAAGAGGTTGGGGCATGCGCAGCGAGTTCGACGTCGTGATGAAGAGCACATCCGACAGGTCGTAATCCACCTCCAGGTAGTGATCCTGGAAGGTCGAGTTCTGTTCCGGGTCGAGCACTTCAAGCAGCGCCGAGGTCGGGTCGCCACGCCAATCGGCGCCGAGCTTATCGATCTCGTCGAGCAGGAAGAGCGGGTTCGATGTCTTCGCTTTCTTCATGCCCTGGATGATCTTGCCGGGCATGGAACCAATATACGTACGGCGGTGACCGCGGATCTCGGCTTCGTCGCGCACGCCGCCGAGCGACACGCGGATGAAGCTGCGGCCCGTCGAGGTCGCGATGGAGCGGCCCAGCGAGGTCTTGCCCACGCCCGGAGGACCGACGAGGCACAGGATCGGCCCGCGGATCTTCTTGGTGCGGCTCTGCACGGCCAAATACTCGATGATGCGCTCCTTCACCTTCTCGAGGCCGTAGTGGTCCTTGTCGAGGGTGGCCTTGGCGGCGCGCAGGTCGATGGAAATCTTCGAGCGCTTCTTCCACGGGATACCGGTCAGCCAGTCGAGGTAGTTGCGCACCACCGTCGCTTCGGCCGACATCGGGCTCATGGTCTTCAGCTTCTTGAGCTCGCCCAGCGCCTTCTCGCGCGCTTCCTTGCTCATACGAAGCTTCTTGATCTTCTCTTCGTACTCGGAGGCTTCGTCCTTGCCTTCCTCGTTCTCGCCCAGCTCGCGCTGGATCGCCTTCATCTGTTCGTTCAGGTAGTACTCGCGCTGCGTCTTCTCCATCTGACGCTTCACACGGTTGCGAATGCGCTTTTCCACCTGGAGGACGCTGATCTCGGACTCCATGAAGCCGTAAACGCGCTCCAGCCGTTCGGAGACGTTCTTCACCTCAAGCAGTTCCTGCTTCTCGGCGATCTTCAAGGTCAGATGCGAGGCTACGGTATCGGCCAGCTTCGAGGGGTTCTCGATCTGGTTCACCGACACGAGCACTTCGGGCGGGATCTTCTTGTTGAGCTTGATGTACTGCTCGAACTGGGACACCACCGAGCGCGCGAGCGCCTCGAGTTCCTTGTCCTCTTCCTTCGGCTCGTCGATGGCTTCGACGTAAGCCTCAAAGAAGGCGTCGTTTTCCTTGTAGCCGGCGATGCGCGCGCGGCTGCCACCCTCGACCAGCACCTTCACGGTGCCGTCGGGCAGCTTCAAGAGCTGGAGCACGGTCGATACCGTGCCGACGTCATAAATGTCTTTGGTGGATGGGTCGTCCTGGGAAGCGTCTTTCTGGGCGACGAGCAGGATCTGCTTGTCGTCGGCCATCACGTCTTCAAGGGCGCGCACCGACTTCTCGCGTCCCACGAACAGGGGCACGATCATGTGAGGGAACACAACGATGTCCCTCAGAGGCAGGACCGGAAGCAATTGGCCTTTGGCAGTATCCACTACAACACCCTTCTTTCAGTCGTCCGCTCTGGGTGACGGTTTCCGTCTTGCAACGGCGCACCGGCGTTCCAGGTTGCCGCCCGCTTCAACAATAAGCCACCGTACGGGCACACACATCGCGACGCAAATGACCCAGATCGACCCAGCCGGACACCTCTAACATAGGTTGGTCCGGCGCAGGATCAAGTCATTGAAAGATCAGGCGGACGTCCCGACGTCGCCACGCCGGTCCGCATAGATGAACAACGGTTTGGCGCGGCCTTCCGCGACCTCGCCGTTCACAACAATCTCTTCCACGCCTTCGAGTCCCGGAAGGTCGAACATGGTGTCGAGCAGGATGCCTTCCATGATCGAACGCAGGCCGCGCGCGCCGGTCTTTCGCGTAATGGCTTTCTTTGCCACAGAACGCAGCGCGTCCTCCGTGAAGGTGAGGTGAACGTTTTCCATGTCGAAGAGGCGCTGGTACTGCTTGGCGAGCGCGTTCTTCGGGCGCGTCAGGATGTCGATGAGCGCGCCTTCGTCCAGATCCTCAAGTGTGGCGAGGATCGGCAAGCGGCCGACGAATTCCGGGATCAGGCCGTACTTCAACAGGTCTTCCGGCTCGACCTCGCGCAGGATCGCGCCCGTGGAGCGTTCGTCCTGGGACTTCACGTCGGCGCCAAAGCCGATGGAGGTGCCCTTGCCGCGCTGGGAGATGATCTTTTCCAGGCCGGCAAATGCGCCGCCGCAGATGAACAGGATGTTGGTCGTATCCACCTGCAGGAACTCCTGCTGCGGATGCTTGCGTCCGCCCTGCGGCGGCACCGAGGCGACGGTGCCTTCCATGATCTTCAACAGGGCCTGCTGCACGCCCTCGCCCGACACGTCGCGGGTGATGGACGGATTGTCCGACTTGCGGCTGATCTTGTCGATTTCATCGATATAGACGATGCCGCGTTGGGCGCGCTCGACATTGTAGTCGGCGGCCTGGAGGAGTTTCAGGATGATGTTCTCGACGTCCTCGCCGACGTAACCCGCTTCGGTGAGGGTCGTCGCGTCGGCCATGGTGAACGGCACATCGAGGATGCGCGCGAGCGTCTGGGCCAACAAGGTCTTGCCGCAGCCGGTCGGGCCGATGAGCAGGATGTTGGACTTCGAGATCTCGACTTCCGCGTTCTTGGTGGAGGCGGACAGGCGCTTGTAGTGGTTATGGACCGCGACCGACAGCACGCGCTTGGCGTGGTCCTGGCCGATCACATAGTCGTCGAGCACCTTCAGAATGTCGCGCGGCGTGGGCACGCCCTCGCGCGACTTCACGAGGTTGGTCTTGTTCTCTTCGCGGATGATGTCCATGCACAGCTCGACGCATTCATCGCAGATGAACACGGTCGGACCCGCAATGAGCTTACGGACCTCGTGCTGGCTCTTTCCGCAGAAAGAGCAGTACAGGGTGTTCTTGGAATCGCCGCCGGAAGCCTTCGTCATCACCATCTCCACCGATGGAGGCCGCCCGGAGATGGGGCCGCCACGGTCATCAATACTATATTTCGTATGTTAACCGAGGCTTTCCGCCTCGCACAACCTAGAACCATCCCAAGTTTTCACGCGGTTTACGCGTGCGTATCCACACTGTAACGCGGGTCGGCGCAGCCGCTATCCCGTTAATATTCAATAACGTCGGACCTCCAACGCATATGGGATTAATGCCCCGCGAGCGCCAGAGTTGCATGGCCGTCCCGCGCAAAGCGCAGGCGCGCGCGCGAATGTGAAGCCCGGAAGTTGGCCGGTAAACGCCGGATCGGTCCCGTTTCAGCGGGTTTAAGCCGACTTCAGCGGCGTGACACCGTCCTTCTCGAGCGGCCGCGGACGCTCCTTGATCACCGTGTCGATGAGGCCGAAGGTCTTCGCGTCTTCGGCGGTCATGTAGTTGTCGCGGTCCATGGCCTTCTCGACGGCCTTCAAGGTCTGGCCGGTGTGTTCGACATAGATCTGGTTCAAGCGCTCGCGCAGCGAGAGGATTTCGCGGGCCTGGATCTCGATGTCCGCCGCCTGACCTTGGAAACCGCCCGACGGCTGGTGGATCATGATGCGCGAGTTCGGCAGCGAGTAGCGCTTGCCCTTGGTGCCGCCGGCGAGCAGGAGCGAGCCCATGGAGGCCGCCTGACCGATGCAGAGCGTGGAGACGTCGCAGCGGATGTATTTCATCGTGTCGTAGATCGCGAGCCCCGAGGTCACCACGCCGCCCGGCGAGTTGATGTAGAACGAGATGTCCTTGTTCGGATTGTCCGATTCCAGGAACAGGAGCTGGGCGCAGATGAGCGAGGAGATCTGATCGTTGACGCCGCCCGTCAGGAAGATGACGCGCTGCTTCAGGAGCAGCGAATAGATGTCGTACGCGCGTTCGCCCCTGTTGGTCTGCTCGACCACCATCGGGACGAGGTTGTCTAAGACTTCAATGGGGCTGCGGTCTTTCATGGATCACCAGGAGATTGGGCGTTCAAAAGCGGACCGGCGCGAGACCGGACCATCGTTCGCCTAAGATAAGCGAAAAGGCCCGCATCGCAAGGCTGCGGTGCGGGCCCTTTGGGAAAGGTTAACGGCTACTTCGCCGCTTCGGCGTCGTCTTCGTCGTCGCGCAGCAGTTCTTCGACGCTGACGGGACGATCGGTGACGGTGGCCTGGGCGATGAGATGGTCGACGACCTTCTCTTCAAACAGCGGCGCGCGGAAGTTCTCCAACGCCTGCGGGTTGCGTTGATAGAATTCGACAACCGCGGCTTCCTGGCCCGGATAGCGCATGGCTTCCTGCATGACCGCCGACTTGATGTCGTCCGGCGACACGACGACGCCGGCGCGCTGGCCGATGTCGGACAGGAGCAGGCCCAAGCGCACGCGGCGCTCCGCGATGCCGCGGTACTCGGACTTCAGTTCGTCTTCCGACTTGCCCACGTCTTCCGGATCGATCTGACCGCCGCGGGTCACTTGTTCCATCTGGCGCCAGATGGATTCGAACTCGATGTCGACCAGGCCTTGCGGCACGGCGAAGGTGTGCGCTTCGGCGAGCTTGTCGAGCAACTGACGCTTCACCTTCTGGCGCGAGGCGGCATCGTGGTTCTGCTGGAGATAGGCGCGCAGGCGCGTCTTCAGGGATTCGAGATCGCTGTCGCCGATGCCCTTGGCGAACTCGTCGTTCAGCTCGGGCAGCGCGACGGCGCGGACTTCCTTGACGTCCACTTCAAACTCGGCCGCCTTGTTGGCGAGGTTCGGCGAGTTCGGGTATTCGGCCGGGAACGTCACCTTCACGGTGCGCTTGTCGCCGGCGGACGCGCCGACGAGTTGCTCTTCAAAGCCCGGGATATAGGTGTTGGAGCCGATCTCGATGGTGGCGCCCTGGACGGAACCGCCCTGGAAGGCTTCACCGTCGATACGGCCGACGAAATCCGCGAGAACGGCGTCGCCGGACTGCGCGGCGCGGTCGACCTTCTCGGTCGTCGCGCGGCTGCGCTGCACGCCTTCGAGCGCCTTGGTCATCTCGTCGTCGCCGACGGTCGCGGTCGGACGGCTGAGATCGAGCTTGCCGACTTCGGCGGTGATTTCCGGGAGAACTTCGACCTGCACCGAGAATTCGAGATCCTGGCCTTCCTCGAACTTCACGATCTCGACCTTCGGCTGCACGGCCGGCTTCAAAGCTTTTTCGCTGAGCGCAGCCTGGGTCGATTCATCGACGGTCTTTTCGAGGATCTCGCCGCGCACGGCTTCGCCGAAACGCTTCTTGAGCAGAGTCATCGGCACCTTGCCCGGGCGGAAGCCCGGCAGACGAACCTGCTGGCCGACCTCGGTCAGGCGGGTGGAGATCTTTTCCTCAATGGCGGCCGTGGGAACCACGACGTTGAAGGCGCGCTTGAGGCCGTCGGCCGGCTTTTCAATGACTTGCATGGAAATCTGCAATCCCGTTCGTTCGTTTCGTCTGCGGCGCGGTCGTCGCGCCCCGTTTTCGTCTTGGCGCGTCGCCGCGCCGGTTGTCGTTTTGGCGCGCTTCCGCGCCGTTTATCATTTTGGCGCGCTTCCGCGCCGGTCTCCCTTCGAGCGTCCCCGCGGTGGCCGTCGGCATTTGGTGCGGGTGAAGGGATTTGAACCCCTACGTCCTGTTACGGACACCAGGACCTAAACCTGGCGTGTCTACCAGTTTCACCACACCCGCCGGAGGCCGAAGGCCAGGACGCGCGATATACCCAAAAAAAGGATGCGGTAGATAGCCAAGAACACCCCGCAGGATCAAGCCCTACGGCTCACCTTTGCGGCTCTGTAACGCCTAAAGCCGCCAGGACCGGCGGCAGGGCCTCCGGCAAGTCCTCGGCGATCAGGCCCCGGCCCAGGGTCCGGCCGGCCTCGCCATGGAGCCAAACCGCCGCGCAAGCGGCCTCCCAGGCTGGCATTTTCTGGACAAGAAGGCCCAAAACAAGGCCCGCCAGCACGTCGCCCGTCCCACCGGTGGCCAGCCACGGCGGGGCGTTCGCGGTGATGGCGGCCCGGCCGTCCGGGGCGGCCACGACCGTATCGGCCCCTTTTAGGACCACGATCGCCCCGCTTTCGGCCGCCGCGGCCCGCGCCCGGGCGAGGCGCGACCCGGCCGCCGCCTTGAAAATCCGCCCAAATTCGCCGTCGTGGGGCGTCAGGACCACCGGCGCCCGCGCGGCGCGGATGGCGGCCAGGAGCGGCCCGGGGGCGTCCGCGAAACTGGTCAGCGCGTCGGCGTCCAGGACGGCCGCCTTCCCGGAGGCCAGGATCGCCAGAACCCGCGCCCGGGTCTCCCCGCCGACGCCCGCGCCCGGGCCGATGAGGACGCCGTTGCGCCGTGGGTCGGACAGGAGTTCGGCGAGATCGCCTTCGGTGTCGAGCGCCTGCACGAATGCGCCCGGCATGTCCGCGGCATAGAGCGGCCCGGCGCGCGCGGGTGCGGCAAGGCGCAGGAGCCCTGCCCCGGCCCGCCGCGCCGCGCGCGCGGCGAGACGCGCCGCGCCCGTCATGACACCGCCGCCGATGACCACCGCGTAGCCCCGGTCGTATTTGTGATCGCTCCACCGATAGGCGGGAAGTGTCCACAGCGCAGGCGTGTTGTGCGCGACGGTGGGCGCGATCTCCGTCAAGACGGACTCCGGAATGCCGATGTCCGCGACCGTGAGATCGCCGCAGAGGTCGCGCGCCGGGTACAAGAGATGCGCGGGCTTCGGGCGGAAGAAGGTCACCGTGGCGGCGCAGCGCGGCGCAACGCCCGCGCCCTCTCCGAGAATGCCGCCGCTGTCGCCGTCGACGCCGCTCGGCATATCGACCGCGACACACGGCGCGCCGCGCAGATTGATCGCCGTGACAACATCGCGCGCCGCGCCGTCGAGCGCGCGTTTCAGCCCGGCGCCGAACAGAGCGTCGACGACCACCGATGCGCCGTCGAGAATATCCGCCGCCAAAGGCTGAACCGTTCCGCGCCAGCGGCCCGCATTCACCGCCGCGTCGCCCTTCAACGCATCGGCGGACCCGAATAACGCCACCCGCACGGGCCAGCCCTTCTCCGCCAACAGACGCGCGATCACGAATCCGTCGCCGCCGTTATTGCCGGGCCCGCACAGCACGGCGACGGGTCCGCGCGGCCAGCGGGCTTCGATCACGCGGGCGACCGCGGCGCCCGCGGCCTCCATCAACATCAAACCGTTAACACCCGCCGCGATGGCGGCTTTATCGGCCGCGTACATTTGCGCAATGTCGAGCACTGCGCATGCGGCAGGGATGCGATGCGTCGAGAGGGCTGGTAGATTTCCGGAAGGCGTCATAAATCTATTGTGTCGCTATGATGCGGCCGGTCACAAGGTGAATGAGTATCCCACCATGAAAGTTGCCGTCCTCGGCGCCGGCGTCGTCGGAACCAGCACAGCCTATTACCTGGCGGAAGACGGCCACGACGTCGTTGTGCTGGACCGCCAGCAAAGCCCCGGCCTTGAAACCAGCTTCGCGAACGGCGGTCAGATCTCCGCCTGCCACGCGAAACCGTGGGCCGGGCCGCATACGCCGTGGCAAGCCTTCCTGTGGACGTTCCAGCCCGAAGCGCCGCTCCTGTTCAGGCCGTGGCGCCTGGACCCCGCGCTATGGTCGTGGGGCATGAAGTTCCTGCGCAACTGCACAAGCGCCCGCGAGCGAATCAACATGGACCGCACGCTGCGCGTGGCGCTGTATTCCCGCAAGGTGCTGGGCGCGCTGCGCCAGAAAACCAATATCCAGTACGACCAGCAGGTCAATGGGATCTTGCATATCTACCGGACGGCGCCCGAGTTCGAGGAAGGCCGCCACACCGCCGCGCAACTCGCAAGCCTCGGCCTGCCGCAAGATATCCTCACGCCCGACGACTGCGTGAAGATCGAACCCGCCCTCGCCCACGCGGCCCGCAACGGCGAAATCGCGGGCGGCCTGATGAGCGGCGAGGACGAAAGCGGCGACGCCCGCCTGTTCACAGCGGAGGTCGCGAAACTGGCGTCGGCGCGCGGCGCGCGGTTCCGTTACGGCGTGACGATCCGCAAGTTGGAGCACAACGGAAAGCAAGTGACGCGCATCGTCACGGATCAGGGCGATGAAACGCCCGACGCCGTGGTGCTGTCGCTCGGCAGCTACAGTCCACAACTGGTGCGGCCCTTAGGCTTGAAACTGCCGATCTATCCGGCCAAGGGATATTCGATCACCGCGGAGATCGAGAACCCGGAAGAAGCGCCGACGGTGAGCATCACCGACGAAACGCGCTTCATGGTGTTCACGCGGTTGGGAAACCGCTTGCGGGTCGCGGGCACGGCGGAGCTGGCGGGATGGGACACGGACCTCGACCCCGTGCGCGTCAGACCGCTCGCTGAAAACGTGAGCAGCCTGTTTCCGAAAGCGTCGTCATATAAAGAACTGAACGCGTGGTGCGGCCTTCGGCCCGCGACGCCGGACTCCGTGCCGATCCTGGGCGCGACGCCCTACGAGAACCTGTTCCTCAATACGGGACACGGCACGCTGGGCTGGACCATGGCCTGCGGCTCGGGCCGCGCCATCGCCGATATGATCTCGGGCCGCACGCCGGAGATCGACATGGAAGGTTTGGGGCTGAACCGGTTCGGATAGGACGCGAGTCCCCGCGGCAAGCCGATCGTGGCTTGCCGCGGAGATCGGGTCTTACATCCTGAATCTCACGCCCACGCGGAACGAACGTCCATACACGTCGTACAACGCCGGCTGCGTCATCGGACTGTAGGCGACCCCGCTGATCGCAACCGGAGGCGGATCCCGATCAAACAGGTTGTCGACGTTGAGGTAGGCCTCGGCGTTGCGATCGCCGTCCGTGAAGAACGCATAAGAGAACGCGATATCGGTCAGGTAATACGCGGGCACGTGGTTGCTATCGACCGTGCGCATCCCCGCCGGCACCGGCGTCGGACAATTCGCGGCGCACGCAATCATGTCCGCGAACATATCACCCGAACTGACGTAGCGGGTCGTCCAGTTGAACCGGAACGGTTCCAGGCTGTAGCTGAGGCTGACCTGCCCGCTCCAGCGCGGGGCCGGCGCGTTCACGAGGCCGCGGCCGCCGATCGCGCCCGTCTCGATGCTCAAGGTCGTGCTTTGCCCCTTCAGCGCGATGATGTGGGTTGCGACCGCGCGGATCGAGAGATCGCCATTCCATGAGTCGACGAACGACGACATCGGCGTGCGATAGCTGGCTTCGATGTCCATCCCGCGCGCCCACAGGGCGTTGGCGTTGACCGGAGCCTGGTAAATCGAATCGATCGTGCCGTCGGCGCGACGATTGATGAACTGGCAGTAGAAGGTCACGCCTTCAAAGCACTGCTGCAAAATGAACGTCGCAGCCGGGGAGGAAATCGCGCCCTTCAGAGCGATATTGTAATAGTCCACCGACGTGCTGAAGCCGGGCAACCACGACGGCTGATAGACGCCGCCGATCCCGGTCGTGTCGGCTTTTTCAGGCACCAGGTTCACGTTGCCGCCGGCGATACTTCCGTACACGAAGCTCCGATTGCCCAGGAAGGGATCGGCGATCGCGCTGTTTCCGCGCTGGCCGGGCGCGTACAGGTCGTTGAGGTTCGGGGCACGAATGTCGCGCGAGCGCGTGAGACGCAGCCGGAAGTCGTCGACAGGACTATAGGTCAAGCCGGCCTTCCACGTCACAACGGAGCCTGACTCCGAATAGTGGGTGACGCGCACGCCGCCGTTGAAATCAAGGGCGCTCGCCCAGGATTCGTTCATCGCGAGCGGAACGACCGTTTCGACGTTCCCTTCGACGACGCTTTGAGAGACGAGCGGCCAGGTGATGTAGTTGGTCGAGAACCATCCCCTCGCCTGCGCGATGGGATCGGCCACCCCCTCGATGGATTCCTTGCGCCACTCGCCGCCGAACGCGAGCGAGACGGGACCGGCCCAGCTCTCGAACGGTTCGCCGGAGATATTGAACGCCGCCGAAGTCATACGCTGAGCCTGGCTGTTGTGCGGATGATCGGGGAACGAGGTGATGTAATTCTTCGCCGCATCCGAGTTCACACCGGGCGTGCCGAAGAGGTTGTAAGGCACGCACCCATTCGTCGGGTTGGTGAGTGTGGAGCGGCAAACGACGGCGCCGGTCGTGGGGTTGCGCACCGCGTCGATGGCCAAGGCAAAGTTTGCGGGCCTCACCTGAACCGGAGAATTGAGGTCGAGCTTGATCAACCCTTTCTGGGCGTAAAAATCCCAGTTCCAGGCGGTGTCAAAGGCGTCGAAGCTGCTCTCGACGCCCACCACATACACATAGCTGTTGCGGTCGTTCACCGCCGAGTACGGCGGGATGTCCTTGAGCTGTTTGCCCATGGCCAGCGACGTCAGGCCCAAAGCCGTCGCGCGATCACGCACGGAGTCCGGCATGAACGGGTTTTCGGTGCTGACATTGATGTTGGCGCCCAGGTAGTACGACCAGCAACAATTATAAACCGATTTGACGGTGCCGAAGTTGTACTCGGCGAACACCGTCATGTTGTCGGTGACGTCATAGCTCACACGGGCGTAGAGATGCTTATCGGCCGTACCGGCGGAGAGACTGTTGGCGCCTTGCTCGGTCGCATTCCGCCAATCGCCGCCCACGTTGAACGAACCGCCGATGAACTCGCCGAAATCGAACTGGTACGGCGCGCCTCCGGGTCCGAAGGCGATGCCCTTCAAGGGGCCGCTCGCGATGACGCCGCCGGGATTGGCCGCCCACAAACCGGCGTTATAGCGGTTCAGAAGCTGCGGCTGCCCGTTGGTCGCCGTGTAGTTGGGATTGGTCACCTGGAAGAAACCGACCTGGTTCCACTCGCGAACGTTGCCGTTCATATGCGCCTGATCGCCGAAGTCGGCGGCGATCAGGAAGTGTCCACGCCCGCCGGCGAACGGGGTTCCCGCGGCGAGGGCGGCCTTATACTGCTCGTGGTCGCCGCGGCTGGTGATGCCGCCCATGATATTGCCCTTCACGCCCGTGAACTCTTTATCGAGCACGAAGTTGACGACCCCGGAGACCGCATCGGACCCATAGACCGCGGAGGCGCCGCCGGTCACCACGTCGACGCGCGAGATCAGAAGATCGGGGAATAATTTTGCATCCGTACCGCCGTCGACGAAGATGTTCGGGAAGCGTCGGCCGTCGAACAGCACGAGGGTGCGGTTGACGCCGAGGCCGCGCAAATTCAGCGTGCTTGCGCCGCCGGTGCCTCTGGAGATCCCGGACGTGCTGGTTGAAAGGTTGATGTTGCCCGAGAACGCCGGAAGGCTGGAGATGGCGTCGAAGACGTTCGGCTTGGCCGCGTCCATAAGTTGCTCGGCGCCGACGACCGTCACCGGCGTCGGGGCTTGGTAGCCGTCGCGCACGATGCGCGAGCCTGTCACGGTCACTTCTTCCACGACGGGCGCGCCTTGCGCCGTCTGGGTCTGCGCATATGCGATGGACGTCTGGCCGAAGGCCGCGAGTGCGAGAGCGCTGACAGACGCGAGCGCCTGCGCCTTCATACGAGAACGCGCATTAAAAGCAGAATGCATAGAGATCTCCTCCCCGGTTTTCTATGCGTGCGGAGAAATCCGCACATCCTTCCCTCAGCGGCGCGCTGAGCGCCGCCTGCATAAAAGTTTGCACAAACCACGCGCGATGTCTGCACGCGCGGTTCAAATCATCGCGCCACGCCGTCAGAGCATCACGTCAACGTGATTGCGCGCACACGAATATCCCGACCGAACGTTCGATCTGCGCGAATATCCGCTGACGCTCGGCGGAATCAGGCGATCCAACGATGAGCGTCAGCTTCACAGCCAACTAGCGGTCATTGGACAGTTTGCACCGATACACGCGATGCGAGCGCAGGCCGCGAGCGCGCGATGGAGAGGACGTTTCTATTCCAGTCGCGGCGGGAGGCTGCCGTAACCGCAGTCGCAGTCGTCGGAGGGTTTGGACAGGCGCGCGACGAGGGGCGAGCCTTTGATGCGGGGATCGCTGGGCTCCCAGCGGAACTCCGCATCACATTTGCCGCATGTCTGCTTCGGCGGCAGTTGCGGCTTCGCGGTCGACGAATTCGGACTCAACGGATGACCCCCTCGCGGTTTGTCCCGAGCGCCCCTATCTTACGCGAACTTGTCCCTTTTTGCGCGGTTCGTGTTTCATGGTCAGCATCATCGACTTTTTCGGCGGCAGCAAGCGGCGCTCGGCGCTGCAGCTTCTGGACCGCACCTTGGGCGAGCTTGAGGTGAACCCCGCCTATATCGACGACGGCATGCGCTTCGCGATCTTCCGCTGGGCGCAGGCGGCCGCGGCCGATACCGTTTCCGAGAACGGCGTGCTCGACGGGCTGATGCGCGAAGCCGCGGCCATGATTTCGTTCTGCGTCATCGGCGCGGCCGAAACCGAAACGCTGTTGGGCGCGAACGCGCGGGTGGAGCGCGACGCGCGGTTCCACGCCGCCATCGACGGCGGCGACGACGACGAGAGCTTCGATGCGAAGCTGATCAAGCTGGTGCTCGCGAAAGGCATCGCGGCGCCCGACATCCTGGCGCGCGTGAGCCTGGAGCAGGACTAAGTCCGTTCGACGAGGTTCGCCTTCCGGCCGAAGGCGAGCGCGCGGCACTCGACCGCCATGTCGCCGTCCTTGCCCTGCTTGGGCATCCCCATGACCACCGAAGGCGTCTGACTGTAAAGGCGATAGACGATCTGCGGCAGCCAGACGTCCTGCGTCGGGGGGCTTTGTCCGACGCGCTCGAAGTCCTCGCGCCGCGCGAAGAAGTGCGCCTGTCCGCCGCCCGCGGACGGTTTACCGATGATGAGCGCCAGGGGATAACCGGGATGGTCGAGATATTCGGCGCCGGCGCGAATGGAAATGCCGCCGTCACCCGACTTACGCGAGATCGCGATCACACGCGGCATCGTTCCCATTTCGGCTTCGGTGGAGAATTTTTCGCGCACCGCGGCGGCGGCGATCCAACGGACGTTCTCGCGGAAGTATCCTTTCGCGTGTGGTTTGTTGAAGTAACGCCACAGGAAGTCGTAGGCGACCGTGCGGCGCTGTTCGGCGTCGTTCGGGTCGAGCGAGGCGTATTTCACCGCCGGAAGCAGGAAGTGATCGGCGGCGTAATCGAAATCCTCGACCGAGAGATATGTGAATCCAAAGCCCTCGCCGGGCTCCACTTCCACCAGGATCACGTCCGGATGACGTCGCGCGCTGTCAGCCACTTCCATTCCCCTTCCCGCGTTCGCATGCATGAACCGCGCTTAACAGACGGCAACCTTGCAGGCGCATCAAGCGTTACTGATGCAAGTATAACACAACATATGGTGTTACAATGTCTATCGGTGCAACCGCCGTGAAGCCCGTCGTCGAGCCGAAAACGGCCGTCGCGCGCTTCTTGAAGCATATGGCGGTCGCGGCGCGAAAGAGTTTCCCGGCGTGGGAAAAGACATTGCTCGAAGGCCTCGACGACTGCGCGCTGACATACGACCTGCGCCACGCGCTGATCGAAGTGCATCCGCTGGACGACTATTACTTCGCGGGCACGGTCGCGATGGAAGCGGCGAAGATCCGCCGCCTGTTCGCGCCCGATGAAGCGAGCGAACTGTTAAGTCTCATCGCCGAGCATGTCGACAAGGAAGCGGGCCGGACCGACCGTGTCGTCTCGGACCTGGTGTTCTTCATCATCGGCCGTCTTGAACAGGCCGCAAGCGTGGACAAGCAGAAGACGCCGCACGACGAGACGGTAAAGGCGCTGTTGCAGAAACTCGGCCTCGACCGCGTCGAGAAGACCGCGCACCTGATGCGGACGGTTTTGTACCGCCATCAACTGGGCGAACCCTTGGCGCTCGGCGTGCCGCAGTGGTGGCAACTGTTCCGGACGAAGTATTCCCTCACCCAAAGACCCGAAACGTCCGGTCTGTCGGCGGGCCCCGCCAAACAGCCGCGCCGGGCCCCCGCGCTGGTGTAATCGCTCCGGCGGTGACGTCCCCCGGCAAATTGAGTAGAGTGCGCGCCGCACTCGCCTCTTTCACCGCTCATGCCTCCCATCGAAAAGAAAGTCACCGTTCCCGCCGAAGCGTCCGGCGCGCGCCTGGATAAATGGCTCGCGGGCGCCCTGCCCGACCTGTCGCGGTCCCGCCTCAAGGCGCTGATCGAGGACGGCGCGGTCAAGGTCGCGGGCCAAGAGCGGCGCGATCCCGCGCACAAGGTCCAGGCGGGGCAAAGTGTGCGCGTGCGCGTGCCGGAACCCGAACCGGCGCAGCCGGAAGCCGAGGAGATGGACCTTCAGGTCGCCTATGAAGACGCGCACCTGATCGTCGTCGATAAGCCCGCGGGCCTGGTGGTGCACCCGGCGGCGGGCAACCCGGCGGGGACGCTGGTGAACGCCCTGCTCGCCCATTGCGGCCCGTCGCTGGCGGGCATCGGCGGGGTGAAGCGTCCCGGCATCGTGCATCGGATCGACAAGGACACGAGCGGCCTTCTGGTGGTCGCGAAGACGGACGCCGCGCACGCGGGCCTGACGGAACAGTTCGCCGCCCACACGGTGGAGCGCCGCTACGACGCGTTTGTTTGGGGCGTCCTCAAATACCTGGATGGAATCATCACCGGCAACATCGGCCGTAGCGTCAGCAACCGGAAGAAGATGGCGGTGCTCCGGCGCGGCGGAAAGCCGGCCGAGACGGGATACGACACGGTCGCGGTGTTCGGAGCGGTCGCGTCGCACGTGCATTGCCGGTTAAAAACGGGCCGCACACATCAAATCCGCGTCCATATGTCGCATCACGGACACCCGCTGATCGGCGATCAGGTGTACGGGCGGCCGCGCGCGAAGCGCAACCTCGACCCCATCATCACGGATTTCCCGCGTCAGGCGCTGCACGCGGCCACGCTTGGGTTCATTCATCCGGTAACGGGCAAGAAACTCAGCTTCAAGAGTCCGCTGCCCGGCGACCTGCAGGAACTGCGCGCGGCGCTCGAGGATCTTGGCTAGACGGACTTAACGAGACCGCTGGTCAAGCTGTCCGGCGGCGCCACTTCCTCGCCGGGTTTCCGTTCGGGCTCATAAACCGATTCCACGTCGGGGCCCCACTTCTGAACCAGATCCTTCTGCTGCTCGCGCATCGCGGTGATGCGCCGTCCGGCCGTCATCGCCATGAAGGTGCCGATGACCGAAGGCGTGGTGGAATAGATGGCCCATCCGAACAAGGCCGCGCCATAGAAGGACATCCAGGCGAAGACATTGGTGATGATCCCAAGCGCGGCGGCGACCGTATGGCCGTCGAACCAGAGATCGCCGAGGAAGGGCGCCGCGCCCGCGAGGTTCATCGCCCCGACCGTCAAGCCGCCGTAGTGGCCGTTGCGGCGTTCGAGCAGGAACGCAACGCCGGTGGGCACCAGGGCCACGCACAGCACGATCATGGTCGGCACGATCATCAATCCGATCGGCACGGCGATGAGAAGATAAAGGAAGAAGTTGCTGCGCTTCATGATGATGAGAGTCTGTTGAGACGAACTAAATCTATTTACGTAGGAACCATCTATTTTTTGAGCCTGTTCTTATCGGAAAACCGCCCACACTTTTCCGGAACATGCTCTAGAACAATTTACCGAGGAGCACGACGGCGAACACGAGGAACATGATGACGGCCGCGCCGCCCGCGCCCGCCTGCCGGCCCGTCAGGACCGCGGACTCCTGGCGGTCGATCTGACCGTGCTCGAGGTCGTAAACAAGTTTTTCGGCGGTGGCGTATTCGGCCTTCGCCCACGTAAAGCCTTCGGCGTCCTTCTGGCGTTCCTCGGGATTGTCGAGATAGTTGAACATCTCGGCGAGGTTGCCCTTACGGATCAGCTTGGGGAGTTCCTTCTCGATCTCCTTGCGCTTGTTGCGGTTCTGGTAGCTGGTGACGACCGACCCCATCAGTCCGCCGACCCATTGGGCCAATCCGTAAAGCGCCTCGGGACCAAGACGCCATTGCACGATGGCGAGCACGCTCAACATGCCGATGGTGGCGCGGTCGGGGCGCTGGTCGTTCATCGCGTCGATCTGACTGCCGGTGCCCTTGGCGTAACGGGCGCGCAGGAACGCCGCGACATGACGATCGACCGGCCATACTTTCGTATTCGCGGTCTTGGCCACCGCATCGAGCGCGGGCAATACGCCTTTGACTTCCATCACATACTGTTCGGCGATCAGCGGGCTCATGCACGGCTGCCACTCGTTCAGTTCGTAAACGCAGCGCTCGATGCCCGCGCCGGAGTTCTGATCCTTGAGGAAGTTGCGTAGCTCGCGGAACACGCCTTCATACTGCTGGTTCTCGGCGACATGTTTGATCTGCGCGCCGATCCAGTACCGCCACAGTTCGCGCGTGATGAAGTCGATGTAGGACTGTAACTTTTGCTTACGCAACATCGCGACCGCCAGCGACGATCCGAAGCCTTCGATGAACAGGCGGAAGTCGCGGTAGCGGATCGGCGCCCGCGGATCGAGCAGCATGAGCACACGCGCGATAATGATGTCGTCGGCGTCGCCCTTGCCGAGCGCCGCCCCTGTCCCCTTGATCGCGCTGGCGATCGAATCCGCGAGGTCGTTGAGTTCAAGCCCGCGCCGGATCCAGACCTCGAGCGTGCCGTCGGCGATGATCGAGAGCGCCTTATCCCAATTCTGATACATCGCGTAGGACAGCGGCCGGATGGAGTGGAACTCCTGCTCGGCGAAGCGCATCGGGCGCTGGGATTGCGGCTCCGACTTCGCCTGAATGGGCGTCAGGCGCTTGCCGTTGAGCCACAGGTCGATGTTGTTGGGCTGCCAGCGCTGTTCGGCGTCGTCGGTGAGCATGCCGCGTAGGCACTCGATGAGCGCCACGGGCACGCGTTCGTCGCCCACCAGCGCCGCATAGGACCCGATCTGAATCTTGCGGCGGATGACTTCATGGTCCGACATGCCCGCCATCGGGTTGCGCCCCAGCGCAATCAGCAGGACCGAAGCGCCGAAAGCGTACATATCGTCGGCGTAACTGCCCGCGCCGCGCCCAGAGGGCTGCGCCATACCGGAATCGATGGTCTCAACCACGACCGGCTGATCGTGCGCGGGAACCGAGGTCACGCAATCGCCGAGCACGATCTTCGTTTTTTGCTCGTCGATGTAATAGAGATTGTCCGGGCGGATCGCGCGGTGCGTAACGCCCTTGAGGCCGAGTTCGATCAAACCTTCGGCGATGGGCTTGATGACCGTGCGCGCGAACAGGTGATCGGGGATGCGTTTCGCGCCGCCGTAGTGCGCGTCCATCACCTTACCGCCGAGCGGCCGGTGATAGATCACGATCACGCATTTGCGCTCCAGGAGCGGCCATTCGGCGACGCCCCAATCGACCATGTGCAGCACGGCCGGAATCTCGAGCCCCTTGAGCACGCGCATGACCGAGACACGCGCGGGCATGTCGGGACGGCACACCAAGGCGTAGAGCGGACGGCCCTCCTGCTTGCGGTCCGCCACTTCGTAGGCGAGCGCGTTGGGCATATCGAGACTGGGGATCGGGCGATCGCAAAAAATCGTGAAGCGATCCCGGACGATAATGTAGCTGCCGCTTGGAGATGAGGGTACGACCACCGTCCCCGGATTTGGGGGCGGCGGCGTGGGCGCTGCCGGAGGGGCAGCCGCGGGCGCTCTTTCTTGCGCCGGTCTGAGGTCCGCAGCCGCTTCGGCCATGGGACTTCCCTCAATAGCGATCGGACCCGCTTCTGCGGGTCCAACCGTCATTGTAGGGAAAGGCGCGCGGCAACACAACGGCCATAAAAGCCGTTAACCCCGGGTTTTCCTGGGTTTAGGTCCGCGCTCTAGGCCAGAAAAGCGCCCGCTTAGCGTCTTCCGTCCCAATAGAATCGGAGGGCGCTGGAGTATCTTTTATTTGAGCCGGTTCTTATCGGAAAACCGCTCACACTTTTCCGGAACCGGCTCTAATCGGCAAAGGGATCACGGACGAGGATGGTGTCCTCGCGCTGGGGGCTGGTGGACAAAAGCGCCACCGGAGCCTCGATCAACTCCTCCACCCGGCGGATGTATTTGATGGCGTCGGCGGGCAATTGGGCCCAGCTCCGCGCGCCCTGGGTCGACGACTGCCAGCCCGGCAGGGTCTCGTAGATCGGCTTTACGGCGGCCTGTTCGCTGACCGAGGACGGCAGGCGGCGGATGCGCGTGCCGTTCAAGTCGTATCCCACGCAGATCTTAAGTTCGGGCAGGGTGTCGAGCACGTCCAGCTTGGTGAAGGCGATGCCGGTGATGCCGCCGATCTTGATGGCCTGGCGCACCATGACGGCGTCGAACCAGCCGCAGCGGCGCTTGCGGCCCGTGACGGTGCCGAATTCATGCCCGCGCTGCCCCAGCAACTGCCCGGTTTCGTCGGTGAGCTCGGTCGGGAACGGACCGGAGCCGACGCGCGTCGTGTAGGCCTTGGTGATCCCCAGGACGTAACCGACGCTGCCCGGTCCGATGCCCGAACCGGCCGCGGCCTGGCCCGAGACGGTGTTGGACGAGGTAACATAGGGATACGTGCCGTGATCGACATCGAGCATGGCGCCTTGCGCGCCTTCAAACAGGATGCGGGCGCGGTTCTGGCGCGCGTCGGCCATGATCTCCCACACCGGCGCCGCGAACGGCAGGATCTTCGGGGCGATCTCCTTCAAGTGCGCGAGCACCTCGGCGGCCTCGATTTCCGCGTGGCCGACGCCGCGCAGGAGCGCGTTGTGGTGCGCGAGCAGGCGTTCGACCTTCGCGGCCAGGGCCGGCGGGTCGCCCAGGTCGCAGATGCGGATGGCGCGGCGCGCGGTCTTGTCTTCATAGGCGGGACCGATGCCCCTGCCCGTCGTGCCGATCTGACCGGCGCCGGCGGCGGCTTCACGCGCCTGATCGAGCGTGCGGTGCAAAGGCAGGATGAGCACGGCGTTGTCGGCGAGTTTCAGGACGTCGGGCGTGATCTTCACGCCCTGGTCGCCGATGCGCTTGATCTCGTCGAGCAGCGCCTGCGGATCGACCACGACGCCGTTGCCGATGATGGAGGGCTTGCCGCGCACAACGCCCGAGGGAAGCAACGAGAGCTTGTAGGTCTGGTCGCCGATGACGAGGGTGTGGCCCGCGTTGTGGCCACCCTGGAAGCGCACGACCATATCGGCGCGTTCCGACAGCCAATCGACGATCTTGCCTTTGCCTTCGTCGCCCCACTGAGAGCCGACTACCGCGACGTTACCCATATCCACTCCATTCGATCATGCCGTACAGGCGGGCGCGGTTATACGCGCGTCCACAAGGTTCAACAAGCAACAGGTATTGTAAGGGATTAGCTATCTTAAGGGGTCGCGGCGCGGTTGCTCGGCGAAACGAACGCGCAGTTTGGCTTCGGCCTTCCGGGCGTAATGTTTGACCAGGGGAAAGCCCATCAAGGCCATGAGCGCCGCCGGGATACAGGCGTAGAGGATCCCGGCCTCCAGCCCCTCCATGCCCTGGCGCGAGATGAACTCGTAAATGCCCCGGCCGATGGACACGAAAATAAACGCCCAGACGACCCCATTACGCATCCGGGCGTTGCGCTGAATCTGCTCAAGTTCGAGCTGGAAAAGCTCCTCGCGGAGGGCGGGCGACGGCGTGACCATGGAACGATCCTAACGCGCGGGCGGGACTAGGGGAAACCCGTTTTCCCGGCCCGCGCGCCGTTGTGACCGCATTCCCCCTAAAAGGCCAAACTCCGGGCCTGGCGGACGTGCGGCAGGGTCTTAACCTTCGCCAGAACGTCGTCCGTGACCGCCTGATCCAGCTTCAAAAGCGCGATGGCGTCACCGCCCGAGCGTGTGCGGCCAAGGTGGAACGAAGCGATATTGATGCCGGACTGACCCAAAAGCGTACCCAAAGCGCCGATGAAACCGGGTTTGTCGTTGTTGGCAACAAACAGCATATGCGGGCCCACCTCGGCTTCGATGTGGATGGAATCGAGATCCACAAGGCGCGGCATGCTGCCGAACAAGGTACCCGAGACAGTCGAAGTCTGGGCATCCGTAACAACTGTTAGAGAGATCAGCGTCTGGTAGAGGTCGTGCTCGCCGCGCTTGACCTCGGTCACCTTGATGTCGCGCTCGCGCGCGATGGTCGGCGCGTTCACCATGTTCACGCTTTCCATCAAGGGCCCCAACAATCCTTTCAGAGCGATGGCGGTGAGCGGGCGCGTGTTCAAGTCCGCGACATGGCCGGCGTATTCCACCGTGACTCCCTTCAGGCCCGACTGGACGATCTGCCCGGCGAAGCTGCCCAGCTCCTCGGCGAGCTTCATGTAGGGGCGCAGCTTCGGCGCGTCCTCGGCCGAGACGGACGCCATGTTCAAGGCGTTCGAGACCGCGCCGGTCAAAAGGTAATCGGAGATCTGCTCGGCGATCTGAAGCGCCACATTCTCCTGCGCCTCGTTGGTGGATGCGCCCAGGTGCGGCGTGCAGACGACATTTTCCATACCGAAGAGGATATTGGACTTCGCGGGCTCCTCCTCGAACACGTCGAAGGCGGCGCCGGCCACATGACCGGCTTCAACCGCTTTCTTGAGGTCCGCTTCCACGACCAATCCGCCGCGCGCGCAGTTGATGATGCGCACGCCCTTCTTCATTTTCGCGATGGCCTTGGAATCGATGAGATTGCGGGTGTGGTCGGTCAAGGGCGTATGCAGGGTGATGAAATCCGCGCGGGCGTAGATGGTGTCGAGATCCGCCTTCTCGACGCCGAGGTCGCGGGCGCGTTCCTCGGAGAGATAAGGGTCGAAGGCCAGCACCTTCATCTTCAAACCGAGCGCGCGGTCGGCGACGATGGAGCCGATGTTGCCGCAGCCGATGACGCCGAGAGTCTTGCCGAACAACTCGACGCCCATGAACTTCGACTTCTCCCACTTGCCCGCGTGGGTCGACGCGTTGGCGGAAGGAATCTGCCGGGCGAGCGCCATCATCATCGAGATCGCATGTTCGGCGGTCGTGATCGCATTGCCGAACGGCGTGTTCATGACAACGACGCCGCGCGCGGTGGCGGCTTCCACATCGACGTTGTCGACGCCGATCCCGGCGCGGCCGACGACCTTCAGATTGGGCGCCGCGGCCAGCACCTCGGCCGTGACCTTGGTGTTGGAGCGTACCGCGAGACCGTCGTAGTCCTTGATGATCGCCAGAAGTTCCTGGGGAGAGAGGCCGGTTTTCACATCCGCATCGACGCCGCGGGTCTTAAAGATCTCGACCGCGGCGGGCGACAACTTGTCGCTGATCAACACTCTCGGTTTAGCCATCTCACTCCCTCCCAGAAGACTCGATTGGTGAAAATTCAGATCAAGCGTTATGCGCGGTCTCGGACCCCTTCGCGGTCAGACTGTCGAAGATGGCGATCGCGATCGCCGCCCAAATGAAGGCAAAGGATACAAGGTCTCCCAGCTCGAACGGTTCCCCGAACCCGAACACCGCGAGAAGCAGCGAGATCGTCGGCGCCAGATATTGCAGGAACCCCATCGTGGTCATACGCACCCGGCGCATGGCGGCGGCGAAGAACGCCATCGGCGCGATGGTGAACACGCCCCCGACGAACAGAAGGACGTCGCGCTTCATGTTCCCGGCGAGGAACATCCCCGTACCGTGAAAATGCCACCAGACGATCATGCCGGCGGCGATGGGCGCGACAAGCGCCGTCTCGACCAGCAGACCATCCATGGCCGCGACAGGCGCGCGTTTGCGGAAGTAGCCGTACAAGCCAAATGTCACCGTCAAGCTCAAGGCGATCCAGGGCAACCTGCCGAACGCGATGAGCTGCACGATCACGCCGCATGTCGCAAGGCCGACGCAAAAAAGACGGATGCGCGAGGGCTTCTCGCGCAGGAGGAAAATCCCGAAGGCGAAGGAGATCACCGGGGTCATGTAATAGCCGAGCGCGGACTCGACGAGCTGATCGGTGACCAGCGCATACATGAACATCGTCCAATTCACGGTGATGAGAACGCTGGTGAGGACCAGTGTCCACAACGTGCTTGGCGTGCGGAGGATGGCGCGGATCTCGGCCGTGCGTCCGCGAACCACTGTGAGGAGGCCGAGCACGACGGCGCACCACATGATGCGGTGCGCCGTCATTTCGATGGCGGAGACCTCATGCAGAAGCCACCAAAAGAGCGGCAGGAATCCCCAAAGCAGATAAGCGCTGACGGCATACACGATGCCGGCACGCTCCTCCGAAGGCGGGAGGCCCTGCTCGCTCAAGGGTTAGGCAGTCTGGACTTCGCTATGCGCCCACTCGATCCACGGCAGCAGAGCTTCGATGTCGGCGGTGTCGACGGTGGCGCCGCCCCAGATCCGCAAGCCCGGCGGGGCGTCGCGGTAGCTGGCGACGTCGAGCGCAACGCCTTCCTTCTCGAGCAGCGCGGCGAGTTTTTTGGCCGCCTCGGCCTGCTTGTCCGCGGGTAGCGAGGTGAACCAATCCGCGGTGATCTTGAGGCAGATCGAGGTGCAGGAGCGCGTCTCGGGTTTTTCGGCCAGGAAGGCGATCCAGTTCTTCTTCGCGACCCAATCGCTGATGACTTTGAGATTGGCTTCCGAACGCGCGATGAGGGCCTTCAGGCCGCCGACGCTCTCGGCCCAGGCGAGACCGTCCACGGCGTCCTCGACGCAGAGCATCGAGACGGTGTTGATGGTGTCGCCCTCGAAGATGCCTTCGCTGAGTTTGCCCTTGGAGGTCAGGCGGAAGATTTTCGGCAACGGCCAGGGCGGCGTATAGCTTTCCAGGCGCTGCACGGCGCGCGGCGAGATGATCAGCATCCCGTGCTGCGCCTCGCCGCCGAGCACCTTCTGCCAGGAGTAGGTGGTGATATCGAGCTTGTCCCACGGCATATCCATCGCGAACACGGCGGACGTCGCGTCGCAGATGGTGAGGCCCTGACGGTTCGCGGGAATCCAATCGCCGTTCGGAACGCGGACGCCGGACGTCGTGCCGTTCCAGGTGAAGACGACGTCGTTGTCGAAGTTGACGTCAGCCAAGTTCGGGAGCGTGCCGTAGTCGGACTTCAGCACGCGCGCGTCCTTCAACTTGAGCTGCTTCACGACGTCCGTGACCCAGCCTTCGCCGAAGCTTTCCCAGGCAAGCATATCGACCGGGCGGGCGCCCAGCACCGACCAGAGCATCATTTCGACCGCGCCGGTGTCGGACGCGGGCACGATGGCGATGCGGTAGTCGGCGGGCACGCCGAGGATCGCGCGGGTCTTTTCGATGACGGCCTTGATGCGGGCCTTCGGACCCTTCGCGCGGTGCGAGCGACCGACAAAGGCGTCCTTCAGAGCGTCGAGTGTCCATCCCGGACGCTTCGCGCACGGGCCGGAAGAAAACTGGTTACGCGCGGGGCGTGTGGCGGGTTTCGGGCTGGCGGACATGGGAGCAATACGATCCTTCGACAGACGGTACGGCGAAGGATTTTTTGGTCCCCCACCCAAAGGGGGCGGAGTGTAGGAACCGGTCCGGGTGGCGTCAATGCGGCCCAAGGCCTTGGGACGGCTGGATTAATAAACTCCGCCGCCCGGCAGGACGTGCCCGTGGTTCAGGGGGCCGTGCCCCTTCCCCAACCCCGGGGCGGTGAGGATCGCGGCGCGGACATACGCGCGGGCGCGGGCGACGGCGTCCTCCAGCGAGAGCCGTTGCGACAGGCCGGCCGCGATGGACGAGGCCAGCGTGCATCCGGTGCCGTGGGTGGAGGCGGTGTCGATGCGCGTATCCTCGAACCGGGTGACACGGTCGCGCGTGATGAGAAGATCGAGGAGGCGTTCGCCGTCCAGGTGCCCGCCCTTGAGCAGCACCGCGTCGGCCCCCAGCGCGCGGCAGGCGTCGACGGCGTTTTCCATGTCGGCGACGGTTCGGAGGGTCCGCCCGGTGAGGACTTCGGCCTCCGGCAAATTGGGGGTGACGACGGCGGCGCCGCGCACAAGACGTTCGATCAGCGCGTGGGACGCATCCTCAGCGAAAAGCGCGTGACCGCCCTTCGCGCGCATCACGGGATCGATTACGCGCGGGACGCCGGGTGCGCAGCGCGCCAAGGCGTCCGCGACGGCTTCGATCATGGGGCGCGACGCCAACATGCCGGTCTTGATGACATCCGCGCCGATGTCCGAGACCACCGCTTCGATCTGGCCCGCGACGATGTCGAGCGGCACCTCGTGCACGGCGGTGACGCCGAGGGTGTTCTGCACGGTGATGGCGGTCACGGCCGTCATGGCGTAGGCGCCGAGGCAGGTGACGGCCTTGATGTCGGCCTGAATGCCCGCCCCGCCGCCGGAATCGGACCCGGCGATAATGAGGACGCGTCCCGGCGTTTTTGAATTCGATGTCATGCCCCCAAGATAGACGGGGGCAATGAGCAGGGCAAATAAGAGGGTTCGCGGCGCGGGAGCCGCTAGGCGGCCGCGCGGATCTCCGCCAGGAAACCGGCCACCTGGAGGCGCAGGGCGTCCGACTGCTGCGACAGACCGCGCGCGGCGGAAAGCACCTGGGCCGAGACGGCGCCGGTCTTACCGGCCGTCGTCGTGACGGCGGCGATGCTCGAGGACACCTCGGCGCTGCCTTCGGCGGCCTGCTCGATGTTGCGGGCAATGTCCGTGGCGGCGGCGCGTTGCTGTTCCACGGACGCGGCGATGGTGGTCGATATCTGGTTCACGTTGTCGATGGTCGCGAAAATGCGGTCGATGGCGAGGACCGAGGTCTGGGTGGCGCTTTGAATGCCGCCGATCTGCCCGCCGATCTCCTCGGTCGCTTTGGCCGTCTGAGCGGCCAGGTTCTTCACTTCCGACGCGACGACCGCGAAGCCCTTACCGGCATCGCCGGCGCGCGCCGCCTCGATGGTGGCGTTCAGGGCAAGCAGATTGGTTTGTTCGGCGATCTCGGTGATCAGACGCACCACTTGGCCGATTTTCTGCGCCGCCGCGTCCAATCCGCGAATCTGTTCCTTGGCTTTGGTGGCTTCGTTCACGGCTTCACCGACGATTCCGGCGGACTCGGACACCTGACGGCTGATCTCGACAATGGACGCCGACAATTTTTCGGTCGCCGTGGCCACCGTCTGCACATTGGTCGAGGCCTGCGCCGACGCCGACGCCGCGGCGGTCGACTGCGTGTTGGTGTCGGCGGCGGTGACTTGCATCGCTTGCGCGGACACTTCCATATCCTTGCTGGCCGACGAAACGGCGAGCGTCATATCCTGCACGCGACCTTCAAAAGTACCGGCCAAGGCCAGCATCTCCTTGCGGCGCGCCTCTTCGAGCGCGGCGCGTCGGGCACGATCCTCATCGGCCAAGCGGCGCACTTCTTCCTGCGCGGCTTCGGCGACGGCGACGGCGGCTTCCGAACGGCGGAACAAATCCGCCAAGCGATGAGACAGCCACAACAGCACGGCGGCCTCGCTGGCGAGGATCAGCGCATGCAGCAGGACGCGCAAGAAATTCGCGCCGTTCGGCCACACAAGGGCGGGCACGAAAAAGTTGAGGCCGAGGTGATGCACGGCGACAAAGGCCGTTGCGAGCAGGATGGTGCGCCAATCGCAAAACGCCGTGAGGACGGCGAGCGCGGCGAAGAACACCATATGGATGTCGACCTGCCAATCGCTCCCGGGCAACGTGGCCAACATCAGAGCGCTCAATCCCATGATGGCGATCGCGCAGGCGTAACGTGTGAACGCAGCCGTCGGCGCGCGCCACCATCCGTAAGTAGCCACACCCGCCAAGATCACGCCGGACACCAGGATGACGGCGCTGAGCGCGGTCGCCAGGCCGACGCCCAGCAGCAGCGCCACACCCAGCCAGCTTGCGGCGACACACGTGGCCGCCGCTTTTACCCGCAATTGTTCCAGTCCCGACATTTATCGCTCCAGCAATTCCTTAATTCGACGGCAGCCCGCCGACACAATCGCCCGCGACGATCGGATCGAGGAGCAGCCAAGCGCCCTGCCGCCACAGGTGCGCGGAGGTGTTCTCATTTTCCAGCGCGACGACCACGATGGTGTCGACCCGGCCGAGGCGTATCGGACGGGCTCCCGCGGCGATGACACGCGAAAAAACGTCGCCGCCGGACAACCACGGTGCGAACACGACGGCCACTTGGGCGTCCGCCGCTTCAGAACGCGCGCGCGGCACGGCCGCGATCACCGTGAACATCAAGGCCAAACCGACGGTCAACGCCAGGGCCCAGCCGAAACCTGTCGAACTTTCTGGTGTCATCCGCCGTCATCGTACTGTTTTCAGCGTGAGGCATAGCAGAGGCGGGGCGCTTTCCGGCCTGTTCTAAAGGTTGGGGCGCTGCACCGAAGTATTAGACGCGGGATTCGGTTTGGAATACCGGAGCCAATCTAAGTCTCCGCCGTCTCATACCCCTCCTCCCATGAAGCGCGATGCGCGCCCGCGTATCGTCCGCGCACTTCAACACGACAAAACATGGATGGAGCGCGGGCGGTGCTTTCACGTTTTCTTTTGAGCCGGATTGAACGACGACGGGCGGCAAGCCTTTTCGTCGGTGTGGCGGCCCTCGTCTGCGCGACGAACGTTGCGGCGCAAGACTCCGCCTTTTTACCGGAAGGTCTTGGGGGCGCGATCGTTCTGTCCACGGACTATGTGGATGCGGGCTTCTCGCAAACGGACGGGGATTTCGCCGTACAAGGCGGTTTGCAGTGGACGCACGCCAACGGCGTATCGGTCTCTGGGCCTCAAACATCGATTTTGGAAGCGACGATCCGGTTGTCGCGGAGATCGCCGCGTCCGCCGGCGTCGCCGGCGACATCGCATTCTTGAATAGCGCGGTCGGATATGACGTGGCCGTGACCTACAATTTCTATCCCCGGAAGCACGTCCCGGCAGCCGCCGGTATCGAACACGCGGCTCCGGCGTCCGTCCTCGAACGCCCGGCGGCGGTGGACGGCGTCGCGGATCTTCTTCCCGACGCTTCAATCCCGGTGAACCCCGACGCCGTCACCGGAGACTATGAATTCCTGGAACTGACCGGCGAACTGACACGGGCGTCGATCCTCGGCACCTGGGCCCTCTCGGCCGCCTACACCCCGGACGCGCCCGGCGGTCCCGGTCAGGCCGTTGCCGTGGGCGTCGGTTTGACGACACCCATCACCGAAAGCTTCAGCGCAAGCGGCGCGGTCCAGAAGTCGTGGACATCCGCAAGCATCGGCGCGGACTACATCGATTGGAACCTGGGCCTGACCTATATGTTCGGCGTCGCGGATGTCGATGTCCGGTATCACCAGGCCGAGGACAAGGCCTGCGTCGGGGACTGTCCCGCCCGTTTCGTGGTCAGCCTCGTCAAGGAGTTCTAGGGGACGCCCTCATGTTCGCGACCGCCAGCCGGCAGATGGAAACGTCCGCCGGCGGTTATTCCGCGGCCTTTGCCGTCTTGTGAGCGGCGGCGGCCTCCAATTCGCCGGGCGCGAAATCATCAACGGCAATCGCCTGTTTCACGGCAGCGTCCACGGCTTCGAGACGGGAGGCCTCGGCGTCGTCGACCTGTCCTTCAGCGCGGGCCTGGCGCCAATCGCGATACCCCGCCTTGCGCAAGCGGTCGTGGATCGGCTGTACGTTCGCGACCATTTCAAAGGTTCGCGTGAGCTGATCGACCGGTCCGCCGGTGCGGATACAGATGTCACCGACCAGACGGGCGCGGACTTCGGACGGCTCCGTCAGCAGTACCGCCACGTCGCGGATAAGCTGATCGGACGGCCCGCGGCGGCGACGCCCGAACGGCATGGCGAACACCCGCAAGAGGCCGTTGACCGGCGCATAAGGGAGGTTGGCGAACACCTCGTCGAAACGCTGTTCAATCGCGGCCAACCCGCTTTCCATGCAATAGCAGACCAGCGGCCAGTCCGCGTCGCGGCGGCCTTCGTCCTCCCAACGCTTCAGCGCGGCCGCGAGCAGATAGAGGTCCGACAGGATATCGCCCAGACGCGCCGACAAGAGTTCACGACGCTTGAGCGCCCCACCGAGGGATAGAAACGCCGCGTCCGCCGTGAGCGCGAAAGCGGCGGAATAGCGGGAGAGTTGGCGATAGAAGGACTTTGCCCGGCCCGCGTCCTTCGGCGCGGCCGCGAGAGCGCCGCCGCTCCATCCGCGCAGCAGCGCCCGACCGGCGGTGCGCGCGAAATGGCCCACATGACGCCACAACACCTTGTCGAAGGCAGCGAGCGCGCGGGTGCGGTCCTCGTCGCCGAGCGCTTGAATCTCGGCGAGCAAATAGGGGTGAGCGCGGATCGCGCCTTGGCCAAAGACCATGAGGCTTCGCGTCAGGATGTTCGCGCCTTCGACGGTGATGCCGACAGGGATGGTGCGATATTGGCTCGCAAGGTAATTCCGCGGGCCTTCCATCACCGCGCGGCCGCCGTGCACGTCCATCGCATCGTTGATGACGACACGCATGCGTTCGGTGGCATGGAGTTTCATGATCGACGCAACGACGGCGGACCGGCGTCCTTGATCGAGCCCCGCGCACGTGAGACGTCGCGCGGCGTCGAGCAGGTATGCGTTGGCGGCGATGCGCGCGAGGCGTTCCTGGACGCCCTCGAACGCGCCGATCGAAAGACCGAACTGCTTACGAATGCGCGCATACGCCCCGGTGGTGTGCGCGGCGAAGGCGGCGGCGGCGGCCGACATCGACGGCAGCGAGACCCCGCGCCCGGCCGCAAGTGCGCTCATCAGCATCCGCCATCCCTGCCCGGCGCGCTCCGCGCCGCCGATGATGTGATCGAGGGGAATGAAGACGTCGCGGCCGGACGTCGGACCGTTCAAGAAGCTTTGCATCGCCGGAAAATGACGCCGGCCTGTGCTGACGCCTTCAAGATCGGTCGGAACCAGCGCGACGGTGATGCCGAGGTCCTGTTCGCCACCAAGGAGACGATCAGGATCGCGCAGCTTGAAGGCAAGGCCGAGGATGGTCGCGACCGGACAGAGCGTGATGTAGCGCTTGGCCCAATTGAGACGGATGCCGACGACCTCTTCGCCCTTCCACAGGCCGCGGCAGATAACGCCTTCGTCCTTCATCGCGGCGGCGTCCGAACCAGCGTCGGCGCTTGTTAAACCGAAGCACGGGATTTCACGACCGTCAGCGAGGCGCGGCAGCCAGTAGGCCTGCTGGGCCGTCGTGCCGAACGCCAGAATGAGTTCACCGGGCCCGAGCGAATTGGGCACCATCGCGGTGACGGCCGCTGAGACGGAATGGGAGGCGATCTTGCGCACGACTTCGCTATGCGCGAACGCCGAGAAGCCAAGGCCCCCGTGCGCCCTCGGAATGATCATGCCGAAGAATTTTTTATGTTTCAGGAACGCCCAGGCCTCGGGCGGCAGATCATGGCCGGCGCGCGCGACCTCCCATTCGTCGACCAGCGCGCACAGCTCTTCGACCGGCCCGGCGAGGAACGCCCGCTCCTCCGCGCTCAACGCCGCCGGCGGCACGGCCCGCAGTTCAGACCAGTCCGGATTGCCGGAGAACAACGCGGCGTCCAGCCACGGCTCGCCGGCGTCGATGGCCTCGCGCTCGGTAGGCGAAAGCGTGGGGATCGCGCGGCCGATGACACGGAAAAGAGCACGCGAAACGGTCTCGCGGCGCAAACTGGCGATCGGCATGATCTGTCTCCTTTCCACGTTTAACGCGAGGAACGGACAAAGGGTTCGCCCCGTCACCCGATCATCGCCTGGGGCGAGCCGGTTACACAAGCGAGTCACGCGAATTTACGCAGAGCGTGGCGACCGGGATCACGGCAAGGCTCGTTTGCCGAATTAGCATACCTATAGTTGGGCGGCGCCGTGCACCGTAAGCGCATGACGGCCAACGAGACCATCATCCGCAAAGCATTTCAGGATCAAGCGGGGCATTGCCGCGCCTTGGGCTCGCCGTTCAATGCGGCGATCTGCGATCTTCTGGCCGCACAATTGTCCACGGCGACGCGCCTCGGCGCGCGCGCGCTCGCTTGGTCCGGCAATCCGGACGCCACGCACGACGCGCTGCCGCTGCGCCTCGCCGCCGGATTGCACGCGCTGGCGTTTCGCGCAAGGGATCCCGCGTGGACGGCTTTATATCCTCCCGCGCCGATGCCCGATCATGCGGCCTTGCGCGCCGGATTGGACCAGGCGCTCGCGCGGCACGAAGACGACCTGTTGCCGTGGCTGGACCTGCCGCCGCAAACAAACGAGGTCGGCCGGGCGGGCGTGCTGATGTCCGGCCTCCTGCACCTAGCCGCCCGGCATCGTCTGCCCTTCGCGCTGTTTGAACTCGGCAGCAGTGGCGGATTGAACCTGCTGCTGGACCGCTACCGCTACACCTTGGGGACCACGAACGTCGGGCCGGAAAGCCCGGTGCGCCTTGCGCCGAAATGGACGGGCCCATCGCCCGCACCGGCCGACGTGCGCGTTGTGGCGCGACGCGGCGTAGATCAAGCGCCGATCGACGTCGGCACCGCGTTCGGGCGCGAGCGCCTCATGGCCTATGTGTGGCCCGATCAGTTAGAACGCCTGGACCGCACCCGCGCCGCGCTGAAAGTCGCAGCGGCCGAGCCGCCCGCGCTCGACAAAATGGACGCCGCCGATTGGGTGGAGCGGACTCTCCCGCGCGCCCCTTCGCCCGGCACGCACCGAGTCCTGATGCACTCCATCGTGTTCCAATATTTCTCGGCAGAAACCAAACATCGCGTGCGCGCACAGGCGGAAAAAGTCGGCGTCGCGGCGTGCGCGGAGTCGCCATTCTCCTGGATGCGCATGGAGCAGACGGAGAACAACAAGGTGGAGCTGCGGGTACGCACGTGGCCGGGCGGCCAGGATAACCTGCTGGCCAATGTGCAAGCCCATGGCGCGGCGGTGGACTGGGTGGCGGAGTGATATGCCCCCTCCCGATCGGGCGTTCGCAAAGCTATACTTATATACTTGCAAACCTTCTGGTTTAGGCAGTTTAAGCGCGACATCACGATGACCGACGGCTCGGCAACGACGCAACTCTATCGTCCGAAGTTGGTAACCGTCCTTCGCGAAGGCTATGGCGCGGATCATCTGCGCAAGGATAGCCTTGCGGCGATGACGGTCGCCGTTGTCGCCTTGCCGCTCTCGATGGCGATTGCCGTGGCCTCGGGCGTTTCGCCAGAACGCGGCCTCTATACCGCAATCGTCGGCGGCTTTCTTGTGTCCGCGTTGGGCGGGAGTCGGTTTCAAATCGGCGGTCCGGCGGGGGCGTTTATCGTGCTGGTCGCAGCCACCGTGGCGAAATTCGGCCTCGATGGCCTCATGCTGACCGTTTTGTTGTCCGGCGTGATGCTTGCTGCGATCGGACTGCTGGGGCTCGGGTCTCTGATCCGATACATACCCCATTCGGTCACGGTCGGTTTTACCAGCGGCATCGCCGTCACGATTTTGGCGAGTCAGATCAAAGACCTCGCGGGTTTAAGGCTGACCGGACCCGAGCCCGGACCCCTTATTCCGAAGGTGGCGGCGTTGATTCAGGCCCTTCCCACCTTGTCTCCGGCGGCGCTTTTCGTCGGGTTCGCGTCGGTGGCGGCCATTTTCATCATCAAGCGCATCCGCCCCAATTGGCCGGGCATGTTGATCGCTGTCGCCGCGGCGTCACTGATCGTTGCGATGCTGGACTCGCCTGTGGATACCATCGGCAGCAGGTTCGGCGAACTTCCCAATACCCTGCCGTCGCCGCGTTTGCCGGAGATAACCCTTCCCTTGCTGTTGCAAGTGTTACCGACAGCGCTTTCCTTCACGCTCCTTGGCGGCGTGGAAAGCCTGCTTTCCGCCAAGATCGCGGACGGCATGAGCGGCCGAAAACACCGGTCGAATATGGAACTGGTCGCGCAGGGCATCGCCAACGTCGGGTCGGCGGTCTTCGGTGGGATCAGCGTGACGGGCACCATCGCGCGCACGGCCACCAATATCCGCGCGGGGGCGTGCAGTCCCTTTTCCGGCATTCTGCACGCCGTGTTTTTATTGCTTTTCATGGCCATCGCCGCGCCCTTGAGCCGCTACGTTCCGCTGTCCGCGCTGGCCGGCGTCCTTGTCGTGGTGTGCTGGAACATGGCCGAGAAAGAAGAGTTCCGGCGTTTGCTCGGCGACTGGCGCACCGCTCTGGTTCTTTTAACGACCTTCGCCCTGACCCTTATTGAAGATTTGACAGTCGGGATTGTCGCCGGCTGCGCCGTTGCCGTGCTCATGCGGCTTCTTGGACATGGCGTGCCGAAAGAAGGCGCCTGAGCCTGCACGTCGCGTTTTGTATCCTGAGAGTTTTGTATACTGTCCCCGAAATACCCTGTCCCCGAAATACCCTGTCCTCGAAATACCATCGCGGCAATGACCGCCGATGCGACCCAGAGAAGCGCGACGCTTATCAGAATCGCGATGAGAACGACGACTTGCACAGGACGCTCCCAAACCTTGGGGCGGCGCGCTTTCAATCAGGTTCGGCGCGCCGACAGAATCGCTTGTACGAAAAACACGACAAAGCACACCGCTCCAACGGCGAAGACAAGGTCACCCGGAACCCGCGCCCAGACGAGGCCTTCCATCAGTGGACTATGAATGACCTCCGCGCTTCGCGCATAGGCGTAGTCGCGGGTAAAGCTGGCGTAGGTCTGCACCAGACCTTGCGGAAGGAGCGACAGGAACACCATCATCCCCAGGCCGATGTTCAGGCACCAAAAGCTGATCGCCAGCAGTTTATTGTTCCACCGGCCGGCATCCGTCAGGCCCCGAAGGCAAAAGAGCATCAGCCCCAGTCCCAACATGCCGTAAACACCGAACAGGGCGGCATGCGCATGGGTGGCCGTCGTGTTCAGGCCCTGCATGTAATAGAGCGCAAGCGGCGGATTTATCAAAAATCCGAACAGCCCGGCGCCGATCATGTTCCACACCAGAACGGCGGCGAAGAACATGAACGGCCAGTGATAAACCTTCTCCCACTCCCCGACGGCGGCGTGTTGGGAACGATTGTAGGCTTCAAATCCGACGACGAGCAACGGCACCACTTCAAGCGCCGAGAAGACACTGCCAAGCGCGATCACGCCGACCGGCGTGCCGCTGAAATATAGGTGATGGAAGGTGCCGAGCACCCCGCCGCCCAGGAATATCAAGGTGGCGATCAGGACCGATGTGGTCGCCACGGACAGGCGCACCAGCCCCATGCGGACAAAAAGCGCCGAGACGATCGCCGTCGCGAACACCTCGAACACGCCCTCGACCCACAGATGCACAACCCACCACCGCCAGTATTCCATAATCGCGATATGGGTGTTCTGGCCGTACATCAGACCGGCGCCGAACAGCAGACCAATGGAGACCGTTGCGATCACCACCAAATAAAGGAGCGACTTTGTAGAACCCGCTTTGAAGGCCGGCCACAAGCCGCGCAGCACCAGCACGACCCACAGAAGCAATCCGATGAACAGATAGATCTGCCAAAAACGTCCGAGGTCGATGTATTCGTATCCCTGGGTTCCGAACCAATAGCTGATCGTAAGGTCCGGGATGAAACGGTTAATCGCCATCCATTCGCCGGCGAAGGAGCCGACGACGATCACCAGCAGACTCAGCCACAGAAAATTCACCCCGAACGTCTGCCACTTCGGCTCGCTGCCGCCAAGAATCGGCGCGACATAGAGCCCCGTCGCCAACCACGCCGCGGCGATCCAGAGCACGGCGAGTTGTGTATGCCATGTGCGTGTGACGGCGTAAGGCAGATACTCCATCAGGGGCAGTCCATAGAGGCCCTGACCCTCGACGGCGTAGTGAGCCGTTATGATCCCCAAGCCGATCTGGGCAAGGAACATGGCCGCCACCACGAGGAAGTATTTGAGCGTCGCGCGCATGGAAGGCGTGATGACGACGCCGTCCATGAAATCGTGCGTCGCATAACCCGTCTCGGGGACGCCGTCGCGCCGCCAGATGTCGAATTCCTTGGCATAGTACCAGACCAGCCCGCCGATGCCGCCCAGGAGCACGAAGATCGAGATGAAGGTCCACATAAAGATGGCGCCTGTCGGCGTGTTCCCGACAAGGGGTTCGTGAGGCCAATTGCTGGTGTACGTGTAGGTCTCGCCGGGCCGGTTGGTCGTGGCCGCCCACGATGTCCAGAAGAAGAAAGCGTTGAGCGCCTGCGTTTCTTGAGGCGACAACACCGCATTCATGGGCATCGCGTACTGTTCGCGCAATACACGGCTTTGCGGCGAGCCCGCCGCGAACAGGTCCGCAAAATGGGCGGCGACGGTCGCCATCGCTTTGGCCCGCACGGGGCTGACGGTTATGGTGTCGCGCGACGGGTCGTAGGTATTGGTGCGCATTTCCTCGCGGAGCAGCGCCTGCAATCGCGCCTGCTCGGACGCCGGAAGATCGGCGTAGGCGCGTCCGCCGTCTCCACTCGCCAGAATGTCAAGCAACGCCAAGGCTTCGCGATGAAGCCAGTCCGCCGACCAATCGGGCGCGACATAGCTGCCGTGCCCCCATATCGATCCTTGCTGCATTCCGCCCGTCGACTGCCAAACGCTTTGGCCATGCTCGATGTCGGCGCGCGTATAAATGACTTGATCCGGGGCCGTAACGACCGCGGCCGGAAGAGGCGGTTTCGCGTGGTAGATCTGTTGGCCGAAATAGAGGAGCGCGCCGAACATGACGAACATGGATGCCGCGAAGATCATCCAAAGGCGCCGGATCGGGAATTGCGCGCTGTAGGTTGTCATAAGCCCCACTCCACGGCATTGCCGAGCGTGCGCGCCCCCGCGCACGATGCATCTTGCGTCCGCTCAGACCAGACTATCTTCTGCGCGCGGAAACTTCAAAACAAACATGAGACGGACGTGCGCGACAACGTCGCACGTCACGCGCGGATCAAGCTGTTCAACCTGCGATGTTAGGCGGCGGCAGCCTTGATCGCGTCGACAAGGTCGCTCACCACGGTATCGACTTCGGCGGCGTCGTCGCCTTCGGCCATGACGCGGATCAGGGGTTCGGTGCCGGATTTGCGGATAAGGAGCCGGCCGCGGCCGTTGAGGCGCTGTTCGCACGCGGTGATGAGCTGGCGGACGGCGCCTTTCTCCAGGACCGCGTCGGCGCTGGCGCCTTCCGCCAGGCGCACGTTGCGCAGGAGTTGGGGGACAGGCGCGAACAGGCGCAGCGTCTCGCTGGCGGGACGCCCCGCCGTGACGAGCGCGGCGAGCACCTGAAGCGCGGCGATGACGCCGTCGCCCGTGGTGGCGTGCTGGCCCATGATGATGTGGCCGGACTGCTCGCCGCCCAGGTTGCAGCCGTGCTCGCGCATGTATTCGACGACGTAGCGGTCGCCGACCTTGGTGCGCACGAGCGGCAGGCCCAGGGTCTTGAGATAACGTTCGAGGCCCAAGTTGCTCATGACGGTCGCCACGACAGCGCCGCCGGTCAGTTGCCGCGTTTTTTGCCAATGGTCCGCGATGAGGGCCAGCACCTGATCCCCGTCGATCATGCCCCCCTTCTCGTCGCAGAACAGAACGCGGTCGGCATCGCCGTCGAGCGCCAAGCCAAGATGCGCGTTGTGCTTCTTCACCAGCGCGCAGAGTTCTTCCGGGTGCAGCGAACCGCAGGCCTTGTTGATGTTGAAGCCGTCCGGCGCGACGCCGACGGAGATCACTTCGGCGCCCAATTCCCAGAACACGGTGGGCGCGACCTTGTAGGCGGCGCCGTTGGCGCAATCGACCACGATCTTGAGGCCGTCGAGACGCAGCCCGCGCGGGAACGTGGTCTTGGCGTATTCGATATAACGGCCTTGCGCGTCCTCAAGGCGTTTCGCGCGGCCCAAACGGTCGGGCGCGGCGCGCACGCTCTCGAACCCTTCCTCCATCAACGCTTCGATCTCGGCTTCGATCTCGTCGGACAGCTTGTAGCCGTCCGGACCAAATAGTTTGATCCCGTTGTCGTGATAAGGGTTGTGCGAGGCGGAAATCATGACGCCGATGTCGCAGCGCATGGAGCGCGTGAGCATGGCCACGCCCGGCGTCGGGATCGGGCCGACGAGGATCACGTCCATGCCCATGGAGACGAAGCCGGCGGTGAGCGCGGGTTCAAGCATATAGCCGGAGATGCGGGTGTCCTTGCCGATGATCACCGTGTGGCGGCGGTCGCCCGCGGTGAACCGCCGGCCCGCGGCCATGCCCAACCGCATGGCGGTTTCCGGGGTCATGGGTTCCACATTCGCGCGCCCGCGAACGCCGTCGGTGCCGAACAACTTACGTACCGTCATCAAGAAGTCCCTTCGTCAGTCGCCGTCGATATGAAGGCTCTGGGCGGCAAATGCAACCGCGCGCCACACTTTTTCCTTAACGAACTTCGAAGCTCGGACGTTGTGAGTGTAGCGCGCACCGCCTTGCGGCGGAATTGACATGTTATTTCAGGAGCATCGATTGCGCGTCTGGAATGCTGGCAGACTGACCTATGATTGCCAGGTCGGTGGCCAGGAGAGCGAAAGTTCGCCAATCCCGGCATCGTTGGTCAGGCGGATATGCAAAACACCCTCGGTTTCGGGGAAACCCGATGGGAGGTTGTAATAGATATGGCGGTCGGTCGGCTGACGGCCAAAATCGATTTCAGGGCCAGCAACTGCGATACCCTGGCTGACATTGAGGGCAATCGCCACAGTGGTGGGCAAGCCCATCGCATTGCCACGGATCGCAAGGCAATACGGATTGTTGGGGCGGCGGATTGGAATAGCATCGTGGATAAGCGGGGCCGCCGTAAGAGGAACGACAATTTCCCGTTCCTCGCCCTTCACATATTCGTCGTCATATCCCTCATCGACGACAAGCCGGTAGAAAATACGTTGGCCAGGCACGAGCCCCACTATTTCTTCCGAAATCGTAACGGGTTCACCGTCGTTGGTGAAAACCCCGCCGCTCCCATAAACCTCCAGTCCTTCTAGACCACAGCGCCCTTCTGTATGGCCGGAAAGTATCTGCAGACGGAGCGAGACATATTCGCATGCGGAGTTCGTTTCGACGTAGCTGTAGGGTTGTGCAAGCATGTCCGAACTCATGTCCGGCACGTGGGCTTCCGCTATGAGCTCCCAAGCGCCTGTTGAAGCATTCTTGCCCAAAAGCATGACATCCTTCGACGGGAAGTAGGGATGCTGATTGAATTGAACGCCCGTGACTCGAGATCGCTCACGTAACAGCCATTCGAACTCCAGCGGAAATTTGGGTGTCTCGGCGCTTGTCCATAACGCGTCATCATATCCCCTGGATCCCGCTGTGATACATGTGGGGTCACGCATTTCGGAATCCGGCCAGGCCACCAAGCGTGCGCCGGAAGCGGGCGACAGGATCGAGTGATCGCGATATTCCGCACTCACCTCGGCTATATGAAGGTCGCCTGTGGGTGGGTCGCGCTCGTCACCGTACAAAAAAATGAGGACGAATGCATCATTGCACTCGGACAACGTCTCGTGAAGGGGGAGGCGCCGATAGCGGTTCGCTCGGTCGCCCTGCTCAATAGGATTGTTCCCGGTATACGTCCACATCGATGGATCGTTCGGTAACGTGAGGGTGACGTCACGCAACATGCCGTCGTTTGCAAACACCGCATCAGGAAACGGCTGACCGGTGAGACACCATTGCGACCAAAATCGCCCCAACGGGTCCTCGGCGCGGTGGGTGACCCACAACGTGAGAGTCGAGCCGCGCTGTGCGAGACCGGCGCTTCCAATTTTAAAGGATATCCGCGCATCGCGTAGATCGGTCCGCCCACCGGCAACATTGAGTGTGGGCTGCTCCCCTTCACTGACACCCCAACGCCAATTAAATGGCATCTCATGGGAGCCGACACCCGTCAGCTGATTTCTGTCCTTCGCAAACGGCCCGATAAGCGCGAGCGACCAATCCCGTTCACCTTTCGCAGGTGCCCCGCTAATTGGTGCGATCCATCCCACCCTGGTTGACCTTGGAACCCAGTGATCGAAATGTCGCGCGGCGCGATCACGAACACGGCCAGTGCGGGGTGGCGGACACGCTCGCCACGGCGAATTCAAACTCAGTGATTCCGGTGTCGCACCATACTCAAAGCGGTATCGCCCGCCGACACCAGTGGTTGTCATAACTCCAGAAAAACATGCCCCAGAAACGCCGATAGAACATGCATTCAACGTCTTTGCTGTCGCGGGCAGATAGGCTGGCGCAATACCATCAATTGCAGCTCTTGTTTCGCGAGACTCTCCGCTTTCGGATACAAGGCAATACCGATATACCGTGCCAGGCAGCATTTCGGGCGCTACTGCTTCAAAATATCGATAGCCGCTTCGCGATATCTCTCGAACCGTCGGAGAAACGCGAACGACGGCACCGGCACGCGTTAGCTCGAAGACCGGCGCATCGTCGCCGGGCGCAGCCGCACCACGCAGCAACACCTCACCTTCATCCGAAACGGTTGACCTCCATACGACAAATTTGTCTGCGCTATTGAGCGCCTGAACATATCTCTCCCGCTCGGTTTTCCGCAAAGCGGAGGCTATATCCTCGGCCGCACCAAACAGACTTGTGTGATCGTGCCGCGGTCGATAATCGAACACCCTGTTACGAAATTTCTTCAAATAACGCGAGTAAAGGTCTCCGGCTTCCTGGTTCCTATTACGCGCCAACAGCGCAAAAGTCAGATACTCGATCGAACGACCAGAAAGTTCTTCACGCCGATCAAGTTCCAAACCGATGTCGATGATTGTCGACGACCTTCCAACCTCCTCCGCGACACTCATCAATACGCGCAGTTCGGCACCATCAAATCCGCTCAGATCATCCACGGTACCGCGCTCGCGAATAACGTCCACCGCCTTCTGAAGCGAAGGGTTAACGAATTCGGCGGAAGAGCCTTGCATTAGCCCACAACCTTTCGAAATCGCGCAAGGCTCACAGTACTCAACATTGTCTTTCCGGCGATATCAGGAACCACTTCGTCAATCACTATGCGCCCCGCTTTTTGGAGATCCTGAACGCCTTCCCAGAAATTTTGGGCGATGCCGTATGACTGCGCTTGCTGGAGCGTAAAACCAGGCTTGGCGGACATTTCATTCGCGAGTGAGAAGCTGAACGGCTCAATGAGGACGAACGTCACGTTCTCGAGCGCATCCAAAAGTCTCTCAAAAAACGCGAGAGGGAATGGATTGACGTAGACCATTACAAACTGACTAAACACCAGCACGTTGCGCTTGCACTTCAGAAAACTAAAATCAGGATTGCTAATATCCAGATCGACACCGTGCAGATTTTTAAGACTGAGCATATCGGCAAACTCTGCAAGACTGCGCAGACCATGCAGCGCTATTTCACCCCCAAAGAATTGAATGTGAGAATAAGGATTGCGGGCCGCAAGCTCTGCAATACTATCGCCCAAACCGGCGCCGATCTCAAAAACGGCGTCAAAATCCGCCCGAAGGGTTTTTGTCAGAATTTGCTGGATCACAAAGTGATGGAAGGCAAGGCACATATCCCGACGCACGAGCATCTGTTGGCCCATGTAGTAACGCACGACCATATCGTGGCCGTAGACCTGGCGCAGCCCCATCTGAGCCGCTTTGCGCGGTGAAAGAGCTGATTCGCTATCCAGTGCACGCAGCGTTTCGATAACGTGAAAAAAATTATCTCGTCCGCTCTCACGCTCAGCCCGAATGCGGTCGAGCGAAGACTTGTAGTCGATGTAGCGGTATCGAACCTGAGCGTTTGCAACGACTACACTCCCATCCCCGAGTTCCATAACAGGCATGAAGCCAGCCTCAATAGACGGACCTTGAATTTTGAAACTGCCCCGCATGACATGCGTAACGATTTCATCAACAGGCGCATTCAACGCCTTGGCGATCTCCGTCGCAAAATTTTGAAGATTTAGAATCGTCACGCCACACCTTTTATACCGGTCATCCCGCCAACTGGTTTTCACATTACAGCGTTCGTCTCGGCCGTATGTCCACACTGATCTGTTCGCGCGTACTTCCAAAATCGCGCTGCAAGATTCAACTCCCCCTCGTCATGCGCCGCGCGACCGCAAGGGCTTGGCGGGTTTCGGCGACGTCATGGACGCGCACGATCCGCGCGCCTTGGGCGACCCCGTGCAAGGCCGCGGCCAGAGAGCCGGCAAGGCGCGCGCCCGCGTCCTCGCCTCGGCTCATGCGCCCGATAAAGCTTTTGCGCGAGACGCCCAAGGCCACGGCGCAGCCCAACGCGCGGTAGAGCGCGAGGTGATCGAGGATCTGGGCGTTGTGGGTGTCGTTCTTGCCGAAGCCGATGCCGGGATCGACGGCGATGCGGTCCCGCGCGATCCCGGCCGTCCCGCAGGCGGCGATACGCGCCTGGAGATAGTCGAACACATCGCCCGGCGCCCAGTCATAGGTGGGGTCGGCCTGCATGGTCTGGGGCTCGCCTTGCATGTGCATGAGCATGACGCATGCGTCCGTGCGCGCGACCGCGGCGAGACTCCCCTCGCCCTCCAGAGCGGTGACGTCGTTGACGATGCGCGCACCCGCATCGAGCGCGGCCGCCATGACGGCCGCGTGGCGCGTGTCGATGGAGACAAGCGCGCCTTCGCTTGCCAAAGCGCGGACCACGGGCACAACACGCGCGATTTCATCTTGGATCGACACCGGCGCGGCGCCGGGGCGCGTGGACTCCCCGCCGAGGTCGATGATGGCGGCCCCTTCGGCGATCAGCGCGCGGCCGTGCGCAATCGCGGCATCCGCGGCATGAAACTTGCCGCCATCGGAGAAACTGTCCGGCGTGACATTGACCACGCCCATCAGGATAGGATCTCGAAGGGAGAGGCCCGCGAAGGTTTTGGGCGCCGCCGCGTAGGCTCGCAGCCAGGGTTCCGCGCCGGTTGACGCGTCGTTCGCGAGCAACATCCGCTGAACCGCGCCACCGGTGAGTTCAAGGGCCGTAAATGCGGCGTCATCGCCCAGCGGGCGGGCGCGGCCCGTCGCAAGCGCATCACGCGCGGCGGCGCCGGTCAGAAGACCGCGTGGGGTGACGTATGGGGCCGAGAGAATCATAGACGGAGTTTGCCGTGGGACGGAGGAAACAAAAAGCCCCTCGCCCTCTCCCCAAAGGAGAGGGGTCAAACGAAAAGGCCCGATCTTGAGATCGGGCCTTTTGTGATGTGTGCGTGTTTTACGCGCCGGGTTGCGGGGTCGGCTCTTGGCCGAAACCGGGACGGCGGTTTCCGGCTTCGGCGCCGGCGGTGGGCACGGAGGACCGGCGGCCGGAATCTTTCTTGGGCGGCTGACGTTCGCTCTTGTTGATCTTTTCGCCGCGCAACAGGGCTTCGATCTCGTCGCGACTCAAGGTTTCGTGCTCAAGCAGACCTTGGGCGATGATCTCGAGCTGGTCGCGGTGATCTTCGAGGATCTTGCGTGCGGTGGCTTCGCCGGCTTCGACAAAGCTACGCACTTCCTCGTCGATCAGGCGCGCGGTGGCGTCCGACACGTTCTTCTGCTGCGTCACCGAGTGACCCAGGAACACTTCGCCCTGGTTATCGGTGTAGCGCAGAGGACCGAGCTTATCGGAGAAGCCGAACTCGGTGACCATGCGGCGCGCAATGTCGGTCGCGCGGCGGATGTCGTCCGAGGCGCCGGTCGTGACACGTTCGAGGCCGAAGGTGATCTCTTCCGCGACACGGCCGCCGAACAGGCTGGCCAACTGCGCTTCGAGTTCGACACGCGACATGGAGTACTTGTCGCGTTCGGGCAGGAACATGGTCACACCCAGCGCGCGGCCGCGCGGGATGATGGTGACCTTATGCAAGGGCTCGTGGCTCGGCACATGGAGCATGACAAGCGCATGGCCGCCTTCGTGATAGGCCGTGAGCTTCTTTTCGTCTTCGGTCATGACCATGGAGCGGCGCTCGGAGCCCATGAGCACCTTGTCCTTGGCTTCCTCGAACTCCTGCATACCGACGACGCGCTTCGCCTTACGCGCGGCCAACAGCGCCGCTTCGTTGACGAGGTTCGCGAGATCGGCGCCGGAGAACCCAGGCGTACCGCGGGCGATGACCTTCAAGTCGACATCCGGACCCAGCGGGGTCTTGCGGCTGTGGACCTGCAGGATGCGTTCGCGGCCGATGATGTCCGGGTTCGGCACGACCACCTGACGGTCGAAACGGCCCGGGCGCAGGAGCGCGGGATCGAGCACGTCCGGACGGTTGGTGGCGGCGATGAGGATCACGCCCTCGTTCGCCTCGAAGCCGTCCATCTCGACCAGGAGCTGGTTGAGGGTCTGTTCGCGTTCGTCGTTACCGCCGCCGAGACCGGCGCCGCGATGGCGACCAACGGCGTCGATTTCGTCGATGAAGATGATGCACGGCGCGTTCTTCTTGCCCTGCTCGAACATGTCGCGCACGCGGGACGCCCCCACGCCGACGAACATTTCGACGAAGTCGGAGCCCGAGATGGTGAAGAACGGCACGTTGGCTTCGCCCGCGATGGAGCGCGCGAGCAAGGTCTTACCCGTGCCCGGAGGACCGACGAGCAGCACGCCCTTCGGGATCTTGCCGCCGAGGCGCTGGAATTTCTGCGGATCGCGGAGGAATTCGACGATTTCCTCCAGTTCCTGTTTGGCTTCCTCGATGCCGGCGACGTCTTCAAAGGTGACGCGGCCCTGCTTCTCGGTGAGCAACTTGGCGCGGGACTTGCCGAAGCCCATGGCCTTGCCGCCGCCGGACTGCATCTGACGCATGAAGAAAATCCACACGCCGATGAGCAGCAGCATCGGGAACCAGGAGATGATGACGCTCCAGAAGGTGACTTCGTTGTCGCTGCGCGGGACCGCCTTGATGTTCACACCGTGCTCGCGCAACGTCGGCACTAGGCTGGGGTCGTCCGGCGTATAAGTGCGGAAGTCGCCGCCCGACTTGAAGGAACCGGTGATGTTGGGGCCTTGGATGAGGACGTCCTGAACGTCGCTGCGCTCGACGGCGGAGACGAACTCGGAGAACGAGATTTCGCGGCTCGCGCTGCGCGGCGTGGCGTTCTGGAAAAGGTTAAACAGGGCCACCACACAGACGAGGATGATCGCCCAGAGCATTAAGTTGCGGCTGATGTTCAAAACGGCCCTCTTACGCGTTAGCCCGGGATCCCTCGGGAACCCGGGTGGTGGTCTCTCAAAACTGGAGGCACCTCACCTTTTTAGATAGTGCGCCCAGCGGTCTTGGCAAGCAAAGCGTTAATCCCGAATAGCGCGAATACCTGGCGGAAGTGTCACAATTCCGCATCATCCTCGGAGATTTGATCGATTTCGGGGCAAAGGAAGGCCGCGGTGAATGTAACGTCCGCCCCGGCCGCAAGGTCAGGACGCACAAAGTTTAGCGACGGAACGGCCGCTAAACCCTCCGAATCGAAGAAAGCGGGCAGCGTTTCGCGCGCGGCCGCGGGAAGCTCGCGTAACCGCCCTGTATCACGGACCGCGGTATCGCGGACGACAGTGGGCACGTCCTTTTGGAGGAACCGCCGGACACGAAACACCCGCGCCGGTGGCCCTGCCCGCACCGCGACCTCGAATCGGCCGTCCCAGACGACCGCCGCGCCGGTCCGGACAAGCTGTTCATCCATAACCTGAGCGGCCTCGCGCACCACGGTCAACACGGCCCCGTCGCGCATAAGAAAACAGCCGTGGAGCGTGGCATCGCGCCAGGGCCCGGCGCGCAGGGAGTCGTGGAGACGGCTCAAGCGTTCAAAACGCGGGCGGTACGCCTCGCCGCTTGCGACCATCAAGATGCGCGCGAGCGCCCGCAGCCCGATTTCCTCCGGCGCGGCCAATACGGCATCGAGCGCGACGCGTCCCACGCCGAACTGATCCCAGCGGCACGCCTCGTCCAGGAGCGCCGTGGCGTAATGATCGAGCGCCGCGCGCGCGCGGCGCATGTGCGCCGCGGTCGCGCGCAAGCGGCCCGGCGACAGGCCTTCGCTTTCAAGCGTCGCGCGGGCGGCGCGGAACCGCGCGCGGGCGTAAGCTTCGTCCTGGTTGGAGGGGTCCTCGATCCATGGTTGGCCGGCGGCGCGGCAAAAGGCGATCAGGCGGGATTTCGAGATCTCAAGGAGCGGACGGCACAGCCGCACGCCGCCCCGCGGCGTGACGGGCGCCATGGCGGCCAGACCGTCCACGCCGCTGCCGCGCGTCAGCCGCAGGAGAAAAGTTTCCGCCTGATCGTCGGCGTGATGCGCAAGGAAAAGGTGCGCGACGTCGTTTGCGTCGCACCAGTCCAGCAGGAGCCGGTAGCGGGCCTCGCGGGCGGCCGCTTGCGCGCTGGCCGGCCGTTGACGATAGGAAGGCCCCTCGTCCCAGGTCAGGGTCGCGTGCGCGACACCCAAGGGCGCGAGCCACGCGCCGACCTGCCGGGCTTCATCGGCCGCGGCGGCGCGCAGGCCATGATCGACCGTCAGCGCCTGGACGCCGACGCCGCGCGAGCGTCCCCAATGGACGAGCAGCAGGACGAGCGCCATGCTGTCGGCGCCGCCCGAGACGGCGACAGCCACGCGCGCGCGCGCGCGCACCGCCATCCCGTCCATGGCGGCGGCGAATTCGCCCGCGAGGTCGTCGGAGAAAAGCCCGGTGTGAGGCTCTACTTGCACTTCAGTTTGGCGCGCTCGGCGGCGGCCGGCTTCGACACTTCGTCCGCCGCTTTCGGATAGTCCTTGGCCAGACGGTTGAGCGCCGTGCAGGCCCCTTGGGTCTGCCCGAGGTTCGACATGGACATCGCGAGCTTCAAGAGATTGTCCGGGCCCTTATTGGTGCGCGGGTAATTCTGGTAGCCCGCCATGAATTCCACCGCCGCCTGCTGATAGTCGCCGCGCACATAGTGGGTCTCGCCCAGCCAATACTGCGCGTTGCCCGACAAAGGATCTTTCGGATGGCGCTTCAGGAAGTCGCGGAAGGCGACTTCGGCGCGGGCGAAATCGTTGCGGCGCAGGAGATCGAAAGCGAAGTCGTATTGAACCTTGGGCGTGCCTTCGGGCAGGCGCACATCGCCGACGGGCGGCGCCATGGCGAGCTGGCCGGCGGCAACCGCGCCCGGACGGGGCGCGGCTTCAGGCGCGGGCGCGGGTTCGGGCGGCGCTTCGGCGACCGGCGCGGACAGGTCGTTGGGATCTGGCGGGAGCGGCTTGCCGTCGGCGTCCGTGCGGATCACGAAGGAACCATCGGCGCCCATGCCCTGCGGCGTGCCCGCCCCCGGCGGCGGTGCGGAAGCCGGACGCGTCACGCGCGGCGGCGTCATGGGTTGCGAAAGGGGTTCATCGCCGGACGCGGCGCGCGCGGCGACACGAGGCGGTGCGGACGGAACGAGGGTAGAAGGCTGCGCGGAGGCGCGTGGCGGAAGCGCCGCGGGCGCGCCCGGGGTGCCCGGCGCCGCGGCCGGCGCGCCGTCCGCGGGTACGGCGACGCCCGCGGCCTGCGCCTCGAGGGTCGCGACGCGCAGTTGCAGATCGTCCTGCAGCGTCTTGACCTGATTCGTCAGTTGATTGACGCGGAAGTTCGCTTCCTCGACCTGGCCTGTGAGTTGTTCGATCAAGGACTCGAGGCGCAGGAGGCGGACCTGGATATTGCCCTCGTTGGGGGTCTGCGCCTGCATTTGCGCCAGCGATTGTTCAATGGTGGTCAGGCGCGCGGCGATCTCGCGATTGTTTTGCGCGAACGCGGGCGGCGCAGCCGTGACGGCGATCAACGCCGCGAGCGCGACACGACGAAACGAGACGGGAAAAGAAGCGATCATGATCATTTCCTTCTGGCACCGGGCCGCAGGGTCGACCGGTCAAGGACGCCGCCAACATACCGGGAGGTACTGTGAGACTGTTTCACCAACCCGGCAAGAATAAGGCGCATAAGAATAAGGCGCATGGACCGGGCAAACCCCGATCGACATGCGCCCTAAAAACTTGCGGCTCCGACAGCGCCGGAGCCGCAACTTATTCTTCTTACTGAACCGCCGACACGCCGCGACGGTTACGAGCCCAGCAGCCTTCGTCCGACGCAACGCACAGCGGACGCTCTTTGCCGTACGAGATCGTCTTCACGCGACCGGCGGCCACACCCTGCGAGATCAGGAACTGACGCACGGCGTTCGCACGACGCTCGCCGAGGCCGAGGTTGTATTCGCGGGTGCCGCGCTCGTCGCAGTGACCTTCAACCGTGATCGTACGGTTCGCGTACTGGTTGAGCCACTGAGCCTGCGCACGAAGGCGGGCTTGGTCTTCGGCGTCGAGATCGACGCGGTCGAATTCGAACTGAATGGTGTTGCCGACGACCGTGTTGAAGTACTCGAGCGAGTCCGGAGCCGGACCGGTCGGCTTCGCGGCCGGCGCCGGCGGCGGAGCAGCGGCGGGAGTGGTCGCAGCTACTTCGGTCTTCTTGGTCGAGCAAGCCGCCAGAAGGACCGCAACGGCGACGGCGGATACGAGACGGAGTTTCATCTTATTATTCCCCTGAGTTTTGGAGGTAGTCCCAGCGCTGATTCGGCCACTCTTTTACCAGCAAACCGCGCAGACGCAAGAGTCTGCCCGGTTTGATCGGGCTCCTTAGGCCCGGAAATATATAACCTTTTGGGCGGTGTTGCAAAGGAGCAGCATGTTGTCCGAGTGCAGTGCACAACGGAGTGGCAGCTATACCCTTCTTACACGGAAAGCAAGAACATAAGGGAATCCCTTACGGGATCAACGGCGACCAGGCCGGGTCGGACGCGTCCTGCGGTGTAATAATTTCCCTTTGATTATAACCCGTTAGGTCAATCGAATAGAGACGGGTCCGGCCGCCGTTCCGCGATTGGGCGAAGTACATGAGGACACGTCCGTTCGGGGCCCAGGTCGGCGCTTCGACCATGAATCCTTGGGCGAGCAAGCGTTCGCCCGAGCCGTCGGTGCGCATGACGCCGATATAAAAGTTGGGATCGCCGAGACCGTATTTGGTGAAAGCGATGAGATCGCCGCGCGGCGACCACACCGGCGTGCCGTAGCGGCCCTTGCCCTGACCGAAGCTGATGCGCTTGGCCTCACCACCGGACGCGCTCATCACATAAATCTGCTGACTGCCGCCGCGGTCGGACGCGAAAGCGATCTGGCCGCCGTCCGGCGACGGACTGGGCGACGTGTCGATCGCGGGATGGTCGGTGAGGCGCGACGTTTTGCGCGTGCGCAAATCCATTTCATAAATTTCGGAGTTGCCGTTCGTCGCCATCGACAAGAGGACTTTATTTCCGTCCGGCGTGAAACGCGGCGCGTAAGTCATGCCCGGAAAATCGCCGAGCACTTCCTGACGGCCCGTGTCGATGTTGAAGAGATACACGCGCGGCACGTTGCGGAAGTACGACATGTAGGTGATCTCTTGCGCCGTCGGCGAGAAGCGCGGCGTGAGAACGAGATTGGCGCCGTTGGTGAGATAACGGTTGTTGGCGCCGTCCTGATCCATGATCGCAAGACGCTTCACGCGCTCCAGCGGCGGGCCGCTTTCGGCGATATAGACAATGCGCGTATCGAAATACCCGGTCTCGCCGGTGATGGCGGTGTAGATGCGATCGGCGATGAGATGCGCGACACGGCGCCAGTTCTCGGGCTGCGTGGTGTAGGCCTGGCCTTCCATCTGCTGGCCGCCGAACACGTCCCACAAACGGAACGCGACGCGCGCCTGACCGTTCGGCAGCGGTTCGACCGCGCCTTGCACGAGCGCTTGCGCGGCGAGCGTGCGCCAATCCTGGAAGCGCGGCTGCATATCAAGCGACGTGAGGTCCTGCAAGAAGCCCTTCGGATCGATCGGGCGGAAAAGACCGGAGCGTTCGAGATCGGCGGTGATGACGTTGGAGATGTCGCGTCCGAGTTGCTGCACCTCGGGCGACGCGCCCGGGAAGATCGTGATCGCGATCGGCATCGGTTCGACGCGACCGCGGGTGATGTCGAGGCGGACCTGGGCTTCGGCGGGCGCGACAAAAAGACCCGCGCCCATAACGCCCATCAGCGCCGCGACAAAACCGGCCGCGGCAAATTTTCTCACGTTCATCATAATCACGAATTCAGCTCCGACCGCAGTTGCAGGTGCACCCTCCCCGGGTGGGGAAGTCTGTCGTGCAATTGTGGCGACGACGTGTCGCCATTTCAAGGGAAGGTCCGCGTCAACGCCGCAGGGGCACACCACCCGGGACCGTCTCCGGACTAGTTAATGCGCCCCTGGGGCGAAAAGTTCAGGACCATTTCTTTGTAAGTGGCGTAATTCGCCGCCGTAATCATGGGGATTTTCCCGCAGCCCAGCACGGCGTTCCGCGCGGAATTGGCGAAAGTCCGGAACGAGGCGTCAACGAAGTAGCGCGTCATGTCGACGATATCGACCTTCTGCACCGAGCCGTCCTGATTGATGAAGACGCGGATTTCCGCCTGCATCTTGTCCGCCCCTTCCGTTCCTGGATCGATGCGCCAGCAGCTTTCGATGTGGGCGATGATGGCCGCGCGCTCGGTCATCGTCGCGCGGTCGCTGACGTTGGGCGCGATGTTGCGGGCGGTGTCGGTGGTGGCGCTTTCGGCCTGCGGCTTGGGCTTCGGCGCGGTCTTCTGCATGTCCTTCAGGAGACTTTCGAGCATCGCGACATCGCGCTTGCGCGTATCCGGCGGCGTGGGTTTGCGCGGCGGCGGCTTCACGATGGGAACTTCGGCCTTCTTGATCTCCTCGGGCGGCGCGACCTTCTCGGGCGGCGGCGGCATCGCTTCCGACGGCGGCGCCTCGACGGGTTGCGGCACCTCCGGGGTCGGCGTCACAGGCTCGGGTTCCGGCGTCGGTTCGGGCGCGGGCGGCGGCGGCGCGGCGGAGATTTCATCGATGACGGGAATCTCCAGCATCACCGGCGGCTCAACCTCGACCTCGCGATGCAGGAACGGCACGCCGAGCCATGCCGCCGCCACGATGGCGGCGTGCAGCATCACCGAGAAGAACAAGCCGGTATTCGGCGTATCGCGCAGCATTCCTAACGACACTTGAGAGCGCCTACCTTGGCTTAGCCGTGTTTCTTGGCCTTTCTGTGACGAAAGCCACCTGGGTGATGCCGGCCGCGGTGACTTCCGCCATGACCTGCATCATCTGGCCGTAAGGCACTTCGGAATCGCCGCGCACGTAAACGCGCACATTCGGGTTGCTTTCCCGGATGGCGGTCATCTGCGCGCGCAAAGCGTCGAAGGCGATACCGGTCTTTTCGTTGAGCGTCAGCGATCCATCCTTCTGGACGGTGAGCGTCAAAGGCTGGTTGTCCTGGGGCAGTGACTTCGAGGCGTTGGTCTGCGGCAGATTCACGTCGACGCCTTGGGTGAGCAAGGGCGCTGTGACGATGAAGATGACGAGCAGCACCAGCATCACGTCGACCATCGGGGTGACGTTGATCTCCGCCACCGGATGGAACGCGCGCCGGCCGGTCTTCGCGCCTGAGGAGGGTTTGATGAAAACGGCCATGGCGGCGCCCCTTAGCTCTTCACGTCGAGCTGACGCGACAGGATCGCGCCGAATTCGCCGGCGAAGTTCTCCAGGCGCAGGGCGTAGCGCGAGAGGTCGCTGGAGATCTTGTTGTAGAAGATGACGGCCGGGATGGCGGCCACGAGACCAAGCGCGGTCGCGAACAGCGCTTCGGCGATGCCCGGCGCGACGGTGGCGAGGCTGGTGTCGGCCGAGGCGCCGATGGCGGTGAAGGTGTTCATGATCCCCCACACGGTGCCGAACAGGCCCAGGAACGGCGACACGGAGCCGGTCGAGGCCAGGAAGATCATGCGGCGGTTCAGGTGATCCATCTCGCGCTCGAGGCTGATCTTCATGACGCGGTCGATGCGTTCACCGAGCAGGGCCGAACCGGCGGCGGGCGGCAAACCGCCCTTGCCCGACGAGCGGCGCCATTCCCGCATGGCGGCGGTGAAGATGGTCGCCATCGGCTCGCGCGGACGCTGGCCGACACGCTCGAACAGATCTTCGAGGGACTGGCCCGACCAGAACTTCTCCTCGAACTGTTCGGCCTGTTTGAACAAGGAGCGCATCCGGAAGACCTTGTCGAAGATGATGGCCCAGCTCCAGAGCGACATGAACGCGAGCATGACCATGACGGCCTTCACGACAATGTCGGCTTGCAGGAATAAGGCCCAGGCCGAAAGATTGACCACCGGGACCGCCTCTAACGCCGTAGTTTCCATCCGTTCACCTATTCAAATCTCCAGGCCCTTATTCCCTCCCCTGAAAGGGGAGGGCTAGGGAGGGGTCGTTACATCGAAGGAGTCATTTCGGACGACCAAAACGACCCCCACCTGACCTCCCCCTTTCAGGGGGAGGAAAAACCGTACGCATTTATCAGCGGCGTTCGCGTTCCCTTATCAAATTTCGCTGACAAATGCTTCGAACTTGGCGCGCAGGTGCGCCGGCACCGGGGTCGCCCGGCTGGTGCCTAAATCCATGCACGCAACATTCACATTAAAGTGGACGATCTCCTCGGCCGCGCGCCGGATGACCTGGCGCATCTGCACGGAGGCCTTTCCGATGCCCGTCAGCGCGGTTTCAACCGTCAGCGCATCGTCGAGGCGCGCCGGCCGGCGCCAGGCGATATCGGCCTTATGCACGACAAAAACTAAATTGTCGTTGGCCTGCACCCGGCTCAGCTCCACACCGATCGCCCGTAACATCTCGGTCCGTCCGCGCTCGCAGAAATTCAAATAATTGGCGTGATACACGACGCCCGCGGCGTCGGTGTCCTCGTAATAGATCCGCACGGGAAGAACGTGCAGACGGCCCCGAAGTTCGCCTCCGTGCGGCAGAGAAAGGACGGTCATGACGCCTCGTCCCGGTTCAGAAGGTCGAACTGCGCGGCTTCACGGCGGGGCGGCGCAAGGCCCAACTGGCGGAAGCCCAGGTCGGACACCATGCGCCCGCGCGGCGTGCGCTGGATGAGCCCCTGCTGGATCAGGAAGGGTTCGATGACGTCTTCGAGCGTATCGCGTTCCTCGGCGAGCGCGGCGGCCAGGGTCTCGACGCCCACGGGACCGCCGGCATAGTGCTCGGCGATACAATGCAAATAGCGGCGGTCCATGGCGTCGAGGCCCAGCGCGTCGACATCGAGGCGTTTCAGGGCCTTGTCGGCCGCGGCGGCATCGACCTTGCTGACGCCGTCCACCGCGGCGAAATCGCGCACGCGCTTGAGCAGCCGCCCCGCGACGCGCGGCGTGCCGCGCGAGCGCTTGGCCACTTCCATGGCGCCGTCTTCCGTCATGGCGACGCCTAACAGGCGCGCGCCGCGGCTGACGATGTCGACCAGTTCCGCGGCGTTATAGAACTCAAGCCGCAAGGGAATCCCGAAGCGGTCGCGCAAGGGCGTGGTCAGGAGCCCCGAGCGGGTGGTGGCGCCGACAAGAGTGAACGGCTGCAGCTCGATCCGCACCGAGCGCGCCGCGGGCCCCTCGCCGATAATCAGGTCCAACTGGAAATCCTCCATCGCGGGATAGAGCACTTCTTCGATGGCGGGATTGAGGCGGTGAATTTCATCAATGAAGAGAACGTCGTTGGCCTCGAGATTGGTCAGGATGGCCGCGAGGTCGCCCGCGCGCGCGATCATGGGCCCCGAGGTTGCCCGGAAGCCGACGCCCAGTTCCTTCGACACGATCTGCGCAAGCGTGGTTTTTCCCAGACCCGGGGGCCCGTGGAAAAGCACGTGATCGAGCGGTTCCTTACGCTCCTTCGCCGCGGCGATGAAGACCGCGAGGTTTTCGCGCACCTGCCGTTGGCCGATGAAATCGCCCAGGCGCTTCGGGCGCAGCGACGTGTCGGCGTCCTCGTCCTGACGCACCGCGGAGATCACGCGCGAGGGATCAGCCATCCGCGCCTCCGAGCTCGCGCAAGGCGGCCTTGATCAAGACCTGGAAGTTCGCGCCCTCGCCCGCGGCCTGCGCGGCGCGCGAGGCGGCGCCGAACGCATCCATGCGGCCGTAGCCAAGATTGACCAGCGCCGAGACCGCGTCCTCGACCGCCGAACTTTTCGCGGGCCCCTTGGCCGGAGACGCGGCCTTCGGCAGCACCGCGCCCGCGACGGCGAACGCGGCGACCTTGTCCTTCAGCTCGGCGACGATGCGCTGGGCGAGTTTGCCGCCCACGCCGTTGGCGCGCTTGAAGGCCGCCTGGTCGCCCGCGCCGATGGCCTGCACGATCTGTTCGGACGACAACGCCGAGAGGATGGCGAGCGCCACCTTCGCGCCGACGCCCTGGACGGTCGTCAGGGCGTTGAACATCTCGCGCTCGCGCGCGGTGGCGAAGCCGTAGAGATGGATATGGTCTTCGCGGACATGCGTCTCGATGGAGAGTTCGACGGCCTCGCCCACGCCGGGAAGGCCTGCGATGGTGCGCGTGCCGCAAAACACGAGATACCCCACGCCGCCGACATCGACGACGGCGAAGTCGGTACCGACGGAATCCAACCGCCCGCGTAGTTTCGCAATCATTTGCGGGCTCCAAGTGCGCGCGCGCTGGCCCGGTGGTGCGCGTGACAGACCGCGACCGCGAGCGCATCGGCGGCGTCCTCGGACCCGACACGGCTGCCCGGAAGCAACATGCGCATCATCGCGACGACCTGCGCCTTCTCGGCGTGACCCGCGCCGACCACCGATTTCTTCACGAGGTTGGGCTTGTACTCCGCGACCGGAAGGCCCGCGTTGGCCGGCGCCAGCATCACGGCGGCGCGCGCGTGGCCAAGCTTCAAGGTGGAGACGGGGTTCTGGTTCACGAAAGTCTCTTCAATGGCGCACTCGTGCGGTGCGTATTGGGTGACGAGATCCTGCACGCCCGCGAACAGGACGCGCAAACGTTCCGCCAACGTCATCTTCGGGTTCGGTTCGATCACGCCGTCGGCGATGAAGGTCAAACGATTGCCGCGCGCTTCGATGATCCCCCAGCCCGTATGCCGCAGGCCGGGGTCGAGCCCGAGGATGCGCACGCAGCCGGGATCGGACGGCGCGCCCTCGTGCGTGTTTTCCTGAGCCGGCGCGGCCTTATGAGCCAAGCTGGGCCATGACCTCATCGGACATTTCATAGTTGGCCACGACGCGCTGCACGTCATCGTTGTCGTCGAGCGCGTTGAGCAGGTTCATCAATTCCTCGGCCGTTTCGCCGCTGACGTCGACCGTCATGGTCGGACGCCATTCGAGGCGCGAGGTTTCCGCCGGTCCCAAATCCGTCTCCAGCCCTTTTTGCACGGTGTGCAGATCGTCAGGCGCGCAGTAGATGTCGTGACCGGCCTCGGTGGTGGAGACATCGTCCGCGCCGGCGTTCAACGCGGCTTCCATCACCTTGTCGCCGTCGCCGACCGCGGCCGGGAAGTGAATCTGGCCGACACGCTGGAAGCAATACGCCACGCTGCCGGTTTCCCCGAGCGCGCCGCCGTTGCGCGAGAAAGCGACGCGCAAGTCGGTGGCGGTGCGGTTGCGGTTGTTGGTGAGCACTTCGACGATCAGCGCGACGTTACCGGGACCGCGGCCCTCGTAACGCACTTCGTCGTAGTTCTCCTGGTCGACACCGGTCGCCTTCTTGATGGCGCGCTCGATGTTGTCCTTCGGCATGCTTTCGGCCTTCGCGTCGTTGATGGCCGTGCGCAGGCGCGCGTTATATGCGGGATCGGGCAGGCCCATCTTGGCCGCCACTGTGATTTCACGGGCGAGCTTCGTGAAAAGCTTCGCCCGCTTGGCATCCTTGGCACCCTTCCGGTGCATGATGTTCTTAAATTGGGAATGGCCAGCCATCGTGCGTCCGTCGTCTCAAATCCTTGTTTTGCTTACAATAAGCGGCGGGGAAAGTCCCCGTTTATACCAGATGTTGTGAAGGCAGCCTAGCGCGGCGCGGCGCAAAAAGGCAGCGTTAGCTGGGGATCGTCTGCTTCAGGAGGCCGCCCACGCGCACCGGTTCGACCCGGAGCGCGAGCCCGGTCCTGTCGTCGGTCTCGACAAAGACGCCGCACAAGGTGCCCTCGCCGTCGGCGGGCTCCAGGCGTTCGGTCGGCATTTTGGTGACGAAGCGCGCGGTCGCCGTCTCCTTCTTCATGCCGATCACGGAATCGTAGGAGCCGCACATGCCCGCATCGGTCTGGAACGCGGTGCCGCCCGGCAGGATGCGAGCGTCGGCGGTCGGCACATGGGAGTGGCTGCCCACGACCATGGAGGCGCGGCCGTCGGCGATGACGCCCAGCGCGCCCTTCTCGCTGGTCGCCTCGCCGTGCACATCGACGATGATGGCGTCGGCGGCGTCGCGTAAGGGATGGTTCTCCAAGGTTTCATTCAAGGCACGGAAGGGATCGTCGAGCGCGTCCATGAACAACCGGCACATCACCTGGATCACGATGATCCGGCGGCCCTTGGCGGTGGTGTAGAACCCGAAGCCCTGGCCCGGCGTCTCGATGGGATAGTTGATGGGCCGCAAAAGGCGCGGCTCGGCGGAGATGAAAGAGATGATCTCGCGCTGGTCCCAGGCGTGATTGCCGAGCGTGATGACGTCCACGCCTTGGTCGAACATGCTCTGGCAAATGGCGGCGGTGATGCCGAAGCCGTGGGCGGCGTTCTCGCCGCACGCCACCACGAAGTCGAGGCCGAGGGTCCGGCGGAGTTCGGGGATGTGCGTCGCCACGGCCTCACGGCCGGCTTTGCCCATCACGTCGCCACAATAAAGAAGTCGCATGCGGGGAGAGCTAAACGACCGCGCCGCTTGAGGAAAGGAAAAACGGGCGCGCGGCGCGGGTTCAGGTGAACCAGAGCGCGCCCGCATTGGTAATCACGGCGTCGAGCTCCTGATCGTGGCCGCCCGCCGGGACGGCGTCGACGCGCTGGGCGTCGTAGGCGAGACCAACGGCGGTCAATTGCCCCTTGGCCCGCAATGCGTTGATCGTGCGGTCGTAATAGCCCGCACCATAACCCAGGCGCTGGCCGGCAAGATCGAAGGCGATCAAAGGCACCAGGAGAATTTGCGGGCAGACGACCGGCGCGCGCGGGCCCGGATGCATCGTCCCGTAGGGGCCCTGTTCCAGCGCATCGCCCGGCGCCCAGGCCCGGAAGATCAGCGCATGTCCCTGCCCGGCGACCACCGGCAGGGCGACCCGGGCGCCCGCGGCGACAAGCGCCTCCAAGGCGGGCCGGCAGTCGAGTTCATCTCCCAACGGCCAATAGCCGGCTATATTTTTATCGTACAGGTCGAGTTCGGCGAGGACGTGATCCTTCACGGCCTGGGCCGCCGCCACGCCGATCTCGCCATGAACGAGGCGGCGGCGGTCAAGCATCGCGCGGCGCAAGGCCGCTTTCGCGTCAGCCGGAGATGCACCCGACATGGAGCCGCCCAACTTTTAAAGGAAATCCCCAGGAAATAAGTGGAGCCGCCGAAAGCCGTCGGTCGTGCGTGACCTCCCAATGGGCCACGAGTTTAGGTGGGCGCCGTGTCATCCGGACCTAGGGTCCAAAGAGGGACAGCTCCCGAGCGAAGATTATCGCCCCTGGGGGTTCAGAGACCTAACCTGCCCAGCAGCTCCATGGGTGAACTTAAGAGCCCTCAAGCCGCGCGGCAATACGCTCGATGCGCTCGGCGAGCCCATTTATGGACGCCGCGGCGGCATTTTCGGCCGCAACTCGCCCCGCATTCCCGGAATTCGCCTTCAGGGCGTCCAGTTCGGCAACCGTATCGGTGAGTTCGTCGGCCACCACGAGCCCCACCATCACCAGAAGGAGGGCGTCGCTGACCGACCCCGCCGCCATGTGCAGTTGTTCGGCCCGCTGGTCGAGGTAGCGCCCGAGGCGCGCGAGGTGCGCCTCCTGTCCGTCGTCGCAGGCGATCTGATATTGCCGGCCGCGAATGGTGATGGAGACTTGCGCCACCGGGTCAGCCCTCCAGGGCCGTGCGCACCTGGCCGATAATGGCGTCCAGGCGATCGGCGACGTGACCGGCGCTCGAGGTCAAGGCGGCGTGGTCGCGGCGCAGGCGCTCGTAGTCGTCCTTGAGTCCCGCGACGTCCTCCGACGCGCCGCCGCGCGCGGCCGCGACATCGAGGCGGCCAATCGCCCGCTCGAGGCGTTCGAGCGCATCACGCACGTTCGGGTTCACGATATCTTTCAAAGAAATAGCGCCCCAACCTCGAAAATGAGTTTAAGCATATGAAGCTGGGATTGATGCGTCAATGTGAACGTCTAGGCGATCGTCCCGACGGCATTTTGCACGCGCGCCCTCCTTATGGGGTGTGACAAGTTTTGCCGCCCGGCGGAGCACCCTGTTCAAGGGGAGGCGCACTCGGTATATCTCCGGCCCGCGCGGCCTTGCCGGCAGCATCACCGTTGCCGCGGCCCCAAGGATTTCCAATCCGTTTGATCAGACTTTTTTGACCTGACCTCGGCAAAGACAAAGGACACGCTTCCATGACCATGACCCCCCGGGTGAAGTCCATCCTCAGCGCTTACGAAAGCGACAACCCAGGCACGAAGGCCAACCTCGCCCGCATCCTGATGCAGGGCAAGCTGGGCGGCACGGGCAAGCTGGTGATCCTGCCGGTCGACCAGGGCTTCGAACACGGCCCGGCGCGCAGCTTCGCCGCCAACCCGCCGGGCTACGAGCCGCACTACCACTGGCAACTGGCCGTCTCGGCCGGTCTGTCGGCCTTCGCCGCCCCCTTGGGCATGATCGAGGACGGCGCGGCGTCCTTCGCCGGTCAGATCCCGACCATCCTGAAGGTGAACAGCGCGAACTCGCTGAACGGCGAGAAGGACGCGCCGACGCAAGCCATCACCGCCGGCGTGAAGGACGCGCTGCGCCTGGGCTGTTCGGCCATCGGCTACACCATCTATCCGGGTTCGGAAAAAGCGTTCGACATGCTGAACGATCTGCGCGAGCTGACCGCCGAAGCGAAGGCGCACGGCCTTGCGGTCGTGGTGTGGTCGTATCCGCGCGGCAAGTACGTGACCAAGGACGGCGAGCTGGGCTTCGACATCATCGCCTACGCCGCCCATATGGCCGCCTTGATGGGCGCCCATATCATCAAGGTGAAGCTGCCGTCGGACCATTTGGACCTGGGCGAAGCCAAGAAGGTCTATGAGTCCGCCAAGATCCCGCGCGCGACCTTGACCGAGCGCGTGCAGCACGTGGTGCAGAGCTGCTTCGGCGGCCGCCGCATCGTCGTGTTCTCGGGCGGGGCCAAGAAGGGCGAAGACAGCATCTTCGACGACGCCCGCGCGATCCGCGACGGCGGCGGCAACGGTTCGATCATCGGCCGCAATGCGTTCCAGCGCCCGCAGGACGAAGCGCTGACCTTGCTGAACAAGCTGGTCGATATCTACCAGGGCAAAGCCTAGAGCTTCGCGCCCCACCGTGGCCGACCCGACTCCAAGCTGCCGACTCTACCTCATCACGCCGCCGGCGCTGCCCGAGGGTTTCGCGAAAACCCTCGGCGACGCGCTGGCGGCCGGTGATGTGGCGTGCGTGCAGCTCCGCCTGAAAGACGCCGACGACGCGGCGATCCACAAGGCGGTCAAAACCCTGATGCCGGTTTGCCACCAGCACAACGTCGCGTTCATCCTGAACGACCGGCCCGACCTCGCCGCCGCGCTCAACTGCGACGGCGTGCATATCGGGCCGGACGACATGCCCTATGACGAAGCGCGCGCCCTGATGGGGCCCGATGCGACGGTCGGCGTGACGTGCAAAGACTCTCGCCACGCCGCAATGGAAGCCGCCGAGGCCGGTGCGGACTACGTCGCGTTTGGGGCGTTCTTCCCCACCACCACGAAAGAAGCCACGACGAGCGTCACGCCGGAGATCATCGAGATCTGGACCGAGACGACGATGATCCCGTCGGTGGCCATTGGCGGCATCACGGTTGAGAACTGCGAACCGATCGTGCAGGCGGGCGCGGATTTCATCGCCGTGTGCAACGGCGTTTGGAATTACGCGGGCGGCCCCGCGGCGGCCGTGCGCGACTTCAACGCCGTCTTCGCGAAGTATCCGTTCCGGGGATGATTTTTTTCTCCCCCTGAAAGGGGGAGATTAAGAGGGGGGCGTTTGTTGGTTTCTGTTGTTGAACAGAAAACGACCCCTCCCCGCCCCTCCCCTTTCAGGGGAGGGAGAAAAAAAGCCTAGCGCTTCGCCGCCCTCTTCTTTGCCTTCTTCTTCGCGATCGCTTTCTTCGCAGGCGCTTTCTTGGCGGCCTTCTTCTTCGCCGCCTTCTTCACGGGCTTTTTAGCCGCTTTCTTCTCCGCCTTCTCTTTCGCGGCGGCCTTCTTGCGGTTGTCGGCGGCGCGGGCGGTGACGAGCTTCGCGATGATGTCGTAGGGCGGAAGCGCGTTCAGCGGAAACTTCAAATTGCCCTTCGCGTTGGCGAACTTGGCCGTGGCCTTCTTGAGGTTGGGATCGTCCGTCGGCGGGAAGAAGCCGATATGGCTCTTGAAGGCCGAGAAGTAGGCGACCGCGCCGTCACGGAAGTATCCCACGAGGCCGTAGCTGATGCGTTCCTCGCCGTCCGGCAACGCCTTATGGATGGTCGCGCGGATGGTTTTCATCAGCGCGCGCACCTTCGGGGGATAAGCCGCGATGTAGGCGTCGACCTCGGGATTCATTTTCATATGACGGGAGCCCATAAAACATCGGTGATCGTTTTCGCGCCCGTCGCAAGCATGACGAGGCGGTCGAAACCTAGCGCACAACCGGCCGAGGGCGGAAGACGCGAGAGCGCGTCGAGCAGATCCTCGTCCATCGGCGGCGCACGGCCGTAGAGACTTTCGTGAAGGGCCCGGTCGGCGGCGAAACGGACGCGCTGTTCGGCCGGGTCGGTCAGCTCGGAATAGGCGTTGGCCAGTTCGACGCCGCAGGCATAGAGCTCGAACCGTTCGGCGACCGCTTCGTCGCCCGGCTTGCGGCGGGCCAAGGCGGCGAGGTTCGCCGGGTACTCGCACAAGATAACCGGCGCGCCGACGCCGAGATGCGGCTCGATGCGGTCGAGCATGACGCGAAAGAAGATGTCCTCCCAGGTGTCGGCGTCGCTGACATGAAGGCCGCGTCCGCGCGCGGCGGCGCGTAACGCGTCCGGCGCGGGCGCGAGCGTGCCGTCGACGGTCGCGAGGAGATCGATGTCCGCATACTCGCGAAACGCCTGCGCCACCGTGAGGCGGCGCGGGTCGCGCGCGGGATCGCACACCTTGTCCCCCCAGCGCAGGAGGCCGTCGTGGGCCAAGCTGCGCTGGACCGCCTTGGCGACGCCCCGTACCACGGCGGCGCAGTCATCCATCATGGCGCCGTAGCCGGCGTCCGCCCTGTACCATTCCAGCATGGTGAATTCGGGTTCGTGCAGCGGGCCGCGCTCGCCGTCCCGCCATACCTTGCAGAGTTGCATGATTTTCGGGACACCCCCGGCCAGGAGCTTCTTCATGGCGAATTCGGGCGATGTGTGCAGAAACCGCTCAACGGCCCCTTCCTCCAGCGGATCGCGCAGGGACAGGGCCAGGGGTCGGATATGGCGCTCAATGCCCGGGGAAAGCTGGATGGCGGGCGTTTCGACCTCGAAAAAACCCTCGGCCTGGAAATAGGCGCGGACGGCCTTTACGCCGGCGCGCCGGGCGTCGAGGTAAGGGCGCTTTCGCGCGAGAGTTTCAGGGCTCCACCATGGATCGGTCATAACCCCTGTTAAACCTGCCTTTTCGCCCTTCCGCAACAGGGGTCAAACTGATACAAGCGCCCCGGTTTTTCCGGACATTTAGAGACGAACAGGCGCTCCCCCCATGAAGATCAATGCGAACTCCATCCGCGGCGGTATGGTCATCGAACACGAAGGCAAGCAGTGGTCGGTGATTAAGCACGCGATCGTGCAGCCGGGTAAGGGCGGCGCCTTCATCCAGGTGGAAATGCGCGATATCGCCTCGGGCACCAAGAGCCAGGCCCGCTGGCGCACCGCTGACTCGGTCGAGCGCCTGGAAGTGCGCGAGAACGATTGCCAGTACCTGTTCAAGGACGGCGACATGTTCACGTTCATGGACAAAGGCACGTTCGACCAGTTCAACATCAGCGGCGACCTGCTCGGCGAACGCGCGGCGTTCCTGACGGATAACATGGACGTGACCGTCGAGTTCATCGAAGGCAAGCCGGTGGGCATCAATCTGCCGAAGTCCGTCGTCCTGATGGTCACGGAAGCCGACCCGGTGGTGAAGGGCCAGACGGCCGCTTCGTCCTACAAGCCGGGCCTTTTGGAGAACGGTCTGAAAGTCCTGATCCCGCCCTTCATCGAAGCGGGCACCAAGATCGTGGTGAATACCGAAGACTGCAGCTACGTCGAACGCGCGAAATAGTTCGCGACCTTAGACTTGTAGAGTTTGTACGATGGCGCGTGGTTCCGCTCTCTGGACTGTTATGACCGAAGCGGCGCGCAAGGCTTCCCGCGCCTTGCGCCGCGATTTCGGCGAAGTCGAGCAGCTTCAGGTGTCCGCCAAGGGCCCGAGCGACTTCGTGAGCGCGGCCGATGTGAAAACCGAAAAGGCGCTGCGCGCCGAATTGCAGAAGGCGCGCCCGAAGTTCGGCTTCCTGATGGAAGAAGGCGGGGATATCCCGTCGGAAGACGGCAAGCACCGCTGGATCATCGACCCCATCGACGGCACCACCAACTTCCTGCACGGGATTCCGCACTTCGCGATCTCGATCGCGCTGGAAATGGAAGGCGAGGTCATCGCCGGCCTGGTTTACAACCCGATCGTCGAAGAACTGTTCTATGCCGAAAAAGGCAAAGGGGCGTTCCTGAACGACCGGCGTTTGCGGGTCTCGTCGCGCAACCGCATGTCCGACGCGGTGATGGCGACGGGCATTCCCTTCCACGGCCGCCCGGGCCATGCGCCGTTCCTGAAGCAAATGGAGCGCGTGATGAACGACGTGGCGGGCATCCGCCGCATGGGCGCGGCCTCGCTGGACCTGGCCTATGTGGCCGCCGGCCGGTACGAGGGGTTCTGGGAAGCCGGCCTCCAGCCTTGGGATATCGCGGCGGGCCTTCTGCTGGTGCGGGAAGCCGGCGGGTTCGTGACCGACTTCAAGGGCGACCGGGACGTGTTGGCCAGCGGCAACGTGGTCGCGGCTAACGCCAAGCTCCATAAGCAATTTTTGGACCTGGTGGTGAAGGGCTAACGCCCCTGTTAACCACCGATTGACCAAACCGGGCCTATATCTCCCGTAATAAGCTTTTTCGGGCCGAGGCTGTTGTCTGGCCCGAACCGGCTGTTGTAGGTTTGGCCCCGGGGACAACTGGGCCAAAGCAGAGACTTTTCAACGGCTTTGGCTGAACGCGCAAAAAGCGCGGGCCAACGTAGTATGTGTGGGGGCCGAACGTGAAACGCATGAGAGACGCCGCGACCGGTAGAGGCAAGCTCCTGCGGACGTCGAGCCTATGGGCACCGACGGCGCTGGGCGTTGCCGCGCTGCTTGCGGGCGCCGCGCCCGCCGCGGCCGACGGCGTCAGCGCCCCGGCAGCCGCCGCGCCCGCTGTCCGCACCGATTCCTCGGTTTCCATCGACCTTTCCGCGCTTGAAGGCGCCAACCGCCGCCTGCTCGTTCCGCGCGCCAACGCGCCCGCGGCCACCGGCGGCGGATCCAGCGGCCGCGTGATCCTGCGTCCACCGGCCGGCGTCGCGCCGAGCATCACCCGTCCGCAACCCATCCGCCTGCGTCCGCCGCCGGGTGTCGCGCCCTTCGCGCCCACCCAGATGGCGCGCGCCGTCAATTCCGACGACGACAAAGCGCCCCCGGCCCGATCCGCATCGGCGATCAGCGTCGAGCCTGTGAAGCCGACGGCCCCGGCCGCAAATCCGCCCGCGAAACCCGCAGCGCCCGCCGCCGCGAAGCCCGTCACGCCAACCCCGGCGGCGGTCAAACCCGCCGCGCCGGCCGCAACACCCGCGCCCGCAACAACAGCCAAGCCCGCGACACCGCCCACGGCGAAGCCGGTTCAAATGGCCGCCGTGAAGCCACAGGCCCCGGCGCAGACCGCCCCCGTGAAACCAGCCGCAACGGCGTCCGCGCCGCCGGCCGCCGCGAAACCCGTCACGACGACGCCGCCAGCGGCGACGAAACCCGTAACACCGGCGTCAGCGCCGCCCGTGGCGGCCGCCAAACCCGCCGCGACACCGCCCGCCCCCGCGTCGACACCGACACCGACAACCCCAACGGCATCCACGCCCGCGAAGCCCGCCGCGCCTCCCACGAGCACGGCGACATCCGCGCCGACGCCGCTGACGGGCCCGGCCGCCGCGCCGACGCCGCTGACGGGCCCGGCCGCCGCGCCGACGGCCAAGACGGTCGCCGCGACACCGCCGACCCTGGTGCCGAGCACGCCCGCCGCCGCGCCCGCGAAGGAAACCCAAGTCGCGGCCCTGCCGCCCGCCGCTGTCAAGGCGCCGACGCCGCGCGAGCCGGACGTCTACACGATCTCATTCGGCGTCGGCGCATCCGATGTGCCGAAAGATGCGAACCCCAACCTGCGCGCTTTGGCGGCGCGCATGATGAAAGACCCCGCGCTGCGCGTCGAATTGATCGCTTACGCATCCGACCCGCAGAAGAGCGTAAGCCGCTCCCGCCGCCTGTCGACGGAGCGCGGCGTGAATGTGCGCCGGGAACTTCTCGCGGCCGGTGTTGAGTCGACCCGCATCAATCTGCGGGCCCTCGGCGAACAGTCGGGCGGCGGCGCGCCGGACCGCGTCGACGTGCTGCTGGTGCGCCGGTAAACCGGTTGTTACAACCGGTTCACTTTCGAGCCGGGTCTCAGCGCCCTAGCATTGCCGCATTCAATTGTATGGTGAGGACCGCGTGCGCACCTCGCGCGCGGAGAAGAGAAAGACGCTTATGAACGACACGAAAACGTATCTGACACGCATGATCGTTTTCCTCGCCATCGTCGGCGTGGGATTGGCGTTCGTGGCCCCGCAGCTCGCCACCATCTTCCTGGTCAACCCGATCCTGAACGGGCTGATCTTCGGCGTCATCATCACAGGGATCGTCTTGAACTTCCGCCAGGTGCTGCTGATCGCGCCGGAAGCGGAATGGATCGAAAGCTTCCAGACCACCAGCCAGAACGAGAACCTGGTGGACGACCGCATCCACCCGAACGAGGGCAAGTTGCGGCTGCTGTCGCCCATGGCCCGCATGCTCCAGGAAAAGCGCACGCGCGGCCGCCTGACCTTGAGCGCGCCCGTGATGCGCACGCTGTTGGACGGGATCGCCGCGCGCCTGGAAGAAAGCCGCGAACTGTCGCGCTATTTCACCGGCCTTTGCATCTTCCTCGGACTGCTCGGCACCTTCTGGGGGCTGCTCGGCACGATCGAGTCCATCGCGGACGTCATCCGCAATTTGTCAGTGACAGGCGGCGACATGGCGACCGTGTTCAGTAACCTGAAGACCGGCCTGGAAGCGCCGCTGTCGGGCATGGGGACCGCGTTCTCGTCGTCGCTGTTCGGCCTGGGGGGATCGCTCGCGCTCGGATTCCTCGACCTGCAGGCGGGCCAGGCGCAAAACGCCTTCTACAACGAACTGGAAGAATGGCTGTCGGGCGTCACGCGCCTGTCGTCGGGCGCCGTGACCGGCGACGGCGAACAAGGCGTGTCGGCCTACACCGAGGCCTTGCTGGAACAGACCGCGGAAAGTTTGCAGGAGCTGCAGAACATCATGGCGCGCGGCGAGCAGAGCCGCGTTGCGGGCAATGAGCAGCTTCATCAGCTCAACGACAAGCTGTCGCTGCTGGCCGACCAGATGCGCGCCGAACAGCAGGTGCTGCTGCGTCTGGCGGAAGGTCAGCGCGATCTGTCGTCCATCGTACGGAGCATGAACGACATCGCCGCCGCCGTCGCGACGCCCGCTTTGGCAACTGGCGGGGCCATCGACGACGCCACACGCGGCCATATCCGCAACATCGACGGTGCCCTTTCCCGCCTCGCCTCGTCGGTCACGACGGGACGCGAGGAAATCGTCCGCGAGCTCCGCGGCGAGATCAAACTGCTCGCCAAGACCATCGCGACCGCGGGCGCACGCGACGGCGCAGGAAACTAGCGCGCGATGGCGTTCGTCCGGCGCAAACGCACCGTTATCGACGCCTGGCCGGGCTGGGTCGACGCCCTGTCGACGCTGCTGATCATTATCATCTTCGTTCTGCTGGTGTTCGTGCTGGGCCAGGGCCTTCTGGGCCAGGCCTTGCAGGGCCGCGACAACGCGCTGGCGGCCTTGAACGTGCAGATGGCGAGCCTGAGCGAGATGCTCAACATCGAACGCAAGGCTCGCGCCGACCTGGAACTCACCATCGGGCGTCTTTCGACGGATTTGCAGGCCGCGAACCAGCAGCTCGACGTGCTGGCGCAAATCCGGCTGGAGAACGAACAACTCACCTCGCAGCTCGGCGCGGCGACCGCCGATCTTGAAGCCCGCAACGCCGAAATCGCCGCGCTCAATAAAAGCGGCGCCGAACAGACCGCGCTGATCACCAAACAGGCACAGCAGTTGGCTCTGCTTCAGCAGAACATCAAGGCGATGGAAGCCTTGAAGGCGAGCCTGGAAAAACAGATCGCCGAGTTGGGCGCGCAAACCGCGAAGAACGACGGCGAGATCGCCAAGGAACGCGCCCTCACCCTGGAAGCGCAAGCCGCGGCCGCGCTGATGAGCCAGCAGTTGCAGGACATGCAGCGCGAGCTGGAGAAATTAGCGGCCGCGCTCGACGCCTCCGACAAACTCACCGCCGAGCAGAAAGCGCAGATCTCGGATCTCGGCCGGCGCATGAACCGCGCGCTGGCGGGCAAAGTGCAGGAACTGCAACGCTCGCGCTCGGAGTTCTTCGGACGCCTGCGTGATATCCTCGGCACCCGGCCCGGCGTCACCATCGTCGGCGACCGTTTCGTCTTCCAATCCGAAGTCCTGTTCGCGTCGGGCTCGGCCGACCTCAACCTGGAAGGTCAGCGCCAGATGAGCCAGCTGGCGCGTACGTTGCTCGACGTCTCACGCACCATTCCGTCCGACATCAACTGGATTATGCGCGTCGACGGCCATACCGACACCGCGCCGATCTCCACCGCGCAGTTCCGCTCGAATTGGGAACTGTCGGCGGCGCGCGCGATCTCGGTCGTGCGTTACCTGATCACCCAGGGCGTGCCCGCCGAACGCCTGGCCGCCGCCGGCTTCGGCGAGTATCAGCCGATCGATCCCGGCAACGACGTCACCGCGCGCGCGCGCAACCGCCGCATTGAACTGAAGCTGGATCAACGCTGATCGAGATGCGTCAGTGCTTCGCCAGCGCAGAATTGGTGTTGCGCAGGCGGTGACTGAACACGGTGCACATCTGATAGAGCGTTTCGGGATGCGCCTTAAGGAAGGCCCGGAACGCATCACGCTCGAAGCGATAAACGACGACGTCGCCAACCGCCCGCACGTTCGCGGAGCGGGGATAGTCGTCGAACACCGACATCTCGCCGAAGTAGGAGGTCGGGCCGAGCGTGGTGATCGACACCTTCTCACCCCCGCGCATGACATAGACCTCGACCTGACCGGAGGCGACGATCAGAAGATCGTTGGTGGCCTCGCCCTCCATCAGGATGACTTCGCCGGCCGCGAAGACGTCGGACGTCATCAGCGACACGAGATCCTGGATCTCCGCACGCGGAATTTCGCGGAAAAGCGTCACCGTTGCGAGAAACGCAGCGGCATCATCATTCGCCTTGTTCGAATCAGTCATTCAATCCCCCAACTCAACGCGGCTAGGCCGCGATCCCGAATTTATCCGCAAGCGCCTCGCGAACGTTGCTGGCGGCGATCACGATCTGCGGAGCGATTTCGGAGGCTTGCTCCAACGAGCAGCTCCGCCGCGCCACCAGACTGGAGAGCGCACTCACTTCAAAGGCGCCGAATTGCGCGGACAGCCCATGCAAACTATGCGCGATACGCCGAACGCGCTGGAGATCGCGCACATTCAGCGCCGCGCTCATCGCGCCGACATATTGCTGAAGGCCGTCGGCGAATTTCCGCAGCACGCGGTCCAGGGCCTGGTTTCCGATTTGGACACGCAGGTTTTCGATCACATCGCTCGACAGCGCCGCGGCGTCGCGCGTGGCCGGAGCGGGAGACGGCACGGAACTCGACGGCGCACGCGAGAGCGACGCCCTGAGGAACAACGCGCGCATTTCGGCGAACAGCCGCTCCCATTCGATCGGCTTGCCGAGCACGACGTCCGCGCCGCCGACCCGGACACGTTCCTTCTGCTCGTTCCGCACATCGGCGCTGAGGGCGATGACAGACGACCGGGCGCGCGCCGCGCCCCCCTCGTTTTCCTGACCGTTTTCCTGGCGGCGGATCGTGCGCAGCGCGGTCAAACCGTCCATGACCGGCATCTGCATATCGAGCAGAACGATATCGAACGGCATGCGTTGAATGGCCGCGATCGCTTCGGCGCCATTCTCGACGGTGGTGACCCGATGCCCTTCCCGCTCGAGCATCACGGTGATGAGTGAACGCATGATCTGATCGTCGTCGGCCACCAGGACATTGAAGGCCCGCGCATCCGACGTTGAAGCGATCGTTTTTACCGATTTACCGTGATCCGCCCGCGTAACGGCCAGCCCGCTGACGTCGGGCTCCACGTGAACGAAGAACGTGAAGGTCGATCCCCGCCCCTCGCCTGTCGTGACAGAAATGTCGCCGCCCATGGCGTTCACGATATTCCGGCAAATGGCGAGGCCCAGACCGGTGCCGCCATACCTGCGACTGCCGTCCAATTGGACGAAAGGCCGGAAGAGCCGCCCGACGTCGTTCGCGGGGATTCCAATGCCCGTGTCGACCACGGCGACATGCAAGAGCAGGCCCTTCTCGGGATGGATCTCCTGGCGAACATCGATCGAAACGCCGCCGTACGAGGTGAATTTGATGGCGTTATTGACGAGGTTGGAAACGAGTTGGCGCAACCTGACCTCGTCGCCGATCAACGCATCTTGGATATTCGCCGGGATCTTCGCCGTCAGCGTGAGGCCTTTTTCCTGCGCCGCCCCGCTGAAAAGATCGCGGACGTCATTGATGACGTCCGACAGCAGAAAAGGCGCGCTTTCAATCTGAAGATGTCCGGCCTCGATCTTCGAGAAATCCAAGATATCGTTAAGCATCGCCAAGAGACCGCGCGCCGACCGTGACAGCGTGGCGGCAAAACCTTGTGCTGCTTCGACAATCCGGTCGCGACAAGGAGGTCCGTCATGCCGAGGATGCCGCTCAACGGCGTGCGCAACTCGTGGCTCATCATGGCGAGGAACTTGTCCTTCGCCTGATCGGCGGCCGTCAGCGCGGCATTCGTCGTCTGAAGCCGACGCATGAGATCGGCGCGCGCGGTCATCAAACTCGCGATCGCCAGCGGGGCCAAAGCGATGAGTGCGACGCCGAGGCGAAGGGAAATAATGACCTCTTGGTCATGCAGGTCGAAATGCACTTCCAGATAACCGAACGAGATCGCGCAGAGCGTCCACACACTCAAACCGAGCGTCAGGAGCGAAGTGATGAACGCCCGATAGAAGACGGCGCACCAGATGATGGCAGGGGCGGGAAAAATGATCGCCGCGGGGCCGCCAAGCAGAACCCCCGCGACGGCGCTGATCAGCAGCGCAACCGCGGGCAGGATCGCAAAGAAGGAATGATCGGGGAGTGCGAAGACTTTTCGGAGACCCTCTCGGGACAAAGGCACCAAGAGAATGGCCGGCAGAATCGCGATGTAGTTCACCAGTTCCGTCGCGAACCAGAAAAACCACCCGCGCAACGGCGGACCGTTGAAAAGCACAGGGTTCGCGGCCGCGCCGACGCACCCCGCCGCCGCCGAAGCGACCGCCGCGATTCCAAGAAGGTAGGGAATGGACGCGGGCTGCCGCAAACGGCGCAATCCGTCGTCGAGGCGCCGGAAGAGCATGTACCCCACGGCAATGCTCACGATATTGCCGGCGGTGAGAAGCAAGGTGCGGCCGACCGTGGCGCCAAAGGTCAAATCCGCCGCGACGAACGCCGCGCTCATGGCCAGCCATCCAAGCGGCGATGACAGCCGTGGCACGCGCACCAGGAGACCAAGGGCAACCGCATTGGCCGGCCAGAACGCCGCCAAGAGGCCAATAGGTCTTGTCGCGATCCCAAGAACACATGCCGCGTAGGTCAGCAGCGCAAAGGCCGCAACCATGCCGAGGTCCTCGCGCGCGATATATGCGCGCGACCGGACGTCGCGATAAGATTGGGGGAGCACAGGTGTCATGCGCACTCTTAAATCACGCGCACTCTTAATACGCGTGAAAGCTTAAGAGCAAGCTAGCAACGTGGTTATTGGCGCGCGCCAACCGCGGCGCGAGACCACGGCCCGTTCATGCAACGCGCGACATTTCAACCACGGCGTAAAATGAGTTCGTCGTCTTGCGCGGAACCGACAAGGAATTTGTATTCGCCCGCCAGCGTAAAACCGCGGCCGGCATAGAGTTTCTGGGCGCCCACATTCTGCGACCACACGCCGATCCACAAGACTCTGCCAGGCTTTTCCAGCCACGCGAGAGCGGCGTCCAGAAGCAGGGTTCCCAACCCCAAACCCTGTGCGCTTCGTCTGACATAAAGACGTTTCAGTTCGCCGCATGACGGCGTGACATCGGCGTGCGGAAGATTGCAGGGGCCCGCATGGGCGTAACCGACGATGACGCCGTTCACGGTCGCCTTGAAAACGGCTTGCGCGGGATCCTCGATATAAGCGCTAAAAATCTGCGGTTGATATTTTTCGTTTGAAAACGCCTCAAGGTCGGATGGCGTGTACAAACGTCCGAAAGCTTCGGCGAATGTCAGACGACCCAGCGCGGCGATGTCCGCAGCGTCGGCCGGTGTCGCGCGTGAGGTTGAGGATGTCATGGCGGCCATGCGTAGGGCGGAGACCGCGTTTATGGCGCAAGGCGCCCCCAAGAAGCAACGGCGGGCATTGTGCATGCCCGCCGCCGGTCTCTGAGATTATGTCGCCGGATCGAGGTGTGAATGCCTAACAGATCGCGGCCTGCTCGGACTGGGCTGCGCGACGCTCCTTCACGCGCTCGGCCACTTTCTTTCCTTCGGCCTTTTCCTCATCGCCAAGCAGGAATTGCTCCATCGAGGCGCGGGCGCGGAACAGGCGGCTTTTCACCGTCCCGAGCGAACAGCCCAGGGCTTCCGCGATCTCTTCGTAGGCGAGCCCGCCCACGTTCATCATCAGGACTTCGCGCTGGGCCTTCGGCAGACGATCCATGGCCTTGAACAGTTCCATGGTGAGCGCGCGGTCTTCCTGGTTCGCTTTGTGCGTGAGGACATGTTCGGCCACGTCCGCGAGGGACGGACCTTCAAACTTGCGGCGACGCAGAGAGGAAATGTGCTCGTTGCGCATGATGCGGTAGAGCCACGCCTTCATGTTGGTGCCCATCTCGAACTGGCCTTGCGCGCGCAAGGCCCGGAGCGCGGTTTGCTGAATGAGATCGTCAGCGCCGGCATTGCTGCGGGTCATCGTCAGCGCGTAGGGACGCAGCTGCGGCAGGAGTGAAATGAGCTCTTGTTGAAACGGCGATGTCATGGGGTAGCCCCTCTTTCGTATATCCACGATATATCCACTAACGGCGTACCCCAGAGAAAGTTGCACCCCCCGGGCGGGTTACACCCGACAAAATTCGGAAAAATTGGGGGCCAACGCCTTATTTTCTCCACACTTTTCCCCGGTCTCGGCTGGTCAGCCGCCCTGGGAGCGTCTATCCATCAGCCCCTGCCATCAACGCCATGAGCCCCCCGTGACGCCAATCTACAAAATCCTGAAACGCGATATGTGGCGGGCCGCCGAGGCCGCCGGCGTATTTGACGGCGCAGGCATCGATCACCGCGACGGGTACATTCACTTTTCGACCGCCGCGCAGGCGCAAGAGACCGCGCGCCTGCATTTCCGGGATCAGGCGGATTTGGTCGTTCTAGAGATCGACGCCGACCAGTTCGGCCCGGAACTTGTGTGGGAACCGTCGCGCGGAGGCGCCCTCTTCCCCCACCTGTACGGGACATTGCCGGTCGGGCGCGCGCTCCGCGTGCATGAGGCGCCGCTGGACGTGGCCGGCGTTCCTCTGCTCGCGTTTCTGGCCGCGTTCGGCTGACCTATTTCACCACACGCGCGCCGGTAAGCTCGGCGATAGCGCCCAGCGTGGTCTGCGCCGCATTGAGGCCCAGCCGGAAGTCGTCGTCGCTGAAGGTGGCGAAGACGTCGGTGGGTTGGTGCCAGTGGGGGTCCCACCCGTTGCCGATATGCGCGCCGCGTTCGTTCTCGCGCAGGCTGATGGAGGGGATGAGATCCTGGAAAGGGACGGAGTCCGTGTTGGTCATGTGTGAGCCGACCGTCGCCGGATAGTCGGTGGCGTATTTCTCGTTTGCGTTCGAGAACGCCCACGCCAGCGCCTGGGATTCCGCGGCCATCTTCGAGACGCTTTGGAACTCGATATTCACATCGGCCTCGGGACGCTGCTTCGGGTCGACACTGCCGTCAGCGTTGGGCATCCCGTGATCGAACAGCATCATGTCGTGCTGGACCATGCCGAGCCATTTTGGCTCGGGATAACGGCCCGAGCCCGCCGGTTCTTCCCGGCCTTGCAGACCGGCCCGTTGGGCGACGTAGGCGCGCGCGCCATTCAAGCCTGTCTCCTCATTGTTCCAGAGGATGAAGCGGATCGAGCGTTCGGTGGTGACATCGGGGCTGCTGAAGATGCGCGCGAGTTCCATGACCAGCGCGGTTCCGGAGCCGTCGTCGTTCGCGGCTTCGCCCCAGCCATGTCCATCCATATGCGCACCGACGATATACATCTCATCGGGGCGCGTTGTGCCGACCTTGGTGCAGTAAACTTGTTCGCGCGCACCCGGCGTGGAGGATTCCTTGTTGAGTTCGCGCAAGCGCGCGTCGGGCTGTTTCATCGGATCGGTGTTCACCCCCGTGGGCGCCTTGACGCCGCGCGGCTGCGAACCACCCGGACCACGGCCCGGGACTTGCGTGCCCGACGGCGCGCGTGTGGCGCCCGGCGCCGGCGGCTGATAGTCGTACTTCAGCCGCGCGATGTTGGTGCAGCCGTACTTCTTCAGTTCGGCTTCGATCCAGTCGATGGCTTTGCGATTGCGCGCGGTCCCTTCGCGACGGTCACCAAACTGAGTGAGCCCCTTGATGGTCGCCTTGTAACGCCCAAGCTCAAGACGCTGAACGAGACTTGTGATCGCGGCGTTCGCCTCGGTCGATAAAGCAAGCGTGGATTGGGCGAACACGACAGGCGCAAACGCGAGCGCGCCTGCGAAAGCCAGCCCCGTCGCGGCGCGGCGAAGATGTATCATCATCGGTCCCCCCTCGCTGATCGGCTTGGGAGAGCCTAGCACCTCACCGCAGGGCGGCACTATGGGCTAGGCGCCGCCCTTCTTGACCTTGAACTTCCGCTGGAACCCACGGTCGAGGCGTTCAGTGGGGCCACCGTCCGGCGCGCCCTTGAACTTGTCCTTGAATTTGCCGGGTTTGAACTTGCCCGACTTGAACTTGTCGCCATGCGGTTTATCGCCATGGGACTTATCACCGTGGGACTTCTCGCCGTGAGATTTGCGTTCCCAGGGCTTCCCGTCGCGTGGCTTTCCATCCTTGGGCTTACCTTCCCACGGCTTACCCTCGCGCGGCTTGCCTTCATGCGGTTTACCCTCATGCGGCTTCTTGTGACCTGTCCATTTCGGCTTGTCACGAAACGGACGTTGATCGCCCTCGGCGCGATCGTCGCGCTTCTTCCACTTCTTCTTACCGTCGAAGTCCTTCGGTGGACGGCGGACATGGCCGCCACCGGCCGGCGCGTCGCCGGCGGTGATCTGGATGTCGCCCTTGTTCACCTTCGCGATACGGCGCGCGAAATCATCCGCCGCCTCGGTCGCGATCTCAAACTTGGTTTCATCGTCGAAGATGCGGATGGCGCCGATCTCACGTTTGGTGATTCCGCCCTGACGGCAGATCTCGGGGATCAGCCACTTCGGGTCGGCTTTGCGCTGACGTCCGACGTTCATGCGGAACCACACACCTTCCGCGAGGCCGCTTTTCGGCTCGCGACGTTCGGGCATGCCGGTGTCCATGAGGTCTTCGGCCGCCGGCAACCGGGCGCGGTAGCTGCGCACCAAGGCGGCGGCAATCTCTTCCGGCGAACGGCGGGCGAGGAGTTCCTTGGCGAGCGCGAGATCGTCGGCTTCACCGGTTTCCGCGCCGAGGATGCTTTCCAGCAGGCGCTCGTTGTCGAGCTTGCGCACGGACTCCGCATTCGGGGCATTCACCCACGACGCCTTGATCTTGGCGAAGCCTAGGAGACGTTCCGCCTTGCGGTGGATGGGCGGCGTGACAAGAAGCACACTGATGCCCTTGCGGCCCGCGCGGCCCGTGCGGCCGCTGCGGTGCTGCAGCGTCTCGGGATCGTTCGGAAGATCGGCGTGAATGACGAGATTGAGGTTGGGCAGGTCGATGCCGCGGGCGGCGACGTCGGTGGCGACACAGATACGGGCGCGGCCGTCGCGCAAGGCCTGGAGCGCATGGTTGCGTTCCTCCTGGCTGAATTCGCCCGAGAGCGACACGGCGGCAAAACCGCGCTCGACCAGCGCCGCATGGAGATGACGCACATGGTCGCGCGTATTGCAGAAAACGATTGTCGCGGGCGAATCCACGAAGCGCACGACGTTAACGACGGCGTGCACGACATCCTGCGCGGCGATGCGCATGGCGCGGTATTCGATGTCGGCGTGCTCACGCGCGTCGCCGGTCGCCTGGATACGCATGGCGTCGTTCTGATACCGCTTCGCCATATTGACGATATCGCGCGGAAGCGTGGCCGAGAACAGAAGCGTGCGCCGTTCCTTTGGGGTGGCCTCGAGGATGAATTCAAGGTCCTCACGGAAACCGAGGTCCAGCATCTCATCGGCTTCGTCGAGCACCACGGCTTTCAGTTCACCGACGCGAAGGCCGTTGCGTTCCAGGTGATCGCGCAAGCGGCCCGGCGTGCCGACAACGATATGCGCGCCGAAGTTCAGTTCGCGCCGCTCGGCGCGCGGGTCCATGCCGCCGACGCACACAACGATGCGCGCACCGGTATGTTGATAGATCCAAGTGAGCTCGCGCTGAACCTGCATCGCGAGTTCGCGCGTGGGCGCCACGATCAGCGCCAGAGGATTTTCGGCGCGGCCCAGGGTGTCGGCGCCTTGAAGGACGTCTTCCGCGATGGACAGACCGAAAGCCAGTGTTTTGCCGGACCCCGTCTGCGCGGAAACCAGAAGGTCGCGGCCAACGGTCTCAGGCGCGAGCACGGCGGTCTGCACGGCTGTCGGGTCGGTGTAGTTGCGCTCGACCAAAGCGCGCGCGAGCGAAGGGTGCGTAGAAGGAAATGCCAAGCGAATAACCTTAATTATGGGGGCGGGCAAAACGGCCGCGGACGGCGGTGCGCCGACGCAGGGTATAGATCAACTCGCGTCCCAGAGCCACGTAACGATTGCGTACAGGGGTTTTAACGCCACATCGGCCTTGCGGGCCGTACCCGAAGCTGTGAAGAATTCCCCTTCACACTCGTCCTTGGGGGGATGGCAATGCGCGCAAGATACCTCGGTTTCACGGCCCTTGTCGCTATCGGCGCGTGTACGCCGGCGCCGGATTCTTCATATCAGGTGGCTGAAAAGAACATGGCTGAACTGGCGGCCGACATCGCGGCGGGCACGACCTCGGCCCCGGACGTCGCAAAAGCCTATCTCGCGCGCATCGAGGCCCTTAACCCCGAGATCAGGGCGGTGTTGTCGGTCAATCCCGCCGCCGTTACCGAGGCGACGGAGGCCGACCGGCGCAAGGCGGAGGGCAAGGGCGGCCCGCTCAACGGGATCCCGATCCTCATCAAGGACAATATCGACGTCCGCGGCCTGGTCACGACGGCGGGCTCGCTGGCGCTCGCCGAGAACCGTTCGGAACGAGACGCACCCCATGTGGCGCGCCTGCGCGAGGCCGGCGCGGTGATCCTCGGCAAGGCGAACCTCTCCGAATGGGCGAATATCCGGTCGCAATGGTCGAGCAGCGGCTGGAGCGCCGCGGGCGGCCTCGTCCGCAACCCTTATGCCGTGGAACGCTCGGCCTGCGGCTCGAGCTCGGGATCAGGTAGCGCCGTGGCCGCCGGTTTCGCGCCGGCCGCCATCGGCACCGAGACCGACGGATCGATCACCTGCCCGGCCGCCGTCAACGGCATCGTCGGATTGAAACCCACCGTGGGCCTCGTTTCGCGCAGCGGCGTCGTGCCCATCAGCCATGTGCAGGACACCGCAGGGCCGATGACGCTGAACGTCACCGACGCCGCCGCCATCCTGACGGTCATCGCGGGGACAGATCCAGCGGACGCGGCGACCGCCGAGGCCGACACGCGCAAGACCGACTATGTGAAAGCGCTCGATCCGAACGCCCTGCGCGGGGCGCGTCTCGGCGTCATGCGATTCCTGGACGGCTATACGCCGCAAACGCTGGCGGTGTTCGAGAACGCCATCGGAATCCTGAAAGCGCAAGGCGCCGAGGTCGTCGACATCAAGGAATTCGATTTCGGCGTCATCGCCACACACGAGTTTCCGTTGTTGCTGACGGAACTGAAGGCCGACCTCAACGCCTATCTCGCGACAACGCCGACGGCGGTGAAAACCCGCACGCTCGCCGACGTCATCGCCTTCAACAAGAGCGAGCCGCGCGAAACACCTTTCTTCGGCCAGGACTTTTTCGAGCAAGCCCAGGAGATGCCGGACCTCTCCGACGCCAAGTACATCACGGACCGCGAAGACATCACCAAGAAAGCGCGCGAGGACGGCATCGACAAGCTTCTGGCCGACAACAACGTCACGGCTCTGATCGCGCCGACGGTGGGGCCGGCGTGGACGATCGATACGGTGAACGGCGATCACTTCAGCGGATCGTCGACGACGTTGCCGGCAGTCGCGGGCTATCCGCATCTCACCGTGCCGATGGGTTATGTGGAGAACCTGCCGGTGGGCTTGTCGTTCATCGGTCCGGCCTGGTCGGACGCGTACCTCCTGTCGCTGGGCCTCGGTTTCGAGAGGGCCGCGCCGCCGCGGAGACCGTCTCCGATTGCCGCCGGAAAGACGATCCCCGCGAAGTAGCCGGGCGCGCCGCCTAATCGTGATCGTGATGGTGCGACCCCTTCAGTTCGGCGCGGGCTTGGCGAACGATAAGCACCGCCGACTGAAAGAACAATGTCGCCATCACGAAGGCCACAATCACGTCCGGCCAGTGCGATTTTGTCGCACCGACCGCGAGCGCGGCCACAATCACAACGACATTGCCGATCGCGTCGTTGCGGCTGCACAACCACACGGACCGCACGTTGGAATCGCCGTCCTTGTAGCGCCACAGAGCGAGAACGGAAATCGCATTCGCGGCGAGGGCTAGAAAGCCGACAAGGCCCATAGTGTATTCGTTGGGGGCGCCTCCGACGAACGCGCGGTAAACGGTCGTTCCGAACACCCCTAAACCGATGAGTGCGAGGCTTGCCCCTTTCGTCAGAGCCGCGAACGCGCGGACACGAAGACTTTTGCCGATCACCGCGAGGGTGACGGCGTAGGTCAAGCTATCGGCCAGGAAGTCGAGCGCGTCGGCCTTCAGAGCCTGCGACGAAGCGGCAAACCCCGCCGTCATCTCGACAATGAACATGATCATATTCAAAGCGATGACAAACAGCAGCGTCGCCTTGTAGCCACGATCCTTACCCTCAAACGTGAGACTGACGTTATGGTCGCCGCTCATGCGAAGGCTTCCTTTTCCGACACGAATTGCACCGCCTCCTTGCGGTAAACGAGGCGGTAAAGGGCCGGCAAGACCACCAGCGTCAGCAACGTCGAGGAGATAATTCCCCCGATCATGACGGTCGCGAGCGGGCGTTGCACTTCGGCCCCCGTGCCGACATTGACAGCCATGGGTACGAAACCGAGGCCCGCGACCAGGGCCGTCACGAGGACAGGACGCAATCTTGTCATTGCTCCTTCGACAATTGCGTCATCGAGCCCGAGACCGCCGTCCCTCAAGGTGCGGATAAACGAGACCATCACCACACCGTTCAACACGGCGATTCCGGAAAGCGCGATGAAACCGACCCCCGCCGAGATCGAGAGGGGAATGTCCCGCAACCAGAGGGCCAACACGCCGCCGGTGAGCGCCAGCGGAACACCGCTGAAGACAACGGAAGCTTCGCGGACAGACCCAAACGCGCTGAACAACATGAAGAAGATCAACATCAGAACCAAGGGGACGACGATCTGAAGGCGCTGCGCGGCGGAAATCAGATTCTCATACGTCCCACCGTAGGTGACCCAATATCCCGCCGGAATCTCGACTTGCGCGCCGACTTTCTCCTGCATTTCCTGCACGAAGGAGCCGAGGTCGCGCCCTCGGACGTTGGTGGTGACGATGACCCGGCGCTTGCCGTTCTCGCGTCCGATCTGGTTCGGGCCGGGCGCGAGACTAATATCCGCCAATTCACCCAACGGGATGAACACGGGCGGCCGCGCCTCGGGGACTTCGCCCCCGTGTGCAAGCGGAATCGGGAGATTCTGAATCTCCGCAACGTTCGAGCGCAACGCTTCCGGCAAACGGACCACGATATCGGCGCGGCGGTCGCCTTCGATCAGTTGGCTTGCCGTACGCCCGCCGAACGCTACCGCGACGATATCCTGAACGTCCGACATCGTGAGACCGTAACGGTCGAGGGCAACGCGGTTCGGCGTAATCGTCAATACCGGAAGACCGGTGATCTGTTCCAGTCGCGCGTCGGCCGCGCCGTCGATTCCGGCGACGACGCCCAAAACGCTTTCACCGACTTGTGTCAGGATATCGAGGTCGTCCCCATACACCTTGAGCGCAACATCGGTTCGCACCCCTGAGATAAGTTCATTGAAGCGCATCTGAATCGGTTGAGTGAATTCATAGTTATTGCCCGGGACCGCATCCACCGCCTCGTTCAGCTCCTGAACGAGTTCGCCGCGCGGTTTGCGCGGATTGGGCCAATCGCTTCGATCCTTCATTATGATGAAGGTATCGGCGACATTCGGCGGCATCGGATCGCTCGCGATATCTGGTGTGCCGATACGCGCGAAGACACGCTCGACCTCCGGAAACTTGGCGATCCTCTCCTCAAGAGCCGCCTGCATGGCGATGGATTGACTAAGGCTGGTGCCCGGGATTCGCATCGCATGAAGCGCGACATCCCCCTCGTCCAGGCTCGGCAAGAATTCGGAGCCCATACGTGTCGCGAGAAGTCCGCTCAAGAGAACCGCCGCGGCCGCGCCGGCGACGACCGGCACCCGGTGAGTCAACGCAAACCGTAAGACCGGCGCGTAGCGGTTCTTGGCGCCGCGCACGATCCGGTTCTCTTCCTCGGCGATTTCGCCCTTAACGAAGAGGGCCACTGCGGCCGGCACAAGCGTTAACGTCAGCAACAGGGCCGCCAGTAGCGCCATGGTGACGGTCGTCGCCATGGGGTGGAACATCTTACCTTCGACGCCCGACAAGCTAAAGATCGGGAGATAGACGATGGTGATGATGAAGACACCGAAGATGCTGGGGCGTATCACCTCGGAAGTTGCCTGCGACACGACCTCGAAGCGCTCGGGCCGTGTGAGAAGCCGCCCCATATCGCGTTGCGCGAGGCCCAAACGGCGCAGGCAGTTCTCGACGATGATGACGGCGCCATCGACGATCAGCCCGAAATCGAGAGCCCCGAGGCTCATAAGGTTGGCCGACACACCCCGTTGGACCATCCCGGTGATCGTCATCAGCATGGTGATGGGGATGACGGCGGCCGTAATCAAGGCCGCGCGCACATTCCCGAGCAAAAGGAACAAGACGACGATCACCAGTAGCGCGCCCTCCAAAAGGTTGGTTTGCACGGTGCCGATGGCCTTATCGACCAACGTCGTACGGTCGTACATCGTGCGCGCGACCAGACCATCGGGAAGGCTGCGATTGATCTCATCGATCTTAGCCGCAACGCGGTGAGAGACGTCACGGCTGTTGGCGCCCGCGAGCATCATCGCCGTGCTCAACACGGCTTCCCGGCCGTTTCTGGTCGCAGCGCCGGTCCGTAGTTCCCGGCCGAGCCCGACATCGGCGACATCGCCGACTTTGATGCTCGCGCCCTTGTGCATCGCGATGGTTAGTCCACGGATTTCATCGATAGTGCTGACCTGACCCGGCGCGCGGATCAGAAGTTGCTCGCCGAAGCGTTCGACGTAACCGGCGCCAACCGTGACATTATTGTTGGCGATGCCTTGGATCAGTTCGGGAAGCGTGATGCCCGCGCCGAGCAGGCGCGTGAGATCCGGCGTGACATGAATCTGCTTCACATAACCGCCGATGGCGTTGACCTCCGTGACACCGGGAACCGTCCGCAATTGGGGACGCACGATCCAATCGTGGGCCTCGCGCAACTCCTGCAACGTCCAGGGCGTGCCGTCCCGTTTCGGCCCGTCGGATTCCACGGTGTACATGAAAATTTCACCGAGCCCCGTGGCGATCGGGCCCATTGACGGATCGATTCCGGGAGGCAACTGCGCTTTCGCCTCCTGAAGTCGTTCCGCGACAAGCTGGCGCGAAAGATATCTATCCGTGCCGTCCTCGAAGACGACCGTGACCTGCGAAAGACCATAGCGCGAGATAGACCATGTGTAGCTGAGCCCCGGAAGCCCACCGAGAGCCGTCTCCAACGGAAAGGTAATCCGTTGTTCGGCTTCCAAGGGCGAGTACCCCGGCGCTTCGGTGTTGATCTGCACCTGGACATTGGTGATGTCCGGTACGGCGTCGATAGAGAGTCGCGAGAAGTTATAGACGCCCAAGGCGGCAAGTATGATCACCGCAATGAGCACGCCCCACGCCTGGCGGATCGAGAACTGAACAATGCGTTCCAACATGACCGTATTCCTTAGTGATCGTGGCTAGCGCCGGACTTCTCGATGTCCGCTTTGATGAGAAAACTGTTTTTGACCACATAGTCGGCGCCGGCCTTCAGGCCGCCAAGGATTTCCGTGTGCACACCGTCCGTTTCACCGAGCGTGAGCGGATAGGCCTCATAGGTATCGCCAACCTTCATGTACACGACCTGTGAATCGTTGAACGTCTGGAGCGCCGAATTTCTGACCGCAAGCGGCACCTCACGCGCGCTCACGGCGACTTGCGCCGTGACCGACGTGCCGGGCCGCCAGACACCGTCCGCATTCTCGAGAATGATGCGCGCCGTGATGGTTTGGGTCAGCGGATCGGCGACCGGCGAAAGCACCGCGATGACGCCGTCCTGATAGGTGTCGCCTTCCAACGCGCGCACCCGCGCGGCTTGGCCTTCGGCGACAACCGGGATTTGCCGGGGAAAGACATTGAATTCGGCGATGACCGCGCTGGTATCCGCAATCTCGAACAAAGGTTCCTCACCCGTGACCTCACCCGCCGTCGCCGTACGTTGAATAATGCGCCCGGCGATGGGCGAGCGGATCTGATATGGCTGAAGGCTCTCGTTGCTCTCGATCACCGCCAGCACATCACCGACCTGCACCGCGTCGCCGATGGTCTTCCTGACCTCGCGGATCAAGCCGGCGAAGCGCGGATGCACATGCGCCGAGCGGCCGGGATCGAGCGTAACGCGGCCCATGAGCGTCACACGGTTGACGATGGTCGCCGGTCCCGCGGCGATGGTTTCGACACCCGCCCCGGTCGCGGTTGCGGCCGCGATAACAGTGCGACCCTCGTAATTTTGATAGGACCACTTGTAAGATTTGTTGCGGTACGCGGCGGTGACGGCCACATCGAAGGAATGCGGCTCTTCGACAATACCGAGCCCCTTCAGGGCCTCGCCAGCCGCCACGAAGCGAAAGACGTTCACCTCGCCGTCAAGACGCGTCAACGTAACGTTCAATTGAACCTGTTCCGGCGCAACCGCATCGCCCTTGTCGGACGCATAGACATACAATTCGGGAGAAGCGCCGTTTTCAACCACGACGACCTCAAGCGCGAAATCACCGTCACGCAACACGCGCCCACCGTGCGGCCCACGTTCCGACGCATCAACCTCGCCTTCCTCATGAACATGCGAGACGTCATGAGACTCAACCAACAGAAGGGCGCCGCCGATAAGGGCGGTGGCGAGCGCAATCGCGCCGACGACAAAAACGTCGCTCATAGATCTGATTTTCATTGGATTTCTCCTGGCGTCGCGAGCGGAAACGGCGTGCCGGTGAGGCGTTCGATTTCAGCAATAGCTTGGTGATAAGTTTCGGCGGCATCGACAGCCGCCTCCTCGATTTCGTGTAACTGATCCTGCGCCATCGAGACATCGAACAGCGAGAACCTGCCGCTGCGGAAACCATCTTCGGCGCGGGTGCGGGTTTGCTCGGCGACGGGAAGAATGCTCTCGCGCAAACTCAGCATCGCCGCGCGCGATTGCTCCGCTTGCTGATAAAGACCGTAAAGCGTGGCAAGAGAATCGCGACGCGCCGCGGACTCGTCGGCGCCCGCTTGCGCGGCGCGCGCCTCGGCCTCGCGTTCAGCCGCAGCATTCCGACTCCTGGCGCCAAGCGGCATCGAGAACCCGAACACCATCGCCTGATCGTTGAGGGATTCGATACGTCGAACACCGGCGCTCACCGTAACGTCGGGTGCGCGGCCCGCACGCGCGGCCCGCGCCTGGGCTTCGGCCGCCAACCGTTCCGCGGCAAACCGCGCGGTGTAAGGATTGGCATCCAGTTTCGCCGTAAACGCCGCAAACGGCGGTAACGGCACAAGCGCATAGAGATCGCCGCCCGCTTCGCCGGCACCGTCAGGCGGCGCACCCCATGTGGCCGCCAGGACTCCCCACGACTGGCGCAGATCGGCTTGGGCCTTCGCGAGCGCAATTTCGCGTTCACGCAGGTGAACGAGCGCATTGCCCTCCTCAAGGGGTGACCCCAAGCCTGCGTTCACACGACGGCCGACGGCCTCCAAGACCTGTCGCGCGCGAGCGACATGCTCCTCGGCGATCTGCGCTTTCTCCTGGAAAGCGAGATTGGCGATGAAGCGCCGCGTGACCGTTGAGAGGATGTCGAGGCTTTGGATATCGCGTTGGACGGATGCGACGGTGAGCGCACGCTCAGCCGCCGCGACGCGCAACGCGCGTTTGTCGCCAAGTTCCAGCACCGTACTGAGGCGCAGCGTGGCCTCGAGATTCGCGACCGCGCCGATATCGCGTGTTCCGAGCACATTCTCGACGTCCGCGCCGATCTCGATGGGCGGCCGAAGACCCGCATGATCGCGCCGCGCTTGCGCCGCCGCCACGGCGTATCCTTGGGCCGTCAGCGCGGGGTTGGAACGCAACGCCGCGGTGATCGCGTCCTTGAGAGTGAAAGCGTCGGCCGCATGGGCCGCCGCGGTGAAAGCAAATAAGCTCGATGCCGCGAGCAGGCATCGCAGGAAATACAGGCGCATGATAACTCCGCCGCCATAGGGAGAAGAACGCGATCGCTGATCGCCGCTCCACGAAGGACGGCGATGCAAATCGACGAAAAGTTCGGCGAGGCGTTAAGCGGCCTGCGGCGGCCGAAGCGGCGGATGCGGAACGCGGTGACGCGGGAACGTCACCGGCTGATACACACGATCGCGTATAAGCGTGGGGGAATGGACTCCCACCGACGGTGAGGCGACGTAGATCGACAGATGGATATGGTGCGCATGGCACTGGCTCGATTCCGCGCAATCGCCGTCGGCATCCTGAGCGGTCGCGTGGCCTTCGTCATGAGCAGAGGCAACCTCGGCCTCACTGCCGTGCCAGATGCGATCCATGGTGGCATGGGTATCGCCCGATCCGATAGCGCCCGCGACCGTGCTGACCACAGGAGAGAGCACGACACACAGCGCAATGCAGATTGCGATCACGGAACGCATGGCGCGCAATATAACCGCACGCGCCGTCAGGTCAAAGCCCATGCACGTCAATGTGATCGCGTAACATCGCCGCACAGGGCCGCGAGATCCGGCGGAACCGGCATCGGCTTTTCCGGCGAGACGTTCGCGCCGCCCGTGTTGCCTTCAGGCACGCGGCCGACAATCGTGAGAAGTCCGCCGGCGCCGAGCCGAACGATCTGGCCGAAAATCTCGCGGACGTCTTTGCGCGCGAGGCCGATGCGCAGCATCATCCAATGCGCGGCCGAGTGCGGGCCCGGCCATGGCTGGCCCAGGACGTGCGCGCGCTCGGCGTGACGAAAGGCGGCGTCCAAATCCCGCGCGGCGAACAACGCCCGCGCGTGTGCGAGTTCCGTGGCGAAGGCCTCACGCCGCTCTTTCGACTTGGCCAGTCCCATGCGTCCCTTCTCAAAACGAAGTTGGGGCCTCGAATGCGTCGACGATAGCCCGATTTCGCCGGAAACGGAGGCGTCAAACCGAAAATCGAATGACTTATTATATACTTAGCGCACGCCACCTTCAGGGCGGCCAAGGAACAATGCCGCTTTCCAGGCCTTGCGGGCCGGGGACGAACGCTATATACAGCCGCCTTTCCGGCCATATTGGCGATGAATTTGGGTTTCAGAGGCTTCCGATGAAGAAGGACATTCACCCCGACTACCACGAGATCAAGGTCGTCATGACCGATGGTAGCGAATACATGACCCGTAGCACCTACGGCAAAGCGGGCGATACCCTGCGTCTGGAAATCGACCCGAAGACCCACCCGGCCTGGACGGGCGTTCATCGCCTCCTGGACTCGGGCGGCCAGCTCGCCAAGTTCAACAAGCGTTTCAAAAGCTTCGGCGCCAAGAAGTAATCAGGCGCGGCGCTCGCGCCCGGAATGGGTGCGAGTCCATACCAAGTCAAAAAGCCGTACCGGTCCGTCCGGTACGGCTTTTTTGTGCCTGCGTCGGTTACGTCCACATTGATTCGGGCGATGTTGAAAATCTCTTTTCATTTGAGCCGGTTCTGATCGGAAAACCGCTCACACTTTTCCGGAACCGGCTCTAAGCTGTTGCGGTTGAACGGTCTCCCGCAACCTTTACGTATCGCGGGCGTTTCTTGGGCGGCGGGGAGGAAGATCGGGGGATCGGTCACGCCAGCTAGCGGAAGTACGCATGTTATCTATCACCCAGTTTGAGGTGTACGTGCTCGACAACGGGCGCTGGACCATCCACGCCCGCTACGGCAGCGAAGAGCGCAAGGCGGCGGTTATCGACGCCCGCAATACGGAATTCACCACCGGTCTGCCCACCAAGGTCGTCGCGGAGACCTACTTCCCGGAAATCGACGAAGCCGAACTGGTCACCGCCTACATCAGCCCGAAGGCGCGCGAGCTGCGCGAGGCCGCGAAGAGCGTAAAGCGCAGCGGTCGCGCCGCCATGGCCTCGCGGCATGCCCCCGCCGCCGGGACCGGGAAAGGACGCCGCGCGGACGGCCGCGCCCGGATCAACATGCGCCAGTACATCATGCAAGGGATCGTGGCGGCAGCCGTCAGCCTTGTGGCGGCGACGCTTTCGACGGCGGTCTTTTCATGGGGCCTGAAGCGCGCGATGGATGCCGGCCTCGCCCTCAGCGCGTCGCTGTCGACGAACATCCTGACCTACGCCTACGCGCTGTTCTTCTTGTTCTTCTTCATGTCGCTGTTCCGCTCGCGGCTGCCGCTGCACCGCGTGCTGTCCTATCTATGGGCGAAACCCGCTTCCGCGCCGGAAAAAACGGAGGAAACGACAAAAGCCATCGCCGCCGCGATCGCACCGCGCCTGCGCCCAAAACAGTCGGCCGCCGCCATCGAAGCGGAAGCCGTGCGTGCGCGCGAGGAACTGAAGATGATGCGCGGCGACCCGCCGCCGGAACCGGAAGTGGTCGAGGCGTATCTTCCGCCGCCGGTCGTCGCGGCCGCGCCTGAGCCTCCGCCCGAGGTCTGGAGCGACAAGAAGAAAGACAAGAAGAAAGAAAAGAAAGAACGCGAAGCCGCGGAAAAAGCGGCGCGCGAGGCCGCCGAACGCGCCGCGCGCGCGAAGGCCGACCGCGAGGCGCAGGAAGCCGCCGCGGCCGCGGCGCCCGAACCGATGCCGCTGGAGCGCGCCGTCATACGGCGCTTCATCGCCGAGGTCGTACAACCCGCAACCGCGGGCACGGTTCCGGACGATCCCGTCACCCGGCGCGGCGTCGCGCTGGTGGTGACAGGCGCGGTGGCGGCCCTCGCGGAAACGGCGCGCACCTCGGATGCCGGCCGCGTGCAGCTCATCGAAGACGCCTTGAAGCTTTTCGGGATGAGCCCGGCCAGTATCGCGATGTTCCAGCATCAGCGCGACGAACTGGTCGCCGTGCCGGCCAATGCGTCGCTTGTGGCCGTCGGACGCTCCGCCCTGACAAAACACCTGGAAGGCGCGGATGTGGCGCGCATCCTGGCGGTCGCCCTGGCGGGATGGCGCACGCCTCACGGCCAGCCCACGGGCCCGGCGCCGGCGGACGAGGCTGCGACGACGCAGGTCCCGGCGGCGAAGCCGGCCGACCTCAACGACATCTATGTCCTGACCGAGCTGCGCATGGGCGCCGCCTTCGCGCTCACGCCGGAGGGGCTCCCCGACAACGCGGCGGAAGCCGAACGCGACGCCGCGATGGGCTTACACAACAGCGTTGTGCGCAGCGTCATCGGTACGCACGCCGGGCACGAAGTGAAACACACCGGCACGGGAATCTTCGCGCAGTTCAAAGCCGCCGCCACCGCCATCGACGCGGCCGTCGAGATCCAGCGGCGCTTCACGGCAACCTACGGCGCGAAACTCGCCGTTGCGGTGATCGCCAACGCCAATCCGGACGATGATCCCCTACTGACGCCGACGGTCGTTCGTCAGGCGCAGACCGTGGCCGCACGGGCCCTCGACGGCGAAATCCTGGCCGAACGGCGCGTTCAGCAAGCCGCGGGGCTCGCGGAGAAGAGCGCCCCCTTCGACGACGAGGACGAGGACGCCCTTGTAAGGATTTCGGCCGAACCGGAAAACCACGAACCGGCCCTTTACCAGCACAATCCGGCCGGAGACATCGGCACGACCGCGGCGCCGCAGGTGGTTAACGCCAGATAAACGAGCGTTTGGGGGCGGGACGACTTAATCCCTCCTTAGGGTATTTTTTGCATTGTACGGTTGCCGAATTTCACGTTGCGGCCAACCGGCAATAGTTTGTAGGACGGCACCAAGTCAGGGGAGACAACGTCCGCGCTTGCCTTTGCGCGGCTGGGTTTAGTCAATGTCGCGCGACACCTTCGAGGTTTACTACAACCAGAACGGTCGCTGGCAGCTTCATGCAAGTTTTGAGGCTGGCCAGCGCGACCTCGCCATCGAGGAAGCCAAGACCGTCGAGACCAAGGAAGGCTACGCCACCCGCGTGGTGCGCGAGACCTATCTCGCCGACAGCAACACTACCGAAAGCGCCATCACCTGGCAGAGCCAGAAGGCAAAAGCGATCAACGATTCCGACAATATGTTCGGAACCGCGCCGCCGCCGCCCGCGAAGGGCGCGCAAAAGCCGGGGCAGAAACGTCAGCCCCCGCCGCGTCAGGCGCAGCCGCGCCAGGCACCGCCGCCGCCGGAACCCAAACAAAAAGCCGCGCAGCAGAAGAGCGCGGCTTTCCAGCCCGCACCGGTCCGGCCGCCGGGAAAGAAAAGGAAGAAGAAAAAGAAGGAACGCGGTGTCATCACGCGCCTTCTGATCGTGATCGCGTCGAGCGCCGCCATTGCGGTGGGCAGCGCCGCGGGCGTCGTCGGCGTCCTCTACGTGTTGATCCGCTTCGGCCTCCTGGCGCAGGGCGACTATGTCGCGATTGTCGCCGGCACGCTGGTGCTGGCTTTCTTCCTGTCGGTCTTCGTCAACCTTCAAAAGCACTTCGGGTTCCTCTCGCTGCTGAAGAGTCAACCCAGCGCGCCCAAGCGTGCCGGGCCCGAAGCGATGATGGCGGCCACGGCGAAGAAAAAGAAAGCAGCGGCGCAAGACATCGAGTTCGACCAAGTCTCCATCGAAGACCTGCGCGAGAAAGTCATGCAGGAGGATGCGCTGGCCGAAGGCAGCGCGTCGGAAGACGCCGCGTTGGACGAGGAAGACGCACCGCCGTCGCTCGACGCCGACATGGGGACCGAGGTGAGTCCGCGGGTCCACCAGGCGCAAGCGCCGGAACCGGCGGCTCCGCCGCCGCAGGTACAGGTCCCCGCCGCCCCGCCGCCCGAGGTCAAACGCGAGGCGCAAGCCGCGCCGCCGCCGCCACAACCGAAACCCGCCGCGCCGCCACCGCCTTCGGGCGAGGCCGAAGCGCGCGCGACCTTCACACGCTTCGTCGGTGACACGATGCGAAATACGCCCAGTGACATCAACGCCTTTACCCGCTTCGGCCTCAACCTCTATGTCGCGGGCGCGGGGTCTGTGATCGGCCAGACGAAACGACTGCCGCGCGATGCGCAGCTCGGCGTCGTCAAACAAGGTCTGCAAGCGAGCGGTATGCCCGGCGACCGCGCGGAATCCTTCTGCGTCGAATTGCCCAGTCATGGGAAGAATCCAAAGTACGCCGGCATGATCCAGGCGGGCGTAAAAGCCATGCAGGCCTATCTCGGCGGCAACGGCGGCGTCACGGGCCAAATTTCCAACCTGCTGCAGGAATGGAACCTGCCCGAGAAGCGCGCGGCGATCCCGTCGATCATCACCTTCGTCTTTACCGATATCGTCGGGTCCACCGCCATGACCCAGCGCCTCGGCAACGCCGGCGCGCAGAAGGCGGTGCGCGCGCACAACACCGCCGTGCGCGGCGCGATCCAGGCTTACAAAGGCCGTGAAGTGAAACACACCGGCGACGGCATCATGGCCACCTTCCCCGACTCTCCGTCGGCGGTCGCGGCGTGCATCAAGATCCAACGCGAGATCGCCGCGCACAACGGCGCCAACCCGAACATCGACGTTCATTTGCGCATCGGTATTAACGCAGGCGAAGCGGTCGAAGAAGAAAACGATTTCTTCGGTGCGGCGGTGCAGATGACCGCGCGCATTTGCGACAAGGCCGCGAAGGACAACATCTGGGTGTCGCAAGCCGTCGTCGACGGCTGCAAAGGCCAGAGGTTCGGCTTCATCCCGCGCGGCGCGTTCGAGATGAAGGGCATCCAGGGTCCGAAACGCTTGTTCGAAGTGGGCTGGAGCGACGTCCACAAGAACGAACTCGCCGACTTATAGCCCCGGCGGCGTTACAAGCCGCCGGGCTTCGACAGTCATCCTAAAAGCGGCGCGACACCGACAGTTCGACACTCCGCGGCGCGCCCTCGAAGACGAGATAGGAGGAGTACCCCGACCAGTCGGCGTAAAGCTTGTCGGTGAGGTTCCTGCCCCTGAGGGTGAGCGACGCAAACGGCGCATTCCAGGAGATGGAGGCGTCGAGCGTCGTGAAACCCTTCACGTTGACGGTGTTGGCGTTGGATGTGAAGAAGTTGCCGTTATGGCGCACAACGCCCGTGACGGTGACCGGCAACGTCCCCGGGGTGTAGGTTACGACGACGTCCGCCAGGCGCGCGGGCACATTTGCCGGACGATTGCCGGAGCGGTTCGCGCCCCCGGCTTCGATCAAGTGATCGAACTCCGCTTTCAGCAGCGTCGCCCCCACTTCGACTCGCAAGGCTTCCGTAACTCGCCAATCCAAGGCCAGCTCGACACCTTTCGAGATCTGGCTGCCGCCCTGAATGGTGACCGCGGGATTGACCAGATCGCGGGTCAGGATGTCGTCCTGACGGATGTGGAAGGCGGACGCCGTCATATGGAGACTGTCGCCGGCGAGCGAGGCCTTCAGTCCCGCTTCATACGATTCCCCCATGCTCACCTTGAACGAGGCGTTGGCGGCGCTCATGAACAGAAGCCCGCTGACCGGGGTCGCCGCGCGGGTGTACTGCGCATAGACTTGAGCCTCCGGCGTGACGCTGTAAACGGCGCCCGCGCGCCACGAGACCGGCGCATAATCCTGACCATAGGCCGACGCCGTGTCGGCGGTGACGTTGAGAACGTGCCGGTCGAGTTTGAAGTCGTCGAGACGCGCCCCGCCGACCAGCAAGAGGTCGGACGAGATATTGAAAGCGTTCTCGAAGAACACGGCGCGGGATTTGACGTCCGCGGTCACGTTCTGTCGCGTGGCGTAATTCGCGGGCGTGTCTTGCGGTAAAAGTCCCCGGACCGGCGCCCATGGATCGACCGAAGCGGTGGACCCGAACCGACGCAGCGTAAAGAAATCCGTGCCGCTGATTTCACCGCCGAGCGTGAAGCGATTGCGATGGCCCGCGAGATCGCCGTCGAATGCCGCGTGCAAACGCTGATTCCAGACCTGATGATCGTGCGTGATGATGGAGGTCAGACGATCGAAGCGACCCGTGCCCGCGTTGTAGCCGTAGTCGTCGGCGTCGCGCCAGAGGCGGTCCGCCGTATACCAACTGCTGTCGCTGACGATGCGCCATGTATCGGACAGGAGATACTCCGCCTTGGCGCGCAGCCACAGCGAGTCCGAGTCCATGCGGCCGTCGTCGGTGTCGTAATTGCGTCCGCGCAGCGCCTTATCGAACACCAAACCGCTCGCGCCGCCGATAAAATCCGCCGGATCGCGCGCGACGGACGCCGGAACGAGCGGCGTGCCGTAATAGGCGGTGGTGAATGCGTCTTCAAAGTAGTCGGCGGAGACCGTCGCCGAGAATCGCTCGGACGCCTGAAACAGCGCCGAGAATGTGCCCGCGAAACTGCGCGAGTCCGTATCTTCGATGTAGCCGTCCGACTTTGTTTGCGCGACATCGGCGCGCACGGCGACATGATCGCCGAGAGGAATGTTGAGATCGCCGGCGAGACGCAAACTGTTCCAGCTTCCGTAGCTCGCGAAAACCTCGCCGAACGTATCCCCGACGACGGGCCGCCGCGGGACGAAGTTGATCGCGCCTGCGAGCGCCCCCTCGCCCGACGTCACCGACGCCGGGCCTTTGATGACCTCGATGCGCTCGAAGGACCAGGCATCCCAATTGCGCATCTCGGTTCCCGAAGTCGCGAGACGCACGCCGTCGTAGAGATAGTTCACCGCGCGATGAAACCCGCGCATGGAGACGGACCCGACGGACCCGGGAAGATTGCCCGATGCGACGCCGGGCGCGGCGTTCATGGCTTCGATCGCGCTACGCACTCCTTGAAGTTGGAGGTCGTCTTGCGTGAGCACATCGATGGTGGCCGGTATTTCACGCTCGGTCAGGCCCAGGCGGCCGGTCACTTCGGCTTTGAATTCCAGCGGTCGCCCGGTGATCACGATGCGTTCAAGATCGTCCGCATCGCGCGCGCTCGACGCGGCGTGGACGGACAGCGGGGCGAGCACCCCGAGACACGCGGTGGATGTCAGTAAGAAAGATTTCATAACAGTTCCTTCGGCGCGCACTGCCGCGCCAATACAGCCTTGTGCAACGCCCACTTCAGGGACGCGCGCATAGGCCGAAGCACCGCGCAGCCGATCGCTCGGCCTCGCATCTTGCTTCTCCAATGGATGACAGTCCGCCGGGCGCGGACAGAGTCCACCCCGTCGGTTAATTCAGGGATGCAGAATCAGAGGGAAACCGGCGGCGCCCGAGAGGCGTAAGGGGAATAGCGCGCCGTCGTATGAAGGACTTCGACGATGCGTTTCTGTTCCGTCGCGGCGAAGTCGCGTGGAGTATCGACGACAAGCGTTGCCGGCAGCGTAAGCGCCGCCATGTCGGCGGCGACGCCGCAAACGGCGCAGTCGGCGTGGCCTTTGTGGGTGTGACCGCCCGCGCCATGATGTCCGGTCCCATGATGCGATGCGCCGTGATCGTGCGCGACGGCAACCGGTTCAGGCGCCGCATGATGACCCTGATGCCCCTGCCCTTCGGCCATGTGCCGATGATGGGCGTGCGGATCGGTGGGCTGCGGGGATGCGGCGGCGCGTTCAGCGGCCGCCGCGACGACGTTGACGGAAAGCTGATTTTGCGCGGCCAGATTGGCGATCAGCGCGATCGCGACAAGCCACGCGGCAAAACCAAGACGCTTGAATGCGGCCAACGACATGGTGGCGGGAACTTACGTCGCCGCCGGACGCACCGCAAGCCGACAAAATCGTATGCCGATGGAGAGCCTTACGACGTGAAGAATGAGTCCGCGCCAGCGCGCGCCTTTTCCTTCTTCGCAGTCTCGGCCTCCGCGCGTGCGATCTCGGCCTTCAGTTCGTCGATGTAGTCCTTGAGGTCGCCGACCGACATGCGGGTGAGATCTTTCTTCACCGGCTTTTTCTTGATGGGATCGAGATCGTCGGTATCCATCGCTTCCTCCTCGCGCATGATCGTCCTATAGGTAGCGAATACCTATGAGAGGCCGCAATGGGCGCATCGCTTCCCGAGACAATCACCTGCGTCGAGATCTCCGCGCCCGGCGGCCCGGAGCAATTGACTGCGACAAGCCGTCCTTGTCCGCGCCCGCAGGCGCGCGAAGTGCTGATCCGGATCGAAGCGGCGGGCGTCAACCGGCCGGACGTCGTACAGCGCAAGGGCCTCTATCCACCGCCGCCCGGCGCGTCCGACATTCCCGGCCTTGAAGTCGCCGGTGAAGTGATCGCCGTCGGCGCGGACGTCACGTGGCCCGGCGTCGGCGCACGCGTTTGCGCGCTCGTCGCCGGCGGAGGTTACGCAAGCCATGTCGTCGCCGCCGCGAGCGCCTGCCTTCCCATTCCAAAGGGTTTCAACGCGATCGAAGCCGCCGCCCTGCCCGAGACATTCTTTACGGTATGGCACAATGTGTTCGAGCGCGGCGCACTGAAGGCGGGCGAGAACTTCCTCGTACACGGCGGATCGAGCGGGATCGGCACGACGGCCATCCAACTCGCGCGCGCCTTCGGGGCCTTCGTGGTCACCACCGCGGGCAGCGACGCCAAGTGCGACGCCTGCCGCGCGCTGGGCGCCGATCTCGCAATCAATTACCGCACGGCGGATTTCGCCGCGGAGATCAAGGCCAAGGCGCCGGGCGGCGGCGTCGACGTCATCCTCGACATGGTCGGCGGCCCCTACACCGAGCGCAATCTGCGCAGCCTGAAACCGGACGGACGGCTGGTGAACATCGCCTTCCTCTCAGGGTCGAAGACGGAGGTCGATCTGATGCCGGTGATGCTCAAGCGCCTGACGGTCACGGGGTCCACCTTGCGCGCGCGGGATGAGGCCTTCAAAGGCCGCCTTGCCAACGCCCTCAAGGAAAAGGTTTGGCCGCTGTTGGAAACGGGACAAATTCGGCCCGTGATCCATGCGACATTTCCCCTGGCCCAGGCGGCGGACGCCCACCGTCTGATGGAATCCAGCGCCCATACGGGCAAGATCGTCCTGACCCCCTAGATATGGTCCTAATTACAAGGACTTAGGAAAAATTTTCCCGAAACGGTTTGACCCTGGCGGTTCAAAACCGATATATACGAGCAAGATGTACAGGCCTCCCGGCAAGCCGCCGGCGTCGGCCATCCGGTTAAGCGGCTGGGCCCGCGACCCCGGGCCCAATCCGAAAGGAAGAGACTATGGTGCTGCCTCTGATGCCGAAGGCGACGGCAGTTTGGCTGGTGGAAAACACCGCGTTGTCGTTCGAGCAGATCGCCGATTTTACCGGCATGCATGAGCTTGAGGTTCAGGCGATCGCCGACGGCGAAGTCGCCGTGGGCATCGTCGGCGTAAACCCCGTCGCCAATGGTCAATTGACCCAGGCCGACCTGGAGCGCGCCGAAGGCGACTCGCGCGTGAAGCTGCGCCTCAACAAAACCGACATCCCGATCCCGAAGGCCCGCGCCAAGGGCGCGCGCTATACGCCTGTGTCCAAGCGCCAGGATCGCCCGGACGCCATCGCATGGCTGTTGAAGCATCACCCGGAACTGACGGACGCGCAGATCAGCCGTCTGATCGGGACCACCAAGCCGACGATCCTGTCGGTGCGCGACCGTTCGCACTGGAACGCGGCCAACATCAAGCCGCAGAACCCGGTGACGCTCGGCCTGTGCACGGAGCCGGAACTGGAGAAGATGGTGATCATCGCCCAGCGCCGCGTGTCGAATGCCGCCAAGGCCGCCGCCCGCGAAGCCGCGCGCCGCGAACGTGAAGCCGCCCAGGCCAATCAAGCGGCCGAGGCTCCGGCGGAAGAGCCCGCACCGGCCGCCGAAGCAAGCGACGACGGCGCAAGCGAGCAGAACCCCGCTTAAAACCCCACAACAAAAAAAGGCCCATCCGGCGATGGGCCTTAAACTTTTGGGGATCCTACCCTTTCGCTTGAGGCTACGGGCGAGTCTCCCGTGTTGACGCCTTGCGATCGGCTTTGGGCTGATTCTTTTATGACTTAGCTGACGTCCGCCATGCGGTGCAGCTCGTCTTTGATTTTCAGCTTCTTTCTTTTGAGTTCGTGAACGCGTGAGAAGTCTGGGGAAGGTCGTCGCTCTTCTTCGAAGAGGATGAATTCGATTTCCTTATGCTTCGCGTTTAGGGCTTCCGTCCTCGCATCAAGACCCATAGGTGACGTCCTCCGGATCGTTGTTCACAACAAGGCGAGTTTAAGGCCTTCATGCGGGCACTTTCCAGCCTTAGAGATAAGGCGTTGATGCCGCTGCATTTGAGTTCGCCGCATGCGCGCGAAATGGCGGATGCGCAACTGTGGCACCCTCCGGAGTCGCGACACTTTTCTAACCATCACAGCCCGCCGGGCCCCTGTTCGGCAGCGCGCATGGGGTGTAAAGTTCTGAAATACCTAGGGAACCGACACCCCGCCGGCCTAACAACCGGCGATTGGGAAGGTTATTCAGCAACCATGCCGCGAGCACGCGGCCTTCTGACGGCGATACGCGGGCGAATGGATTGGGATCAAGAACAGTTGAAGGCCAAGCTCGCGGAACTTGAGTTGGAGCATCGCGACCTCGACGACGTCATCAACCAACTGATCAATGCGTCCGACTTCGACCAGATCAAGGTGGGACGGCTGAAGAAGCGCAAACTCGCGCTCAAGGATCAGATCACGACGCTGCGCGGACGTCTCATCCCGGACATCATCGCTTAGCGCCGCTTAACGAGCATCGCTTAACTTGCGCGCAGCAAGTGGTCCGCGCGTCCGATCGCGAGCGCGGCGCTTTCGCCGGTTCCGATCTGCGCGGCCGCCGTCTTGATGACTAACGCCATTTCGATCCCGCTCACGACGTAGCCGCTCGCGGTCAAATGCGCGCGGACAGCGCGCGCGAAATCGGCGGCGTCATGGGCTTCCGTCATCATCGCCAGCGCCGCAAGATTGGCGCCGCCGGCATAACCGACCAGATTGAACCCCCCCGCCATTGCCGCGGCCATCTCGCTCATGGTTCCGGGCGCACGTTCGCCGGACGCCTCCATCCTAAAGTCCTTCAGGCGCTGCGCGACATCGGCAAGCACGCCGTTCGCCGCAAGCAAGCCTGAACTGCGGCGGATGTCCTCGCAGGTCGGAACATGGACAAGAAGGACGATCCACGCCGATCCCGCGGCGGCGGGTTGCGACAACGCGGCGCCGAGGGCTTTGAGGAGCGCCTCCGGCTCAAGGATGCCAGCGCCCGTCGCGTCGCCCTTGCGCCCGCCCGCGCGCTCCTGGCGTTTCACCACGCCGCGCAGATAATTGATCTCCGACACGAGGCCGCCGAGCGCCGCCTGCGTCGCGGGCGTGATCTGATCGACGGGGATACCCAGGATGGTGATGCGATCGTCGGCGGGCTGAGCCTTGGCCGCCTCCTCGTAGTTCGCCACAACTTTCTTGGCGGGCTGCTCGGACGCGGGCGCCCGGCCCCCACCCTGAGACCGGCCTTCAAGGCGCTGTTCGACAGTCGCGACCGCCTGCGGCTGGGTGATATCGGGCATCTTAATCCCAGGTTTAGTGGCCCTACGGTGTCCAACCCTAGGGGATAAGTCTTTGCGAAATCTTACCGTCCCCTATAAAGTGCGCCGCTTTCCCGCCCCGGGGGTATTGATGGGCAAGAAAGCGAAAGCCAAAACACCGAAAGCCGCCAAGCGCGCCAAAGCGCCGCCCGTCATCGGCATCATCATGGGCAGCACGTCCGACTGGGACACCATGCGCCACGCGGCCGAGGTGCTCGACGCGCTGCACGTCCCCTACGAAACCAAAGTGGTCTCGGCGCACCGGACGCCGAAACGCCTGTACGAGTACGCGACCAACGCGCAAGAGCTGGGCATCCAGGTGATCATCGCGGGCGCCGGCGGCGCCGCGCATCTGCCCGGCATGGCCGCGTCCATGACGACGCTGCCCGTCCTCGGCGTGCCGGTCGAAAGCAAAACCCTGAAAGGTTTGGATAGCCTTCTATCTATCGCGCAGATGCCGGGCGGCGTTCCGGTCGGCACGCTGGCGATCGGCAAGGCCGGATCGAAGAACGCCGGATTGCTCGCGGCCTCGATCCTCGCCCTCGCCGACCCGGGCATCGACAAACGCTTGAAAGCCTGGCGCGCCGCCCAGACGAAGTCCGTCGGCGAAAACCCGAACCCTTAACCATCACCTTTCGCGACGAACCGGACCATGAATCGCCTTCCGCCCGGCGCAACCATCGGCATTCTCGGCAACGGCCAACTCGGCCGGATGCTGGCCCTGGCCTCCGCCCGCCTCGGGTACAAGGCCCATGTCTTCGGCCCCGACGCCGACAGCCCCGCCGAACAGGTTGCCGCGGTCTCGACGGTCGCGGCCTATGACGACACCGCCGCCCTGGTGGGTTTCGCGGCCGCCGTCGACGCCGTGACGTTTGAGTTCGAGAACGTCCCGGTCAAAACGGTAGAGAACCTGGACACCCGCCTTCGGGTGCGGCCGGGACCGCGCGTGCTGGAAATCGCCCAGGACCGCATCAAGGAAAAGCGGTTCTTCGCGTCCATCGGCGCGGCGACCCCGTCGTGGGCCGTCGTCAACACACGCGGCGATCTCGAGTCCGCGCTTCAGACGACGGGCGCGCCGGCGGTGTTGAAGACCGCGCGGCTTGGCTACGACGGCAAGGGTCAGGCCAAGATCAAGACTCCTGGCGACGCCGACGCGGCCTGGGCCGCAGTGACCGGCGGCAAAACGCCCACCTCGGAGGGCTTCGCCGTCCTGGAAGGCTTTGTCGATTTCACGTGCGAGATCTCCGTCCTGGTCGCGCGCGGGGAAGACGGTCAGACGGTCTGCTTCGAGCCGGCCGAAAACGACCACGCGAACCACATCCTGTCCCGCTCAAGCGTCCCGGCGCGGGTCGCCCCCGCCACCATCCAAGCCGCCACGGGGATCGCCAAGCGGGCGGCCGAGGCCCTGGACCTGATCGGCCTGTTGGCGGTCGAGATGTTCGTGACCAAATCGGGCGAAGTGCTGTGCAACGAGATGGCGCCGCGTCCCCACAACTCCGGTCACTGGACCATGGACGCAGGCGGCGTCGATCAATTCGAGCAACTCGTCCGGGCGGTCGCCGGACTACCGCTGCTGGAGCCCGCGCGTTACTGCGATGTGACCATGGTCAACCTGATCGGCGACGACGCGAACGATCTGGATAAATACCTGACGGACCCGGCGGCGCGCATCCATCTGTACGGGAAGAAAGACGCCCGGGCGGGCCGCAAGATGGGCCACGTCAACCTGCTGCGAAAGCCTTCGACTTAAAGTGATATTTTAGGTTAGAAACGCTTTATAAGCATATGAAATTAAATCAATATTCAGGCGTCCGTCGCCGGTAGCCCGAGGCGCGTTCGCGCACGCGGTTGAACAGCCGCCGCGGATCGGGGAAGAGCTTCAAACTCTCGCCGATGCGCTTCTGCAGCTTCGGGATCTCCATCACGTTCTGGATACGCCGATCGAGGAATTTCCACGTCTCGGCGCAGCCCTCGGAACGGTCGTTGAGCCAATAGAGAAGCGTGCTGGCATAGACGCCCGCCAGCAGACCTCGCTTGGTATAGAAATTATAGTCGGTCGACTTGTCGCCGGCCGCCCGCCAGATGGCGTCGACGGTCTTGTACCAGCCGCGCAAAGAGTCCCCGGCGAAGGGCGGGAGCGGGCTGAGGGAGAGCGCCGCGCGGATCGCCTCCCGGTAGGGCGTCCAGCGTTCGAGGTGCAGGCGCACCCCGGTCGCGATTCGCTCCCGGATTTTCATCGCGCCGATATCCAGGCGGGCCAGATCCTCGAGCATCAGCCGGTCGGCCAGGTCACGGAAATGCGCGACCGCGTCCTTGGCCCCGCCCGGGAACAGGCGGCGGGCGTCGACGCGGCCAAGACCCTCCCGTTCGAAAGCGTCCTCGAGGGTTTTCATGCTCCAACCGTCGAAGGGGACGTTGGGCAACGCCGCCCGGAGGACAGCGTCCTTTTGGGCGCGTTTGGCGGCCTTGGCTTCCGTCACGGGATCGCTCATTCGTTAACCCTCCGGATCGAGGTCCAGTTTCTTGCCGGCCGCCGCCGCCTCGGCGGTGATGACGTCGGTGTAGGAGAGGCTGGCCATGTCCGCCATGCGCTGGGGATAAAGGATTCCGTCCAGGTGATCGCACTCGTGCTGCACGACCCGGGCGTGGAAATCCGCCGCTTCGCGCTCGATGGCCTGTCCCTTCAGATCCTGGAAGCGGTACTTGAGACTCGTGAAGCGCGGCACGCGCCCGGTGAGGCCCGGGACGGAGAGGCAAGCCTCCCACCCCTCCTCCTGACGCTCGCCCTGGGGCATGAGGACCGGATTCACCATGACCGTCAACGGCACCTCGGCGCCGAGGTTCCGGTCACCGGGGACGAAGAAGATCACGACCCGCTTGGGGACCGAGATTTGGGGCGCCGCGAGACCGATTCCATTTACGGACATCATGGTCTCGATCATATCGTTCACCAGCGCGGACAAGGCGGGATCGTTGAAATCCGTCACCTCGTCGGCGCGGCGTTTCAAGATCGCAGCTCCCATCCGGGCAATCGGCCGTAACGTCATTCCAAGTCCATCCCAAGCACAGAATGGAGTCTATATAGGTCAGTCCTTCCCCGGGAGCGATGCCGAAAAAGCGGGTTTTACGAAGGGGTTGGCGGTTGGGGCCCCGCAACCTGTGGCATCTATGCACCAGGTGATCTAAACCGCTGAAAATTGGGCCAAAGAAGGACTCTATCGGCCTTCCCAGGCTGAAAACCCTATGTTATACCCCCGGCCCTCAAGGCGACGGATTTTATAGACCGTCGCCCCTTTCATTTGTCCAACCGATGGAGACGGGCCCTGGTTCAGGTAGTAGTGCGCGACAATAACGTCGACCAAGCTCTCAAGGCGCTCAAGAAGAAGATGCAGCGCGAGGGTCTCTTCCGCGAAATGAAGCTGCGCAAGTCGTACGAAAAGCCGTCTGAGCGTAAGGCCCGCGAAAAGGCGGAAGCCGTTCGCCGCGCGCGCAAGATGGAACGCAAGCGCCTGGAGCGCGAAGGCTTCTAGCCTCCGCGTTCGCGCAGCAACAGACGCCGCAAAGGCCGCGATGGTTTCGCGGCCTTTTGTATTTCCGATTCTTAACCGACTAGAAACCAGAGCGCTCATACCCTCGGGAGTCTGCCTCCTTCCAAGGACGAGTCCCCCGTGAGCGCACTGAATATCCGTTTCGCCACCGCCGACGACAGCGCGGCCATCGCCTCCGTCGTCCGCGAGTCCTGGCTTGAAGCCAATAAGAATCTCATCCCTTCCGACAGCCAGCGCGCGTTGACGAACTCGCGCAACCTCGCGGGCTTCGTGGCCGGCGAGTGGCAAAGCATCCGCGTCGCCGAAGTCGACGGCGAAATCGTCGGCACCGTCGGGGTCAATCCCGCCGGCGTCATTTGGATGTTGTATGTATTGCCCGCGTATCAGGGCTGCGGCGTCGGGTCCGCTTTATATGAGGCCGCCATCGGCACCCTTAAGTCGGCCGGCCAACGCCGGGCGGTGCTTGAAGTCCTGGCCGCCAACGAGAACGCCGTCGCGTTCTACCGCGCCCGCGGCTGGGTTCCGGAAGGTCGCCGGACGGAGCATATCCCCGGCTTCCGTTTCACCGCGCTGCGGATGGGCCTCGCGATCGCCTGAGCGATCCGCCCTAAACGAACCGCGCTAAACGAACAGCGAGACCCAAGAATCCGCGTTAGCGGTTAGTCCGTTCCGAACGCGCCCGGCGGCGCGCCTGACGGGCCTTGTTCTTTGCCTTGCGCTTGTTCGAGCGCATCTTCTTGCTTGCTTTGCGTGCGTGGCTCATCGGCCCTCCGTCGTCTGTGAAGGGCCGCACCATAACAAAGGACTTTCGCGCGGGCGAGATGCGATCCGGCATAGATCCGGCCGGAAACGAACTCCCCGAAACACGGCGCGCGCCGCCCGGCCTGCGTCCAGTCCGTGAAAATACGTACGCGTATCCCACAAATTTCGAGCAGCCCGGCGCCGCCGTAACACTGCTCCCCGCAAGATTCACACCGTTTCGGGGATTCGGCGATGCGCGCCTACGAGCCCGGCATGAAGATCACTTACGATCCTTCGTCACAACGCGTTGTGGTGATTTTCCGCGGCCGCATCACCGTCCTTCCTGATTTGTACGAAACGGAATCAGCAGCGCTGAAGGCCGGAGAATCCCATTGTCGCCGGTTGGGATGGGCGCCCCCACGGAACGGCGAGCGCGGCAAGTCGCTGCGATCCGCTTGGTGAAAACGACACTCCGCCTCCTCGAACAGGTTCACAACCCGCAATAAGGAAAACAGCCATGTCCGCCGGTCAGTCCGCATACCTCCTCCTGGTCATCACGATGTTCGTGATGTTCATGGGCGCCCTGCTTTTCGTCAGTCTCTGGAGCCGAAAGAAAAGCGGTGACGAGGCGCAACACGGCGCTTCCACCACGCGCACGTTCGCCGCGTATCGCAAGGCGGCGTGAGACGCCAGAACGCCATTGGAGGCCCGAGAGGCCGCAGAACGTTCGCCTCTCCGACCGACGCCGTTGTGGACCCCCTCCGCAACGGCGTCACCCACTTCGATATCCCTGGCCGTGCATGCGTGAGCACGAATATAATCCGAAGCGACGCAGCACTACCCGGGATCGCGCAGACCGGGTTTCGGTTTATCTCGCCAGGACTCATGCCGACGCACGCCACCCAAAACACGCTACGTGAACAAGAGGCTTGGCTGCGGTGCATACTGGAAACGGTCGCGGACGCGATCATCGTCATCGACGGAAACGCGATCATCCAGTCATTCAGTGCGGCCGCCGAACGTCAGTTCGGATATAAAGCGGACGACGTCATTGGTAAAAACGTCAACCTGCTGATGCCTTCGCCCTACCGCGAAGCGCACGATCACTACGTCCAGAGATACAACGAGACGCACGAGCGGCGGATCATCGGGATCGGCCGCGAGGTCGTCGGACAGCGGAAAGACGGTTCTGTTTTTCCAATGTATTTGTCCGTCGGCGAAGGGAGCCTCGAAGGTAAAAACCTCTACGTCGGCATCATCCACGACCTGACGGAACAACAGGCGACAGAACGCCGCATGCGGGTCCTGCAAGACGAATTGCTTCAGGTTTCACGTATGAGCGGGATGGGCCAGATGGCCTCCTCCCTCGCGCATGAGCTGAATCAACCCCTCACCGCCGCCTCCAGCTTGATGCAAGCGGCGCGCCGGATGCTTGAGAAAGGCGACGACGGCGCGGCGACCCGCGCGCTGGACGCCGTGGAACGCGCCAGCCAGCAATTGCTGCGCACCGGAGAAATCATTCGTCGCCTGCGCGAATTCACGTCACGGGGCGAAACCGAAAAAACCGTCGCGCCGATAGATGCGCTGATCAGGGAAACGGTCGCCCTCGCCCGCATCAGCAATACGTTCGGACCAACCCGCGTCGATCTCGCGGTCGCCCCAATCGCCGCCCTTGTCGATAAGATACAAGTGCAGCAGGTCCTCTTGAACCTGATCCGGAACGGCTTGGAGGCTATGGAAAACGTCGCCAACCCGACGCTGACGATTTCAACGCGCGGCGACGGCGACATGGTGGAGGTTTCCGTCGCCGACGACGGCGGCGGCTTGAGCGATGAAATCCGCGAACATCTATTCGAGCCGTTCGTCACCACGAAGGAACATGGGATGGGGGTCGGCCTCGCGATTTGCCGCACCATCATCGAGGCTCATGGCGGACGCCTCTTTGCCGACGACAATCCTGGCGGCGGAGCCATCTTCCGTTTCACGGTGCCGCGCGCTTCAGAGGAGAATGACCGTGACCTCTCCTGAGACTAAGACAGTTCATCTCATCGACGACGACGAAGGCGTGCGCGAGGCTCTGACAATCCTGCTGGCCGAGGCCGGCTTTACGGTTCGCAGCCACAAATCTGGCTCCGATTTTCTCGCGGTGGCGACGGAAAGCCTGGACGGATGCATCGTCAGCGATATCCGTATGCCGGGCGTCGACGGCCTGGAGCTTCAACAGCGCCTGCGCGAAAAGAAAATAGATTTGCCTCTCGTTTTCGTCACGGGCCACGGCGATGTGCAAATGGCCGTCCAAGCCATGCGCGGCGGCGCGCTGGATTTCATCGAAAAACCCTTTGACGACTTGATCCTTGTCGAAGCTGTGAACCGGGCGTTGAAACAAGCGCCGCTCGCCGCCACGGGCGACCTCATGCACGAGATTCGTGACAACCTTGACTCGTTAACTCCGCGCGAGCGCGAGGTCCTCGACTGCATGGTCGCCGGAAAACCAAACAAGATCACCGCTCACGAGCTCGGCATGAGCGTGAGAACCGTCGAGGTCCATCGCGCGAGGATCATGCAAAAGATGAATGCCGGCAGCTTGTCGGAACTGGTGCGGCAGGTTATCGCGGCGCGCTAACCTGTTACAAAGCCCCAAGGCGCGTCTTTTTTAACGCATTGACGTTATGACCTGACACAATCGCCTTTCACGCGCCTTTCGCGCGCCTTTTACACGGATGTCGAATCGCCATGGATAAACTGGAGATCTTCAGCCGCCTCGTTTTGTCGCTGGGGCTCGGGCTCATGATCGGGGTCGAACGCGGATGGAAAATGCGAGGCATGGAGGAAGGCACCCGAGCCTTCGGGGCGCGCACGTTCTCGCTTATCGGCCTTTTGGGCGGTCTGATAGGACTGACGGCGACTTTGAGCCATGACGCCGTCATCCCCGTGGGAATCGGCGTGTTCGTGAGCTTCGTGGCCGTCGCCTATTTCGCGAGCGTCCGCCAGATTCAAGATCGCGGCGCGACGACCGAGGTTGCTGCGATCCTCGCCATGATCCTCGGCGTCGTCGCCATGCGCGGCGACATGCTGGTGGCCGCGGCCGCGGCTGTCATGGTCACCGCCATCCTCGGGTTCAAACAGCCGATCCATAGTTGGATCGACAGCATCGACAAGGACGAAATCGGCGCGGTCCTTAAACTGCTGGTCATCTCCGTCGTGATCTTGCCGGTTCTGCCCAACGAGGGTTTTGGCCCGGGAGAGATCATCAATCCATACGTCTTGTGGTGGATCGTCGTCGTCATCGCCGCAATTTCTTTCGCCGCGCATATCTCCATGCGCCTGTTCGACGACCGGGTGGGCGCGATCGGCGTGGGATTGCTGGGCGGCCTCGTGTCGTCGACCGCCACGACCATCGCCTTCGCCAAGCTCGCGGCCGCTCATCCGCCGCTGGCGCGCCAAGCGGCGGCCAGCATCGCCATCGCGGGCGGCGTGATGTTCATCCGGACCTTGGTTCTTACCAGCGTCCTCTACAACGCCGCCGTCGAGCTTTTGTGGTTCCCGTTGATTACGGCCGGCGCAACGACGATCGCGGTCGCGCTTTTCCTCAGCTTCGGGGCCAAGAAGTCGAAGGCCGATCACGATCCAGGCGTGGGCGCGTCCGCCGACATCATGACGGGGATCAAATTCGTGCTCGCTTTTATCGTCATCGCCCTGCTGACGCATTACGCGCAGGAACACTTCGGAAGCCAGGGCGCCTTGATCGCATCGGCCTTAGGCGGGTTTGTGGACGTCGACGCCACCACCGCCACCATGGCGCGGCTCGGCGCGAGCGGTTCCGCCGCGACCGTCCAGGTCGCGACCGCGATCCTGGTGGCCGCGGGCGTAAACACCTTCGCAAAGGGGCTGTACGCGACCGTCATCGCAGGCGGCAAGTTCGGCCGTCTTTCGCTGATGATCTTCGGCGCGCCGCTGGCGACCGGCGGCCTCGCTTACGCGGCCGAACGCCTGATTTAAAACCAGGCTAGAGTCTGTCGCGTTCAAATTGAATCGGACGCCGCTGGAAATTTCTTTTATTTGAGCCGGTTCTTATCGGAAAACCGCTCACACTTTTCCGGAACCGGCTCTAGATTTCGACCTGCGTGCCCATCTCCACCACGCGATTGGGCGGAAGATGGAAGAAGGCCATGGCGCTCGTCGCGCTGCGGCTCATCCAAGCGAACAGACCTTCACGCCACAAGGCCATGCCTGGACGGCGGCTCGGGATCAGGGTTTCGCGTCCCAGGAAGAACGACGTTTCCATGTCGTTGAATTCAAAGTTGTGGCGCGCCGCGCCCTTCAGCGCGACCGGGATATTCGTATCGTCGAGGAACCCATACCGGATGACGAAGCGATAGAAGCGGCGGCCGAGATGCTGGATCTCGAGGCGCTCGCGCTCGGGCACATGCGGCACTTCATCGGTGACGACCGTCAGGAACACCACGCGTTCATGCACCACGCGATTGTGCTTTAAGTTATGCAGCAGCGCGTGCGGAACGCCTTCGGTGGTGCCGGAGAGGAACACCGCCGTCCCGGCGACGCGCGTGACATTGGGATTGAGCGAATTGAGGAAGGTCTCGACCGGCATCGCTTCTTGCGCCATGCGCCGGAAGAGGATCTGGCGGCCTTTCTTCCACGTCGTGAGCAACACGAAAACCGCAATGCCGAAAGCGAGCGGGAACCAGCCGCCGCTGGGGATCTTGGTCGCATTGGCCGCCACAAACGCGATGTCGACGACGAGCAGAACGCCGGCAATGGCGCTCGCGAGCCAGACGTTCCAACGCCACAGGACGAACATCACGACGGCGAGCATCAGGGTGTCGATCAGCATGGTCGCCGACAGCGCGACGCCGTACGCCGAAGCGAGCCGCGTCGACGACTGGAACCCGAGCACGAGAATGACGACAAAAAGGAGCAGCATCCAGTTCACGAACGGAATGTAAATCTGCCCTTCCTCGGCGGCCGAGGTGTGTTTCGTGGCCATGCGCGGCAGGAAGCCCAACTGCATGGCCTGGCGCGTGACGGAGTAGGCGCCGGTGATGACGGCCTGCGAGGCGATAATGGCCGCGAAGGTCGAAAGCACAACCAACGGCACCTGAGCCCAGTCGGGCACCATCGAGAAGAACGGGTTATCCACTTTCGAGGGATCGTTCAGGAGCAGCGCGCCCTGGCCGAAATAATTCAGCGTCAAGCACGGCAGGACAAACGAGAACCAGGACCGGCGGACGGGTTTGCAGCCAAAGTGTCCCATGTCGGCGTAAAGCGTTTCGCCGCCGGTGACCGCAAGGATGACGGCCGCGAGCGCGAGGAAGGCGCCCATGGGATGAAGCAGGAAGAACTGGAACGCGTACCACGGACTGAGCGCCACCAGGATGCGGGGCGCTTCGATGATGTTCCAGATACCGAGGAACGCGATGGTCGTGAACCACACGCACATGACCGGACCGAAAAGCCGGCCGACGACGCCGGTGCCGCGGCTTTGCAGCAGGAAAAGCAGCACCAGGATCACAAGGGTGATCGGGATAACGAAGGTGTGCAACTCGGGCAGCGCGACTTCGATGCCTTCGACGGCGCTCAAGACGGAGATCGCCGGTGTAATCATGCTGTCGCCGTAAAACAGCGCGCCCGCGGAGACGCCGAACACCACGACGACCGGCGAGAACTTCTTCAAGCGGCCGTCCTGCATCACCTGCTGCACCAGAGCGAGGAGCGCAAGGCTGCCGCCCTGCCCCTTATTATCGGCCCGCATCATGAGCATGGTGTATTTGAACGACACCACGATCATCAGCGCCCAGAACACCAGGGACAGCATGCCGAGCACGTGCATGGGATCGCCGGGCAACGCGTGGTCGCCGGTGAAAGCCTGTTTGATGGCGTAGAGAGGACTGGTCCCGATGTCGCCGTAAATGACCCCGATGGCGCCGATCATCAGCGCGCCAAGGGAAGCCTTACGATGGCCCTGACCGTTCACTTCCGGCGCGGAGGTGGACTCTCCAGGGGACGGATCCTGGCTCATAAGAAACAACCGCTGCGGTTACGACTGCTGTCGGAGCGGCCGACCTTGTAAGGCCGTTCGGGCAGGGCGCAGGGTGTAGCATCGCCTCACCCTGAATGAAAGCGCTAATATAAACCCTAGGTTATTGTTTTTGCTTATTTTTTTCCTGCTCATCAACCCATGGGTAGATGACCAGACGAGGCCAGCGCGCCTGCCAGCGGGTGGCCATGTCGTCGTAAACCTTGGAGAGCTGGAGCACGCGGTTCGGGCGCGCGACCATGTCCCAGACATCGCCCAGGCCAAGCGGCGCATAGATGTCGAAAAAATCGGCCCCGCTGCATTTCATGCCGACGGTCGAAGCCGCGGCCGGTTCGCGCAAGAGGCCTTCCGAGGCCGACGTCAGCGGTGGATAGGCAACACCAAAGGTCTCGCCGTACCATAAATGTGTCCGCGCCTGATTACGCACGCTGACGGTTCCGTCGAGATCGGCGAACAGGCGCGCCGCCGCGTTGCGGACGTCGCTTTCCGCTTCCTCGGATTCATCCTCGGAAAAGTACACAAGTTCATAGTCGCGGATGCCCTGGCCGGCCGCGCGGCCGCTACGCAGATTCCACACGGTGGCGGTCAAGGATCCCGCCGTCAGCCACCAGTCGCGCAGCCCCAAACGCGGCGCGCGCGTCAGAATCTCGGCGTTCACGCGATTGAGCAGGCAGAGCGCCGCCACTTTCTCGGCGAGTTTCTCGGCGGGCCGATCCATGGAGTCGTCGTCCGGAGGATCGAACAGCGCCAAGGTCTTGTTCTCGCGCCGGGCGCGCGGCGGCTTTTCCTTGGGTCTGGGATAGACCCGAAGGCGCAAAGCTCGCGAATTTAGGACGACATGCGCCATGAAACGGGGATCTGTAACGAGGTGAACACTATAATAGCCCCTGCCCGGGCCTTGGGCGAAGCGGAACCGCAGTCTATAAAGTTATCGACGCGTTTTTGGGAGGCCTTATGCGCGCCATTCAGCGTATTGCATGCGCCGCGGCGTTTTTTGTCCTGACGGCGGCCGCCGCGCCGCGCGGCATTGATCCGAATCTGGTCGGCGAAATGAAGTACGAGGGTGACTACCGCTGGTCGGTCATCTCGGGGATGTCCGCATATGAACTCTGGCACTCGTCGGACATCATCATCCTAAGCCCCGTCGGCGCCATCATCCGCTATTTCGAGTTCGACATGGAGAGCGCGGCGCGCGACGGCGAATGGACGGCGCAAGGCATGGTGCTGGTCGGCACCGGCGACGTCAAAATCCAGCCGGTCGCAATCAAGCTGTGGGCCAAGGAGCGCACCCGCATCCAGGCGGACCTGTCGCACAAGCTGAGCCTGGAAGGAAAACAGGCGATCGCGATCTTCACGCCCAACCTCGTGGAATGCGCGACCGAAGCCGAATGCGGTCCGCAGCAATTCCGCTTCGTCAGCAACGCCGCCGGCGAGGTGTTCGTGGGAACGACAAAAATCGGGAGCATCAAGTGACAACAGTATTTCGCTTCGCCCTCCTCCTGCTGTCGCTCATCCTGCTGACACCCCCATATCCGGCCGGCGCGCAAGATTATCCCAAGGGTCAATTGCCCGCGGGCGTAACGCCGACACATTACGCCATCGATCTCATCACACGGCCCGACCGCGATGCGTTCTCGGGCAAGGTGACCATCGACATTACCATCGACCAACCGACCAAGCGGATCTGGCTGCATGGCCAGGACTTGAAGGTGCGCGAAGCCACGGTCGCGGGAGCCGATGGCAAGGCGATCCCGGCGGCGTGGGCCGAAATTCCCGGCAGCGACGGGGTCGCGAGCCTCACCCTGCCGACGGAGGTGCGCGGACCGACCGCGCGCATTACAATCGCGTACGACGCGGACTACAACCGCCAGCTTGAAGGGCTCTATCGCGCCGACGACGCGGGCGAAGCCTATCTTTACAGCCAGATGGAAACGATCTTCGCGCGCCGGGCCTTCCCGAGCTTCGACGAACCGCGTTTCAAGACCCCTTTCGATATCGCCATGACCGTGCGGGCGGGCGACACCGCGATCTCCAATGCGCCGGTGGCCAAGGAGCAGTCCGTCGACGGCGGTTTGAAGCGGGTCACCTTCGGCACGACCAAACCGCTGCCCACCTACCTGATCGCGCTCATCGCCGGACCGTTCGACGTGGTCGACGGCCCACCGGTCGCGAAAACCGGGTTCCGCGACCGCGAAATCCCGGTGCGCGGCGTCGCCACCAAGGGTAAGGGCAAACAACTCAAATACGCGCTCGACAATACACCGGCGATCCTCGGCGCACTCGAGACCTACTTCGGCACCGCTTACCCGTACGAAAAACTGGACATCATCGCAGTGACCGACTTCGCTTACGGCGCGATGGAAAACGCGGGCGCGATCACCTACCGGGAACAATTGCTGCTGATCGACGAAAACTCGTCGCTGGCGCAAAAACGCAGCTACGCGCTCGCGCATGCGCATGAACTCGCGCACCAATGGTTCGGCAACCTGGTCACGCCCGCCTGGTGGAACGACATCTGGCTGAATGAGGCTTTCGCGACCTGGATGGGCAACAAGGCCGCGGCGGCCTGGGATCCCAAGGGCGAGTTCGGGCGTCTGACGCTGACCGGCGCGCTCGACGCCATGGGCACGGACAGTTGGCACGCCGCGCGCGCCATCGCGCAACCGATCCTGTCCAACGACGACATCCAGAACGCCTTCGACAGCATCACGTATCAGAAAGGCGGCGGCGTGCTCGCGATGTTCGAGCAGTTCTATAACGCCGAAAACTTCCGCAAGGGCATCGCGCTTCATCTGGAACGGCGCGCGTGGGGCGTGGCGACGGCCAAGGAATTTCTGCAATCGGTCGCGGAGGCGAACAAGGACACCGAAGGCGTCGCGGCCTTCGAGTCCTTCCTTAATCAGCCGGGCGTCCCGCTGTTGAGCGCCCAGGTCACGTGCCGTCCCGGCGCGACGGCGCATGTGGAAGTGAAGCAAAGCCGCTACTACGAAGGCGCGGTCGCGGCGGGCGCCGACGCGCAACGCTGGACCATCCCGATGTGCGTCGCCTACGGCAACGGTCCTTTACGCGACCAGATGTGCGTCATCGTGAAAGAACCGGAAACTCGGCTCGCCCTCGACACGCCCTCCTGCCCGACGTGGGTGATGCCCAACGCGGACGGCGCGGGCTATTTCAGATTCACGTTGGATGACACCAGTTGGGACGCGCTTGCGGGCAACGCCGAACGTTTAACGGAGAAGGAAGTGCTGTCCCTGATCGACAGCATGGACGCCGATTTCGCCGCCGGACGAATGGACTTCGATAAGTACCTCGCCCGCCTGAGGACAATCTTCAAAATGCGAGGCGCCGACGGCATCACCTGGGATATGGCCGACGCCCCGATGGGCCGCCTCGGGTGGATCGATAGAATCCTGCTTTCGGAAAAAACGCGCCCTCAGATGGCCGCCATCGTCGCCGAACTCTATGCGCCGCTGTACGCGAAAGTTGGAATCGATCCAACGTCCGCTTTCGCGAAAGCGAACCCGACCCAGACGACCTTGATGCGCTCGCCGGTCATCGACGCCATGGCGCTCTACGCCCGCACGCCCGAGGTGCGCGCCGAGCTCACGAAACGCGCGGTCGCCTACCTTGGCGCGCCGGGCGACGGCACGGTGCATCCGGACGCCATCGACCCCGACATTCTGGACGAAGCCCTTCAGGTCGCGGTGCAGGAAAGAGGCGCTGCGATCGCCAAGGACATTTTCGCCCACCTCAAAGGCGAGCGCAGCGGCATCATCCGTCAGCGCCTGCTGGCGGCCCTGACGAGATCGACCGACCCGGAAGTCGCGGCGCAGGTTCGCGCCTTGGCGCTGTCCGACGATCTGCGCACCAACGAGATCCCCATGATCCTCTACGGCATGATGTCCGAACAGACGAACCGCGCCGCCGCATGGGCGTGGTTCAAGGATAACTTCGACGCCCTCAAGAAGAAGACGCCGCCAAACAACCGCGCGGGGCTGGTGGGAATCGGGGCATATTTCTGCAGCGCCGCGGAAGCCAAGGACTACGAGGCGTTCTTCACACCGCATGTCGCCGATATCACCGGCGCGCCGCGGAGTCTTGCCTCGTCGCTGGAGCGGATCAAGTCGTGCGCGACACTGGTGGAGAAGCAGCGCGCGATTGCGGAGCGTGTTCTCGCGGCAAACTAGAACCGCGTCGCATGACCTCGCTGTAACCTTGAGGCCAGATTTCTCGAAGACGTGAACCGCGTAGAAATTTGTTTTCAATATTTCGTTTTCTTCGAAGCGTCACAACGCTTTGATGATTTTGTCGCGATCAATATGCGAAACACCGGTCGCGCCACGGACGACAATCCTCTCCCCAAGCGGTCCTCCCCCGCTTCTGAGATTTCGCACCGTGGCGACCAATTTCAGCGCGGCACCTCGCGCAAAAGAAAACGCCGCCACTGATGTGGCGGCGTTTTCCGTATTAAGATCAGACGCGCTTAGTTGCGGCGGATGCTGCCGGCAGCGCTACCGGACGTCGAGGTATTGGCCGAGGCCGGACCGGCGTTCACGCCCGCCGAACCATCGACAGCCGCACCACCCGTCGCGCTTGCGCCGCTATTGAGCGCACCGCGTGCCGTACCGGCCGCGCCGCTCAACTGACCTTGCGCTTCGGCGCCGGTCGACGCCGCCGCGCCCGCGCCAGCGTTCGCCGCGCCACGGGCACCGCCCGCAGCCGCGCCACCCACGGCCGCACCGGTGTTCGCGGTGTTGCCGACGGCGTTCGTGGTCGCGTTCACATTGCCGCTGCCCGTGGCCGAGCCGCTGACGCTGTTCGGGGATGCGTTCAAGCTACCCGCCGTATTCGCGGCACCGGACACCGAGCCGCTGGTGTTCGCGGCACCCGTGGTCGCAGCGCGGCCCGCAGCGGTGGCGCCACCAACCGCCGACGCGCCAGCCGCCTGACCGGCGGTGGTCGCGTTACCGGAGATCCGACCAGCAGCCGCGGCGCCGCTATTCACAGAGCCGGACAAATTCGGCTGCGGCGCGGTCACACCACCGCGGAGCGCGCCCGAGGCACCGGCATTGGCGCCGCCGCTGAGGGCGCCGCCCGTCACGCCGCCGACCGCACCGGCGCCGGCGCTCGCCGCGCCGCCGAGAACTTGCGCCATGGCCGGCGCAACCGTAAGGCCAGCGATCGCGCTGGCCAGCAAAAGACGTTTCATCATGAGAGACCTCCATCTTGATTTGGCAAAACGACATCGTTGAGCCGGACACACCCCGGCGCGGCGCGCACATGCCAGCGCTTCGTCCGCCGGGGAGACAGATGTAACGACCCGATGTCGACAAAAGTGCGGCGTGGAGCGCGCATATTTATGTGGGCGTTTGCGGACGCCCTATCGCAACTTTTCTGAGATTGCGACGTTCTAGGCACACTCAATCGCTGCACCCGCGCAACCACAGCGGAGCGCGGGCGGCACATTCTCCATGAGGCTTTCAGACATGACTTTAAAGACCGCGTTCGCGGCCGGACTTATCGGCCTTTCGACCGTGAGCGCATCCGCGCACGCGCAATCCCTGACCTTGACCGACGGTTCGACCGTCACTTTCACACAAGACACGCTCGGCATCGGCGCGACGGGAACCGTCAGCGGCACTCTGCAATCGGGCGGTGTGAGCAGCGCCTTCTCCTGCACGTACGATGTGGTTCGCGGACAGATCGGCGGCCCATCGGCCTGCAATCAGATTCTCGGTGGATCCTTGACGGGAGGGCTTTCCGTCTCCGCCCTCGAACGCGACATCGTCGACGCCCGCCTTTCGGTGTCCTCGCAAGGACAAGCCGGCGCCAACGTCCGCCTTCTGGACGACCTGACCGCGCGGCGCGTCGGCGTCAGCGCGATTGTCGACGTCCAAGCGGAAATGCAGGCGAACGGGACGGCGGACGCCTCCTCGGCCTTCGGCGCGCCCTCTTACGGCGCGTGGAGTTCGGCAAGCGGAAGCTTCCTGGACGACGAGCGCTTCGGTTTCGAGCGCGATGCGAAGAACTACGTGTTCACGGCGGGCGTCGATCATACGGTCGACAATTGGATGGTCGGCGTTTACGGCGGATACCTCAAGAACGATGTCGACCTGATCAGCCTGGGCGGAGATCTGCAATCCGACGGATGGCTGATCGGCACCTATGTCACCCGCGTGCTCGACAGTATGTTTTCGGTGACCGCAAGCGGATCCTACGCGGACAGCCAATCGCACCTTTCACGCACGTCGAACGGCGCGCGCGTCACGGCCGCCTTCAATCACAAAGAATGGTCGGCCTCGTTGAACGGCAACGCCTTCTGGCTGCTGGCCCCGCGCCTCGGCCTCACCGGCACCGTGGGCGTGAGCTATGACGATTGGAACGATGACGCCTACACCGACAGCAGCGGCCTCGCGTTTGGTCAAACCGGCGGTGAAAACCTCTGGGGCAAGGCCGGTGCGATTCTGACGCTCCTCGGCGGTCCCCTTCGCCCCTACGCGACAGTGAATTATGGACGCTTGATTACCGATCCCGACTTCTACGCCGAACGCGACCGCGTGACGCTCGGCGGCGGCGTCGCGCTCGGTCATGGACGCCTGACCGGCGCATTCGAGGTGAATACGCTGCTCCTCCAGGAAGATCAGCGCGACACCACCTTCGGATTCCACGTCCGCCTGGCGGTTTAGACGTAGGCCGATTCACCGTGAAGGGGGCAAGCGTTCTCTTGCGTCAGCGCGCGGGAGAACGATCTTTCCCCTCCTTCTCTTTTCTCACCCCCAGGCCGGAGCCCCCCTCGCCCATCCCGAGCGGCTGATGGAAAATATGCCTCGTTCGACAGCGCAAAAGGATCGCGCCATGAGCTTGGATCACTCCGGATCGTCCGCCGCGGCGGCGATGCGATGTAAGGCATAGTTTCCCGTTCGCCACGGGGTGGGCCCCTCCTCCGTTCGCGGAGTCTCCACCGCGTTTCACGGCTTCCCCCGTGGCGTGCCCGCTATCGCCTTCACCGGAGCACCAAAAGAATGACGCAATCTCAGCGCTATGTGATCGAACTTGGCGGCGCAGCCGCCGGCCTTGTTGTTGAAGAGAACAAACGTTTTCGCTTCTATGCGTCCGATCGGGTTTTCGCGCCGCTCGAACGCCGTCTCTTTCGTTCGCCGGACCACGCGGAACAGGTCTGCCGCACATTGCGCGGTGCACCCCCAAAGCAATCGCACGGAGTGAGATGACCGACCGCGCCCCACACCTCAAGCTGGTTTACGCCCGCCCAAAGGCGTGGATCGCGGATGCGACCATCGAGGACACGCGGGCTTTCGTGGCGCGGTGCCGGCGCGCCTGGCTGGCGCCCGCCGTGCCGGTGCCGGTGTGGTTCACCACGCCGGACCGCATGGCTCCAGATCGCATGGCTCGGGCCGCGGAGAGCGATGAACGCGCATAACTTTAACGCGACCTTTACCGGCGGCTGCATAAATTACGCTTGACCGAGCCGTCCTCACCCGATACAGACGCTGCATGACCACATTCGACGTCCGACTTCGACTTAGCATTACAGGCCCAGCGCTCTAACAGCGCTGGGAAGAGTACTTCCTGTTTTTGCTTCTCGACTGTCGTTGATGTCCGCGTGTCATGAAATCCCACACCACCGTTGTAGCTGAAATCTCTTTTGCGCAGACCGTTTCGGTCGTTGCGCGCGCCGTCGTTTCCATTTCGCAGCTCCTTATTTCGGCGATTCTTATTCTGCGACTTAGGTCCAGCCGCCAGGCTTAACGGCACCTTGGCGGCTCATCGCAGCCGGACTCCGATCCACTGACATTTTCCGCGTTTATCAGGTGCGCCGGGCAGACCTCTGCCGGGCGGCCAAGGAGCACTCATGCGCGTCGATCCGACGACGAAATACCAAGCTTTTGAACCGGTGGCGCTGGCCGCCCGCCAATGGCCCAGCCGCGTCATCACCAAGCCCCCCGTCTGGTGCAGCGTGGACCTGCGCGACGGCAACCAGGCGCTGGACGATCCCATGGGGACCGACCGCAAGACGGTGTTGTGGGAAGCGCTGGTGGCCGCCGGCTTCAAGGAGATCGAGATCGGCTTCCCGTCGGCCTCGCAGACGGAGCATGATTTCGTCCGTCACCTGATCGAGCGCCACATGATCCCCGACGACGTGACGATCCAAGTGCTGACCCCGGCGCGCGACGAGCACATCCGGCGGACCTTCGAGGCCCTGCGCGGATGCAAACGCGCCATCGTGCACCTCTACAACTCGACCTCGACCTTGCAGCGCCGCGTGGTGTTCAAGTCCGACCGCAAGGGCATCCGCGCGCTGGCGGCGGACGCCACAAAACTGATCACGCAGGAGGCGGCGAACTGCGACACCGACATCACCTTTGAATACACGCCCGAAAGCTTCACGGGCACCGAACTCGACTTCTCGAAGGAAATCTGCGAGGCGGTGATGGACGTCTATCAACCTACGCGGGCGCGCAAGATCATCTTGAACCTGCCCGCAACCGTGGAGATGGCGACCCCCAACGTTTACGCGGACCAGATCGAGTGGTTCTCCAGCCATATCCCAAACCGTGAGTCCGCCATCGTGTCGATCCATCCGCACAACGACCGCGGCACGGCGGTCGCGGCCGCCGAACTCGCGTTGATGGCGGGCGCCGACCGGGTGGAAGGCACCTTGTTCGGGAACGGCGAGCGCACCGGCAACGTCGACCTCGTCACCCTCGCCCTCAATATGTTCACGCAAGGCGTTGACCCGGGGCTCGACTTCTCCGACATCAAGCGCCTGGTGGATGTCGCCGTGCATTGCACGCGCATCCCCGTACATCGCCGTCACCCTTACGCGGGCGATCTGGTATTTGCGGCGTTCTCAGGCTCGCACCAGGATGCGATCAAAAAAGGTCTCGCGGCGCTCAGCGAAAGCAACTCGGGTTTGTGGGAAGTCCCGTACCTGCCCATCGACCCGGCGGATGTGGGTCGCAAATACGAACCGGTCATTCGCATCAACAGCCAGTCCGGCAAGGGCGGCGTGGCCTTCGTGCTGGAACATGAATACGGCGTTGTGCTGCCGCCCGCCCTTCAGGTCGAGTTCAGCAAGGCGGTCCAAACGGTCGCCGAACGCGGAACCGAACTGCGGCCCAGCGAAATCTGGGACTTGTTCCAAACGGAGTATCTCGCCGATACCGGCATCCTCCTGTTCAACCGGTACAACTGCCGGCCCGAGACGCACTTCAAAGTCGCGCTGAGCGCGGCGGTCTCCGTGCAGGGGCAAACACACACCATCGACGGCCTCGGCGCCGGCCCGGTCGAAGCCTATTGCCATGCGCTCAAACGCGTCGTCGACCTGGACTTCGATATCGTCGATTTCCAGCAGAAGGCCCGGCGCGGCGGCGCGGACTCGGATGCGGCCGCCTACGTGCAGATCCAAACCGGAGGCGGCAAACGCTTCTACGGGGTCGGGATGCATGAAGACATCGTGCTCGCCTCGTTGCGCGCCGTGACCAGCGCCGTCAACCGCGCCTATCGCGCGACCGCACAAGCACGGGTGGCGTAACATGGCCCGCACGCTCTACGACAAGATCTGGGACAGCCACGTCGTCGCAACAGACGACGACGGCCAGGCCATCATCTATATCGACCTGCACCTCGTACACGAGGTCACGTCGCCGCAGGCTTTCGAGGGGTTGCGCCTTGCGAACCGGAAGGTGCGCCGGCCGGACCTGACATGGGCCGTCGCGGATCACAATGTGCCAACCACGGACGACCGCACGAACGAGATCGCGGACCCCGAGGCGCGCGCGCAACTGGCGGCGCTCGATTTCAACGCGCGCGAAAGCCGGATCGGATACTTCCCGCTGACCGACGAACGCCACGGTATCGTTCACATCATTGGACCCGAGCAGGGCCTGACGCTTCCCGGCAAGACGGTCGTGTGCGGCGATTCCCACACGTCCACCCACGGCGCGTTCGGCGCGCTGGCTTTCGGCATTGGAACGTCGGAGGTCGAGCACGTCCTGGCGACACAAACGCTCCGCTTGAAGAAGGCGCGCAACATGCGCGTGACCATCACCGGCGCGCCCGGCCCCGGAGTCACAGCGAAAGACTTGGCCTTGGTGGTGATCGGCAAGATCGGCACCGCCGGAGGAACCGGGCATGTCATCGAATATCAGGGCGACGCCGTGCGCGCCCTTTCCATGGAGGGACGCATGACCCTTTGCAACATGACCATCGAGGCGGGCGCCCGCGCCGGTCTGATCGCGCCCGACGAAACGACGTTCGCATATCTGAAAGGACGCCCGCAGGCCCCGCAAGGATCGCGTTGGCACGACGCCATGACCCAGTGGCTGACGTTGGCGTCGGACGACGGCGCCGTCTTCGATCAGGACGTGGTGATCGACGCCTCAACCGTGGCCCCGCATGTCACATGGGGGACAAGCCCCGAGGACGTCGCGCCCATCACCGCGCGGGTTCCCGACCTGCAAACGTTCCCAGACGCCGGGAAGCGCGCCCAAGTGGAGCGGGCGTTGACCTACATGGGCCTCGCGCCCGGACAGAATCTCGACGGCATCCGCATCGACAAAGTGTTCCTGGGCTCATGCACCAACGGCCGTCTCGAGGATTTGCGCGCGGCCGCGCATGTCATGAGAGGGCGGCGGCTCGCGCCAGGTGTGTCCATGCTGGTCGTACCGGGCTCGGACCTTGTCCGTCGACAGGCAGAGAGCGAAGGCCTGGATGAGATTTTCCGCGCCGCGGGCGCGGAATGGCGCAAGCCGGGGTGTTCCATGTGCCTCGCCATGAACCCGGACGTTTTGCAGCCCGGCGAGCGGTGCGCGTCGACTTCCAACCGCAATTTCGAGGGACGCCAGGGGCGCGGCGGACGCACACATCTTGTCTCGCCCGCGATGGCCGCCGCCGCCGCCGTGACCGGTCATCTCACCGATGCCCGGCGATTGGGTACGCCCCAATTAAGCAATCAAGGAGCAACGCCATGACGCCGTTCACCGCCCTCGCCGGCATCGCCGCGCCGCTGCCGCTGGCGAACGTCGATACCGACGCGATCATGCCGAAACAGTTCCTGAAAACCATCAAGCGGACAGGATTGGGTCAGTTCGTCTTTCACGATATGCGGGCCAATCCCGACTTCGTGTTGAACCGCGCGCCTTATACGCGGGCCAGCATCTTGATCGCGGGAGTCAACTTCGGATGCGGGTCCAGCCGCGAACATGCGCCGTGGGGATTGCTGGACTTCGGAATCCGGTGCGTGATCGCGCCGAGCTTTGCCGACATCTTCGCGAGCAACTGCGTGAAGAACGGCATCCTTTGCGTCAGCCTTCCCGCCGACGCCGTCGAGCGCCTGACGGCCCTGGCGTCGAACCCCGACCACGCGCAAATGACGGTCGATCTCGCCCGGCAATGTATCGACACGTCCGACGGTGCGACCCAGACGTTCGAGATCGAACCCTCCCGGAAACACCTGTTGCTGAACGGTCTCGACGATATCGGCCTCACGCTGCGGCACACCGACGCCATCACCAAATTCGAGGCCGCGCGCATCTGGCGCGAGCCCTGGCACATCAATGGAAGCCTTGCCCATGACTAAGACCATGACGAAGACCGTTCTTCTCCTGCCCGGCGACGGGATCGGCCCCGAGGTCGCGAGCGCCGCCGAGAAAGTCTTGCGATGGCTGACGGCGAACGCCGCGCTCGACGTCGCGGTCAAAGTCGATTTGATCGGCGGCGCGGCCTTCGACGTCACGGGAACGCCGCTTGCAGCGTCCACCATCGCCACGGCGCAAACAGCGGGCGCGGTGCTGCTGGGCGCGGTGGGCGGCGAGAAGTGGAAAAACCTCGCCTACCATCAACGGCCGGAAGCGGGATTGCTGGGCTTGCGCGCGGCGATGAAGGTGTTCGCCAACCTGCGCCCGGCGACGTTGTTCCCTTGTCTCGCCGACGCCTCCGCCTTGAAGCCCGAGATCATTGCGGGGCTCGATCTCCTGATTGTCCGGGAACTGACCGGGGGCGTGTACTTCGGAGAACCGCGCGGCGTTTCGCAATTGGCCGATGGACAGCGCCGTGGCGTGAATACGCACGCCTATACGTCCGATGAGATCCGCCGTGTCGCGCGGGTCGCTTTCGCCCGCGCGCGGGAACGCAAAGGGATGGTGTGTTCCGTCGACAAGGCGAACGTCATGGAAGCCGGCCTGCTGTGGCGCGAGGAAGTGCAGAAGCTGCGCGATGCGGAGTATCCCGACATCGCGCTGAGCCACATGCTCGCCGACAACTGCGCCATGCAGCTTGTGCGGCGTCCGCGCCAGTTCGACGTGATCCTGACCGACAACCTGTTTGGCGATCTGTTGTCCGACGAAGCTTCGATGCTGACCGGCTCGCTCGGCCTCTTACCCTCGGCGTCCCTCGGCAACGACGGCGCACCCGGCCTCTACGAGCCGATCCACGGATCGGCGCCCGACATCGCGGGGCAAGGCGTCGCCAATCCGTGCGGCATGATCCTGAGCTTGGCGCTGGCCTTGCGCTACAGCCTCGACCGGCCGGACTTGGCGGCCCGCCTCGAAACCGCGGTCGGCCGCACCCTGGAAGCCGGTGTGAGAACGCCGGACATCGGCGGCCAAGCCCGAACCGGCGACGTCACAGACCGGGTGATCGACCTGCTTGGGGCCTCTCAATGAGAAATATTATTACTTATATGAGTAATTATTGTTCTTTAGTTACAAATTTTCGTGAAATTTGTTCCTTAAATTGTCAAAACCCTTTGACCCCGCCTGCTTCGCTGAATAGGTTCCGCCCCCTTACTGATGAGCCGCCCCATGATGCACGACCTCGCTTCTTCAAGACCGTTCCACCCCGCCGCCACCTGTCTCCGGGAGTCCGCCCATGACTAACGCTCGCATGTCCGGCGCGCGCATCGTTCTGCAGGCGCTCGAGGAACAAGGCGTCGACGTCCTGTTCGGGTATCCGGGCGGCGCCGTGCTGCCGCTGTACGACGAACTGTTCAAGCAGAACCGCATCCGTCACGTCCTGGTGCGTCATGAACAGGCCGCCGTGCACGCCGCCGAAGGCTATGCGCGTTCGACAGGCCGCGTGGGCTGCGTGCTGGTGACGTCGGGACCGGGCGCGACCAACGCGGTGACCGGCCTTACCGACGCGATGATGGATTCCATCCCCATCGTGTGTTTCACCGGCCAGGTGCCCACCAGCCTCATCGGCAGCGACGCCTTCCAGGAGGCCGACACGACCGGCATCACTCGTTCGTGCACCAAACACAATTATCTCGTGAAGGATGTGAAGGACCTGCCGCGCATCGTGCACGAGGCGTTCTATGTGGCGCGCTCGGGCCGCCCCGGCCCGGTGGTTGTCGACATCCCCAAGGACATTTCCCTCGCGGAAGCCTCTTATGTGTCCGCGCCGCGCGACAATCCGCGCGAGCAGCATAAGACCTACCGCCCGCGCACCACGCCCGACCGGGCCGCCGTCAAAATGGCCGTCGACCTCATGGCGGAAGCGCGTCAGCCGGTCTTCTACACGGGCGGTGGCGTGATCAATTCCGGGCCCAAGGCCACGGCGCTCTTGCGCGAGCTGGTACAGCTCACGGGGTTTCCGATCACCTCCACCCTGATGGGGCTCGGCGCGTATCCCGCGTCCGGCCCGCAGTGGCTGGGCATGGTGGGCATGCACGGCCTCTATGAAGCGAACCTCGCGATGCACGGCTGCGACGTGATGATCAACATCGGCGCGCGCTTCGACGACCGCGTGACGGGTCGCGTCGACGCCTTTGCGCCGAACTCGCAGAAGATCCATGTCGATATCGACCCGTCGTCGATCAACAAGAACGTGATCGTGGACGTGCCGGTGGTGGGCGACTGCGCCGAAACGTTGGAAATGATGATCGAGGAATGGCGCCGTCTTCCCGGCCGGCGCGAGACCGGCGCCTTGAAGGCGTGGTGGGCGCAGATCGATGCGTGGCGCGAACGCGATTGTCTGCGCTATGAGCAGCGCGGGCCGCTGATCAAGCCGCAGCACGCCGTGAAACGCCTTTACGAGCTGACCAAGGGACCGGACACCTACATCACGACCGAGGTGGGCCAGCACCAGATGTGGGCGGCGCAGTTCTACGGCTTCAACGAACCGAACCGCTGGCTGACCTCTGGAGGCCTGGGCACCATGGGGTACGGACTTCCCGCCGCCATCGGTGTGCAGATCGCCCATCCCGAAGCCAAGGTGATCGACATCGCGGGCGAAGCGTCGATCCTGATGAACATTCAGGAGTTATCGACCGCGGTTCAGCACCGCACCCCTGTGAAGATATTCATCCTCAACAACCAGTACATGGGCATGGTGCGTCAGTGGCAGGAGCTGATGCACGGCAGCCGCTATTCGCAAAGCTACAGCGAGGCCCTGCCCGATTTCGTGAAACTCGCCGAAGCGTTCGGGTGCACAGGCTTGCGGGTCAGCGACCCCGCGAAACTCGACGACACCATCCGCCGCATGATGGCGACCGACGGCCCGGTGCTGTGCGACGTGCATGTCGATCCGGCCGAAAACTGCTTCCCGATGATCCCGTCGGGCCGGCCGCACAACGAAATGATGCTGAGCGCCGCCGACGACGGGTTCTCGCGCGTATCGGCCGAAGGCCGGGCGTTGGTGTAGTCATGCGCAAGAATCGCACCAGCAACAGCCGCAGGGCCAAGGCACCGGCCGAGGACCTCCAGATGGCGGCCGAGATTCCGGCCGCCGCCGCGATGGCGGCCGATACGGCGCGCCTCAAGGGCGTTGACGTCTATCGTCACGTGATCTCCTTGATCGTGGATAACGAGGCGGGCGTGCTGGCGCGCGTCATCGGTCTGGTGGCCTGCCGTGGCTACAATATCGAAAGCCTGACCGTGGCCGAGATCGACGCCGAGCGTGGACTGTCGCGCATCAACATCCTGACATCGGGCACGAAACGCATCATCGAGCAGATCAAGGCCCAGCTCGGCCGCCTGATCCCCGTGCACGAAGTGCGCGACCTGACCGAGGAAGGTCCCTCGGTCGCGCGCGAACTTGCGCTGGTGAAAGTGATCGGCACCGGCGACAAACGCAACGAGGCCTTGCGCATCGGCGATATCTTCCGCTCCAACGTCGTGGACTCGACCGTGCAAAGCTTCGTGTTCGAGATCGTCGGCGCGAGCCAGAAGATCGACGCCTTCATCGACCTGATGCGCCCCTTGGGCCTTGTTGAAGTTTCACGTACCGGAATCGCCGCCATCGCGCGGGGGACCGGCGGGCTCCGCCCACACGCTTAATCCCACCACCATCCACACCCATTTTCCGAGAAACAGAGGACCGCTATGCAAGTCTATTACGATCGCGACGCCGACATGAACCTGATCAAGAGCAAGAAGATCGCCATTGTCGGTTACGGCAGCCAGGGCCACGCCCATGCCCTCAATCTGCGTGAGTCGGGCGTGAAGGACGTCGTCGTCGCGCTGAAGGAGGGCTCGGCCACGCGCGCGAAGGCCGAACAGGAGAAATTCACGATCATGACGCCGGCGGAAGCCGCGAAGTGGGCCGACATCGTGATGTTCCTGACCCCGGACGAGCTTCAGGCCGAAATCTACACTTCCTCCGTGCGCGACAACCTGCGCAAGGACGCCGCGATCTCCTTCGCGCACGGCCTCAACGTGCACTTCAATCTGATCGAGCCGCGCGCCGACCTCGATGTCTTCATGGTCGCACCGAAAGGCCCCGGCCATACGGTGCGCTCGGAGTACGCCAAGGGCGCCGGGGTGCCGACCTTGATCGCGGTGGCCCAGAACGCGACCGGCCAGGCGCGCGACCTCGCCATGTCCTACGCCTCGGCCATCGGCGGCGGACGCGCGGGCATCCTGGAAACCACGTTCCGCGAAGAGTGCGAAACCGACCTGTTCGGCGAACAGGCTGTGCTGTGCGGCGGCCTTTCCGCCCTCATCACCGCCGGTTTCGAGACCCTCACCGAAGCGGGCTACGCGCCGGAGATGGCCTACTTCGAATGCCTGCACGAAATGAAGCTGATCGTCGACCTGATGTATGAAGGCGGGCTCGCCGACATGCGCTATTCGATCTCGAATACCGCGGAATACGGCGACTACTCCGCCGGCCCGCGCATCGTCACGGACGAAACCCGCAAGGAGATGAAGCGCATCCTGGCGGAAATCCAGCAGGGCAAGTTCGTGTCCAACTGGATGACGGAATGCAAGGCGGGCCAGCCGAGCTTCAAGGCCATGCGCCGCAACGCCGCCAACCATCAGATCGAGGAAGTCGGCAAAAACCTGCGCGGCATGATGCGTTGGCTGAAGAACAGCCGCCTCGTCGACAAGGCGCGTAACTAGAAATCGGAAGGTCGGGTCGCTGCTGTCCCCTTACAGCGACCCGACGATCTCTTCCGTCATCTTCTTCGCGTCGCCGAGCAACATCATGGTGTTGTCGCGGTAGAAGAG
>CAZNUW010000010.1:0-139955 GCA_964576515.1 uncultured Rhodobacterales bacterium
ACACCCGATGCTGAATTAACATTCCACTCGGACCACTCAATGGGGGCCGGTCAATGGCGCGGGTTCAGCAACAATCTCCCGCACGAAATAACTCACGTCGCTGCGCCGAAATTGGCACAATTTATTTCCATGCAGATTGATTCATATCAATGACCTCTGACTATATAGCGAGTCCCAATTGAGCGTTTGCTGAGTCTCATATTGCAACGCAGGAGGGACACATGAAGAGCGCTGGCACGTTTGGAAATGGGGCCGTTCTATCTTTCCTTTTATGCCTATGCGTGAGCCCGACTTTCGTTGAAGCGCAGGAGCCCGGCTCAACCTTCAAGGATTGTGCGGAATGTCCCGAAATGATTGTCCTCCCGGGAGGGGCGTTTCTCATGGGCACAGCGGAAAACACACAAAGCCAAGAACATACTAATGAGGGGCCGCAACGTCAGGTGACGCTTAAGCCCTTTGCAATTGGCAAGTTTGAAGTAACCCAGGCGCAATGGGAGGCTGTAATGGGCAGCAACCCGAGCGCGAACAAAGAAGCTATCCTGCCGGTCGAGAACGTCTCGTGGAATGCTGCGAGCGACTTTGTTGAAAAACTAAGCGAAAAAACCGGAAAATCTTATCGTTTACCAACAGAAGCTGAATGGGAATATGCCGCGCGGGCGGGTAGCACAACAGCCTATGAATTTGGAGATGACGCCGCGCGGCTGAGTGACCACGGTTGGTTCGATGGAAACTCCGGTTGGGCGACTCATCCTGTGGGCGAGAAGCTGGCCAACAAATTTGGTTTGCACGACATGTATGGGAATGTGTGGGAGTGGGTACAGGATTGTTTCCATGATAGTTACGTTGACGTTCCTGTCGATGGCAGCGCGGCTTCCGAGTACGCTGCGTGCGAGCGGGTTAGTCGTGGTGGTTCCTGGTATGACGTTCCAGAGGTGGCGCGCTCAGCCTATCGCTACAAAGATGGGCCAGAAAATATTGTCAGCGGGATGGGTCTTCGGGTCGTGAAAACACCCCCGTAAGCTCACGACACGGGATTTTAGTGTTGTTCGAAGGACGCCGGAGCGTAATACGCCACTGGTGCCCACTTTCATCACTTACGGCACGCCATTCGCCGATTCGAACTTCTAAGAATGCTCGGCAATAGGAAGTGCCCGGCGTCGCTCACTCGCCGCGACAGGCTAGAGCCTGATCTCTAGCCTCCAGGTGTTCGGTATTTCATCAAAAATGGCGTGCCGTAGGGGATTCGAACTTTATGGTTTCGAGTGTCCGCGCTCCATCCCGAATTTTTACCCCGCGCGACTCGCGCCATGCACATCTTCGATTTTCCGGGCCACGAAATTTGCGTCGGCCGCAAAAATCGGATGACGAAAAATCCCGCCCGCGGGCAGCATATCCGCGCCACGTACCGCCCGTGGTCCTGCGAAGCTCCGCGAAAGCGGAGCGAAGCAGGATTGTCATCGTGAATCAGGAGAAAGGCCGCGCAGGCGCGCGCGTGCGGCGCGGCGCGTTAACGATATGTCGCGCGACGTCGCGTAAGCTTTTACGCGACACTTTTACGGCTAAGCCTTTGACGCCCCTCGAAAACGGGAAGTGTCGCGGTGTCGCGTGGAAGTCCCTGCCCCAATTTGAGGTGGAGTGAACCCCATTTTTGAGACGCGAGGAGTATCCGCATTGGCAGCGCGGCTATTGTGGTGCGGCGGAAAAGCCCAATGGTCGTTGGAATTTATTCAGCCGCCGCGGCGCGCAGACTCGCGGTGGCCGCCGCGTCCACCTCTCCCGCCGCGTTGACGGCGACGCCGTAAAGCGCGCGCGCCGCGCCGACGCTGACGATCTCGTCCTTCACGTCGCGCGCGACCAAAGCCGGATCGCGTCGGCGGGGATCGCCCCACCCGCCGCCACCCGATGAGTGCAACACAAACTTCGGATTCTTGAGGGGACGTATGCCGTATCGCGGCAAGTCGTTCACGAGCTTGCCGTCGCTTTCGATGAAAACTTCGGACACGCTGCCCTCACCGCCGCCGTTCACGCCGAAGGCTGCATAGGTGACGCTCTCGTTACGGAAGTTGTGCACCACATCGCCGTCCACTTCGGCCTCGTAGTGGACGCCGCCGCCGCCGCGGCGCTCGCCGGCGCCCGCGCTGTCGGTGCGGATTTCCTGGCGGTGAATGCGGATCGGATAAAGGCGTTCGTAGGCTTCGACGTTCGGGATGGTGAGCCCGCCGAGCGCGCCGAGAAGACCGATTTGATGGAAGCCGTCCCGCTCGGCCACCGCGCCGGCGGCCGAAAGGCCGTTCCAATGATAAAGGACGAAAGCTTCGCCCGCGGCGTTCTTGCCGGTGGAGGAGCCGTGGGCGTTCTTTGCCCACCCGGCGCAGGCGCGGCCGGTATCGGCTTTCGCCAAAGCTTTCCACACCGCGTGAACGATCTCTTGGCCCATGTACACGGTGCTCATGGTTTGCGGCGCGGGCGCCTCGGGGTTGACGAGCGATCCCTTGGGCAGGATGAGCGTCGCGGACCGGAAGGTGCCCTCATTGATCGGGAAGTCGCCGCCCAGGAACGAGGCGAGGCCCACGTAAGTCAGTGAGTGGGTGTTGGCGACCGGGCTGTTCTTGAAGCCCTTCATCTGCTTGTCGGTGCCGGTGAAATCAACGGTGAGCTTGTCGCCGGCGATGGTGAGGGTAACGTGGATGTTGAACCTTCCGGTGCTGAAGCAATCGGTGTCGGTGTGTTCGTCGCCCGTGTACACACCGTCGGGCAGACCCGCGACCACTTGCCGGAATCTGGCGTCCGCGTGATCGAGCACCGCGTCGAAAATCGCCGCGGTCGTTTCGGGCCCAAGCTCCTGGGCCAGCGCGACGATGCGCTCGCCGCCGACGCGCGTCGCGCCGATCATGGCCTGGAGATCCCCATCAAGGAGTTCCGGCGTGCGGGTGTTGAGAAGGATGAGTTGCCAGAGGTCCTTGCGGTATTCGCCTTTGTCGACCACGCGCACAGGGGGAAGGCGAAGGCCCTCCTGAAAAATATCCGTCGCCTCGGCGTTGTAGGTTCCCGCCGAGCCGCCGCCGATGTCGGATTGGTGCGCGCGATCGCAGGCGAAGGCGACGAGTTTGCCCGCGACAAACACCGGGCTTGCCATCACCCAGTCGGGGAGATGATTTCCGCCCGCGACGTAGGGATCGTTCATGAGGAAGGCGTCGCCGTCGTGGATGTCGTCTCCGAAGGCTTTGAGCAGGGCGCGGATCGCGAAGCCGCCGCCGGCGGCGTGGGCGGGCAGGCCGTCGGCTTGGCTGATGATCTGGCCGTCGCGGCTGGTGATGTAGCAACTGAAGTCGTGCGCCTGACTGAAGATGGGCGAAAGGGCTGTCTGCGACATCACCCAGCCCATGTGCCGGCAGATGTGATCCAGCCGGTTCTGGGTCAGCGCCATCAAGATCGGATCGGATTTCATCATCGACGACCTGAGCTCCGACTACTTCAGTTCAATCAGGAAGTTGCCGGCGGCGTCCACGGTCACATGATCGTCGGGCCCGGCATACAAGGTCATAGTCCGCTCCTCGATGATGAGCGGACCTTGCAGCGTGTGTCCGGCGGCAAGACCGTCACCCCGGTACACCGGAATATCTTGCCACTCCCGGCGTCGATCGAGGAAGACGCGGCGTTTGCCCGAGGGACTGGGCAAGCCTGCGGCTTTGACATGGGCCGGCGCCGCGAGCGGCGAGGCGGCGATGGTCGCCACGACCCGTAAGGCCGTGATGCGAATGGGCGTAATGGGCTTGATGTGGCCGTAGAGGCGGCGGTGGTCGGCCTCGAACCGGCCCTTGAGGGTGGCGAGCGTATCGGAGGCGGGATCGTAGTCCACCTGCACGGCCCGCATCTGCCCCTTGTAGACAAGGTCGATCACACGCCGCAGATGCGGCCTTGTCCCTCCGCCTTCGCCGGCGAGTTCGCCGAGGGCGGACTCGGAAAGCGCGGCGAAGATTTTCGGGAGCTGAGCCAGTTCATCTTCCGCGAGCGATACATCGTAAACGCGATAGACATCGTGGCGGATATCGCTGTCGAGCATGCCAAGGGCGCAGAAGGCCCCTGCATGGCGCGGCACATAGACTTTCTTACAGCCGAGGGCGCGCCCGACTGTCGCGCCGTGCATGGGCCCCGCGCCGCCCGCCGCGATGAGGACATAGCGGGCGGGATCGAGACCGCGCTTCACGCTGATCTCCTCGACCGCATGCAGAAGGTTCTGTTCGAGGAGTTGGATCATACCGGCGGCGGCGCCCTCGTCGCTGAGCTTCAGCGGTTTCGCGACGTTCTCGCCGCAGGCCTTTTTCGCCTTCGCGCCATCGATAACGACAGAGCCGTCGCCGATGGCGCCTTCCCGCATGCGACCAAGCACCACAAGGGCGTCGGTGGTGGTGGCGTCGGTGCCGCCGCGGCCGTAGCAGGCCGGACCGGGCATGGCGCCCGCGCCTTGCGGGCCGCAATGAAGAAGCCCAGCGGCATCCACGCGCGCGATGGTGCCGCCGCCCGCGCCGACCGTATGAATATCGATGGCGGGCATCGCGACGTAGTATCCGGCGATATCGAAGCCGTCGACGATCTGGGCGCGGCCCGATTGCAGCATGCTGACATCGCAGCTCGTGCCGCCGATCTCCATGCAGATGAGGTTGTCGCTGCCGCAGAGCCGGCCGAAATAGCGCATCGCGCCGATCCCGGCGGCGGGACCGGAGAGACACAAAGCGACGGGCGCCTTGCTGACGCGGCTGAGGCTGATGGCGCCGCCGTTGCTTTGCACGAGCGTAACCTCGCCCTTGAAGCCCAGTTCCTTCAGGCGCGCCCTCAGCGCTTCGAGGTACGTCACCACGCGTTTGCGGATGAAGGCGTCGATGACGGTGGTGGAGCCGCGCTCATACTCGCCGAGGATCGGCGCCAGACGCGACGAGAGCGAGACGGCCATCTCCGGCGCCGTGGCGCGGATCACCTCGGCGGCTTGCTCCTCGTGCGCGCCGTTGACGTAAGCGTTGAGGAAACACACCGCGACGGTCTCGACGCCTTCGCCTTTGAATGCAGCGAGGGCGTCCTTGATGTCGGCTTCGGAAAGCGGAGCAAGCTCCTTGCCATGGACATCGATGCGGCCGTGAATGCCTTTGCGCAGGTAGCGCGGCACCAACGGTTCGGCGAAGGGCGTGCGGTGATCCCAGGGATTGGGCCGGATGCCGCGGCGGATCTCGAGACTGTCGCGGAAGCCGTGGGTGGTCAGCATGCCGACTTTGGCGCCCTTGCGCTCAAGGACGGTGTTGGTGGCGATGGTCGATCCATGCACGAACCAGCCGCAATCGCCGAGCAATTGCGCGACGGAGACGCCAAGGCCCTTGGCGGCGGCGGCGACCGCGTCGAGCACGCCGCGACTGGGGTCCGCGGGTACGGAGGGCACCTTAAAGACGGCGAGCGCGCCGCCGTCTTGTTCCACGACCAGGTCGGTGAAGGTTCCGCCGACGTCGACTCCGATGCGATTCATGCGATCACTTCTTATATGGGAATTTTGTGTTGCCGACGGCGGGTGAACTCGTGGCCATGGCCACGCCGCGCTGTCCGGTGCGCTTGCAGCGACCGATAATCGTAAAAGTCATCTTGAATCCCTGTTTGAGCCGACGGATCTAAGCCGCCTTCACTTCATTCCAAATGTCGTTCCAGCGGGACCGGTTCGTGAGGTTGCCTTTGAAGGTGAGACGGCCGAAGGCCTTCGGATCGATGCCAAGATCGGCGACGAGTTTCGGCTCGAGGCGATCCACCGCGGCTTTCGACGCCGGGGCATAGCTGTTGTAGCGGGCCATCATCTCGCCGTGCGCGGGGCTCAGCGTGAAGTTGGCGAATTCCTCGACAAGGGCGAGCTTCTTTGTCCCCTTCACTGCCGAGACCGACTCGCTCCAACCGAGCGCGCCTTCCTTCGGCCAGACCCAGCCGGCGTCGATGCCGGCTTTCTTCAAGGGGTCGATCACGTTGAGGAAGGACCAGGCGACGACCACTTCGCCCGAGCCAAGCATGGTCTGGAGGTCGGCCACGTTCTTCCAGTAGGCGCGCAAGAGCGGTTTCTGCGAGATGAGAAGCTTCTTTACTTCCTGAAGCGCTTTCTCGTCCATGTTGGTCGGGTCCTTGATGCCGAGCATGAGCGCGCCCATGCACAAGGTGTCCTCGGCATCGTCGCGCAAGGCGATGCGGCCTTTCCATTTGGGATCGAACAAGGCGCTCATGGAATCCAGGTCGCCGGTGACCTTGCGGTTGAAGGCCATCGCGTTGGCGCCCCAGACAAACGGTACGCCGTAAAGCTTGCCGTCGACGGTCCAATTCGGATCGTTCTGGAACTCGGGAAACAAATCCTTACGGTAAGTCATCTTGGCCGGATCGAGCGGCTCGAGCAGGCCGGCGCGCACGGAGAGCGCGACAAAGTGCTGTGCCGGCACGACCATGTCGTAGAGTTTGGTGCCGCCGCCGCGCAGCTTGGCCACCATTTCATCTGAACTGGAAAAGAAGGTCGGGCGAATATCGATATTGACCGTCGTCTTGGTCAGGTCGACGAACGGCTTCTCACCCCAGCTCGACCAGGTGAAGTAATTGAGCGTGCGGTCGGCCTGGGCCCGCGCGCCGCCGGGAAGCGCCGATAGGCCCAAGGTGGCCGCGAGCGCCTTCAGGGTCTGGCGGCGTGTCATGCCCGTGGGCAGAAGAACATTGAGGTCGAGCTTATCGGTCATTCGCCACCTTTTGCCGCCGTCAATTTCGATCTGGTGAAGAATGTCACGACCACCGCGTCGGACGAAAGGGTGAAGGTGAAGGCGCGGATGGGGAAGACGCTGATCCGCGAGGTTTTCTAAACAGACCTCGCGCCCGTGTAACCGGCTGTGAACGGTCTCACGGGCCTATGGGAATTTACCGCTCAATTCTTGACGTCAACTCCACATCACGATGACTATGGGGATGCCGCCGAAACGCTGAAAAGTTCTCCGTCGCTACGTCCTTCTCACATCTCCAGGGTCTCATGTCCCACGAAGTCGTTCTTGTCGGCGCTCAGGATTATTTCTTCGATCCGGTCGCCGAGGCGGTGAAGGCCAAGGGCTATACCCCTGTACGCTACCGTTCGGTTGAGGCGTTCCGGGCGGCGCCGCACCCACTCGCGCGCGCGGTTGTGCTCTACGCCGCGAGCTACTGCCCGGTCTCGCGCGAAGATATGACCGCCGCGCCTAAGCTGCGCGCCGTCATCTCGCCCTGGACCGGCACCGAGGGCTTCGACGAGCGCGCGGCCACCGAACTCGGCATCGTCGTCGGCAACGGTCATGTCCCGGAGAACACCGATAGCCTGGCCGAGGGCACCGTACTCATGATCCTGGCTTGCATGTACGACTTCGACGGCACACGGGAGCGGTTCAGGAGACTGGACTGGGCGTTACCGCTGCTCTCGGCCCGCATGCTGAAGGGCAAAACCGTCGGCCTCCTGGGCTACGGGGCCATCGCGCGCGGCATCGTCCAGCGCCTCGGCGGCTGGGGCGTCGATTTTCTCGCCACCACCCGCCACCCGCCGACGGAGACGTCTCACCCTGTGCGCTTTCTTCCGCTTGAGGACATGCTCCGCGCCAGCGACGTGGTGTGTGTCCTGGCGCCGCTCACGGCGGAAACGCGCGGCATGCTCGACGGCCGACGCCTCGCCTTGATGAAGCGCGGGTCCATTCTCGTCGGCATGTCCCGCGGCGGCGTCATCGACGAGGCGGCCCTGGTCGAACTCGCGAACCGCGATCACTTCGGCGCCGTCGGTCTGGATGTCTATGGGACCGAACCGCTTCCCGCGGACAGCCCGATCCGCGTCCTCAAGAACGCCGTGCTGACGCCGCACAGCATTGGCCTGACCCAGGAAGCGCGCCGCGTTCAGATCGACGCCGGCGTCGTCAATGTCACCCGCGTCCTCGACGGCGCGCCGCCGATCTACGTGCGCAATCCGGACGTCCTGACGCGCTGGCGGGGAGATGCTCCGGCCTCTCGGTAACAAAAAAGCGCGCCACTCACTGGGGCGCGCTTTTTTGGAGGGTTGATGGTGGAGCTGAGCGGGCCCGCGCGCGAAGCGCGCAATACAACGCCGCGCGCGAAGCGCGCGATACAACAAAGCCGATCCCGCGGAACTCCGGCCCGTCGGCAACAAAAAAGCGCGCCACTGACCGGGGCGCGCTTTTTTGGAGGGTTGATGGTGGAGCTGAGCGGGATCGAACCGCTGACCTCGTCATTGCGAACGACGCGCTCTCCCAACTGAGCTACAGCCCCGCATCAACGTCTTTGGATGTTCCGGCGCGAAGGGGTCGCCCCCAGGGCCGAAGCGGGCGGGAGAATGGTGCGAACGGCTCAAGAAGTCAAGCAACCGCAAGCACTTGATTGATCGGAGAAATTAAGGGGTAAGGGCCCCCCTCCCTTGCACCCCCGGGCGGGCCTCATTAGGTTCGGTGTCCCTGGGGCGTCCACCGGCTGGCGGCGCGCCCTTCGCGACCCGATTTCAGCCCCCGTCACCAAGAGGCCCATGAGCGTCATCCTCGTCCCGCTTCTCCGCGTGCTCCACGCCATCCTGTCCTTCTACAACTGGGTGGTCATCGCCGCGGTCATCCTCAATCTCCTGGTGGCCTTCAACGTCATCAATCCGCGCAATCAATTCATCCGCACCGTCGGCAACGCCCTCTACGCCATGACCGAGCCAGTGTTCCAGCGGGTGCGCCGGTTCCTGCCGATCATGGGCAATGTCGACCTGTCGCCCCTGGTCGTGATCTTCGCGATCATGCTGGCGCAGTACATCATCGCCGAAGTGATCCCTCTCGCGGCGTCCTTGTGAGTGTTGTCGTTTTTCCGCAAGAACGGTGACGGGCTTATGCTGACGGTGCGTGTCACGCCCAAAGCTTCGCGCAACGCCATCCAAGGCGTGATGGCGACGCCGGACGGGCAGGCGCTGAAAATCGCCGTCACCGCGCCCGCCGATAAGGGCAAGGCCAACGCCGCGGTCATGGCGCTTTTGGCGAAGTCCTTCGGCATCGCCAAAAGCCACATTATCCTCACCGCGGGCGAGACGGACCGCCGCAAGGTGTTTCGCATCGCCGGCGATCCCGCGGCCCTCACCGCCACCGCCCAAACCTGGATGACACCATGAGCACGCCCCTCATTATCGACGGCAAAGAGGCCTCCGCCCGCCTGAAGGACGGCATCGCCAAGGCCGTGGCCGATCTCAAGGCCCGCCACGGCGTCACACCGGGCTTGGCGACCGTGCTTGTCGGCGACGATCCGGCCAGCCACGTCTATGTCGCCAGCAAACAGAAGACCGCCGTCGAGCTTGGCATGGCCTCGTTCCAGCACGACCTTGCCGCCGACACGACCCAGGAAGACTTGCTGGCGCTTGTGCGGAAACTGAACGCCGATCCCGCCGTGCACGGCATTCTCGTGCAGATGCCGCTGCCTAAGCATCTCGACCAGGTGAAGGTGATCACGGCCATTGCGCCGGCGAAGGACGTCGACGGGCTGCATCCGGAAAGCGTCGGCCGTCTCGTCGCGGGCGCGGACACCCTTGTCTCTTGCACGCCGCTCGGCTGCATCATGCTGCTCAAGGACGTGCTGGGCGATCTTTCCGGCAAGAACGCCGTCGTCATCGGCCGTTCCATTCTTGTGGGAAAACCCGTCTCGCTCCTGTTGCTCAACGAGAACTGCACGGTCACGGTCGCGCATTCGCGCACCAAGGATCTCGCCGCGATCTGCCGCACGGCGGATATTCTCGTCGCCGCCGTCGGGAAACTCGAAATGATCCGCGGCGATTGGATCAAGCCGGGCGCAACGGTCATCGACGTCGGCATCAATCCCATCCCCAGTCCGGACGGCAAACGCCGTCTGCGCGGTGATGTGAATTATGCGGAAGCGTCCCAGGTCGCGGGCGCGATTACCCCGGTGCCGGGCGGCGTCGGGCCCATGACCATCGCCTGCCTCATGGTGAACACCCTGAAGGCCGCGTGCGGACTGCACGGGATCACGGACGTCGCGGTGCCGGCGACACTACCGAAAAAGAGCGGTTAACCTCAGCGCCGCAGCGCGCTGCACCGGTTCATATACGTCTCCAACGGCACGTCCATGCCGCGTTCACGCATATGCGCGAGGATGTGGGCCGCGAGATCGACCGCGCCGTAAAGCTCGTGGGCCAGGGCGGTCAGCTTCAGCAAGCGCTCGCGGTTCAGCCGCTCCAGTTTGCAGATATCGGGCACGTAAACGGCGTCGGCCCACAAGGTTTGACTGGGCCGCGCGGGTGAGCTCTCGCCGAAGGGTGTGTACACCGGGCGATACACATCCAGGAACGTATGGAGTTGGAATCCGGCCGCGCGCATGTGCGCGTCGACCTCGCCGAACAGGGGCGCGCCCTGGTACATCGGCAGGAACTCGACCTCGAGTTCGACCGTAAGCGCCGTCGGCAGCAGGCGCGCCGCGCCGGTCAAAACGTCAAGCTCGCCGCCCGGCACATCGATCTTCAGAAAGTCGATCTCCTTGGCGCCGACAACGTTGTCGAGGCGGTGGGTCTCCACCTGGCTCACATGCTTCACCTCCAGCATGCCCGCCAGCGCGCTGAAATGCCGCAACAGGTCCGCGTTGGGCGCGTAAAGCGAACTGTTCCCGCCCGATGCCGTCACATGCAATTTGCCGGGTCCGCCCGCGCCGATGGCGAAGGGGAAATAGGAATGCCGCAGCTTGCCCGCGGCGTTCAGGGCCGCGCAGGTTTTATGATCCGGCTCGAAGCCGATGATGTGCGAGGCCGTGCGCTCGGCCAGCACATGATAGGGATCGGCCTTGTCCAAGGCCGCCGCGCCGACATCGACAATGGTCAACGGCTCGACGTCGCACAGATCCAGGAATGAGAAGTTGATATGGGTCATGACCCTAATCGAACCGCGAGAAATCCGGCGCGCGCTTCTCGAAGAAGGCGGTGGCGGCTTCCTTGAACTCCGGGGTGCGCAAGCGTTCGCCGAAAATCCGCGATTCCTCGGCGATGCGCTTTTGAACGTCGGCGATATCGGCGTGCATCAGGCGTTTGGCATCGCGCAAGGAGCCCGGCGGTTTCACCGTCAGCGCTTTTGCTTTCTTCGCGACCGTCGCGGCCAGTTCGCTTGCGGGCACGATGGCGGTGATCAGGCCGATCTCCTTGGCCCGCTCCGCACCAAAGGGCTCGCCGAGCAACAGCAGCTCCGCCGCCGTCGTCCGGCCCATCAGGCGCGGCGCGAGGAGCGAGGAGGCGAACTCCGGCACGACGCCGAGGCTCACGAAGGGCATCTGGAACGTCGCTTCCGGCACGGCGTAGATCAGATCGCAGTGGAACAGCGTCGTGGTGCCGATCCCGATGGCGAGGCCGTTCACCGCCGCGATCACCGGCTTGGGGAACGCCGACAAGGTGAACATGTACTGGAACACCTCCGCGTCCTCGCGCACCGGCGGCACTTCCAGAAAATCCTTGAGATCGTTTCCGGCCGTGAAGCAGTCGCCCGCGCCCGTGATCACGACAACGCGTACATTGGTATCGGTCTGCGCGGCCTTAAGCGCGTTCGCGGCGCCCAGGTACATCTCGCGCAAGATAGCGTTCTTTTTCTCAGGACGATTGAAGCGGATCGTCATCACGCGGTCTTCGACCACGGTTTGGATGAACGCACTCACGCGGCACCTCGCAAGACGGTCAACAGTTGATCCATATGCGCGACGACCTGGGACGCGCCCGCGCCGCGTAAGACCTCGGCCTGGTTCGGCGGGCAGTGCCCGCCGCCGGTGAAGCCCACCACAACCATGCCCGCTGCCCGCGCCGATGTCACGCCATTGAGACTGTCTTCCACGACGACGCACTGGGCCGGTGTCACGCCCATGCGCGCCGCGGTATGCAGATAGATGTCGGGCGCCGGTTTTCCCCGCGTAACGATCTGCGCCGAATAGACGTGCGGCGCGAAGAACTCGAACATGCCCGCCTCGCGCAACTTTCGTTCGAGTCGCTCTGGGTGCGAGCCGGAGGCCACACCCATGGGAACGTCGAGCGCGCGCACCACGTCGCGCGCGCCCGGCACGGCATGCACATTGTCCATCATGGCGGTGAACATGCGTGTGGAGAGGTTCTCGATGAACCCCTCCGGCAGCGGACGGCCGAAGTGCCTGGTGTGATCGTCGTTCAGGCCGCGGTGATGGTCGGCGGCGGTGTGGCCCAGAAAGCGGCCGGCATAGTCATGCCGATCGTAAACGAGGCCGATCTCCGCCAGACACTCAAGCGCGACCCTGACGGCGATTATCTCGCTGTCGATCAGAACGCCGTCGCAATCGAAGATGACGGCTTTCAATGGGCTACTTCTGCTGCGCCATCTTGCCGAGGCGCAGACGCAGCGCGTTCAACTTGATGAAGCCTTCCGCGTCGAACTGGTTGTAAACCGAGTCTTCCTCGAAGGTGACATAATCCATGCGGTACAAGCTGTTGGGCGACTTGCGGCCAACGACGCTGGCGAGGCCCTTGTACAGCTTCAGGCGCACGACGCCGTTCACGCGGGTCTGCGTCTGGTCGATGGCGGCCTGCAGCATCTCGCGTTCCGGCGCGAACCAGTAGCCGGTGTACACCAGCTTCGCGTAACGCGGCATCAGCTCTTCCTTGAGATGCATCGCTTCGCGGTCCAGCGTGATCGATTCCATTGCCCGGTGGGCGACATGCAGCACCGTGCCACCCGGCGTTTCATAGACGCCGCGGCTCTTCATGCCGACGTAGCGGTTCTCGACAAGGTCGAGGCGGCCGACGCCGTTGCGGCCCGCGATCTCGTTCAGCTTCGCGAGCAACTTGGCGGGCGAGAGCTTCTCGCCATTCACGGCGACGGCATCGCCCTTGGCGAACTCGATCTCGACGTACTCCGGCTTGTCCGGCGCCTTCTCCGGCGACACGGTCAGGCGGAACATATCTTCGTCGGCTTCGACCCACGGATCTTCCAGGGCTTTGCCTTCGTAGGAGATGTGCATCAGGTTCGCGTCCATCGAGTAGGGCGACTCGCCGCGCTTGTCCTTCGGGATGGGGATCTGATGTTGTTCGGCGTATTCGATCAGCTTCGTACGGGACGTCAGATCCCACTCGCGCCACGGCGCGATCACCTTCACATCCGGCTTCAGCGCGTAGGCGGTCAGCTCGAAGCGAACCTGGTCGTTCCCTTTGCCGGTCGCGCCGTGCGAAATGGCGTCGGCGCCCGTTTCATTGGCGATCTCAACAAGGCGCTTGGCGATCAGCGGGCGGGCGATGGAGGTGCCGAGCAGGTACACGCCTTCATACAGCGCGTTCGCGCGGAACATCGGGAACACGAAGTCGCGGACGAATTCTTCCTTCAGGTCTTCGATGTAGATCTGCTTGATCCCCATCAGCTCGGCCTTCTTGCGTGCGGGCTCCAGCTCCTCGCCCTGGCCGATGTCGGCGGTGAAGGTCACGACCTCACAATTCTTCTCCACCTGCAGCCAGCGCAGGATGATCGAGGTATCGAGCCCGCCCGAATACGCGAGGACGACTTTTTTTGCTTTCGCCATGTGTGAAGAACCCTCAAATCGGCCTAAATTCGGCGCGCAGTATAGGGGCAAGCGTCTCGCGGGCAAGGGATCGTTACGTGGCAAAAAGTGCAGAAAATCTAGGGCTGGGGCGGCGCGCGGCGCTGGCGGGCGCGGTGGCCTCTTTGGCGGTTTTTCCGACCTTTGCCGCCGAACCCAATCCCTTTACGACCCTTCAAACCCGTGTCGGCGGCGTCGTGGGTGTCGGGGCCTTTGACACCGGCACGGGGAAGTTTGTCGGCCATTGGCCGGACATGCGTTTCGCCATGTGCTCCACCTTCAAGTGGCTGCTTGCGGCCCAGTGTCTGGCGGCGGCCGAGGCGGGCGCATTGAAACTCGACGAGAAACTGGCGTTCACCGAGGCCGATCTTCTGGAATACGCCCCGGTCGCGAAAGCCAACCTCGCCGCGGGCGCCATGACGGTCGCGGCGCTCTGCCAAGCCGCCGTCGAGGTCAGCGACAATACCGCGGCCAATCTTCTCCTCGCCCGGACCGGCGGGCCGGAGGCGTTCACCGCGTTCTGCCGTGGATTCGGCGATACCGTCACACGCCTCGACCGCAACGAGCCCAGCCTCAACACCAACTTCGGCGGCGACCGGCGCGACACCACCACGCCACGCGCCATGGCCCAGACGCTCCAGAAGGTTCTGCTGGGCGACGTTCTTTCGCGGCCGTCGCGCGATACCCTCATCGGCTGGATGACGGCGTCGAGAACCGGTCTCGAACGTTTGAGGGCCGGCTTGCCGAAAGACTGGAAAGCCGGCGACAAGACCGGCACAGGCTTGCGCGGCGCGGTCAACGATGTCGCCATCGCCTGGCCGCCGGGCCGCGCGCCCATCGTGATCGCCTGTTATCTGTCCGGATCGAGCGCCGATCCCGCGACGCTGAACGCCGCCCACGCCGAAGTCGCGGGGCTGGTGGTGAAGCTCTTGGGCTAGAGCGCGGCTTCTTTCTCGGCCCAGGCTTTCTGGGCGATTTCGGCCTCTTGCGCCTCGCGAAGGCGCTTTTCCTTGGCCGACAGGCGCTCGCTGTCGGTCTTCAACTGACCGCAGGCCGCCAGGATGTCGCGGCCGCGCGGCGTGCGCACCGGCGCGGTGAAGCCCGCGTTCCACAGGGTTTGCGCGAAAGACTCGACCGTCTCCTCGTCCGAACATTCGTAAGGCGTGCCCGGCCAGGGATTGAACGGGATCAGGTTGAACTTGCAAGGAATGTCCTTCACCAGCTTGATCAGCGCGCGCGCATGGGCGGGTGTGTCGTTGATGTCTTTCAGCATCACATATTCAAACGTGATGCGCCGCGCGTTGCTGGCGCCCGGATAGTCGCGGCACGCCTGCATCAGCTCTTTCAGCGGATACTTCTTGTTGATCGGCATAATCATCGAACGCGTGTCGTCGTCGGGCGCGTGCAGCGACACCGCGAGATTGACGCCCAGTTCCGCCCCGCAACGATGGATTTCGGGCACGACGCCCGAGGTGGACAGCGTGATGCGGCGCTTGCCCAGCGCGATGCCGTCGTCGGCCATGATGATCTTCAAGGCCGTCGCGACGTTCTCGAAATTATAAAGGGGCTCGCCCATGCCCATCATGACGATGTTCGAGAGCATGCGGCGTTCGTCGGTGGGCGTCGGCCATTCGCCGTAGGAATCGCGCGCGACCATGAACTGGCCGACGATTTCGCCCGGTGTCATGTTGCGCACGAGGCGCTGGGTGCCGGTATGGCAGAACCGGCAGGTGAGCGTGCAGCCCACCTGCGAGGAAATGCACACCGCGCCCCGGTCTTCCTCGGGGATGAACACCGTTTCGGCTTTCTGGCCGTCGGCGAACTGCATCAGCCATTTGCGCGTGCGGTCCACCGAGGTCTGCTCGCGCGCGATAGTGGGCCGTCCGACGACGAAGTGATCTTCCAGCTTCGTGCGCAGGTCCTTGGACAGGTCCGTCATCTGCGCGAAGTCGACAGCGCCCCGGTGATAGATCCAGTGCCACACCTGCTTGGCGCGGAACGGCTTCTGGCCGTGCTCCACGAGCGTGGCCGTCAGCGCCTCGCGGGACAGGCCGACGAGGTTGGTGCGGGTGTCCTGGGCAGGCCCGGACGGAAGGGGCGCGGAATCGGGCGACATAAGGCCGGGACGTAAACCCAAACCCCGCCGACAGCAAGACCCGCCGCATTAGGGCAGCGTTTCTAAGGTGTTAGCCGTGGTGGTGGGTCAGGTCTTTGAAGCGGGGCTGAGGTCCGCACAGGGTGCAATCCGGATCCGGCTTCACCTTGACCTGCCGGAAGGCGGTCGCCAGGGCGTCATAGATCAAGAGACGTCCGGCCATGGTGTCGCCGATGCCGAGCAGCTCTTTCAGGATCTCGGTGGCCTGCAGCGTCCCCATCACGCCGGCCACCGCGCCCAGGATGCCGGCCTGATCGCAGCTCGGCACTTCGCCGGGCGGCGGCGCTTCCGGGTAAAGGCAGCGGTAGCAGGGGCCTCCCGCATGCGGCTTGAAGGTCGCGAGCTGGCCGTCGAACCGTAAGACCGCCGCGGACACGAGCGTCTTTTTCGCGAAGAAACAGGCGTCGTTCACCAGGAAGCGGGTCGGGAAATTGTCGCTACCGTCGGCGACGAGATCGTAGTCCTTCACCAGCGCGCCGATATTGTCCGCCGACAGGCGCGCCTTGTATTCCACGACACGTACGTCCGGATTGATCGCTACCGCCGCGCGTCCGGCGCTTTGCACCTTGGGCATGTTGATGCGGTCGGTGGTGTGCGCGATCTGGCGCTGGAGGTTCGAGAGGTCCACCACATCGTCGTCGATGACGCCGATGGTGCCGACGCCCGCCGCCGCCAGATAGAGCATGAGCGGCGAGCCCAGTCCGCCCGCGCCGACCAACAGCACTTTGGACTTCAGCAATTTCTCCTGACCGACGCCGCCCACCTCGCGCAGCAGGATATGCCGGGCGTAGCGGTTGATCTGGTCTTCGGAGAAGTCCATGCGGGTCTAGTGACGGCCCGTCGAGCCGAAGCCGCCGGCGCCGCGCGCGGTGTCGTCCAGGTCCGCTTTTTCTTCCAGCATCACGGTGCGCACGGGCGCGACAACCATCTGCGCGATGCGCATGCCGCGCGTCACGGTGAAGTCCTGTTTGCCGTGATTGATCAGGATCACGGCCACCTCGCCGCGATAGTCCGCGTCGATGGTGCCGGGGCTGTTCAAGACAGTGACGCCGTTTTTTGCGGCAAGACCTGAGCGCGGACGCACCTGCGCCTCGAAGCCCGCAGGCAGCGCGATAGCGTACCCGGTCGGGATCATGGTGTAGGCGCCCGGCGCGATCACCACGTCGGCGCTGACAGCGGCGCACAGGTCCATGCCGGCCGATTGGTTTGTTTGATAGGCGGGAAGGGGAAGGTCTGCGGCGTGCGGAAGACGCTTGATGGAAACGGAAACGACGATAGCCACTAGGCCCTCTGGTTCTGTTGTTGCGATTGGATTTGGAATGCGGCCGCGATACGCTCGGCCAAACGTTCGGCCACCGCGCGCTTTCTCAAAGTCGGCCAGGCTTCGATGCCCGACGCGGTCACGAGATGCACAGTGTTGCTGTCGCCGCCGAAGGTGCCGCTCATCTGCGAGACGTCGTTCGCCACCAGCCAGTCGCAGTTCTTACGCGCGCGCTTGGCCTTGGCGTTCTCGATCAGATTCTCGGTCTCCGCGGCGAATCCGATCACAAGGTCCGGCCGCAGCGGTCCGACTTGGGCGAGGGTCGCGAGGATGTCCGGGTTCTCAGAGAGTTTGAGCGCGGGCGCCGCGCCGCCGTCCTTCTTGATCTTCTCGCCGCGCGCCTCAGCGGTCCAATCGGCGACGGCGGCGGCACACACCACGATCTGCGCGGGCAGCGCGTCCTTGCAGGCCTTCATCATCTGTTTCGCGGTCTCGACGCGCACGACCTTCACGCCGTCGGGATCGGGTTCGTGCACGGGGCCCGAGACCAGCGTGACGTCCGCGCCGAGTTCGGCGAGCGCGGCGGCCACAGCATGGCCCTGTTTGCCCGAGGAACGGTTGCCGAGATAGCGCACCGGATCGATCGGCTCATAGGTCGGGCCGCTGGTCACCAGGGCCTTCAGTCCCGATAACGGCCCACGGTTGGAGGCGCGCGCGAAAAAGCGCGCAAGGGCCGCGATGATGTCGGGGACTTCCGCCATGCGCCCGTCGCCCACTTCGCCGCAGGCCAGATCGCCCGCGCCGGGTCCAACGATCCGTACGTCGCGTGTCTGCAATGTCTGCAGGTTCGCCTGCGTGGCCGGGTGGGTCCACATCATCACGTTCATGGAGGGCGCGATCATCACCGGTTTGTCGGTGGCGAGCAGCGCGGTCGTCGCGAGATCGTCGGCCAGCCCGTGGGCCATCTTGGCCATGATGTCGGCGGTCGCGGGTGCGACCAGAATAATGTCCGCCTCGCGCGACAGCCGGATGTGCCCCATCTCGGCTTCGTCGGTCAGCGAGAACAGGTCCTGGTAACACTTCTCGCCCGAAAGCGAGGCGAGTGTGAGCGGGGTCACGAAGTTCGCGCCGCCGCTGGTCAGAATGCAGCGGACGGACGCGCCGCGCTCGCGCAGGCGCCGGATCAGGTCCGGCACCTTCACGGCGGCGATCCCGCCCGCGACGATCAGAAGAATGCGTTTGTTCTCGAGCAACGGCGTTGGTCCGGCTGTGATGTCACGCATGATGGTGTTCATGCGCGACCTTATCCTAAGTCGCGCGCGCTAAACAGCCTGTGGAACGGCCGTTTCCACGCCCAGATCCGCCTCCACCTGGCGCACCCAGCGGCGCACATGGGGCCATTTCGCGAGATCGAAGCCCGCCTCATGGCCAAAGCGGGTGTAGGCCACCAGGGCGATATCGGCGAGGCTCAAGCGCTCGGCGACGAAATACGCCCGTTGCGTCAGGTGATCGTTCATCAGGCCCAAGACCTTCGCGCCGCGCGGCAGAAGGCTCGCGTCGATCTCGCTGTCCGGCTTTTGCAAATAGTGTTTGTGAAAACGGCGCACGGCGATCACGGGCTCGTGGCTGTATTGCTCCCAGAAGAGCCACTGCATCATCTGTGCGCGGGAGAAAGCGTCCGCCGGAATCAGGTCCGACCCCTCCGCCAGATAGAGCATGATGGCGTTCGATTGGGCGAGGCCGCGGCCGTCCGGCAAGGTGACGAACGGCACTTGTCCGGCGGGGTTGAGCGCCAGGAACGACGGCGTGCGGGTCTCTTTCTTGACGACGCTGGTTTCCACCCAGCGGAACGGGATTTTCATCCGCTCGGCGACAAAACGCACCTTGTGGCAGTTTCCCGAAATGGAATCGCCGTAGATGGTGAGCGTCATATGTCGCCTCCGTCAGTTGAAGATCAGCGCGGCCCCCAGAACGGCCGCCACGATCCACGGCGCCCAGATCATCCAGCGGTGGGCGCGTCGGCGGTCTTCGGCGCTTCCCAGGATCGCGCGCGCGCTGTCGGGATGCAGCCGCAAACCGCCCTGTTCGAGATCGGCCGTGATGGCTTCGACCCGTGCGATGACGCGCGGCAGGCTCTGTAATGTTCCGATGATTTCGCCGACGGCGTCGACTGCGCGGCCCTCGGGGCCGAGGCGCGCGCGCATCCAGGTCTCGATCAGGGGGCGGGCGAGCTCCCACATATTCACTTCCGGCGCCAGCTTGCGGCCCACGCCCTCGGCCAGCAGCATGCTCTTCTGCAGAAGAAGAAGCTGCGGCTGTACCTGCATCTCGAAGGTTTCGGTCACGCGGAACAACTGGCCCAGGAGTTTCGCGATGGAGATTTCGGCGATGGGTTTGCCCAGAATCGGTTCGGCGATCGACCGGCAGGCTTGCGCGAACATCTCGACGCCTTTGTCCGGCGGTACGAATCCCGCGCGGATATGCACGTCGGCGACGCGTTTATAGTCGCGCGTCAGGAAGCCGAGCAGCATCTCGCCCAGGTTCTTCTGTGTTTCGCTGTCCACCCGGCCCATGATGCCGAAGTCGATGGCGATGATGGCGCTGTCCTTGGTGACGAACAAATTCCCTGGGTGCATGTCGGCATGGAAGAAGCCGTTGTCGAACACCATGCGGAAGAAGATTTCGGCGGCGTTGCGCACCACGAGTACGGGATCGATGCCCGCCGCGATGACCGCGGCCCGGTCGTCCACGCGCGTGCCCGACATGCGCTCCATGGTGAGGATGCGCTCGGACGTACGCTGCCAGTCCACCGTGGGCACGCTGAAGATCGGGCTTCCCGCGAAATCCTCTTTCATCTCCTGCGCGGCGGCGGCCTCGAACCGCAAATCCATCTCGAGGTTCACGCTTTCGGCAAAGGTTTGCACGACTTCGAGAGGCTTCAAGCGGCGCAGTTTCGGCGCGTAGCGTGCGGCTTTTTCCGCCATCCACAGCATCAAATCGATGTCGCGCGCGAACGCCGTCTTGATCCCCGGGCGCAGCACTTTCACAGCGACGGCGGCGCCCTCGGAGGTGGTTGCGAAATGCACCTGCGCGATCGAGGCGGCGGCGACGGGCGTTTCGTCGAAACCGGCATACAGCGCGGCGATGGGTTGCCCGAAATCCTCCTCGATCGCCTGTTTGGCCAAAGCGAACGGGAACGGCGGCAGGCGGTCTTGCAGTTCGGACAGGTCGGCGGCTTCCTGTTCGCCCAACAGGTCGGCGCGCGTCGACAGCGCCTGGCCGAATTTGATGAAGGTCGGCCCCAGTTCTGTCAGCGCCGCTGCGAGGCGCAAGCCCGGCCGCAGCGTCTTCACGTCCTTGCGCGGACGCCACACCACGCCGCAGACCCGCGCGATCAGCGCGCCGGCCGGATGGATATGCAGAAAGAACAGGGCGTCATGGCGCGCGAGCGTGCGTCCAATCACCCACAGCCGGGCAAAATTGCGAAGGTCGCGAAACATCGTCCCCGGGATCCCTTAGATGCGCCAGCCCGTGTGGATCGCCGCGATGCCGCCGGACAGATTGCGCATTTTGCATTCCCTCAAGCCGACGCCGGTCATGCGCGCCAGAAGCTCCGGCTGCGAGGGGAACTTGCGGATGCTTTCGGCGAGATAGCGGTAGGATTCGGCGTCGCCCGTCACAAGGCGTCCCAGCGCGGGCAGGACCGAGAAGGAATAGACGTCGTAAATCTGGTCCAGCACGGGCGCCACGACACGGCTGAATTCGAGGCACATGAAGCGTCCGCCCGGCTTCAAGACGCGGCGCGCTTCCGCCAGCGCCACGTCGATGCGCGTGACGTTGCGTAAACCAAAAGCAATCGTGTAGGCGTCGAAACTCATGTCCGGGAACGGCAGCTTCTCCGCGTCGCCGCACACCCAGCGAATCCCTGAGAGGCGTCCCGAATCGATGGCGCGGTCGCGGCCCACCGAGATCATTTCGTGATTGATGTCGCACACCGTCATCGCACTTGTGGAGGGGGCGGCGGCGTCCACCCGGTCCAGAATCCGCGTGGCGATGTCTCCGGTCCCGCCGGCGACGTCGATGAAGGATTGCCCGGGGCGCGGCGCCAGCCAGTCGACCATGGCGGCTTTCCACAACCGATGGACGCCGGCGCTCATCAGGTCGTTCATCAGGTCATATTTGGAGGCGACGGAATCGAACACGCCGCGCACCAAATGGACCTTCTCGTCCTCGGCGACGGTGCGGTACCCGAAGTGTGTGGTCGGGCCGGCCGGTTCCCCCGCAGGTTCCCCCGCAGGTTCCAATGTGTTCGGTTCGTTCATGGGCGGACCATAGAGGAATGCTGGTATAAAGGCCACCGAGCCCCTGGGGCCAAGTGTGTTGAAACGCCAAAGGAAAAGGGATGCCTGAGTTACCGGAGGTGGAAACCGTATGCCGCGGTCTCGCGGGCGTCCTTGAGGGCCGCCGCCTTGCGCGCGTGATCGTGCGCCGCAAGGACTTGCGCATCCCGTTCCCGCCGCGATTCGCCGAGCGCCTGACCGGGCGAAAGGTCGAGCGGATATGGCGCCTGGCGAAATATATGTTGGTCGATCTCGATGACGGTCAGGTCCTGATCGTGCATCTGGGCATGTCCGGGCGCATGGTCGTCGATAAAAGCGGCCAGCCGCCGGCGAAACACGATCACGTCATTCTCACCACCGACAAGGGCGCCGAGATTCGTTTCAACGATCCCCGGCGCTTCGGTTTGATGACGCTCGCGCTGCGGGACGGTCTCGCGCAGCATAAATTGTTCCGGCACCTCGGGCCCGATCCGATGACGGCGGCGTTCACGCCCGCCGCTCTCTCGGCGGCCTTGAAAGGACGCAAGACCTCCATCAAGACGGCCCTGCTCGATCAGCGAATCGTCGTGGGCGTCGGCAATATCTATGCCTGCGAAAGCCTCCACCGCGCCGGCATTTCCCCAAAACGCAAGGCCGGCACCGTGGCCGGCGACCGCGCCGATCGTCTCGTCCCGGCGATCAAGGCGGTCCTGACGGACGCTATCGCGGCGGGTGGCTCGTCTTTACGCGACCATGTCCAGCCGTCCGGCGAACTCGGATACTTTCAGCACGCCTGGAAGGTCTATGGGCGCGAGGGCGAATCGTGTGTGTGCCGGGGGGCGTCACGGGCCGTCGCCAAGGCGTCCAACCTGCGGGGTAACAAGGGAAAGGGTGTCGTTCGCCGAATCACACAAGGCGGACGCTCTACCTTTTATTGCGAGGCCTGCCAGACATGATCCGGAAGGCCGCCTAAAACGGGAATCGGCGGCCTTCGCCCGCGCCGGCCCTCCGGATGCTCCTCCAGGCGTTGACGTGGGGGGTAAGCATCCCCTATAAGCCCGCCTTCCAAAAGTTTTCCACAAGCCTTCTTCAGAGTAAGATTCGATGGCCCAGCACAAATCAGCCAAAGTCCGCATCCGTCGCAACGCTCGCGCGGCCGAGGTCAATCATTCGCGCCTCTCGCGCATCCGCACCTTCGTCAAAGCCGTCGAGCAAGCGATCGCGGCCGGCGACAAGACCGCGGCGCTCGCGGCCCTCAAGAAGGTCATGCCGGAACTGATGCGCGGCGCGGGCAAGGGCGTCGTCCATAAGAAGACGGCCTCGCGCAAACTGTCGCGCCTGTCGCAGCGCATCAAGAAGCTCGCCGCTTAATCGGCGTCGCACGCGAAAATTTTTCGCGCGCTTTCCTTCTCTTCGATAAAAAATTCCGAGCCTTGAACGCGCGCGCCGAGTCACTCTCGGCGCGCGCGTTCAAGCTATTGCGAATCAATGAAACTGCATTGCGAAGTGATTCGCGCGCGCATCTTCAAACGTGGTTTTAGGCAATTTCTGTCAAGCGCATCTTTGCGCTTGTCTGGGACGCCCTGCCAACTACAGTGACCGCATCAGACGTCGCGCGGTTGTTCAAACGTCCACGGGCAACGGCGGCGTCTCACAAAAAAACATCAGGAACACGAAGCGCGTTTCAATCAAGGGCTGGTCAGATATTTGTACAGCTCCTGAAACCCAATGCTGTTGCGATCTTGGAGACAGCGGGGAAATGCCGCAAAGAAAGTGGTGCGGGGGAAACCGTCACGATGTGGCAACCGGACAGATCGTGATGCGTTTGAGTCAATCGAGCTTCGGGGTGCGGGTTTAAGACGGACAATTCGAGAAGCGGCGAACCGGCGGTACGAAAGTCACCTCGTCCGGCGTTAGTCGAGTCGTTCGCGAGTCGTTCGTAAGTCTAAGTATCGAGGGGAACACGTCGCGTGAAACGTGGGAATGAGGCAGCCATCGATCAGGCTGAATGGGATCGCGTTAAGACGCGTCTCAAGCAGGAATTCGGCGACTCCGCCTACAAGAGCTGGGTGACCCCGATTGTCGCCACCGGTTTGCGTGACGGCGAGGTTGAGCTCTCGGTGCCGACGCGCTTCATGCGCGATTGGATCACCACGCATTACGCTGAACGGATTCGTGCGTTGTGGAACGGCGAGAATCCCGCGATCCGCAAAATCACCTTGAAAGTCGAAGCCGCGAAGGCCGAAGCCGCGCGCGCACAGGCCGGCGCCCCGGCGACGTCCACTGTGGCGTCCGCCCCGCGCACGCCGCCCGCCTTCGCGCGTGTCGCGCCGCGCCCCGCCGCCGATTCGCCCGCCGCCCCGCTGGGCGCGGACCTCTCGGCGCCGCTCGACGCGCGCTACGTGTTCGAGAATTTCGTCGTCGGCAAGCCGAACGAATTCGCCTATGCCGCCGCCAAGCGCGTGGCGGAATCCGATCAGGTCAGTTTCAACCCGCTGTTCCTGTACGGCGGAGTCGGCCTCGGAAAAACGCACCTGATGCACGCGATCGCCTGGGAAATCCGCCAGCGCACGCCGCATCGCCGGGTGATCTATCTCTCGGCCGAGAAGTTCATGTACAGCTTTGTCCGGGCGCTTCGGAACCAGGACACCGTTTCTTTCAAGGAACAGTTCCGTTCGGTCGACGTGCTGATGATCGACGACGTCCAGTTCATCGCCGGCAAGGACGCGACCCAGGAAGAGTTCTTCCACACCTTCAACGCGCTGGTGGATCAAGGCCGCCAGATCGTGCTGTCGGCCGACAAGTCGCCCTCGAGCTTGGAGGAGATCGGCGACCGCCTGCGCTCGCGCCTCGCCTCGGGTCTCGTGGCCGATCTGCATCCCACCACCTTTGAGCTGCGCCTGGGCATCCTCGACGCCAAGGCCGAACAGCTTGGCGTCGCCGTGCCGCCGAAGGTGAAGGAATTCCTGGCCCACAAAATCACGTCCAACGTGCGCGAACTCGAAGGCGCGTTGACCCGCCTGGTCGCCCACACCCAACTCGTGGGCGGTGCGCTGACCCTGGAGACGACGCAGGAACTGCTGCAGGACTTGCTGCGCGCCCACGACCGCCGCCTCACGATGGAAGAAATTCAAAAGCGTGTGGCCGAACACTTCAAGATCCGCATCTCGGACATGAGTTCGGCGCGCCGCTCCCGCGCCGTGGCGCGCCCCCGTCAGGTGGCGATGTATCTCTCCAAGCAGCTCACCTCGCGCTCGCTTCCGGAGATCGGACGCGCGTTCGGCGGCCGTGACCACACCACCGTCATCCACGCGGTCCGCAAGATCGAGGAACTGGTGAAGTCCGATACGGCCTTCGCCGAGGACGTCGAGCTCCTGACCCGCATGCTTGAGAGCTGATCCGGCCCACATCCGGACTTCGGCCTTGAAAAATTAACGGCCGTTTCGGGGCGCCGCCTGCGCCCCGAAAAGCTGTCGCATCCCCTTCCCTAGTATGTCTAATATGGCGGTTCTGATTTTTACTGGGACCGGGGATTTCGGGCGGTCCGGCTTTCAAAAAAGAACGATTTTACGAACATGAAACTCATCATCGAGCGCGCGGCTCTCTTGAAGTCGCTGGGTCACGTCCAAAGCGTAGTCGAGCGTCGCAACACCATTCCCATTCTCTCCAACGTCCGGATTGACGCCGGTAAGGGCCAGCTCGCGCTGAACGCGACGGATATGGATATCGAGATCGTCGAGGCGACCGCGGCCGAGATCGGCAAGCCCGGCGCCACCACGGCGCCCGCCCATACCCTTTACGACATCGTGCGCAAGCTGCCTGAAGGCGCGCAGATCGAAATCGCATCAACCGGCGACGGCGGCCAGATCGCCCTGTCGGCGGGCCGCTCGCGCTTCAACCTCGCGTGCTTGCCCGTCGAGGATTTCCCGGCGCTGACCGGGGCCGATTTCAGCCACACCTTCACCCTGGCCGCGGCCGACCTGCGCAGCCTGATCGACCGCACCCGTTTTGCGATCTCGACGGAAGAGACCCGCTATTACCTGAACGGCATCTATCTGCACGCCGCGAAAAGCGAAGGCGTCGCGGTGTTACGCGCCGTGGCCACCGACGGCCACCGCCTCGCGCGCGTCGAACTTCCGCTGCCGGCGGGCGCCGCCGGCATGCCGGGCATCATCGTGCCGCGCAAGGCCGTGATCGAAGTGCGCAAGCTGATCGACGAGACTGAAAGCGAAATCACGATTTCGCTGTCCGATTCCAAGATTCGCTTCGGCTTCGACAACGTCGCGCTGACCTCGAAGCTCATCGACGGAACCTTCCCCGACTACGAACGCGTCATTCCGACGGGCAACGACAAGGTGCTGGAAGCCGAGCGCAAGCCCATGTTCGACGCCGTCGACCGCGTGTCGGCCATCAGCTCGGAGAAGTCGCGTTCGATCAAGATGCAGTGCGAGAAGGGCCTCATCACCCTGTCCGCCTCCAGCCCCGAAGCGGGCAACGCGGTGGAAGAGGTGGAGGCCACCTACGCCGCCGGCCAGCTCGAGATCGGCTTCAACTCGCGCTATCTGCTCGAAATTCTCGGTCAGATCGAGGGCGATGCCGCGCGCTTCACGATGGCGGACGCGGCCTCGCCGACCCTCATCCGCGATGTGGCCGACGGATCGGCTCTCTACGTTCTGATGCCGATGCGGGTGTGAGCGCGGCGGGTCAGAGACTTTCGGCCGCCCCTGGCTCCCACGACGGCCGCGGGGCGGCGCCTTTCTCGTCCGCGGGCATACCGGAGGGAGCCATGCAGCGGATTTTCATTGCGCGGCTGACCCTCACCGATTTTCGCAACTATGCGCGGATGCGCCTGGACGTCGGCGCCGGCCCGGTCGTTCTCACCGGTGCGAACGGCGCCGGGAAAACCAATCTTCTGGAAGCCGTCTCGTTCCTTGCCCCCGGGCGGGGCCTGCGCGGGGCGAAACTCACCGAGGTCGGCCGCCAGAACCCCGCCACGCGGGTTCCCGCCGCCGTCTGGGGTGTGGCCTCCACGATTGCCGCGCCGGACGGGCCAATCGACATCGGCACCGGCCTTACGTCCGCCGCGCCGGGGCGCCGCACGGTCCAAATCAACGGCCAGCCCGCCAAAGGCGGCGCGGCGATCGCGCGCCAACTGAGCGTGGTGTGGCTGACGCCCGCCATGGACCGCCTGTTCCTCGACGGCCCCTCGGGCCGGCGCAAGTTTATCGACCGGCTGGTGACGGCTTTCGACGCCGACCAGGCCGGCCGGATCGCGGCCTATGACCACGCCCACCGGCAGCGCGCGAAGCTGATGCGCGACGGCCACGGCGACGCGGCCTGGTTCGCGGCCCTCGAAGACACCATGGCCCGCCACGGCGTGGCGCTCGCGGCCGCCCGCGCCGATCTGGTGGCGCGGCTGAACAGGGGCCTGGCGGGTGTTTCGGGTCCGTTTCCCGCCGCCAGCCTGCGTCTGGTCGGGGCGGTCGACGGGTGGCTCGCCGAAATGCCCGCCATAGATGCCGAGGACCGGGTGCGGGCCAGTCTCTGGGATGAGCGCCGCGGCATTCTCGGCGCGGGCGCGGGGCCTCATCGCTCCGATCTCGGCGTGGCCATGATCGCCCCCGGCCATCCTTCCCATGGCCAGCCGGCGGCTTTGTGCTCCACCGGCGAACAGAAAGCCCTTTTGATCTCGATCGTCCTGGCTCACGCCCGTCTTCAGCGGGCGAAAAGGGGCGTCAGCCCCATTCTGCTCCTGGACGAAATCGCGGCTCATTTGGACGCGGCCCGGCGCGCCGCCTTGTTCGCCGAACTGCGCGCCCTGCACACCCAGGCCTGGATGACCGGCACCGATGCGGCCCTTTTCGACGAAGTCGGTGAAACGGCTCAATTTTTCGCGGCCGACCAGGGTGTAATTTTGCCCCGCTCGGCGCACGACTAAAGGTGCATTCGGGCGCGTGACGACCTATATTTAGAGATACCGAAAACGACCCCCGAAAAACGTCTTTCCGAGACCCAGAGTCCCACATGAATCCACCGCCCGGCAGTTCCCAAGAAGCCCTCAAGGACGAGGGCGGCCCCGCGGCCGCCCAGGCCTACGACGCGGAATCGATCAAGGTCCTGAAGGGCCTCGACGCCGTGCGCAAGCGCCCGGGCATGTACATCGGCGACACCGATGACGGCTCGGGTCTGCACCACATGGTTTACGAAGTGGTGGACAACGCCATCGACGAATCGCTGGCCGGTCATTGCGATCTGGTTGAAGTCGTCCTGCACGGCGACGGCAGTTGCACGGTGCGCGACAACGGCCGCGGCATCCCGGTCGACATCCACAAGGAAGAGGGCGTCTCGGCGGCCGAGGTCATCATGACCCAACTGCACGCGGGTGGGAAATTCGACCAGAATTCCTACAAGGTCTCCGGCGGTCTGCACGGCGTGGGCGTGTCGGTGGTCAACGCGCTGTCCTCGCGCCTGGACCTTCGCATCTGGCGCGGCGGCAAAGAGTATTTCATGCGCTTCAAGCACGGCGAGGCGGAGGCCCCGCTCGCCGAGGTCGGACCGGCGCCCATCGTCGCCGAAGGCAAGCGCGCGGGTCAGGCCAAGACAGGCACCGAAGTCACCTTCCTGCCCTCGAAGGAGACCTTCACCCAGACCGAATTCGACTACGGCACGCTGGAGCATCGCTTACGCGAGCTCGCGTTCCTGAACTCCGGCGTCTTCCTCAATCTGTCCGACGCGCGCCACACCGAGGTCAAATCCATCGACCTCTATTACCAGGGCGGCATCGAAGCCTTTGTGAAGTATCTCGACCGCACCAAACAGGCGCTGAACGATCCGCCCGTCACCATGCAGGCGGAGAAGGACGGCATCGCGGTGGAACTGTCGATGGAATGGAACGACAGCTACCACGAGAACACGTTGTGTTTCACGAACAACATCCCGCAGCGCGACGGCGGCACGCACTTGGCCGGTTTCCGCGCGGCGCTCACGCGCACCCTCAACCACTACGCCAACGAGCACGGCGTCGGCGGCAAGAAGGAGAAGATCGCGCTCACCGGCGACGATATGCGTGAAGGTCTGACGTGTGTCTTGTCGGTGAAGGTGCCCGATCCGAAGTTCTCGTCGCAGACCAAGGACAAGCTCGTGTCCTCGGAAGTGCGTCCGGTGGTGGAAAGCATCGTCGCCGAAAAACTCGGCACCTGGTTCGAGGAGCATCCCTCGGAAGCGAAGAAAGTCGTCGGCAAGGTGGTGGAAGCCGCGCTCGCCCGCGAAGCCGCGCGCAAGGCGCGCGAGCTGACCCGCCGCAAGGGCGCGCTCGATATCTCGTCTTTGCCCGGCAAGCTGGCTGATTGTCAGAACCGCGATCCCGCCGCCTCCGAACTTTTCATCGTCGAGGGTGACTCGGCCGGCGGATCGGCCAAACAGGGCCGCGACCGCGGCTTCCAGGCGATCCTGCCCTTGCGCGGCAAGATCCTGAACGTCGAGCGCGCGCGGTTCGACAAGATGCTTTCGTCGGCGGAAATCGGCACGCTGGTGACTGCGCTCGGCACCGGCATCGGCGCCGAGGAATTCAATATCGCCAAGCTGCGCTATCACAAGATCATCATCATGACGGACGCCGATGTGGACGGCAGCCACATCCGTACGCTTCTGCTGACGTTCTTCTATCGGCAGATGCCCCAGATCATCGAGAACGGCCACCTGCTCATCGCCCAGCCGCCGCTCTACAAGGCGAAGAAGGGCCAGAGCGAGGTGTACCTCAAGGACGACCGCGCGATGGAGGATCACCTGATCGCCGCGGGCCTTGCGAACGCCGTGCTTGCCAGCGGCGGCGGCCAGATCGGCGGTGAGGACTTGAAGCGCCTCGTCCACCGCGCCCGCGACATCCGCGGCAGCCTCGAGATGCTGTCGCGGTCCTTGCCGTCGCGCATCGTCGAGCAGTGCGCCATCGCCGGGGCCTTCAATATCGAAGTTCTGTCGAAGGCCGAGCTTGCCCAGCAGACGGCGGGCTATGTGGCCAAGCGCCTCGATCATCTCGAAACCGAGTACGAGAAAGGTTGGAGCGGCGTGGCCGCGCCCAACGGCGGCCTCATGTTCTCGCGCACCTTGCGCGGCGTCACTGAGACCCACGTGATCGACGCGCGCACGCTGCAGTCGGCCGAGGCGCGCCACCTCGACAGCCTGGCGGCGGAGCTCCAGGCCACCTACACCCACGACACGGCCCTCAAGTACAAGGAAGACGAGGTCCAGGTGAGCGGACCTGTGACGCTGCTGATGTCCGTGCTCGCGCACGGCCGTAAGGGTGTGACCGTCCAGCGCTACAAAGGTCTCGGCGAGATGAACCCCGGCCAGCTTTGGGAAACCACGCTGGACCCGAATGTCCGCACGTTGTTGCAGGTCCGCGTCAACCATGGCGACGAGGCCAACGAAGTGTTCTCGACGCTGATGGGCGACGTGGTCGAACACCGCCGCGACTTCATCCAGGACAACGCGCTGAAGGTCAAAAACCTGGACGTCTAGAGCGTCGTGCGAAAAAGTGGGAACCGGTTTTTCGCAATAACGACGCGACCAAACAACGCCTTAGCGCAGGCCGTCCGATACGGGTTAACGCGACTTGCTCTAACGTGTCTGATGGACGCCTGAAGCGTCGGGCGCCGATGACGGCAGGCTCGCGATCTCCAGCACGAGTTTGTGTAAGAGCGACTGCGAGAAGTCGTTGGGCGTGCGCACGGTGATGAAGAAGGCGCCGGGCCCGCCGATGACCTGTTCGTTGTAGTAGCGGTCCAGGTCTTCCGGCACTTCCTGCTTCCACTTCGGGCGTTCGAACATCATGGCGAGGCCGTTGATGGTCACGCCGGCCTTCACCGCGTCGTCGCGCGCATCCTTCACCGGTCGGCCGTAGTCGCTGTAACCATCGCCCGAGATGTCGATCACCTGGCGGCTGGCGTCGTAGCCGTTGTTCTTGAACAGTTTCAGCGCGAAATCGAGACCCGCGCTGATCGATGTGGTGCTGCCGGGCTTGATGGGGGCTTTGTCCACCTCGTCGGCGAAGGCGTTCGCGGTCTTCGCGTCCGAGATCACGCGCCAGGGAACGAGTTGCACCTGATGATAGACGCTCGACCATTCGACATAGGTCACGGCGATGCGTCCGATCGGGCCCGACCTGATGGCGTCGGCCACGCGCTTGTCCCGCAGGGCGTGCACATAGCCGCTGCGCTGGATGGCGGCTTCCTTCTCGTCGATGCTCAAGGACACATCGACCGCGAGCACGAGGGCGAGGTCGACCGCCGTATTGTCATCGGCGGCCCTCGCGCCCGGACCGAGCGCGAGAAGGACGATCAGGGCCAAGGGTTTGAACGCCGAACGCATCCCCCGACTATGCCGCGAGTCCGGTGGACAATCCAGCCGGGGACGGGTGTAGTCTTGATCCCTCATCCAAAGGGGGGCCGCCATGATGCTCAATCGCCGTACGTTCCTTGGAAAGTCCGTCACATGCGCCTGCCATCTCGCGGTGGCGGGCGCGGCCATGTCCGCGAGCGCCCGGAAACTCTGGGCCGCGGAATCCTTGGGTCAGGTGGTCGCCCGAGAGCCCTTTGGAACGCTCGAGAAGGTGGCCGACGGGGTATGGGCAGTGATCTCGCGGCCCCTGGACGGCGACCGGACGACCCTTGCGAATGGTGGCCTGATCGCCGGCAAGAGCGGCGTGCTGGCGGTTGAAGGCTTCAATCAGCCGGCCGGCGCTCAATGGCTCGCGACGAAGTCGCTGGAACTGACGGGTAAGCGCCCGACCCACGTGGTGGTCACGCATCATCACGGCGACCATGCGAACGGCATCGCCGGATATCAGGAGGGCGCGCAGCAATGCGCGATCCACAGCACCGCCGTCACGCGCGACATCGTTCTCGCGCGCGACGCCAAGGGACCGACACCCGCGCCCGCCCGCGCGACGGCGTTGGGCGGGGCGGTGTTGCTCGCGCCCGCGCAAACCACGTCCATCGATCTTGGTGGCCGTGTCGCGCATGTCGTGCCGCGCGATGGGCACACGCAAAGCGACGTGACGGTCGAACTCGACGATCCCTCCGTCGTGTTCTGCGGCGATCTCGTATGGAACGCGATGTTCCCCAATTACGTGGATACAACGCCTTCAAAATTCGTCGGCGCCGTGCGCGGTTTGAAGCGCGCGAAGGATACGATCTATGTGCCGGGGCATGGGCCGCTCGCCAAGGACCGCGAACTCGACCGTTACATCGCCGTGCTCGACGAGGTCGAGGCGGCGGCGCGTAAATCCCATGCCGCAGGCATCACCGCCGAGGAGGCCGGGAAGACCTTCATGCTTTCCGAGAAGCTCGGCCCCTGGGGGCTCTTCAGCACCGTTTTCTATCCGCGCGCGTTCGAGGCTTGGTACCGCGAACTGAAGGCATGAGCATGCAGCAGCAGGTTTCCGTCATTACACTGGGCGTCGCCGATCTAGCGCGTTCCAAACGCTTCTATGCGGACGGCTTCGGATGGAAGCCCGTGTTCGAGAACGACGAGATCGCCTTCTATCAGATGAATGGATTCGTCCTCGGGACGTGGCTCAAGGCGGCGCTGGAGGCGGATATGAAACAAGCCGCGTCTCCCGCGCCGGGCGCCTATTCCCTCGCACATAACGTCACCGATCCGCTCGAGGTGCAGCGATTGCTGACGCGCCTCGCGGCGGCGGGCGGCGCGCTGTTGCGTCCGGCGGATCAGCCGCCGCACGGAGGGTTGAGGGGATACGTCGCCGATCCCGACGGTCATACCTGGGAGATTGCCTGGAATCCCCATTGGCCGATCAGCCCCGAAGGCTATGTCACGGCGAAATTCTGACGTGTTTTCTATGCCGACGCCGCCGCGTTGAACGCCTGTTCGACCGCGTTCGCATCCGGCAGTTGACTCGCCGCCGCCACCAGAATGCGTAACGGCGATGCGTTCCGGTCGGGCTGGATGTCGAACAGACCATCGCAAATCCGAGCAATGACCACCGGATTGGCGTGGAAGAGAAGCCGTTCCCGCCGGCCGGGCTGCATGAGCAGTTTGATCGCAAGGCCGTCTTGACCCAGCGTCATGAAAATACGCTCGCCGCTGGCCAGTTCGATCTCGCTGTACGGCAATCCGAACTTTTCGTCGTAGGAGATGACAAGTCCCATACGCTTTGGCTCCTCGCGGTAGAGTATGCGTTTTTCATCGTGCCGGCGCAAATGCCGGCCGAATTTCTTGCGCGGGCGGCGCGTCTGTGAAATTTTGAAAATCGGCGGCGTCCTCTTCCGGCGCGCCGCACCCTTGTTACATCCATGACACGAAGGACAGACGCGAGTTGCATTCCGCGCCGTTGATTTCATTGATCGTTGGGGCCCTCGTCTTGGCCTTCGCCCTCGGAGCCGTCGCGCACAGGCTCCGGATTTCGCCGCTCGTCGGCTATCTCCTGGCTGGCGTTGTCCTGGGGCCGTTTACCCCCGGTTTTGTCGCCAATCAGGACATGGCCGCCCAGCTGGCGGAAGTGGGCGTGATCCTGCTCATGTTCGGGGTCGGGATGCATTTCTCGATCAAGGAGCTCTTGAAAGCGCGCACGGTCGCGGTGCCGGGCGCGCTTGCCCAGATCGCGGCGGCGACCTTGCTCGGTCTCGGTGTCGCGCTCGCCATGGGGTGGTCGATCGCCGCGGGCATCGTCTTCGGGCTGTGTCTGTCGACCGCCAGTACCGTTGTGCTTATCCGCGCGGTGGACGAGCAGGGCCTGATGGACACCGACCGGGGCCGGATCGCGGTGGGATGGCTCATCGTGGAAGACATCGCGATGGTCCTTGCGCTCGTGCTTTTGCCGGCGCTGGCGGAATCGCTGAACACCGCCGACGGCGGCGGGGCGACCGGGTTCGGCGATCTTGCGCTCACCCTTGCCCTGACGCTCGGTAAGGTGGTCCTGTTCATCGCCTTCATGCTGGTGATCGGACGTCGTGTCATCCCGTGGGTCCTGCACTACATCGCCTGGACCGGTTCGCGTGAGCTCTTCCGGCTGGCCGTGCTCAGCATCGCCCTTGGTGTCGCCTATGGGGCGTCGGAATTGTTCGGCGTGTCGTTCGCGCTGGGCGCGTTCTTCGCCGGAATGGTCCTCGCCGAGTCCGAACTCAGTCAGCGCGCGGCCGAGGAAACGCTGCCGCTGCGCGACGCCTTCGCGGTCCTTTTCTTCGTCTCCGTGGGGATGCTGTTCGATCCGACGATCCTGGTGCGCCAGCCGTGGCAGGTGTTGGCGACGCTGTTCATCATCCTGATCGGGAAATCGGCGGCGGCCTACTTTCTTGTGCGCGCCTTCGGACGCTCGAAGATCACAGCTTTCACGATTTCCGCGAGCCTCGCGCAGATCGGCGAATTTTCGTTCATCCTCTCGGCGTTGGGCCTCAGTCTCGGCATGTTGCCGGCCGAGGGCCGTGATCTCATCATCACCGGCGCGATCCTGTCGATCCTGGTCAACCCTCTCTGGTTCGCCCTTCTGAAAAGGCGTGAGCGCGAGGTGGCGTCTCTCACACCCGCCGCGTCGCCGCCGGCCGATGTGACGCCGCCTGTGCAGATCACACTTGAGAGCCATGCGGTCGTTATCGGTTTCGGACGGGTCGGCGGATTGGTCGCTCAAGGTTTCCGCGCCGGGGGGATCGACGTCGCGGTGGTTGAGGAACGTGAGGATCTGGCGCAACGCGCGCGCAGCGAGGACTTCCCCGTCGTTCGCGGCAACGCGTCGAAGCCGGGAACGGCGGAGAAAGCCAATCTCGCCCGGGCCAAATGGCTTGTGGTGGCCATCCCGAACCATTTCGAGGCGGGTCAAATCGTTGAACATGCCCGCGCGGCGAACCCAACCTTGCGCATCTTCGCGCGCGCGCACTTCGACGCCGAGGTCGAGCATTTAAAGAAATGCGGCGCCGACGTCACCGTGATGGGCGAGCGCGAGATTGCCCGCGCGATGCTCGATCAGGCGCTGAAAGCCTAAGCTGGAGACTCCAAGGCGCGGGTGTCGGGGGTTAGCGGTTACCGCCGACGATATCGCCGATCGACCCCAACAAGGAACCTTCGCCGCGATTCTGGCCGCCGCGGCTTCCCGCCGCGGCCAGCATGCGCCCCGCGAGGCGTGAGAACGGCAACGACTGGATCCAGACTTTGCCGGGGCCCCGCAGGCGCGCGAAGAAAACGCCCTCGCCGCCGAAGATCATGCTTTTGATCCCGCCCGCGCCGATCAGGTCGAAATCGACGCCCGCGGTATAGGCCGCGAGACAGCCCGTATCCACATGAAGCTCCTCGCCGGCGCTCAAGGTGCGTTCCGTAACGGTGCCGCCCATCTGCACGAACACCCAGCCGCCGCCTTCCAGCTTCTGCATGATGAAGCCTTCGCCGCCGAACAGCCCGGTCATGATGCGCCGCTGGAAATGGATGCCGACGGACACGCCGCGCGCCGCCGCGAGGAAGGCATCCTTCTGACAGATCAGTTGTCCGCCCAGGTCGGACAACCGTAAAGGCAGGATCGAGCCCGGTGTCGGCGAGGCGAACGCCACCCGCGCCTTGCCGCGGCCGTTGTGGGTGAAGACGGTGGTGAACAGGCTTTCGCCGGTGATGAGGCGCTTGCCCGCACCCAGCAATTTCGCGCCGAAGCCCTGACTGTCGTCGCTGCCGTCGCCAAACACCGTCGTCATTCCGATGCCGGCGTCCTTCCAGACCATCGCGCCGGCCTCGGCCACCGCGCTCTCACCCGGGTCCAGCTCGATCTCGACGAACTGGAGTTCCTGGCCCTTGATCTCGAAATCGATATCGTCGGCCGCAGCCGCTTCGCGGTGATGAACCCAGGGACTCGGTTGAGGCATGGAAATACGCTCCTGTCGCGTTGCGACGGCGACGCTATCCGGCCTCTTTCAGAAGTGCAATGCGATCCGTTGCACCGCCTACGGCAGTGCAACCGCCCAGAACAGCGCGGGAATCCCGTCTTGCGGGGTGCCGATATCGATCACTTTGGTCGCAACCTTCTGATCGTTGAAGATCGGGTCGTAGTGATCGTGACCGTTCATGTCGCCGGGCTGCTTGTCTCCGGCGTAGGTCCATAAGGCATAGTCTTTGTAAGCCCACTGCAGGTTGCCGTCGGGCCGCGTGATCGTGGTCCAGAATCCCTGCGGCTTTGCGTCCTTGGGCGCGAGGAACGGCTTCCAGTCGGCACTGCATGCGGGTTCGCACAAGATGTTCAGGCCGATATCGCGGCCGACGGCGGGGCGCGCGGGTTGTCCGTTGCGCAACGAATGTCCGCCGCCGGATTGATTGATATAGGCATCGCGCCGGTACAGGGTTTGGCCTTCCGGCGTCGCCAGCACGCGGCCCTGCGCCTGGGTGCTTTGAACCGTGACGCCGGAGGGCATATTGAACGTGCCCACGGACGCTGGTGCGAAATTCTTGTCGGCGTTCCAGCCGTAAGCGTCGCCGGGAATCAAATCGCCCGCGTAGGTGTAAAGACCCCTGCCGCGATAGGTCCACTGGCGGATACCGTCCTCGCGCTCGATGGCGCCGAAGTCGCCGACGTTGCGGGTGAACCGCGGCGCGGCGACCGGCTGCCAGTGGGATGCGAAGGCCGCATCCTTGCGCGGATCGCCGGCGAAGCTGTAGAGCGTCAGGCCGCGATGATCGACGATCGTGAAGGCGAAGGCGTCGGGCACCTCGCGCACAGCCAGCCCCGCCGGGATTTCCATGCTGACGGGATAGGCGAGCGCCACGCTCCAGTCGGCGGGAAGCGGCGCGTCCTTGCCGGCGTTGGCGAGACCGCTGCCGCGCACGCCGCCGCCGACCCATTGCCCCGCGCCGTCCTTGCGGCGGCCGCCGAAGCGCGCGGGACTCGCTCCGTAAACGGACCCCGGGTCGACATCCTTAACGTAGGTGTAAAGCGCCTTGGACTTGTAGGCCCATTGTTTCGCGCCGTCAGGCCGCGCGATCACAGACCAGTCGCCGAGCGGCGCCGCGTAGGCGGGGGCCAGCGCGGGCTTCCATGTCTCCGCGCAAGCCTCGATGCAGACCGATTTTCCGGCGGGGTCCTTCTTGTACATATACAGCGTCATGCCGCGCGGATCGGTGAACGCGATCTGTTCGCGGGCAAGATATCCGGCGGTCGATTTGCCGGTGTCGAACCCCTGGTCCTTGCCCAGCGGCTGCAACGTGATGCCCGCCGGCGTCGCAAGCGGCGACGGACCACCGCGCTTAGCGTCCTGGGCGTGCGCGGCGCTCGCGGCCAACATGGAGATACCCGTAAGAATGACGACTTTCAAACGCGCGGACATGCCGGTCTTCCTTTGCTCCAGAACGCCTGGATCCTACTCGCCGCTCGCGCCCCGGGCGCTTGCGTTGGGAACGGCCACCGCCATCGCGGGGACCGCTTCAAGGTAATACGTTGTCGAAATGGTGGTGTTCTCATGCGTCTCGGGATCGGGATCGCCGTCCGCATGGCGGCGCAACAGATAGAAGATGCCCGGGATATCGCCGGTGATGCAGGCTTCCCGCGTGCCGCTGCTGCCGATGCCGAAATACATTTCCCGCCACGACTGATAGCCGCCCAGCATGCCGCTCATGCCGCCGTCGGACTTCAGTTCCATGCGTAAGTGCAAACGCTTCATCCGTAGTTCCGGCGTGATCAAGGGGTTCTGCAACATCCGGAAATCCTCGGTGCCGGGGGCGGCCAGCGTGACCATGCCTTCCTTGATCCGGCCTCGATAAACGTTGTGCGAGCGGGGGTCCGGATCGATGCGATAGGTCACGTCCCGCCGGGGCGATGAGTCGACATTGGACGCGACGAATTCGATGGCGCGGTCGAAGGTGATGGTCACGTCGCCGTCCTGGGACAGATCCTCACCCGCGATGGTGATGAGCCAGGCGGGCTGCGAGTCACGCAGTTGGCCCCAGGCCCAGTCCCAGAACGTCGGGCGGCCTTTCAGCGATCCCCGGAACGCGCGCATGCATCCCAGCGCGCGATAGGCCTCATGGTCCACGCCGCGCTGTCCGGTCTCCGGATCGGTGAATCCGTTGGGATCGTTGGGGCCGCTCGCGTCCATATCGAAGCCGTAGGCGAACCGGCCGTCGAGCGCATTGAGCTGCGGATCGACCACGGCGGTCGGATGTGCATAGGCGTTGACCGGTTTACCATCGATGCGCCCGCGCATCATCATGAGCGAGCCTATATTTCCGTTTCCCTCGGCTTCCTTCTTCGCCATTTCGGCGATTTCCGCCTTGGCGTAGCCAAGGTGTTCGAGATTTTTGAGGTACTGATCCTCGATCGGCGGGTTCACGCCTTTCGAGCAGTCGCTGTCCACCGAGGTCGTGGCCTGCGCGAAGAACGACATGACGAATGTGCGGCTTTCCGCCGCCGCGGCCGGTGCGCACCAGAGCGCGAGCGCCGCCGGGAGGTAGCGCCCGGCCAAGAGAGCGTTTCGAGGAAACCAGCGAACCTGCATTTCTGTCGCGCCTCCGCCCCTAAATTACCTGTCTTGAGAGGGCCGAGAAAGCCTCTGATGGCACCGAAAAACCCCGTCGCAACGATGTTACACAACCCTGGCTCGCGCCGACGCCGAACCGGCGCGGGCCAGGGTGTCTCGACCCTACATCTTGAAGCGCACGCCCGCGCGGAACGTCCGGCCCAGGGTATCGTAGAGGGTCGGGTTGGCCGGCTGGCCGAGGAACGACGTGCCCGCCGGCCCCTGGGCCACCAGCGCCGGGTCGGTGTTGGCGAGATTGCGGACCGTCAGGAAGGCCTCCGCCTCGTCGCCGTCGTCGTTGCTCAGGAATTTGTAGGTCAGGTTGAGATCGAAGTACCACTGACCCTTGATGTCGTTCTCGGCGACGGTGCGATTGATCGTCGTCGAGACGGGACAGCCGGTGGTGCACTCGATGTTGGTGTTGTCGTACACGCCGGCGCTCACGCCGCGCGCGGTCAGGATCACGTTGATCGGGTCGAGGTTGTAGCCGGCGGACAGGCGATAGCGCCAACGCGGCGGACCGTCTTGGAGGTTCTGGCCAACGCGCTCAACCGGCGCGGCGATACCGTCCGCCCGGTAGTTTTCGAGATAACGCGTCGCCAGCGCGCGCAATGTGAGGTTCCCGGCGAAGCTCTCGACAATCTCATCAAGCGATGCGCGGTAGCTGAGGTCGATGTCGTACCCGCGGGCGCGCAACGTCACCAGGTTGAACGGCTGGCTGCGGATCTGCTGGATGACCTGCACGCCGCTGGCGTTCGGACCGCGGGTGATCGCCGCGCAATACACCGTGTCGCCCTGGAAGCAGCGATCGACGATGTCCTGGTTTGTTACGGTGCCGATCGCACCTTTCACGTTGATGTTGAAATAATCGAACGACGCGCTGAAGCCGGGGAGGAACTGCGGCGTCAGGACGGCGCCCAGGCCCCACGTATCGGCCTTCTCAGGTTCCAGCGCAGGATTGCCCGAGACGAGGCCGGTGTACTGCGTGACGGCGTTGCCGTTGAACGGATCGGTCACGTTGTTCGTGTTTGCGCCGCCGGCCTGATAGAGCTCCGACAAGTTCGGCGCGCGGATATCGCGCGAGCGCGTGATGCGGAAGCGCACGTCCGGAATGGGTGCGTAAGTGGTGCCGACTTTCCATGTGGCGACGAAACCCGACGTGGAATAGTCGGTGCCGCGGATGGCCGCGTTCAAATCCCAGGAATCGGCCCAGGCTTCGCCGTTCGCCAGCGGGATCACGGTTTCGATGAAGCCTTCGGTGACCTTGTAGCTGCCGAAGCTGGGGCGGTAGTTGCCGACGAACCAGCCGGAGTTGTACTCCGGCGGAACCGCGCCCGCGACCGTTTCCTTGCGATGCTCGGCGCCGAAGGCAAGCGAGACCGGGCCCGCCCACAGCGACAGCGGTTCGCCGCTGACGGAGAACGCCATCACGCTCTGGGTGAACTTCTGATTGCGGTGCGGAATGCCCAGAACATAGTCCTTCGCGGCTTGCGAGTTCACGTTCTCGCCGAACAGATTGAACGGAACGCAGGCCGGATCGTCGTTGGTCGTAACCGCGTCGGCGTTGACGCGGCAAACGATGCTGCCGTTCGCACCGCGGACGGCGTCGACGGCGCGCGCGAAGCGGGCGTTGTTGCTGATGCCCGGCAGATTCTCGGACGTGCTCGTTTCGCCGTACTGGTAGTACGCGTCCCACGACCAGTCGCTGTCGAAAGCGCCGAGTGTTCCGTTCAGACCCGTGACGACGCGGCGCGTCGTGCGGTCGTTGTCCGTACCGCGGACGGGAATGTCGCCCACGAATTTGCCGACGTTGAACTGCGTCACGCCCGCCGTCACCGCACGATCCCGCACGCTCTGCGGCAGGAAAGCGTTGTCGGCGCGCACAAGCAGGTTGCCCAGGTGGTACTGGTGGCCCGACAACGACTTGCCGTGGCTGTAGTTCCACGATCCCTGGACGAAGACCTCCACCGCGTCCGTCACGTCATATGTGACGCGCGTGAAGACGCTCTGGCGTACTTCCGAAGGGTCGAGCGTATTAAATGTGTTCGCCTGGTTGGCCATGGCCTGGCCGCCGACCATCCAGGGATCACGGCGCGGCGAGCCGTACGCGAATTGATAAGGCTGCCCCGACGGATCGAAAGCCGTGCCTGCAAGCGCGGTGCTGGTGATGATGCCGCCATAGGTGGCGTTGCTGACGCCGGCGCCCGAAACGATGATGCGTTCCGGCACGCTCTGCGATTGCCCGGCGCCGGTTCCATAAGCGGGATTTGTGATGAGATAGATGCCCTGTTTCGCCCAGTCGCGCGGAACGCCGAAGATGCCGTCCTTATTCGAGACTTCGCCGTTGAGCAGGAGATGCCCGCGGTCGGCGGCGAACGGCGTGCCGTAGGCGACGCCGATCTTCCAGCTTTTGTCGTCGCCGTAGGTGGTGATGCCGGCGTCGGCTTCGACGCTGAGTCCGGTGAAGTCCTTGTCGAGCACGAAGTTCACGACGCCCGACAGTGCGTCCGAACCGTATGCGGCCGACGCACCCCCCGTCACCACGTCCACGCGGCTGATCAGCATCTGCGGAACGTTGTTCACATCCACCGTGCCGTTGATCGTCGAGCCGACCGAGCGCTGGCCGTCCAGCAGGACCAGCGTGCGCACGTCGCCCAGGCCGCGCAGGTTCAGCGTGTTGATGCCGCCCGCGCCGGATGAAATGGCCGAGTTCGAGTTCTGCGGCTCCGTGCTGCCCGACAGCGCCGGCAATTCGTTGACGAAATCGGCGACGTTCGCGGGCGCGGACGCGCGAATCTGCTCGGCGTCCATCACCGTCAACGGCGTCGGCGCTTGATAGCCGTCGCGCACGACGCGCGTGCCGGTCACGGTGATTTCCTCGACCGACGGTGCTTGCGCGGATTGCTGCGCGGCGGCCGGAAGGACAAGCGCGGCGGACAGCGCGGCGGCGCTTGCGGTCGCAAGAGCGCGGTTTTTCCAGATTTTCACGGCCGAGGTCTCAGCTGTGGCGCGGATGGTAAAAAGAGACATGCGAATCCCCCTCGAAGTGTCCCGAATTGAATGGTGGCTCGCAGTCTGACGGTCGTGTGAGGCGTTGGCCGAAAAGGTCTGCGGGCCGCTCCCTCACGGCGCGCGGGCCGACCAACGAAATCCCCCCGAAGGCACGGTTCAGTCCCTCCAGCAGATCATTCGAGCCGCTAAAACGCTGAACAAGTATGCGGGCGACGCAAACAGCCCCAATAACGATACATTTTGATGGGTTGATGAGTTTCGCGGATGAGAGCGGGCCTCCGCCGGTCAGGCGATCTTCTTCGTGCCGCGCGCCCGGTCCGGCGCTTCGAGGCCGGCCAGAATCTCGGCGGTGTGCTCGCCCAGTTGCGGGGACGGCGTGGCCGCGGCACACGGCTCGCCGTTGATCGTAATCGGCGTGCGCACCGCCGGTATGACGCCCCCTTGCGCCGCCGCGGCGGGCAGATCGATGCGCATCCCGCGTGCGATCACTTGCGGATCGGCGAAAACCTCCGGCACCGTATTGATGGGGCCCGCCGGAACATTCACCCGCTCCAGGCGCTCGCAGAGGGTGGCTTTCGGCCATTGGGCCACGGCCGCGGCCAGTTCGGGGATCAGCGTCGCGCGGTTGCGCACGCGGTCCGGGTTGTGGCGATACAAGGGGCTCTCGGCCAAGCCGGCCAAACCCAGAACCTCGCACAGCCGGGCGAATTGACCGTCGTTGCCGACCGCGATCATCAGGTGTCCGTCGGCGGCGCCGAAGACCTGGTATGGCGCGAGATTCGCATGCCCATTGCCCAGGCGCGGCGCCGGCTCGCCGGTCACCAGATAAGACGCGGCCTGATTGGCCAGAATGCCCACCTGAACATCCAGAAGACTCATATCGACATGCGCGCCGCGGCCTCCGGCGGCGCGCGCATGCAGCGCGGCGAGGATGCCCACCGTGGCATAGACGCCGGTGAAAAGGTCCACCGCCGGCACGCCGACCTTCATGGGCTCGCCGTCGGGCACGCCGGTCACGCTCATCAGGCCGCCAAGCGCCTGGATCATGGCGTCGTAGCCCGGCCGTTCGGCGTAGGGGCCCGTCTGGCCGAAGCCGGTGATCGAGCAATAGACGATCCCTGGGTTGATCGCGCTCACGGACGCGTAATCCAGTCCGAACTTCTTCAGGCCGCCGACCTTGAAATTCTCGATGACGACATCGGCGTCCGCGATCAGCCGCAGAATGATCGCGACATCGTCGCGATCGTTGAAGTCGAGCGCGATCGAGCGTTTGCCGCGGTTCGCGGCGTGAAAATATGTGGCGCCGAGCGAAGCGCCGTCCGCGCCTTCGACAAAGGGTGGGCCCCAGGCGCGTGTATCGTCGCCCTCGCCGCGGCGTTCGACCTTTACGACGTCGGCGCCGAGATCGGCGAGAATCTGGCTCGACCACGGTCCCGCGAGGACGCGCGAAAGATCGACGACGCGAATGTCGTGCAGCGGCTTCATAGTCCTCCCGTGTCGGCGCGGTGGCGCGCCACGCTGACGCAACTATACACCATTTACTCTCCATGCCCGGCCTGTCACGGCAAACCATTTGATTGATGGAAACCATGAGCCAAGGTAATGACTGAAGCTGGTTGGGGAGAACCATCGTGACAGCGAGGCGCCGCGCAAGCCGTGAGTGACGTCACCAAATTCAATCTGAGACGGCGGTTCGTTCCGTCGCTTTCCGCGCTCGTGGCGTTCGAGGCGTCGGCGCGGCTGGGCAGTTTCACGCGCGCGGCGGAGGAATTGAACCTCACGCAAGGCGCCATCAGCCGTCAGATCAAGCTGCTCGAAGATCAGTTGGGCATCACGCTGTTTGAGCGCATCCGTCAGCGGATCGTGCTGACCGAGGCCGGCACCTTCTACGCCGGCGAAATTCGCCAAACGCTCGACCGGTTCGCGTCGGCCACCGCGCAGGCGATCTCGTTCCGCGCGCAAGGCGGCATTCTCCGCTTAGGCATGGTGCCGACGTTTGGAACGCGGTGGCTCATCCCGCGCTTGCCCGACTTCTTTGAACGCAATCGCAGCGTCACGATCAACTTCGCCAGTCATATCCGGCAGGTGGATTTCCAGCGCGACTTCCTCGATGCGGCCATCCACTTCGGCGAACCGCGCTGGCCCGGCGTGACGCTGCACCGCCTGACCGGCGAAGAACTCATTCCCGTGGCGTCGCCCAAATTGGTGAAGCGCGAAAAGATCAAGAGGCCGGCCGATCTCGCGCGCACGACGCTCCTTATCCAAGCCACGCGCCCCGAAGCCTGGGGCGCTTGGGCCGAGCATGTCGGCCTCGGGCCGGTCGAGCCCATGTCCGTCCTGGTGTTCGAGCAGTTCGCGATGGTGCTGCAGGCGGCGGTGGCCGAACTGGGCGCGGCGCTGGTGCCGCGAATCCTGGTGCAGCAGGAATTGGACGCGGGCGATCTCGTCGCCTTGTTCGATCACTCGATCATCGACAGCAAGGCGTACTTCCTTGCCTATCCACGCGAGCGCGCGAATTATCCACCGCTGGTGGCGTTCAGGGATTGGTTGCTGACTCAGGTGCGCAGCTAGCGCGCGGCAAGGCGCAGGCGGCTTGCCGCGCGTGCCTGCCGTCGCCGCCTCACGTCTTTATGAGACAGCGAGTGTCTTTCCCGGCGTCACGTCGGCCAGCGCCGTTTTGACGTGGATCAGCGCCGGTTTTCCGGCCTTCGTCGCCTGCTCCAGCGCGGCCGGGAAATCCTCGGTGCGCTCGACCGTCGCCGCCCACGCGCCGAACGAGCGCGCAAAGGCCGCGAAGTCGGGGTTCTTCAAATCCGTGGCCGACACGCGGCCCGGATAATCCCGCTCCTGATGCATGCGGATGGTGCCGTAGGATCCGTTATCCACGACGATGGTGATCAGGTTCGCGCCGTACTGGACGGCCGTGGCCATTTCCTGCGCTGTCATCAGGAAGCAGCCGTCGCCCGCCAACGCGACGACGGTGCGGTTGGGATGGATGATCTTGGCGGCGACGGCCGCCGGGAAACCGAAGCCCATGGCGCCGCTGGTGGGCGCCAGCTGCGTGCCGAATTTGCGATGCAGATAGAAGCGATGCAGCCACGCAGCGTAGTTGCCCGCGCCGTTGCCGACGATGGTGTCGTCGGGCAATGCGCTCATCATGTGTTTGAAGATGTCGGACATGTTCACGGAGCCGGTCGCGCCCACGGGCGCGACGAACGCCTCCAACTCGGCGCGCGCGTCGCTCAACCACGGGGCATTGGCCCACGACCGTTTTACGGCAAGGCCCGCGAGGCCTTCGGCGGCGCGCGCGGCGTCGCAGGCCGCTGTGAGGCTGGCGGGCCACACGCGGTTGAGTTCGTTCGGATCGGCGTGGATGTGGACGAGCTTCGCGGCCGTTTCTTCCGGCGTGAAAAGCGAATAGGCCTGCGAAGGATTTTCGCCAAGACGCGCGCCGATGGCGATGACGAGATCGGCCGCTTTCAGGCGCTGGATCAGCTTCGGATTCGGCCCAAGCCCAAGGTCGCCGATATAACAAGGATGGCGATTGTCGATCAGATCCTTGCGGCGGAACGACAACGTGATCGGCAGCCCGAGGCGCTCGGCCCACGCCGCCAGCGCGCTCAAGGCGGCTTCGCTCCATCCCGTGCCGCCCAGGATCAACACAGGCCGCTCGGCCTTCTCCAGGCGCGTGGCCAGGGCGGGCAGGAAGGCCGGATCGAGACCGGCCGCCGCGACCGCGACCGGCGCCGGCGCGCGCGCGCCGGCGGGTTCGGTCAACATGTCCTCAGGGAGCGCCACGACGACGGCGCCCTTGCGACCCTGCATCGCGACCGCGAAGGCGCGCGTGCACAATTCGACCATGCGGGTGGGGTCGTCGATCTCAAGCGCCAGCTTGCACAGCGGGCCGAAGGCGGCGGCGTAATCGACTTCCTGAAACGCCTCACGGCCCTTGTCGGAGCGCGCCACCTGGCCGACGAAGAAGATCAGCGGGACAGAATCCTGCTGCGCGGTGTGGACGCCGATGCTGCCGTGGGTCGCGCCGGGACCGCGGGTAACGAAGCAGATGCCGGGTTTGCCCGTCAGCTTTCCGTAGGCGACCGCCATGTTCGCCGCGCCCGCTTCGTGGCGGCAGGTGACGACTTTGATCTTATCGCGGAAATCCACCAGCGCATCGAGCACGGCGAGATAGCTTTCGCCCGGAACGCAGAACACATGTGTGATGCCGTTGGCGACAAGGGTTTCGACAAGACGGCGCGCGGCGGTTGGGGATGTGGCGGATGTATTCACGACGCTGAACCTCGAAGGGGTGCTTTAAGCGGAAATATAGGACGTTTTATACCGTGTGAAGAACTCGCGGGCGCCGCCTTGTTCGCGCGGGCCGAAGCTCGATGCTTTCGATCCGCCGAACGGCGCCTGCAATTCGACTCCCGCCGTCGGCAGGTTGACCATCACCATGCCCGCCTTGAACTCGGCCTGGAACATGCGCGCATGTTTCAAGGAGGTGGTGCAAACTCCGGCCGAAAGGCCGAACGGCGTATCGTTGGCGAGGGAAAGGGCGTGCTCGGGCGAGTCCGCTGGGATGACCGCCGCCACCGGCCCGAAGATCTCCTCACGGGCGATGCGCATGGCGTTGTCGACGTCGGCGAAGAGCGCGGGCCGCATGAAGTACCCCGGGGTCGCGCCTTTCAACCGCTCGCCGCCTTTGACGAGTTTCGCGCCTTCATCGCGTCCGATCGCGACATAGGCGAGGTTCTGCTCCAGTTGATCGTCGCTGACGACAGGACCGATGTGGGTCTTCGGGTCCAGGGCGTCGCCCACGTTCAGGGTGTCGATGCGCGCGGCCAGTTTTTCCACGAAGGCGCGGTAGATGCCCTTGGTGACGATCAACCGGCTGGAGGCGGTGCAGCGCTGACCGGTGGAGAAATAGGCGCCGTTGGCGGCGATCTCGACGGCGCCGTCGACGTCGGCGTCGTCCAGCACAACGAGAGGATTCTTTCCGCCCATCTCGAGCTGGAACGGCCGGAACCGTTGTGCGCAGGCCGCGGCGACGCGCGCGCCGATACCTTGTGACCCCGTGAAGGAAATACCGTCGACACCGTCGCTTGTCAGCAAGGCCTCACCAACGACCGAGCCGCGGCCCATCACCAGATTGAAGACGCCGGGCGGGCAGCCGGCGTCGGCGATGATTTCGGCCAGCGCCCAGGCGCTCGCGGGCGCATTGTCCGCCGGTTTCATGATGACCGCGTTGCCGTACGCCAGCGCCGGGGCGGCCTTCCAGGCGGGGATGGCGATCGGAAAGTTCCAGGGCGTGATGAGGCCGACGACGCCCAAGGGCTCGCGGCGCGCTTCCACCGTCACGCCGGGACGCACCGAAGGAATAAGTTCGCCGATGGCGCGCAAGGCCTCGGCGCCGAAATACTTGAAGATCCGTCCGGCGCGCTGCACTTCGCCCTTGGCTTCGGCAAGGGTCTTGCCTTCCTCGCGGGCCAAAAGAGTGCCCAGCTCGGTCTCCCGCGCGAGCAGGCGTTCACCGATGCGGTCGAGAAGATCGCCGCGGGTTTGCGCGGTCGCGCGCGCCCATGCCGGTTGGGCGGCCCGCGCGGCGTCGACCGCGCGCGCGACATCCGCGCCGCCGCCTTGGGCGTACACCCCAACGATATCGTCCAGATTGGACGGATTGATATTCGGCGCGTCGCGGTCCGCCTCGGTCCAGGCGCCGCCGATGAGATTGGGATGTTGTTTGCCCATGGTCCCCCTCATTCTCCCACTGGACGATGCCGTAGAACCCGCCGGCCGCGGTGGTCACGAATCCCTATCGGATCAAAACGCAGCGAACGCCGCGTTAGAAGAACGCCTGAAGTCCCGTCTGCGCCCGGCCCAGGATCAGGGCGTGCACGTCGTGCGTTCCTTCATAGGTGTTCACGGTCTCGAGGTTGCACATGTGGCGCATGACCTGGAACTCTTCCGAGATTCCGTTGCCGCCGTGCATGTCGCGGGCCTCGCGGGCGATCGCCAGCGCCTTGCCGCAGTTGTTGCGCTTCAGGAGGCTGATCATCTCGGGCGCGGCGCGGCCTTCGTCCATCAGGCGTCCGACGCGCAGGCTGCCTTGGATCCCCAAGGCGATCTCGGTCTGCATGTCGGCCAGCTTCTTCTGGAAAAGCTGTGTCTGCGCCAGCGGCTTGCCGAATTGCTTGCGGTCCAGGCCGTATTGACGGGCCGCGTGCCAGCAGAATTCGGCCGCGCCCAGGGCGCCCCAGGAAATGCCGTAGCGCGCGCGGTTCAGGCAGCCGAACGGGCCTTTCAGGCCTTCGACATTCGGGAGCAGCGCATCGTCGCCGACCTCGACGCCGTCCATCACAATCTCGCCGGTGATCGATGCGCGTAACGACAGTTTGCCGTGAATCTTCGGCGCGCTCAGGCCCTTCATGCCCTTCTCGAGCACGAACCCGCGCACGCGTCCGCCGTGGGCGTCGGACTTCGCCCAGACCACGAACACATCGGCGATCGGGCTGTTGGAGATCCACATCTTCGATCCGCTGAGACGATAGCCGTCGGCGGTCTTCACGGCGCGCGTCTTCATGCTGCCCGGATCGGACCCCGAATCCGGCTCGGTCAATCCGAAGCAGCCGATCCATTCGCCGCTGGCGAGTTTCGGCAGATACTTCTGGCGTTGCGCTTCCGTGCCGTAGGCATAGATCGGATACATGACCAGCGACGACTGCACGCTCATCATCGAGCGGTAGCCGCTGTCCACGCGCTCCACTTCGCGCGCGACCAGGCCATAGGCCACATAACCCACGCCCGCGCCGCCGTAGATTTCGGGGATCGTCGTGCCCAACAGTCCGATCTCGCCCATTTCGCGGAAGATCGCGGGGTCGGTTTCCTCGTCGCGGAAGGCGGCGATCGCGCGCGGCTGCAACTTGTCTTGTGCATAGGCCCGCGCCGCGTCGCGGATCATGCGCTCCTCGCCGGTCAACTGATCGTCCAGCAAAAGAGGGTCGATCCAGTGGAAGCTGGACAGGTCTGGCAGTTCCTTGGCCGAGAGCGGCGGCGTCTGTGCGTTCATGAGCATTCCTAATGGGTATGGCCGGACTATCGGGGGTCAATCGCCTTTCAAAAAGCTAAAAAAGGTTATCGGTTGATGACCTCATGAGATGATCTGTTACGCGAACGCAGGCTGTCCGCCTGTACGCGGTTCGGCTTTCCTGCCAGAGTGATCGCCGGGGGGACGGTTCGCGCAAGAGGCGTAGCCTGCGGCGCGGCGCCGGCGATTTGGGGGAGAGCCCGCACATTCTATCCTTATTAGCCTTCGCGATGGTCGCGACCTTCGTGGTCTTGATCATGACCCGGCGTGTGTCGGCCATGGTCGGCCTTGTGCTTGTGCCCATCGCTTTCGCCCTGATCGGCGGCTTCGGGCCGGAGCTCGGGACGATGATGCTGCAAGGGGTGCGCGATATCGCGCCCACGGGCATCATGCTCCTGTTCGCCATCCTTTATTTCGGCTTGATGATCGACACCGGGCTGTTCGATCCCCTCGTCGCCTGGATCGTGCGTCTGGTCGGCCAAGATCCTTTGCGTATCATCGTGGGCACCGCCGTCCTCGCGCTCATCATTTCGCTCGATGGTGACGGGGCCACCACCTACATGATTACTGTGGCGGCCATGATGCCGCTGTACCGGCACATGCGCCTGGACACCCGCATGATGGCCTGCGTCATCATCATGGCCAGCGGCGCGGCCAACCTCCTGCCGTGGGGCGGTCCAACAGCGCGCGCGGCCGTCGCCCTCCAGATCGACGTATCGAACCTCTACCTCTCCATCCTGCCCGCGCAGATCGCCTGCGCGATGTGGGTGGTGACTGTTGCGGTGATTTTCGGTTTACGTGAACGTCGCAGGCTCGCGCGGATCGGGGCTGAGACCCCGGCCGAGGATCTCACCCGGTCCGAAATGATCGCGGAGGACGGCGAACGGGACGCGAACGCGCTGCGGCCGAAATTGTTCTTTTTCAACTTGGCGCTCACGGTCGGTCTGCTTGTCGTGTTGATTCTCAACATCATGCCGCTGCCCGTGCTGTTCATCATCGCTTATGTGATCGCGCTCACGGTCAACTACCCGGCCCTCGCCGAACAACGCCGCCGCCTCTACGCCCATGCCGGCAATGCCCTTGCGGTGTCGGGCCTGATCTTTGCCGCCGGGATTTTCACCGGCATTCTGTCGGGCACGCAGATGATCGATGCGATGACCGCGACGATCGTGGGCATCGTACCGCCTGAACTCGGCGTTTCCATGGCGCCGATCACGGCGCTGCTCAGCGTTCCTTTCACATTTCTGATTTCCAACGACGCGTTCTACTTCGGGATGCTGCCGATCCTCGCCAACACGGGCGCGGCTTATGGCGTGCCGGTGGAGACCATCGCCAGCGCTTCGCTGGTCGGCCAACAGGTCCACCTGCTCAGCCCGCTCGTGCCGTCGACCTATCTGCTCGTCGGCCTCGCGCGCATCGATTTCGGCGAACATTTGCGCTTCACCATGCCGTGGGCTTTGGCGGCTTGCGTCATCATGTTCGTCGCCTGCCTGTTGTTTGGGGTCTTTCCGCTCGCGGTCTAGATATTACCGTGCGCCGGCGAATTCCCGCACGACGTCGAGGAAGATCTGCCCGTAGCGCGCGAGCTTGGCGTCGCCGACCCCGCTGATGTGCGCCATCTCGTCCATTGTCGCGGGTTTTGCCGCCGCCATGTCGCTCAGCGTCTTGTCATGGAAGATCACATAGGGTGGAACGCCTTGCGACTTCGCGAGTTCCATACGCCGGGCGCGCAGAGCGTCGAACAAGGCGGAATCGGCGGCGCTCGCAACGGGGGCCGCGGCGCGGCGCGCGCGTCCGGTTTTTTGCGCGCGAGGCTGACGCAACGCCAGCGCCGTCTTGTTCTGAAGGAACTGGCGGCCCTCCGGCGTGATGCTCAATCCGCCGTGGTTCTCGACATCGACCTGCAGCAAGCCGGCGGCCACCAGTTGGCGAAAGATTCCGCGCCACTGGTTCTTGTTGAACTCCGACCCGATGCCGAAGGTGCTTTGTTTGTCGTGTCCGAATTGCCGGATACGGTCGTCGTCGGCGCCGAGCAGAACATCGGTGAGATAGGCGACACCGAAGCGCTCGCCGGTGCGATACACGCACGACAGCGCCTTTTGGGCCGCTGTCGTCCCGTCGAAAGTCTCAGGTGGCGCGAGGCAGGTGTCGCAGTTGTTGCAAGGCGCGCAGGTGTCGCCGAAGTAGTCCAGCATCACCTGACGCCGGCAACGCGTCGCCTCGCAGAGGCCCAGCAGCGCGTTCAGCTTCTGACGTTCGACGCGCTTTTGCGCATCGGGCGCGTCGCCGGTTTCGATGAAGTTGCGCTGCTGCGCGACGTCCTGCAGGCCGTAGGCCATCCAGGCGTTCGCCGGCAATCCGTCGCGGCCGGCGCGGCCGGTCTCCTGATAATAGGCCTCGATATTTTTCGGCAGGTCCATATGCGCGACGAACCGCACGTTCGGTTTGTCGATCCCCATGCCGAAGGCGATGGTGGCGGTCATGATCAGATTCTCTTCGCGCAGGAAACGCTCCTGATTCGCCGCGCGTGTTTCGGCGCTCAAGCCTGCGTGATAAGGCAGCGCGTTGAGGCCTTGGGCCGTCAGCCATTGCGCCGTTTCCTCCACCTTGCGGCGCGACAGGCAATAGACGATGCCGCTGTCGCCCCGGTGGTTGGCGCGGATGAACGAAAGGAGCTGGCTGCGCGGGTTCTCCTTCTCGACGATGGTATAGGTGATGTTGGGCCGGTCGAACCCGGCGATGAACGCCTTGCCGTCGCCAAGCGCAAGGCGCGCGATGATGTCGCGGCGCGTCGGCGCGTCGGCGGTCGCGGTGAGGGCAAGACGCGGCACGGCGGGGAACTTCTCCGCCAGGAGGCCGAGTTGCATATACTCCGGCCGGAAGTCGTGCCCCCACTGCGAGACGCAGTGCGCTTCATCGATCGCGAACAGCGCCAGCGGCGTGCGTTCCAGCAGCGCAAGGAAGTCGTCCATCAGGAGCCGTTCGGGGGCGACATAAACCAGGTCGATCTCGCCCGCGCGCATGCCGTTCTTGATGGCGGCCGCCTCCTGGGGCGGCGTCGCCGAGTTCAACGCCCCGGCGCGTACGCCAAGCTGGCGCAAGGCGGCCACTTGATCTTGCATCAACGCGATGAGGGGCGAGACGACGATGCCGACGCCGTCGCGGCAGATGGCGGGGATCTGATAACACAGCGACTTGCCGCCGCCGGTCGGCATCAACACAAAAGCGCTGCCGCCGCCGATCACGTGGGTGATGACGTCTTCCTGCTCGCCGCGAAAGGCGCTGTATCCAAAGGTGTGTTGAAGAACGTGAAGGGCGGCCGACATGAAGGCCCGAACCTACTGGTTCGCGGTGGGCCCCGCAAATGCTGATGTCATGAACGGACATCGGCGGTGATGAGGACGACAGGAAAACGCGGTTGCCTCTCCATCCTCATCACCGGCGTTCAAGCCGCCATCAGGCGCCGATGCGACCGGCGACGGGGGCGTCGGGGCGAACGCCGCCGGCCACGCCCATTACCCCAGCGCTTCGACCGGGCCGAAGAACTCGAACGAGATCTTGGTGTCGGGAACCTTGAGATTGCGCAACGACGAGCGGACGATCTGCATGAACGGTGTGGGGCCCAGGAAATAAATCTCCGTTTCGGGATCTGGCAGATACGTGGCGAGAATATCTTGGGTCACGAAGCCGACGTGGTTGGGCGCATCCCCGGGCAAGGGCTCGCTATAGACGTACACCGGCTTCAACAACGACGAACGTTCGGCGGTGGCGTTGATGTGGTCTTTGAAGGCGTGTGTCGCGCTATTGATGGCGGCATGGATGTAGGTGACGGGCCGGTTTCCGCGCAACGCGGTCTCGAGCATCGGCAGGGCGGGCGTCTGCCCCACGCCGGCCGTGATCAGCGCGATGGGCGCAGATCCCTCGCGTAAGACGAACTCGCCGGACGGCGCATAAACATCGACCTCCAGCCCGGGGACGGCGTCCTCATGCAGGAAGCTCGAGACGAGCCCCTGCTTCTCCTTCTTGACCGAAATGCGGTAGGTGCGCCCGTTCGGAGCAGCCGACAGGCTGTAATTACGGTGAACGATCTGGCCGCGCACGTCGAACTTGATGCCGACATATTGGCCCGGCGTGAAGTCCATCACAGGCCCGCCGTCGACGGGCGCGAAAACGAAGGAGGTAATGACCTCGCTCTCCTTCTCCTTGGCGATCAGGCGCATGCGCCGCGCGCCGCGCCATCCACCCGTCAGCCCTGCTTTGCGTGTGTATTCGTCTTCTTCCCGGGCGATGAGGAGGTTGGCGAGTTGCCAATAGGCGGCGCCCCAGGCGTCGGCGATCTCGGGCGTCACCGCGTCGCCCAGCACCTCGCCGATCGCCTTCATCAAGTATGTGCCGACGATCTCGTACTGCGCCGGCTGGATGTTCAACGAGACGTGCTTTTGAATGATTGTCTTCAGGGCGTCGCTCAACACGCCGAGGTCGTCGATGTGCGTCGCGTAGGCGACAATGGCGCCCGCGAGCGCGGCCGGTTGTTCGCCGGACCGCTGATGGCTTTGATTGAAGACTTCCTTCAGCTCAGGGTGAGCCGCGAACATCAGGGGGTAAAAAGCGCGCGTGATCTTCTCGGCGTTGGCGCCCACGACGGGGGTGGTCGCTTTGATGATCTTGACTCGTTCTGGCGTCAGCATGGTGCCTCCTACAATGGACACCTCCCTCCACGCAAAATACGGGCCACTTTCATGCCGTTGATTTACATCATATAAATTGCATATCGTGTAATAACGACACTCATTGAATGGTGTTATTTATACACATATGATGTAGAAATGATCTCATCGTTCCTCAATGTCGTCACGGCCCTCGCCGCGGAACTTGCCGGCGGCGCGGCGGCCGACCCGCCCTGGGACCGGTTGCTCGCGCGCATGCAGGCGCAATTCGGCGGCGACGCCTGCGCGCTTCTCGCGCTGACAGGCCAGGAATTATTCCCCTTGGCGACCCTTGGGCTCAGCGCCGACACCATCGGCCGCCGGTTCCCGCTCGATCAACACCCGCGTCTCGCGGCCATCGTTCACAGTATTGCGCCGGTGCGCTTCCCCCCCGACTCGCCGCTGCCCGATCCCTACGACGGGCTGGTGGACGGGGGCGTTCAACCCGAAGTCCACGATTGTCTGGGGGTGGCGCTGCGGTTCAACGACCGGGTCGTCGGCGTCATCACGCTCGACAGTCTCGAATACGGCCGCCTGTCCAATGTGCATATGGCCGAACTGATGGAGGTTGCGAACCTTACCGCGGCCTTCCTGGTCCTCAAGGCGAACCTTGAGAACCTGCACGACGGCATCGAGCGCAATCGCCTCGTCAGCCAGGCGCTCATGGAGGACATCGGGCGGGACGCCGACATCGTCGGGCAAAGCCCCCAGATCCAGGCCTTGCTGCGCGAAATCGAGACGGTGGCGGCCTCGGACTTGGCGGTGTTGATCCTGGGTGAAACGGGCGTCGGCAAGGAACTCACCGCGCGCCGCATCCATGCGCGATCGCTTCGCGCGTCGAAGCCGTTGATCTACGTGAACTGCGCGGCGTTGCCTGAGGGCCTGATCGAAAGCGAATTGTTCGGGCATGTGCGTGGCGCGTTCACCGGCGCGGTGCAGGATCGCCGCGGGCGGTTTGAAATCGCGAACGGCGGCACCTTGTTCCTCGACGAGATCGGCGAACTTTCGATCGCCGCGCAGGCCAAGCTCCTGCGCGTGCTGCAAAGCGGCGAGGTGCAGCGCGTCGGGTCGGACCGCAATATCGCGGTGGATGTCCGTCTTATCGCGGCGACCAATCAAGACTTGGTCGAGGAGGTCCGCCAGCGCCGCTTCCGCGCCGATCTCTATCACCGCATCGCGGTTTATCCTTTGCACGTGCCCGCTTTGCGCGACCGACCCAAGGACATCCTGCCGCTCGCGGGACACTTCCTCGAACGCGCGCGGGCGCGCCTGCGGCTTCGCAACGTCCGCCTGGCGAAAGACGCCGAACGTATGCTGCTGTCCTATGCGTGGCCGGGGAATGTGCGGGAGTTGGAGCACGTGGTCAGCCGCGCGGCGCTGAAAGCTGTTTCCGACAATAAAAAGACACCCGTGATCACCGTCAGCGCCGTCCATCTCGGTCTTGATGCGCCCCGTGAGAGTCCATCCGGCCGGATGGAGCCGTCAAAGACCGCCGCGCCCGGCGATGGTTTGCGCGCGGCCACCGTGAATTTCCAGCGCGCAATGGTCGCGCGCGCCCTGGAGCTGAGCGGCGGAAATGTCTCGCGTGCGGCGGCGGCCTTGAAAATGGACCGCGGCAACCTTTCGCGATTGACGCGCCGTCTCGGACTCACGGACAGCGGCCCGCCGCGCCGCTAAAGCCCCTGCGCTTGAGCGGAGCGGTCGAGGGACTTTAGAACCTGATCGATGCGGCTTCTCAGGTCGTTTACAGAGATCGGCTTCACGATGTAGCCGTTGACGTGAAATTCCTTCGCGAAGTTCACCGTCTCCGGGTTCGCATCGGCGGTGATGAAAATGATGGGGATGTTCTTCACCCATTCGACATTCACCGTGCGCACCATCTTGAGGAACTGGCGGCCGTCCACCGGCTTCATATGCACGTCGCACAAAACCATTGTCGGCCGTGTACGCGCCACTTCGTTCAGCCCGGCTTTGCCGTCGGCCGCTTCGATGATCGTAGGAATGCCGAGCTGACGCAGTTGACTGCGGATGCTCGCGCGCGTCGTTGCGTCGTCCTCGACGATGAGAACGGTCACGCCTTTATATGGATCTTCCTTTGGGGTCATGTCTGGCTACACTTTTGACAGGTGAGGCGCGAGCGTTCGCGCAAGTTCGTCGACCGTCGTGTCAAGGCCTCCGGCAAAAAGCGCGGCGGTGTCCGGATCTCCGGCGTCGAAGCAGTCTTGGACGTCGCCGGCAAGCTGCCCCAACCGTACGGCGCCGATGGAGTGCGAAGCGCCTTTCAACGCGTGCGCCTCATCGCGCGCTTCGGCCCACGCGCGCGCGGCCATGGCGTCGTTGAGGCGCCCGACGATCCCTTGCGCCTCCCCGATGAAGCGTTTCACGAACGACCATCCTTCATCCGTGATGGCGCCGAAGGTGTCGACCAGCCTATTGGTGTCGAAGATCTGTGGATCGATCGCGATCGCGGCGACCGGGCCGCGGCTTCCGCGCGGCGGCTGCCGCAGCGGCAATGCGCCCGGCAACCATTTTTCCAGTGTCGCGCTCAGCATTTTGGAATCGATGGGTTTGGTGAGGTAGCCGTCCATGCCCACCTCCATGCAGTGCTTTTCCGTGCCGGGCAGCGCATCCGCGGTCAATGCGATGATCGGCAACCGCGTCGCGGTTCCCTCCTCACGTTTCCGAATCTCGGTGGTCAATTTGAACCCGTCCATCTCGGGCATATGGAAGTCGGTCAACAGAAGACCGTAGCCGGGATGGGCTTCCCACGCCCGCAGGGCTTCCAAACCGTTGTTCACGATCTCGGCGGCGAATCCGCGTTGCGACAGCATGCGCCCGATGACGACGCGATTGGTCGCGTTGTCTTCCGCCACCAGGATGAGGACCCCAGCCGCGCGCGCGTCTTCGATGGAGGGCGGGCTGAATTGCGCGTTGATGCCGGCGGGCCCCGAGCGCTGACCGAGGTCCGCACGACCTAGCGCGGCGGCGATCGCATGAGTAACGCGGCTGCGGCGCAATGGGAGCGTTAACGTCGTGAAGAACCCGGCGCGGTCCGCTTCGGCGAGGGTGGAGACCAACGCGCGCGGCGCGACCAGGATGCAAGGGATCGTGTGTGCGGCGGCGCGTTGCATCGTTGCGTGTGCCTGCGCGAGGCTTTCGTCTCCGTCCCGTACAGCCATGAACACAACGCTCGGGTGGCCGCGCATCGCGGCGAAATCGGGCGCGGGGCTGTCCGGTTGAAGCTGCGTCGCATGACGAACGCCCCGTGCAGCCAGGATGGCTGCCATCGCCGCGCCGCTTCCGCCGTCGAAACCCATCGTCGTCACATGCGCGTCGGCGATCGCGATGGCCGGAGGCGCGGCGGCGTCTTGTGTCTGCAAGGGCAGCTCAAACCAGAAGGTCGATCCCTCGCCGCTCGCGGAGGTGACGCCGATTCGCCCTCCCATCAGTTCGCACAAGCGCTGCGAAATGGACAGGCCGAGTCCCGTCCCGCCGTACTTACGCGATGTCGAGACGTCGGCTTGCGCAAAGGCTCTGAAAAGCCGCGCTTGCTGTTCCGGGGTCAGTCCGATGCCCGTATCGGTGACCGCGAAGCGGACGCCGTCCGGCGTTGCGCTCGCGCGTACGACGACCGACCCGTGCTCGGTGAACTTGACCGCATTACCCATCAGATTGAGGAGGATCTGGCGGATGCGCGAGGGGTCGCCCAGCCTGGCGTCGGCGACGTCCGGGTCGACCACCATGGCAAGCTCCACGCCCTTCTCGTCGGCGCGCTGGCTGATGAGTTCGCCGGCGCTCTCGATAATCTCTTCCAAGGAGAACGGCGTACTTTCGATGTCGAGCTTCCCGGCCTCGATCTTGGAGAAGTCGAGGATGTCGTTGATGATCGTCAGCAAAGCGGCGGCCGATCCTCGGATGACCGAGGACATGCCGCGCTGATCCTCCGACAAATCGGTCTGATCCAACATTTCGGCCATGGACATCACGCCGTTCATGGGCGTGCGGATCTCATGGCTCATCATCGCAAGGAACGACGACTTGGCGCGTGTCGCCTCTTCCGCGCGCAGGCGCGCCTCGTGAAGTTGATGCGCAACGCGCCGCCGCCACTCCAGAAAGGCCAGGAGCGATAAGACCACCAAGAAGGCGGCGATTTCGATGGTCGAGCGCCGGATGATCTGCACCGTGTATTCCGACACGGGCGCGGCGGCCACCAACGTCAACGGCAAAGCTTGGAGGGACTGCGCGGCAAGGATGCGCGGGCCCTGTCCCCCCATCTGTAGCCGCTCGGACGCGTCCGCCGCCGTTAAAAGGCCGGTAAGTTCCGGATACGCCGGCAGGGCGACCTTGGCCTTAGGATCGGTGCGGCGGGAGTAGGCAATCACCTGGCGGCTGCGATCGATCAGGTACACCTCGCCGAGCGCCGGCGGAAACTTGGCCAGCACACCGTCCAGGGCGCCCAGCGTGAAGTCGAGCGCGACGATGCCGATGAAACGGTCGTCGTCGTAAACCGGCCGCCCGATGGTGATCATCAAGCCCTTGCCGAAGTCGTCATCATAGATGTCGGTGGTGTAGGGCTTCCGGTCGGGATTGTTTTCGGGCCGGCCCAGCAGGAAGTAGTCCATCTGCAGGTCGTTATCCTTGTAGGCCGCCTGGCTGGACGGCACCCACGGATAAACATGTTCAAAACGATGGCCCGAGACGTAATAGACCCATGCCACGTTCGGCAGGTTCTCAAGCACGCGGCGGAACACCGAACGCAGCGACAGCGCCACTTCCAGTTCCTTGCGCACATAGTCCTCGCGCGCGAGGCCGCCAAAACCCGTCAGGTTTCCGACGTCGGCTTGGTCGATATCCGGGGGAAGGGTGTCCAGCGCGAAGACGCCGTCGGGCGCGGCGCTGAGGGCGCTCAACAGCGTCGAGGGCGGCGCTTTTTCCGGCCGCACGGCCATCTCGTTCTGAACGGTCTTTTGCAGAAGTTCGACGTAGCCCTGGGCCGCGATCATCGAGAGCGACAATTCGGCGCGCACGCCGTCCAGCGCCGCCGCGCGTTCGGCCTGCAATTCCGCCGCGGCCTGGTTCAGCTTCGCGGCCAGGAACCATCCCGCGCCCGCCAGCGCGGCCGCATAGAAGACAAGAAGGCCCGCGCGCCTTGAAAATGTGCTCACGACCCAGCCCCGAAATCTCAAAGGTGAAGAAGACCCACCGGTATCCTACGTTTTAGTTCGTTCCGAAACCATATCTTCTCTTACGCGCCGCGCCTGAACGCGTGGATAATCCGTGACGTTTCTTGCGGTCATCGTGCCATCAGGGGGGCGACATGCACGGACGGTTGATCATCGCGGCGGGATTGGGATTTCTTCTCTTGGCCGTGCTCCTTGAGTCCACGGCGCAATCCACGGCGCGGGCGGTGGTGCGCGCGCCGTCGTCCGCGCGTTTGGATCCGGCCGCGGCCTTGCCCGGCGCGGAAACATTCGCGGCGTTATGCAGCGGGTGTCACGGGGTGCGCGCCGGAGGCGGCGAAGGCCCGGCGCTAAGCGACGAATACTGGACCCACGGGCGCACCGACGCCGATATCGCGAAGGCGATCCGTGAGGGGTTTCCGCCGCAAATGGCGGGGTTTGATCTTCCGGACGCCGAGCTTGCGAATCTCATCGGCTATATCCGCGCGGTTTTTGTGGCGACGCTCGTGGTCGACCGGTCCGTCGCGGCAATCCCCGACGGCGTGCAACATTCCGAAGCGCATGATTTTCGCATCGAGCAGGTGGCGAAACTGGTGTCGCCTTACGCTTTTGTCTTTCTGCCCGACGGCCGCGCGCTGGTGACGGAAACGGCCGGCACGCTCCGCTACGTCGGCGCGGATGGGCTTGCGCCCGAGGTCGTGCGGGGAATCCCCATCGATACGCCGCTGAACGGCGCCGCCGGCCGGCGCATTTTAAACATCGCGCTGCATCCCGACTATGCGCGCAACGGCTGGGTTTACCTCACCATCGCCGAACCCGATCCGCCCAGCCGCGCGGTGCGGATGCGCCTTGTGCGGGGCAAGATCAAAGATGCGCGCTGGACGCAACATCAGGTGCTTTTTGAATCCCTGACCGGCGAGTCCAGCACGGCCCGCCTAGCCTTCGACCGCGACGGCTATCTTTTCATGACGCTGGGCTTTTCCGGGAACATCTATGTCGGTCCGCCGGAGGATGCGCCGTCGCTGAATCTGGCGGATGCGAACGGGAAAGTTCTGCGTATGCATGACGACGGCCGCGCGCCGGCCGACAATCCGTTCGTGGATGTCCCGGGCGCGCTGAAACAGGTCTGGAGCTACGGTCATCGTCAGTCCCTCGGCCTCGCGTTCGACGCCGCCGGCGTTCTCTGGGAGTCCGAGAACGGGGCGCGCGGGGGCGACGAGATGAATGTCATCCGCAAGGGCGCGAACTACGGCTGGCCTGTCGTGACGTGGGGTCATCGTTACGACTCTGTGCCGCGCCGCGCGATGCCCGAGATGGACGGCGTGGAACAGCCGGTGGTCAGTTGGGCGCCCTCGCCCGCGGTTTCGGCCATTGCGTTCTACGAGGGGACCGCCTTTCCGCGCTGGAAGGGAAACCTGTTTGTCGGTTCGCTAAAAAACCGCGCGCTCTATCGCATCGTGCTCAAAGAGGGACGCGCCGTCCTTCAGGAAGAAGTCTTGCGAGGAATCGATAGAATTCGCGACGTCGGCGTCGGGCCCGACGGAGGACTCTATCTCCTGACCGATGGCGGCTTGTTCCTGCGCCTTTCGCCCGCGCGCTGAGGGCGCGGATCGTCTTCGCCGCGCACCGGGCCGCGAAAAGAACGGGCGGTGGATTTTGTGCGCCCATATTCGTGAACGAGTTGAAATGCGCGGACTGGGTTCTGTCCGTGCGGGCTTTTGATTTAAAGTAGGGCCGCGAGGGGGAACTCGGCACAAATCTGGATCGGACTTTTTTTGACACGTTCACTCGGCACTCTTTTTCTCGGCACCGCACTCCTGATCCTCGGTCAGGGGCTGATGCTCGGTCTGGTTCCCTCAAGTATGAGCGCGCGCGGTTTCGACGCCGCCTCCGTCGGCATCGTCGGCGCCGCGTACTTTCTCGGCTTTCTGCTCGGCGCGTGGCGCGGCTGGGCCGTGATCATCGAGGTTGGTTACATTCGCTCCTTCGGCGGATTGATCGCGCTTATCCTGGTGTCGGTCCTGGCTTTGCCGCTGCTGCCGAACCCGTGGACGTGGAGCGTTTTGCGTTTCGTGCACGGTTTCGCCGCGGGCGGTGCATTCCTTGCCATCGAGGCGTGGTTGAACGGCGCCGCGGGCACCAAGTCGCACGGCCGGTTGCTCGCGATTTATATGATTGTCACCCTGGGCGGCCTGAGCGGCGCGCAGTTGCTGGTTGGCGTCGGCGCCACGACAACGCCGACACCGTTTCTTGTGGGCGGCATTCTTTTCGCCGCCAGCATCGTGCCCGTCATGCTGACGCGGATTGAAGCGCCCGCCATGCCCAAGACGGAGCGCATGTCGCTGCTCAAGGTCTATCGCCACTCGCCATTCGCGCTGACCACCAGCTTCGCCGCCGGTATGAGCGTGGGCGCCTTCTGGACCTTCGCGCCCTTCGTGGCGCGCGATATCGGCCTGTCGCTCGAACGCGCGAGTACGCTGGTCGCGGCGACGGTGTTTGCCGGTCTCCTCTGGCAATGGCCGGCCGGCTACGCCTCGGATCGCTTCGACCGCCGCCAGGTGGTGGTCGCGGTGACAGCGGTGGGTACGCTTGCGGCGGTCGCGCTGCTGCTGACGATGGATGCCGGTTCGCTTGCCACGATTTACGCCTGTTTTGCCATCCTGGCGGGCTTCTTCTGTCTCTATCCGCTGACCGTCGCCCACGCGCTCGATCACGCGCCCGATCCGTCCGTGACGCTCGCAATCTCCCAAGGCCTGTTGATGTCCAACGGGCTGGGCCAGACGGTCGGGCCGTTGATCGCGGGCGTGTTGGTAAGCGTGTTGGGGCCGCGCGGCCTACCGCTCTATTTCGCCGCGCTGCTCGGCGGGATCATGGTCTTCACCGCGTGGCGGCTGTGGGCCGGTTATCCGGTCGCGCCCGAGGCGCAAGGCAAACATATCTTCGTTCGCACGACGACCCCGGCCGGCGCGGGTCTCGATCCGCGGTTGACCGATTAAGCCTGAAGGACAAGAGGCGCGCGCATGAGTGAACTGACGATCTGGACCTACGACTGGGTTCCGCCGCCGCCGCGCGGGTTCGTGCGCGATCTCAGATTGCGATGGGCGTGCGAGGAGGCTGGTTTGAAATATGCCGTCCGCACGGTGCCCTTCGACGGCCGCGAAACCAATCACCTCGCGCAGCAGCCGTTCGGCCAGATCCCGTTCCTGAAAGACGGCGACCTGGAGACGTTTGAAAGCGGCGCGGGTCTGCTGCATCTCGCCCGAAAAAGCGAAACCCTGATGCCGCGCGATCCGAAAGGTGAAGCCGAAACCCTGCAATGGACGATCGCCGCGCTCAACTCCATCGAGATGGTGTCCGTGCCGTGGTGGTTCCTGAAGATCTCGGGCGCACCCGACAACGCGCTGACCCCGTGGATGGACAAACGCCTCGATCAGCTCGAGGCCGTCTTGAGCGCGCGCGAATGGCTTGCCGCCGGCCGCTTCACCGTCGCGGATCTGGTGATGGCGGATGTTTTGCGCGTTCCGGATGTGCGCGCGTACGGCAACCGGCCGGCGAGCGAAGCTTATGTCGCGCGCCTCACCGCGCGCGCCGCCTTCAAGAAAGCGCGGGCCGATCAAATCGCTCATTTTGAGGCGGGGGACCGGACAAGGGGCGACGCCGGCGCATAGTGTGCGGAACGCGGTCCGTGGTGGGTCGGGATAACGAGGCCCGTCGCTGTCCTTGACGAAAAAAAAGATATGGGTTTTGTCCAATTCAGGACTCGTCGGCTCCCGCGTTGCAGACATCCAAGGACATAGTGCACAGCCTGTTCGCGCCATTCTCTTCGATAAGAATCCGGCGACGAATTGGGCGTTGGGATGGCATCAAGATCGCACGATCGCGGTAGCCGAACGTATGGACGTCGAAGGGTTTGGTCCATGGACGACGAAGGATGGTGCTCTTCATGTCGCACCACCGTTCGAGATTCTGGCGAATATGATAACCGTACGCATACACCTCGATGATGTTCCGGCAACCAATGCCCCATTGCTCATTGCTCCGGGCTCTCATCGTTTCGGTAGAGTGCCGGAAGCAGAAACAACGGCTGTCGTTAGAGAATGCGGTTTGTATGCGTGTATCGCAGATGCTGGGGACGTCTGGCTGTATGCGACGCCCATTCTCCACGCATCGAAGACGTCGGAGAAACCTACGCGTCGCCGCGTTCTACAAGTGGACTATGCGGCGCGCGATCTGCCGGGCGGCCTTCGTTGGCTCGGCGTCTAGCGCAATTCAGTTCATGCCGTTGTTCTGCATAGGGTGGAGTTGGCGTCCCCGGCGCGATTTGAACGCACGACCCCCAGATTAGGAATCTGGTGCTCTATCCGGCTGAGCTACGGGGACGCTGAACCGTCAGTATCGCTTCAAGGCGCGAAAATACAAACGGCGCGGCGTTATATCACGCCGCGCCGTTCGCGCACACCCGTCCGCGGGTGATTGGCTTGAGGGAGCCGCCCGTCTTAATGCCCGTCTTAATGAACGCGCGTCGGCTCCATGTCGTGCTGGCGCACCGCGCCCCAGGCTTGGTCGAAGGTCTGCGCGGCGCCGATGGGGTCGCCCGAGGCGCTGAAAATCGCCCAGACTTCCTCGTCGTTCACCACGGCCTGACGGATGTAGGCGATCTCGTTCAGGCCCATGCGCGCTAAATCGATCGGCGTCGCGCCGGGGGTGAGTGTTTCGGTGTCCGGAGTGGCGGTCGCGACCGCATCCTTGGTGTTGGCTTTCGCTTTGATGTCTTTCTCAAACATATGATCCTCCTTTCGAGCGATCATGAACGGCAGCTCCCGTGTCGGCGATGCTGCCTTGCGACAACTATAATCTAGGATGCCATTGTGGCTATTTTCGGGTACCCGCGCAGGGGTCCACATCGATTGTTTTTGTGGCGGGCTTTTTCTTCACGGCGCTCTTGATCTCGACGTGTGTGACCTTGGGTTGCGGGACCGGCCGTTCGAGATCGACGTGGAGCAATCCGTTCACGATCTCCGCGCCGCGCACCTCTATTCCTTCGGCGAGCACGAAACTGCGCGTGAATTGACGCGCGGCGATTCCGCGATGAAGGAAAACGCGGTTGGCGCCGTCGTCGTGTTGTTTGCCGCGGATGACGAGTTGGTTGTCTTCCGTACTCACGCTCAAATCTTCTTCGGCGAAGCCCGCAACGGCCAGCGTGATGCGCAGACGATGTTCGCCGGTCTGTTCGATGTTGTAGGGCGGATAGCCTTCGCCGGCGGTTTTGGCGACACGGTCGAGCACACGCTCGATATGATCGAAACCCAAAAGATGCGGGCTCGAGAAAAGATTGACCCTGGTCATACGCACTCCGAGCCCGTCTTGCGGCGCTCATGAAACCTGCTGCCCACGATGGGCGCAGCACCCTCTTATTTTGGGTGTTCAGGCGCGCCCGTCAAGGGGCATAAGCTATTGATTTAATGTGACTTATGCCGCGCGGCCCAGGCGACGAGGCCCAGAGCCGGCGCGGCCAGGAGCGCCGCGGCGAAATAGGGCAGCGCGAGGCTTGCGGCGAACAGCGTTCCTGAGAACACTGGCCCCGCCACGCGCCCCAGCGCGGTTGCGGCCTGATAGGCGCCGAGGACGGCGCCGCGTTCGTGGGGCGCCGCGTCCCGCGACACGAGGCTCGCGACCGCCGGGTTGAAGAGCGCCGCCGCTAGCGCGAGCACGGCGCAGGCCGCGAGCAACATCGCAAGGTTCGGACTCGCCGCGACGGCGAGATAGCCGGAGACGAACAGCACGACGGCGGCCAGCGCGAGTTTTGTCTCGCCGAAGCGGCGCGTCAGACGCCCCATGAACAAGCCTTGGACCGCGGCGTTCACGATCCCCATGAAACCGAGGATGAGGCCGATGTCGCGCGGACCGTAGGCGAAAATCGCGTTCGCCCACAATGCGAAGACGGTTTCAAACTGCGCCCACGCGGTGATCACGAGGAATCCGGCGGCGACAAGCATGAGAAGCGGTCCACGTCCCGCGATGGCGCGGATTTTTTCGCCGCCGCTGGCGCGGCGCGCGCGCGCGGCGGCGTCGGCGGGCAGGCTTTCCTTCAGAAGAACGGCGACGCCCAGCGCCGCGATGAAGCTCAAACCCATCGCCGCCAACGCCGGCGAAACAAAGTCCGCGCCGCCGACATCGCCGCCGGCGAGCAGACCGCCGATGGCGGGGCCCGCGATGAACCCCAGGCCGAACGCCGCGCCCAGAATCCCCATGCCGCGCGCGCGCGTCTCGGGCGTCGTGATGTCGGCGACGTAGGCCTGCGCGGTGGCGATGTTGCCGGCCATCGCGCCGCCGACGATCCGGCTCAGCGCCACAAGCGCTAATGTGTCGGCGAACGCCAGCACAGCATAAGATAAACCGAGGCCGACGCTGGTCAGCGCGAGGATCGGCTTGCGTCCATAACGGTCGCTCAACCGGCCCCACAGGGGGGCGGCGATGAATTGCGCGAGAGAATAGAGCCCAAGGACGAGGGTGATCACCTCCGGTCCCGCGCCCACGCGTTGCACATAGAAGGGCAAGAGCGGAATCAGAAGGCCGAACCCGACCAGGTCTATAAAGACGACAAGAAACAGAACGGGCATGCGGTCACTTGGAAGCGCCCGGCGGACGACGCGGGCAGAGCGGATGGCGCGGGGCAGGGCCGGAAAGCGCGGCACGATAAATTCGCGCTCGTGAAAAGTCGATATCGCCGGCGCATCATTATATACTGGGCGTTATGCCGCCGGGGCGCTTGCGCGGCCGCGCCGTTCCGGCCGAAAGTGACGCGCTCGTCGAGCTTATGGCTCGTGGAGCTTATGGAAGGATTGTCCCCATCGCCGCCTTGGAAAATTCAGGTCTCGATCAGACGACGGGCCGTTCCCTTCCGCGCGGCGACGACCGGCCGCTTTTCCCGCCGCTCGATTGTTATGCGTCGGGCATGCTCGACGTCGGCGGCGCGCATCGCATTTACTGGGAGCAGTCGGGCAATCCCAAGGGGCTGCCCGTCGTCTTTGTGCACGGTGGACCCGGGGCCGGCACTGCGCCCGCGTACCGGCGGTTCTTCGATCCCGCGCGCTACCGTATCGTTCTGTTCGATCAGCGCGGCGCCGGGCGCTCGCTTCCCGAAGCGGATCTGACCGACAACTCAACCCAGCATCTCGTCGGCGACATGGAGGCGCTGCGCCAACACTTGCGCATCGAACGTTGGGTTGTGTTCGGCGGGTCGTGGGGCTCTACGCTTGCGCTGGCGTACGGTCAGGCGCACCCCGAGCGGTGTGTCGCTTTTGTCCTGCGCGGCATTTTCCTTTTCACCGACGACGAGGTGTCCTGGTTTATCGGCCATAGCCACGGCGCGGCGGTTCCGGCCGCGACCGGCATGGGCCGGTTCTTCCCCGAAGCCCATCGCGCCTATCGCGCCTTTATCCCCGCGGAGGAACAGCACGACCTCCTCGCGGCCTACTATCGCCGACTGATCGATCCCAGCCCGCTGGCCCATCGTCCCGCGGCCGCCGCCTGGTGCGCCTATGAGAACGCCTGCTCCCGGCTGATCCCGGCGGCCGGCCGGGGCGGTGATCACGATCAGTATTACGCCGGTGCCCTCGCGATGGCGCGCATCGAGGCCCATTATATGGTGAATCGAGGTTTCCTGGCGCCCGACCAGCTCATCAATAATATGCATCGGCTCGCGCGCCATCCGGCCGTCATCGTCCAGGGCCGGTATGACATGGTGTGTCCGATCGCCGCGGCCGACCGGCTGGCGCGGGCCTGGCCCGGGGCGCAGTACCGAATCGTCGCCGACGCCGGTCATTCATCCATGGAACCCGGCATCCGGGCCGCGCTGGTGAAGGCGACCGAGGACTTCAAACACCTGTGCTGAGGCGCCCTTTCCGGCGGCGTCTGTGGAAAACACCGGCCGACCTGTCAGAACAGACAGGCCGATTCGGCCGCGACCTGTCAGAGTTCCCAGGTCATGGCGCGGGTGCCCTCTGTCAGAAACAAGGCGTGCCGCAATCCGGAGCGACGGGCGGCGGCATAACTGCTGACAAGTTCCAATACCCTAACTTCCCACCCCGCCTCGTGCGGGGTGTTTTTTTACCGGAACGGATGGGTTAACGCCTTCAACCGCCACGATAAGTGAGCAAGGAGGCCGGGGCGCCGGAGCCTCTCTTCCGGTGGCTGCCGAGACCGCACGGTTTAGATCGCTTGCGCCCTCCTCACGGTTCTGTCACTGGGCGGCGCACACAAAACCCGCCATATTTCGAAAAAGCGAGGTTTACCCGGATGTTACCAATGGTTACACCCGACGCCGTAGTTTCGGATTGAGGGTCTGGTATAAACCTCAGACTGCGATATTTCCGAGGTGAGTGGCGTGGGAGACCTCGAGGGTGGCGCGGGCCGTCTCCACGTTTTGTACGGGTTCTTCTTACATGCGTTTGCCACGTCATCTCGTTGCCTTGGGTATCGTCGCCGTCGTCGCTGTCGGCGGCTGGGCCTTGTTCTTGCGTGACTCCGGTCCAGGCGCCCCAGGCGGTCCCGGACGTATGAGTGCGGCGCGGCCGGTCACCGTGGCGGCCGTGACGCGCGAGGAGTTCGCCGATCGCATCGAGGCGCTCGGAACCGCCAACGCCAACGAATCCGTGAACGTTACGGCGAAGGTGCAAGGCATCATCCGCTCGATCTATTTCGAGGACGGCGCCACGGTCACCCGCGGCCAGGAGATTGCCGCCATCGATTCCGGCGAACAGGTCGCCGCCCTCAACGTCGAACTCGCCAATCTCGAACAACAACGTAAAGACCTGGCGCGTACACTCGACCTCGCCAAGCAAAACCACATCTCGCAGGCGCGCGTCGATGAGCAGACCGCGCTTTTGAAGCGCGCCGAAGCCAGCGTCGCCGCGGCGCGTGTGCGCGCGGGCGATCGTCTTATCACCGCGCCCTTCTCGGGCATTGTCGGCACGCGCCGAATCAGCGTCGGCGCCCTCGTCTCGCCGGGGACCGTCGTGACCACCCTCGACGATATCTCGAAGGTGAAGCTGGACTTCGCGGTGCCCGAAACCTTCCTCGCCTCGCTGAAGGCGGGTCTGCCGGTGGAAGCGTCGTCGGCGGCTTATCCCGGTGTGACGTTCAAGGGCGAGGTTGTCGCCGTCGACAGCCGCGTCGATCCCACAACGCGCGCCATCAATGTGCGCGCCGATATTCCAAATGACGATCTTCGCCTGCGTCCGGGCATGCTGATGGTGGTCGATATGATCAAGGACCAGCGTCAGTCCCTCGTGGTCGCCGAGTCGTCCTTGTTCCCCGACAACGACAAGCAATATGTCTTCGTGGTCGGGCCTGAGAGCACGGTCCGCCGCGTTGAAGTGCAAATCGGCAGCCGCAAGCCGGGCGTCGTCGAAGTGATCGGCGGCCTCGCCGAAGGCGACGTCGTCGTGCGCGAAGGCGTCCAGGATCTGCGCGATGGAAGCAAGGTCGATATCGTGAACGCGGCGGACGGCATCGCGCAGCCGACGCAGGCCTCGCGCATGGTGCAGCCGAGTTAGCCGCGCGGGTTCTCTGCCGGCGGCGTGAAGGCGCTTTTCGACTCAAGGCCTTCCCGTACGGATTTTTTCTTGAGTCGCAGTTCCGGCGCCGACCGGCCTTATCGCCGTTTTCGCCGCGCCGATCCGCGCTAGGACGAGGGTGATTCAGATGCTTTTGTCGGATATTTCGATCAGACGGCCGGTCGTTGCGATCGTCGCAAGTCTACTCCTGGTCGTTTTCGGCGTGTTCGCCGGGATGCGGTTGCCGGTGCGCGAGACGCCGGACATCGACACCCCCACCATCTTCGTCAACGTGCGTTATCCCGGTGCGTCGGCCGAGGTCGTCGAGACCAAAATCGTCAAGATCGTCGAACAGCAGATCGGCAGCGTCTCGGGCATCAAGACGATCCGTTCGTTCGCCCGCGACGGGTTCGCCGGCTTTAACCTCGAATTCGTGATCGGACATGATCTCGACGAGGCCGCGAACGATATCCGCGACCAATTGAGCCGCATCGCCAGCCGGTTGCCTGACGACGCCGATCCGCCCGTCCTGCAAAAGCAGGACTCCGACGACGAGCCGATTTTGTTCGTCGCGGTCTATTCGTCGACCCGCTCCGCCCTTGAGGTCGCCGACTATCTGACGGTGAACGTTCAGCCCCGCCTGGCGACGGTGCCGGGCGTCGCGGCGGTTGAATTCCGCAACGCCCGCCAAAAGGCGTTGCGTGTGTGGCTTGATCGCCGTGCGCTTGCCGCGCGCGCGTTGACGGTCGCAGACGTCGAATCCGCCTTGCGCCGCGAGAATATCGAACTCGGCGCCGGGATGTTGGAATCCACCCAGCGCAACTACACGATGCGTACGCTGCGCACCTTCGATACGCCGGAGGACTTCGCGAACTTGGTCGTTGCGCGCGGCGACAACAATTATCTCGTGCGCTTGGCCGAAGTGGCGAAAATCGAAATCGGCGCGGTCGATGAGAACTCGCTGTTCCGCCAGGACGGGCGTGCCGGGACGGCGATCAGCGTGTCGAAACAGCCGGGCGCCTCGACGCTGTCGGTGACGGAAGATGTCGTTCGCGAAGTGGAGGAAATCCGGGCTTCGATCCCGTCGGATTTCGAGGTGCTCAATAGCACCGATTCCGCCGATTTCATCGAAGCCGCGCTCCATGAAGTCACGATCGCGATCGTCGTCGCCAGCACGCTGGTCGTGCTCGTGATCTACCTTTTCCTGGGCACGATGCGCGCGGCGATCATCCCCGCGGTGACGGTGCCGATCTCGCTGATCGGCACCGCCATCGTTCTCGCGCCGCTCGGCTTCTCCATCAACATCCTCACTCTGCTCGCGCTTGTGCTTGCCATCGGGCTTGTGGTCGACGACGCGATCATCATGCTGGAGAACATTCACCGGCGTATGAAGGATATGAACGAACCACCGCTCCTGGCCGCATTCCGCGGCGCGCGGCAGGTGGGCACGGCGATTTTGTCCACGACGCTCGTCTTGATCGCGGCCTTCGTGCCCGTGATGCTGATGCCGGGCACCATCGGCACGTTGTTCTTCGAGTTCGCGGTGACGATGGCGGTTTCGGTCGCCTTCTCGATGTTTGTGTCGCTCACCCTGACGCCGGTGATGTGCTCGAAGCTTCTGAGCCGGGACCTCGACGAAAGCCCGGTCGCGCATAAGGCCGAGGAAGTCTTCGACAAGCTGTCGGGTGCGTATAAACGCTCGCTCGAAAAGGTGCTCGACAAACCCCGCGTCGTGTTCGCGATCTTTGGCGGCATCACGGTGGCGGTGGGGCTCATTTTCTCCGTGATTCCCCAGGAGTTCGCGCCTCGCGAGGACCGCGGCGCGATCGACATCAACATCCGCTCGCCGGAAGGGGCCACGCTTGCCTACACCGAAAAGGTTGTGGCCCAGGCGGCGGCGTTGACCCAGCCGTTGAAAGATAAAGGTGAAGTGCTGCGCGTGATGGAAAACGTGCAAAGCCCGGGAACCGAGGGCCGCGTTTCGGTGCGCCTCGTGCCTTGGGGGGATCGCCGGTCCGCGACCGAGATGATGGCCGAAATCAATCCCGCGCTCGCCAAGGTGCCGGGCGCCCAGGTGGTGGCGTCCATGCGCCCGCCCATGGGCCGTGGCGGCGGCGGCGGCGGCGGCAACACCGTGAACTTCTCGGTGTCCGGTCCCACCTTCGAGGATTTGCGCGATTGGCGCGACAAGCTGACGGTCGCGCTTGAACGCAGCCCGATGATCGTCCAGGTCCGCAACAACTTCATCGAAACGAAACCGCAGGTGCGTATCCGCATCGACCAGGCGCGCGCGGCCGATCTCGGGGTGTCGGTGGGGACCATCGGTCAAACCCTCGCCGCCATGATGGGCTCCCGGCGTGTGACCACCTTCGTCGATAACGGCGAAGAATATGACGTCATCCTGCAGGGCAGCGTCGCCGACCGCCAGACGCCCACGGACGTCTCGAACGTCTATGTGCGCTCGGATACCACCCGCGAACTGATTCCGTTGTCCAGCGTCGTCACGCTGGAGGAAGGCACCTACGCCGAGAACCTGTCGCGGATCGATCGCAAGCGCGCCGTTAGCTTCTTCATGACGCCGACGCTGGATGCGAAGCTATCCGATGTGATCGCCGAGGTTGAACGCATCGCCGCGCCGATCCTGCCCGACTCCGCCGAACTGGTGTGGCGCGGCGAGGCGCAGGACTTCAAGGAAACGGGCTACCAGATCTACATCAGCTTCGCGCTGGCCTTGATCGTCGTGTTCCTCGTGCTGGCGGCCCAGTTTGAAAGCTTCCTGCATCCGCTGGTGATCATGATGACCGTGCCGCTCGCGATGTTCGGCGCGCTGTTCGGCCTCCTGATCTTCGGGCAAAGCGTGAACATCTACTCTCAGGTGGGGATCATCGTGCTCGTCGGTCTGGCGGCGAAGAACGGGATTCTCATCGTCGAATTCGCCAATCAGCTACGCGACGCGGGCCGTCCGTTCCGCGAGGCGCTGGTCGAAGGCGCGATGGTGCGTTTGCGTCCCATCATCATGACCGCGATCGCGACGGTCATGGGCGCGCTGCCGCTGGTGCTTTCGACCGGCGCCGGCGCGGAAGGCCGCCGCCCGCTGGGCGTGGTGATCTTCACCGGAGTGATGTTCGCCGCTTTCGTGACGCTGTTCGTCGTGCCCGCGTTCTACAATCTGCTCGCGCGCAAGACCGGCTCGCCGGGCCGCGTTGCCGCGGAACTGAAGGACTACGAGAAGACCCACCCCTTGCGGGGCAAGGAAGCCGACGAACTCGGCCAACAGCCCGCCGAATAGGTCTCGCGATCCGCCGGGCGGTCCTTGGGGGCCGCTCGGCTGGACACCCCCACGCCAAAACTCCTATACCAGTTGTGTAACGGGCTGGCGTTGCCCGTGGCTCGAAGGCCGGATGCGGCGCGGGCGGGGAGCGGCGGTTGAAAGAAAAAGAGCTGCGTTTTGCGCTTGTGTGTTACGGCGGTGTGTCGCTCGCCGTCTATATGCACGGCATCACCAAAGAGATCCTGAAGCTGGTGCGCGCCTCGCGCGACTATCACACCTACACCAACCGCAAGGATCCCACGATGTCCTACGCCGCTGTCGCCCAGCCGCGAAAGGACCCCGTCGACACCGAGCAAGTCTATTTTGAATTGCTGCGCAAGATCGGCAAGACCCTGGACCTGCGCATCGTGGTCGACATCATCGCCGGCGCGTCCGCGGGCGGGATCAACGGCGTTATTCTCGCCCGCGCGCTGGCCCACGATCTTGAGATCGATCCCTTACGGGATTTCTGGCTGAAACACTCCGACGTCGCGGAACTGATGCCGACCCACGTGAAAGCGGGGCCCTGGCGCAAGTGGTACTTCCGCCCCTTCGTCTGGATGTTCCTGTGGAAGTTTCGCGACGATCTTGAAGGCAACGTGGAACTCAAACAAAAGCTCTCCATGTTCCTGCGCTCGCGCTGGTTCAAGCCCCCGTTCGACGGCTTCAACCTTACAAAAGTGCTCTACGACGGGTTCTACGCCATGGGCGAACCGCTCGAAGCCGGCAGTTCGCTGGTGCCCGCGGGGCTGCAACTCGATCTGTTCGTCACGGTGACCGACTTTCGCGGGTATGTGACCGACACGCCGATCCACAATCCGCCGGTGATCCGCGACCGCGAGCACCGCCAGGTGCTGCGCTATTCCTACCGCCACTGGCCGCGCGGACAGGAGACCAGCGCCTTCAGCCGCGATGGCTTGCCGGGGCTTGTGTTCGGCGCGCGCGCGACATCCTCTTTCCCGGGCGCCTTCCCGCCGATGCAGCTTCGTGAAATCGACGCGCTGATCGCCGAGCGCGATCTGGCGTGGAACAGCCGCGTGGATTTTCTCTACCGCAATTTCAGACCTTATTTTCTGGCCAACCTCAATCCGGGCGAAGCCTCGTTCATCGACGGCAGCGTCCTGAACAACAAACCCTTCGCCCAGGCCATTGAATCGATCCGCGGGCGTCCCGCGTACCGTCACGTCGACCGCCGCCTGCTGTATGTCGACCCGCACCCCGAAACCACGAAAGACCGGTCTTCGGTGCATGTTCCGGGATTTTTCACCACGCTGAAGGGCGCGTTGTCGGACATCCCGCGCAACGAACCCATTCACGACGATCTCTCTTGGGTGAACACCTACAACGCCGAGGTGCGCCGCCTTCAAATGGTGGTCGACGGCGCGCGCTCGCACATCAGCGCAATCGCGGCCGCCATCGCGGGCGACGCCCTGGGCCCCAACGTGACGGGCGAAGACGTCGGACGGTTCCGTGAACTCGCCAACAATCGCGCCCGCGCCGAAACCGGATTCGCCTATGAAGGCTACCTTCGCCTCAAACTCACGGCGGTCATCGAAGACGTGGCGGGCATGGTCGCCGAGATTTGCGGATACGGCCGCGATACGGCCGAGTGGGCGCGGATCGTCACGGTCATTGAACGCTGGGCGAGCCTGACGGGCGTGTTCCCGTCTCCCGAAGCCCTGGCCCGGCCGGCCGTGCCGGAGGGCGAAACGCCGCCGTGGGTGAAATTCCTGCTGCGGTTCGACGTGCGTTATCGCCAGCGCCGGGTGCGATTCGTGGTGCGCGCGGTCAATCATCTCTACACGCGCTTGTCGGATCCCGCCCTCGTCGAACTTAAGGCCGACCGCCTCGACTATATCAAAGCCGGTCTCTACGACGCGCTTGCGTTGTTGCAGCCGATGACCGCTCGCGCCGCCGCCATCGACGGCAAGCACGGGCTAAGCCGGAACACCGCCGAGGCGGTCAAGGCGACGGTGCGCGACATCGTGAAGGCGATTGAGGCCGAACCGGTGCTCGCGGTCAATTCCACGGCGGTTGCGCAACAGTTTGAAGCCCGCATCACCCGCGCTTTGGATCTTTTGGCCGACGAGATGGCGCTCGAAACGGACAACCTCCGCACCGATGCGTTGCTGGCGACCCTCGTGCGCGGTGCGGGCGCAATCCCACCGCTTCCCGCGCCGGCCGCGCGCGATCTTCTGGAGCATTACGTGGGTTTCGCGGTGTGGGATGTGTTGACGTTCTCCATCACCAACTGGCGCGACCTCGACGAGTTCGACGAGATCCGCGTCGACCGGCTTAGTCCCGACGACTCGCAGACGCTGCGTAAAGGCGACGCCTCGGCGACTCTAAAGGGAATTCAGTTCCATCACTTCGGCGCCTTCTTCTCTCTTTCCTACCGGCAGAACGATTATCTCTGGGGCCGCCTGCATGCGGCCGAGCGGCTGATCGATATCGTGCTCGATGCGGCCAAGCTCGAAGGCGCGGGCGAGGATGTCGACGCTCTGGCGCTGAAGGTCTCGGCGTTCGAGGCCATCCTGCGCGCCGAGGCGAAGGTCTTGAGCGAATGCGGCGACTTGATCTCGACGCTGAGCGCCGACGTTGCGAAATTAAGGCAGCATCCGTAGCGCGGCGCGCGCAGCGCGTGCGTGCGTTGCGCGCGTTCGCTGATATACTCCTGCCGCTTTTTACCGTCCGTCTTTATCGGCCATCGCGGCGAATGTCTCCTTTTCGCATTTCCTCCGTTGTTCTTTTCCTGCTCGGCCCGGCCCTGCCGGCCTTCGCCCAGGACACCTTCGCCGACGCCTTCTGGCGTTTTCGGGGAACGACGGGTTTCGATTTCAGCTCCGGTAAGTACGGCGCGGACAAGCCCACCGAAGTGCTCTATGTCCCGGTCTCCTTGCAAGCGACCAAAGGCCCGTGGACGCTGAAAGGCGATGTGTCCTGGTTGCGGGTATCGGGCCCGGCGCTGCTTCTGGACGGCTCGTCCGTGAGTACTGTGCCGGTGCGCACCGCGGGCTCCGCGTCGGGTCCCGGCGACATCAATCTCTATGCGCGCTATTCCGTCGAAAGCCTCTACGGCAAGAACCTCTTCGTCGACATCACGGGCCGCGTGAAGATTCCTACCGCCAGTTTCACCGACGGGCTCGGCACGGGCGAATGGGATCAGTCCCTTCAACTCGACGTCGCCAGCGTGTTCGGGAAGTTCGTCCCGTTCGCCGCGATCGGCTATCGCTTCACCGGCGAGCCGGACGGTTTCGCGTTGCGCGACGTGGTCTATGGCACGCTCGGCGTCCAGTACACGTGGTCACAGCGTGTTTCGACGGGCGTGTACTACGATGTGCGCCAGTCATCCATCCCGACCGCCGCCGCGCCGCAGGAAGGCACGGCCTACGCCAACTTCCGGCTCAGCGACCGCCTGTCGCTGAACATCTACGGGATGCTCGGCTTTTCCAAGAACAGCCCCGATGCGGGCGGCGGAACCTTCATCACCTATCAGTGGTGATCACAGATCAGCGATGATCCGCGGCGCCGTGCGGCGGGGTTCCGTTTATGATGTCGGGATCACGTCCTGTGGCCGTTCGATCTGCGGGCGTTCCGGCACGACCGGCTTCGGCGTATCGAGGGCCTGCGGCCGGTCGATGGGCGGACGATCGGGGGGCGCCACGCGGTCTGGGCGCTGTCGGGTGTCGGGGCGCATCGCCGCCGGACGCAACGAGCCGTTGGCCTTATTGATCGTCACCACCGTACGCACCTTCGTGATCGCCGCTGCGGCAACCGTATTGTCACCCGCGACCTGACCGGTCACGACGATGCGGTCGCCCGTGGCCGTACCGGCGGGCAGGGCCGCGCCTTGGACCGCGATGCCCTGGATGGTCAGCGGCGCCGTGATCGCAGGCGCATAAGCTTCCAGCGAAACATCCTTCACGTCTTTTCCGAACGGCAACGCGCGCGCGCCGGAAACGACATCGGCGGTGAACTGGCCGTTGATCATGCGGCCCGAGACGAACACCTGTCCACCTGTCGCCGGCCGCGACACAATCGTGTCGGCGCTCAAGGCAATCGTGAGGTCGCCGATGCGCACCGTATCGCCGGAAACGCTGGCGAGGCCGCGCAACAAGATACGTCCGTCGTCCTTGGGCTGCTCGTCCACGCGGCTTGCGACGACGGTGCCGTCGCCCATGCGCAGGCCTGACACGGCGACCATGTCGCCCGCCTGCAAGGTGCGGAACGCATCGATCGCGGCCTTATCGCCGGCGAGGTTCAGTTTCACCTTCTGGCCCAGGACCGTCATGGTCTCCGCGCCATAATCCACGGCCGTGATCGGACCTGTGACGGCGTGCTGAATTTCCAAGGTGTCGAGATAGAACGTGCCGTTGCGGTCGCGGGCGACGCCCATGATGACCTGTCCGACCTTCAGCGCCTCGAGGGATGACGGCTTACCGTCGCTTTCCACGGCGGTGTGACGGTCGAACTCCCACGCCGCGCCGTTGACGATGATCGAACCGAAGCCCGAGATGGTCCCGAGGATACCGGTGCCGCCGATGCCGTCGCCGTTCTTCTTACCGTCGACCGCCGCGATCGCGTGTGGCGCGCCGGTGCCGCCGATGCCGTCGCCATTGCGCCGGTCGGTGGCGGATTGGGTCGCCGGTGTTGTGGTCGCAGGTGTTGTCGCGCAAGCGCCGACAAGGCAAAGCACGGCCGCGACCGCAAAACGGTGCAGTCCGCGCTCCCACAGCCGCAGGGTATTCTCCCCAGTCATTGCCCCAGCTCGACGTCTTTCGCGGGTTGTCATTTCAGTCAACCGGCTCAGATGCCCGACTCTTTATCCGATACGTGCTCGCCCGAGGTCTCGGCATCCGGGCGTAAGTTATTGAAATTTGCAGCGCCATCAAAGAAATACAAGCCGAAATTCACACGCCGTGTCGCGGTTGCGCGACCCATATCTTTCTCGGCCAGCTCCAGCGCCAGGCGGTTCATTTCAAGCAAGGCTTTCATGCCTGTCCGCTCGGCGGCGATGGCCAATTCGGCCGCGGAGGCCTCCGTCAGGCCTGTGTAATGAACGCTCCGCTCGAGGGTCGGATGGCCTTCCTCCAGCAGGTTGTGGGCCGTGGCGGCCAGATGGTCGTGGATGTTGCGTCCGAAGTAGAACGCCTTCTCCTCGAAGCCCTTTTCCGGCACGAAGGCGCGCCGGTTCAAAACCACGCGCCCGTCGTCGTCCAGACGCGCGACCCCCAGCCGCAGCCACTCGTCCAGGAGGGCGCGCGGCCGAAGGTCCTTGGAGACGCCCGACACCAGCGAATCGAAGGACGGCGCGCGCGACTCGGCCTTGCGCGGCAGCGGCAACGGCTGGCCTTTCTTGTCGGTCGTGTCTTTCGAGCCCAGCCAGCGCGATACGATCTGCGCGCCCAGGCCGATCGAGCGCGGCGCGGCCATCTTTTCCGTGGGCCGTTCGCGGAGTCGCTTCACATCTTTGCGGTGCACGCCCGTCAGAAGGCTGACGCGGCTGTCCGTCTGTTTTTTTCCGTCGACCGGAAACTCGTTCAACGCCACATCGACATAAGCTTCCTTCAACAGCTCCGTCAGCGCGGCCAAGCCCACACCCTTAGCGATCAGCAACCGCGCCAACGGGCGCAGCAGCCGGCGAAGGGCTGAAATCAATGGTTTGGGAAGTCCGGCGACAGGCTCTTGGGTGGGCATTGACGGTTAAATCTTGTGACGGCGGCACGTAGGAATGGGCGTTTTATATCAGCCTGTGGGAATTTTTCCCACAATTTTTATTTGACTCTCGACGGGCACGCGATTACCCTTCGTCGTGTACGTGGGAATTTTTCCCACATCATTCCAGGGGAGCGTAGCAACTCTACAGATACAAGCCAACCTCGAGACCGTGTTCAGAGAGACTTTCTCATCCGGCCTCAAGCGTCGTCGACCGCGAGTCAGATCCTACCCCGATGACCTTTGGAGGCTCTTTATCTTCTCTCGCCCGCGCGCCGGGCTTGCCTCGCGCGGGCGAGAGAAGATCTTTCTGAAACAAGGCCGTTTTGAACGAGGTGCGGCGCGCTGCCGAGGAAACTGAGGTCAGGGTCGAGCTTGCTCGACCCATCAATAACCGCCCGTCCGCGTAGATGGACCCTGTTAGATCGATCCTGACCTGAGTTTCCTGATCCCGTTTCCTACCGATCACCTGTTGGCGACCGATCTGTCGCCGTAAACCGCGGCGCGCGGAACTCTCTCCCCCGAGACCACCCCTCTCCGCGCGCCGCGGGTTTTTCTGGGTACCTTGATCCTTAGAGTCGGTAGCGTCTGAATCGAAACAGACAGCTCCGGAAGTGTCTTAATTCTGAGCCGGTTCTTTTCGGAAAACCGCGTACACTTTTCCGGAACCGGCTCTAGATTTCGCGGCGCTTGAGATCGCGCACCAGAAAGCGGGCGGGATGCAGCGCCGTCACGAGGTCGCGTTCTATCGGCCAGGGTTCGCCTGTGATGTGGCACGCCAGCACCTCGGCGGCGAGCGGCGCGGACACGACGCCACGCGCGCCCAGCGCGGTCAGCGCGTAAAGACCATGGTGATAGCGCGCCTCCGGATAACGCGATGCGGGATGCCCGTGCCGCAAAGCGGCGAAATCGGCGACGAAGCCCGCGCGGTCGGGCAACGGGCCGACGATGGGAAGATGATCGGGCGACATGCAGCGCACCGCGGCGAACCCACCGACATCTTGTGTCGGCTGAAACAGACCCGGCGCGATCGTTTCAAGATCGGCGAAGTTGCGGGCGTGATCGGCGCTCCGCACGCCGGTGTCGTCGCCGGGCATCACGGGATCGAAGGTGGCGCCGAGCGCATGGAGGCCGTGATGAGACGGTGTCAGGAAGCCGCCATAGAGAAGTACGGAGCGCAGCATCGACGCTTGCGCGTTGGTCGGCATCAGTGTGATCTGCCCACGCCGCGCTTCCAGCGGCAGCCAGGCGCTTTCGGCGAATCTCGCGGCGCCCAGCGCATTTCCAAGAATGACGATGTCCGCGTCGGCCAGGACGTTGCCCGCCACGTTGCCGACACGCCAACGGCCGCCGATTGATGTCAGCGTCGACGCTTCCACATCGAACCGGACGTCGGATGCGGCTGAAAGCGCGGTACAAAGTGTGCGCGGCTGAACCCATCCGCCTTGGGGGAAAAAAAGTCCGCCCTTGGTCACGCGAAGGCCCGCGATATCGGACGCCTCATCGGCGGTGACCTTGGTCAGGAACGCCGGCGGCAGGGTTCCGGCCTCCGTAATGCTCGCCAACCGTTGGACATCGTCTCCACGTGACAATTGCAGACTGCCGGTGCGTGCGCGTTCGCCGTCGCCGCTGTCGAGCGCAGCGAGCGCGAACCGCCAGGCCGCCGCATAAAAAAGTCCGTCGCGCGCCGCGCCGACCGTGAGACGCGGCGCCATGACCGCGCGCGGCGTGCCGGACGCTTCGGCGGCGATGCCCCCGGCGCGTTCGATGATCGTCGTCCGCCATCCTCTGCGATTGAGGGCGGCCGCGGCGTGCGTTCCCGCAAGCCCCGCGCCGAGAATCACAGCGTGCCCCGGCGTCGCGGCGTGCGGCGCGGGCGCGAACCATGGCGGCAGAGAGTCCGTCCGTCCGTTGTCGCCGCGGAACTTCGCGCGCAGCATTTCGCGTTTGCCCGCGAAACCCGGCGCACGCGCCACATCGAACCCGGCGGCATTCAAGCCGCGTCTGACGTCGCCTGCGACGCTATAGGTCGCCACGGTCGTTCCCGGATGCGAAAGCCGCGCCACCTCGGCGAAGACGCCCGCGCTCCACATGTCGGGGTTCTTGTCGGGCGCGAAACCGTCGAGGAACCAGGCGTCGATCTTGGCCTCGAGCTGCGACAGCATCGCTCGCGCGTCGCCGTAAAGAAGCGTGAGACTGACTTCGCCCAGGTCCGAAGGTCCTGTCGCCGGGAACGCGCGGTGGAAACCGCGTTGCGGTTCGGGATAGGCGCCAAGCAGCGCGCGCGACAGGTCCCTTAGATCCTCCCAGGGCCGGAGGCATTCGCCGAGTTCGGCAGCCGTGAGCGGAAAGCCTTCCACGGCGATGTAGTGCAGCCGGGCACCGGGGGGGCGTGTCCGTCGCCACGCGTCCCAGGTTGCCAGGAAGTTCAGCCCCGTGCCGAATCCCAATTCGCCGATGCAGGCGCGCGCCTTGTTCCGCCATGCGTCGGGCAGGTCGTTTCCGCCCAGAAACACATGGCGGCTCTGCGCGAGGCCCCCGTCGCGACTGTAATAGACGTCGCCGAATCGCTCCGCGGTCGGGGTATGGCCGCGCTCCCACCCGAGGCCGGGGGACGGCAGCGTGCTCCCGCGTCCTTCACCCGTCATGTGCGTTCTTATGTCCTTTTCGGCCGCCGCGTTCGTCGATCATATTTTCGCCGTATAATAACAACAAATTCACGCCCGGCTTTCAGTACGACGCCTTTTACCGCTTGTCCTTGCAAACCGCTTTGCAGCATCAAGGGGAAAGGAAGCGATGAGGATGAGACGGTCGGCCTTTAACCTGCTCTGTGCGCTGGTTATGGCGGCTGCGGCTTTTACACAAGCCGCGGCGCAGACCCCGCCGCGCGCCCCGGCCGCCGCGACGCCGACGGTCGAGATCGCCAGCGTCACCACGACCGATGGCGTCAGTCTCCCGATCATCCTGACGTATCCCACCGCCGGCATGAATACCGGCGGGGCCGCGATTCTCCATTTGCCTGATGGACCCGGGATCAGCGCCGCGCAGGCCGCGGCAACCTCGCGTTATGTCGCCGCGGGCCTCGCGCGCCTCGGTTACACCAGCCTCACCTTGGAGCCGCGCTACGTCCAATCCTACGCCTTCAGCCGGTTCGACGACGCCATCGCCGATGTGCGCGCGGCCGTCGACATGCTGCAGGTCCGCGGTTTCTCCAACGTCGTGCTGGCGGGTCATGGTCTCGGCTCTCTCCTGGTCGCGCGCTATATGGCGGAAACCGCGGACGGTCGCATCAAGGCCGTGGCCGCCTTCGCGCCGAGCGCCGACCTCGGCGAAGCCTGGCGCGCGGCGATGGGGGACGAGAAATACTGGGCGACCGTCGACGCCGCCTCCAAGGCCGTCACCACCGGCGGCCGCGGCGAATTCGTCGATCTCGGTGACGGCTTGATCTTCACTCCGGCCAGTTTCCTCGATTGGTACGGCCCGACCGCGAAGACCTCGATGACCGCGAACATGGCCGGCATCGACGTGCCGATGTATCTGGCCGCCGGCGACCGCGACGCAAGCGTGCCCAAGGGTCGCCTTGAACGCTTGAAGTCGGTCGCCTTCCTCTCGAAGCAGACGGATGTGAAATACTATCCCGGCGCCGCGCACGACCTCGCGGCCGCGCGTGACCAATTGATTGCCGATACAAACGCCTGGCTTGCGCGCCTGAATCTCGCGCCCGTGCCGCGGGTCGTTACGACGCTGGTGGATGCGACGGCCAAGGACGGCGTGCCCCTCGCGGGCGTTCTTTACGCGCCCGCCACGGGCGCCGACCGTGCGCGGCCCGCGATCCTCATCGCGCATGGGTGGACCGCCGACATTATGCGCTCGACGCCGCACTGGCTCGCCCAACGTCTCGCGCAGCGCGGTTATACGGTGCTTGCGTTCCAGACGCGCGCGTCCGGCTTTCGCGGCGTGGTGAAGGGCAAGCTCGAGGACATTCCCCAGGACATCGCCGCCTGGGTGAGCGTGATGAGCGCTCGCGGTCATACGAACCTTGTCGCCGCCGGCCACTCCACGGGCGCACTGTGGTTCAGCTACTATCTCAGCGAAACCAAGGACGCGCGCATCAAGGGCGCGGTCTATCTCGCGCCGATGCGCGATATGCCCGCGCACGCGCGCGCCGCCATGGGTGAAGATCGTTATGCGCGCGCCGTGCTTGAAGCCGGCGAGGCGGTGCGTGACGGCGTGGCGGCGACCCGGCTTATCAACACGCCGTTCCCGCAGCCGACCTACGAGGACGATCCCCGCCAGCCGATGTTCCTTTCGGTGCCGGGCTCCGGTTTCACCTACTATTACGCCGACAGTTTTCTCAGCTATTGGGGGCCGAACTCGAAGGCGGTGCATACACGGCTGATCGCCAATTCACCCGTGCCCATCCTGGCGCTGGGTGGGTCGCGCGATCCGCTCATGCAAGGGGCCTATCTGATCCAGTTCGCGCAGGCGGCGGGCGAGAAAGCGACCTATATGTTCTATGGCGGCCCCACGGGGGCGACGAACTCCTTCGACGGTTACGAGGCCCGCGTCACCGACGACATCATCAACTGGTTGCGGAAAGCGATCTGACCTCATGAGCGTTGTTGCCGATATCGCGTCGCGTTTCGCCGCCGTCGCGCCGGCGTGCGAGTCCTGGTCCATCCGGGTCATGCGCAGCCGCAGCGAATACCTCTCGGTCACGCGCGGCATCGTCGAGCCGGTCGGCCTCGGCGACGATCTCGGCGCCATGATCACGGTCCAGGCGAACGGCGGCACCGGGTATGCCGCGACATCCGATGTCAGCGCGGCCGGGCTCGCCGCGGCGGGACGTGAAGCGCTGGCGTGGGCCGCGCGCGTCGCCGGGCGCATGGTCGCGGGCGGGGTTTCATCCGCGCCCGGGAAACCGGTGGTGTTCGACCGCGAGGACAAGGCTCGCATCGGATGGGACACGCTGTCGCGCGGCGCGAAGATCGAACGGCTGAAGGCCTGCGCCGACGCCCTGAAACGCGGGGACGCGATCGTCGACTGGTCGGCGTCCGTGTCGTTCACCGATGAGGACGTCGTGTTCGCGACTTCCGGCGGCGACGTTATCCGTCAGCGCCGTGGCCTCGTGGTTCCGCATCTTTCCGCCAGCGCGTCCGACGGATCGGAAACGCAAACACGCACACTCGCCCGCGGTGGCTTGATGCGCCAGGGCGGATGGGATGCGCTTGACGATGTGGGGTTCTGGGATGCGCCCGCCCGCATCGCGGACGAAGCGCTTGAACTCCTCGCCGCGCCCGATTGTCCCACGGGCGAGATGGATCTGCTTCTGATGCCCGACCAGATGTACATCCAAATCCACGAGTCCATCGGTCATCCGTTGGAACTCGACCGCATCCTGGGCGACGAGCGCAACTACGCGGGCACCAGTTTCGTCACACCCGACATGTTCGGGACATATCGATATGGCTCGCCCCTGCTCAACGTAACCTTCGATCCAGGCGTGGCCGGCGAAGCGGCCGCCTACGCTTTCGACGACGACGGGACGCCCGCGGCGAAGGAATATCTCATCCGCGCCGGCATGCTTGAGCGCGGCCTCGGCGGCGCCACCAGCCAGTCCCGCATCAATATCGCGGGCGTCGCCAATTCGCGCGCGTGCAATTGGAACCGCCCCGCTATCGACCGTATGGCCAATCTCAATGTCGAAGCGGGCGGGTCGTCGCTGGAAGACCTTATCGCGCAGATTGAGACCGGCGTCGTGATGGAAACCAACACCTCCTGGTCCATCGACGACAGCCGCAACAAGTTCCAGTTCGGATGCGAACGCGGCCGCGTGATCAAGAACGGCCAACTGGGCGCCGTCGTGAAGAACCCGAACTACCGCGGCATTTCGGCCACCTTCTGGCGCAATCTGAAGGGTGTGGGCAACGCGTCCACCGTGCGCGTCCATGGCACGCCGAACTGCGGCAAGGGCGAACCGAACCAGGCGATTCGCGTCGGTCATGCGACGCCCGTCGGCCTGTTCGAGGCCGTTCATGTCTTCGGCGGCGGCTGAAGTTTTCGGATCACGTCCATGCAGCAGCATTTCTTCGATCTCGCCGATCACATCCAGGCGTCGTTGCGTCCCGGCGAGGGTTTCCTTGCGGAGTTCTCCGGCGAAGCGTCGCAGTTCGTACGCTTCAACCGCTCCGCCGTGCGTCAGGCGGGCGCGGTGGCCCAGCGCTACCTCACCGTCGAACTGTTTCGCGGCAAGCGCCACGCCGCCCAGGTCATCACACTCACCGGCGGCGACGACCGCGCGGCTGTGGCCGCCGCCGTCGCCACATTACGCGACGTGCTCGCCGATACCCCGGACGATCCTCATTTCCTCATCAATGAAACGCCGGCGTCCAGCACGCGCGAACTCCCGAATAAACTTCCGACCGAGGACGAAGCCGTCGCGGCGATTCTCGCGGCAGGCAAGGGGCACGATCTCGTCGGCCTCTATGCCGGCGGGCCGATCCACCACGGCTTCGCCAACAGCTTCGGACAGCGGAACTGGGATACCGCGTATGCCTTCGCCGCCGACTTCAGTTACTACCTTCAGAGCGACAAGGCGGTGAAAGTCGACCACGCCGGCACAAGCTGGGACGCGGACGCCTTCGCGGCGAAGATGGACGGCGCCAAGGCACGCCTCGCGGCGCTCGCGCGTCCTGCGAAAACCATCGCGCCGGGCGCCTACCGGGTCTATCTCGCGCCCGCGGCGCTGGAAGAGGTCTTCAGCCTTCTCTCCTGGGGCGGCTTCAGCCTCGCCGCCGAGAAGACCGCGACCACCCCGCTCATCCGCATGGTGTCGGAGGGCGCCGCGCTCGATCCGCGCGTCACCCTGTCGGAGAATGTCGCCGAAGGGCTCGCGCCCGGGTTCCAGGGTGAAGGTTTCGTGAAACCGGCCACGGTGCCGCTCATTACAAAAGGTGTTTACGCGGGTGCTTTGGCCTCGCCGCGCTCGGCGGCGGAATTCAACGTCGCCCCGAACGGCGCCGACGGCGGCGAAGGTCCCGTGGCGCTCGACATGGCCGCGGGCGATTTGGCCGAGGCCGACGTTCTACGCACGCTGGGAACGGGCGTGTATGTCGGCAACCTCTGGTATCTCAACTATTCCGACCGGAACGCATGCCGCATGACCGGCATGACCCGTTTCGCGACCTTCTGGGTCGAGAACGGCGAAATCGTTGCGCCGCTCAATGTCATGCGATTCGACGATTCGCTCTACCGCATGTTGGGGGCAAACCTGGTGGCGCTCACCGCCCAGCGCGACTTGCGCATCTCCACGATGACCTACGAGGCGCGCTCCACCCAATCCATGCGTTTGCCCGGCGCCGTCATCGACGGTTTCGCCATGACATTATAGACGCGCTTAAATCACGTTCTTGTAGAGCGGGTATGTCCAACCCGCCTGACTCGGCGACCGCCCGTCTGATAAGATCAAAACAGCGGGCCGTGGCGGCTCACTCTCTATTCTATAAAGGGCGGTAACGCGCCTTGTCCTCAAAGGAGGGACCGATGACTGTTTCATTCCAATTGAACGGCAGCACGGTGACGCTCGACGTCGACCCCGAGATGCCCCTGTTGTGGGCGATCCGCGAGAAAGCCGGCCTCACCGGCACCAAATTCGGCTGCGGCATCGCAAGCTGCGGCGCGTGCACTGTCCACATCGACGGCGTGGCCATGCGGTCGTGCGTGACCCCGGTGTCGGCGGTGGAAGGCATGAGCGTATCCACCATCGAGGGGATCGCGGGCAAGGCGGCCGAGGCCGTGCAGAGCGCCTGGCAGACTCTGAACGTCGTGCAGTGCGGTTACTGCCAGTCCGGTCAGATCATGTCGGCGGTCGCGCTTCTCACCCAGAATCCCAAGCCCAGCGATAGCGATATCGACGACGCCATGAGCGGCAACATCTGCCGGTGCGCGACCTATCATCGGATTCGCGCCGCGATCCACGAAGCCGCGAAGACCATGGGGGCTTAACCATGAACACGCACATCTTTGCCGCTCTGCCGGTTGAAACGTCCGGTTCGGAACCCAGCCGCCGATCGGTGCTCGGCGCCGGCGCGGCCGGTCTTTTATTGGCGTTCGTCTGGACGCCGGGCGGTTCGCGCGCGGCGCGCGCCGCGGCGGACCCGGTGCTTGCGCCGAACGCCTTTGTGCGCGTTGCGCCCGACAACACCGTCACCGTGATCATCAAGCATCTCGAAATGGGTCAGGGCGTTTACACAGGCCTTGCCGCCATCGTCGCGGAAGAACTCGACGCCGATTGGGCGCAGATGCGCGCCGAGCATGCGCCCGCCGACGCGGCGCTCTACGCCAATCTTGCGTTCGGCAAGATCCAGGGCACCGGCGGCAGCACGGCGGTCGCGAATTCGTGGGAACAATTACGCAAGGCCGGCGCCACCGCGCGCGCGATGCTTGTTTCGGCCGCCGCGCAAATGTGGAACGCGCCCGTTGCCGAGATCACGGTCAGCAAGGGCGTCGTCAGCCATGCGACCTCCGGCAGAACGGCGACTTTCGGTGCGCTTGCCGCGCGCGCTGCGGCGCTTACGCCCCCTGCGGATGTCCCGTTGAAAGATCCGAAGACATTCACCTTGCTTGGCCGTGAACTCCCGCGCCTGGACAACACCGGCAAGACGACCGGCACGGCGACCTTCGCGCTCGACGTCGTGCAGCCCGGCCTGGTCTATGCCGCCGTCGCGCGGCCGCCGCGCTTCGGCGGTATTGTGAAAAGCGTCGACGACAACGTGGCGAAAGCGATCAAGGGCGTCGTCGCCGTGGCTCGCATTTCCAGCGGTGTCGCGGTCGTCGCCGATTCCTTCTGGACCGCGATGAAGGCCCGGGACGCGCTGCAAATCGCGTGGGACGAGAGCAAGGCGGAGAAACGTTCGACGCCGCAGCTTTTCGCCGAATACCGTAAGATCGCCGAGAAACCCGGCGAGTCCGCCAGGCACGCCGGCGATGTCGCGGCCGCGCTGAGAACGGCGGCCAAGACCGTCGCGGCGGACTTCGAGTTCCCGTATCTCGCTCATGCGCCGATGGAGCCCCTGGATGCGGTCGCGCGCATTAATGCCGACGGCGTGGAGGTGTGGGCGGGTTGTCAGTTCCAGACTGTCGACCAGATGAACGCGGCGAAAGCCGCGGGCGTGACGCCGGACAAGGTGCGCATCCATACCGTGTTCGCGGGCGGAAGCTTCGGCCGCCGCGCCAATATCGGGTCCGACTATATCGTCGAGGCGGTCGAGATCGCGAAGGCCTTGCCGCAAGGCACGCCCGTGAAACTGATCTGGACGCGCGAGGACGATATCAAGGGCGGCCGCTATCGCCCGATGTACCTGCATACGTTCAAAGCCGGTCTCGACGCCAAGGGCGAGATGGTCGCCTGGCAGCACCGCATCGTCGGCCAGTCGATCACCAAAGGCACGCCGTTCGGCGGACCGGGCATCGATCCGACCTCGGTGGAAGGCGCGAACAACCTTCCCTATGCGGTCGCCAACCTGGACGTCGAACTGCACACCACGGACGTCGGCGTGCCAGTCTTGTGGTGGCGCTCGGTCGGCAGCACCCACACGGCCTACGCGACCGAAGTGTTCTTCGACATGGTCGCGCGTGAAGCGGGCAAGGACCCTCTGGAGGCGCGCCGCGCGCTTCTTAAGGATCATCCGCGTCACCGTGGCGTGCTCGACCTCGCCGCCGAGAAGGCCGGGTGGGGCAAGGCGCTTCCCGAAGGCCGCGCGCGCGGCATCGCGGTCGCGGAATCCTTCGGCAGCTACGTCGCCCAGGTGGCCGAGATCAGCCGGACGGTGAACGGCGGCATCAAGATCGACCGCGTCGTCTGCGCGGTGGATTGCGGCGTCGCCGTCACGCCGGATGTGATCCGCGCGCAAATGGAAGGCGGGATCGGTTACGGGCTTTCGGCCATCTTGAAGGGCGAGGTCACCCTCAAGGACGGCGTGGTCGAGCAAGGCAATTTCAATAGCTACGACGTGTTGCGGATCAACGAGATGCCCAAGGTCGAGGTGCATATCGTGCCCTCCACGGCGCCGCCCACCGGCGTCGGCGAACCCGGCGTGCCGCCCATCGGCCCGGCCATCGCCAATGCCATCCTGGCCCTGACGGGCAAGGCGCCAACCAAATTGCCGCTGACGGCCTCCGGCGTGTCCGTGTAACGCCAACTTCAAATCACAAACGGCCGGGACATCGTTCCGGCCGTTTTGTTTTATAAATCAATATGTTATGAGATATTTTCGAAGCGATGTGGGCCGTCCCTGGGGAATTCGTCGCACAGCCCCCCTTGCAGGATTTTTCCCCGCATCCTAATTCGCCCGCACCGCAAGCCTCATTCTGGGTATTGTCGGCCCCCGCATCAGTGCCTTAAGGCCGTTTCACACGGCCGCGAAAAGACAGGGAGCTCGAAGAGACTATGGCTAAAGACGTCAAATTTTCCATCCAGGCCCGCGAACGTATGCTGCGCGGCGTGGACATCCTCGCCAACGCGGTGAAGGTCACGCTTGGCCCGAAGGGCCGCAACGTCGTGATCGAGAAGACCTTCGGCGCGCCGCGGATCACCAAGGATGGCGTGACGGTCGCCAAGGAAATCGAGCTCGAAGACAAGTTCGAGAACATGGGCGCGCAGATGGTGAAGGAAGTCGCGTCCAAGACCAACGACGTCGCCGGCGACGGCACGACCACCGCCACCGTCCTCGCCCAGGCCATCGTGCGCGAAGGCACCAAGGCCGTTGCGGCGGGCATGAGCCCGACCGACCTCAAGCGCGGCATCGACAAAGCCGTCGCGGCGGTTGTCGCGGATGTGCAAAGCCGCTCGAAACCCATCAAGACCAATGACGAAATCGCCCAGGTCGGCACGATTTCGGCCAACGGCCAGGCGGAGATCGGCGACATCCTCGCCAAGGCCATGGCGAAAGTCGGTAAGGAAGGCGTGATCAGCGTCGAGGAAGCCCGCGGTATCGAAACCGAACTCGACGTCGTCGAAGGCATGCAGTTCGACCGCGGCTACACCTCGCCGTATTTCATCACCAACACCGACAAGATGATTGTCGAGTTGGACAACCCTTACGTCCTGATCCACGAGAAGAAGCTCGCGAGCCTCCAGCCCCTGGTGCCGGTGCTCGAAGCCGTCGTGCAGGCCAATAAGCCGCTCCTGATCGTCGCCGAGGACATTGAAGGCGAAGCGCTCGCCGCCCTCGTGGTCAACAAGCTGCGTGGCGGCTTGAAGATCGCGGCCGTGAAGGCGCCTGGCTTCGGCGACCGCCGCAAGGCCATGCTGCAGGACATCGCCACGCTGACCGGCGGCGATGTGATCTCCGAAGACATCGGGATCAAGCTCGAGGACGTGACCTTGAAGATGATGGGCCGCGCCGCGCGCGTGCGCATCGACAAGGACAACACCACCATCGTCAACGGCGCCGGCAAGAAGGCCGATATCCTGTCGCGTTGCGACCAGATCCGGAATGAAATCGCGCTCAGCGAGTCCGATTACGACAAGGAAAAGCTGCACGAGCGCCTCGCCAAGATGGCCGGCGGCGTTGCGGTCATCAAGGTCGGCGGTGCGAGCGAACTCGAAGTGAAGGAAAAGAAGGACCGCGTTGACGACGCCCTCCACGCCACCCGCGCCGCGGTGGAAGAAGGCATTGTTCCGGGCGGCGGCACCGCGCTCCTCTACGCGACGCGCGCTCTGAAGAGCATCAAGGTCGAGAACGACGACCAGCGCGCCGGCGTCGAGATCGTCCGCCGTGCTTTGGAAGCGCCCGTGCGTCAGATCGCTTCCAACGCCGGGTTCGACGGCTCCGTCATCGCCGGCAAGATCCTTGAAGGCAAGGACACCAACTGGGGCTTCGATGCCCAGGAAGGCGAGTACAAGAACCTCGTGAAAGCCGGCATTATCGACCCGACCAAGGTCGTGCGCGTGGCGCTGCAGGACGCGGCCTCGGTCGCGGGTCTCCTGATCACCACCGAAGCCATGATCGCCGACTTCCCGGAACGTCGCGCGCCCGCGGGCGGCGGCGCGCCGCCGGCGCCGAGCTACGGCGGTGGCGGCTACGACGATCACGACGATCACCACCACCACTAGGATTTCCCGCGCGGGGAATCGCGAAAAGGGGCCGTCATCGACGGCCCCTTTTTTTATATCTTCTTACGGTCCCGCCATTGGGCCACGGTCATGCGCGGCGTCATGAAGCGGTCGCGGGTCGTCGTGTACCAGCCGGCGCCGTGCATGCGGCCCACAAGGTCGAGTTTTTCGACGTCGATATGCATCTTGTCGTCGATCAGATCGTCGCGGATATGCAGATGCACGATCTCGCCGGTGATGAGGCTGCGGTTGTGGGGCAGCGGTTGAACGCCGAACAGGCGGCATTCAAAGCCGACCGGCGATTCAGCGATGCCGGGCACGGCGATCTGCTTGGACGGCCGTTCCGTGAATCCGGCTTCCTCGAACTCGCTGACGCCTTCCGGGAGGTCCACCGCGCACGCCACCATCTGTTCGGTGATGGCGCGGCTCACGGTATTCACCACGAACTCGCGGCGCGCGAGGATGTTGCGGGCGGTATCCTTGTGCGGCGCGTCGTCGCCGCGGCGATTGCCCTCGATCCCCAGGACGAGAAGCGGTGGCGCGTTACTGAAAACGTTGAAGAAGCTGAACGGCGCGGCGTTGGTGCGGCCCTCGGCATCCAGCGTCGATACCAGCGCGATGGGGCGCGGCATCACCGTGCTGACCAGCAATTTGTAGATTCGGTCGGGCGACAGGTCGGCGGCGGCGATATCCATCGCTACCAGCCAAGCCGCACGCGGCCGATGGTCATGGCGACGGCGGCTTGCGTCGGCTCGACCACCGGGAGTCCCAGCGCGTCCTGAAGCGCGCCGCGCAAGGGCGCCATACCGGCGCATCCCATGACGATGACGTCGGCGCCCTGCCGGTCGCGCAGCGTTGTGCCCACCTCGATCATGCGCGCCAGTGTTCGCGGGCGGTCGGCCAGTTCGGCCACCGTCATGCCCACCGGCAGTTCGCCCGCAAGCCGGTCCGTGACGCCCATCGCGCCCCACAGGCGCATATGCCGTTGGACCGACGCTTGCAGGATGGCGATGACGCCGAAGCGCTGGCCCAGGGTCAAGGCCGTCAACACGCCGCATTCGGCGATGCCCGCGACGGGGACCTTCAGCGCCTCGCGCATCGCGTGAAGGCCGGGATCGCTAAAACAGGCGATGACGAAGGCGTCCGCCTCCGCCTCAAGGGACTTCGCCAGGCGGATCATGGGTGCGACGACGAATTCCACGTCCGCCTGGGACTGGATACCCGGCGGCCCTTCCTTGAGGGTGAGGCAGCGGATCGCCGGGCCGCCCGTCATGCGCAACGGCGCCACGGCGGCGTCGATGCCCGCCGTCACGGTCTCGTTTGAGTTGGGATTAAGTACGATGACGCTAGAGGCCATGGCGCTTTTTGGGGCAGTATCCGGGGCTGAAATGTCCCATATGAGTGAGGCGTATGGAAGCGTTCGATCTTGTTGTTCGCGATGGGTGGGTAGCCACGGCCAGCGACGTGTTCGAGGCCGATATCGGCGTCAAGGACGGCGTGATCGCCGCGATCGCCAAGGGGCTGCCGCGAGGTACGCGCGATATCAGCGCCTCCGCCAACTGGGTTCTCCCCGGCGGTATCGACAGCCATTGTCACGTCGAACAGCTCTCCGGCATGGGGATCATGTGCGCCGACGATTTCTATTCGGCCACCGTCTCCGCCGCTTTCGGCGGCACCACCACCATCATCCCCTTCGCGGCCCAGCACCGCGAGATGAAAATTCCCGAGGTGCTCGCCGACTATGCGAAACGCGCGCGGGAGAAGGCCGTCATCGATTACGGCTTCCATCTCATTCTCGCCAACCCCGACGACGCCGCGCTCACGGTCGATCTGCCCGCCGCCATCCGCGAAGGCGTTACGTCCCTCAAGGTCTATATGACCTACGACAAGCTGCGACTGGAGGATCACCAGCTTCTGGACGTGCTCGCGGTCGCGGCGCGCGAACAGGCGCTTGTCATGGTGCATGCCGAGAATCACGACATGATCCGCTGGCTGGCGCAGCGTTTGCTTGCCCGTGGTCACACGCTGCCGAAGTTCCACGCGGTCGCGCACGATCCCATCGCCGAAAGCGAGGCGACGAATCGCGCCATCGGGCTTTCGCGCTTGCTGGGTGTGCCGCTCCTGATCGTCCACGTCTCCGCGCGTGAGGCTATCGCGACCATCAGAGGCGCGAAGGAGAAGGGCGCTGCGATCTACGCCGAAACCTGTCCGCAGTATCTGTTCCTGACCGCGAAAGACCTCGACCGCGACGGACTCGATGGAGCCATGTATTGCTGCTCGCCGCCGCCGCGCGACGAGGATTCGCAGAACGCGGTGTGGGCGGGGCTCAAGGACGGAACCCTGCCGATTTTCTCCTCCGATCATGCGCCGTATCGGTTCGATAAGACCGGGAAGCTGCCGAAAGGCGACGCCACCACCTTCAAGGAAATGGCGAACGGGCTGCCGGGCATCGAACTCCGGATGCCGCTTCTGTTCTCCGAAGGTGTGATGAGGGGCCGGCTCTCGTTGCAGGAATTCGTGGCGCTCACCTCCACCAATCATGCCGCGATGTACGGCCTCACCGGCCGCAAAGGCGCGATTGCGATTGGGGCGGACGCCGACTTCGCGATCTGGAATCCGAACCGCGAGGTCACCGTCACGGCCTCGATGCTCCACGACAACACCGGCTACACGCCTTATGAGGGTCGCAAGCTCAAAGGTTGGCCGGAGACCGTCGTCAGCCGTGGGCGCGTGGTGGTCGAAAACGGTGAACTGAAGGCCGCGCGCGGCTCGGGCCAGTTTCTCAAACGCGGTGTATCCGACGCGCTCTCCAGCGCGGAAAGCCTCTCGGAAGCTGAAGCGCGGCAGTGGCTGCGCGATCTTGTTGATGTAGGAACCAAATATGAGCGGTCTGAAACGCCCCTTCGCCTTGGCCGTCGCCCAACTCGGCCCAATCTCGCTTGCCGATAGCCGCGCCGCCGTCGTTCAACGCCTGATCGCGCTGTTGCGTGAAGCGTATTCCCGGGGCGCGAAGTTCGTGGTGTTCCCCGAACTCGCGCTCACCACGTTCTTCCCCCGGTATTGGATGACGGAGGACGAAGCGGTCGCGCGGTTCTTTGAACGCGAGATGCCCGGGCCGGAGACGAAGCCGCTGTTCGACCTCGCGGCCGAATTCAAGATCGGCTTTTACCTGGGTTACGCCGAATTGACGCCCGATGGCCGCCGGTTCAACACCGCGATCCTCACTGACGAGAACGCGAGGATCATCGGCCGCTACCGCAAGATTCACCTGCCCGGTCATTCCCACCACATCACCACCGCGCCCTTTCAGCACCTCGAGAAGAAATTCTTCGACGTCGGCAACGAAGGCTTCAAGGTCTGGGCGACCCAGGATGTGCGCATGGGCATGTGCATTTGTAACGACCGCCGATGGTCCGAGACTTACCGCGTCATGGCCCTGCAAAGCGCCGAGATCGTCGTGCTCGGTTACAATACCCCCAGCCAGAACATCCACTGGCCGGAGCCGGTGCACTTACGCATGTTCTCCCATCTCCTGTCGCTCCAGGGGAACGCCTACCAGAACGGCCTCTGGGTGGCCGCCGCGGCCAAGTGCGGATCGGAGGACGGATTCCACATGATCGGCGGCTCCGCCATCGTGTCGCCCACGGGTGAGATCGTGGCCCAGGCGCAGACCGAGGCCGACGAGTTGATCTTCGCGAATATCGATCTTTCCATCGGCGAGCTCTTCCGCGAGCATGTGTTCAATTTCGCCAAGCACCGCCGGCCGGAGCATTACGGCCTGATCGTCGAACGCACCGGCGCCGGTGCGCCGCTCGGCAAGGCGCCGGAGTAGGCCGGAGTAGGAGAGTGACATATATGAAAAGCCTTCTCGTGACCGCGCTTGCCGTTGTGATGAGCCTGCCGGCGGCGGCCCAAACACTGAAAACAGGCGTGGACGCGACTTTTGCGCCGCACGCCATGCGCACTCTGGGCGGCGGGCTGCAGGGCTTCAACATCGATCTCGGGAATGAACTCGCGCGCCGCCTTGGAAAGAAACTCGAGATCGAAGGAACGGAGTTCTCGGGTCTGGTGCCGGGGCTCAACGCCAAGAAGTATGATTTTGTGCTGGCGGTGGTCACCGCGACGCCCGAACGCGCGAAAGTAATGCTGTTCACCGAAGGCTATCTCAACACCGACTTCACCTTCCTGGAGAAGGCCTCCGCGCCCGGTCTCAAGACGCTTGAGGGTCTTAACGGTAAGACGGTCGCGGTGAACAAGGGCTCCGCCTACGAGGCCTGGGCGCGCGACAACGCCGCCAAGTACGGCTTGAAGTTCGATGTGTACGGCAGCAACGCCGACGCCGTGCAGGCCGTCCAGGCCGGTCGCGCCGACGCCAGTCTCGCGGGCAACACGGTCGCCGGGTGGATCGCCAAACAGAACCCCGCCGTGAAACCCACCTACACCATCTCCACCGGTCTCGTGACCGCGCTGGCCTTCCGCGCCGACGATAAGGCGGGCCGCGACGCGGCCTCCATGGCGCTCAAGTGCATGAAGAAAGACGGCTTCGTGACCAAAGCCGCCGAGAAGTGGTTCGGCTTTAAACCCGGCGCGAACGACGCCGCCGTCGTGATCGCACCCGGCCATGGCGTTCCCGGACTTGAGGGCTACGATCCCGGTCCGGTTGCGTTGAAATGCTAAGCGCGGCCTAGGCGCGGTCCCCGTATGACGTCCCCTCCGATCCTGGAACTCGTCGGGCTGCGCAAATCCTACGGCGCGCTGGAGGTGCTGCGCGGGGTCGACCTTCGGATCGCGCGGGGCGAGCTGGTGTGCATCCTCGGTCCGTCCGGGTCGGGCAAAAGCAGCCTGTTGCGTTGTTGCAACCGGCTTGAGGAGCCGAGCGGCGGCCAGGTGGTCGTGGATGGCGTCGAGGTCACCGCCGCCGGCGTCGACATCAACGCCGTGCGTCAGAAGATCGGGATGGTCTTCCAGCAGTTCAATCTCTATCCGCATCTGACCGCGCTCGGGAACGTGACGCTGGCCTTGCGCAAAGTGCAGGGGAAATCGCGCGCCGACGCAGACGCCCTGGGCCGCGCCGCCTTGGAGCGGGTCGGTTTGTCCGATAAGGCCGAGGCCCTTCCCGGGCAGTTGTCCGGCGGCCAGCAGCAGCGCGTGGGCATCGCCCGCGCCATCGTGCTCCAGCCGAAATTGATCCTGTTCGACGAACCCACCAGCGCGCTCGATCCCGAAACCGTGGGCGAGGTGTTGAAAGTCATGGGGCAATTGCGTGAGACCGGGATGACCATGCTGGTCGTCACGCACGAGATGGGATTCGCGCGCGCCGCCGCTGACCGCGTGGTCTTCATGGATGCCGGGAATATCGTCGAGCAGGGCACGCCCGCCGAGATTTTCGGCGCGCCGAAACACGAGCGCACACGCGCGTTCCTCGCCCGCTATACCGGCGGCGCGTGATGGATGACTTCCTCACGACCTTTTTCAACGCCGATGTCGCGGCGCGTTATCTACCGGACATCCTGGCGGGCACGGCGATCACCGTCGGTCTTGGCCTCGCCGTCACGATCTCCGGTCTTGCGCTCGGGCTGGCGCTCGCGGTCCTGCGCGCCATGCGTTCCCCGTGGCTCTCCCTTCCCATCGTCGCCTTCGCCGACATCATGCGCGCGATTCCGCCGCTCGTACTCATCATCGTCTTTTTCTTCGCCTTCCCGCTCATCGGGTTCGCCATGTCGGCTTTCACCGCCACCTGGTTGTCCCTGACCCTGGTGCTTGCCGCCTATGCCGAGGAATCCGTCTGGGGCGGCATTCTCAGCCTGCCCCGTGGACAGGCGGAAGCCGCGCGGTCCACGGGCCTGTCATGGTGGCAGACCATGACGGCGGTGATCCTGCCGCAGGCCTTCCGTGTGGCGACCGCGCCGCTCACCAACCGGGTGATCGCGGTTGCGAAGAATGTCGCGCTCGGGTCCGTGGTGGCGCTGAGCGACGTCTTGAACAACGCCCAGTCGGCGACCAGCACGGCCGGCAATCCCACGCCGCTCACGATGGCCGCCGCCGCCTACCTCATCATCTTCCTTCCGGCGATGTTCTACGCGCGCCGGCTGGAGTCCCGCATGCAATGGCGCACCTGACATGGACGCCTTGCTCCAGAACTTCTTCAATATCGAGGTCTTCCGGCAGGTCTTCCCATTCCTGCTGGAAGGGCTCCTGACCACCGTTGGCCTGTCCGTCCTTGTCATTCCGCTGGGCCTCGTGGGCGGCCTCGCGGTGGCCTTGGTCGCGACCCAAAGCACAAGTCGCGTCGCGCGTGTCCTCATCGCGGCTTATGTCGATGTCTTCCGTGCGTTGCCCCCGCTTGTCCTGCTCATCTTCATCTATTTCGGATTTCCATTCCTCGGCCTCGATCTGCCGAAGCTTCTCGCGGTCGCGCTTGGGTTTTTGTTGAACAACGCGGCCTATTACGGCGAGATCTTCCGCGCCGGCCTCTTGAGCGTGCCGGCGGGACAGATGGAAGCCGCGCGCTCCACCGGGCTCTCACGGTTGCAGGCGCTCCGGTATGTTGTCGTGCCGCAAGCCACCCGCAATGTGCTGCCCGATCTGCTCGGCAACAGCATCGAAGTGGTGAAGCTCACCACCATCGCCAGCGTCGTCGCCTTGCCCGAACTTCTGCGCATCGCCCGCGACGCCCAGGCGCTGGTCTATAACCCCTCGCCCATCGTGCTCGCCGCGCTGATCTATCTCGCCCTGCTCTGGCCGCTCGTGCGCCTGCTGAGCCGGCTCGAGCATAGGAACATGGTGGTGAGGTAGGGAAAATGACTTCGCTTTAGAAGCGTTTGCGGGCGAATGCGCGGCCGGAACCTGACTTCAGGTATTTTTCAAAGGCGAAGGCTTGGGCTTCATCGCTGAACGCGATGTAAGTTTTCACGCGCCATGGGCGATAACGCGCGGTGTTTGGGAGTTTGCCGGAATTGTGTTCCGCGAGTCGGCGATCAATATCGTCGGTGACGCCGACATAAAATCGTTCCGCTTTCAGTTCGCTGTTGAGAATGTAGACCTTCTTCATGTCCGCCTTCGCCTTCGGCTCCGGCGTGACAGCCTTCGCCGCTATTGCGCGATGCCGATGGTGCGGTAAGCACCAAGATGGCTTGCCAAGCCGAAGCCGCCGTGAGGCGGCTTAGCGAAGACTATAGAAGAACATGTTTTGATGTCCGCCTTCGCCTTCGGCTCCGGCGTGACAGCCTTCGCCGCTATTGCGCGATGCCGATGGTGCGGTAAGCACCAAGATGGCTTGCCAAGCCGAAGCCGCCGTGAGGCGGCGAAGGCTGGCGGAGGGAGAGGGATTCGAACCCTCGATACCCTTTTGGGGTATACACACTTTCCAGGCGTGCGCCTTCAACCACTCGGCCATCCCTCCGGCGCGACTCGGGTCGAAAGAAGGCGCCGAACCTAACCGAGCGGGTCCCGTCCCGCAACAAACGTCACCACTATTTTGACGGGAAGTCGCACTAAAGTTGTCCCCGTTATCCACAGCCTGGGGCGCGACCCCTCTCTACCCCCTATAGGTTGATGGTTCGGCCTCGACAGCACGCCGAAAAGCCCTGTAATTCGAGGCATTTATCCGGTATATCTCATCCACGGGGTAAGTTCTGAGCGTGGGTGTGGGGTTCCTGTGTTCTTCGGGCGCGTAAGCGGCTGGATTCTCATCATAGTTGCCATTGTCATGGCCTCAGCCGAGGCGGTGATGGCAGTGGGCATGGGCGCGTACGACGGCCTGGCCACGGTCGACCTGTGGACACTTCTGGTGGGCCAAAGCCCCTCCTTCGAGACCGCCGATAACGTGCAGGTCTTCACGTTAGCGGCTGCTGGCATCATGCAAATGCCCGCATGGGTCGTGCTCGCGACAATGGGCGTGGTTCTCGCCCACGTCTGCCGCAAACGCCGCGCGCGCCGCCGGGTTTTCGGCCGGGCTTAGAATTTTTCAGATTTGAATCCGCAAAGCGGCCGCACCGGCCGCTTTTTTTGTGCCTGGAGAAATAAGCGGCGCTTATTCGTCGTTCATACGGAGCGCGGCGATAAACGCGCTCTGCGGGATATCGACGCTGCCGAACTGGCGCATGCGCTTCTTGCCTTCCTTCTGCTTCTCCAGAAGTTTGCGCTTACGGGTCGCGTCGCCGCCGTAGCACTTCGCGGTGACGTCCTTGCGCAGCGCGTTGATGGTTTCGCGGGCGATGACCTTGCCGCCGATCGCGGCTTGCACCGGGATCTTGAACATGTGGCGCGGGATCAGGTCCTTCAGGCGTTCGCAGATTTGACGGCCGCGATTCTCGGCCTGGCTGCGGTGCGCCATGAACGACAGCGCGTCCACAAGCTCGTTGTTCACCAGGATGTTCACCTTCACGAGGTCGGACTCGCGATATTCGTCCACGTCGTAATCGAAGCTCGCATAGCCGCGTGAGATGGACTTCAAACGGTCGTAGAAGTCGAACACGATTTCATTGAGCGGCAGGTGATAGACCACCATCGCGCGGTTGCCCACGTAGGTCAGGTCGATCTGTTCGCCGCGGCGGTCGGTGCAAAGTTTCAGCACCGGGCCGAGATGTTCGTCCGGCACCATGATCGTCGCCTTCACCCACGGCTCGTCGATCGAACGGATGCGCGTCACGTCCGGCATGTCGGCGGGGTTGTGCAGTTCATGCGTCTCGCCGTCCGTCGTGTGAATGCGATAGACGACCGAGGGCGCGGTGGTGATGAGGTCCAGGTTGAACTCGCGCTCCAGGCGCTCCTGGATGATCTCCATGTGCAGAAGGCCCAGGAACCCGCAGCGGAAACCGAAGCCCAGCGCCGCGCTGCTTTCCATCGCGAAGTGGAAGCTCGCGTCGTTCAGGCGCAGCTTGCCCAGGCTTTCGCGCAAGACTTCGAATTGCGCGGCGTCCGTCGGGAACAGGCCGCACCACACCACCGGGATGCTGGGCTTGAAGCCGGGCAGCGGTTCGGCGGCGGGGTTGTTCTCGTCGATGATGGTGTCGCCGACGTTGGCGTCGGCCACGGCCTTGATGCTGGCCGTCAGGAAGCCGAGTTCGCCCGGGTTCAGGATTGGGATTTCCTCGCGCTTCGGCGTGAACACGCCGACACGTTCCACCTGATAGCTGGTGCCCGTGGACATGAACTGGATCTTGGTGCCGCGTTTGATCGAGCCATCCTTCACACGCACCAGGATGACGACGCCGAGATATGGATCGTACCAGGAGTCGACCAGCAGGGCCTTCAACGGCGCGTCCTTCTCGCCTTTCGGCGGCGGCAGGCGGGTCGCGATGGCTTCCAGCACCTCCTGGATGCCGATGCCGGTCTTCGCCGATGCAAGCACGGCGTCCGAGGCGTCCAGTCCGATCACGTCCTCGATCTGCTGACGGATGCGGTCAGGATCGGCGGCGGGCAGGTCGATTTTGTTCAAGACCGGCACGATCTCGTGGTTGGCGTTGATCGCCTGATAGACGTTGGCGAGCGTCTGGGCTTCCACGCCCTGGCTTGCGTCCACGACGAGGATCGAGCCCTCGCAGGCTGCCAGCGACCGGCTGACTTCGTAGGCGAAGTCCACGTGTCCGGGCGTATCAACCAGGTTCAACTGGTATGTCTCGCCGTTCTTGGCCTTGTACATCAGGCGCACGGTCTGCGCCTTGATGGTGATACCGCGCTCCTTCTCGATGTCCATGTTGTCGAGCACTTGCTCCGTCATCTCGCGGTCGGTCAGGCCGCCGCAGAAGTGGATCAGACGGTCGGCGAGCGTCGACTTCCCATGGTCGATATGGGCGATGATCGAGAAGTTCCGGATATGCGAAAGGTCGGTCATGACAACAGTCTAAAAGGGATCAGGCGCGCAGCTTCGCGCCGCAAGTCTTTTCCGCCGCGGCCACGATCTTCTTGGCGACGGCTTCAATCTGTTCATCGGTCAGCGTGGCGTCCTTGGGCTGCAAAGTCACCGCAACGGCCAACGACTTCTTGCCTTCGCCGACGTGCGGCCCTTCGTACACGTCGAAGAGTCCGACATCGGTGATGAGGTCGCGTTCCGCGCCCTTCACGGCGCGCAGCAGGGCTTCCGCGCCGACGCCCGCATCCACGACAAACGCGAAATCGCGTTCGACCGGTTGGAAGGGCGAAGCCTTCAACAGCGGACGCGCCGCGCCCGCCTTGGACTTCTTCGGCGCCGGGATGCGTTCCAGGAACACCTCGCACGCCACCATCGGGCCCTTCACATCCAGGGCTTTCAGGATCGCCGGATGCAGTTCGCCGAAGGCGGCGAGGATCTGATTGCCTAGTTTCAGCACGCCCGAGCGGCCCGGGTGATACCAGGCTGGCGTTCCGCTGCCCGCGCCCGCGGCCGTCTGCAGGCCCGGGATGCCCGCGCCCGCGGCGTCCAGCGCGGCGATGGCGTCGGCTTTGGCGTCCAGCGCGTCCACCGGGCGGCGCGACCCGGTCCAGTGGCGCGGCGTCGTGTGGCCGCCCCGCAAGGCGCAAGCCACCAGGGTCTGCTGACCGGGTTTCATGCCCTCGAATCGGGGGCCGACCTCGAACAGCGCCGCGTCGGTCATGCCGCGCGCGGCGTTACGACCGGCGGCGGCGGCCAGGTTCGGGATCAAGGACGGCCGCATGGCGTCCAGGTCCGAACTGATGGGATTGGCCAGCAGCACCAAGGGGTGCTCGCCCAGGAACTTCTCGGCCTGCGCGCGCGCGAGGAAGGCCCAGGTCACGGTCTCATGCATGCCGCGTCCGGCCAGCGCCCGGCGCGCCGATTCCCAGCGCTTCTGGTCGGTGGAAAGAACCTGCTTCGGCATCGGCGCGCGCGGCATCGGCACGGCCGGGATGTTGTCGTAGCCGTGGATGCGCAAGATCTCTTCCACGAGATCCTGCCAGCTCTCCACATCGCTGCGCCACGAGGGCGGCGTCACCGACCACGCGGATCCGGCGCGGCTTGCCGTGAATCCAAGCCGCGTCAGGATCGCTTTCATTTCCGATTCGGGCAGTTCGATTCCGCCCAGCGACTTCACGCGGGCCGGATCGAAGGCGATGGCGCGGGTCCATGCGGGCGCCTGCCCGCCGGTCACCACCTCGGCCGCCTCGCCGCCGCATAATTCCAGGATCATGCGCGTGGCGATCTCGACGCCGGGATGCGCCGACGCCGGGTCGACGCCGCGCTCGAACGCGTAGCGCGCGTCGGAATTGATGCCGAGTTTGCGGCCGGTCTCGGCGATGTTCTTCGCATCGAACAGCGCGGATTCCAGGAACACGGCCGTCGTGGTCTCGGTCACGCTGGACGGCTCGCCGCCCATGATGCCGCCGATGCCCAGCGCCGCGGCCTGGTCGGCGATCACGACCATGTCGCCGTCCATCGTATAGGTCTTGCCGTTCAGAGCCGCGACTTCCTCGCCGGCTTTCGCCAGGCGCGGGCCGATGTCGCCCGAAAGCTTCGCATCATCGAAGGCGTGCAGCGGGCGGCCGAGGTCGATGGTCAGATACTGCGTGATGTCTACGAGCACCGAGACCGGACGCAGGCCGACGGCTTGCAGACGGTCCTTCATCCACGCCGGGCTCTCGCCGTTCTTCACGCCGCGGATGGTCCGGCCGGCGAACTGCGGGCACTTGTGTCCGTGTCCGTCGGGCAGGCTCATCGCGATCTTGCGCGAAGAGGCGCTCTTGCCGGTCACGGGCGCCGCGTTCAACGGCTTCAGGATGCCCAGGCCCGCCGCCGCCAGATCGCGCGCGATGCCGTACACGCCCAGCGCATCCACGCGGTTCGGCGTCAGGTTGATCTCGATGACGGGGTCGATGTTCAGCACCTGCGTCACCGGCGCGCCGATGGGCGCGTCCTCGGCGAGTTCGATGATGCCGGCGTGATCCTCGCCCAGCTTCAGTTCGCGGTAGGAGCACAACATGCCCTGGCTCTCGACGTCGCGGATCTTGCCCTTCTTCAGCACTTCGCCGGAGATGGGGATCACCGCGCCGGGCCGCGCCAGCACGACTTTGAGGCCGGTGCGCGCGTTGGGTGCGCCGCAGACCACCTGCAATGTCTCCGTGCCGCTGTTCACCGTGCACAGACGCAGACGGTCGGCGTTCGGATGCTGCTTGGCCTCGACGACATGCGCGACCACGAAGGCGTCCAGGCCCTTGCCCGGATCCTCGACGCTTTCGACCTCAAGGCCGATCGCGGTCAGTTTCGCGGTGATCTCGTTCAGGCCCGCCGTGGTGTCCAGGTGGTCCTTCAGCCAGGAGAGGGTGAACTTCATTTCGCCATCCTCCGGAACTCGAGCCGTTCAATCACCCGGAAGTGCTGGCACAGCAAAAGCATATCGGGCGCGAAGTAGCCTTCGCGCGCGAAGAATTCCTGGTGCGTTTTGCGCCAATAGGCGAGCGAGCGGTCGCCTTCACCCTCGTCGTGGGCGAATTTCGCGTCGACGTCCTCGAACACGGCCGGCTCGACGGAGGTGAATTCGATCACGCAACGCGGGCGGTTCGATCCGTCCAGCAGCACGGTCTTGTCGCCCGGCTCCGGCGGCGGTTCGTCCTCGTAGTGGTACAAGGCCGCGCTGGTGGCGGTCTTCTTGCCGTCCAGCACGAGGCCGATCAACACATCCGCCTCTTCCTTGGTGTGGCCAAAGGCCCACTGCGGCAGATGCGCGTAAGCCGGCGGCACGTTCGTATGTTTGTTCATCGCGCGAGCCCTCCCGTGACGCTCGGGATATCCAGCGCGCCGAAGCCGTAGTGACGCAGCCAGCGCAGGTCGGATTCGAAAAAGGTGCGCAGGTCCGGGATGCCGTACTTCAGCATGGCGATACGCTCGATGCCCATGCCGGCGGCGAAACCCTGATAGACGTTGGGGTCCAGCCCGCACGCCTTGATGACGTTCGGATGCACCATGCCGCAGCCCAGGATCTCAAGCCAGTCGCCGTAGTTGCCCAGCTTCAATTCGCCGCCCTGACGGCTGCAACCGATGTCCATCTCCGCCGACGGTTCGGTGAACGGGAAGAAGGACGGGCGGAAACGCGTCGTCAGGTCGTCGATGCCAAAGAACGTGCGCACGAACTCCTGCAGGCAGCCGCGCAGGTGGCTCATGTTGGTTTCGGTGTCGATCACCAGAAGTTCCACCTGATGGAACATCGGCGTGTGCGTCATGTCGTAGTCGCACCGGTAGGTGCGCCCGGGAATGATGACGCGGATCGGCGGCTTCTGGCTCATCATGGTGCGGATCTGCACCGGCGAGGTGTGCGTGCGCAGAAGGTAGCGGTTCCCGTCCCCGTCCGGCGGCAGGAAGAAGGTGTCGTGCATCTCGCGCGCCGGATGGCCCGGCGGGAAGTTCAGCGCGGTGAAATTATGAAAGTCGTCCTCGATGTCCGGGCCGTCGGCGACCTCGAAGCCCATCTGGCCGAAGATCGCGGCGATCTCGGCCGTCGTCTGGCTGATGGGATGCAGCGTGCCCCTGGCCTCGCTGCGCACGGGCAGGCTCACGTCCATGCTCTCGCTGGCCAACCGCGCGTTCAGGACGGCGGTCTCGAAGGTGTCCTTCTTGGCGTCCAGCGCGGCGGCGACTTCGTCCTTCAGCACGTTCAGGCGCTGGCCCGCGGCCTTGCGCTCGTCCGGCGACATCGCGCCCAGTTCCTTCATCAGCGCGGTGACACGGCCCTTCTTGCCGAGGGCGGCGACGCGCACCTCCTCAAGCGTGGCCAGGTCGCTGGTGTCTTTGACGGCGGCGAGCAGTTCGCCGCGCAGGGTCTCGATCGTGTCGGTCATCAGGGTCTCTCACGCATACAAAAAGGAAAGGGGCTGCCCGATGAAGGCCGCCCCTTTACCGACTTCGTCTCGACGAGAATTTAAGCGAGCGCGGCTTGGGCCTGCTTCACCAGACCTTCGATGGCGGCGGGCTCACGAACGGCCATATCGGCGAGAACCTTGCGGTCCAACTCGATGCCGGCCTTCTTGAGCCCATTGATAAATCGCGAGTAGGTCAGGCCCAGCGGACGCACGGCGGCGTTGATACGCTGGATCCACAGGGCGCGGAAATCGCGCTTCTTCAGGCGGCGATCGCGGTACTGATAGCGCAGCGCCTTTTCCAGGCGGTTCTTCGCGATCTTGTAATTGGTGGCGTGACGGCCCCGGAAACCCTTGGTTTGCTCGAGGACCTTCTTGTGACGGGCGTGTTTGGTAACGCCCCGTTTGACGCGTGACATGTGTGTGCTCCGTTGGGGCTGGGGTTAGGCGTAAGGGAGGAAGTTTTTCTTGATGATGATGCCGTCCGGCTTCGCCAGCACCATGGTGCGGCGATTCTGGCGCTTCATCTTCTTCGGCTTCGAGATCAGGCGGTGGCGCTTGTGGGCGACGCCGGCCTTCACTTTACCCGTACCGGTAACCTTGAACCGCTTCTTCGCGGAGCTCTGGGTCTTCATCTTGGGCATTTTGCGTCCTTTCAATCGGCATGACGGTTATTGGACCCGGCCCGGAGGCATGCCCTAAAAGCCTGATATAGTTGGCTTTTTAGCCTTGGACCGGTGGACTCGGGCTTACGCCCGACCCCTTATGCGAAGGCCTTGTGGATAAGTGGTCCCCTGGCCTTGCGAAGGCGCGCTTATACCTGCCCAAAAGGGGCTTTGCAAGGCGGGCACATGGGGGTCCGAAACCCCTCCGGACGGGGGTCGCGGGGGCCTATCCGGCGGCCGCTTCGGCGCGCCGTTTGGCGAACAGATTGTCCACGCTCAAGGGGCCCCCGCCGGCGAAGAACAGGAACAGGAAGATGAAGCAGAACAGGATGGCCGCGTCCCCGCCGTTGTTGACGGGATAAAAGGTGCGCGGGTGGTGGGCGATGAAATAGGCGACCGCCATCATGCCCGACAGCACGAAGGCCACGGGGCGGGTAAACAGGCCGATCAGGAGGAGAAGGCCGCCCGCGAACTCCAGGATCCCGGCGGCCCCGATCAGCGAGAACAGGTCCACCGGCGGCGGGGCGGCGCCGTCCGGCGACGGACGGGCCGGGAAGTTGAACAGCTTCTGGGTGCCGTGGGCGATGAACAAGGCCGCGGACATGATACGCAGGAGGCTGAGATTGAGCGGCGCCCAGCGCAGGTAAAATGTTTCCGACATCGGTTCCCCCATATGATCGGCGCAGAGTCCCCCACCCTGCGCCGACAATATCAGCGGTCCTCGCGCCTAGCGCGGCGCCAGCACCATGATGATTTGACGGCCTTCCGACCGTGGTTCCTGCTCGACCTTGGCGTCCTCTGTGAAATCGGCTTTCACACGCTGCAAGAGAGCCTGGCCGATCTCCACGTGCGCCATTTCACGGCCGCGGAAACGCAGCGTCACCTTCACCTTGTCGCCTTCTTCCAGGAAGCGGCGCATGGCGCGCATTTTTACGTCGTAATCGTGATCGTCGATATTGGGTCGAAGTTTGATCTCTTTAACTTCGATCACCTTTTGCTTTTTACGCGCCTCGTTCTTTTTCTTCTGCTCTTCGTACTTGTACTTTCCGAAGTCGAGGATCTTGCAGACCGGCGGATCGGCATTCGGCGAGATTTCGACGAGGTCGAGTCCGACCTCTTCGGCCTTTTTAAGCGCGACTTCGCGCTCGACGACCCCAAAATTTGCGCCATCGTGGCCGATCAGGCGCACCGTGCGATTGTTGATCATCTCGTTGACGCGCGGTCCATCCTTGCTGGAGGCCGGCGCGGGTTGGTCGAATCTAGGTATGAAACGTCTCCTGATGCTGTTGATGGGGTAAATACTACGGCGTGGACGAAGGGGTTCAGCGAACGCCCCTCATGCTGAAAACGACGGTTCGGGCCGCTTAATGGCCCGGGACCGCCGCTTCGGATTTAAGTCTATCGGTTGCCTCTTGCAGCGCAAGGACTTCTTGGGTGGCGCCGCCCAGGCGCCGCAGCGCGACCGATCGGGTTTCGGCTTCCTTGCGTCCCACCACGACCAAAACCGGTACTTTTGTCAGCGAGTGCTCGCGCACCTTGTAATTGATTTTCTCGTTCCGAAGGTCGGTTTCGACCCGAAGACCGGCGGCGCGCAAGGTCTCGGCCACCTCGTCGGCGTAGCCGGCCGCCTCATCGGTGATCGTGCAGACCACGGCCTGCAAGGGGTTGAGCCACAGGGGGAACTTGCCGGAATAGTTTTCCACAAGGATGCCCACGAAACGCTCGAACGAGCCCAGAATCGCGCGGTGCAGCATCACCGGCGTATGCTTGGCGCCGTCCTCGCCCACGTATTGGGCACCCAGGCGGTCCGGCAGCACGAAGTCGGCCTGCAAGGTGCCGCACTGCCAGTCGCGGCCGATGGCGTCGCGCAGCACGAATTCCAGTTTCGGGCCGTAAAACGCCCCTTCGCCGGGGTTCAGGGTCCACGCGAGTCCCGCCGCGTCGGTCGCGTCCTTCAGGGCCGCTTCGGCGCGGTCCCAGGTCTCGTCCGAACCCGCGCGCGTCGGCGGACGGTCCGAGAACTTCACGCGGATCTCGGTGAAGCCCAGATCCTTGTAGACCGACTGCAACAGCTCGATGAACGCCTTCGTTTCCGATTTGATCTGATCTTCGGTGCAGAAGATGTGCGCGTCGTCCTGCACGAAAGCGCGCACGCGCATCAGCCCGTGCAGCGCGCCCGAAGGTTCGTTGCGGTGACAGCAGCCGAACTCGGCGATGCGCAAGGGCAGGTCGCGGTAGCTTTTGATGCCCTGGTTGAAGATCTGAACATGGCCCGGGCAGTTCATGGGCTTCACCGCCAGCACGCGCTCTTCCGACTCGGACGTGAACATCGCGTCGCGGAACTTTTCCCAGTGGCCGCTCTTCTCCCACAAGACCTTGTCCATCAGGAGCGGCGTGTTCACTTCCACATAGCCCGCCTTCTCCAGGCGGTTGCGGATGTAGTTTTGTAAGGTGCGGTACAGCGTCCAGCCCTTGGGATGCCAGAACACCGCGCCTTGCGCCTCTTCCTGCAAGTGGAACAGGTCCAGGTCCTTGCCGAGGCGGCGGTGATCGCGCTTCTCGGCCTCCTCGATCATGGTGAGGTAGTCTTTAAGCTGCTTTTCGTCGCCCCACGCGGTGCCGTAAATACGCTGCAACATGGCGTTTTTGGCGTCGCCGCGCCAATAGGCGCCGGCCAGCTTCGTCAGCTTGAAGGCCTTGCCCAGCTTGCCGGTCGACGGCAGATGCGGGCCGCGGCACAGGTCTTTCCATTTGCCTTGGCGATAGACGCTGACCTCTTCGCCGGCCGGGATCGATTCGATCAGTTCGGCTTTGTATTTCTCGCCGATCTCCTTGAAGTGCGCGACCGCGTCGTCGCGCTTCCACACTTCGCGCACGATGGGTTCGTCGCGGTCGACGATCTCGCGCATGCGGGCTTCGATCTTCTCGAGGTCGGCGGGGGTGAACGGTTCGTCGCGCGCGAAGTCGTAATAGAATCCGTTCTCGATCGCCGGGCCGATGGTGACTTGCGTGTTGGGGTACAGCTCCTGCACCGCCTCGGCCATCACGTGGGCGGCGTCGTGGCGCAGCAGTTCAAGCGCGTCCGGGTCCTTCTTGGTCACGATCGAGACCGCGATGTCGCGGTCGAGCACCAAGTTCAGGTCGCGCATCTCGCCGTCGATCCGCAGGGCCAGCGCGGCTTTCGCGAGGCCGGGGCCGATGTCGGCGGCCAGTTCCGCCCCCGTGATGGGTTTGTCGTAGGTGCGAACGCTGCCGTCGGGAAGGGTAATGGCGACCATGGAGCCTTGGAGGTGAAAGTGTGGAAACGGAAGGATTTAGCCGAAAATCGGCGGGAATTTAGAGCATGGAGGCCAAAAGGGAAAGCGGCGCGGCGGATTTTGGCCGGCCTATAAGCGCTTCCCTACAAGCGTTTCAGGGCGGTGAGGACTTCGGCCGCCGGAATCGCGCCCAGGTGCGGCCGGCGCAGGATCGTGACCCGCGAGCCCCTTTGCCCGGCGAGCGCGGGGTCCGAATGCGCGTCGTAAAGCACGACGGCTCTGCACCCGGCGCCCGCGGTAAGGTGCATGAGGCCGTTGTCCGCGCCGATGGCGCCCGCCGCCGCCCAGGCCATGAAGACCAGCTCGTTGAGGGTGGCCTTGCCGACAAGGTCGATCACCCCGGGGCAGGTCTTGAGCACGGCGTCGAAGTCTTCAGGCCGGTTCAGGCCGACGGCCACCAGCACGCGGCTCTCCGCCGCGGCGAGGCGCGCGAACTCCGCCAGGCGCGGCCATGGGCCGCCCGGTCCCGGTTCCACCGCGACCAGCACGTAGGGTTCGTTCATCCGGAACGGGACATTGAAGGCCGTCACGCGCCGCGCGACCCACGACAGGTCGGTGGCCGGCACCACGGGGATCCCGGCCGGACGCAATTGATGCGCCCACTGATCGCGCACATGCATCCGCGGGCGGTGCGGGTCGGTCCAGGCGAGCGCCGTTCCGGAGATCGCGCCGGACCACGGCAGGTCCGCGCGCGCCGCGGACAGGGCGCGGCGTCCGTACATCAGCCAGAACAGGTGTTTGCTGTGCCGATCGCAATCGAGATCATAGACCCGCGTCCAGGCGCGCGTGCGCAGCCGGGCGCGCAGATCGCGCCAGCGTTTCAGATTGCGCGATTTGCGCGTCCCGTCTTCCCACACCTCGTCCGCATAAGGCGCCGTGCGCAGGAATTCGGCCATGTCCTCGGCCGCGAGGATGACGACGCGCGCGTCGCCGTGCGACGCGCGGATCGCGGCGAGGGCGCCGAGGGCGGGGACGACACGGGAAAGTTCGGACGTCAGGAGGACGAGAATGTCTTCCTGCGTCATGAAGCCGCGCGTTTCGCGAGAACCTCGTCATAGACCGCGAGGGTCTTGGCGCACATTTCGTCCTTGTTGAACAAGGTCCGGGCGCGTTCGGACGCCAGTTTCGCGACATGCGCGCGTTCCTCGCGCGACAAGGTCAGCGCGCGCTCCAACGTATCGGCGAGCGAGACGGGATCGCTTGCGGTGAACATCCAGCCGGTCACGCCGGGCACGATGATCTCTGCCGTCGGCCCGTGCGAACAGGCGACCACCGGCCGGCCCATCGCTTGAGCTTCAGCGATCACGCGGCCGAAGGCCTCGGGCCGGGTCGAGGCGACGACGACAACGTCGGTCACCATGTAGGCGGCCGCCATGTCGTTGCAGTCCTCGATGACCTGCACGTTGCCGTCGACGCGCCGTGTCGCGGCGTGGCTCATGATGTGTTCGGCGAACCCCGCGTTGCCTTTGCCGACCATCAGGCAGCGCACGTCCAGCATGCCGCCGCGCCGGCGCTTCAGTTCGGCCAGCGCGTCGATCAAGATGTCGTGGCCTTTCAGCGCCGTCAAACGCCCCGGCAGCATGATGACCGGTCCGGCATCCTGCAGGCGCCACTTCTGCGCCACCTGGATCAGCCGCGTCGAGGTCACGTTCTTTTCGTCATAGGTGTGCGTATCGATGCCGCGATGGATGACGCGGATGCGCTCCGGCGGCGTCTTGTAGTTCGCAAGGATATGGTCGCGCACGAAATTGGACACGGCGATCACGATATCCCCGTCCGCCATCACGCGGTTATAGAATTTCTTCAGGCCGAACGGTCCCAGGCTGTAAATGCCGTGGAAGGTGGTGACAAACGGCACGTCCGTTTCTTTCGCGGCCTCGCGGGCGCTCCAGCCCGGCGCGCGCGAGCGCGCATGCACCAGCGACACTTTTTCGCGCCGGATCACCTCGGCGATGCGCGCCACGTTGTCCTTCACGTTCCGCGGGTTCTTGGTGTTCAGCGGCAATACGATGTGTTCGGCGCCCGCGCGGTCCAGTTCGCGCACCAACGGGCCGCCTTCCGACACGACAAGCGCGCGCCAGCCCGCGCGCACCAGGGCCTGCGCGACGTCGATAGTGCCGCGTTCGACTCCGCCGCTGACGAGACTCGGCAGCACCTGCAGGCAGGTTTTTTTCGATTGAGAAAGGTCGCTCATAATCCGCTTAAGTCACTCTTGCCCGCAGGACGCCGCGACGGACCTGCAATTCTCGTGGTCTCTTCATGCGGCGTCACGATCCTAGGTAGAAAACAGTCTAATCCATCCGAAACCGAATAGGAAAAAACCTGTCTGCGTGATAGGACAGCGGCGGGCTGATTTCTGGGGCTTTGCTCTCACGTTCAATGGCTGCGGCGCTCGAATTCCGACGCCCCGATGGGGCGGTCATCGCTTATGAACGGCACGCCGCGCAAGACCGGAAACGGCCCGGAGTCGTTTTTCTGCACGGCTTGCGCTCCGACAGGGGCGGAACCAAAGCCGAGGCGATGGCCCGGCATGCGGCTGAGCGGGGTTACGGCCTCCTGCGGTTCGATATGTTCGGTCACGGCGCGTCCAGCGGCCGGTTTGAAGACGGCGGCATTTCGCGGTGGGTCGAAGACGCGGTCGCGGTGCTCGACGAACTGACGGACGGACCGCAGATTCTCGTCGGCTCAAGCATGGGCGGATGGGTCATGGTGAAGACCGCCATGGCGCGGCCCGCGCGGTTGGCCGGGCTGGTGGGAATCGCTGTGGCTCCGGATTTCACCGAGGATCTCATGTGGTCCGCGTTCGACGCGGCGCAGCGCGAGGCCCTGATGCGCGAGGGCGGCGTCGATCTCCCGAGCGAGTACGACGACGGCCCGTACCGGATCTCGCGCCACCTGATCGAAGACGGGCGCAAGAATTTGGTGCTGCGCGGGGAGGTGCCGATCACATGCCCGGTGCGCCTGATGCACGGGCAGCGGGATGCGGCGGTTCCTTGGAACACGTCGCTGCGGCTGGCGGAGCGGATCACGGGGGACGACGTGCGCATCCATCTGGTGAAGGACGGCGATCATCGTTTGTCCCGGCCGCAGGATCTCGAGGCGTTGTGCGGCTTTATCGACGGGTTGGTCATGAAAGGACAGGCATGATGCGGCGGATCGCACTTGGTGTTGTTGGCGTGATCGTGGGCGTCGCGGCCGATGTCGGCCCTGTGCGCGCGGCGACCGGCAACGTCGCGTCCGCGCCCAGCCAGGCCTTGTCGCCGACACCGGATCTCACGAACCCGTCGCACACCTACGAAGTTTGTTTGATGACCGCCAAGAATGAGCCCGAGAAGGGGTTCGAGATGGCGGGCAAGTGGCTCACCCTGGGCGGCGGCCCGCCGGCGAAACACTGCGAAGCCATCGCGCTGATCGGCATGAAGGAATACACCGAAGCCGCGACGCGCCTCGAAGCGCTCGCGGGCATGAACGAGGACGAATCCGTGCGCGCCGGCGTTCTCTCCCAGGCGGGGCAGGCGTGGCTGCTGCACGGCGATCTGACGCGGGCGCTCGCCGCCCAAACCTCCGCCTTGGATGCGATGCCGGTGAAGAACCGCCAGCACGCCTATATCCTCGTCGACCGCGCGGCGACTTACGCCGATGCGGGCAAGTACGCCGACGCGGTGCGCGATCTCGACGCCTCCCTCGCCATCGACCCGCAGAACCCGGACGCGCTCGCCTTCCGGGCCAGCGCGCGCCGCCATATGGACGAGGTCGATATGGCGCTGGTGGACGCCGAACAGTCCATCGCCATCGATCCCCAGAACATCATCGGGTTGTTGGAACGCGGCATCATCTACAAGCTGAAGAACCGCAACGACGCCGCCCGCCAGGACTGGCTGCGTATCATCCAGATCGCGCCTGACTCCGAAGCCGGAAAAGCCGCGCGCACGAATATCGAACGTATGGACGTTCAGCCCGACGCGGGCGCGAAAGCCGCTCAGTAGGGCGCCTTGCTCTAAAAATCCAAATCCGCGTACACCGGCGCGGGCGCGATGCCCGGCACCGTGTCTTGCAGCAGGCACCGGAAGCTGAAGCGTGACTTGATGCGCACGTACCACTCCTTCGCCAAGGGGTGATGGCTCCACGGCACGTCGCCGGAATAATCGATCAGGGACAGATGCGAGGCGGCGCTCAGGTCGGCGTAGCTGATCTCGTCGCCGGCCAGCCAGCTCCGACGTTCCGTCAGCCAGGCGATATACTGAAGGTGCGTATGGATGTTTTCGCGGCCCGCGCGCAAGGCCCTGGAATCCGGCGCGGCGTTCGCCAGCCGGCGGATCAGTTTCTCGCCCGCCAGATGCTGGGTGACCTCGCGATTGAACTTGATGTCGAACCACGCCGCCAGACGGCGCGCCTCCGCCCGGTCCTTCGGCGTGCGGCCTAAGAGGTTCGTCTGCGGATAGACCTCTTCCAGGTACTCGCAGATGGCGTGGGTGTCGCAGACGATGGTGCCGTCCTCGTCCACGAGCACAGGCAGTTCGCCGGCGGGATTGAGGGTCAGGAACTCGTCGTCCGGCGCCCAGGGGTCGGTCTCGATTTCCGTGAACGACAAACGCTTCTCGTGCAGCGCGAGGCGGACCTTGCGGGCGGCGGGAAGAAGCGTGTGATGGTAAAGCGTGCGCATCGTCATGTGATGCGAACTATTTAGAAGATCGGGCGAAACCGATCCAGGGTCTCGTTACTTGGGTCTCGCTACTTGCCGTCGGCGCTGTAGATGGATTTGACCAGTTCGGTCAGCGTCACGCCGATCTTGTCGCCGGAGGTGATGACCACTTCGCCTTTTGCGATCAGGACGTCGTTGGCGAAGATTTCCACAGGGTCGGAGGTCTTCTGCTCCAGTTCCACCACTGCGCCGCGGCCGAGTTTGAGGAGCTGGTTGACGCGCAAGTTCGCCTGGCCGAGGACAACGGAGATGTCGACGTCGACGTTATAAATCGCCTGGTGCGAGTCTTCTTGGTCTCTATCGGCCATATCAATCCACCTGCGGGGCCACTATGCACCCGCATACGCCCTATTTCACCTTAAAGTTCGAACGGTTAAGAACCTCTTTAAGGCGTTGGCGCGGTGGTTTTCAGCTCAAGCGCCGCGGCCATCAACTGCTTGGTGTAGGGGTCGCGCGGGGCCGAGAAAATCTGCTGGGACGGCCCGGTTTCCCGCACTTTTCCGTCCTTCATCACAATGACCTCGTTTGCGAGAGCCCGCACGACGCGCAGGTCGTGGCTGATGAACAGATAAGCCAACTGGTATTTCGCCTGCAGGTCGCGCAACAGATCGACGATCTGCGCCTGCACCGAGACGTCGAGCGCGCTGGTGGGCTCGTCCAGCATCAGGAATTTCGGCCGCAGCACCATGGCCCGGGCGATGGCGATCCGCTGGCGCTGGCCGCCGGAGAATTCGTGTGGGTAGCGGTCCTGCATGGCCGGGTCCAGGCCGACGTCGCGCAAGGCTTCCGCCACGCTGTCGCGGCGCTCGGCGGGGGTGCCGATGTCGTGGACGGCCAATCCCTCGCCGATGATCTGTCCGATGGTCAGGCGCGGGCTCAGGGATCCAAAAGGATCCTGGAACACCACCTGCATGTCCCGGCGCAAGGCCCGCACCTCTTTGCGTTTCAGGCCGTCGATCCTATTTCCCTGGAAACGGATCGCGCCTTCGCTGGCGATGAGGCGCAAGAGCCCCAAGCCCAGGGTGGTCTTGCCCGAACCGCTTTCGCCCACCACGCCCAGGGTGTCTCCGGCCTTCACCGAAAGTGTGACGCCGTCGACGGCTTTGATATGGCCCACGGTGCGCCGGATCACCCCGCGTTTGATGGGAAACCATACTTTGAGATCGTCGGCTGCCATGATCTCGGGCGCCGATACGACGGGCGCGGGCGGCGCGCCCTTGGGTTCGGCGGCCACCAGATGTTTGGTGTAGGCGTGTTCCGGCGTGCGGAACACGGTTTCCACGTCGCCCTGCTCGACGATCAGACCGTCCTTCATCACGCACACACGGCCACCCAGTTTGCGCACGATGGCCAGATCGTGGGTGATGAACAGCATCGCCATGCCGAGACGGCGCTGCAGGTCTTTCAGAAGGTCCAGGATCTGCGCCTGGATGGTGACGTCGAGCGCCGTGGTCGGTTCGTCGGCGATCAGGAGGTCCGGATTGAGCGCCAGCGCCATGGCGATCATCACGCGCTGGCGCTGTCCGCCCGACAGTTCATGCGGCAGGGCCGAAAGCCTGGTTTCCGCTTCCGCGAGGCCCACGAGCGTCAGCAATTCCAGAACACGCGCGCGCCGCGCCGCGCCCTCCATGCCGCCGTGCACTTCCAGCACCTCGCCCACCTGCTTCTCGATGTTGTGCAGGGGGTTCAGCGAGGTCATGGGCTCTTGGAACACCATGCCCACGCGGTTGCCGCGGATGCCGCGCATCGCGTCTTCGGACGCGCCGACAATCTCGACGCCTTTGAATTTGATGCTGCCCTTCGGATGACGGGCGCGCGGATAGGGCAGAAGGCGCAGGATCGAAAGCGCCGTCACGGTCTTGCCGCTGCCGCTTTCGCCCACCAGTGACATGGTCTCGCCCTTGCGCAGCGTGAACGACGCGCTTTTGACCGCGGCGACTTCCGCGCCGCCCTGGCCGAAGCTGACCGCGAGATCGTTGATGTCGAGCAGAGGCGTATCGGTCATAAGGTTCGGAACATCGGATCAGTTGAACGTCTTGCGCGGGTCGAGGGCGTCGCGGACCGCTTCGCCGACGAAGATGAGAAGCGTGAGCATGCCGGCGATCACGAAGAAGCCCGTCAGCCCCAGCCAGGGCGCTTGCAGGTTTTCTTTACCCTGGCGCAACAACTCGCCCAAGGAGGCGGAGCCCGGCGGCATGCCGAGGCCCAGGAAGTCGAGCGATGTGAGCGCCACGACCGCGCCCGAGATGATGAAGGGCAGGAAGGTGACCGTCGCCACCACCGCGTTGGGTAGGATGTGTTTGGCCATCACCGCCGCATCGCTCATGCCCAGCGCCTTCGCGGCGCGCACGTAATCGAGGTTGCGGGCCCGCAGGAATTCCGCGCGCACCACCGGCACCAGCGCCGTCCAACTGAACAGCAACAGCACCAAAAGCAGCGTCCAGAACCCGGGCATCACGATCGACGACACGATGATCAGGATGAAGAGCTGCGGCAAACCGCTCCAGATTTCGATGAACCGCTGGAAGGTGAGGTCAAGCCAGCCGCCGAAATATCCCTGCACCGCGCCCGCGGCGACGCCGATGACCGTGGAGACGAGCGTCAGCGCGATGGCGAACAGCATCGACAGGCGGAAGCCGTAGATCAGGCGGGCCAGCACATCGCGGCCCTGGTTGTCGGTGCCCAGCCAATGGCGGGCCGACGGGGGCGCCGGGGCCGGCTGGCCCAGGTTGAAATCGATGGTCTGGTAGTCGTAGGGGATCAACGGCTCGATCATCCAGCCTTCGGCGTTGATCAGGTCGCGCAGGTAGGTGTCGGTATAGTCGGCGGGTGTCTCGAACACGCCGCCGAAGGTGGTCTCGGGGTAATCCCGCAGCACGGGGGCATAGAGCTCACCCTTGAAGCTCACCACCAGCGGTCGGTCGTTGGCTATGAACTCGGCCAGCAGGGTCGTCACGAACAAGATGGTGATGATGATGAAGGACCAGAAGCCGCGGCCGTTGGCGCGGAAGTTGGCCCAGCGCCGGCGGTTCAGGGCGGACATGCGCTGCGTCAGGCTGCTCATGTGGCGCGCGCCTCGAAATCGATGCGCGGATCGACCGCGTGATAGGCAAGGTCGCTGATGAGGTTCAGGAACAGCCCGACGATCGAGAAGACATAAAGCGTTCCGAAGATCACAGGATAATCGCGGTCGATGATCGCCTGGTAGCCGAGCAGCCCCAGGCCGTCGAGCGAGAAGATCACCTCGATCAACAGCGAACCGGTGAACAGCATCCCGACCAGGGTCGCCGGAAACGCGGCGATCACGATCAGCATCGCGTTGCGGAACACATGGCCGTACAGCACGCGGCGCTGCGTCAGGCCCTTGGCCTTCGCGGTCAGCACGTACTGTTTGTTGATCTCCTCCATGAACGAATTCTTGGTCAGCATGGTCAGCGAAGCGAACCCGCCGATCACCATGGCGGCCACCGGCAGCGCCAGATGCCAGAAGTAGTCGAAGATCTGCCCGCCCAGGCTCATCTCGTTGAAGTTTTCCGAGGTCAGGCCGCGCAAGGGGAACCAGTTGAAGTAACTGCCGCCGGCGAACAGCACGATCAGGAGGATCGCGAACATGAAGCTCGGCACCGCGTAGCCGATGACGATGATGTACGACGTCCCGATGTCGAACCTGGTGCCGTCGCGCACGGCCTTCGCGATGCCCATGGGGATCGACACGAGATAGATGATGAGGGTCGACCATAGCCCCAGCGAGATCGAGACGGGCATTTTCTCGACGATCAGGTCGCCCACATCGATGGTCCGGTAGAAGCTCTCGCCCAGATCGAAGGCGAGGTAGCTTTTCATCATGATCATGTAGCGTTCGTGGGCGGGCTTATCGAAACCGAACTGCCGTTCGATGGACTTGATGAATTCCGGGTCCAACCCTTGTGCGCCGCGATAGGCGCTGTTGGAGCCGCTGGAGGCCATGCGCGCGGTATCGGCGCCGCCGCCGGAAAGGCCCGGTACGCCGCCCGGGTCCATGCCGCGGATCTGCGCCAGCACCCGTTCCACCGGGCCGCCGGGGGCCACCTGCACGATGACGAAATTCAGCGTGATGATGCCGAACAGCGTCAGCGGGATCAGGGCAAGGCGGCGGATGATGTACGCGAACACGGGTGGGTCGTGATCCTAGAGAGCTTTAGGCCCGCCGCCGGCGCATGACGAGGACGGCGATGCCCGCGATGGCGAGACCGATGGCTATCATAACCCACATCCCCGGCCCTTTGTCTCGCGGCGTGTCCGCATTTTCTGCGGGCGTTGCGGCCTGGGCCGTTCCGTCGCTCCACCACAGGGCCAGCGCCGCTTCGCCGACGCGGCCCAGCCCCATCGCGGGCAGAATTTCGGGGCGCTTCAATTTCGTCCAATAGGCATAGCGTTCCGCGGGCACCGAGTAGGTCAGGATGCGGTAGTGGTTGAAGGTCATCACCCGGTCCAGGGCGCGGGTGGCGGCCGTTACCTCTTCCAGGGTCTGCGCCTTCACAATGTGTTGAAGCAGGGAATCGATCGCCGGATCCTTGATGCCGCTGTAGTTGGCGCTGCCCGGACGGCCGGCGGAGTCGGAGCTGAGTTCGTCCACCAGTTCGCTGCCGGGCGTGAGGCTGGTGGCCATGCCGATCACGATGGCGTCGTAATCGAAGTCCGTGACCCGGTTGGCGTATTGCGCGGTATCGACCACCCGCAGCGAGGCGGTGATGCCCACGCGCTTCATGTCCTGGATCCACGGGCCCAGAAGGCGCTCCAGGCTCGGCTGCACGATGGTGATCTCGAAGGAAAGCGGCTGGCCTTTCGCGTTGACGCGTCCGCCGTCCTTCACCGACCAGCCCGCTTCCTCAAGCAGGGCGGCGGCCCGCGCGAGATTGTCGCGGCTGGCGCCCGTGCCTTGCGTCGTGGGCTGGGTGAAGACGCTGGTGAAGATTTCCGGCGGCAGGGTTTTACGGAACGGCTCCAGCAGCGCCAGTTCTTCCGGGCTCGGCGGATCCTTGGCTTCCAGGCTCGAGCCCTGCCAATAGCTGCGCAGACGCACGTACTCGTCGTACATCAGGCTCTTGTTGATGGACTCGAAGTCGAAGGTCAGGTTGATCGCCTCGCGCACGCGCCGGTCCTGGAACTGCGGGCGGCGCAGGTTCAGGCTCAGGGTCTGCACGTCCAGGGGCTGGATGCTCGGCGCCTTCAGCTTCTGTACGCGGCCGTCGGCGGCGGCCGGGAAGTTGTAGTCCTGCACCCAGCGTCGCGCACTGACCTCACGCACGAAATCGTAGCCGCCGGTCTTGAAGGCCTCGAACTGCACATTGTCGTCGCGGAAATATTCGTAGCGGATCGTCGCGAAGTTATAGAGGCCCTTCAGGATCGGGAGGTCCTTGCCCCAATACGCATCGAGGCGCTTGTAGCGCACGAAGCGGCTGACCTCGAAGGTGTCGACGTTGTACGGGCCGCTCACCACCGGGATGTCGAGGGTGGTGTCCTCGAAGTTGCGCTTGCTCCAATAAGCCTGCGACAGCACGGGGAACTCGCCCAGCAACAGTGGTACTTTGGAGTTCTCGGTGTTCTTCACCGTGAAGCGCACGGTGCGCGCGTCGACCGCTTCGGCCTTCTCCACGTCGGCGTAGATGAAGCGGTACACGGGCCGCGCCTTGGCGATCAGTGTCTCGAAGCTGAAGACGACGTCCTGGGCCGTGATGGGCGATCCGTCGCTGAACTTTGCCTCCGGGCGCAGCACGAATTGCACCGTACGACCGTCCGGCGCGATCTCGATGGTTTCGGCGATCAGGCCATAACGCGAGGCGGGCTCGTCCAGGCTGCCGATCATCAGGGTGTCGTGCAACAGCGTGTCCGATCCATAGGCCTGCGCGCCCTTCAACGTGAAGGCGTTGAAGGTGTCGAACGTCAGGAACGCTTCGTTGCTGAGCACCATTTCGCCCGCGCGCGGCGCGTTGGGGTTCACATAATCGAAGTGCTCGCCCGGCGCATATTTCGGTTCGCCGAACAGCGCGATGCCCGGAACAGGTTTGCCGCGGGTCGCCGCATCGGCCGGGCCTGCGAAGAGAAACGCCGCCGTCGCGGCCAGCAGGAGCGGTCGAAGATATCGCGCCAAGCGGAAATCCTTTTCGCGGTGTTACGTCCGGCGGAATCGCCGGCCGATCAGCAAGCCGACCACAAGCAGGGCGGCCGCCGCAAGGGCCATGAATAATGTCCTGTTGCCGTCCGCGCCGCCGTCGCCGCTCGCGGCGGCTGTCTTGTTACGTAACGTCTCGGCCAGCTTCTCCGCTTTGGCGGCGTCGTACCACCAGGACGCAACGTTATAGCCGTCGTTGGGCACGATGTCGGAGCGGCCCAACTTGTTCCACACGGCGTACCAGATCTCCGGCTCCGCGTAGGCCGGGATGACATAGTGGTTCCAGAGCAAGACGCGGTCGAGCGCGCGGGCGTGGGCCAGCAGGCTTTCGCGCGTCGTCGCGGTCAGCAGCTCGGCGATGATGCCGTCGACGGCGGGATTCTTGATCCCGATCCAGTTCTCGCTGCCTTGCCGATCGGCGGCCGCCGATCCCCACATCTCAAGCTGTTCATTGCCGGGCGAATCGCTCTGGCCGCCCCAGTACAGCCGCTCGCCCACAACGACGTCGAAATCGAATTCGTTCATGCGGTTCAGATACTGGGTCGGGTCGACGATGCGGATGTTGCCCTTGATGCCCAAGCGCTGAAGATTGACGAGATAGGGGCCGACCCATTTCTCGTACAGCGGCCGGTGCATCAGCACTTCAAACTGGAAGGGCGCGCCGGTCTTCCCGTGGATCAGAACGCCGTCCTTCAACTCCCAGCCCGCTTCGGCCAACAGTTTTTGCGCAACCAGAAGATTTTCGCGTAAAGCGCCTTCGGTTTCCGTGCGCGGCGGTTTGAACTCCGTCGTGAACACTTCCGGTGGGACTTGATCGCGGAAGCGCTCCAGGATCTCAAGTTCCTCGCCCGTGGGCAGGCCGCTCGCGGCGATCTCGGAGCCTTGCCAGTAACTCGTGAAGGGCTGCATCAGGCCGTAGGCGACCGTCCGGTTGGTGCCGTCGAAGTCGAAGGCGTAGGACAGCGCCCGGCGCACCCGCGCATCCTGAAATAATGGGCGGCGGATGTTCATCACGAACGGATGCTTCTCGTCCGGCTGTCCGTCGCTGAAGGCGAGTTTTTCCAGCGCGCCGGCGTCGACCATGGCCTGATCGTAGCCGGTGGCCCAGCGCGTGGAGTCCGTTTCCAGGCGGACGTCGATCGATCCGTTGGTGAAGGCCTGGAAGGCCACATCGTCGTCACGGAAATACTCGAAGCGCAATTCGTCGAAGTTGTGGACGCCCTTGTTGATCGCAAGATCCTTGCCCCAGTAGTTGGGGTCGCGCTTCAGAACGTAGAAGCGGCCGGCTTCAAACCGGTCGATGCGGTAGGGGCCGCTGGCCACCGGAATCTCCAGCGTCGCGCTCTCCAGATCGCGTGTCTCCCAGTACTTTTTACTGAGCATCGGCAACTCGCCCATGATCAGCGGTAGTTCGACGTTCTTGTCGTCCTTGAAGTGGAAGCGGACCTTGCGCTCGCCCGTCTTCTCGTGGCGCGTGACGTCGCCCCAATAGAGCTTGTAGCGCGGGTGCCCCTTGGCCATCAGCGTGTCGAATGAGAACTGAACGTCTTCCGGCGTGATGGGGCTGCCGTCGTGGAACCGCGCCTCCGGGCGCAAGGTGTATTCGATCCACAGGCGGTCCGGAGCCAATTCGACGGTTTCGCACACCAGGCAGTACCAGACGCCGGGCTCGTCGGCCGAACGCGCCATCAACGGTTCGTTGAAGTAGAAGTAATGACCATTGCCCATGTACTGGAAAATGGCGGGCGAGGGTTTGTTGCCCTTGAACGAGAAGGCGTTGAAACTGTCGAAGGTGCCGATCGCGCCGCGGGTCAGCGTCCCGCCCTTCGGCGCGTCCGGGTTGTTGTAGGGGAAGTGCGTGAAGTCGGCCGGGTAGCGCACCTCGCCGTAGATGTTCAGCCCGTGAACGGGTTTACCCAGGACAAGGGCGCTTGCGGGCGACGTCAGCGCCCCCAGCATCGCAACGCCGACCAGCGCCTTCAACGATCTCCGCATTTTCTTCCCCCGCTCTATTTGCGTGGACTGCGGGCGGCGTCGACCTTCGCGGCTTTCGCCGGGTCCACCCACCAGGTCGTGATGTCGGGACCTTGCAGCGGCACGATGGCGGGATGGCCGAACTTGTTCCAATAGGCGTGGCGGATCTGGCCCGCGGCCAGTTCGGGGATCGCGTACCAGTTCCACAACAGCACGCGGTCCAGCGCGCGCGTATGGGCGACAAGGCTTTCGCGCGTCTGCGCGACGATCAGGCTTTCCACGATCTCATCAATCGCGGGGTTCTTGATGCCGCCCCAGTTGCGCCCGCCCGGACGGTCGGCGGCGGCCGAGCCCCAGAACTCGCGCTGTTCGTTGCCGGGCGAAATGCTTTGCGCCGGGATGCCGATGATCATGTCGAAGTCGTAGTCATTGAGCCGATTGATCGCTTGCGTGGTGTCGATCATGCGCAGCGTGCCCTTGACGCCCAACCGTTCGAGGCTCTGGAGATAAGGGCTCACCCAGCGTTCGATGCCCGGCTGCCAGATGGTGAACTCGAAGGTGAATTGCTCGTTGGTGGTCTTGTTGGTCAGGACACCGTTACGGACTTCCCATCCGGCCTGGGTCATGAGGTCGCGCGCTTTCAAGAGATTGTCGCGCATGTTGCCCGCGCCGGCGGTGCGCGGGGCCTGGAACGGTTTGGTGAAGACCTCGTCGGGGATCCGGCCCTTGTACTTGGTCAGGATCGCCAGTTCCTCGCCCTGCGGTAGGCCCGTCGATGCCAGCTCCGAACCCTGGAAGTAGCTGTCCATATGCGCGTACTGGCCGAAGGCGATGGTCTTGTTCAAGGAGTCGAAGTCGAAAGCCAGCGCCAGCGCCTGGCGCACGCGCGCGTCCTGGAACTTCGCGCGCCGCAGGTTCATCACGAAACCTTGCGCGTTGTCGGGCAACTGGTCGCGGAACTCCTCTTTCATCATGAGGCCTGAATCGATCACCTTCTGATCGTAGCCGGTCGCCCAGCGCAAGGCGGTGTTCTCGGTGATGTGATCGTATTGATAGGCCTTGAACGCCTCGAACGCGACCTGGTCGTCGCGATAGTAATCGAAGCGCAGTTCGTCGAAGTTGTGCGTGCCCTTGGTGACCGCGAGGTCCTTGGCCCAGTAGTTGGGATCGCGGCGGTACACGATGAAGCGGCCCTGTTCAAAACTCTCGACCTTGTAGGGGCCTGTGGTCACAGGCACATCCAAGGTCGTCGCTTCGATGCCGCGCTTTTCCCAGAACGCTTTGCTGATCACCGGCAGTTGGCCCAGGATCAAGGGCAGTTCGGCGTTCTCCTTCGTCTTGAAGGTGAAGCGCACTTTGCGCGGGCCCGTTTTCTCGACCTTCGCCACGTCGCCCCAGTAGAGGCGGTAGGTGGGCTGGCCCTTGTTCAGAAGATTTTCGAAGCTGAAAATCACGTCTTCCGGCGTCACGGCCTTGCCGTCGTGGAACTTGGCCTCCGCGCGCAAGGTGTATTCGATCCAACTGTTGTCCTCGGCCAGTTCCATGGTCTCGCAAAGCAGACAGTACTGCGTGAACGGCTCGTTCGATCCTTGCGTCGTCAGGCCTTCGTAGAACAGCCCGTTGGACGCCAGGTACGTCATGCCCGCCGCGGGCGTGCCTTTGATCGAGAAAGGGTTGAAGGTGTCGAAGGTGGAAAGCCCCGCAAGGCGCAGGCGTCCGCCTTTGGGGGCGTTCGCGTTCACATAGTCGAAGACCTGGGTGGGGCCGTATTTCGCTTCACCGTGCAGCGCCAGCGCATGCACCGGTTTTCCGCGCACCACGGCGTCGGCGGGCGCGGACGCCAGGACGGCCATCGCCGCGCCAACGATTGCAAGCAAACGGCTCATCTTCCGTTCCTCCTCGATTGAACGTGAAACAGGCGGCTGGACTTAGCCTTGAAGCGCTGCCAGCGCCGCCGCGTGGATGCGGGCGTCGCCGCAGGCCAGCACCTGGCCATGGACGGTCGTCTCCGACTCTAGGGCCAACGGGGCCCCATTCCAATCGGTGATGCGGGCGCCGGCCCCTTCCAGGACGGGAACGAGGGCCGCGTAATCGTGTAACTTGAGCCCCGCTTCACAGGCGATGTCCGTCCAGCCCGATGCCACCATCCCGTAATGATAGCAGTCGGTGCCGCCGAATCGTGTTTGCCGCACCGCCGCCATCAGCCGCCGTAACGCGGGCGTCTCGGCGTCGGTGAAACATTCGGGCGCGGTGGCGTACATCGCGGCCGCGTCGAGGGCGGCGCAGGCGCGCGGGCGCGCAAGCGCACCGTTGAACGTCGTGGGATGGTCCACGCCGCCGATCCAGCGTTCGCGCAGCGCGGCGTGATTGATGCAGCCGAGATAAGGGCGCGTGTTTGTAACAGTGCGCCGCCACAGCCCGACCAGCGTGCCGAACAGCGGCACGCCGTTGATGAACGATTTGGTGCCGTCGATGGGATCGAGAATCCAGACCCATTCGGCGTCGGCGCGCTCGGCGCCGTGTTCCTCGCCGATGATGCCGTGGTCGGGAAACGTCTTCGCGATCAGATCGCGCATCGCGGCTTCGCTGTCCCGGTCGGCGACGGTCACCGGCGAGGCGTCGGATTTCGCATCGATGGCGACGTTCCGGCGGAAGTGCGACAGGATGATCGCCCCGCTGGCATCGGCGAGGCGATGAAAAAGGGCGAGGGAGGTTCTTTTGAAACCTTCGTCGCCCATTTCAAATCAGGAGCGTGGTGTGGAGTTACTTCGCCGGAGCGGCGTCGGCGGGCGCGGCTTCGGCCGGCGCCGCTTCTGCGGGGGCTTCTTCCACGGCCGGCAGGGCCGGAGCGTTCGGCGTGTTTTCCATCAGGAACTTGATCACCGCGGCGCGCTCGTCATGACGCTTCAGACCCGCGAAGTTCATGGTCCCCTTCGGCGCCAGGTGCTTCGGGTTCTCCAAGTAGTCGTCGAGCTTTTCGTAGGTCCAGGCGCCGCCGATGGCCTTCAGCGATTCGCTGTACTTGGCGAAGCTTGCGTCCCCGGCGACCGTGCGGCCGACCACGCCATGCAGGCTCGGGCCCGTCATCGGCTTCGCGTCGGCGGTGGCGATGTGGCACGAGGTGCACTTACGGAAGCCGGCGGCGCCGTCTTCCACCGTCGCCACGGCGATCAGCGGGATGATGTTCGGGCGGGTGGCTTCAACCGCACCGGCCGAGGCGACCTCGGCGACTTCCGGCACTTCCACCGGATAGCCAAAATTTTCCACAGTCTGGTGTTCCGGCATGATCATGCCGCCGACGATATTGACCCCCAGGATGGCCAAGAAGGCCAACCAGAAAGCGCTGATGATCGTGTACCAGGTTAATTTATCCGGCATTCCAAAAACCCCCGAACGAAGTCGGGCCCTGAATAATCCGTCCGGTCTCAAATCTCAATATGAATCAACGCCCCAGCCGTCATGCGCCGGGCGCGCGGGCAAGGGGCCTCCCGATGCGCGCCGATAGGCCATAACCTCTTGGAACAAGGGGCTTAGTCCTGTATGTGTCGCGCCCGGCTCATCCACCCATTTTGACCAGGATTATCCCACCCATGCCGGCCCTCATCGTCATCCCGGCCCGCCTTAGCGCGACCCGCCTGCCCAATAAGCCCCTCGCCATGATCGGCGATGCGCCCATGATCGTTCATGTCTGGCGCCGGGCGGTCCAGGCGAACGCCGGTCCGGTCATCGTGGCCGCGGGCGACCCGGAGATCGTCGACACCATCAAGGCCGCCGGCGGCGAGGCGGTCCTGACCGACCCCGCGCTCCCGTCCGGCAGCGACCGCGTCCATGCGGCCGCAGAACTCTTTGATCCTCAAGGGAAATTTGACGTTGTCGTGAACGTCCAGGGCGACCTGCCGACCCTGGAGCCGAAGCTGGTGGCGGCGTCCGTGACGCCGCTCGCCGATCCGGCCATCGATATCGCCACGGTTGTCGCGCGAATCACACTCGAGGAAGAGTTGAACGACACGGCGGTCGTGAAGGCCGCCTTGTCCCTGGCGCCCGGCGCCACCGTCGGGCCGGCGCTTTATTTCAGCCGCAACCTTATCCCGTCGGGCCCCGGCGATCATTATCACCACATCGGCATCTATGCGTTCCGCCGCGCGGCGCTGCGCCGGTTCGTGACTTTGCCGCCGACGATCCTGGAAGTGCGCGAGCGGCTCGAACAGCTGCGCGCCATCGAGCACGGCATGCGCATGGCCGCGGCGCTGGTCGACACCATTCCGTTGGGTGTGGATACGCCGGCCGATCTCGACCGCGCCCGCCGTCTCCTGGGCGTCGCCTGACCATGGCCACCAAGAAGCGCCCGAAAAAAGCAGCGGCGAAAAAATCCGCGGTGAAGAATCTGATCGCCTTCCAGGGCATGCCCGGCGCCTATTCGCACATCGCCTGCCAGGCGCAGTTCCCGGACATGGACGTGCTGCCGTGCGCGCAGTTCGAGGACGCCTTCGCCGCCGTGCAGACGGGTCGCGCGCGTCTTGCGATGATCCCGGTCGACAACTCGCTCGCGGGCCGCGTCGCCGACATTCACCGCCTGCTTCCGTTCTCCGGCCTGCACATCGTCGGCGAACATTTCGAGCGCGTGAACCATCACCTGCTCGCGGTTCCCGGCGCGTCGCTCAAGACGGTGAAGACCGTCTATAGCCACGTGCACGCGCTCGGCCAGTGCCGCCGATTCCTGCGCAAACATAAATTGACGCCGGTGATCGCCGCCGACACCGCGGGCTCGGCGCGCGACATCGCCGATCTCGACGATCCGACGATCGGCGCGATCGCGTCGAAGCTCGCGGGCGCGACCTACTGCTTGAAATCGCTGGCCGCGAATATCGAGGACGCCGCCCACAACACCACGCGCTTCCTCATCATGGCGCGCGATCCGCAGCACACGCGTCCAAAGATCGGCGTGAAGTATGTGACGACACTGGTGTTTCGTGTGCGCAACGTGCCGGCGGCGCTCTACAAGGCTCTCGCGGGGTTCGCCACCAACGGCGTCAACATGACCAAGCTGGAAAGCTACATGGTCGGCGGCCACTTCTCCGCCACGCAGTTCCACGCCGACGTCGACGGGCACCCCAGCGATCGCGGCTTGAAACTCGCGCTGGAGGAACTGCGCTTCTTCTCGAAGGAAGTGAAGATTCTGGGCGCCTATCCCGCGCACCCGTTCCGCGATCAGTAATTAGCCCTCGTCGCGCCAGCTTTCGATCAGCCAACGCGAGATGGACGAACGGTGGGGCAGCAGAAGCGCGCCTTCGCCGCTTTCCGCCCCTTTCACCTCGGCGCGGCTGAACCAACGGCAGTCCTCGAGTTCCTGCGTATCGCGCACGATCTCGGTGGTCAGCGCCTCACCGCGAAAGCCCAGCATCAACGACGAGGGGAACGGCCACGGCTGCGAGGCGAGGTAACGCACCGCGCCGACCTTCACGCCGGTTTCCTCGGCCACTTCGCGCCGCACGGCGTTCTCGATGGTCTCGCCCGGTTCGACGAAACCCGCGATGGTCGAATACTGCCCGGGCCGCCATTGCGGCTGGCGTCCCAACAGGCAACGGTCTTCGTGGGTGATCAGCATGATCACGGCCGGATCCGTGCGCGGGAACGTTTTGTGTCCGCAGGCGCCGTCTATGCAGGTGCGGCTGTGGCCGGCCTCGGTCGCCTGGGTGCGCGCGCCGCAGCGGGCGCAGAAGGGATGGTTCCGATGCCAGATCGCCATCGCGCGCGCATAGACAAGACGCGACGCCGTCGCGCCGTCGAGCAGCGCGCCGAACTCCCGCAGGCTCGCGAAGGTCGAAGGCCGTCCCAAGTCGGGCGGTGTGTCGCTCGCGGGCAGCGCCGCGGCGAAGACCGGATCGCCGTCCGCAAGCCCCAGGAAAATCACGTCGGCGGTTTCAAACCGGGCGAGCGCGTCCGCGCCGAGAACCACGGGGCGCATCTCGGCGTCGACGGGATGCATCTCGTTCCACACCGGCAGGAAAACCGCCGCCGCGCTTCGGACCAATGCGCCGACGACCGCGTCATTCCCGCGCAGGTGTTCCGCGCGTTCGATAGGTGCGTCGGTGTAGGTCAGCGGCACGCGTTCTCACCCGCGATGATAGGGATGCCCGGCCAGGATGCTCTGGGCGCGATAAACCTGTTCGGCCAGCATCGCGCGCACCAGCATATGGGGCCAGGTCAGCGCGCCGAACGACAACACGAATTGCGCCTTCTTACGCACGGCGTCGTCCAATCCGTCCGCGCCGCCGATGATGAAGCCCACGGTGCGCGCGCCGTCGTCGCGCCAGCGGCCCAATCGCGTCGCGAAAGCTTCGCTTGTTTCGGTGCGTCCGCGCTCGTCCAGCGCGATCAGCCGCGCACCCTCGGGGATCGCGGCCAGCAGCGCTTCGCCTTCGCGCGCGCGCCGCACGTCCACCGCCAGATCCTTCTTGATCTCGATTTCCTTTAAGTCCACCCGCCAGGGCAGCCGCGCGCGATAGCTTTCATACAGGTCGCGTTCGGGCCCGGCCTTCGCCTTGCCCACGGCGGCGATCACGATATGAAGCGCGCCCGTGTTCAAGGGCTGCGCTCAGGTGCGCTTGGCGGCTTTTTTCGTCGGCGCGGGCGAGGTCCAGATCCGTTCGATCTGATAGAACGCGCGGACTTCGGGGCGGAACAGATGCACCACCACGTCGCCCGCGTCGATCAACACCCAATCGCCGTGTTTCTCGCCTTCGGTCTGCGCCTTGACGCCGATCTCGCTCAGTTTCTTCGTCACGTGCTGCGCCATGGCGGCGACCTGGCGCGACGATGTGCCCGACGCGACGATCATGCGGTCGGCGATGCTGCTTTTGCCAAGGAGGTCGATGGTGAGAACGTCTTGCGCCTTGTCGTCGTCGAGCGAGGACAATACGGTGCCGACCATGGTGTCCAGATCGGGCGCGTCTTGGGTCTTAGGTATGGTCGTCTCCTTAGCGGCGGTTGGCCAATTGGCGGAGCGCCGTGGCCGAAGCCGGATGGCGCCGCATGGCGATATAGCTCCAGGCCGGTGTCGCGCGATGCCACAGGTCGGCCGGACGCGCGGTGCGCGCCTGTCCGAATCGCTGTGCGGCGACGCCTGCCAGGGCGGTGTAAGAATAAGGACTACGGTCGAAGACCGCAACGCGCACGGCTTCAAATATGCGCGTCCAGCGCCACCATTTGGGCATCTGCGCCAGGTTGTCGGCGCCCATAAGCCAGACGAAACGCAGGCGGGGATACCGCCGGTGGAGAATCTCCAGGGTGCGCGCGCTCCGGGCCGTGCCCAGGTTACGTTCCAGGTCGGTGACCAGAATCCGCGGATGCGCCGCAACCGCGCGGGCCTGCGCCAGCCGCTGCGCCAAGGGGGCCATGCCGCGCGCGCTTTTTAAGGGATTCTGTGGGCTCACCAGCCACCATACTTCGTCGAGGCCCAGGCGTTTCAGCGCCTCCAGCGTCAGGTGCAGATGTCCGTCGTGGGCGGGATTGAAGGATCCGCCCAGCAACCCGATGCGGCCCTCCCGCCGGTCGCCGAAACGCGGGAGGCTACGACCGGACCTGGCCGTCACCGCGCACCTTATATTTGAATGTGGTCAGTTGCTCGACGCCGACGGGCCCGCGGGCGTGCATCTTGCCCGTTGCGATCCCGATCTCCGCGCCCATGCCGAATTCGCCGCCGTCGGCGAACTGGGTCGAGGCGTTGTGCATCACGATGGCGCTGCCCAGCGCGTCCATGAACTGTTCGGCCGCCGCCTGATCCTCGGTGACGATCGCTTCGGTGTGTTCCGATCCGTGGGCGACGATATGCGCGACCGCGTCGTCGAGGTCCTTCACCGTCTTCACCGACAAGATCGCGTCCAGGTATTCCGTGTCCCAATCCTCGGGCGTCGCGGGTTTCACGCGCGCGTCCAGGTTCCGGATCGTTTCGTCGCCGCGCAGCTCGCAGCCGGCCTTGATCAGGTCGTCCAGGATCGGCGGCAGGATCGCGGGCGCGATCTTCTCGTCCACCAGCAGGGTCTCGGTCGCGCCGCAGATGCCCGTGCGGCGCATCTTCGCGTTCAACACGATTCGCCGCGCCTTCGCCGGGTCGGCGCCCGCGTGCAGATAGGTGTGGCACAGGCCGGTCAGATGCTGGAACGTCGGCACGCGGCTGTCGCGCATGATGCGGTCCACCAGCGATTGCCCGCCCCGCGGCACGATCACGTCGATGTATTTCGTCATCGTGAGCATCTCGCCCACGGCCGCGCGGTCGGTGGTCGGCACCATTTGAATGGCGGAGGCGGGGATGCCCGCCGCCTCCAGGCCGTCGTGCAGGCAGGCGAGGATCGCTTGCGAGGAATGGAAACTTTCCGAGCCGCCGCGCAGGATGCAGGCGTTGCCCGCTTTCAGGCACAGGCCGCCCGCGTCGGCGGTGACGTTCGGGCGCGATTCGTAGATGATCCCGATGACGCCCAGCGGCATACGCACGCGCTGGATCACAAGACCATTGGGTCGCGTCCATTCGGCCATTATCTGGCCGACGGGATCGGCGAGACCGGCGATCTCCTCCAGGCCCTTCGCCATCGCCGCGATGCGTGCGTCGTTCAGTTCCAGCCGGTCCATCAGCGCGGGCGTCAGGTTCTTCGCGCGCGCGGCCGTCATGTCTTTTGCGTTCGCCGCCTTGATCTCGCCGGCGCGCGCGCCGATGGCGGCGGCGGCGGCGCGCAAGGCCGCATCCTTCGCGGCCGTCGGCGTCTTGGCCAGCGCGCGCGCGGCGGCGCGCGCGTTCCGGCCGATCTTCTCCATCAACACGGCGATGTCTGTCGCTTGTCCGTCCATAACGCGATCTTTCTAGAATCCGGTGACGAGGTCGTCGCGGTGAATGACTTCGCTGCGTCCGCGATATCCCAGCAACGTCTCGATATCCTCTGACTTATGTCCCTTGATGAGGCGCATGTCGGCCGCATTGTAGGCCGACAATCCCTTACCCACGATCTGTCCGTCCTTGCCGCGCACTTCGACCGCGTCGCCGCGCTCGAAGTCGCCGGCGATGTCGGTGACGCCCGCGGGCAACAGGCTCTTGCCGCTTTTCAAGGCCGCGACCGCGCCCTCGTCGACGGTGAGGGTGCCCCGGGTCTGCACATTACCCGCGATCCAACGTTTGCGCGCGGTGCGCGGTTCGGCCGCCGGCAGGAACCATGTGCAGCGTCCGCCGTTCTCCAGGGCCGTCAGCGGATGCATCGGCTTCCCGGGCGCGATCGCCATGCGGCAGCCCGCCGCCATGCAGATCTTGCCGGCCATGATCTTGGTCACCATACCGCCCGAACCGACGCCGGTGGTAACGCCGCCCGCCATGCCCTCGATCTGCGGCGTGATCTCACGCACCTCGGACACCAGTTCCGCCTCGGGGTTCAAGCGGGGATCGGCGGTGTAAAGGCCGTCGATATCCGACAGCAGCACCAGCGTGTCGGCGCTGATCATCTGCGCGACGCGCGCCGCCAGACGGTCGTTGTCGCCGAAGCGGATCTCGGCCGTCGCGACGGAGTCGTTCTCGTTGATGACGGGGATCGCCCGCAAGGTCAGCAGCGTGTCGAGCGTGTTGCGCGCGTTCAGATAACGCCGCCGGTTCTCGGTGTCGTCCAGGGTGATGAGCACCTGGCCCACGGTGATGCGATGACGGTCGAGCGAACTTTGATAGGCGTGCGTCAGGCGCATCTGGCCGGTGGCGGCCGCGGCCTGCTTTTCCTCAAGCCGTAATTTACGTCCGCGCATGCCAAGGGGCCCGCGTCCGATGCCGATGGCGCCGGAAGTGACGATCACCACTTCCTGTCCGCGGGCGTGGGCGCGCGCGATGTCGTCGCACAGGGCGTCCAGCCAGGCCTGGTGCAAGGCGCCGGTCTCTTCGTTCACCAGCAAGGCCGAGCCGATCTTCACCACCAGCCGCTTCGCGGACGCGACCGGTGAAAGGGCCGAAGGGGTCTGGGCCGCGGCGGTGCTCACGGCGTCCATCCCTTTTCGATGTCTTCTTCGTCCTCGATGTCGTCATCGGGGATGCCGTCCGGGCCGCGCGCCGCGTCGACGATCTTCGCGAGCGCGCGCAAGGCCTCGTCGCGCCCTTCGCCCGATACGCCCGACAACAACATGGGCTTCTTGCGGCACGCCTTGGTCAAGGCCGCCAGTTTCTCGGCGCGCGTTTCCGGGTCCAGCGCGTCGACCTTGTTCAGGGCGACAATCTCTTTCTTGCGCGCGAGATCCGCGCCGTAGGCCTTCAGTTCGCGGCGCACAGTTTTGTAGGACGCGGCGACATCTTCTTCCGTCGCGTCGACCAGATGCAAAAGCGCGGCGCAGCGCTCCACGTGACCGAGGAAGCGGTCGCCCAATCCGGCGCCTTCATGCGCGCCCTCGATCAAACCGGGGATGTCGGCGATCACGAATTCAAGGTCGTTCACTTTCGCGACGCCGAGATTCGGGTGCAACGTGGTGAAGGGATAGTCCGCGATCTTCGGGCGCGCGCGCGTCACCGTCGCCAGGAATGTCGACTTGCCCGCGTTGGGCAACCCGACGAGGCCCACGTCCGCGATCAGTTTCAATCGTAGCCACACCCAGGCCTCCGGCGCGATCTGGCCGGGGTTGGCGTAGTCGGGCGCCTGATTGGTCGAACTTTGGAAATGCGCGTTGCCGAATCCGCCGTTGCCGCCGCGCAAGAGCGTGATGCGGTCGCCGTCCTTGGACAAATCCGCCAGCACTTCCTCGCGGTCTTCCGACAGGATCTCGGTGCCCACCGGCACCTTCACGATCAGGTCCGCGCCGTCCTTGCCGGTGCAGTTCTTGCCCATGCCGTTTTCGCCGCGCTCGGCCTTGAAGTGCTGGTGATAGCGGAAGTCGATCAGCGTGTTCAGGTTGCGCGCGGCCTCGAAGATCACGTCGCCGCCGTCACCGCCGTCGCCGCCGTCAGGCCCGCCGAACTCGATGAACTTCTCGCGCCGGAATCCGATGCATCCGTTGCCGCCGTCGCCGGCCTTTATGTAGATCTTGGCTTGGTCCAGGAATTTCATGGCGCCCTTATACCTGCTTCTGCCGCCACACGTCGCGGGTTAGCTCAAGCTCGACGCCCGGAATTTCGGCATTCCTGGCGAGGCAGGCGTGCATGGCGCGGCCTGTTTCCACGAATCCGAGCTTGTCCAGCACGCGGCCCGAGGCTTCGTTGTCCACATAGCGGGACGCGCCGACGGCCGCGAGGCCCAGCCAGCCGAATCCGAACCCTAAGGCCGCCTTGGCGGCTTCGGTCGCATACCCGAATCCCCAATAGGACGCCGCGATCCAATAGCCGAATCGGAACTGCCCGCGTTCGCGCGATTCTTCCAGGCCGATCCCACCGATCAGCTTGTTGTGCAGCGTGACCGCGAAGGGGAAGCTTTCCCCGCGCACCCGGCCGTCGTCGTGGGTCGTGATCCACTCCGCGGCGCGTCCTGGCGGGTAGGGGAAGGGCACGCGCGACAGCATGCGCGCGACCGCCCATGCGCCAATCAGCTCCCCGACGCGCGGCGCATCGGCGAGGGTGAGGGGGCGTAAGGCCAAACGCTCGGTTCTGATGGAGAGGTCGATCATGAGGATCACTTCGGACAATAAAAAAAGGAGACGGTTTCCCGTCTCCTTTTTCATTCGGTAACACCGCCGGCAGATGCCGACGGGGTGCATCTGCTTGCGTTAGTTCGCCTTCGCTGCCGGCTTCGGGTCGACCGAAACGTACACACGGCCCTTCGACGACGTCTTGAAGCTGACGTTGCCGTCCAGGAGCGCGAAAATCGTGTAGTCCTTGCCGAGGCCGACGTTCTTGCCCGGATGCCACTTCGTGCCGCGCTGGCGGACGAGGATGTTGCCGGCGACGACGGCTTCACCGCCGAACTTCTTCACGCCAAGGCGTTTGCCGATTGTATCGCGACCGTTCGAGGACGAGCCGCCGGATTTCTTATGTGCCATTGCCTAACTCCTTCTCTCTCTAAACGGGGCCGTTAGGCCTCGGCCTTCTTGGTTGTCTTCTTCGCGGCGGCCTTCTTGGCCGGCTTCGCTTCGCCTTCAGCGGCGGCGGCCTTCTTCGGCGCAGCTTTCTTCGCGGCCTTCGGAGCGGCGGCTGTCTTCTCGGCGGCCTTCTTTTCAGTGGCCGGCGTCGCGGTCACGGCCAAGCCGATGCCCATGTCGCTGATCTTCACCAGGGTCAGGTTCTGACGGTGACCGGTGCGGCGGCGATAGTGCTTACGACGGCGCTTCTTGAAGATGATCTTCTTGTCGTCGCGGAACTGACGCACGACCACGGCGGCGACCTTCGCGTCCGCGATGGACGGGGCGCCGATCTTGTCGCCCAGGGCGAGCACGGTGTCGAACACCACGGTGGCGCCGGCGTCGGCGTCCAACTTTTCCACGGCGATGACGTCGTCTTTCGTGACGCGATACTGTTTGCCGCCCGTCTTGATTACTGCGAACATGGTCGAACCTTAAGCCAAACGAAAAGGGCGGCCACACATCTACGGGCCGCGCCGGAAGCGGGGTGAATATACCGCAAGGACTGCCAAGTCAATGGCAACCGGCCCCACTTCTAAGGCGGCGTCAGCGGTTTTTATGGAGCTCATTTGTTAATTCTTAACAATGAGTTAGCAAGTCGACCTCACCTGGCCGGGAAAGCCGGGACGCCCACCCGCGCCCGAATCCCCGCATCGGCCCCCTTTCGCGGCCTGGACGCCTGATCCATGGAAGGCGCCGGAGTCCCCGAGTCTGCCTCCGAGTCTGGCCCAATGTCCGGTCCCCCACCCGACCGGCTGAGCCCCGCGGTCATCGAACGCCTGACCGCCGCCGCCCAGCTCCTGCGGAAAGCTGAAAAGCCGGTCCGGGTCTTGCGGGCCGTGGCCTGGGGGCCCGAGGTCGCCGAACGGTTTTTCGCCGCCGGCGGCAAGGAGCTTCCCCAGGTCGCCTACACGCCCTTGGACCCCGCGCCCGTTCACGAAGCGCTCGCGGCGGCCCGCGCGCTCATCGACGGCGACGGTCCGGTGCAGATCTGGCTGCGCCGCTGCGCCGAGGTGATCGGCACGGGCGCCGACATGCTGGCGGGCATCGGCACGAAGCAGTTCCATATCCAGTCGGTGCGTCTCTACGGCTCGCCGCAGGCCGATCTCCTGCAATGCGATGTGCGCCCGCTCGACCTCGCGCGCATGCTCGATTATGTGCTGGGGCCTTTCCTCAATCTCGAGATCAATCTCGACACCAAGGATGCGCGCACGCTCACCGCGCAAGAATTGGCCGCGCGCATGAGCGCGGTGCTTGGCCGCCACTTCGGGGACGCTTCGCCGAAGGTCGAGATTGTCGATCATCTTTCGTCCAATGCTTTGGCCGGCGCGCGCTATATCCGCTTGCGCAAAGACGCCGTGTTCTCCGACCGCGATCTCTCGCAGCTCGTGCAACACGAGGCCTTTGTGCATATCGCAACATCGCTGAACGGCGCGGCGCAAAAGGCGTTTCCGTTCTTAAGCGCGGGCCATCCCGGCACCACGCGCACGCAGGAAGGCCTGGCGGTGTTCGCCGAATTGATCTCCGGCGCCATGGATCCGTCGCGCCTGCTGCGCCTCGCCGATCGTGTGCTCGCGATTCAAATGGCGATGGACGGCGCCGACTTCCTCGAGCTTTACAGATTTTTCCGCGAACGCACGCACAACGAATTCAGCGCGTTCGAGAACGCGCGCCGCATCGTGCGCGGCGGTCTTGTCGAAGGCGGCGGCCCGTTCACGAAGGACTCGGTCTATCTCGAAGGGCTGGTGCGCGTGCACAACTTCCTGCGCATCGCCGTCCAGGAAACGCGCGTCGACGCCATCCGCCTGCTCTTCGCGGGCAAGATGGACATCGAGGACATGCCCGCCATCACCACGCTCGCCGCGCACGGCCTCTGCGTCTTCCCGCGGTTCCTGCCGCCCTGGGCGCGCGACCTCAGGTTCCTCGTCTCCTATATCGCCTACTCGGCGTTCCTGAACCGGATGAACCTGGACCGGGTCCGCGACCACTACCGCGAACTGCTGGCCCGGTGCGCCCCTCCGATTCTCGGGGCCGCCGGCGGAACCCCGGCCCCGGCCGCCGGCGCGGCCGGCGACTAAAAGGCCCGGAAATTCAGGGAATTACCCCGGCCCGCCGCCCCGCAAGCCACTGTTGCGGCGGGCGCGGTCTTCGGTTAGTTTCCGCCCTCGAAAAAAGACGGCCGCACGCTCGCTATATATAAGGTGTGCCCTCGCGGAGAGGTGGCAGAGTGGTCGATCGTACCGCACTCGAAATGCGGCGTGCCTGCAAGGGCACCGTGGGTTCGAATCCCACCCTCTCCGCCATTATTTTGAAATTTATCATTTATTTTCAGAGGGTTGAGCGGAGGCCATAGTGTCCTGCCCATCCCTGTACCCATCTTACGCCTGTGGGTGTGCCTAGACTCGGATGTTAACGACTATCGATCCGAATGTGCTTCGGCGGGGGTACGGTTTAATAGCTGTCAAATTGAGCACGGGCACAGGTTGCTCTTCCTTAACGGCACTTACAGAGATGTTCCGCTGCCGGCAGTTCTTGCAGCGCCACGGTATATGATTCACTGGGACGTTGTCCGCCGCGCGAATGAGGCTAACCGCAATGAGGGCCTCATGGCGGCATGCTAGAACAAGGCATTGGATGCGTAGGTGCGTCACTCCGTCCTTGCGGCAGTCCGCGAGAGTGGGTCCTGCAGCATAGATACGATTGTGTCCCATCGGTCGGAACCTAGGGCGATTCCCAAAAAGAACAAACAGGGAACTTTCGCGAGTGCGGCTAAAGTTGGTGCTCACGTTCGATAGGTTAGCTTACGCAGCCTTTCACTCTGGCTCGCATTTCTCTTTCCAGAGGTGAATATCGACGTAGGTCACGTCGGTGCGAGCAATGCGCGCACCTTCCAGTCTGCACCATTCCGCAAGTCTTTCTTGGTCCTTCACAAAAAGCGAAAATAGACATTGGGCAAATTGGGGCGTTCCCGTCTGGAATCCGAAGGACGCACACAACTCACGATGCTCTTCGGTTGGCCCTTGTTCGGCCGCCAGTCCGCTGCCTCCAAATACAAGGAGCGAGGCGGCGATGGTGACGCTAATAAACCGTGCATTGGGTTTCATTTGACCTCCGTCCGAAGCAGTAATTGAGCTCAGGCTTAGGCGCGTCATTCGATGTGACAAAAAGTTGGTGCCCACGGCCCCCAGCCATCATTGGGACCTGCGCTTTGACGACTGTTCGCGCCGCCACTCCCACGGCGGTTGGAACGTTCCGGACCAAAGGCCTCGCGTAAATATCTTGGCCTCGGTTTCGGCTGAGTCATACATCGATCCGCCGTACCGCCGATAAGCAAGGGCCATCCCGGCAGCTACCATCTCAGCACCAATATCGCGGCCATCCGGCAGGTGGCATATGGCGACGGTGCGGCCGTAACGGTCGCGGTCCTTTTCCTCGCAGGTAAGAGTTTCGGCGCCCACCAACTCACGGAGATATTTGCTGGCCTCCTGACCGCAGAGCCAAGCCAATCCCTCGCGCGAGCAGGACTGTTTGCCTTCGGGAGCGTCGATGGCGAATAGCCGTATGCGGGTGTCGACGATGCGGAGAGTATCGCCATCGGTGACGACGGCGGGGCCGCGAAGTTCGGACGCAACGACGGGAGCCGAAAGGAATAGCGCAACGCTAAGGATTCGCCACACGTTGATAGCCAGCCTTCTGGAAGTCTTGAACACAAGCTCGGAGGCTTTCGGCGCCAAGCTGCGCGGTCCTGCCACCCGTTGCGTCGTAGGGGCCGCACTGGACCGTCTTACCATCGCGAGCGAGATAGACCGTTTCTGTTGTGGCGCAGCCGCTCAAAACCACCAACACGAAAACCCATTTTTTCATCGGTGCCCCCTGACGCTGTATCTCAACTGTACATGCTTCCTAGTCAGCGCGCCAAAGGCGGAAGCATGTGAATGCAGCCATGCCGGCAAGGAAACTGGCCACAGTGGCAAACTCTAGCCTGGTCGCGCTCCATGCGGCCGTAGAACAGAACGTCCCGGACGCGAACAGCCCCGTGAGCCAAATCCCCCATCGCTTCATGGTAGACCCCGCTTCGATGTACTTGAGCCCTAAGCCTAGCCTACTGCAGCGACTAACTTCCGACTATCTTTGATTAGCGCGCGGAGTGACCGACGCGCTGCGATGGCATCGGCCGAATAGCGTCCATGCTTCCAGGCGTTGCGATTTCCCTTCGGTGCGCCGCTTCCATCCGCTCCACCGTGCATCCGGCAGCGCGGCCGGCCTTTAACTTTCGGTGCTCGGCACGGGTTCCCGCTGCGCGTCTTGGCTTGGCATCGGGGTGCCTGGTTCATAGCTGAGAGTTGGTGCATGGGCTTGTCCTTCCCGTTTTGTTGATGCCCCACCCCCCTGGACGTTGCCGGCGACGATTGCCTGTCCGCCGTCATGAACGTGCATATGGGTGACGGTCACCTGTTGCTGTCCTTTGCCCCGGTAGCGGTTCAACGCCTCTACCTGCGCTGCGAAAGTGCGGGTCAATTTGTTAAGGGCGTTCGAGGCGCTGTCCTGCTGTGGAATGTTCTCGACGTGATTCAGCCTGCGAGCGAAGGTCATGGTCGCATAGTGAACCGCTACCATTTGCGTTGTCAGCATTGCCTCCAAGGTGTCACGCGGTTCTAGCGCCTGGATCATTCCCAACATGCCATTGACGGCCGGATCCGCACGCTAGAGCGGAGGACGTACCGTGCATGACGGCCTGCAAATGGACCGCCGTGCCGTTCGTGAATCGTATCGACGTGGATGCCGTAGGCATGTCGCAACTTATGAACGTATCCAGACCAGCGCGGCCCCGGATGGTCGATTGGCGTGCAGCCGTTGACACCGGCCTTCACCAACTCGGACAAGGCCCATGCGTCGCGGCCGGAAAGGGTCACGGTGCGGGTTTCAATGCCGTCGATAACTTCTGCGGTGATGTTAAGGCGCTTCATCGAGCACCTGTCGGACCGATGCCGTTCGCAGAGACAAATGCGAGCGCGTGGAGGGGGCTGATACCCGCGCGGATCGCGATGCGGCGGGCTACGAGCGGTAGACGGAGGCGGTCGTGAGCAGGTTGTTCGAAGTTGAAGCTTAGTTGACGGGGCGTTATGATTCTCATCGTTGATTTCCTTCGGCCTCACCTGCGCGTCTGCTTCCCGGCGTAGCGCGGTGGGGCCTTTTCTTTGGTTGTGGGGATTTAGGCCGCTCTGGTCGGCTGGCTTGCAGCGCGAAGCAGGGTCGCCCAGGCTTCGGCATCGTCTTCATGGACTCGCGTGGCAGAGCCCATCTTCGTCAGTCGCAATCGGCCGGCGGCGGCTTCACGGTATGCTGTGGTTCGGGAACAGCCGTACCGCACGCAGAAGTGCGGGATCGGCATGAGTCGTTTGGAGTAGCTGTCCATCGTCAATCCTGTTGTCAGGGTTGTCCGCAGGTGGCTTTGCGGTTAACGAGGGAAATATGGGCGCGTCTACTCGCCTGGAAAAATCCGTATCAAATTTTTCTCTGAGTTGATTTGGGTTTTGCGTCGCCCCTTCTCCTGATGGTTTTTAGAATCCCAGCAGGTATCAGATTCCGTGGGGGCTTAGCCTCCACGCTCTGAATTTGCTTATGCACAGCCGCGACCGTTAACGGTCGGCCGTTCCTTCCCCTAAGACCAAGCCGCCGAATGACTGCGACACAGAATGAAAGAAAGGGACTGGCGGGTTTTTCGTTCGCAACATCAAAGCTGGACTTGGGCACTTCGTTAAAAACATCGAACCAAGATATCCAAAGGCGTTCAATGAGAATGCGTCGTGCTTCGTCTCCTGGATTTCGGTCGCGGTCTTTAGTAATCCGCGACCGCGCGATGTTTGCAGCATCAGTTGCCATGGCGTTCAGGTCGAGAATTGCATTTATCGTGGAAGCCAACTGATCCAGATACATCAGGTCTGATAACTTTTTGAACCGTCGGGCAGCGGCTTGTCTAAGTTCGTACTTTGGAAAGTCTGGCAGATCGTCCGCGTTCTGACCCTTGTGTAAGTGTAGTTGCCTCCAAAGGCGGGCCGTAGTTTTCGCTATACCATCCAGTTGCGTCGCCTTTTGCGACGGGCTCGGCCCTCGTGCCTTAACGGCTTCGCATAGGCTGAAGTAGGTGGCTGCAGAGCCATTTAAGCACTTCTCCAAATACTCCAAGCGGTCAACTGGCCTATGGACAACCTCTCCAGCGATAATATAGCTCGCACGGATTTTCGAAGCCGGAACCGATTTGCCGGTGACGGCAATAATCTCCCTGACGTGCTGAGATGTGAAGTTCCGCCGTCCATCCACGCCGTCCGCGATGGTGTAATGATGTGGGCTGCCATCTTTCATCGCACGCTCCGCAATCGTGCCCGCATAGAAGTGAGGCGCGGCGGTCGTGTGCGGTACGCGATGTTCGGGGATCAGCCTAGCCGCGCCTGTGATAATATACCCGCGAATGGTGGGGGACGCGATTGCGATGGCTCGCAAAAGAAAACAGGACGGTGGGGATCTAGACTTTCCGATTAAAAGTCGCGCGAGCGGCCGCTTTCCTGCCGAGTCCACAGTTTATGAATGGGTGGGCAAAATCGCCCTTAATTTTGCATCCATGGAGCGATCCGTGGAAAAGACTCTAAAAGTGCTACGGCCAATTCAGCGGGCCGATGAGAAATGGAGCGTAACGACGGGGTTCGCGAGAAAGTGCGATATCCTAAAAAAGTCAGGAACAAGAATTTTCGAAAACGCCGCGGTACCAAATCCCGTCCAGCGCGCGAAGCGATTCCAAACTGTGATTGATAGATGCCTAAATCTGGGAAAACAGCGGAACAGCCGAATCCATGCTCTTTCAAGAGGCTGGACCTTCTCTGCAGACATGAAAACAATTCTAGAAGTAACTACCCTCCAACACCACACGGACAGTTTGGTGGTGGATAAAATAGGACTGACGAAGCTCAAGGAACTTGCCTTGGAAATTCCGCGAGTAGAGGGCCTCTTAAGGCATCATCGAGCGGAGCTTGCGGAACTAGTGCCGTTTGCCATCGTCCGTGAAAATGATTAGGGCGGTACGCTGCGCCAGCGTTCCAGTAGGCGGAGAGATTAGAAGGCTAAAAGGGGAGTCCTGATGAAACTTCGCAGGCTCAGCATTTTTGTGGGGTGTTCCGTTGTCTATGTGGCCGGCGTGGTTCTCTACGCTGCGTGGAAGGACGCAGGCTTACCAGCCAGTGAGCGAATGGAGCTAAACGAATGGGGCGACTATTTCACCGGATTTATTTCGCCGCTGGCTTTGGCCTGGTTTGTTCTAACGGCTTTTTTGCAGCGCGCTGAGCTTGGATTGCAACGGAGCGAGTTAGAGCTTCAACGAAAGGAAATGGTGCTGCAGCGGGAAGAAATGGTGCGTGCCCGTGACGTTTGGTCGGACCAGCAAAAGGAGCAAAAAAGAACCGCCGACGCATATCTGGAAGCCAACAGGATAGCTCGCGAGAATTCGTTTGCAGCAAATATTCCTTATCTAATGCGCAAAATGGAAATGCTTGGCTTGCGATTATGCACGGCGGCGGGCTACGGGTTCCCTAACTACAATAGTGAGCATTTCGAAGCGTTGAAGCGGTTGGCGGAGACATTGCCCGGCGAAATTAAGGCGTGGCAGACTGACACGGGCGAGCGAAAAAAAGACCGCGCGAATCGATTGGTCAAGATTGGCGCATCAGAAGAAGCTCGAGAATTGATCCGTTTCTTCGAATGGCTCACGGGTAAAGCCCGAGAAGCTGCATCAGAATTTCTGATAATCGTCGAAGCAGAGTTGGCATATAAGGCAACGATGCGGTGCGCAGAGGCCGTGCTTTGGATTGGCCAAGAGCACGGCATACCGCATGAAATGAAAGGCGTGGACTAAATCCAGGGCAAGAACAGGCGATCTGCGCTAGCTCAAGAGTATTACCGCTTGGTGCGGCGGTTAATTGCTACCACCTCACCAGCCTTCGCAGCGGTTCCACAGTGCTTAGCCCAATCATCCATCAGACGACGGCGCTTTTCGAATAGATCGCCGCGCCGATAGGCGGCTTCTACCTTGTCGGAAACTACGTGCGCTAACGCCATTTCTGCGGCTTCGCGGGGATAGTTGGTTTGCTCCGCAGCCCAATCGCGGAAGCTAGAACGGAAACCGTGCGCGGTCAGGTCGTCGCGTTTCATGCGCGCGAGAAGGGCCAGCATCGCGTTTTCGGACAACGGCTTGCCGGCCTTACCCCCCGGAAAGACAAAACGGTCTTTTTCAGTTTTGCCCTGCGCCTTCAACTGCGCCTCAAGTACGGCAACTGCGGACGCTGATAGCGGTACGCGATGAACCTTGCCGCCCTTGATCCGATCCGCTGGCACTGTCCATAGGGCTGCGTCCAAATCGATCTCCCGCCAGCGGGCGCCCGTTACTTCGCTGGTGCGCGCCGTCGTGAGAATGAGAAACTCCAGCGCCCGCGCGGCGGTGCCTTCCTTTGCGCGCAGAGCTTGGACGAAGGCTCCAATCTCGCCATAAGGCAATGCGGCATGGTGCTTCACCTTTTGCACCTTGGTCCGCTTGGGCAGGGAGTGTTGTAGGTTGCCGCGCCAGCGTGCCGGGTTTTCGCCCTCCCGGTACTTCCGCACCTTCGCCCAATCCAATATCGCTTCGATCCGGCCGCGCACGCGTGAGGCGGTTTCGGTCTTGCCCTTCCATAGGGTCGGCTTTCCGGGCAGGTCGGCGTGATCTGCCCCCTTTGAAGTGGTCCTCCCTGAGGTATGTTTTTGCCATGAAGGAG
>CAZNUW010000011.1:0-138990 GCA_964576515.1 uncultured Rhodobacterales bacterium
TAAAAGTCGTACCACTCCACAAGGTTGCCGGCGGAACCCACCAGGATCATCTTCAAACGGCGCGCCATATCCGCGGCCGTCAGCTTCTCGACCTCTCCGGTCCCACGCGCAGCAAGTTCAGCAGCCATCTCTATACGTTCCCTTCGGCGCTCTTAGTTATTCTTGCGTCGCGGCCGGGGCCGCGTCGCCGGTGGTCGGCTTTCCCGCCGCAACCGCCTGGGGCGGATGGACGATGAAAGCCTGCTTGAATTTGATTTGCCACGCCGAGGAAATGAAAGCGTTCTTGCCGTCTTCCCCCGGATAGGCGTCCGCATTGCGGATGAACGAACGATATTCGGACGGGATCGATTCCTGTCCGTAGCTGCGGAAGTGCGTCGCCCAATTCTGAGCGAGGTTGTTCTGCAGCCGCTCGATATCGAGATATCCCCCCATCAACCCTTCTGCGCCATCCTCCGTCACGCGCAGTTCGACCCGCCAATCGCGCACGAATTGCTTCGGGGCGCCGCGGGCCAACGTTTCGGGGATGTAAATATCGATAGGTTGCGTCGTGAGCAAGCCATCAACGATCTTGCCCTTGGTCGATTTGATAAAATCCTTCCCCCACCGATGATCCGCGCGCTGCGTGCCGCCGGCGATGAAGTTACCGGCGGAGTCGAGCAGCAGCGCGTCACGCCCACGGTAAATTGTAACTGTTACATCCGCGTCGTTGGCAAGGTCGTCCACGCCCGAGATTTCGAGCAGGAAGCGGTTGTATTTGTACTGCTGCATGTAACTTTGGACGAAGTGACGGTAGGAACCGTCCGGACCGCGATAGCTGGCGACGCAGCCGAAAGCGCGGTAGATCTGGTTGTCGATTCCGCTCACCTTGCCGTCCGCGCTGGTGAAGTCCTCCGGGCCGTTCTTGCCGTCGAGGTCCAGTCCGATCCCGATCTTGCCTTGCGGCTCATAGAACGGAAGGCCGTGTTTCTCCGCGGTCTTCTCGGGCACCCACACCTGCCCCTCGCGCTCGAGCTGGGTCTCGACGTAGGTGTGCTTCTTATCGCGCGGATACAATTTGTCGAACTGTTCGCGCGGACCGTCGTTCAGACCGTTCGGACATTCGGCCTTGCCATCCGGCGTTTGGTACACCGCCCAATTCTTATGGGTCATGGCGTAGCCGATTTTGCCGTGCTGCAGCGCTTCGTCGGCCGATGCGGCGGACGCAAAGGCGATTCCCGCGGCAAACGAACACGCGGCAAGGATTTTCACGGAGACACTCTGTTTCATCATTCGCTCCTTACGTCCGATCAGCTACGGCCGAAAACTTCGCGGATCCAGAACGCTTTCCAGCCGTTCCGCATTCCGCTGAACTCACCCCAGGCGTCGCATTCGTAGTCGCCGGGAACCTTGTCGCGCGCGCACAGGTACACGGGGCGGTCGCGGTACGCCCACACGCGCTGCGCGCCGGCGGCGGTCGGTTCGACCCAACGTCCCGTGGACGCATCGATGTACTTGATGCTCCAGATATTGCTGTCGCTCTTCTCATTCTCGCCCGCGGGCAGATAGGTGAAGGTCTTCTGGCACAGCTGCCAGTCGCCCCGGCCGCAGATGGCCAGACGATAAGCCTGCGGTTGCGACGGATGCGAGCAATCGAGCTGATCCTGGGCATCGTCGTTGCAATTATAGATATAGATCGTGCGGCCCTTGGCGTCGGCGAGCATGGAGCCCGCGGTGCCTTCGGTGATCTGGAAGCCTTTCGGGAAGGCCGGCGGCAACTGCGTAAACACATTGTGCCAACCCGGCTGGTCCGAACCTTCAAAGCTCGGGCGGCGCTCTTCAAGATTGTAGCCGTACACCGGACGGCCGCGGTACGCCCATTGTTTCACGCCCGGAGAACGCTCGACGATCGACCAATCGCCCTGCGCCCGGATCCGCTCGGGCGCGAGGACCGGCGAGAACATTTCAAGACAGGGGCCTGTGCATCCGAATTTCTTCGCGGTATCGCCGTCGAACACATAGACGGCGTAGTTGTTGTCCAACGTCATCATCCGCCCCGCGTGGGTGACGTTCACCTTGAACTGCGACGGCATGCTGCGCTCAGGCCCCATCGGGCGGCGCAGGGCGCCCTCGCCGTCGCCGCCGTCCTGCGCGCTGGTCGCGCCGAGAACGTCGCCGGGTTTTGTGTCGAGCACCGATGTGTAAAGCGCTTGACCGTCGTAAGCCCACTGCTTGCGGCCGCCGGGGCCGTTCAAGATCGTCCACTTGCCGACGGGCTTCGCGTCCGGCGCGGCGAGAACGGGCGGCCACACCTGGACACAAGACGGGCGCGTCTCGACTTCAGGCAACTCCAGCCCGCCCGGATAGGGGCTCTGCAGGCCGACATTCTCACGATAATGCGTGTCGTCGCATGTCGGCTTGCCCTTGAGTTCGCCGGCGTTGCCGTTGCGCAGCGGCGTCAACGGCCACCCATAAAGGGTCTTGCCGTTGGCGTCGGCCCATACCGGACCTTCGAGGTCGGCGATCACAACGCGGAACCCGGGCGGCATCTCTTCACGGATATAGTCTTCCGTCAGCGCGTATTGCGCCGGAGTCCACGAATAATACTCGGCGGCCGAGACGCCGGCGGCCACCGACGCCGCCATCGCCAAACCGCCCAACAAAGCTTTTCCGTTTCTCATCTTACGCCCTCGATCTGATTCATCGCGCCATCAGCGCTGCGCCGGAGCCGCCGCGCGACCCGCCGGTGACGGCGCCGTCGCGGCCACGGCGGCCGGCGGATGAACAATGAACACCTGTTTGAATTTCACTTCCCATGCGGATGAGATGGCGCGATTGCGGCCGCTCTCGTCGGGATAGGCATCGGCATTGCGCACCATCGCGCGATACTCGGACGGCAAAGATTCCTGGCCGTAGCTGCGATAGTGCGTCGTCCAGTTCTGTGCGAGATTGTTGTAGAACTTCTCGATGTCGAGATAGCCGGCCATCAGGCCTTCGGCGCCGTCCTCGGTCAGGCGCAACTGGACACGCCAATCATGGATGATGAGGTTGGCCGCGCCGCGGCGCAGGCTTTCCGGCATCACGATATCCATCGGCGCGGTCGTCAACACGCCGTCGACCACCTTGCCCTTTGTGCTCTTGATCAGTTCCCTGCCCCAGCGCATGTCGACGCGCTGTGTGCCCCCCGCGGCGAACCCGCCCGCGGAATCGTACAGCAACGGATCGAGACCCCGCAGGACCGTGACGGTGACATCGTCGTCGTTGCCAAGATCGTCGAGATCAGTGATTTCGATCAGGAAGCGGTTGTAGTTGAACTTCTTCATGTAGTCCTGAATGAAGAAGCGATACGAACCGTCCGGACCGCGATAGTTCCCGACGCAACCGAATACCCGGTAAAGCTGGTTGTCGATCCCCGCCGATTTACCGTCGGGACCGGTGAAGTCGTTGACGTCGGTCTTTCCGTCGAGATCCAGGCCGATCGCAATCTTGCTTTGCGGTTCATAGAACGGAAGGCCGTGTTTCTCCGGCGCGGCGTCGGGCAACCATACTTCGCCCTCGCGTTCGAGCTGCGAGCCGGCGAAGGTGTGCTTTTGGTCACGCGGATAAAGTTTATCGAACTGTTCGCGCGGCCCGTCGTTCAGGCCGTGCGGACATTCCGCCTTGCCGTCGGCGGTTTGATAGATCGCGAAATTCTTGGAGACGATGGTGTAGCCGATTTTCCGGTCTTGATAGGCCTCGTCCGCGGACGCAAGGCGCGGCGAGAACCCCGCGCCAATCGCGGCGGCGACCATCATCCCAAGCGGCAGATATTTATTCATTGCCGACCGTCCATTCAGATCGCGTTATCGCCGAAAGCGTCTCTGATCCAGAAGCCCATGAAGCCGTTGCGCACACCGCTCCACTCGCCCCAAGAATCACATTCGTAGTCGCCGGGTTTCTTATCGCGTCCGCAGAGATAGACCGGTCTGTCGCGGTAAGCCCACACCCGCAGCGCACCGGCTTCGCCCGGCTCAACCCACCGCCCCGACGCCGGATCGATGTACTTGATGCTCCAGAAATGCGTTTCGCTTTTCTCGTCCGCTCCGGCGATGAGGTACGGGAACGTCTGCAGACAACGTTTCCAATCGCCCTTCCCGCATAACGCCAATCGGTAAGCCTGCGGCTGCGAGGGATGGCTGCAATCGAGCTGATCGACCGCATCATCGTTGCAGTTGTAGGTGTAAATCGTGCGCCCCTTGGCATCCGCGAGCATCTGCCCGGACAAGGTATTCGTGATCTGGAAACCCTTCGGAAATGCCGGCGCAAGTTGCGTGAACACGTTGCGCCAGCCTGCTTCGCTCGCCCCCTCGAAGCTCGGGAACTTCACTTCAAGCTCGTAGCTGTAAAGCGGTTGGCCGCGGTAGGTCCACTGATTGACGCCCGGCGACCGTTCGACGACACCCCACTCGCCCTGCGGCTTAATGCGTTCCGGCGCGAGGATCGGCGCGAACTTTTCGAGGCAGGCGTCCGTACAATTCGATTTGGTCGGCGTGTCCTTGTCATAGACATAGACCGCCTTTTCCGTCGCAAGCGTCAGCAACCGGCCATAAGCATAGGGCATGATCTTGAATTGCGATGGGAGCGTGCGCCCCGGTCCCACCGGCCAACGCACGGCGCCGGTACCGTCGCGGCGCAAGTTCGTGCTCGTTCCGCCCCAGACATCGCCGCGCTCTTTGTCGAGAACGGACGTGTAAAGCGCCTGGCCGTCATAGGCCCACTGTTTGCGCCCGCCCGGTCCGTCTAAAATCGTCCACTTGCCGACAGGCTTCGCGTCCGCCGTCGCCAAGACCGGCGGCCATACATCGACGCAGCTCGGACGCGTCGCGACTTCCGGAAGCTCCAGCCCACCGGGATAAGGGCTCATCCAGCCGGTGTTGACCTTGTACACCGTGTCGCCGCACGTCGGTTTGCCCTTGAGTTCGCCGGCGTTGCTGTTGCGCAAGGGCATCAGCGGCCACGCATACAAGGTCTTGCCCGCGGCGTCGGCGAAAACCGCACCCTCGAGTTCGGCCACGACAACCTGAAAGCCGGGCGGCATCGCCTCACGGACATAACCTTCCGTCTGCGCGCGCTGCGCCTTGGACCAGTCATGCTGCGCCTGAGCGGGCGTGAATGCGGCGGCGCCGATCAACGCCGCCACCGCCACCGTCTGAACGAGGATTGCTCGCGCGCGCTGCATATTTCGAGACCGCATCCTCTTAGGCGATAATGTCGCCGATGAGCTTGTCGGTCTCGTTGCTCTTCTGACCCCAGGTCTTGAGATTAAAGCCCATGGCTTTGAGGCCGGTGAAGCCGATGTCGGTGATCTTGCCCGCGCTGTAGGGAATATGCAGCCCGGTCTTGATCTTGCCGCCCATGCGCCCCGCCGTGAACGCCGCCATTTCTTCCAGCGAGTGCACGCGCGCATCGCCCACGTCGCTGTTGCCCATGATGAAGCAGTTATCCAAGAGCGTGCCGTCGCCTTCCTTGATGTTCGCGAAAGCCTTCACGTAATAGGCCCACGATTCCATCGCGCGGCGCACAAACCACGAGGCGTTCGGCTGATAGCCCAACTGTTCGTCCTTCGGCTCCTCGTGCGTGCAGGTGTGGTGCGGCTTGTCGTAGCCGGGCTTCGTCGTGTTCGAGAAGCCGTAGGAATAGATCATGTTGAACACGCGGCTCTGATCGCAGGCAATCGCCATCGCCATCAGGTCCGTCATGACGTTGTGACGGTCGGCGACCAGCTTGAAGTCGCTGCCCGTGTCCATGTCCTTGGCTTCCTTCGGACGCACGCAGGCTTCGCGCGGCTCCGGTTTAGTGAGCTGCTGGTTGAACTGGTTTTCCAGATGACGCAAGCCCGAGAAGTACTGATCGAGGCGCGCCTTGTCCTCGGCGCCGACCTTGCTCTCCAGGGTCTTGATCTTGTCCATGACGCCGGTGAGCGCGCTCTTGCGGACCATGATGGTCGGCGACGGCGTGAACGTCGGCGCGTTCGGGTCCTGGAAGTCCGGCCCGAACAGGCGGGTATAGAAATTCACAGGCGAGAATTCCGGCGGATTGGACGTCGTCGGGCTTTCGTAGCTGATGATGTCGCGCACGTCGCCCGTGGACGTCGTCGTCAAGCTCTTGTAGCGCGTGGTGCGGCCAATCTGGTTGGCCACCGTCGTATCGATGCTCTCCGCCAGCGACTGGTTCGACACCATCGGTGCGACGCCGGTGCGCGCCACAACCCAGCCTGTGTAGTGACAGAAGAACGCGCCGTCACGATAGGCGGTGAGGTTTGTGAACAGGTTGATGTGCTGCTTGATGTCCTTGAGGGACTCGATCTCTTCCGGCAGTTCGTAGTTCGCGCCGGCCTGCTTCGGCACGAACACGTTCTTGCTGATGCCCATACCCCAGTACCACGTCCCGAAGCGCACCGGCATCGCCGAGCCGTCGGCCATGGCGTTGCCGTTGCCGTTGAGGAAGTAGTTGAGGAGCGGCAATCCGACCGTGACCGCGCCGCCGTTCAACATGCCACGAAGGACGCGGCGTCTGTTCAAGTCCTGCATTGTCGTTCCTCCTACTTCGTGTTGGCCGCGGCGGTCTGCACGGACGACGCGTTCGCCGTCTTCGCAGGGGCCGGAGATGTCTTGGGTTCAGCGACGCGCGAGAACGCGTCACTCATCGTGATCGTGCGCAGAAGCGCCGGCAGCTTGTAGCCTTCAGCGCCGAACTGGGTGTTGAAGTATCCCAACAGCGCGCGGTCGGCATTGGTGGTGGGCGAGCCGGTTCCGTACGAGAAGACACGCTTCACGAGACACGACGGCAGCGCCGGGTGATCGCGCAACGCCTTGCTCAATCCAACGGCGTCGTTGAACGGCTTCCCGTCGAGCGTGCCCGACGCGTCGATGACCTGGCCCTTCTCCGTTTCACGGAAGGCGCCGATGCCGTCGAAGTTCTCGAGCGCCAAGCCCATCGGATCGGTGATGCGATGGCAGCCCGCGCATACAGGGTTTTCCAGGTGGAAGTCCACGCGATCACGCGTCGTGCGCAAGGTGGCCTTCGGATTCTCAAGCGCCGAGAAATCGACATTCGCGGGCGGCGGCGGCACAGGCTGGCACAACAGAAGCTCGCGCAAGGCCTTCCCGCGCATCGTCGGCGAGCTGCGCACCGGATGGGCGTGCGTCGCAAGGAAGCTGATGTGCGTCACGACACCGGCGCGCGGGCTGTTCTCGGGGAACGTGTAACGCGACCAGGTTGGCGGCGACGGAAGCTTATAAACCGCCGCCAGGCGCGGCGAGATGAAGGTCTCGCGCGTGGTGTAGAGATCGCGGTAGTCCCGCTCCTTGGTAATCAGGTGATCGATCGCGACACGCAAGGTTTCTTCACGCGCGTCGGCCGCGGTGACCCCGGTGAACACCGGATACATCTGCGCATCCTTCGCCAACGCGGCGAAGGCGTCGAAGGCGTACATGTCGTCGAAGAAGGCGCGCATGCCGCGCTCCAGGCGCGGGCTGGCCAGCATACGGTCGATTTGTTTCGCGCGACCCTTCGGCGTATGGAGTTCGCCCTTCTCGGCGGCGCGCAGGAGTTCATCGTCCGGCGCGGCGTTCCACAGGAACAGCGACAGACGCGAGGCCAGCGAATAACCGTCCAGACGCTGCACGCCCTTCGCCTTCGGATCGGCTTCGGACGCTTCCACCACGAACAGGACATCGGGACTGATCAGCATCGCCTCGATCGACACCGCAAGACCGCGATAGAAATCCTTCAGCGTATTGGCCGCGGCGCTCGCCTCGTCGACGTATTCCGTCAACTCCGCCTGCGTCAGCGGACGGCGATGCATCAGGCGGCCGACGTGAGAGAAGAACTGGCGCGCGCAGGCCGGATCGGCCGCTTTCGCGTCTTTCGGCGTACAGGTAAGCAGAAACGTGCGGCGCTCCTCGTCCACGATCATCTGCGAAACCGTGACGGCCGCCTTTTGGTAAAGCTCAAGCTGCGCCGACGAGATCCCGCCGCGGCCCGTGCCGAGCGCGAGCAAACCGTCGGTGCGCTGCGCGGGCGGGAAGTTCGCGTTCACCTGCACATCGGGACCGAACACATAGGCCAGCGTGTTGAGGTATTGTTCCTGCGTCAATGCGCGCAGGCGTTTCGGCGTGCCCAGCATCTCGGGCACGGGCGACGTCGCCGACGCAGCTGTGGCCGGGGCCGCCTTAGTCGCGGCGGCGTTATCCGTGGGCGCGGAGCAGCTTGCCAGGATCACCGCGCACCCAAGCGCGATGGCGCTGCCAGAAAGCATAGATTTAAATGTCTTACGCATTGACGAAACCAAACCTTTCACGAAGCGACGCTTAGCCTCCGGACATAACCTACCGGCAAAGCGCAAAATGCGAGGCTTTCCTCCAGCACCCAACAAGGGCGCCATGGGCCCGCGGCTTTTGCCTGCCGAGCCCCCTCTCCCGTCCACGCCGCGAGCATAACATTTCTGGCCCGCGAACATGTATAAGATTGGGGTCTGCCGGTCAAAAAAGAAGCCTTAACCGGCAAGAGTTACAAATACTTAGTCGATACCTCCCACACGCGTCCCGGACCGAAAATCCGTCCGATTTTTGACGCAACGCAACAATTTCCGGCGCCGGAAGGCGAGCGGAAATTTGCGAGCACGCCCGACGTGTAGGCGCACCCCTCCCTAGCTCTACGATTAGCAATCTCCGTGCCACAGGCGGGACGGCCGAAAGTCTTATCAATACATTGAAATATATATGTGATTTTTAATGGCAAACTCTCGTTCACCCGCGCCTCGGCGGAAATCGGCTAAGGACCAACATCCGATCGGCGAAATACCGCCGATGACCGTCAAGAACCGGGAAATTCAGGGGTTTACAACCCCTGTCCGCCGGTTTTTTGTGGCGCAGGCATTTTCTGAAAGAACCTCATGTACATCGCCGAATTTCCGGAAGCCGTTCCCCAAGAGCTGTGCGCCAAAATCATCGATTGTTTCGAGCGCGATTCCACCCGCAAACCGAGCCGCGTCATCGTCGAAGGCAAGGCCGAAGCCCATGAGTACCGGTCCGGAACACAGCTCGCCATCAGCCGCGCGGTTCCCGAATGGGAGGCCCTGTTCATGGCGACGGTTCCGATTCTGCGCACGACGATGGAACAGTACATGGCTGAACACCGCGGATTGGCGGAGCTGGTGGAATCCGAAGGTCTCGACTGCACGCTACCGATGATCGAGCGCGTCGATCCCGGCCAGGGGTTCACATGGCATTACGACGCGACACGATCCGTCACCAATCGCGTCGTCGCGGGCCTTCTCTATCTCAAGACTGTTACCGAAGGCGGCGAGACGGAGTTTACCGACGGACGTAAGATAAAGCCGGAAGTCGGCAAAATCGCTCTCTTCCCACCGTATTGGACTCACCTCCACCGGGGCGTCAGCCCAACACGAGAGATCAAATACGTGATGAGTTATTTTTGGGTCTATCCGGTAAAGCAGCCCTGATATGAAGCGAATTCTTTTTGCCGCCGCAGCGCTCGCGGCAACGAGCACGCACGCCGACGCCAATCAAGCGAGCTACCTCAAACATTGTTCGCTTTGCCATCAGGCTGACGCCCAAGGCATTCCCGGCACATTTCCCCGTATTTGGGGCCGCGTCGCGGGCATCGCGGCGACGCCCGAAGGCGCAACATTCCTGGCGCAAGCCGTGATGTGGGGCATGTCCGGGACCATCACCGTCGACGACGTTCCGGTCACGGGCGTGATGCCGGGCGTTCCACATGTCTCCGACGAGGAGATCGCCGCCATCGTGGAATACCTCATCACCGAGAACGGCACGCTTGAAAACACAAGCGTCTTCAGCGTTGAAACCGTGAAGGCCGTTCGCGCCGCGGGCCGTATCCCGCAAGCTGAGACCAACGCGCGCCGCCACGCGCTGGCGGAAAAAGGCGTCATCAAATAAACCTCCCGCGAAGCGGCGGTCGGCGTTCCATTTTTACCGCACAAAAAACGGGGCCGGTCTTTCGACCGGCCCCGCTCCCCCTCCCCTACCTTCTCAAATCGCTACAACACCGATCACATCCGGAAACGCACGCCCGCGAGGAACATGCGTCCGAGGCGGTCGTATTGGGTGTTCGACTGCCCCGCGTAGTATGTGCTGCCCACGGTGCCGCCAATGAACGGCGGCGCCGCGTTGAAGACGTTCTGGATGGTCAAGAACACTTCCGTCTCGTCGTTATCCGGCAGGAATTTGTACTTGATCGCGAAGTCCCAGACGTTGTCCGCGGCGATGCGATTGTTATCGATCGTGCGGTTGCCGGTGGGGCAACCGGAGGTGCACTCCGTGAAGGCGTTGTTATAGACGCCGCCCGCGATATGCCGCCACGTCAACGTAACCGAGATCGGATGCAGGTTATAGTTGGCGGACACATGCGACCTGAACTTCGGCGCCGTCAATCCCGCGAAACCGGAGCCGCCGAACCCGCCGACCACGCCCCGCCCGTCGACATCGCCGCGCTGGGTATCGATCGAGCGAAGTTGCGTCACAAACGTCGCCAATCCGCGGATCGTCAGATCTCCGGCCAAGCTGTCGCTGACAATATCGAGCGGCAAGTTGTAGCTCGCCTCGACGTCGATACCCTTCTGAATCTGCTGCGCAATATTCTGCGGGCTCGTGATGACGGTGTTTATGACGCCGTTAACGCGAATGATATTGGAGCAGAGTTCCGGGTTTGTCGTATAGCACGCGTTGATGATGGATTGCGCATTCGGCACCTGTGTCGCGTTTCCGATGTCGATGCTGTAGTAGTCGGCGGACGCTTGGAAGCCGGGGATAAACTGCGGCGACAGCACAACCCCAAGCCCCGTCGTGTCGGCTTTCTCAGGCCCCAGAACGGGATTGCCCTGACTGAGGGCGAAGCCGCCCGTCGTCGTTGTACCATTGGTCGGATCGAAGAAGGTATTGCCCGACGCCGCCGTACCGCCGGCGAAGAGTTCGCCGAGATAGGGCGCCCGAATGTCGCGCGACCGCGTGCCGCGGAAACGGATGTCATCCGTAATTTGCCACGTCGCACCCACCTTCCAGGTCGTGACATAGCCGGACGTGCTGTAGTCGGTAGCACGCACGGCGGCGTTGACCTCAAGAGATTTCGCCCAGGATTCATCCCGCGCCAGCGGCACAACCGTCTCAACGTAACCTTCTGTCACGCTGTAATGGCCAATGTTGTTCCGGTAGTTGCCGGTCAGGAAGTTTTGGGCTTCATCGTCCGGTGTATTGATGCTTCTGACGCGCTCGTAGCGATGCTCAATCCCGAGCGCGAGCGACACCGGTCCAGCCCACAACTCGAACGGTTCGCCGCTCACGTTGAAGGCGGCCGCATCCTGGCGCAACGAGTCATAACGGAAGCTGGTTCCGAACGAGTAGTCGATCGCACCCTGGGTGTTCACACCGATGCCGATCGGGTTGTACGGGATACAAGGATGCGTCGGGTCGGTAAGTTTGACGCGGCAGACGATCGAACCTCCCGGCCCTCTCACCGCGTCCCACGCAAGCGCGAGGTTCGGAACGATACCGACGCTGTCGGCGCGCGAGGAAAGACCCTGGCTGCTGATCTGGTAGTAAGCGTCCCACGTCCAATCCGTACCGGCGAATTCAATATTGCCGTTCAGACCTCCCGCAATGCGCCGCAAGGTACGCCGGTTGTTGGAATGAAAACGCGGCACGTCCCCGTTAGTGGAACCCAGGATAAATTGAGTCAGACCAAGAGTGTTCATCTGCTCTTGCACACTGGCCGGTATAAACGGGTTCCCGGACTGGATCCTGACGTTGGCAAGCGTGCGGTTTGGGTTGGAGTTGGCGTTCGAGTGCGAACTCGCCCACTGCCACTCCGCCCAGGCGGTGATCGTGTCGGCGAGATCATAGCTGACGCGCGCGAACGCAGCCTGCCGGGTCAGCTCCGGATCGATGTCGAGGCCGTTATCGATGCGCGAAATCTGCCAATCGCCGCCGACATGCGTATTGCTGCCAGTGACCATACCGTAATTGAACATCCCGAGGGGTTGGCCGCCGGGCCCGAAATAAATCCCCTTCAACGGACCCGAAGTGATGAGACCGCCCGGCGTACCGGTGCTCACGCCGACCTGCTTACGAACCAGGTAGAATGGCTGTCCATTGGTCGCCGTGTAGTTGGGATTGTTGACGACGGAACCGCCTTCGGCGTTCCAGGACCGATTGTTGCCTTGGATGCCCTGGTTATAGTGCGTTTCACCGAAAGCCATAATGTGGCCACGGCCGCCGGCGAATGGAGTCCCTACGGCAAGGTTGATCAAATAGTTGCGGTCATCGCCATAGGTCGTCACGCCGCCTTCGACCAAGCCCTTAATGCCCGTAAACTCCTTGTCGGTGACGAAGTTCACAACGCCGCTGAGCGCGTCCGACCCATATGCCGCTGATGCGCCGCCGGTGACGACGTCAACGCGGTTGATCAAACCATGCGGCATCGAGTTGACATCGACGCCGGTGAAGTTGTTGCTGAGCGAGGCGTTGATCACCCGCTTTCCATCAAGCAGGACAAGCGTACGCTGTGAACCCATCCCGCGCAGATTGAGCAGGTTCACACCCGCGGCGCCCGAGGTCAGGTTCGCCGTCGCGGTGCGTCCCGAAACCGCGTTGCTGAAAACCGGCAACTGACGCACGGCGTCGGCGATATTCGTATTCGCCATCGCATTCAGTTGATCCGCGCCAAGGACGGAGACCGGCGTCGGCGCTTCGTAGCCATCTCGGACGACGCGCGAACCCGTCACCACGATTTCGTCGATTGAGGCCGCGTTAGGCGCTTGCGCGGATTGCGTTTGCGCCTGAGCGTTTGTGGTGACGGCCAAACCGAGCGCGATGGCGCTCACCGTCGTTAGGCACGCCTTCGCATGACGATCGCGCGACGTTGTTGTTTGGAAAGTTTGCATCAAAGTTCCCCCCAATAAAGTGCGGCGATCATCGCCGACACGATTGCACGTGACCCCAGAGATCAAGGTCAGTGAACTGAGTCAGGACTCTGAATCGCGATGGGAGATTTCTGCTTCCTTGTGCCGCGCACGCCTTCCCGCATGCGCAACTCCCCCACGGCGTTCAGAACGCCTGACCCGCACATACTGGGCAGGCGGTAACAGCGTGTAAAATCTGTTTGCTGCGGGAGATTATCTTTCTGGCCGGATGTCGCCGCCCAGCCACGTCAGGAAAAACCGTAAGGGAAATAACGTAAGGGAAACTCTACATCGAGAGCACGCAATGTCCTGATAGTGGACAAACGTCGCATGAATCGCACGCATACGATCACGACGCGCACACTATATATATGTGTGCGGATACGTCGGCAAAAATAATCGGACTCGAAATCTTTCATAAAGAAAAAGAGCGAAGCCGATGTGATCAGCCTCGCCCTTCATCTCTATCCGTCTCGAGGCGCAAGCGCCTCGAGACGCATCTCATCGTACGCTTAGAACTGGAAGCGCACGCCCGCGCGATACTGGCGGCCGAGCACGTCGTAGTCCTTGTTGCCCATGCCGTTATAGTGCGTGGCGCCAACCGAGCCGCCGATGATCGGCGGCGGCGCATTGGTGACGTTCTCGATGGTGAGGAACGTCTCGACGTTCTGCTCTTCCCACGGACGGTAGGTGAAAGCGAGATCGAGAGTCGTCATGCTCGAGATATTGTTGTCGGACGCCAGCACCGTCGGCGCGAACGCCGTCGAAACCGGGCAGCCCGTGGTGCACTCGATGAAGTCCGGGCTGTACTTGCCCTTTCCGGTGTAGCGCACCGTCGCGCGGACACTGACCGGCTCGCCTTCATAGGCGACCGACAGTGTGCCGCGCAGCTTCGGCGAGTCCAAACCCGTGAAGAGATCCACGCCACCGAAACCGCCGACCACGCCGTTACCGTTGATGACGAGGCCGTTGGTGTCTTCGGTCGTCAAGGTCAGCACGCGGGTCGCCAGCGCGCGGATCGAGATGTTGCCGTCCCAATCTTCGTTGAAGTCCGCGAGCGCGAAGCGATAGCTGGCTTCGAAGTCCAGACCCGCGGCTTTCTGACCGACCAGGTTTTCCGGACGGGTCACGACCGTGTGGATCAGGCCGGTGTTCGGATCGCGCTGGATGTTCGGGCACAGCACCGTCTGACCGGCGAAGCAAAGATCAACGACCGTCTGCGCTTGCGGAGCACGGACAGCGCCCTTGATGTCGATGTTGTAGTAGTCGACCGAGAAGGCGAAGCCGTCCAGGAACGTCGGTGTGAGCACCGCGCCGACACCGATCGTGTCCGCTTTTTCCGGCAACAGGCTCGGGTTGCCGCTGGTGAGGCGGAACGACGCCGGGATGTTCACATTCAGGAACGGATCGAACAGCGGGTTACCCGAATTCGCCTGACCGCCGGCGAACAGTTCGCCGAGGCTGGGCGCCCGGATATCGCGCGAGATGGTGGTGCGGAAGCGCAGATCGTCGACAACCTGCCAGGTCGAACCCACCTTCCACGTCGTGACGTAGCCCGAGGTCGAGTAGCTGGTGGCGCGCACGGCGCCGTTGAGTTCCAACGAACGAGCCCACGATTCATCACGCGCGAGCGGAATAACGGTTTCGACGAAACCTTCCGTCACGTTGTAAGCGCCGGTCGTCCGCTTGTAGTTCCCCGCGAAGTACGAGGTGATCGCATCCGCGGCGGTCACGATGCCGTCGACGCTTTCCTTACGGTGTTCCACACCGAGGGCCAGCGACACAGGGCCGGCCCACAGCTCAAACGGCTCGCCGCTCACGCTGCCGGCGATGACCTTCTGACGCAGCGACTCATAACGGTAGGAGGTGCCGGTCACATAACCGATCACCTTCGAATCGTTTACGCCGATCCCGAACGGGTTATAGGCGACGCAGTTCGCATCGTTATTTGCCGGGTTGGCATCGGCATTGACGCGGCAGGTCGGGGCGCCGTTGAACATCACGGAGTCCAAGGCCCGCAGGTAGTTGGCTGTGTGCCCGTTGCTGCGCGTGCGCGGCGACAAGCCCGTCATGCTCGACTGGTAGTACGCGTTATAGGTCCAGTCCGAACCGAACGCCGGTACGGAACCGTCGATGCCGACCGACCAGGTGCGCAGCGTACGGCGGTTGTCCGAACGGAAGCGCGGCATGTCGGCGTTGGTCGAGCCCATGTTGAACTGCGTCAGACCGTTCGCGTCCATGGTGGCGGCGATCGACGCTGGCAGGAAGGCGTTGTCGCGACGGATGACGTTATTGCCGAGACGGCGGTTCGGGTTGGAATTGTTGACCGCGTGCGCGTTCGCCCACTGGACGTCGGCATAGACGGTCGCCGTATCGGTCACATCGTAGCTGGTCCGCAGGTAAGACACATAACGGTCGACGCGGGTGGACATGTCCAGGCCGTTATCGATGCGCGAGTATTCCCAGTCGCCGCCGAGCGAGATGTTGTTGGTCTGGACGGGGCTGAAGGTGCCGAAGCGGTAGCCGCTCAGCACGGTCCCGCCCGGACCGAAGTAAATGCCGCGCAGGATATTGCCGGCGCCGGACGCCGTGATCACACCGCCCGGCGTGGCGGCGGACAGGCCGAAGTTGCGGCCAACCATATACTGCGGAACCGTCGGATTGGTGGTCGGGTGCCACGCTGGGTTCACCATGAACGCTGCGTTGCTTTCGTTCCACGGACGCGGCGTGCCGGAGATCCCGTCGTTGTGGCCGACTTCGCCCGCGAGCAGCAAGTGACCGCGACCGCCGGCGAACGGCATGCCGAAGGTGAGCGCGGCGTTGTAGTTCTTATCGTCGCGGTACTTGGTCATACCGCCCTGCACTTCACCCTTGATGCCGGTGAATTCGCGATCGATGACGAAGTTGACGACGCCCGTGAGCGCGTCCGAGCCGTAGGCGGCCGAGGCGCCGCCCGTCACGACGTCCACGCGTTGGACCAGCGAGCTCGGGAACGAGTTGATGTCCGGGGCCGAGTTGTCGGCGGTCAGCGACGAGTTGATGACGCGGCGGCCGTCGAGCAGGATCAACGTACGATTGGTGCCGATCCCGCGCAGGTTCAATTGGTTCACGCCCGCGGCGCCCGACGACAGGTTCGCGGTCGAGTTACGCGGCGTCACGCTGTTCGAGAAGGCCGGCAGCGCGCTGACGGCATCGGCGATGTTGTTCGTCGACATCGCGTTGAGTTCGTCGGCGCTCATCACCGACACGGGCGTCGGCGCTTCGTAGCCGTCGCGCACGACGCGCGAACCGGTGACCACGATTTCATCGACGGCGGCGGCCGGCTCTTGCGCGGCCTGTTGCGCCTGGGCGCCGGTCGCGACCGCCATGCCGAGCGCAAATGCGCTCACGGTGGTCAGACACGCCTTGGCATGACGGCGACGCAAAGTAGTAGCTTGAAAAGCAAGCATAAGGTTTCCCCCCAATTGGTGCCGGCGACCGGCCGGCACGACTGCACATGAACCAAGAGAACGAGGTTACGAACTGAGTCAGGGAGCCTGAAATGCAACAGCAGGTGACGCCTTTTGTGCGGTGCACATGCCTTCCCGCATGTGCAACCTCCATCCCATGGCGATCAGGGACTCCCTACCCCCACATATATTCAGGCACCTGGGGGATGTAAAATCCCTTTGTATCTAGGGCTTATCTTTCCGTTCGGCCGTCACCATTCGGCAACATCAGCGGAAGTTTGCCGCCCTCCAACCGGTGCTCGGCAATAAGCCGCCGAGTTGCGTTGCACAATATTGAACACCGCAACCGTCGATTTTGTATGGAATAGGCGACGCTTAAACGATTGGCGCATCGCATTCCGAGATCTTCAGCCCCAAGCCGGAAAGTTTCTCGGACTCGAAATCTTTTAGGAAAGAAAAGGGGCGAGACCAATCAACCATTAGTCTCACCCCTCTCCATTTTTCCCGTGGAACGGAGCAATCGCTCCGCGCCACGGGTTTATATCGGACGCTTAGAACTGGAAGCGCACGCCCGCACGGTACTGGCGGCCGAGCACGTCATAGTCCTTGTTGCCCATGCCGTTGTAGTGAGCGCTGGTCAGGCCACCGCCGATGACCGGCGGAGCCGCATTGGTCACGTTCTCGATTGTCATGAACGTTTCAATGTTCTGCTCCACGAACGGACGGTAGGTGAACGCCAGATCGAGCGTCGTCATGCTGTCGATCCGGTTGTCCGCGGCGAGGATCGTCGGCGCCGACGTCGTCGACACCGGGCAGCCGGTGGTGCACTCGACGAAGTTGCGGCCGTAGGTGCCCGGACCGGTGTAGCGCACGGTGGCGCGCACCGAAACCGGCTCGCCTTCATAGGCGACCGACAACGATCCACGCAGTTTCGGCGAGTTCAAGCCGCTGAACTGCGAAACACCGCCGAACGAGCCGACCGCGCCGACGCCGTCGATCACAAGACCGTCGGTGGTCAGCGTTTCGAGCTTCAAGACACGCGTCGCGAGGGCACGGATGGCGATATTGCCGTCCAGGCCTTCGTTGAAGTCCGCAAGCGCAAAGCGGTAGCTGGCTTCAAAGTCGAGACCCTTCGCCTGCTGACCGATCAGGTTTTCCGGGCTGGTCGTAACCTGGAAGATGTTACCCGAAGCGTCGCGTTGGATGCGGTTGCAGAGTTCGACATTGCCCTGGAAGCACAGGTTGACCACCTGCTGACCGAGCGGAGCCTGCACCGCGCCCTTGATGTCGATGTTGTAGTAATCGACCGAGAACGCGAAACCGTCGAAGAACGTCGGCGTGAACACCGCGCCGATCCCGATCGTATCGGCCTTTTCAGGCTTCAGGTTCGGGTTGCCGCTGGTGACACGGAACGACGACGGGATGTTGATGTTCAGGAACGGATCGAACAGCGGTTCACCCGAGTTGGCCTGACCGCCGGCGAACAGTTCGCCGAGGCTGGGCGCACGGATGTCGCGCGAGATCGTGGTGCGGAAGCGAAGATCGTCCACGACCTGCCAGGTCGAACCGATTTTCCAAGTCGTGACGTAACCGGACGTGGAGTAATCGGTGGCGCGCACGGCGCCGTTGATGTCGAGCGAACGGGCCCAGGTTTCGTCCTTGGCCAACGGTACGACGGTTTCGATAAAGCCTTCCGTCACCGTGTATTTGCCGGTCGTCGGCTTGTAGTTGCCGGCGAAGTACGACGTGACGAGGTCGGCCGCGGTGGCGAAGCCGTCGACGCTTTCGGTACGGCGTTCAGCGCCGAACGCGAGCGACACCGGCCCAGCCCACATTTCAAACGGCTCGCCGTTCACGCTGAAGGCCATGACCTTCTGACGCAACGATTCATAGCGGTAGGATGTGCCCATAACGTAGCCAAGCACTTTCGAATCGTTCACGCCGATCCCGAACGGATTGTAGGCGACGCAGTTCGCGTCGTTATTCGTCGGGTTGGCGTCGGCATTCACGCGGCAAACCGGCGCTCCGTTAAGGATGACGGAATCCAGCGCGCGCAGGTAGTTCGCCGTGTGGCCGTTGTTGCGCGTGCGCGGCGACAGGCCGGTCATGCTCGACTGATAGTACGCGTTCCACGTCCAATCGGATTCAAAGGCGCTGAAGGCGCCATCGAGGCCGACCGACCAGGTGCGCAGCGTGCGGCGGTTGTCCGAGCCGAAACGCGGCATGTCGGCGTTGGTCGTGCCCAGGTTGAACTGGGTGAGACCATTCGCATCCATGGCGGCGGCGACGGACGCCGGCAGGAACGCGTTGTCGCGGCGAATGACGTTGTTGCCGAGACGGCGGTTCGGGTTCGACGAGTTGACCGCATGAGCGTTCGCCCACTGAACGTCGGCGTAGGCCGTCACAGAGTCCGTGATGTCGTAGCTGGTGCGGAAGTAAGCGACGTAGCGGTCGACCTGCGTGCTCATGTCGAGACCGTCATCGATGCGCGAGTACTGCCAATCGCCACCGAGCGTGACGTTATTCGTCGACACGGGGCTGAAGGTGCCGAAGTTGAAGCAGCACTGCACGGTGCCGCCCGGACCGAAGTAGATTCCGCGCAAAACGTTGCCCGCGCCGGAGGCGGTGATCACGCCGCCCGGGGTGCCGGCGGAGAGGCCGAAACCGCGGCCGACGATGTACTGCGGAACGCTCGGGTTGTTGACCGAGTGCCACGCCGGATTCACCATGAACGCGGCGTTGTTTTCCGCCCAAGGACGCGGCGTGCCCTTAATGCCGTCGTTGTGGCCCAGCTCACCGGCCAGCAGGAAGTGACCACGGCCGTTGGCGAACGGCTGACCCACGGTCAGCGAGGCGTTGTAGTTCTTGTCGTCGCGGTACTTGGTCATACCGCCCTGCACTTCACCCTTAATGCCGGTGAATTCGCGGTCGATGACGAAGTTGACCACGCCCGTGAGCGCGTCCGAACCGTACGCGGCCGAGGCGCCGCCCGTCACGACGTCCACGCGCTGGACCAGCGAGCTCGGGAACGAGTTGATGTCCGGGGCGGAGTTGGCGGCGGTCAGCGACGAGTTAATGACGCGACGGCCATCGAGCAGGATCAGGGTGCGGTTCGTGCCGACACCACGCAGGTTCAATTGGTTCACGCCCGCGGCGCCCGACGACAGGTTCGCCGTGGAGGTGCGCGGCGTGACGGTGTTCGAGAAGGCCGGCAGCGCGCTGACGGCATCGGCGATGTTGTTGGTGTTCATCGCATTGAGTTCGTCGGCGCTCATCACCGATACGGGCGTCGGCGCTTCGTAGCCGTCGCGCACGACGCGCGAACCGGTGACCACGATTTCATCGACGGCGGCGGCCGGCTCTTGCGCGGCCTGTTGCGCTTGAGCGCCGGTCGCAACGGTCATGCAGAGCGCCAATGCGCTCACAGTCGACAGGCACGCCGTCAGATGATGACGACGCAAAGCGGTAGCTTGGAAAACAAGCATAAATAACCCCTCTATGAGTACCGGCGAGCGCCGGCACAACTGCGGATAAACAAAGCGAACGAGGAACGCCGAACGCTGGTGGGCAATGGCCCAATCTGTCGGCACGCAAACCTTCCCGTTTACGTGCGCTCCCTCCCCAAGCGATCAGCAATTCGACGCGCGCACATATATGGGGCGCTCTTTGAGATGTAAAATGTCTTTGTGACTCTACGTCCTCTTTCGCTTCACAACGTCGCGAACGCGCAACACCGGCGGAAAATCGCCGGTCGACGGAAAAATGTCGGGTATCTGTATCGGCAAATATTCGCCGAGCAACGCCCTTAAGGCGCGTGCGGCGGTAAGCGCGATCACGCAACGATGTAAATGGCGGACAAGGAGAAGAAGCGTAAAAAGAAGAAAGGCGAGGTTGGGGTTTGCCCATCCTCGCCTTCCTTGTCTCTCACACCGCGTTTTTACGCGCGGATGACGTCATACGCTTAGAACTGGAAGCGCATGCCGACGCGATACTGACGGCCGATACGGTCGTAAGCGGTGTTGCCCTGACCCTGCCAGTACACCGAACCACGGCTACCGCCGATGATCGGAGGCTGCGCGTTGGTCAGGTTTTCGATCGTGCCGAACAATTCGACGTTCTGCTCCTCGAAGGGCTTGTAGGTGCCCGCGAGGTCGATCGTTGTCATGGACGGGATCTGGTTGTTCTGGATCGTCGGCGCATTGGTGGTCGTCGCCGGGCAACCCGTGGCGCACTCGATGAAGCCGTTAGCGTACACACCGCCGCTCGTGTAGCGCACGGTGGCGCGCAGGGTGACGGGGTCGTTGCTGTAGGCCACCGAGACGTTGCCGCGGAACTTCGGCGCGTCCAGCTTGCCGCTGAACGGCGGGATTCCGCCCCAACCGCCAACCACGCCGGCGCCGTCGTAGGTGGTGCCGTCGGTGTCGGTCGTGTCGAGCGTGATGACACGGCTACCCATGGCGCGGATCGAGATGTCCCCGCCCCAGGATTCATTGAAGTCCGCGAGGGCGAAGCGGTAGCTCGCTTCGAAGTCCAGGCCGTTCGCCTTCTGACCCAGCAGGTTTTCAGGCTGCGTGACGACGATGTTGATCAGGCCCGTGCTCGGGTCGCGTTGGATCGCCTGACAGAGGATTTGATTTCCCTGGTAGCAGAGATCCACGACCGTTTGGGAGCTCGGCGCCAGCACCGTGCCCTTAACGTCGATGTTGTAGAAGTCGACCGACGCCTGGAAACCGTCGAAGAACGACGGCGAGAACACGACGCCAACGCCCGTCGTATCGGCCTTTTCGGGCTTCAGGTTCGGGTTACCGCGCGTCAGCGAGAACGACGCCGGAATGTTGACGTTCAGGAACGGATCGAACAAGGGCGTACCCGAACCGGTCTGACCGGCCGTGAACAGTTCGCCCAAGTTCGGGGCGCGAATGTCGCGGGAACGGGTCAAGCGGAAGCGGATATCGTCGATCGGACGCCAGGTCAAACCGGCCTTCCAGGTGGTGACATAACCGGACGTCGAGTAGCTGGTCGCACGAACGGCGGCGTTGAGGTCGAGTTCCTGGGCCCACGCTTCGTCGCGCACGAGCGGAACGAGGGTTTCCACGAAGCCTTCCGTGACGTTGAACTTGCCTTTGCTGGCCTTGTAGTTGCCGGCGAAGTACTGCGTGGCTTCGTCAGCGACCGTCGCGATGCCGTCAACGCTCTCCGTGCGGTGTTCGACGCCGAACGCCAGCGAAACCGGGCCGGCCCACAGATCGAACGGCTCGCCCGTGGCGCTGAACGCCACAACGTTCTGCTTCAGCGTTTCGTAACGATAGCTGGTGCCGGTGACGTAGCCGACAGCTTTCGAATCGTTCACGCCGATGCCGAACACATTGTACGGCACGCAAGCCGGATCATTGTTGTTCGGGTTGGCGTCGGCATTGACGCGGCACACCGGGGCGCCATTGAGCAGCACGGCGTCGATCGCCTTGAGGTAGCTCGGCGTGTGGCCGTTCTGGCGCGTGCGCGGCGAAAGGCCCGTCTGACTGTGCTGCGCATAGAAGTTCCACGACCAATCGGTCTCAAATGCGCTGAGGGTGCCGTCGAAGCCGCCCGAAACGCGACGCAGCGTACGCTCGTAGTCGCCGATGAAGCGGCCCATGTCCGCGTTCGTCGTGCCCAGGTTGAACTGGGTGATGCCATTCGCATCCATGGCCGCGGCGATGGACGTCGGCAGGAACGCGTTGTCGCGGCGAATGACGTTGTTGCCGAGGCGGCGGTTGTTGTTGGCCGTGTTCACGGCGTGCGACTGCGCCCACTGGGTGTCGACGAACGCCGTCACGGTGTCGCTGATGTCGTAGCTGGTGCGCAGGTACGCGACGTAACGCTTCACGCTGCCGAGGATGTCGAGACCGTTTTCGATGCGGGAGTATTCCCAATCGCCGCCGGTCATCAGGTTGTTCTGGATGTTCGTGCCGTAGTTGAAGGTCGACATCGTGCCGGCCGGGCCGAACATGATGCCCTTCAAGGGGCCGGACGTGATCAAGCCGCCGGGGGTGCCGGCGAAGATGCCGACTTCACGCGCAATGTAGTACTGCGGCGCGCCCGGGACACCGGCGATCCAGTCCGGATTCACCGCCATCGCGGCGGGGTTCTTGTTCCAAGGACGGCCGCCGTCGCCGCTGACGCCGTCGTTCGAGCTGTGCTCGCCCGAGAACAGGATGTGGCCGCGGCCGCCGGCGAACGGCGTACCGAAGGTCAACGATCCGCTGTAGTTCTTGTCGTCGCGGTACTTGGTCATACCGCCCTGCACTTCGCCCTTGATGCCGGTGAAGTCTTTGTCGAGCACGAAGTTCACGACGCCCGAGAGCGCGTCGGAGCCATAAGCCGCGCTGGCGCCGCCGGTCACGACGTCGACGCGCTCGATCAGCGCGTTCGGGAACGAGTTAATGTCCGGCGCGCTGTTGCCCGAGGTGAGCGCCGCGTTGATGGCGCGCTGACCGTCGAGAAGGACGAGCGTACGGTTCGTGCCCATACCACGCAGGTTGAGCTGGTTCACACCGGTCGCGCCGGTGGAGAGGTTGCCGTTCTGCGAGCGGTTGGTCACGGAGCCCGTGAAAGCCGGCAGCGTATTCACCGCATCGGCGATGTTCACGGCGTTCATGGCGTCGAGTTCTTCCGTGCCCAGCACGGACACAGGCGTCGGCGCTTCGTAGCCGTCGCGCACGATGCGCGAACCGGTGACCACGATTTCATCGACAGCGGCGACGGGCGCTGCGGTCTGAGCCTGCGCGCCCGAGACCGAAACGGTCATCAGAGCGGCGGCGCTGACGGTCGACAGCGTCCACGCTTTCGCGTGCCGGCGAGACAAGTGATTAAACAACATGAAGTATCCCCTTCGATGTGATGCCGGCACATAGATCGCCGGTGCAACTCAGTTGACGTGACAGATAAAACCACGCCCAGAGCACCGCCCTGTCGCGCAGTCCAGGATGTGGAATTGATCTCTCCCTGATATGTCCAAGAGGACATACATATCTATAGAGGCAGCGCGAGGCGCAGCCCTTGGGGGCGCTCTCTACGCATTTTTATCCGACGTAACAACCCAGCTTTTAAAAATGCGCGAAACATTCTGTCGACTGAGGCAGGCGCGCAACACTTATCCAGGAAGCTGTTACTTTGGCTTATGCATCAGTTGAATGACGGGCATTTATCGCGCGAATAACCACCGGTTTCCGTCACATAAAAAAATAGGGCCGGCTTTCGCCGGCCCTACTGCACAACAAGCTACTGGCCTGTGTCGCGCGGTTCCTAGAACTGGAAGCGCATACCGACGCGATATTGACGGCCGATACGGTCATAATCCGACGAACCATGGCCCGACCAGTGCGCGGAACCACGGCTACCGCCGATAACCGGCGGCTGCGCGTTCGTCAGGTTTTCGATCGTCGCAAACAGCTCAACCTCCTGTTCCTCGAAGGGCTTGTACGTGCCCGAGAGATCAAAGGTGGTCATGCTGTCGATGCGGTTGTTCTGGATCGTCGGCGCAGCGGTCGTCGACGCCGGGCAACCGGTCGAACATTCGACGAAGCCGTTGCCGTACACGCCGGCGCCCACATGACGCATCGTGAAGCGCAGCGTGACCGGATCGCCGTTATAGGACACCGAGACGTTTCCGCGGAACTTCGGAGACGTCAGTTTCCCGCTGAACGGCGCGATGCCACCCCAACCGCCGACGACACCGGCGCCGTCATAGACGGTGCCGTTGATATCCGTGGTCTTCAGGCCGAGCACGCGGCTGCCCATGGCGCGGATCGCGATCTCACCGCCCCAGCTTTCGTTGATGTCGGCAAGCGCGAAGCGATAGCTGGTCTCGAAATCGATACCATCGGCCTTCTGGCCTAACAGGTTTTCAGGCTGCGTGACGACCAGGAAGATCAGGCCCAGCGACTGACCGGCGGCCGGCGCGGAGCGCTGGATTGCCTGACAGAGAATCTGGTTGCCCGCGAAGCAGAGGTCGATCACCTGCTGCGACGTCGGGGCCTGCACCGTGCCCTTCACGTTGATGTTGTAGTAGTCGACCGACGCCTGGAACCCATCCAGGAACGACGGCGCGACAACCACGCCGATCCCGGTCGTGTCGGCCTTCTCGGGCTTCAGGTTCGCGTTACCACGCGTCAGCGAGAAGGAGTTCGGAACCTGGAGGTTGCCGAGGAACGGGTCGGTGAGCACCGCGCCCGAACCGGTTTGACCGGCCGTGAACAGTTCGCCCAGGTTCGGCGCACGAATGTCACGCGAACGCGTGGCGCGGAAGCGGATGTCGGACATCGGCGTCCAGGTGGCGCCGACCTTCCACGTCGTAACATAGCCGGACGTCGAGTAGTCGGTGGCGCGCACGGCGGCGTTCAGGTCGAGTTCTTCGGCCCAGGATTCGTCACGCGCGAGCGGGATCAGCGTTTCGATAAAACCTTCCGTGACGTTGAACTTACCGGTGCTGGCCTTGTAGTTACCGGCGAAATATTGGGTCGCTTCGTCGCGCGCCGAGGCAATGCCCTTCACGCTTTCGTTGCGGTGTTCGATGCCGAGGGCCACGGAGACCGGACCGGCCCACAGATCGAACGGCTCGCCGTTCATGCTGAACGCGGCGACGTTCTGCTTCAGCGACTCATAGCGGTACGAGGTGCCCGTTACATAGGCGATCGCTTTCGCGTCGTTCACCCCGATGCCGAACAGGTTGTACGGCACGCAGTTCGGATCATTGTTGTTCGGATCCGCATCGGCGTTCACGCGGCATGTGGGTGCGCCGTTGAAGATCACGGAGTCGATCGCGCGGAGGTAGCCCGGCGTCCAACCGTTCTGCAAGGTACGCGGCGAAAGACCTGTTTGGCTGTGCTGCAGATAGGCGTTCCACGTCCATTCCGTTTCAGCCATCTCGAACGAACCGTCGAGACCGCCGGAAACACGGCGCAGCGTGCGGCGGTAGTCGCCGATGAAGCGGCCCATGTCGGCGTTCGTGCTGCCGGTCGTGATCGTCGTCAGGCCCAACGCCTGCATTTGCGTGCGCACGGAGTCCGGCAGGAACGCGTTGTCGACACGCACCGTGTTGTTGCCGAGACGGCGGTTCGGGTTCGCGGTGTTCGTCGCGTGCGAATTCGCCCACTGGCCGTCGATGAACGCCGTGACGGTATCGCTGATGTCGTAGCTGACACGGCCGTAGGTGACGTAACGGTTCAGGCGTCCGTTGAGGTCGATGCCGTTTTCGATGCGCGAGGCTTCCCAATCGCCGCCGAGCATGAAGTTGTTCTGGACGTTGGTTCCGAAGCGGAACCCGCCGAGCACGGTGCCGCCGGGGCCGAAGTAGATCCCCTTCAGCGGACCCGCGGTGATGATGCTGCCCGGCATCCCGTTGATCAGGCCGACTTCGCGGCCGATGATGTGCTGCGGCGCGCCGGCGACGCCGGCGATGTAATCCGGGTTGACGATGACCGCGGCCGGCGTGCGGCTCCACGGACGGTCGCCCGTGCCGCTGATGCCGTCGTTATGGCTGTGTTCGCCCGAGAACAGGACGTGCCCCCGGCCGTTGGCGAAGGGTTGGCCGAGCGTCAGCGACGCGCTGTAGTTCTTGTCGTCGCGGTATTTGGTCATACCGCCCTGCACTTCGCCTTTGATGCCGGTGAAGTCTTTATCGAGCACGAAGTTCACGACGCCCGAAAGCGCATCGGAACCGTAGGCCGCGCTGGCGCCCCCGGTCACCACGTCCACGCGCTCGACCAGCGCGTTCGGGAACTGGTTGATGTCAGGCGCGGAGTTGCCCGCCGTGAGCGCCGAGTTAATAACGCGCTGGCCGTCGAGCAGGATCAGCGTGCGGTTCGTGCCCATGCCGCGCAGGTTCAGCTGGCTCACGCCGGTCGCGCCGGACGAGAGGTTGCCGTTGGCCGAACGGGGCGAGGCCGACTGCGTGAACGCCGGCAGCGTGTTGACGGCGTCGGCGATGTTCACCGCGTTCAAGGAATCGAGTTCTTCAGAACCCAGCACCGACACGGGCGTCGGAGCCTGGTAGCCGTCGCGCACGATGCGCGAACCGGTGACGACGATTTCGTCAGCGACTTCAGCGGTGGCCGGCGCTGTCTGCGCCTGCGCGGTCGACATGGCAACGCTCATCAGAGCAACCGCGCTCACGGTCGAGAGCGTCAATGCCTTGGCACTGCGCCGGTTCGATCGAATAAACAACATGACCTACTCCCCTAAAATGTTATGCGGGCGTCGCATCTCGACGCACGGCAAAGGTGAATAAAAATGTGAAATCGAGCGTGAAGCGAAGCTTCACACCACAGTTCAGGCTTTTTAGTCGTCTCCCTGCGGGTCTCGATGGACACGCATCACAAAAAAACCGCCCAAAAATGGCGGTCTCCCGATGCTTTCCTAAGCAATTTCAGCGCAAGAAACAACCTCAACTTTCTGAATAGCCATGCCACAATCTCCGACTGTAACACGAGCTCCCCATCTAGCTGGGCGGCTGGTCCGCGAGCCTGCGGCCAGCCCCCCAGGCAACAAAAAAGGAGCCGGCGTAACGCCGGCTCCCCTAATGCGTCGTATGAACGAGGTTTTCTTAGAATTGGAACCGCATACCGATACGATATTGGCGACCAACACGATCGTAATCGGAGCCGTTTCCTTGGCCGGATCAGTGGGTCGAACTGCGGCTGCCGCCGATAATCGGCGGTTGAGCATTCGTCAGGTTCTCGATCGTCCCGAATACCTCGACATTTTGATCTTCGAACGGCTTGTAAGTCCCCGCAAGATCGAACGTCGTCATACCGTCGATGTGGTTATTGAGGAGCGTCGGCGCGGCGGGTGCGGTCTGCGCGCGTACCCGGTGCGAAACGCGGGTTTCGTCGATTAATAAATTCCGTCGGCAAAAAACCGCCTAGGTGCGGCGCACACGGTTATCCCGGCATTAAAGAGTCGGGGCGACGAAAGCCATCATCTGACGGATGGATGTCTCAAACTGCGGCGGTGGCGGGGATGTCGCTTGAAGTCCTGCGAAAACATCCCCGCCCGCCAGCCACTGGGCTTCGGCGTCTTTTGACGCGAGCGCGACCGCAACGGCGCTGTTCATCTCATAGACCCCGTCCGTCACCTTCGCGAGCCGGAGCGCGACCAGCAACAACATCCGGCAGGCATACAGGACAGAGATGGAATCGTTCGGCATCGGGATGTCAGGCGTCTCGCCCCGCACAAACGCGGCCAGACACGCCTCGAGATTGGTCGAGACAAACCCCCGGCATCCCAAGGGGCGCGCGGCATAGATCGAACAGATCGCGTCCGACAACATCGGACAAAAGATGTTGCGCCCCAGCCGTTCTTCCAACGTGAGCGCCGCGGTCCGCTGTGCGACCTCGGCGACCGCCGCCGCCATCTCCGGACGCTTACGGACTTGCGCGGCGACGTAAAACGCCTCGGCGCCGGTGACGACCACCATCTGCGAACAACAATGCGAACAGCCCTTCCGGCAAGCCAGAAGTTTCTCGGCTTGCTTGGGGACCGTGCGGTCGTGCAGCGCAAGCACGTGGGCGACCGCGTCGGCCGACGGCGAGACCGCCGACGGCGAGCGTAGCGCATGCACCATGTAACGAACATGCGCCGCCATGGATCTGGGATCGGTCCCCATATGCAAAGGCTGCGACAGGAACATCTCGTCCTGCCGCTGAAGCGCTCGCCGTTCGGGTCGGGAAAGCCGGCTATTCATGCGCCGGACCTTAGCATTGCCCCCCTATATCGATGCTATTGAATAATCGTTCGCATTACGATCTGCTTGCGCTTCGACAGCCATTTTGGGGGGACCACATGAAGCGTATCGCCGTCAGTGTTGCGACACCGTTTGCCGCCGTTTTGCTCATGGGCGCCGCCGCTGCGCCGCCCAGCGCGCCAACCCCGGTCGACCCCACGAAGATCAATATAGAGACCACCAAACTCGCGCCTGGTGTCGCCGTGATGTTCGGCGCCGGCGGCAATATCGGGGTTTCATATGGTGTCGACGGGACGGTGTTCGTCGACGATCAATTCGCGCCCCTCACCCCGAAAATCCTCGAAGCGACGAAAGCCCTGGATCCGAAACCAGTCCGCTTCGTCTTGAACACCCATTGGCACTTCGATCATAGCGGCGGGAACGAGAACCTTGGGAAAGAGGGCTCTGTTATCGTGGCGCATGATAACGTCCGCCGCCGCATGTCGGCTGAGGGATTTATCGAAGAGCTGAATCTGAAGTTCCCAGCCTCCCCTAAAGCCGCCCTGCCGGTCGTGACCTTTGCCGAGGGCGTCTCTCTTCACCTGAATGATGACACGTTGAAGGTCGTCCACGTGCGCGCGGCCCATACGGATGGTGATGCCCTCGTCAAATGGGAAAAGGCGAACGTCCTGCATATGGGCGATGTCTTCAATCGATCCGGAGCGCCGTTCGTGGACCGCAGCTCGGGCGGCACCGTCGCGGGAATGATCGCGGCGATGGATGTAGGCCTCTCACTCGCCGACGACAGTACAAAGGTAATTCCGGGACACGGCCCCATCAGCACTAAAGCCGACATGAAGACTTATCGGGATGCCCTGCATGCGTTCAATGAGCGCATCAAGGCCGAACACAAATCCGGAAAGACGCAGGACCAGATTCTTGCGATGAAGCTGACGTGGAAAGCCGCCGCAGGCGATGTGCCTGCCGACCGCCTCGTACGCTCAGCGTATCAGGACATCGCAGCCAAGAAATAATCTCTAGCTCGTCATTGCGGTGTGCCGGCTCTTGGCGCAGTGATCGCAGCAGTAGTACTGCCCGCCCGCTTCAACGCCATGTCCGATAATCCGGCACCCGCAATGCTTACAGCATGGCGCGAGAGCCGCGATCGCGCACTCAAAGCTATCGAAGACGTGCTTCTCTCCGGCCATGACGACCTCAAAGGTCTTCGCGTAATCGTTGCCGCATTTCTCGCACAGCGCCATATGAACCCTCCATTCCTTTGAAGAGCGAACGCACCGGGGCGCGGCGAGTTCCTTACGTCTTTGAAACCGGCGGATAGAGTTTCGCGGCCCGCGTCTCGAAGGCCGACACCATGCGATGGACCGCTTCTTCAAACAGAACGCCGATCAGCGTTTGCAGCAATCGCGAGCGGAATTCGAAACTGAGATAAAAATCCACCTCAGCCCCGCCCGGCGCCGGCGCGAATTTCCATTCATTTGTGAGGTGCTCGAACGGGCCGTTCAGGTAGGACACCGTGATGGCCTTCGTCGGCTCCAGGGACACCCGGCTGGTGAACTGCTCGCGCACCATCTTGAAACCCACTTGCAGGTCCGCGATGAAGGCCGTTGGGGTCTCCTTCTTGCGGATGCGGCACGCGACGCACCACGGCAGGAATTCCGGATAGCGCTCGACGTCCGCGACCAGGGCGAACATCTGTTCCGGCGTGTACGGGAGTATCTTTTTTTCGCGGTGGATCGGCATACGCGGAAGGATTAGCGCGCGAGGCTTTTCTCGCGTGCTTCGCGCAAGCGTTCAAAATCGGAATCCGCGTGATACGACGAACGTGTCAGCGGCGTCGCGGAGACCATCAGGAAGCCCTTCGCGCGCGCGATGCGTTCGTACTCGGCGAATTCATCCGGCGTCACAAAGCGGTCGACCGCGGCGTGGCGCGTCGTCGGCTGCAGGTATTGGCCGATGGTAAGAAAGTCCACGTTGGCGGCGCGCATGTCGTCCATGACCTGCAGCACCTCCTCCTTCGTTTCGCCAAGCCCAACCATGATGCCGGACTTCGTGAACATCGTGGGCACGATTTCCTTCACGCGCTCAAGCAGGCGCAGACTGGTGTAGTAGCGCGCGCTGGCGCGAATCTTGCGATACAGCCGTGGCACGGTTTCCAGATTGTGGTTGTACACATCCGGACGCGCCTCCGCGACGCGCTCGACACACCCCAGCTTCTTTCGGAAGTCGGGCGTCAGAACTTCGATCGTGGTGTTCGGATTGGCCGCGCGCACGGCCTGGATCACCGCGACCCAATGATCGGCGCCGCCATCCTCCAGGTCGTCGCGATCCACGGACGTCAATACGACGTGGCGCAGATTGAGGCTTTGCACCGCTTCGGCCACATGGGCGGGCTCGTCGGCGTCGACCTTGCCCGGCTTGCCGGTCTTCACGTTGCAGAAGGCGCACGCCCGGGTGCAGATGTCGCCCAGGATCATCATGGTCGCGTGCTTTTGCGCCCAACATTCCCCGATATTGGGGCACGCGGCCTCCTCGCACACGGTGTGCAACTTGAGGTCGCGCATCAGGGTCTTGGTCTCGTGATAAGCCGGCGACACCGGCGCTTTCACGCGCAACCATGCCGGTTTCGGCTGGCGCGGCTTGTTCTCTGCGATGGGTTTGACGTTGGTCATGGGAGCCAGTCTAGCACACAGCCTTCATTTTCGCTGGGCTTAGAAGTTAATCGCCCGGCCGTACGCGTCCAACACCGACTCATGCATCATTTCGGAAAGGGTGGGATGCGGAAATACCGTGTGCATCAGCTCGGCTTCCGTGGTTTCCAGCCCCTTTGCGATCGTATAGCCCTGAATCATTTCAGTGACTTCCGGGCCGATCATATGAGCGCCCAGAAGTTCACCGGTCTTGGCGTCGAACACGGTTTTGACGAAGCCGTTGGTGTCGCCCAGGGCAATCGCCTTCCCGTTCGCGATGAACGGATAGCGCCCGACTTTCACCTCGTGCCCCTTCGCCTTCGCCGCCGCTTCGGTCAGGCCGACGCTCGCGATCTGTGGATGACAGTAGGTGCAACCCGGGATGCCGAGCACGTTCAACGGGTGCGGATGGAGCCCTGCGATCTTCTCGACGCAGATCACCGCCTCGTGGCCGGCCTTATGAGCGAGCCACGGCGGACCGGTGAGATCGCCGATGGCGTAAACGCCCGGCTCATCCGTCTCGCAGTACTTGCCCGCGATGACGTGCGTCTTCTCGACTTTAACCTTCGTGTTCTCGAGGCCGATGTTCTCGACGTTGCCGACGATGCCAACGGCGGAAATCACGCGGTCGACGGTCAGCGTCTCGGTCTTGCCATCCTTCTCGATGGTGGCCGTGACGTCGTTCGCACCTTTCTTCAAGGCCTTCACGGCGGCTTTGGTCTTGATGACCATGCCTTGTTTTTCGAACTGCTTGTGCGCGAAGGCCGACACTTCCGCGTCTTCCACCGGCAGGATGCGGTCCATCACCTCGACGACGGTGACCTTACTGCCGAGGGTCTGGAAGAAGCTCGCGAACTCGATGCCGATGGCGCCCGAACCGATGACGAGCAGAGTCTTTGGAAATACCGTCGGCACCAGCGCATGACGATAGGACCAGATCAGGTTGCCGTCGGCTTCCATGCCAGGCAACTCGCGCGCGCGCGCGCCGGTCGCGAGAATGATGTGCTTGGCCGCGAGATCGGCGACGGGCTTATTGTCCTTCGTCACCGAAAGCTTGCCCTTCCCCGCGAGTTTGCCGTGGCCTTCGAACACCGTGATCTTGTTCTTCTTCATCAGGTGTTTGATGCCGCCATTAAGCTGGCTCGCCACACCGCGCGAACGCTTCACGACCGCTTCCAGGTCGAACGAGACGTTGTCCGCCTTCAGGCCGTAGTCCTTGGCGTGCTGCATCAGATGATAGATTTCCGACGTGCGCAGAAGCGCCTTGGTCGGGATGCACCCCCAATTGAGACAGATACCGCCGAGCAACTCGCGCTCGACGATGGCCGTCTTCATGCCAAGCTGAGCGGCACGGATCGCCGCGGTGTAACCGCCCGGGCCGCTGCCCAGGACGATGAGATCGAAAGTTTGTTCGGCCATTAGAGCAGCATCCGCAAAGGGTCTTCCATGATGCGTTGGAACGCCTGCATGAACTCGGCGCCCACCGCGCCGTCGACCGAGCGATGGTCGCACGACAAGGTACACGTCACGACGTTGGCGACGACCATCTGGCCGCTCTTTACAACGACGCGCTCTTCGCCCTTACCGACAGCCAGGATGCCCGACTGCGGCGGGTTGATGATCGCCTGGAACTCGCGAATGCCGAACATGCCGAGGTTCGAGATCGAGAAGCCGCCGCCCTGGAATTCCTCCAGTTTCAACTTCTTCGACTTCGCGCGGGCGGCAAGGTCGCGCATCTCGCCCGAGATTTGCGCGACGCTCTTCTGGTCGGCGTTGCGGATAATCGGCGTGATGAGGCCGTTCGGCGTGGCGACAGCGACAGAGATGTCCACGTTCTCGTACAGAAGCACGGCGTCGTCGGTCCAACTCGAATTGACCTGCGGCACTTTGCGCAATGCCAAGGCGACGGCCTTGATGACGAAATCGTTCACCGACAGCTTCATCTCGCCTTCGGCGCGTTCGTTCAGTTTCTTACGCAGCGACAGCAATTCGTCGATCTGGCAGTCCAGCGACAGATAGAAGTGCGGGATCGTCGACTTGGATTCCGTCAGACGTTTGGCGATGGTCTTGCGGACGCCCGAGTTCGGCTGTGCCGTGTACGGCTGACCGAAGATGTCGCGCGTACCAGAACCGCTCGCGGCGGCGGCCGGCTTGCGCTTCACCCCACCGGCAATGGCCTGCTCGACGTCCACGCGAATGATACGACCGCGCGGCCCCGTGCCCGGGATATCGGCAGGATCAATCCCGGCCTCCTTGGCCAAGCGTCGTGCGAGCGGACTGATGAAGATGCGTTCGCCTTTCGCGGCCACCGCTTTCGGCGCGGGCGCCGCGGCGGGGGTAACCGCTTTTGGCGCGGGAGCCGCTTGCGGGGCCGGAGCCGCCGCGGGTTTCGCTTCCGCTTTCGGAGCAGGCGCAGGCGCGGCGGCCTTCGGCGGCGGCGCGGCGCCCATCTTCTCGCCTTCCTCCAAAAGCACGGCGATCGGCTCGTTCACCGAAACCTTCTCGGTGCCTTCCGGGATCAGGATTTTGCCGAGGACACCTTCGTCCACGGCTTCCATTTCCATCGTGGCCTTGTCGGTTTCGATTTCGGCGATCACGTCGCCGCTTTTGATCTTGTCGCCTTCTTTCTTCAGCCACTTGGCGAGCTTGCCCTCGGTCATCGTCGGCGAGAGCGCCGGCATCAGGATTTGTGTGGACATCGCGCCCTCTCCTTACCGGTACATCGCGGCTTTGGCGGCGGCGACAATGTCCTCCACCTGCGGCAGCGCCATGTATTCAAGGTTCGCGGCATACGGCAACGGAACGTCCTTCGCGCACACGCGGCCGACAGGCGCATCCAGATAGTCGAAGGCCTGCTCCATGACGACGGCGGCGATTTCGGAACCGATGCCGCACACGGCCCAACCTTCCTCGCAACTCACGATACGGTTGGTCTTCTTCACGGACTCGACGATCGTCGCGGTGTCCAGCGGCCGGATGCTGCGCAGGTTGATGACTTCCGCGTCGATGCCTTCCTCAGCGAGCTTTTCGGCGGCCTTCAAGGCCTTGCCGACCATGATCGAGTAGGCGGTCAAAGTGATGTCCTTGCCCGGACGCTCGATCTTCGCAACGCCGATCGGCGTGACGACGTCGCCCTCCGGAACCGGGAAGCTCTGGCCGTAGAGGATTTCGTTCTCAAGGAAGATCACCGGGTTCGGATCGCGGATCGCGGCCTTGAGCAGGCCTTTCGCGTCCGCCGCCGACCACGGCGCCAGCACCTTGAGCCCCGGAATGTGCGCGTACCAGCTTGCGAAATCCTGGCTGTGTTGCGCGCCGACGCGCGCGGCCGCGCCGTTCGGACCGCGGAACACCATCGGGCTACCCATCTGCCCGCCGGACATATAGAGCGTCTTGGCGGCGGAGTTGATGAGGTGATCCATCGCCTGCATGGCGAAGTTGAACGTCATGAACTCGACGATCGGTTTCAGGTTGCCGAACGCCGCGCCCACCGCAATACCGGCGAAGCCGTGTTCGGTGATCGGGGTATCGATCACGCGGCGCGCGCCGAACTCCTGCAACAAACCCTGGCTGACTTTATAGGCGCCCTGGTACTCGGCGACTTCCTCGCCCATGAGGAACACGCGGTCGTCGGCGCGCATCTCTTCCGCCATGGCGTCGCGCAAAGCTTCACGCACGGTCTGCATCTTGCCGCCTTCCATCTCGGCTTCACGCGCCGGAGCGGCGGCAGCGGGCGGCGGTGGCGCGGCCGGAGCCGCGGGCGCCTTGGCGTCCTGCGCCGGAGCGGGCGCGGTCTGCGCCGGCGCGTCCTTGATCGATGCGACGGTTTCGCCGTCTTCGAGCAGCACCGCGATCGGCACGTTCACCGCAACCCCTTCGGTGCCTTCGGCGACGAGGATCTTACCGACGACACCTTCATCCACGGCTTCCATTTCCATGGTGGCTTTGTCGGTTTCGATCTCGGCGATGACTTTACCGGTCTGGACTTTGTCGCCTTCCTTCACAAGCCACTTGGCGAGCTTGCCTTCGGTCATCGTGGGCGACAGGGCGGGCATCAGAATTTGAACGGACATCTCTACACCCTCCCCTTAAGCGACCAGCACATCGGTCCAGAGTTCCGACGGATCGGGCTCGGGGCTTGTCTGTGAGAATTCCGCGGCTTCGAGCACGATCTCCTTGATCTCCTTGTCGATGGCCTTGAACGCCTCTTCGTCGCCGGCCTTCATGGCGATCAGCTTCGCGCGCAGACCGTCGATCGGGTCATGCTCGGCGCGCATCTTTTCCAGCTCTTCCTTCGTCCGGTACTTCGCCGGATCCGACATGGAGTGTCCGCGATAGCGATAGGTCTTGGCTTCCATCAACACCGGGCCGTTGCCCGCGCGGATGTATTCGGCCGCTTCAAGACCGGCTTCACGCACGGCCAACACGTCCATCCCGTCGACCACCATGGTCTTCAGCTTGTAGGGAATGCCGCGCGCCGCGAGATCGCCACCCGCCGTGGAGCGTTCGACCGACGTACCCATGCCGTACTTATTGTTCTCAACGATGAAAAGGACAGGCAGCTTCCACAGGGACGCCATGTTGAAGGTCTCGTAAACCTGGCCCTGGTTGAAGGCGCCGTCGCCCATGTAAGCCATCGCGAGACCGCCATCGCCTTTGTATTGGTGGGCGAAAGCAAGGCCCGCGCCGATGGGAACCTGCGCGCCGACGATGCCGTGTCCGCCATAGAATCCTTTTTCGCGGCTGAACATGTGCATCGAGCCGCCCTTACCCTTGGAGTACCCGTCCTTGCGGCCCGTCAGCTCGGCCATGACGCCCTTGGGGTCCATGCCGCACGCAAGCATATGGCCGTGATCGCGATAACTGGTGATGATGGAATCGCCCGGGTTGCACACCGACTGAAGGCCGACCACCACGGCCTCCTGGCCGATATAGAGGTGGCAGAAGCCCCCGATCAAACCCATTCCGTAAAGCTGGCCGGCGCGTTCCTCGAACCGGCGAATCAGAAGCATTTCCCGGTAAAATCGCATCAGCATGTCCGCCGACGGTTTCTCGGTGGCGCCCTTGGACGCCGGCTTCTTTATCGCCATGGTATCTTCTCCCGTTAAACGCACATCCCGCGCGGCGCCGTTTCGATGACGGCACCGTCGCCGCCCTTCCCCATCAAGAGCCTTTGAAGTCTGCCAGTCCGCCGCGCGGCGGGCCAAGCGGAAATGAGGCTAAGTGGTTGTTGCCACGCAAATCTCGCGCTGCGGCAAAACTTTAATTACGCATCAAAAGACGCTGCGGCAATTTTATTGCGCACATTTTTTGCACATAACAATGCTTACTATGTTTCAGCCCGAATCGCAGGCGTCATTAAAATAGCAAGATATTTATTATCGGCCGGAAATGGGATCCGCGTCGGGGATCGGCACAATCAGATCATCGGCATGCACGACGCCCAGCATCGCGCGGGCGCGCTCTTCGAGCATGTCGCGATCCAGGCTTTCGGGGCGAAGCAGGCCCACCCGATGCTCCAGGATTTTTTTCTGCGCGGTGACTTCGGCGAGTTCGTAATCCGCCTTTTCGATCTCGTAGCGCAGGTTCCACCACGCCACCAAGCCGCGGTCGCCCTGCACAGCGTGATAAATGAAATAGCCGATCAGCGCGGCCCCCGCGAGCGGGGCCAGGATCTGTCGAACTTTATAGCGGGCGTCCTTGCGTGCGATCATGCAAGGTGAATCGAATCACGCCCGAGTCACGCGGTCAATGTGGCAAATTTGACTCACACAGATTCGATGCGAACGAGTTTTCGATGGATCACATCTTTCCCGCGATCGAAACCCCGCGCTTGCGACTGCGCTGCGTCGAGGATCGCGACGCCGCCGCGCTCTCGTCCCTCATGACGCCGGCCATCAGCAATTGGGTCGCCAGTTGGCCCTCACCTCTCCCGATCGACGCCGCACGGGACCGCATTGCCAAAGCCCGGAACACCGCGGCGAAAGGCCACGCCGTGCCGCTGGTAATCGCGCACCGCGCCGGGGACGACGCCATCGGCTGGGCCGCGGTCAATCGTTCACAGGAAGACGGACGTCAGGGCCTTTTTGGATATTGGCTTGGCGCGCCGTCTCACGGCCAAGGCTACATGCGCGAGGCCGCGCCCGCCGTTTTACGCGCGGGCTTCAGGATCCTGGATGTCGCGATCATCGCCGCGGGCGCGCAAGTGGCGAACGCGGCGTCCCTTGCCGTCCTGAAAGGCTGCGGCATGCGCTTCGTGGACGAACGGATGATCCACGCCCCGGCCCGCGGCCGGGACGAACTTTGCGCCTGGTACGAGATAACGGCCGCCGAAGACGCGGCCGCCCGGCCTTAGCGGCCGATCCCGCGCTTCTTCTTGAACGCCGCGCCGCCGTACACCGCCGCCGGCCCAAGCTCCTGCTCGATCCGGATGAGTTGGTTGTACTTGGCCAGGCGGTCCGAGCGCGACAGCGAGCCCGTCTTGATCTGACCGCAGTTGGTCGCCACGGCGATGTCCGCGATGGTCGCATCCTCGGTTTCGCCCGAGCGGTGCGACAGGACGGCGGTGTAGCCGGCCTTGTGGGCCATCTCGACCGCCGCCAGGGTTTCCGTCAGCGTGCCGATCTGGTTCACCTTCACGAGGATGGAGTTCGCGAGCCCCTTGTCGATACCGTCCGACAGCCGCGCCGGGTTGGTGACGAACAGGTCGTCGCCGACCAACTGCACCTTCGCGCCGATAGCCTTGGTGAGCGCCGCCCACCCCTCGAAATCGTCTTCGGCCATGCCGTCCTCGATGGAGACGATGGGGTAGCGCTTCACGAGGTCCTCGTAGAACTTCACCATGCCGGCGGCGTCGAGGGTTTTTCCTTCACCTTCCATGACATAGCGACCATCTTTGAAGAATTCGGTTGAAGCGGAATCCAAGGCCAGGACCACATCGCTGCCGGGCTTATAACCGGCGGCCTCGATCGCTTTCATAATGAAGGCCAACGCCGCGTCGGCGCTGGCGAGATTCGGGGCGAAACCGCCTTCGTCGCCGACGTTGGTGTTATGACCGGCATCCTTCAGTTGCTTCTTCAGCGCCTGGAAGATTTCAGCCCCCATGCGGATGGCGTCCGCGCCTGTGGGCGCGCTCACCGGCATGACCATGAATTCCTGGATATCGATCGGATTGTCGGCGTGGGCCCCGCCGTTCACGATGTTCATCATGGGCACCGGCAGAAGGTGAGCGCCCGCGCCGCCGATGTAGCGGTACAGGGGCAGACCCGCGTCCATGGCGGCGGCCTTCGCGACCGCCAGCGAGACCCCAAGGATGGCGTTCGCGCCGAGGCGCTTCTTGTTCGGCGTGCCGTCCAGGCCGATCATCGTGCGGTCGATATGGACCTGGTCATTGGCGTCCAGGCCGCCGATGGCGGCGAACAATTCGCCGTTCACCGCGTCCACCGCCTTGCGGACGCCCTTGCCGCCGTAGCGGGTCTTGTCGCCGTCGCGCAATTCGGCGGCTTCGTGCGCCCCGGTCGAGGCGCCCGACGGGACAGCCGCGCGGCCGAAAGCACCGCTTTCAAGGGTCACATCCACTTCAACGGTGGGGTTTCCGCGGGAGTCCAGGATTTCCCGGCCGACGATCTCGACAATGGCGCTCATGACGGCATCCTCTGTGGCGAAAGATGGCCGGTTGATGCGGGAAAAGCGCCCCCTGGTCAAGGTGGCAGGTCAAGCCGGCGGGCGGCCTAGTCCAGAAGGTCGCCGTATTCGGGGTGGCGCCGGAACCAGGACGTCGCATAACCGCAAAGAGGCACGACTTTCAGCCCCCTGGCGCGCGCCTGCCCGGCGACCCGTTCCATGAGCCGCCCCGCCGCGCCGGTGCCGCGCAAGGGGACGGCGGCCTCGACGTAAGGGATCAGCATCCGGCCGTCCGCGATCCGATAGGACGCATACGCGACATGTCCGCCTTCGGTGAGTTCAAACCGGCCTTGTGCGCTGTTGTCGGCGAAGGCGTCGGTCATGAGACCCTTAGTGGTCCGAGGAGTGCGACAGCTTTTCGACGTAGGCGATGCCTACCGCGGACAGAATGAACACACAGTGGATGATGGTCTGCCACATCACGCCGGTTTCCGTGAACGCCGCGCTCGGGCTGCCAAGGCCGCCGGCCTCGATAAACGTCCGCAGAAGGTGGATGGACGAAATTCCGATGATCGCCATCGCCAGCTTGATCTTCAGCACACTGGCGTTCACTTGGCTCAGCCACTCGGGCTGGTCCGGATGTCCGCCGAGCTTCAGCCGCGAAACAAAAGTCTCGTAGCCGCCGACGATCACCATGATGAGCAGGTTCGAGATCATCACCACGTCGATCAGACCCAGCACGACCAGCATGATCTGCATTTCGCCGAAGGTGGTGGCGTGCGTCACCAGATGCCACAGTTCCTTGATAAACAGCATGACATAGACGCCCTGAGCGACGATGAGCCCCAGGTACAACGGCACCTGCAGCCAGCGCGAGGCGAAGATCAGCGCCGGCAAGGGACGCAACTGTTGGCGGTCAGACATGGGAGTTCCGATCAGAATGGGCCCGAGGCGGCTTAAGTGGCGTAGCGGCGGAAAATTTTCAAGCGACGGCGCGTAACCCGGACGTATCCGCTAGACCGCGACCGGGTTGGCTTTCGCCACCTGATCGAAGGCCTTCAGAGTGGCCAAAATCCCAGGCATATCCTTGAGATAGATCATGTTCGGCCCATCGGACGGCGCATGGTCCGGGTCCGGATGGGTTTCCATGAACACCGCCGCGACGCCGACCGAAACGGCAGCGCGCGCGATCACGGGCGCGAACGCCCGGTCGCCACCGGAACTGGTTCCCTGCCCGCCCGGCTGCTGCACGGCGTGGGTGGCGTCCATCACCACGGGGTAACCGGTCTTGGCCATGATGGGCAGGCTGCGCATGTCGGCGACGAGTGTGTTGTAGCCGAAGGACACGCCACGCTCCGTCACCAGGATGCGCTCGTTCCCCGTGGACTCAACCTTCTTCACCACATTGGCCATGTCCCACGGCGCCAGGAACTGGCCCTTCTTCACGTTGATGACCGCCTTGGTCTGGCCCGCGGCCAGCAGAAGGTCCGTCTGACGGCACAGGAACGCCGGGATCTGCATCACATCGACCACCTCGGCCACCGGCTGACAGTGCTCGATCTCGTGAATATCGGTAAGCGTCGGCAGGCCGAGCTTTTCCTTGATCTCGGCGAAGACCGGCAATGCGTCTTTGAGGCCGATGCCACGGCGGCCGCTGACACTGGTGCGGTTCGCCTTGTCGAACGAGCTTTTATAGATGAGGCCGAGACCGGCCTTGGCGGCGATCTCTTTAAGGGCGCCGGCGACTTCCAGCGCATGGGCGCGGCTCTCCATCTGGCAAGGCCCGGCGATGATCGCGAGCGGGCTGGCGTTGCTGATGGTGATATTGCCGACGGTGACTGATTTTGTGCTCATGGTCCGGGAATATAGTGCGTTAAATGCAAGGCCGCCATGCCCGTAGGCCGATTGTCGGACGGGATTGTTATACTCAAATCTCCAACGCCCCACCTTACGTGAGCGAAAGGATCTTCCGATGTCCGAGCACAAGGCCACCGTCGAGTGGCGCAAACCCAGCCCCGACTTCCTGAAAGGCCGCTACTCACGCGAACATACGTGGACCTTCGACGGCGGCGAGCGCGTGCTGGCCTCGGCGTCCCCGTCCGTCGTGCCCGTGCCCATGTCCAATCCCGCGGGCGTAGATCCCGAGGAGGCTTTCGTGGCCGCGCTTTCAAGCTGCCACATGCTCACCTTCCTCGACCTCGCCCGCCGCAAGGGCTTCACCATCGAACACTATGTCGATGAAGCGGTCGGCCATCTCGCCAAGAACGCCGAAGGCGCGCTGTGGATCTCGGACGTGACGCTCAACCCCAAGATCACCTATACCGGCGACAAGCGCCCCACAGCGGCGGAGGAGGAAGACCTCCACCACGCCGCGCACAAAATGTGCTTCATCAGCAATTCGGTGAAAACGGACGTGAGGGTCGCGGGCGCTTAGCCGCGCTTCGCCGTCCACTTGGCGACAAGGATGTCGGCCCGGGCGCGCACCGTCTCGGGGAAGCTTTTCCCCATACGCTCCACATCCGCCGTGATGTGCTGGCGGGCGCGCACGTCGACAATGTCGAGCTGCGGGTTTTTCGCCGCGATGGACAGCCACACGTAGGCAATCACGATGTCGGCTTCGACGCCGGCGCCGTCGCGGTAAGCCATGCCGAGGCCCACCTGGCCCTCCGGATGACCGCTTTGAGCGGCCTCGCGGAACCACTTCACGGCTTCGACATGATCTGGCGCGATATCCTCGCCCGCACTCAAGAGATGCGCCAGGAACACCTGCGCGCCGATATGTCCTTGCTCGGCGGCGCGGCGGGAATGGTTTGCCGCAAGGCCCGCGTCCTTCGGGCCGCCGAGACCGCGCGATTCAAGCACAGCGAGGCCGTAGCTCGCCTCACGGATGTCCTGTTCGGTGGCCGCCATGTACCAGCGGCGCGCCTGGACGAAGTCCTGCATGGTGCCGCGGCCGTTCTCGTAGTTCCGCGCCAGCGCCGTCTGCGCCTCGGGGTGCCCCTTTTCGGCCGCGCGCAAATACCACTTCACGGCCTCTTCGGGCTTGTGATCGGGATTGCCGAACCCGCCGTCCATGATGGCGCCCACGACATACTGGGCGAACGGCACGCCGTTCTCCGCGTAAGGCATCACGAGCACGAGGGCGTTTTGATAGTCCCCCTTCCGAAGGGCGAAGTAGGCGTCGTCGAGGGGAGCGGCGTGTACGGCGAGCGGTGTCGCAAAGGGCGCGAAAGCGAGGAACGCGGCAACCAATGTGAACTTTCGCATAGTACCGCCTTCCCTGATGACCTGCCCTAAACCAGTCGGCTCTGATGCACGGCCGCCGCCACGAAGGATGTGAAGAGCGGGTGGGGGTCGTGCGGCTTCGACTTTAACTCAGGATGGAACTGAACGCCAACAAACCACGGATGGTCCGGGTACTCCACCATCTCGGGTAGAACACCGTCGGGGGACATCCCGCAGAACACCAAACCGGCGTCCTCCAACTGCTTTTTATAGTTGATATTGACTTCGTAGCGGTGGCGGTGGCGCTCCTCGATGGTACGGGCGCCATAAACCTCTTCCACCCGGGTCCCGGGCTTCAGGGCGCACGGATAGGCGCCGAGGCGCATGGTGCCCCCCTTATCGCCCCTTTCGTTGCGTCTTTGGACTTCGTTGCCCTTGACCCATTCGGTCATCAGACCCACCACGGCGTGCTTTGCCGGGCCGAACTCGGTCGAACTCGCGCCTTCGAGGCCGACGATGTTGCGCGCGGCCTCGATCACGGCCATCTGCATGCCGAAGCAGATTCCGAAATAGGGCAGCTTGCGCTCGCGCGCGAACTTCACGGCCTGGATTTTGCCTTCCGCGCCGCGCTCGCCGAAGCCGCCCGGAACGAGGATGCCGTGCACATGCTCGAGGTGGTTGACCGCGTCCTCGCGCTCGAAAATCTCGGAATCGATCCAGTCCAGTTTCACATGGACGTTGTTCGCGATGCCGCCGTGCTCAAGGGCTTCCGACAGCGACTTGTAGGCATCCTTCAACTGAATGTACTTGCCGACGATGGCGATGGTCACTTCGCCTTCCGGACGGCGCACGCGTTCGACGATATCGTGCCAGCGTTGCAGATCCGGTTCGTTGTCGACCGGCAGCTTGAAGTGCTTCAGCACTTCGCGGTCAAGACCCTCCTCGTGATAGGAGATCGGCACCTGATAGATGGTGTCCACATCCATCGCCGGGATCACCTTCTCTTCGCGCACGTTGCAGAACAACGCGATCTTGCGGCGCTCCGAGGCCGGCAGCGGCCGGTCGATACGGCACATGAGGATGTCGGGCTGGATCCCGAGACCGAGCAGTTCCTTCACGGAATGCTGCGTCGGCTTGGTCTTGAGTTCGCCGGCCGCCGAAATGAAGGGGATCAGCGTCAAGTGCATGAACAGCGTGCGTTCGTCGCCGAGTTCATTGCCCAACTGACGGATCGCCTCGAGAAACGGCAGGCTTTCGATGTCCCCGACAGTGCCGCCGATTTCACACAGGATGAAATCTTCGCCGTTGATGTCGGACTGTATGAATTCCTTGATGGCGTCGGTGACGTGCGGAATGACCTGCACGGTTCCGCCCAGATAGTCGCCCCGGCGTTCCTTGGCGATGACGTTTGAATAGATGCGCCCCGTCGTCACGCTGTCGGACTGACGCGACGCGACGCCCGTAAAACGTTCGTAGTGACCGAGATCGAGATCGGTCTCCGCGCCGTCGTCGGTGACATAGACTTCGCCGTGCTGATACGGGCTCATCGTGCCCGGATCGACGTTCAGATACGGATCGAGCTTGCGCAGTCGCACCTTGTAGCCACGCGCCTGCAACAGCGCCCCGAGGGATGCTGAGCACAGACCTTTGCCAAGGGAGGAGACCACGCCGCCGGTGATAAAGATAAAACGCGTCATGGGCGGCTAATGTAACTCAAGTTGCGCGCGCGACAAGCCCGCGCGTCGACGAAGGTGGGACGGGTGGTGAGGGCGGCGGTGCGGAGCGTTCCCCGGCACCGCCATGACGTTAGTTCGGGACCGCGGGGACCGCGGGCGCCGCCGGTGCGGAGGCCGCCGGCGCGGTCGTCGCCGGCGCATCGGCGTTCGGCACCGCGGGCGGCGTTTCGATGACGCTGTCCATGACGCTGGGCACAGGCGCGCCGCCGCTGGTGGCCGGCGCGAGAATCGATGTCTGCGGCGCGCGGTCTTGTGCCAGGAGCGCAAGGCCGATGCTCGTGCCGAAGAAAGCGATGCCGAGGATCGAGGTCGCGCGGGTAAGCGCGTTAGGGCGCGCGCGCGGCTGCATCATCGAACTCAATGAAGCGCCGCCGCCAAAGCCGCCACCGGCCGCGTTCCCTTCGGTCTTCTGCAAGAGAATGACAAAGATAAGAACGATGGTGATGAGCAGGTGGAGCGCAAGAACGACGGTGGTCATGAATCCTCGGGAATCAAAAGCAGGCGTCTTGTAGTCTGTTCGGGCCGTAAACGCCAGTCGCCACTCACATAAGGCGCGGGCGGCCGGAAAGCTAGGGAATTCCCGGATCGGCCTTGTTTTTCAACAATCTAGGGATTCCCTAACCATTAACCCCGAACCGGGCAACTTTCGACGATCCGCCAGAATTCCGCGGCGTCCAGGCTCGCCCCGCCGACCAGCGCCCCGGTCACGTTTGCGGTGGCCAGGATTTCCTTTGCATTGGCGGCCTTCACAGAGCCGCCGTAAAGGATTTTCAAGCCGGTGGCGTTACCCGTCTTCGTGGCGAACAAGGCGACAATCTGAGCATGTACGGCCGCGATGTCGGCGGTGGTCGCCGTCTTACCGGTGCCGATAGCCCACACCGGCTCGTAGGCGATCACGGTGTTGGTCGCGGTGGCGCCCGCCGGAAGCGAGCCTTGGACCTGAGACGCGATAACGCTTGAGGTTTCCCCCTTCTCGCGCTGCGCTTCCGTCTCGCCGACGCAGACGATGGGGATGAGGCCCGCGCTCAAGGCGGCCTCGGCCTTCGCTTTCACGGCTGCGTCGCTTTCGCCATGGTCGGCGCGGCGTTCAGAGTGCCCCACGATCACATACTTGCAGCCGAGGGCCGCGAGGAGCCCGGCGCTGACGTCGCCGGTATGGGCCCCCTTCTCTTTCGCATGACAATCCTGACCGCCGACGGTGATCCCCGTCCCTTTGGCGACCGCCACGACCGCCGGAATCAACGGACCCGGCGGGCACAAGGCGATCTCCGGCGCCGGGCTGGCGGCGGTCCGCAGGCGCGCGGCCAGTTCCGCGCTCAAGGCGTCTGCCGAGGCCGGCGATCCGTTCATCTTCCAGTTGCCGGCGATCAAATAGGCCATGGGGCACCTCCGTTGCGAAGCTTGGTAACCCGGCTGGCGCGGCGGCGCAATCTCTCTAACTCATCATATTCATTGGAAAATTCGACTGCGCGGCGTGCTTGCTCCACCACCCCTCGCAACCTATGATGCGCCCACTTTGCCGCCCGTCGCGGCATCACACTCTTTAAGTCAGGCCGGCCATGTTCGAAACACTCCGCAGACTCGTCAAAGAAAGCTACCTCGTTAAGGCTTTGCTGGGCGCGTTGATCATCAGCTTCGGTGTTTTCGGGATCGGCGACTTCATCGGCACCGGGGGCCTCGACCCCAACATCGCGATTAAAGTCGGTGAGCGGGAAATCAACGTCGTTGAATTTCAGCGCCGCTACGATCAGCGCTATCGCAGCTTCAAGGAATCCGTCGGCAATCAATTGCCCGACAGCGAGATGCTCCGCCGCTCGGTCATGGACACCATGATCCAGGAAATCACCCGCACATCGATGATGGAAGCCGCCGCCGAGGACGCCGGCATCCTGGTCACCGACGACCAACTGCGCGCCGCGATCCGCAATCTGGATGCGTTCCAGGACGAAACCGGCAATTTCAGCCAAATGGTCTTCAATCAGGTTCTCGCCGACAACACCCTGACGGAATCCGCGTTCCTCGATTTGATGCGCGGCGATCTCAGCCAGCGCGCCCTGCTCCAGCCGATCGCGCTGGGTGGCGGCGCTCCGGGCTATCTCGTCAACAGCCTGTTCACCTATCGCAACGAGGGCCGGTCCGCCGACACGCTGCTTGTGAGCGCGAAGTCCGTCACGATTACGGAAAAGCCCAGCGACGCGGATCTCAAAACCATCTACGACCAGAACACCGCGACCTTCATGCAACCGGAATACCGCAAACTCTCGGCTATCGCCCTGCGGGCCACCGACCTTGCGAAACCTGAATCCTTCGCGGAAGAGGAAGTGAAGACCTATTACGACCAGAACGCCGCCCGCTACCGGACGCCGGCGAAGCGTCAGGTCTCGCAGCTTGTCTTCGACACGAAGGAAGAGGCCGAGAAAGTACGCGCCATGGCCGCGCCCGGCGATACGCTCGCCGCCCTGGCCACGAAAGCGGGTCTCGCGGCGCCGATCGATCTTGGCGAACACGGCCGCGAGTCCATCATCGGTAAGAGCATGGGGCCGGCCTTCGAACTTCCGGTCAACGAACTGAGCGCCCCGATCCAGTCGGATCTGGGCTGGCACATCTTCGTCTCAACGGCGGTGACGCCCGAACACGTCACGCCTTATGAGGAGTCCAAGACCGCAATCCGGCAGACGCTGGCGGAGGAACGCGGACTCGACGCGGTCTATCGGGCGTCGACCGACCTTCAAGATGCCCTCGCCGCCGGCACCCCGATGGCGGACATCGCGACCAACCTCGGCGTTTCCATTCTCGAAATCGAGAGCATCGACCAGTCGGGCAAGGATCCGAACGGCGCCGACGTTCCCGGCCTCTATGACCAAGCGGGTCTTCTCAGCAGCGCCTTCTCGTTGCCGCAGGGCGGCGACAGCGGCCTGCGCGACCTGCCGGGCCGCGATGGCTATTATGTCGTGAAGGTCGAAAGCATCACGCCGCCCGCACCAAAACCGCTTGAAAGCGTGCGCGCCGACGTCACGGCGATCTGGCAGCGCGACAAGGTGAATGCGGAAGCACGCGCCATCGCCGACAAGATCGCGGCGGAGATCGGCGCATCAACCGCCCTCGCCTCGCTCGAAACCAAGGACGGTAAGGTCAGCTACGGATTCATCAGCCCCGTCACGCGTTTCGGCCAACCGCTCGACCGGCAGCATTTGATCGATACGGGCCGGTTGAGCGCGCAGATGCTGGGCAAGCTGTTCGCCGCGAAGCCGGGCGAAGTCTTCACCGCCGACGCCACCGACGGCATCGTGATCGTGCGCCTCAAGGACGTCACGACCCCGCAGCCCACCGGGGCGCTTGCCGCGGCGCGCAACCAGCTCGTCGCGTCCGTGCGCGATGGCGTCACAACCGACATGATGGAGCAGATGAACGCCACGTTCGCGACGCGCTATCCGGTGGAAGTGAACAACACCGTCGTCGACCAGATGGTCAAGACCACCCGCTAAGGCGGCCGCCCGAAAGCCTTCACGATGGATATCGCGCCCGGCCGCCCACAATTCGACGACGTCTACGCGGCCGGTAAAGCGCAAGTCGTATGGACCGAACTCGCCGCGGACATCGATACGCCCGTTTCCGTGATGCTCAAGCTGGGCCAGGAGCGGCGATTCACCGCGCTTCTAGAGTCGGTGACAGGCGGCACGACCCGCGGGCGCTACTCGTTCATCGCGCTTGATCCGGACGTCGTGTGGCGCTGCAACGGCGCGGCGGCGGAAATCTGCCGCGATATCGGCGAAGGCGCCCTTCGTTATACCCCTGAACCTCAGCCGGCGCTGGCCTCGCTCCGCGCGCTCTTGAAGGAATCCCGAATCGACCTGCCGGCCCATTTGCCCCCGAACTCCGCCGGGCTTATGGGCTACATGGGTTACGACACCATTCGCCTTGTCGAGAACATCCCTTGCAAGAACCCCGATACGCTGGGGATTCCGGATGGGATGTTCATGCGCCCGACCATCAACGTCATCTTCGACAATGTCGACGACGTCATGACCGTGGTCGCGCCCGTCTATCCCCGGGAAAACGTCAGTCCGGCGCAAGCCTATGAAACCGCCGCGAAGCGCATTCAAAGCGTCATCGCGCGCCTTGGCGCCGCGGTGCCGCACACAGTCCCAAGCTCCGCGCCGCGTTTCGATACGCCGGTCTCGAATATCGGACGCGAGGGCTACCACCGGATGGTGGAGAAGGCGAAAGAGTACATTCGCGCGGGCGATATCTTCCAGGTCGTCCCCTCGCAGCGATTCAGACTGCCCTTCGCACTGCCATCCTTCGCGCTGTACAGGTCATTGCGTCGACTGAACCCCTCGCCGTTCCTGTTCCATCTCAATCTCGACGGTTTCGCGGTCGTCGGCTCGAGCCCCGAGATCCTGGTCAGGTTGCGCGACGGCGTGGTCACCATCAGGCCCATCGCCGGGACGCGTCCGCGCGGGAAGACAAAGGCCGAGGATGAAGCGTTGGCGCGCGATCTCCTTTCCGATCCGAAGGAACTTGCCGAACACCTGATGCTGCTCGATCTTGGGCGTAACGACGTCGGTCGTGTGTGTAAAAGCGGCTCCGTGCGCGTGACCGAGCAAATGGTGATCGAGAACTACTCCCATGTGATGCACATCGTCTCGAACGTCGAGGGCGAGATCGATCCGCGCTTTGACGCGATGGACGCCCTGATGGCCGGCTTTCCGGCGGGCACCGTGTCGGGCGCTCCGAAAATCCGCGCCATGGAAATCATCGACGAACTCGAAGGCGAACGCCGCGGCTTTTACGGCGGAGCCATCGGCTATCTTTCCGCCAGCGGCGAGATGGATACCTGCATCGCGCTTCGCACCGCGCTGGTGAAGGACGGCGAGATCGTCATCCAGGCCGGCGGCGGGGTTGTCGCCGACAGCGACCCGGAAGCCGAGTTCCAGGAAAGCAACAACAAGGCGCGCGCCCTGGTTCGCGCCGCGGAAGAAGCCGTGCGGTTCTTCGCCGGCGGCAACACCTGAACGACGCGACTTCGTTGCGCGTCGTCACGCTCCTGTTACCCGCGAACGGTTGTCGGACCCACCTCCTTATGTGAGGCTTCATCTTCAGGTTATGGAGATTGCCTACATGAAATGCCCCGTCGACAACGAAACGCTGGTGATGACAGACCGCAGCGGCGTCGAAATCGATTATTGTCCGAAGTGCCGCGGGGTATGGCTGGACCGCGGCGAGTTGGACAAGATCATCGACCGCGCCGCCGGCGCGCAACCGCAAGCGCAGCCCCAGCAGGCCCCGCCGCCGCTGCAACCCGCCTATCAACAAGCGCCGCCGTCCGGCTACCACCAAGGGTACGGACACAAGCCCCATTATAAGTATAAGAAGCGCGAGTCCTTCCTGGGCGAACTCTTCGACTTCTAGAGCAACCGCCTTTTCCAAGCGCGCGCCGAAAAACTCGGCGACATCTGCGAATCATTCTCGTTATGATCGCAGTATTGTTTCGCACTTGGATCTGCCCGCATGCTTCTTGCCATTCCCGATGTCCTGACCGCCGCCCAGGTGGCCGACGCGCGCCGGATTCTCGACGTCGCGGAATGGGTCGACGGCCGCGTCACGGCCGGACACCAGGGCGCGCATGTGAAACACAACGTGCAGCTTCCTCCGGGAAGCCCCGCCGGCCGGCAGGTCGGCGAAATGATAAACACCGCGCTCGCCGCCAATACGCTTTTCATGTCGGCGGCGCTGCCTCTGCGCGTGATACCCCCCATGTTTAACCGATACGAAGGCGGCCAAACGTTCGGGACACATATCGACGGCGCGATCCGGTCTCTCCCCAACGGTCCGCGTATTCGTACCGATCTCTCCTGCACGCTGTTCCTGACGCCTCCGGAGGACTACGACGGCGGCGAATTGGTCGTCGAGGACACCTACGGTTCCAAGACGGTGAAGCTGCCGGCTGGACATATGATCCTGTATCCCTCCACGAGCCTTCATCAGGTCACGCCCGTGACGCGGGGAGCTCGGGTTTCATCTTTCTTCTGGCTGCAAAGCATGGTGCGGGACAATACCCACCGGGCGATGCTCTACGACATGGATGTCGCCATTCAACGATTGACCGCCGAGACCACGGCCACCAATCCGTCGGTGATTTCGCTGACCGGCATCTATCACAATCTTCTCCGCGAGTGGGCGGAAGTCTAGGCGGGGAAGAACAGCCCTCGCGAAGGGCGGCTAGAACGCCGCCGCGACGTCAAAGTTGCGCGCCCGGCCCGCGATTTTTCACAGACCGTTGCCGGAATCACACCGCGCGCCTGAATAGCGCGAAAACCGGAACAAACCCGCCATAAGCCGCGTCTTTCAACATGAACAGCTCGCGTGCCTCCCCTTTTGCGTGCGACCGGCGCACCTTGGAGGCCGCGCGACAGGACCGTAGCCGTCATGTTGTCCCGGGCGCCTTTCAAGGTACGCGTTCTTCGATGGGGTGTTTTGGGCGCCGTGGTCGCCACGAGCGTCGGTATCGCGTTGTTCGAGGGCCGCGCATCCTACATCCAGGCGGGGATCCTGACTCAGTGGGCGCGCGACATGGCTTTCGCCGTCCAACCTGGACCGGCGGACGACGCCCAGTTTCCGACAAACGGACCTTATGACGAACGCCTCGGCTATACCGGCATTCCCTCGTTCGTGAAGCGCCTGACCGCGAAGGGATTCGCCGTCGATCATCAAGCGGCGCCGTCCGAGCGGATGCGCGTGTTCGCGTCGTCCAACGGCTATGCGATCTACCGCGAGAAAAATCAGACCGGGCTTTCGGTCCTCGACCAGACCGGACAACCGATCTTCGCGAAGTCGTTTCCGCGCTGGACATATACGGAATTCCGCACGGTGCCGCCGCTGGTGGCGAATACGCTGTTATTCATCGAGGACCGCCATCTGCTGGATGAACGCCACAACCGGCGCAACCCCGCCGTCGCCTGGCAACGGTTCGCCGGCGCGGCCGTCGCGCGCGTGCCGGGGATGTCTGATGTCGTGCCGGTGCGCGGCGGCGCCAGCACACTCGCCACGCAGATCGAGAAGTTTCGTCACTCCCCCGGCGGGCGCACCGACGACGCCGGGGAAAAACTCAAGCAGATGCTGTCCGCGAGTCTGCGCGCCTACATGGATGGGCCCGATACGCTGGCTGCGCGCCAACGCATTCTCGTGACTTACCTGAACGCCACGCCGCTCGGATCGCGCCCTGGCTATGGCGAGATCATCGGCATCGCGGACGGCCTCGCCGTTTGGTTCGGTACCGATTTCAGTGAGGCGAACCGCGTTCTGACGAGCGCGCCTAAAAACGCGGCGGCGCTGTCCCGGAAAGCCGAAGTCTATAAGCAGGTGCTCGGGCTCCTGCTGGCGCAGCGCCGCCCGGCCCACTATCTCGCCGGCGACCCTACGGCGCTCGAAATGCTGGCCGATCATTATCTCGGCGCTTTGAAAAACGCCGGCCATATCGATCCGAATCTGTACGAATCCGCACGCGCCGCCAAACTCGCTTTTAGCGACAAGGCGCCCGCGCCCCTGCCCGTCTCGTTCACAGAACGTAAGGCCGCCGATCTCGTGCGCACCGAACTCCTGAACGCCTTACGCCTGCCGGGCCTCTATACCCTCGATCGCTTGGATATGACCGTGGGGTCCACCATCGATCGCACGGCCCAGGCCGCGGTCACACGCGTCCTCGGACGTCTCAACGAGCGCCAATACGTCAAGACTCTCGGAATGGTCGGGCACAACCTGCTGAGCCCGACGGCCGACCCGGCCAAGGTCGCTTATAGCGTCGTCCTCTATGAACGCGGGAAAGATCACCATGCCTTGCGTATCCACGCCGACAGCCTCGACAAACCCTTCAACCTCAATACCGGCGCGAAACTGATCCTAGGCTCGACCGCCAAGCTGCGCACGACCGCGACCTATCTCAACATCATCGCCTCTCTTCATGAGACGCATGGGAATGCGCCGCACGCCGAACTCGCGGCACTCACCCGCACGCCGCGCGACCCGCTCACGGATTGGTCGATCGGCTATCTACTCGGCGCGAAGGACCGTTCGCTTCAACCGATGCTGGATGCGGCGATGCAACGCACGTACTCTGCCAGCCCCTACGAGACGTTTTTCACCGGCGGCGGCCAGCACCGCTTCGGAAACTTCAATAAGGATGATAACGGCAAAGTGCCGAGCGTCGCATACGCGCTGCGGCATTCCATCAATCTTCCCTTCATCCGGCTGATGCGCGACATCACGCGCCATCATCTCGCGATGGATCGCGAAGCCTTCGACGAGAATGATCCTGAACGCAGCCGTGCGGCCTATCTCCGCCGTTTTGCGGACCGTGAAGGCCGCGCGTACCTTCATAGATTCTACGAGGACTACCGCGGCCTGTCGCCCAAGGAAGCCCTTGAATTCCTCGCCGCGCGTACCCGCGCGAAGCCCCACAGCCTCGCCGTGATTTTCCGTTCTGTGCGGCCGAATGCTGATATCGCGGCGCTCGATGATTTTCTCGCGACGCGGGTGACCGCGCCCCTCGGCCGAAACGATGTCGAAGCGCTCTACGGCAAGTATGAAGCCGGACGTTTCTCGTTGAACGACCGCGGGTACATCGCCGGCATTCACCCCCTCGAACTGTGGCTTGTGTCCTATATGCGGCAACGGCCGAACGCGGGATGGGATGAATTGACGTCCGCGAGCGCCAAGGAGCGTCAGGACGTCTACAGTTGGCTGGTCAAGACCAGCCGGAAACACCGGCAGGACGTCCGTATCCGAATCTTAAAGGAGGAAGAAGCGTTCAATCGCGTCCTCAAGGATTGGCGCGCGCAAGGGTATCCCTTCGCGCAGATTGTCCCCTCGTATGCAACCGCGATCGGCAGTTCCGGGGACCGTCCCGATGCGCTCGCGCGGCTGATGGGCATTATCATCAATGACGGCGTCGACGTCCCTATGACGAGTATCGAGCGCATCTCTTTCGCGGCCGCCACGCCGTTTGAAACCGAGCTCAGCTATTCAGCGCCGCGCGCGCCGGTTCGTGTCTTCGCGCCCGAAGTCGCCCGCACATTGAAACGCGCGCTGAAAAGCGTTGTGGAAGGCGGAACCGCCATTCGCCTCAACGACGCATTCCACGACGTCGACGGAAGCCCGCTGGAGATGGGCGGTAAGACCGGAACAGGCGACAACCGTTTTAAAACCTTTAACGCGGCGGGGAACGTTCTCGAATCCCGCGCCGTGGATCGGACCGCCACATTCGCCTTCTTTTTGGGAGACCGATTCTTCGGCACCATTACCGCCTATGTTCCCGGCGAGGATGCCGATCACTACGGCTTCACCAGCAGCCTTGCGCTCCAACTCCTGAAAAGCATCGCGCCGTCGATTCAGGAGCTTATCGACACGCCGGCGGCGTCCGTGCGGATGGCCGTTCATCTTCCAGGACGGACCCCGACGGCGTCTGTCCAAGAGGTGCGCGTCGACACGCCCCTCGAGGGTGTCACCAGCGGCCCGTCCGGGCGCGAGCCGGCGACCTAACGGCCGATGTAGAAGCTCTTTACCCCATGGATGACGCGGTCGATCTGAGCGCGGTCCATGCTCGCGAAGACCGGCAGGCGCAGGATCGTCCGGCTGATCGTGTCCGTCGTATTCATCTCGCCCGCCACGCGCGTGAAACGTTGCCCCGCGGGTGTGCTGTGCAACGGCGTGTAATGGAATGTGGCCTCGATGCCGCGCCCCTTCAGGTGAGAAAGGAGGGTGCTGCGCGTCTCGGCGTCGCGTGTCAGCAGATAGAAGATGTGGCCGTTTCCGGATCCGAACGGTTCGCTCATGGGCAAACGAATCTCTCCGGACGCCTCAAGCGCCTCCAGTCCTTGACGATACGCCCGGCAAATCGCCTGACGCTTGGCGGTGATCGTCCGCGCCTGCTCAAGCTGCGCGAACAGATAGGCGCTGCTGACTTCAGATAGGAAGTAGGACGAACCGACGTCCACCCAGGAGTACTTCTGTATATCGCCGTCGAGGAACCGTTTCCGGTCGGTTCCACGGTCCCTCACGATGTCGGCGCGGCCATTGTCCTCCGGACGGTTCACCAGCAATGCGCCGCCGTGGCCGCATGTCGTGTTCTTGGTGCCGTGGAAACTCAGACAGCCGTAACGGCCGAGCGTGCCCAGCGGCTTGTCCCGATAATCTGAGAGCAAGGCCTGCGCGGCGTCCTCGATCACGTCGAGGCCATGCGCGTCCGCGATTTGTGCGATCGCTTCCATGGCGCAAGGCTGGCCGGCGTAGTGAACCACGACGATCGCACGCGTCCGCGGCGTGATGGCCTGTTCAATCAATTTCTCATCGATATTGAGCGTATCGGGCCGGATATCGATGAAGACGGGCACCGCGCCGCGCAGCACGAACGCGTTCGCCGTGGAAACGTAGGTGAACGACGGCATGATCACTTCGTCGCCCGGTTTGAAATCCAGCAGCAGCGCCGCCATCTCCAGCGCGGATGTGCACGACGGCGTCAGAATCGCGCGTTGTGTATTCAGCGTTCTTTCAAGCCAACGCTCGCAGGATGCGGTGAACTTCCCGTCGCCCGTCAAGGTGCTCGAAGACAACGCCTCTTCAATGTAAACCCGCTCCCGCCCCACTGTCGTCGCCAAGGTGAAGGGAATTTTGTCGTCCACGTGGGCGAGGCTTAACCGTGCGGTCATCGGCGGCGCGCGCGCGGCTTATTGGCCGCTTCGAGTTGTTCTTGCGCCTTTGCCAATTGAATTTGGAATTCCTGCGCCTTCACGTTGGCACTCTTCACCGCGCCGGAAAGCTCGGCGTTCTTCGCCGCCAAATCGTCGCGTTCTTTCAAGAGCAGGCCGTTCGCCTGGCGATAGGCATCCAGCTTCCCGGTCTGACCGTAGGCGTAATACCCGGTCGCCCCAAGCGCCACCACTGTTACAAACAATAGAAATCGAACGATTCCGTCGGCTGAAGACATGCTTGCACCCCCGTCGAAGAAAGTATTTTCCGATAACCCCAAGGAAGGGAACGCGAAAGCAGGGAGAGCCGTAAGGGTTTCCCGTATCCCGCTTCAGGGCCGGCTCCCGTAGGTTTTGGGCGCGGGTCAACGAAGGGGTTTGTTCATGAAAATCGCGGTTTGCGTGCCGCCGGCCGGCGCCGATTGCTATGGCCATCATACGCGTTACGCCGAAAAGATCGCCGAGGTCGGCGCCGAACGGGCTATCCCCGTCGAAATCCTGCGCTACACGGACGCCGACTTCTTTGCGCGCCTATTCACATGCCTTCAGGACGAGGAGTGCGTCGTCCACTTCCACTGCTATCTCTACGACATGAAGGTCCAGTCCACGACCGTTGCGGCCAATGCCCGCCACGTTCTGGACGACGCGCGCGCGCGCACCATCGCAACGATCTCGGACCATCCCTTCGCGGGCTTTATGCACGCAATGGTTCAGAACGCCCATCCCGAGACGAAATTCATCGTCATCGACAAAACCTTCCCGGACGAGATGCGCTACATGAACCCGGCGCTCGCCCAGTCGGAGTTCAATCATCTGCCCTTCGTTCCGCCCGTCAGCTTCGACGACGACCGCCGCGTCGATTTCGACGAACGGGCCTACGACCTCGTTCTGCCCTTGTTCATGATCGACACGAGCAAAGTCAGCATTGCGTCCTTGCTGGGACCCGGGATCGATCCTTGGTTCGTGCGGGTCGTCACCGCGACCTACGAAATCGCGCGCAGCGATTTGTCGCGCAATCCGTTCCACATTTTGGACGAATGCATGCGCGCCGAAACCGGCGGCGGCTTGGACGGTCTGCGCAAACTCCAGCCTGAATCTGTGCCTGTCATCCTCAACGTGCTGGGCAGCCTCGACGGGCTGGTCCGTCAGGAGCGCCGCGCCTCGATGGTGAGTTCCCTCTTACGCCGCGTCGGAGACCTGCGCGTCGGCGTGCTGGGGCAGCCCATCCCCTCCCTTCAGATCGACGAGAACGTGGAGTTCCTGGGCGGACAAGACGCCCGGACCACGTCCACCCTCATGGCCAACAGCAGGGCCGTGCTGAATTGCAGCCCCAGCTATCCAACCAGCGTGCCGGAGCGCGTGACCGTGGGCATGCTGTACGACAGTTGCGTCATCACCGACATAAACCCTTGTATTACAGAGACCTTCTCCGAGGATGACTTTATCTCCTACACGCCAGAGTCGGACATGACGCTCGAGGATATGTTCGCCGCGCACGACACCAAGGAAATAGCGCTGCAATCGGGCAAACGCGCCCGTGAAAGCGCCCGTTTCTCGTGGCCGACGTATTTCGATACGGTCATGCAAGTCGCTCAGGCGTGAACCGGCGCCACCTCTAGGTTGTAGCCACAGCCGCCGTTCACGGATAAAACTCGTGGGATGGCATCGATGCGAAAAACCACGTGACCGCCGAAGCCCTTACCGCTCAAACGTCGCGCGCCGGCGGCCTCTGGCGCCTGCGCTGGCCGGACGTCGTCACGGCCATCCTGTTCCTGGCGATGATCGGGCTCGACCGCCTGACGTTGCTGGCGCCGATCCATATGACCCCGATCTCGCCGTGGAACCCCCTGCTGGGGGTCTGCGTTGCCGTCGCCCTGTACAACCGCCGGCGTGGTGCGCTGCTCGCTTTCGCGGGAACCGCCGTTAGCGAGCTGATGGCGCCGCAAAGCGCACTGCCGTTGACGGTCGCCTGTCTCGAAGGCCTTGTCATGGCCTTGGAGACAACCGCGATCGCGGCCATCGCGCAGCGTGTCAGCCAGGCCGCGTCTCACGCTCTCTTAAAGCACCGCTTGGTTTGCGCCCTGCTCGCAGCCCCTCCCATCGCGGTCGTTTCCGGCGCGCTCTACATTCTTGCGCTGACCGCGCTTGGCGTCGTGACGTTCGAGCAAAGCAGCGCCCAGTTGATCCGCTTCTGGGTCGGCAACGTCGTGGGCGTTGTGATCTTCGCCCCCCTGCTCGCCATCCGGCTGGTGCCCGGCCCGCGCGAACCGCTGACGCCCCTGCGCGCGCTGGAAGCGGTAGCACAGACCGCCCTGGTGGTCGCCGCCGTGTGGATGGCGTTCGGCGTCTATCCGCAAACCGCCAGCCGCTACCTTTTCGTCGTCTTCCTTCCGATGATCTGGATCGTCCTTCGGTTCGGGATGCGCGGCGCGATCGCGATGAACGCTCTCGTTCAAGTGAGCATGATTGCGTCTTTGATTATCGCGGGACACTTCGATGTCAATGCAACCTTGTTCCAAGCGCTCCTCTTGGTCTTGGCATCCTCGGGTTTGATTTTCGGACTTGCGGTCGATCAGAGCAAAGCGGCAACGCTCCAGCTTCGCGCGCGCGAGGAAGAGCTTTCCGCAAGCTTGCGCATGGCCGCCACGGGCGAACTGGCGGGTACGCTCGCGCACGAACTCGGGCATCCCCTGGGCGCGATCTCCAATTATGCGTCGGCGCTCAACCATGTGATCCGCCGCGCCGCGCCGGACAACGCCGAAGCCGCCAGCATCGGCGCGAAGCTGACGCAGGAGATCGTCCGCGCGACAGACACCCTCCACCGCATGCGCGAGTTCTTCAAGACCGGCGCACTCACGGTCGAGCGCACGGATCTTGGCGCCATCGCAAAGGACGCGGCGCTGCTTCTGAAGGAGAAATTGGCACGCAGCGGCATCAGCCCCTACATCGTCATTCAGGGCGGATCCAACATCATTCTCGGCGACGACATTCAACTGCGCGCGGTCGTCTACAACCTGCTCGTCAACGCGGTCGATGCGTTGAAGTCGGTGGCGCCGGACTATCGTGTGCTGGCGATCAGCGTGCGCCGCACCGACGAATGGGTGACCCTGGAGGTCGAGGACTCCGGTCCCGGCGTCGTGACGGACGTGAGAGACGACATTTTTGAGCCCCTCGTGACCACGAAGGAAGACGGATTGGGTCTGGGGTTGTCCATGAGCCGATCCGTCGTTCATGCCCACGGAGGCACGATCGTTCTTGCGGATTCGCCACTCGGCGGCGCTAAGTTCATCGTCACCCTCCCGGCGGAAAATTAGGAGAAACAGATATGGCGACCGTCCGCACCATTGGAATCATCGACGACGATGCGGCCTTGCGCGACTCCCTCGCGCTAGTCTTGCGCTTTCGGGATTTCGACGTCCTTGAGTTCGGAAGCGGCGAGGAGTTGCTCGCATCCCCGACGCTGTCGAAACTCGATTGCATGATCCTCGATCTCCGCATGAGCGGTATGGGCGGGTTGGATGTGGTGGAAAATTGCCGCGCCCTCGGAATCACCGCGCCGATCATCGTCGTCACGGCGTTCGGGAGTATTTCGTCCGCGACCCGGGCTTTGAAGTCCGGCGCTTTCGATTTTCTCGAAAAGCCCGTTCACGAAGAACAGATGATGCGCGTTCTCGACGAGGCCTTGTCGCTCTCGGACCGCGACGCGGCCTTACGCGCGGAAAAACTGCACCTTGAAGAACGTCTTGCGACGCTGTCCGGCCGCGAACGGCAGGTTCTCGACGCCGTGCTGGCCGGCCGACACAATCGCGAGATTGCGGCAAGTCTCCAGCTCAGCGTACGCACCATCGAGGTATATAAGGCGCGCGTGATGGAAAAGATGCGTGTCTCCCGGCTCGCGGAACTTATCCGCCTCTTCGCCCGCTTGGAGCCCCCCACGCACTAACCGATCTTCTCGACCGTCTCTCCAAAAAGAAAAGGGGCGCGTCCCAGGTGGGACACGCCCCTCTTATCTGAACGTCGATCCGCTTAGCGGGTCGCCGTCTTCTTGGTCGTGGCGGACTCAAGCGTCGCGATCTTCGCTTCAGCTTCCAAGAGACCTTTCTTGGCCATCGCGGCGTCGCGGCCGAGTTCATCGGTCTTGGCGAGCAGCGAGTCACGCTCAGCCTTCAGCGCAGCGTGCGCCGCGCGATAATCTTCAACCTTCTGGTGTTGGCTGAAACCGTAGTAGCCGCTCGCGCCCAGGGCGACGACAGCGGCGAAAAGGATAGGACGCATGATACCGGATGACATCGAAACAAAGCCTCTCATTGAGTTGTATGGTAGAGGGCCCCAACCCTGTTCTTTGGTTTGTTTTGCCCGCGCGGCAGTTTGCACATTTAGCCCGCGCGCGAAAGTCAAAATCCCGCGACGGGCCGACAAAGGATCTGGGGCCCTCTCCGATATCCGCTAAACCACTGTTTAGACAGGCGTTGCGATTTTCATCAGCGCGAGGCCCGCGACGATCAGGGCCGCCGCGCCGATCCGCATCGCGTTGGCGGGCTCACCCAGGACGATGATCCCCACGGCGAACGCGCCCAAAGCGCCGATCCCCGTCCACATGGCATAGGCCGTGCCGAGTGGTAACGTTTTCATGGAAATCGACAAAAGGCCGAAGCTGATGAACATGGTCACGAAAGTGATGAGTGTCGGCATCAGGCGCGTGAAGCCGTTCGATTGCTTCATGAAGTACGCCCAAACGACTTCAAACAGTCCCGCGATGAGAAGATAGATCCAGGCCATGGCGGCCCTCCTTTGGTAAGGTTGTGGGCCGGGCCGTCCCGGACTTGAAAGCTATGCTTACCTATTGGGGCATAGGGAGGACGTGGCCTCGCTGGGCCCGTAAATAATCGCTTCGGAAACGACGTGCAACCCCATTGAAATACAACACAAAAAAAGGCCGGTCGCAGTGTCGGCGCGCGATATGCTCGCCCGTCCTATGACTGGAAAGAAGGAAGCTCGTCCAATGATGTACGCGGTGCTTTGCTACCATACGGAAGATGTTGTCTGCGCCTGGACCAAGGAACAGGACGACGCCGTCATGGCGAAACTCTCCGTTGTTCATGAAAAATGGGAGAAAGCCGGAAAGTTGAAACCCTCGATCCGGCTGCTGCCGACGTCCGCCGCCACGACACTCCACAAAACGAACGGGCTGGTGGTCGACGGTCCGTATGCCGAGACGAAAGAAGCCCTGCTGGGTTTCTATATTGTCGACGTCGCGGACCTTGAGGAGGCGCTTTCGTTTGCGCGCGAATTGACCGCCGCCAACCCCGGCGGCGCCTATGAGTTGCGGCCCATCCAGCTTTATTACCCCGGTACGCCCGTCGGCCCCGTCGAGAACGAGCGTCCCTATCCTGCGCCCGGCGCGCGCCCGGGCGTGGCCCGATGAATGATCTCGCCTGGATCGAAGGGGCGATCACGGCCGCCCGTCCCCAGGCGGTCGCGGCATTGCTGCGCTATTTCCGGAACCTCGATACCGCGGAAGAAGCTTTCCAAGAGGCCTGCCTCCGCGCTCTGAAAAACTGGCCGGCGAACGGCCCGCCCCGCGACGCGGCGGCGTGGCTCATCATGGTCGGCCGGAACGCCGCCCTCGATGCGACCCGCAAGGGTACCAAGCTCACCGCCATGCCCGAGGAAGATCAGGTGTCCGACCTGAGCGACCGTGAAGCGGACATGGCCGACCGGCTGGATGAAACGCACTACCGCGACGACATGCTGCGGCTGTTGTTTATCTGCGCGCACCCCGACCTGCCCGCGACACAGCAGATCGCGCTTGCCTTACGTATCGTGTCCGGACTTTCGGTCAAACAGATCGCCCGCGCGTTCCTCGTCACGGAAGCGGCGATGGAACAACGGATCACCCGCGCCAAGGCGAAAATCGCCGGCGCCGGCGTGCCCTTCGAAACGCCCGGCGCCGTCGAACGCGCCGAGCGCGTGGCCGCCGTGATGGCGATGATCTACCTCGTCTTCAACGAGGGCTATTCGGCCGGCCCCAAGGATGACGAGCGCGGCGTGTTGGCCGACGAGGCCATCCGCCTGGGACGTCTTCTGCTGCGCATGTTCCAGACTGAACCCGAGGTGATGGGCCTTCTCGCCTTGATGCTGCTGCAGCATGCCCGCGCCCCGGCGCGCTTCAATGCGGACGGCGAGATCATCCTCCTGGAGGATCAGGACCGTGGTTTGTGGCGCCCGCAGCTCATCCAGGAAGGCCTCGTCTTGATCGACAAAGCCCTGCGCCATGCACAGAGCGGCCCCTATCTCGTTCAAGCCGCGATTGCCGCGCTTCATTCCCGCGCGAAGCGGTATGCCGATACCGATTGGACGGGAATCGACGCCCTCTATGCGACACTCGAACGCCTGACGCCTTCACCGGTCATCACATTGAACCGCGCCGTCGCGGTGTCGAAGGTGCGCGGGCCCCAGGCCGCGCTGGACATGATCGCGCCGTTGGCCGGCCCACTCGGCGGCTATTTCCATTTCCATGGCGCGCGCGGCGCGCTGTTCCTCCAACTCGGACAGACCCTGGCCGCGCGCGAAGCCTTTGATCGCGCCATTTCGCTGGCGAATACCCCGGCGGAAGCCGCCCATATCCGTATGCATATCGACCGCCTGACGGCCGACGCCGCGAAGGCCCGCGACCCCGCCTGAAAAAATATTCAGGCCCCTGTCGGAAGGCCGCCTCCCCACGCGTCCTAGGGTCGTAACAGACACAAAACGCCGCAAGAAAGGACACTTCCATGGGCTCCAAGGTTTTCATGAATCTTCCCGTCAAGGATCTGAAACGCGCCATGGCGTTTTATGAATCCCTCGGCTGGAAACACAACCCGCAATTCACGGACGAGACGGCCGCCAGCATCGTCATCTCCGACGAGATTTACGTCATGCTTCTCACACACGAGAAGTTCAGCCAGTTCACCGACAAGAAGATCGCCGACGCGTCGAAGACGGCCCAGATGCTGATCGCGCTCTCGGTCGACACGAAGGAAGACGTTCACAAGGTGGTCGACGCAGCCGTGAAGGCCGGCGCGGCCGAACCGCGCCCTCTCACCGACTATGGCTTCATGATCTATCGCACCTTCGAGGATCTCGACGGTCACACCTGGGAAATCCTCTTCATGGATCCCGCCCACGTTCAGCAATAAGCCATTTCCAGGAGACGCCGCCATGACCGCGCCCTACGAACTCGTGATCGAGAAGATCCTGAACGCGCCGCCCCGGAAAGTGTACCGATGCTGGACCGATCCGGACCTTATGATGAAGTGGTTTACGCCGAAGCCCTGGTCCACCGTGAAGGTGGAACGCGACCTGCGCCCAGGCGGCGGTTGCCTGGTCGTGATGCGCTCGCCGGAAGGCGAGGAGTTTCCCAACCCCGGCATCTATCTTGAGATTATCCCGAACCAGAAGCTCGTCTTCACCGACGCTTTCACGGCGGGCTGGATGCCCAAGGACGGCGCGCCGTTTTTCGTGGCGGAGGTCACGTTCGAGGAGGCCGGCGACGGCAAAACCAAATATCGCGCGGTCGCGCGCCATTGGACCGCGGAGGCGCGCGACCAGCACGAGAAGATGGGATTCCACGAAGGCTGGGGAAAAGCCGCCGCGCAACTCGAAGACGTCGCGAAGACCATTTAGGGAGCACAGCCATGCAATTCGTTACGCTCTATACTGTCGACCGCGCGGCTATGGCGAAGGGCCCGCCGTCGCCCGAGCACATGGCGGACACCATGAAGAAGATCAACGACGCGCTCACGTCCGGTAAACTCGTCTTGAGCGCCGCCGTCGGCAAGCGCGCCGCCAGCGCCGCGCGGGTCAGTTTGAAGAACGGAAACTACACCGTCGACGATGCACCCGTCGGAGACTCCGTTCTTTTCAGCGCCATGGGCGTTTCCGTGGCGAACGCGGACTCGAAAGAGGCGATGATCGCCGAAATGAAGACTTTCCTGAAAGACATGGGCGACGGCACGATTGACCTGATTGGCCTCGCATTCCCCGCCATGACCAAGGACAGTTCGACCGCCTTCGGCGCGGACCGGCCGCTGATGGGCGGCGTCATTCCGTATATGGTCATCGACGGCGCCGCGCAGGCCTCGGAGTTCTACCAGAAAGCCTTCGGCGCAAAGGAAATCGCGCGCATGCCCGCTCAGGACGGCAAACGCGTGATGCACGGACATCTGGAGATCAACGGCGGATCGATGATGATCTGCGATCCGTTCCCCGAACACGGACATGGTTTTCAGGCCTCACCGTCCGCGACCATGCAACTCGTCGTCAAAGAAGGCGACACGTGGTGGAACCGCGCCGTCGACGCCGGGTGCAAGGTGACGATGCCGTTTGAACGCGCCTTCTGGGGCGACCGGTACGGCCGTCTCGTCGATCCGTTCGGGATCAACTGGGCGATCAACGAGCCCGCTTAAGACAAGTGCTTACGGAAATAGACCACGCGCTCCGTTTCCGCGAAACCCCAGCTCCGATGCGCCGCATGTGACGCGGTATTGTCCAGCAGCGCGTCGGAGCACAATTCGCGAAATCCCTTCGCTTTTAGGAAATCGCCGATATAGGCGACCAATTGATCGCCCAGTCCGCGGCGGCGATAAGCGGCGGCGGTCCAGATACCTTCAAGGAACGCCGCCGGTGTTTCCTCGCATCCATTGACGTAGCGGCGAAGCGATACTTCCGCGAATGCGGCGGGCATGCCCGCCTCGTCGAGCGCGATGAAGGCCCACATGTCCGGCGCGGCCAGGATCTTCGCGATGTCGTTGCGATTTTCCGCGCGTGTCGTGGACGGCCAAAGAGCCTGACGCATCTCCGCCCAAACCTCGGCGTCGCCCGCGTGCATCTCCCGGATCGCGAAGGTCATGGACTTTGCGATGGACTGTGCGTCTGCGACGTCCGGCGCCGCAGAATCTCCGTGACCGGCGCGAGCGCCACGCCGCGCGCTTCCAGTTCCGGCAGCCAGCGCAACAACGCCTCGCGCGTCGCGTCATGCGGATGGCCGATGGCGATGGCGGTGCCGCGCGCTTTCGCGATGCGTTCCGCCTCTCCGAGTTGCCGCAACACCGCGTCCACCGTCTGCTCATTGTCGATGAAGACGTCGCGTTCGACGAACGGAACGCCCGCCGCCCGCGCCGCCGACGTGCCTGTCGACCCAGCCGAGGTTTTGGAGTCCAGCCAGAGCAGGCCGCGCGCCTTCAGTTCGGCCATCACGACATCCATCCGCGCCCGGTCGCCCGTGAACTTGCTGCCCATGTGGTTATTGATCCCCACATAACCGCTCCAGGGGTCCAAGTCCGAGGCAAGGGTCTTGCGGATCGTGTCCGCATCCATAGCGACCCGCAGCGCCCCCCGCCCCGGATTTTCGTTCGGGTCCAGGGGTTCCATCGGAAGGTGCGCCATGACTTCATGCCCTGCCTTGCGCGCCCGCGACGCAAGGTTGGGAAGCCCGTCCGCATAAGTCATCAATGAAAGGGTCAATGGCCCCGGCACATCGATCATGCGCAACGCCCTTGCGCGATCGACGCCCACATCGTCGATAACGACCGCAATCACGGGCCGGCCGCCGGTGGCCGGCGGCGCCACCGCGAAGGCGATCAACGGCATATCGTTTGACGCAGGTCTTTCCGCGACGCCCTCGGGCGCCCAGGCGCGTGTCGGTTCGCCAAACGGACGCTCCGGCTGAATGGACGGCCGGGGTGGCGCGTCGACCGCCGACGGCGGCGCGACGTCCGCCTTCTCCACCGACCGTGTCGCAAGGTCCAGGGCAATGCCGCTGACCAGGCCGAAACCCGCCAGCGCGAACCCCATCAGAATAAGGAATATCGGGCGGACTTTCTTTGTCCGCTTGGAAGAACCGCTCATCGTCCGATTTTAACCTCGATTGCGCGCGCGCCTCAAGCCATGCGGCGGTACATCCGCTGCGGGATTTGGCTGGCATTCATTCGCGAACTATGGACGAATACCCGCCATCGTTCCGACATTCCATTGAAGGGGAATCGCGCGCATGTCGTTCAATATGTACCAGGCCTCGGTGCCGGTTCTGGTTCGCTATATGAAAAATATGTCGGCCATCCTTGATAAGGCCGCCGCGTACTGCACGGCCAAGAAAGTCGAGCCCACGGTCCTGACCGGCTTCCGCCTCGCCCCCGATATGTTCCCCCTTTCGCGTCAGATTCAGATCATGACCGACGGCGCCAAGGGCTGCGGCGCGCGCCTTGCCGGCGTCGACGTTCCGTCGTTTCCCGACACCGAAACCACTATCGACGATCTGAAAGCCCGCATCGCCAAAACCGTCGCGTTTCTTGAAGGTCTCAATCCCGCGCAGTTTGACGGATCCGAGACCCGCGACATCAAGCTGAAGGTCGGGCCGAACGAGCTGCAGTTCAAAGGCGCGGACTATCTCACGGGGTTCGTGCTGCCGAACTTCTACTTCCATGCGACGGCCACCTACGCGATCCTGCGTCATTGCGGCGTGGAGATCGGCAAGCGCGATTATCTCGGCAGCTAACGAAGGAGAACGCCGCGGGGAAGGCTCAGCCTTGCCCCGCGGAGACACGGCCATGGGACCAGGATCGCTTCTGCTCAATATCGTATGGTTGATCTTCGGCGGCTTCGCGATGGCCGTCGGATGGGCGTTCGCCGCCCTCATCATGGCGATCACCATCATCTGTCTTCCATGGGTGCCCGCCGCGTTCCGTCTGGCCCTCTACACGCTCCTTCCTTTCGGGCAGAGCGTCGAGGAGCATCGCGATGCGGGGGCCTTTAGCCTCGTCGGCAACATCATCTGGTTTATCCTGGCCGGCTGGTGGCTGGCACTCGGCCACCTTTTCTGGGCCGTACTGCTCGGCATCACCATCATCGGCCTGCCGTTCGCCTGGGCGCACCTCAAACTCGCGAAACTGAGCTTGTTCCCCGTCGGGACTGTGATCGTCCGCACATAGCTGAGGGCCCGCGCTCGCCCCCAAGCTCTTTGAAAAGTCAGCGACATTTCCCACGCGGCAATGCCTTGCGGTTTCACGCGCGGGCCGGCGCGATTTCGGCTAGAATAGCGCGGCCAGAATCAGGCCAAGATCGAGGAGGTATCCATGAAGCAGTTGTTCATCGGGGCCTTGTTCGTCGCGGTGTCCGGCCTTCCGGCGACCGCACAAACGCTTACACCCGAAGCCGAAGCCTTCTGTGGCGACGCGCGGCTCAAGGCGCTTGAGCAGAAAGACTGCCGCACCGAAATGCGCTGGGCGAAAACCGACAAACAGCGCCAGAAGATCATGCGGAGTTACTATTGGGTGCTGAATGACAAGACACCCTTGCGCAACGATCTGAGATCCGAAGAGGCAGGCGTCAAAGGCGCGCGCCGCTAATTTCGCCGAGAGCGTTTCGAGGATTTATCCGCAGCGCGCGTTGAGCGCGCACGGGATGCGTGCGTTCACGCCGCATCAGGATCGTTAGCCTCATAAAAGCCAACGCGCCTTCGCATAAACACCATAATTCGCGGGTTATTTCCCTGTGCGATCTCCACAGATGATCTCTGGCGATCACACCGACGAAGTATAAGGAGATAATCCATGAAAATGCATGTCATTGGTGTGCTGCTCGCCTCCGCCGCATTCGGCACGTCGGCGCTTGCCGCGGGCGACACCCAAATCATCAGTATCGGCCAGTTCTGCGCCGACCAGCGCTTATCCGCGGCCGATCACGCGAACTGCGAAAGCGATCTGCGCGCGGCCGCGACCGACGCGGAACGTACCGCCATCATGCGGACATATGAAAGCAAGCCCACGACATCGCCGCCATTGCGCAACGACCTTCGCGCGAATGACGCCGGCGTGAAGGGCGCTGGCCAGCCCACAACCCCGACCACCGTCACGGGCGTCGTGGAAAGTCCCGTCCCGGCGACCTCGTCGACGACCGTCATCGTCCCGCGTGCCGGGTCGTCGACAACCCTCGGCATCGTTGAACCGATTCCTGAGGACGTTCCTGCCCCCACCACACCGCTTCGCAACGACTTGAATTCAGACGAAGCCGGCGTGAAAGGCGCGAAGCAGCCGGTCGATCCGCGTTTGAAGTAAGACAAGCATGCGCGCCAAAAAAAGGCGGAACCCTCGGGTTCCGCCTTTTGCATGAGAGCGCCGCTTTTCAGCGGTCCTGTTGATAGCCCTGGTTGCGCGTATTCTGCGTGATATTGGCCTGATGGCCTTGCTGTTCGAGATTGCGCATGCGCTTGTCGGTTTCGGTCACATGCGCATCTTCCGCCTCGTCGTGCGCCGCAACCTTTTGCGGGCCTTTCCTACTACGGCTTGCGGGTGGAATGGGTGGAGCGCGCTTTGCCATGTCATCTCCTTTCCGGTATCGAGAAAGAGATAACGCAAGCCCACGGCCAGGGTTTCCGAAAAGGCCGTTACTGCATCCTGTAGTGGGGCGTCCCCATTTCTTCAATCGCCTGCGCGATGCGGTTGCACAAATCCGCGGCGCCGCTGTTGCCGGCGCGCGCGGCCGCGACCGCGAGATCGGCGGCGACAAACCACGCCTCGGTGCCATACGCCGAAATCAAGCGCTGCCCGGCCAAGCGGATATCTGTTTCCGAAATAATCGGATGCGCTCCTGATGCAAATGAGGAACGGCAGCCAATCCATTCCTCATCTTGCACAGTATATCGTTCAATGCGGCATTTTTTTGACGCGCGTCCTGCGTGCGCGGCGTCAGGAGTTCGCGGAATCAAAAACCAGCGGATACAACGACAGGACGAGAAGAACGGCCATCGTCACATTAAACGCGCGCAATGTACTCGGTTTGCTCAGGACGTCCTTAAGCCCCACGCCAAACCCCATCCAGATCAGCGAACACGGCAAACCGATGAGAAACAACAACAGGGCCAAGAGGCCAATGTGCCAGACCGTCGGTTGAGGCGGCGCAAATACGGTCACCACACTTAACACCATGCTCCAGGCTTTGGGATTGACCCACTGGAACGCCACGGCCTGCCAAAACGTGATCGGCCGGCCCGCGGAGTCCGAAGCGCCAAGGCCTTTGGCCGTCGCGATCTTATATGCGAGGAACACGAGATAAGCCGCGCCCGCCCAACGCATGATCTCGTAGAGCCAGGGCGCGGCCGCAAAGATACCCGCAAGACCCACGCCCACCAGGATCACCATCGCGGCGAAGCCGAGGACCACACCGGCGAGGTGCGGCAAGGTTTGTCGGAATCCGAAGTTCGCCCCCGACGCCATGAGCATGACATTGTTCGGCCCCGGCGTGATCGACGACACCAGGGCGAAGGTCAGAAAACTCAGGAGAAGTGTCGTGGACATGAAAAGCATGGCGGATCCGGGAGCGCGAAGGGCATCCCGTGTACCCAACCTGATCAGACTTCGCCAGCGCAGGCCCGGCATAGGAGCCATGCGCCGGTCGAAGAATACCCCCGGTCCCCGCCTTCAATCAGTCAGGTGTCCCGCCGACGGACGGAACCGGAACCGCTGATGGACGTATTGATGTCTTTGGGTTGTCCCAGATAGCGGACATTGCCGGAACCGCTGACCCGGACATTCAGGTCTTCGCGCACATCCACGACCGCCGATCCAGACCCCGAGATCGCGATATTCGCGTCGTCGACGACAAGCCCTGCCATGGCCGCGCTGCCGGAGCCGCTGATGGACAACTGTAGTTGCGCCAACTTTCCGTCCGCCTCAACGCTTCCACTCCCCGAGATGCTCAGGCTCGTGTCGCCGCCGTCGAGACCGGTGACCTTCAGGTCGCCCGATCCGCTCACCCGCGCAAGGGTCAGCACAGGAACGGTAATATACGCGGTGACCTCGCTTCTATGACCGAAATCGCCGTCACCGTCGCGCTGACGGATGCGCAGCATCCCGTCGGTGACCTCCGTCCGGAACCGGCTCAAAACCCTCGCGTCGCCTTCGAGCACGACGGAGGGTTTTTCGCCAACAGTGATAAAGACTTTTCCGGAGCCGCCGAACGATACGCCCGTAAAAGCTTCTACATTGCGCGTCTCGCGCACGGTCGGGCCCGATGGGGAGGCGGCCGCCATTTGCGCGCGCCGCTCGCGGGCGGCTTCCGCGCGTTGCACCGCGGCTTCCTGCCGGGCTTCAATACGGGCCTCCGCGATTCCGCGGCGAATCTCGGCCATATCGATCGCGGCGTCGATGTCGGGCGCATCCACATGAATCGGCGGAATATGCACGCCCGGGAAATCATGCTCGGCGATTTCCGCGTGCAAGGGCGGAATATGAACGTGCCGTGCGGCGTCGCTCTGCGGGCTTGCGGCGGCGGGAAGCGGCGCGGGGGCCGGTTCCGCGGGGCGTACAAGCGGTACGGGCGGTGCTGGTTCCCGCGATTGGACGGGGGGAACCAGGGGCGCGGTTTCGATTCCCGCAGCCGCGCGGGCGGGCGTCTCGACGAACGACACCGCAGCCGCCAATCCACAGGCGACGACGATCCCCGCCACAGCGAGGCGCATGCCCTGGCGCACCGTCGAAAGCGCGCCGTTGTCGGCCAGCACGCGTTCGATCCGTTCGCGCATTGCGGCCGGGCGCGCCATCGCAACGGCGATCGGCGCCACACGGAAACGCGTCGTACGGGGTTCGTGGGCGAATTCGAGAAGAACCGCGGCGTAGTCGATCCGTTCGTCCAGTTGCGCCGCGGCCTCGGCGTCGCTGGCGTGTTCGGCCACCTCAGCCAGCTTCTCGTGCAGCCACCACGCCACGGGCGAGAACCAGAACACCGCGCGGTACGCGGCCGCCAGCACCTGTACATAAAAATCGCCGCGCGCGACGTGCGCGCGTTCATGCAGCAGGACCGCGCGCCGCTTCTCCGAAGGCCACATTTCATGTTCCAGCGGCAGCAGAATCGTCTCGCCGACGGTGACCGGAGCCGTGATCGCGCCTGTGACACGGACGTCGCTATCGCCCGTCCACAAGGCGTACACGCGCGCGGCGCCGCGACGCAGCCGCGTCGTCAAGGCCAGCCCGATCGCGAGGCGCAGAATGAGGATCGCGACCACACCAATATAGACGCCTCCTATCACCGCCATCCAATCGATGCCCGTGGCCGCATCGGCATCCATCGTCGGGAACACGGTTGGTGCGAGAATGAGCTCGGAGGGTTCGACCATTGAACTTGTCGGCGTGCTGAGCGCCGCGCCGACAGGCATGATCTCCGCGCGCCCTGGGGCGGCGGGTACGCTCACCACCATCCATCGCATCAACACCGGCATAAGAACCGAAATGAGAAGCACCGCCGACCACGCCGCCAGTTGATGATGCGGATTGCGCACCCGGAACAGCCACAACCCCGCGCCGACGGCCGCAGCGAGCACGGCGGAGCGCAGCGCCGCCTGGACCAGCATAGAGTCAAGAAGCGTCAGATCGAAAAACGACTGCATCATTTCTTCCCTCCCGTTGTCTTGCCCTCGCCTTTTTCGGCGCGCGCCTTCTCGATTTTCTTCGACAAGGCCTGAAGCTGTTTCTGATCGAGCATCTTGGAGTCCACCATGCCCACAAGCACTTCCTCGACGGAGCCGTTGCAAAACCAATCGACGATACGCTTCACCGCCTTGGCCGCGACCTTCCCGCGCGCCTCGGCCGCGCGATAAATGAAGGTTCGGGCCTCGACCTCATGAGTCAGAAACCCCTTTTCCTCCAAGCGGCGCAGAACCGTGCGGATCGTGGATTCTTTCAACGTCCGCCCCTGCGCGTCCAGCCGCTCGCGCACCGTTTCGGCCGTCATCTCGCCGGTGTCCCAGATCAACTGCATCACCGCGCGTTCAAGATCGCCCAGATCCTTGGCTTCTTCGTTCGCCGCATCGCTCATAACCGTTACTCCATGTAATGCTACGATTCGTAGCACATAAAGATCACCCCGCGCAAGATTCAGAGATCGGCGGCCAAGTTAAACATGTAACGGGTCCCCGCCCGTGGGAACCACGCGCCGGAGGTGCCGATGTTCCAGTCGTAGGCATTGGTGACGTTCGAAACATTCATACGAAAGGACGCCGGCGCCGCGCCGATCTTGAAGTAATAGCGGAAACCCGCGTTGAGCTGCTGATAGCCTTTCGACTTGAACGAATTATCCGGCACCGTCATTTGGCCGCCCCCGTCGTAGAACGCGACCTCGATCCCAAACCCATTCCACGCCGCCGGCTGGTACTGCACCTGGAGAAGCGAGGTGCGCGGCCACACGCCGACCGGTACAGACCCGATCAATCCACGCTCCACCGCATCCCCGCTCACGCGCGCTTGGATCAGGACGATCCCCGCGACGACGCTCAATCCCTCGAACGGCTGCCCCGCCAGCGACGCCTCGAAACCACGGTGCCGGACGCTGCCGAACGGGCCGAACACGTTCGCGGCGTCGAGCGTGAAGTAGGGTTTTTTCACCTCGAAGACGCCGGCCACGACATTCATGCCCGGCTTGATCGTATAACGCAGTCCCGCATCGACCTGCTTGGTGATCGCGACCGGCATCGCTTCGCCGCGATTGACGGCGACGTCGGGCGCAGTCGCGGTTTCCTCCAGCCCATTCGTATAACTCGCATAAGCGGCGAGGCCTTTCGTGACGAACAGGTTGACGCCGGCGTTGTAAAGCCACGGATTGTCCTCCGCGCGCGCGACCGGACGCCCGGGCTGAAACGTATCGCGCCGGTAATCCACCTTCTGCAAACCGAGCGTTAGGCCGCCGACCTCGGCCCACTGGCCGAAGTATGACAGTCCGGCTGCGGCCTGCTTGGTCGCGTTGCGCGTCTGCGAGCCGAACGCGAAAACCGGTTCGGGTAGCCACGTCTGCACGCCGATCCGCCCGGGTCCCAGGTAGATCGTGTCCGCGCCGCCGAAAACGCGATCGACATCGCGGCCCCGCACCGACATATCCACCGTGTGGCGGAAAGCGCCTGTGGTCAGGACCTTACTCAAGCGGACCTCCCCCGAATAGGAGGTGAAGGCGGACCGCGGCGCCTTGAAAAGATAGTGCTCCCCCGTCCCGTCCGGTTGCACGTCGCGCATGAAGTCGCCGAAGGTCTTGTGCTGAATACGTTGCGAGCGGAACACGCCGACCCGCAAGCGCCAGTCGTCGCCGAAACTGTAGCGGCCCAACACGCCGCCGTTGCTGTCGCGACAATCGCCGGATGTCCACCCTTGGCCGTAGAATGTCCGGCGCTTCACCTCGGGCGGCGCCCAGCCGCCGCCGGGAAGGATGCGCATCTGCTGTTCGTTGTGACAGTCCTCAAGTTGACTCCAGAACCCTGAAACTTCCGCGGCGTCCGTCGGACGGAACCTGAACAGCGCGCCGGCGGCCCACTGCACGTTCTTGCTGGCGTCCTGGTTGTCGATGCGAATGACGCTGGCGCCCGCGCCGACGCTGAGTGTCTTCGTCACCGGCGCTTGCGTATCCATTTCGATGAAGTACGTGTCGTACTGGCCATAACCGATGAACGTGCTGACCACCGGCGTATCGCCGGGAAGCTGGAGGGAAAAATCCGCGACCCCTGTTGGCGCCGGAAAGGCGTAGGACTGCGCGCTGATTCCCACCCGCACCGTGTTTCCACGCTGAACGTGCGTGTTCAACTCTGTCTGTTGATCGAAATAAAGCCCTTCGATACGCACGTTTCCTGCGTCGACAGGGCTAAACCCGCGCGCTTCGTAGGGATTGTAGAGGCCGGTTTGTTCGTTCCCGACTGTTGTTCCGAAGGCGTCGTCGGCGGCCTTCACCGCATTGTCCGCCACACGTTGCGCCATAGCACCGGACGCAAAACAACACCCGGCGGTCAACGCCGCCGTCCACACCAACCTCCTCACCCGAACCTCCCAGTCCGCTACGTTTCGTAATGCTACAATACGTAGCAGTTCGGTCGGGGGGATGCAAGGCCCTTAGAAATCGAGCGCGAGATTTGTCAGCCAGGTGATCGGCGTGCGCGGCGACCACTGCCCCGCTTGATTGACGCTCCAGTCATAGGCGTTGAACACGTTGAGCACGCGGAAGCGAAAGGACGCCGGCACGCCGCGCAGCGTGAAATTATGCCGGACGCCGAGATTCAGTTGCTTATAACCGTCCGTCTTATGGCGGTTGTCAGGGGTCGAACGCTGGCCACCCCCATCGAAGAAATACGCCTCCAGCGCGATCCCGCCCCATGCGGGCGGCGCGTAATTGATCTGGATGATCGACGTGCGCGGAAACACGCCCACGGGGATCTCGCCGATCACCCCGCGGTCGACCGCGCTTCCCGAAACACGCGGCTCCAGCGCCACCAATCCGGCGACGATGTTGAAGCCCTCGAACAATTGCCCGGCCAACGACGTCTCGATGCCCCGATGCCGCACCGCGCCGAACGGCCCGAACACGTTCGCGGCATCGAGCGTGAAGTAGGGTTTTTTCACCTCGAACACACCGGCGACGAGATTGAGCCCTGGCTTCAGCGTGAAGCGAACGCCCGCGTCCACCTGTTTCGTGATCGCGGTGGGCATGGCTTCGCCGCGATTGAAGGCCGTGTCGGGCGCCGTGCCCGTTTCCTCCAGTCCGCGGGTATAACTGGCGTACGCCGCCATGCGCGGCGTCAAAAAGACGTTCAGCGCCGCGTTGTACAGCCACGGCTGATCCTCCGCGCGCACCACGGGCAGATTGGGAGCGTGCGTGTCGCGGCGATAGTCGACCTTCTGTGCGCCCAACGTCAGCGCGCCGTGCTGCGCCCATTGCGCCAAATAGGAAACGCCGAGCGCGGCTTGTTTTGTCTCGTTCGTGGTCTGGGGATTGAAAGTGAACGTCGGCTCCGGCAGCCACGTCTGCTCACCGATGCGCCCCGGGCCAAGAAAGATCGTGTGCGCCCCGCCGAAACGGCGCTCCACGTCGCGGCCGCGCAGCGAGGTATCGATCGTGTGGCGGAACGCGCCGCTCTCGATCGTCTTTGTCAACCTGACTTCACCCGAGTACGACGTGAACGCCGCGCGCGGCGCCCGGAAAATGTAGTGCTGCCCGGTTCCATCGGGCTGCACATCGCGCATCAGGTCGCCGAATATCCGTTTTTGGATGCTCTCCGACCGGAAAACGCCGGTCTGTAAGCGCCATCCATCGCCGATGGCCCATCGCGCGAAAATTCCGCCGTTGCTGTCGCGGCAATCGCCCGACGTCCATCCCTGGCCGAAGAACGTGTGGCGCTTTACGCGCGGCGGCTCCCAGGCTCCGCCGGGCAGGATCCGCATCTGTTGTTCGTTATGGCAGCCTTCCACCAGGCCGACGAAACCGGACACCTCCATTGCGTCGCTCGGACGCAGACGAAACAACGCTCCGGCGTTCCATTCGACGTGCTTGCTGGCGTCCTGGTTGTCGTAACGGATGAAACCGACCCCGGCGCCGACGCTCAGTTTGTCCGTCACCGGCGTTTGAACGTCGAGTTCGGTGACAAAGCTGTCGAACGTCCCCGCGCCGATCATGTAGCTGACGATCGTCCTGTCGCCGGGCAGACGCAGGTTGAAGTCCGCCACGCCTGTCGGCGCGGGAAAAGCGTAAGACTGCGCGCTGATGCCGACGCGCACTGTATTTCCGCGCGAGATACGTCCGTTCAGTTGAGTCTGTTGATCGAAGTAGAGCCCCTCGATCCTGACGTTGCCGGCCTCGACAGGGCTGAACCCCCGGGCGCTGGAAGGATCGTAAAGCCCGGTCCGTTCGTTTCCGACGGCGGTCCCGAACGCGTCGTCCGCGGCCTTCACGGCGTTGTCGGCGACACGCTGCGCCCTGGCCTCCGCCGCACATAACACCAGCGCCCCCATCAGCGCCGCACGTCCTAACCGCATGATGCCCGCACCCCACACTTCACGGAATGCTACGTTTTGTAACATCCATCCCGTTGCGCGCAAGATTAGCCGGAGAAACCACCACTTGCCATTGTGGCGCTCATTGCAGCTTATCTATAAAGTCCGGCGCTTCCGATCATCTCCGGTTTGAGCCCGCTTATCATGAGGACATCATGCGAATACTTGCGACCCTTGCCCTTCTGTGTGCGAGCTTCAGCGCGAACGCCGCGTCCGAACCCCCGCCCGCGCGCGAACTGAGCCCCGCCGCCGCCGCCCGGATCGCCCCGTTGATCGAAGGCTACGCGAAACTGAACAAAGACCTCGCCGCGATGGAGCCGGCGAAAACCGACGCCGAGCGCCTCCTGCGACTGAAGCGCCGCGACGAATTCGGACGCCTGCTCTACCGTCAGATCGATTTCGTCAGCCTCCCTCTCGCCGAGGGTCGCGCCGCGGTGATGGCCGCACAGCTCGAGATCGAGCGCCAGGACATCGAGAACCAGAAACAGTTGAAGGCCATGCTTCCACCACGCGGTTGGTTCCTGCGCAGCGAGATCGGGGCCGAAGCTAGCGCGGCGGCGTGGCTGATCGTCCAACATGCCATCAATTCAGATACAGCTTTCGTGCGCGAGACGCTCGGGCACATGAAAGAGATTCTGCCGACCGGCGATATCGACAAGGAAGGCTATGCCATGTTGTCGGATCGCGTGTCGGTGAACGATGCCGTGCGCCAGACCTACGGCACGCAAATGATTTGCGACAAACACAAGTGGGTTCTTTATCCCGTCGAGGACGAAGCCGGCGTGGACGCTCGCCGCAAGGAGATGGGGATCAACGTCACGCTGGCCGATCAGCTCGCACAATTCGCGACGCGCTCATGCCCCATCGCCACTTTCGCCGGAATCATACCGAAGTAGTAAAAAAGCCACATTTCCAATAGATCGTGGCCACAACGTAAACTGAGTGTAACCAAACGAGCGCCAGGTCACGCGTGTGTGACTCCAGGCATGTAGAACCGATCTGTCTATTCGGGTAACTTGAATAACGAGACCAGATCAATTGCGTAAGAGGAGACCCAAGATGCGTCTGTTCCGTGGAGTGTGTGGGGTTGTTGTGGCGGCATCGCTGGCGCTGCCGATTGCGTCGGCGAACGCACAGATGATGCGCGACGAAGATGTCATCGCGTACCGCCAGGAAATCATGAAGACCATGGGCGCGCAGTCCGCGGCCATCGGCCAGATCCTGGCCGGGATGGTGCCGGACAAACTCCTCTATTCTCACTTTGAAGTCCTGTTGCAGTCGGTCCGTCAGGCGAAGCTTGCGTTTGAACCGAACGTCGAAGGCGGAAACGCCCTGCCCGCCGTGTGGACGAACCACGCGGACTTCGTGAAAAAACTCGACGAAGCCGAAGCGGCGCTCATCAAGGCGGTCGAGACCGCGAAGAAGGACGGCGCCGGCGGCCAGACCGGTGAAGCCGCGGTCGGCGCGCTTTCCTGCAAGGGTTGCCACGACACCTATAAGAAGCCGTAACCCCGGCTTCCAGCGACACCCGGAAACGGCGCGCCCCCTAGAGGCGCGCCGTTTTCTTTTGTGGAATTTCAAGGGGTCCCGGCGCCTTTTGTCTAGACATATGGACAAAATCGGGCAGTATCGAGGTCTGTCAACCGGACCGTTAAGGGCGGATACTCTTCATATGTCGACTTATCCCGCCTGGGACGAAAAACACGCCGCGGAGATCATCGGCGCGCACGCCGCCACGGAAGGCGCGACCCTGCCGATGCTTCATGCGCTCCAGCACGCGTTCGGATTCATCCACGACCGCGCGATCGATCTGATCGCATCCACTCTCAATCTGTCGCGCGCCGAGGTGCATGGGGTTGTGTCCTTTTACCACGACTTCCGCCGCACGCCGCCGGGCCGCCATGTCGTCAAACTTTGCCGGGCGGAAGCCTGCCAATCCATGGGCGCCGACGCCCTCGCCGCGAACGCAAAACGCCGCCTGGGCGTTGACTGGGGCGAGACGACACCCGACGGCAGCGTCACGCTGGAACCCGTTTTCTGCCTGGGCCTTTGCGCGTCCGCGCCGGCGGCCATTGTCGACGGACGTCTGAAGGCGCGCCTGACGGAGGATACTCTCGCCGCCCTCCTCGCCGAGGCGCGCGCATGAGTATCCAAGTCCGCATTCCGCTGGATTCCTCCGCCGTGGCCGTCGGCGCCGACGAGGTCGCGCGCGCCGTTGCGACGGAAGCAGCCAAGCGCAAGATCGACATCGAGATTGTCCGCACCGGTTCCTACGGCATGGCGTGGCTTGAACCGCTGATCGACGTGGGCGGCGTGGGTTATGGTCCGATCACGCTCGCCGACATTCCGAGCCTTTTCGAGGCCGGGTTCGTCACCGGCGGCGCGCACCCGCGCAAGATCGGCCGTATCGACGAACATCCCTTCATGCGCGCGCAAACACGCCTCACCTTCGCGCGCTGCGGCCGCGTCGATCCGCTGTCGATCGCCGACTATAAAGCACACGCGGGACTGAACGGCCTCACGCAGGCCATCGCCCTCGGCCCGGAAAAAACCCTAGATGCGGTTACGGCTTCGGGCCTGCGCGGCCGCGGCGGCGCGGGCTTCCCGACCGGCATCAAGTGGAAAACCGTCGCGCAAGCGGCGAGCGACATTAAGTACATCGTCTGCAACGCCGACGAAGGGGATTCCGGCACCTTCTCCGACCGCATGATCATGGAAGGCGATCCCTTCGCGCTGATCGAAGGCATGATTGTCGCGGGCATCGCGACGGGCGCCACACGCGGCTATATCTACATCCGCTCCGAGTATCCCATCGCCGTCGCGGTCATGACCCAAGCGCTGCGTAACGCGCACGCCGGCGGACTGCTGGGGGCGAATGTTCTGGGCTCATCTTACGCCTTCGACATCGAGGTGCGCGTCGGCGCGGGGGCTTACGTCTGCGGCGAAGAGACCTCTTTGCTCGAAAGTCTGGAAGGCAAGCGCGGTCAGGTTCGCGCTAAACCGCCCCTGCCCGCGATCCAGGGTCTGTTCGGCAAACCGACGGCGGTGAACAATCTCATTACCCTGGCCTCGGTCCCGGCGATCCTCGCCGAGGGCGCGGATAAATATAAAAGCCTGGGCGTCGGACGCTCGCTGGGGACCATCCCCATTCAGCTCGCGGGCAACGTCAAATACGCCGGGTTGTTTGAAGCGCCGTTCGGCATGACGCTGGGCGACCTCGTGATGAAAATCGGCGGCGGAACCTTGAGCGGCCGGCCCGTCCGCGCGGTGCAGGTCGGCGGCCCCTTGGGCGCGTACTTCCCCACCGGCCTGTTCGATACGCCCTTCGACTATGAAGCTTTCACCGCCAAGGGTGGTCTCATCGGTCATGCCGGGATTGTGGTGTTCGACGACACGGTCGACCTCGCTCGTCAGGCTCGGTTCGCCATGGAATTCTGCGCGATTGAGTCCTGCGGCAAATGCACGCCTTGTCGCATTGGGTCCGTGCGCGGGGTCGAGGTCATCGACAAGATCATCGCCGGGGAGTCGCCGGACGCGCAGATCGCGCTCCTCGACGACTTATGTAGTACAATGCGTCAGGGCTCGCTTTGCGCCCTCGGCGGCTTCGTGCCCTATCCGGTGACCAGCGCCATGACGCACTTCCCGGAAGACTTCAGGCGCAAGGATTTGAGGAAAGCGTCATGAACCTGATCAAAGAACAAGACTTCGGAACGCCCGCGTCCAAAGCCGCGGCCACGGTGAAACTCACCATCGATGGTGTCGAGGTCAACGTTCCGGCGGGCACCTCCATCATGCGCGCCGCCGCCGAGATGGGCGTCAGTGTGCCGAAGCTGTGCGCGACCGACAGTCTCCAGTCTTTCGGCTCATGCCGCCTGTGCCTGGTCGAGATCGAAGGCCGTAACGGCACGCCCGCCTCCTGCACCACGCCGGTCGCCGAGGGCATGGTGGTCCACACCCAGACAGGTAACCTTAAGAAGCTCCGCCGCAACGTGATGGAGCTTTATATCTCCGATCATCCGCTCGACTGTCTCACCTGCGCCGCCAACGGCGATTGCGAATTGCAGGATATGGCCGGCGCCGTGGGCTTGCGGGACGTGCGTTACGGGTTCACCGGCGAAAACCACATCCACGACACCAAGGACACCTCGAATCCTTACTTCGATTACGACCCCGCGAAGTGCATCGTATGTTCGCGTTGCGTGCGCGCGTGCGAGGAAGTTCAGGGCACCTTTGCGCTCACCGTCGAAGGTCGTGGCTTCGACTCCCGCATCGCCGCCGGGCCCACGGACTTCATCGATTCCGAGTGTGTGTCCTGCGGCGCCTGCGTGCAGGCCTGTCCGACCGCGACGCTGATCGAAAAGTCCGTGGTGGAGATCGGCCAGCCGGAGCACTCCGTGGTCACCACCTGCGCTTACTGTGGCGTTGGTTGTTCGTTCAAGGCCGAGATGCGCGGCACCGAGGTCGTGCGCATGGTTCCTTATAAGGACGGCAAAGCCAATCACGGCCATTCTTGCGTGAAGGGCCGCTTTGCCTGGGGCTACGCCACCCACCGCGACCGCATCACCAAGCCCATGATCCGCGCCAAGATCTCCGATCCCTGGCAAGAGGTGAGCTGGGACGAGGCGATCGCGCACGTCGCCTCCGAGTTCAAGCGCATCCAGAAGACCTACGGGAAGAACGCCATCGGCGGGATCACCTCGTCGCGCTGCACGAACGAGGAAACCTACCTCGTCCAGAAGCTGATTCGCGCCGGCTTCGGCAACAACAACGTCGACACCTGCGCGCGCGTCTGCCACTCGCCCACCGGCTATGGCCTGAAACAGACCTTCGGCACGTCGGCCGGGACGCAAGACTTCGATTCCGTCGACGACGCCGACGTCATCGTGGTCATCGGCGCCAATCCCACGGACGGACATCCGGTGTTCGCCTCGCGCATGAAACAGCGTTTACGCCAAGGCGCGAAACTTATCGTCATCGACCCGCGCCGCACCGACCTCGTGCGGTCGCCGCACGTCGAGGCGGCCTATCACCTTCCCTTGCGCCCGGGCACCAACGTCGCCATCGCCAACGCCATCGCCCATGTCATCGTCACCGAGGGGCTGGCGAACGAACAGTTCATCCGCGAACGCTGCGACTGGAGCGAATTCCAGGATTGGGCGGACGTGGTCGCCCAACCGCACAACAGCCCGGAAGCGGTCGCGCCCATTGCCGGTGTCGATGCCGATGACATTCGCGCCGCCGCGCGCCTTTACGCCACCGGCGGCAACGCCGCGATCTACTATGGGCTTGGGGTCACCGAGCACAGCCAGGGCACCACCATGGTCATGTGCATGGCCAACCTCGCCATGGCCACCGGCAACATCGGCCGCCGCGGCGTCGGTGTGAATCCCTTGCGCGGCCAGAACAATGTGCAAGGTGCCTGCGACATGGGCTCCTTCCCGCACGAGTTCTCCGGCTACCGCCACGTCAGCGACGACGCGACGCGCGCGATGTTCGAGACTCTGTGGGGCGTCGCCCTTGAATCCGAGCCCGGCTTGCGCATTCCCAATATGTTCGACGCGGCCGTCGACGGCACCTTCAAAGGCCTCTACGTCCAAGGCGAGGACATCGTCCAGTCGGACCCGAACACATCCCATGTGGTTGCGGGCTTGAGCGCCATGGAATGCATCGTCGTCCAGGATCTCTTCATCAACGAAACTGCGAAGTTCGCGCACGTCTTCCTACCCGGCTCCAGCTTCCTAGAGAAGGACGGGACCTTCACCAACGCCGAACGCCGCATCAGCATGGTGCGCAAGGTGATGCCGCCGCTCGCGGGTAAGGCGGATTGGGAAACCACCCTCGCCATCGCCAACGCCATGGGTTACCCCATGAGCTATGCGCACCCGTCAGAGATCATGGACGAGATCGCGCGCGCGACACCGACCTTCACCGGCGTTTCCTATACGAAGATCGAGAAATTGGGCTCCATCCAGTGGCCCTGCAACGAAAAGGCCCCCGACGGCACGCCGATCATGCATCTCGGCGGCTTTGTGCGCGGCAAGGGCAAGTTCATCATCACCGAATATGTGCCGACGGACGAGCGCACCGGCCCGCGCTTCCCGCTCCTGCTCACCACGGGGCGCATTCTCTCGCAGTACAATGTCGGCGCGCAGACGCGCCGCACCGAGAACGTGGTGTGGCACGGCGAGGACCGGTTGGAGATCAATCCCTTCGACGCCGAAAACCGCGGCGTGCGCGACGGCGACTACGTGAAAGTGCAAAGCCGCGCGGGCGCGACCACCTTGCGCGCCCTCATCACCGACCGCGTCGCGCCGGGCGTCGTCTATACGACCTTCCATCACCCCGACACGCAGATCAACGTGGTGACCACCGAGTTCTCGGACTGGGCCACCAACTGCCCCGAGTACAAGGTCACCGCCGTCCAGATCACCCTCTCCAACGGGCCCAGCGAGTGGCAGGAGCGCTACCGCGATCTTAGCCGCGCCAACACCCAGATCGCCGCGCCGAGCGCAGCGGAATAACAACGGATGTCGATTCCGGATCCCATCGTCCAGGTGCGCCGGGAAAGCCTTCGCAACGGCGTCTTGACCCAAGGCGTCCGCGCGGTTCCTGAAGAGACCGCGATCGCTTTCACTTATAACCGATCGTCCTACGCCGTGATGATGGCCACCCCGGCCGACCTCGAGGACTTCGCGGTGGGTTTCAGCCGGGCCGAGGGGATTATCTCAGCGGCCACGGAGATCGCCGCGCTCGATGTCGTCCCCGGCGATCTCGGCGTCGAACTACGCATGGAACTCACCGGCGCGGTGGCCGACAAATTCATCGAACGCCGCCGTCTGATGGCCGGCCCCGTCGGATGCGGTCTCTGCGGGATCGAAAGTCTCACCGAAGCGATGCGCCCCCTCCCGGTGGTGAGCGCTGCCTTGCGCCTCGACGCCGCATCGGTTTTCCAGGCCCTCGCCGAGATGAACCGTAAACAAGCGATGAGCCAGACCACCCGCGCGGTGCACGCCGCGGCATTCTGGACGCCCGCACGCGGTCTCGTCGCCCTGCGCGAGGACGTGGGGCGTCACAACGCGCTCGACAAACTTTCCGGCGCACTTGCACGAACGGAAGCCGATGCCATGCATGGAATCGTTCTGATCTCCAGCCGGGTCTCGGTCGAAATGGTGCAGAAAGCCGCGATGATGAGCGCGCCCGTCATTGTCGCCGTCTCGGCGCCCACGGCGCTCGCCATCCGGACCGCGGAAAAAGCCGGCGTCACGCTCGTCGCCGTCGCCCGCGACGACGGGTTTGAAATCTTCACACATGGGGAGCGCGTCACGTACGGCGCGCAGCAAAATGTCGCCCGATAAACTCGTCTATATGGCCAATCAGATCGGCACCGCCTTCAATTACCAGAAGGACGACGACGCCGTCGCCTCCATCGCGCAGCATATCAAGGCGTTCTGGGATCCGCGCATGCGGGCGGGGATATTGGCGCACGAAGCGGCCGGCGGACAGGGATTGAATCCACGTGTGCTGGCTGCGGTGCGGGCGCTTCGCGCGCCGGCCTGATCCCCGCAACGATCCTGCCCGCCGGACGTCTTTCTCACACCTCGGACGAACGTCGATCCGCGCTTAGATTTTCTTGGCCTGCGGCGTGCATTTTGCCGTTCCGGGAACCGGTTTCGGATTGGCGGCCTCATGCGCGAGGCGCAGCGCTCGAAGCTCCAGCGTCCGCTTAAGGTTTGCGGCCTCTTTCAGGCGTCGTTCGACGAGAAACGCTTCGTCGCGTTTGGCCGTCGCGGTTCGCGAATTCTCCGCCTTGTCGAAGGCCTTTTCCGCGCGTTTGCGTGCCGGTGTCATGCAGTACTCCTGGTTCGAATGAAACAAAATCTACGATGCACCAACGCGATGCGCGGACCTGGGCGGCGGAGCTCCTTCCATGAGAATCAGGATGCCGGAAGGCGGAGACCAGAGAGTCCCGCCTTGAACTGATACAGCTTCCCACTGCGCCGACGGCCGTGTCCAGCAAGGAATAATGATAAAGCGTCAATGGTTGCGGCAAATCGGCGGTTCGATGGCGCGACGTTACCGTGCTCTGAAAAGAAAACGGGAGGCAATCGCTTGCCCCCCGTTTCGTAGCTTCAGTGACGCGATACTTTACTTCGCTTTGGCTTTCGCCTTGGCGCCTTTCGGCTGCATGCGGCCGGAGTCGATGAGGAGATCCTCGACCGAACCGACGCGCGTGCCGTGCATGGCGGCGACCTTGGTCACATCCACCGCGCCGACCCGCTCCATGTTCTCGATGAGCGCGACCGCGCCCGGGATCGGAGCTTCCGGCGGAGGTGTGTCGGCCGGCGACGGCGCATAGACGTCGGCGACGCTAATCACCTTCTCCGTCGGCAAGTGCACCATCAACATGGCGTCGGTATGGTTCAGCCCACGCATCGCGTAGATGTCCACCGAACGCTTGCCGTCGGACAGCGTGTACTTGTCCGCGACCGGTTGGAACTTCGGCACCGCCTTGTTCTTGGCCATCGCGTCCGGGTTCATCGTGCGCGGATTTGCCCAGGCCTTCTTGTAGTATTCCTCGTTCACCGCGTGTGTGACAACGGTCGCGCCTTCCGCCACATAGGTGCGCAAGCCGCCCGAGTGGTCGAAGTGCGTGTGCGTATTCACGATGAAGCGGATCGGCTTGCCCGGAACCAGTTCCTTGGCTTTGGCAATCACCGCCTGCGACCGTGCCTCGCTCTGCGGAGCCTCGACGACGATCAGATGATCGGCCTGATCGATCAGGAGGCTGTGGTGGCTGCCGCCGCGCAGGTGCCACACACCCGGCGCCAGCAGTTCTTCCGCGACCGTGATCGGCGGCGCCTGATAGCTCTTCACTTCTTCAGGCACAGTGACGGCCGCCGGCGCGTTCGCGCGAACGCCGGTGACGGTCAGGCGCAACGCCGGGTGCTCACCCACGATACGGGTGATGCGGCTCGGGAAACGCACGCCGCCATAGATCTTATAGTCCTGGTATTGCGTCTGGACGAGCATGTCGCCCAACACAGGATTATCGATCCACGTCTGCACCAGTTCCAGGTCGCCTTGCGCGTTGAAGCGGCCGTAGAATTTCTGATTTCCGACGGTGAAGGTCGTATCGCCGCCGCGGCGCGTTTCGCGGTACGGGGCTTTATTCGCCTGCGCGAGTTTGATGAAGCCGTGCGGGGTTGAGTGCACCGCCGCCGTACGTTCGGCAACGGCGTTCGGCTGCACCGCAGCCGGATTGGTGGCCGTTACATTCCATGCCGACGTGCCGCTCAGGTATTCATCCGCATTCGGCCCAAGAAATCCGAAGTATTCCTTACGGAACGCAAGGTTCGGGATTTTGTCGGCTTCGGATGGTTCCGTACGCGTCATCTTCAGATTGCTGGCGCCGGTGGCGTAGTCGACGGTGAGCGTGTAATTCGACACAGGGATCTGCGCCCACGAAGCCGAGTTACTGAATTGCTGACCGACCATGCCCCAGGTTCCATTCCCGACGATCTGGATGGAATTGGTTTCGGCGACGTTCATATTCTTGGCGGCGGTATCGATACCGCTTTCCTGCCCGCAGGCCGAAAGCGCGAGAGCCGCGGCGATAAACGTGCCGCGTAACAAGACTTGCTTCATTGAACTCCTCCCCAAAACAGAACCGGAAGCTTAACCCGCACTCTAGGGTAGTTCCAAGAGCCTTCCGGCGTCATAACCTCTTGCACCGCAATGCAAAAAAGTACGAGAGTCGGCGCGGAGCCGGACCTGAAAACCGGCAAAATGACCTGTGGGGGCCGATTATGACGCGTTTCCTTTGGTTCATTCTCCTCGTTGCCGTGGCGGACATCCCCTCCGGACCCGCCGCCGCCCAAGCCCAAAAGGCGACCGATCCTCCTGTCTTCCTGTCCGGCGGGACCCTGGTCGATGTGATCCGGGGCGAAGTGTACCCGGATGTGGGAGTTCTCGCCGAAGACGGGAAAATCACCGGGCTATTTTTCGACTTTCCGTATAATGCGGCCAGAATCCCGGCCAACGCCGTGCGGGTGGACGTGCGCGGCAAATACCTGATGCCGGGCCTCATGGATCTTCACGCCCACGCCATGTCGACCTACAAGGGCGTCGCGGTCGACCTGCCCCACTTCTTCAAGATGTTCCTCGTGGGCGGCGTCACCACCATCCGCGCGATGGGCTCGGCCGAGGACAACCTCGTGCGCATCAAGCATGAGATCGATATGGGCCGCGTCGCGGGGCCGAATATCGTCATCGGATCGGCGCCCGCCTTTGAACAGGCCCCGGGGTTCCCCCGCGTCGAGCGGACCGCGATGGTGAACACCGCCACCGAAGCCCGCGCGCTCACCCGCGATCACATCTTCAAAGGCGCCGATTGGGTGAAGTTCTACAACTACGGCGACCGCGAGATCGTCGGGGCCGTCGTCGACGAAGCTCATAAACACGGCGCCAAGGTGTTCGGCCATTTCACCATGCTGGGGGCCGATGACGCCGCGCGCGCCGGCGTCGACAGCCTGGAGCATACCGTCTCGCTGATTCAGAAGTCTCTCGACTACGACGACAGCATCGCCATGACGGATATCGGCTACTACCGCTACTTCGTCCTCTGGAACAAGCTCGACCAGAAGAAGCTCGACGAAACTTTCAAAACGATGATTGCGCACAAGACCGCTCTCGTCCCGACTCTGGCCATCCAATACGTCGGCGCCGATCAGGACCACCTCACGAATATCAGCCGCGAATGGTTCGACCTTTATCAGAAGGATTTATTCGCAGCCTATGAGAAGGATCCCCTGCGCGTGCCGGCCGTCTACAACTTCAAGGCCTATGGCGAGCAATGGAAAGCGAGCATCCTCGCGCAAGCCCGCCAGGTCGCGCGCTTCGTGAAGATGGGCGGCAAGGTCGGCATGGGCTCGGACCTTAGTCCCGCCCCGCCGTTGGTGCCGGGCTTGAGCATTCGTCAGGAACTTGAGCTTTATGTGCAAGGCGGCATGACGCCGCTGGAAGCCTTGCGGTCCGCGACCATCGTTTCGGCTGAGATCCTCGGTTGGCAGGAGCGCTTCGGATCGCTCGAAGTCGGCAAACAGGCCGATGTCGTTGTCTTGAACGCCAATCCCCTCGCCGATATCAAAGCCGTCGGCAACATCGACAGCGTGATGCAGTCGGGCCGCGTCTATCGGATCGACGCCCTGACGGCGGAGCTGAGGAGCGCACCGTAGCGCGGCCCGGTCGCCTCACCCGCGATCTGACGCCGGCGCACCTTTCACGGTCCGAAACTTCATCGCCCGCACGCCCTTGCGTAGCTGGGCGGCGCCGACATCCGGCGGCATCGAGACGCGCGGCTTGCGCAAACCCTTCACGTTGCCGGCCGCGACGATGGCGTTGCGCGCGCCACCCGGTTCGTCGAGGATCTTCACCGCCCAACCGCGCTGCGCGAAGCCTTGCGCGATCTTATCGGCCAGCCTGTCCTTGCGGTCGTGCAGGCACACGTTCACCAGCACCAACCCGCCGCGCATGACGCACTTTCGCGCCGCTTTATAAAAAGCGTCGCCCGTGAACTGATCCGGAATCGCTTCGCCGATGAAGGCGTCCAGGATCAATGCGCTGAACTTCGCGCGCGTTTTTTGCATGAAGCGCAGACCGTCCCCGGTATGACAGGCGATGTCCTCAGGCAGGTGGAAGTAGCGTTTCGCCAACCGGAACGCGGCGGGATCGATATCCACCAGCGTCATACCGCGGCCCGCGCGCGAAAGCATTGTCGCCAAGGTTCCGCCCGCGCAACCGATCATCAGCGTCTTGCGCGCCGGCTTCTGGAGCGCGAGGCCATGAAGCGCATGGATATAGATATCGAGACTGACGCCCTGCGCGTCCACCGTGCTCTGGTTTCCGCCCTTCTGATGATAACTGCGCGTTCCGTCCTTGCGGGCACGCACGGTGATGGGGCCGAACTTCGCCGGTTGCCGCAGCACCCATCCGGCATAAGCGTCAGCGGGTTCAGCAGGCGAGCGGCGCATAATCGTCCTGGGTATCAACACTCTTGGCTTCGATCCCGGCGATGTCCTTCAACCCATGTCCTTCGACGATGGCGCAGAGAGAGGCCTGGACAGCCTGCACGGTCGCGCCGCGCGGCAGGCGCACCTGGAAAACGCGGCGTTGCTCGCTTACGGAAACATCGCCGCGGAAGCCGCTGGAATACACCTGGTCCAGAATACCGTTGACCCGCGCATAGGCGCCGTCCCAGTCGGCCGCGGGCGGGCATGTCCCCGCCCCGCTCGCCTTCACGTTCTCAAGCGCATGGCGGTTATAACTTTCGGCGAACGCGCGGGCGCGGGCCTTCAACGCGGCATGATCGTCCGACTGGACCGCCTCGGTGGTCTTGTCCATGACCTCGACCGGCACGTCGGCATAACACATGCGCACGCCCAATTCGCCGATGCCGACGACCGCGCAGCCCAGGCTGCACACGCTCATGAAGCGGTGCTTCTTTTGAAGATTGTCCTGCGCGGCCCATTCGGCCGGGTCCGCATTGCGCACCCAGCCGAGTTCGCGGTCGAGCCACGCGCTTGCGTCTTCCCGCGCCTGATCGGCCGCCGGTTTCTGTTCATTGCACGCCGCGAGGGCGGCCAGACACGCGGCGGCGATCAGGAGTCTCATCTCAGGCCTTATCAAGCGCCTGTGCGATATCCGCGATGATGTCGCCAGGATGTTCGATACCGGCGGCGAGGCGCACGTAACCGGGGGTCACGCCCGCCGCACGCTGGTCGGTTTCCGACAGTTGCGAATGGGTGGTGGACGCCGGATGGATCGCGAGCGAGCGCGCATCGCCGATGTTCGCCACGTGGTATAACAGCTTGAGCGCATCGATGAAACGTTTGCCTGCGTCCACGCCGCCTTTCAGTTCAAAGCCGACAAGCGCGCCGTACCCGCCTTTCAGATAAGCGTCCGCGCGGCGGCGCGCCTCGCCCGCCATCTGGCCGGGATAGATCACGCGCGTCACCTTGGCGTGTTTCGCGAGAAAAGCCGCGATCTCCGCCGCATTCTCGCAGTGGCGGCGCATGCGCAAGGGCGCGGTTTCGACGCCCTGGATGGTCTGAAACGCATTGAAGGGCGTTGTCGCGGCGCCGATGTCGCGCAGCAGCGTCACGCGCATCCGCAGGATGTAGGCGATGGGGCCCAAGGGCTTCACGGCCTGGGTCCAGATCGCGCCGTGATAACTCGGGTCCGGCGTATTCAGCAGTGGGAAACGTTCGGCATGGGTTTCCCAATCGAAATTCCCGCCGTCGATCACCACGCCGCCGATGGAGGTGCCGTGACCGCCCAGATATTTTGTCGTCGAGTACATGACGATCGCCGCACCGTGATCCAGCGGACGGCAGACCAAGGGCGCCGCGGTATTGTCGATGATGAGCGGCACGCCCAGCTTGCGGCCGATCTTCGCCACCTCGGCGATGGGGAAAACTTCCAGCTTGGGATTGGGCAGCGTCTCGGCGTAGTAGCACCGGGTCTTGGCGTCCGTCGCGCGGGCGAAGGCTTCCGGATCCGCGGGGTCGGCGAAGCGCGCCTCGATCCCCAGTTGCTTGAAGGTGTTCGCGAACAAATTCCACGTTCCGCCGTAAAGGTCGGTCGAGGTCACAAAATTATCGCCCGCGCTGCACAGGTTGAGGATGGCGAAGGTCGACGCCGCCTGCCCCGAGCCGAGCGCCAGGGCCGCGACGCCGCCTTCAAGCGCGGCCAACCGCTGCTCCAACACATCGTGCGTGGGGTTCATCAAGCGCGTATAGACGTTCCCCAACTCCTTCAATGCAAACAGGTTCGCGGCATGGCTGGTGTCGCGGAATTGGTAGGATGTGGTCTGAAAGATCGGCACCGCGACCGCGCCGGTGGTGGGATCGGCGCGCCAACCGCCGTGCACGGCGATGGTGTCGGGATGAAGCGTGGGATTGCTCAAGGGAGGCCTCCATGAATGGGAAGCCGGAGGATAGAAAGCGCCCTGGCGAGGTCAACTACAACATTTTGAATAAACAGATACGGCCGCCGCATAGTAATGCGGCGGCCGTACCACCTCACTTCCGGAGGATATTCTTCTGCGTACGTACTAGTGCAGAGAATACAACCGGTTAACGCCCCAAACTAAAACGCGAGGCGCAGTGCGGTCTTGAAGGTCCAACCCGTGAAGTCGGAGCCGTTGGTGTCGATCCAGGAGTAGCGGACGCCCGGAACGATCGCGAGATTCTGCGTGACCGGGATGGAAACGCCGGCTTCGCCGAACATCGAGAAGTCGGTGTTACGGTCGCCCGGGATCACCGCCGGACCGGCCGAGGCCGGATCGATGTCCGTGCGCGTCAGGCCGAGACCGCCGCCGAGGTACGGCGAGAAACCGCCCATGGCGAAGTCATAGTAACCGGCGGCATGCAGCGACAGTTGATCGACGTCGCCGCCGCCGATACCCGTGGTGGTGGTCGCCGTGCTGTAGTTCTTGAGACCCGTATCGTTGAAGCCGAGTTCGAGTTCGGTACGCACGCCGTTGCCGAAGTTATAACCCAGCGCGGTCTGGATCGCGTAGCCGGTGTCGAATTTGAAACGGCCGTTGGTCGCGCCAACCGACCCTTCCATCTTCTCCGGCACGAGAACGCCGGCGCCGACGGAACCATAGAAGTTCTGCGCTTGAGCCTGTGACGCCGCGATCATAGCGAACGCGGCAACCGCACCGATTTTTACCAACTTCATGAGTTTGCACTTTCCTTTTTGTTTTTTGATCCCAGCCGCGAGTGATCCCGCGTCGAGGGAGGCGCAACCTAGTGTCGGTTTGAGGCATGTCCAGGGCAGCGTGCGCACATTCTTGGAATTCGTGGAGAGCGTTGCAGCGGCGACACGCTTCATCGCACTTTGCGCAAGGATGCTATGCGAATTTGTCCGAGCGAAAACACAACATGCTCATTGCGTACACAGTTCGCCAAGATTTCGCCATGAATGACAACGCGTGCTTACACATGAAGCACCGCGCGCGTGCGAATCTTTTTTTGAGATCGCGCGCATACAAGAATCATATGAGTGAATCGTGCGCTATTGCGCGAGAAACCCGCCGTCGACGGCCAGGATGTGCCCCGTCACCATGCTGGACGCGGCGCTCGCAAGAAAAACCGCCGCGCCCGCGATCTCTTCCGGTTCCGCAAGACGGCCCATCGGCGTCATGTCCGCGATGCGGTGCAGCAGCTCCGGCTGCGCGCGCAACCCGTCGATGAACGGTGTGTTCACCCACGTCGGCGCGATAGCGTTGACGCGAATGCCGTCTTTCGCCCACTCGACCGCCAGCGCGCGGGTCATATTCACCACGCCGCCCTTGCTCGTCTGATACGAGATATTGGGATAGAGGCCGCCGCCGGACGATCCCATGATGGACGCGATATTGATGATGCTGCCGCCGCGTCCGCCCGGCATCATGGCCCGCGCCGATTCCCGGGCCATGAGGAACGTCCCGGTCAGGTTCACCGCGATCACCTGGTCCCAGGCCTCTAAGGGCAGCGTCACCGAAGGTTGGCGGATCGCGACACCCGCGCTATTCACAAGGATATCCAGGCCGCCAAATTCGTTCACCGTGGCGGCCACCGCACGCACGACATCGTCTTCCCGGCTGACGTCGGCGGCGACGGCAAAACTCTGTTGACCGAGCGCTACAATCTCACGCGCGACGCCGACCGCTTTCATCTCGTCGCGGTCCAGCACCGCGACCCAGGCGCCCGCATGCGCGAACGCCAGCGCGATGGCGCGGCCGATCCCGCTTCCGCCCCCGGTCACAAGGGCGACTTTGCCGTCCAGGCGGAACGACACGAGATCCTTCAGGTTTGCGCGATCCATCGGCAAGCCTTCGCCCATGCGCGGGCACAAGGCAAGCTAATCCTGAAAAGAGAAAAATTCTTAGGCCGGCGCTTTGACCTGAGGCTGCGCTTTTTTCAAAAGGCTGCGGCCCGAGCTGTGCCGCGTCGCGAGGAACCGGTACGTCATGCGCACTGTTTCCAGATAACGAATTGCCGTCTCCGGCGTGCAGTTGCGCCACTCCACGACGACGTCGCGCCAGATCAGCGTCAGTTGATGCAGTTTGTCGCGCCCCTCGCGGATCGCCCGCACCTTGTCCGAGATGCTCGTCAGCGCCGTGACCACGTCCCCGGTCAACCCGTCCAACTGCGTAAAGATATCGCGGTATTCCTGCGAGCACGGCATGAACAGCCCGCGCATCTGCCCGATCTCGCCTTTCAGGCGGCGATCTCCGTCGTAGGCCTTCCCCACCCACTGAATCTTTTTCAGGATGGCCCCGACCTGCAGGAACCATTCGCGCAAAGCTTCGATATAGGCGAGTTCGCGCGCGAAGGTGACCAGCTTCTCCAGCACATAGGCATGGTCATCCTCGGCGCGGCCCATGGCCTTCGCCGCCGCACGGAACGCCTGGCGCAGCTTCGCCTTATTCTCTTCTTTCTCCAGATAGGCCGCGATCTCGCGTGTGTCCTTCAGCTTCACTTCCGTGGGATCGACGGAGGCCAACAACTGAAGCTCCAACTTTTTGCGGGCGATTTCGGTATGACGCGGATCGATCATCCACGACGCACGGCCGGTCAGGATTTCGTTCGGCACGTTGTCGCCGGGGCGGATCTCCGCCACATACTTCAAGCTGCGCACCGCCAGATCGATCATGCGGTCATCGGGACCGCCGTAAGGGATATTGAACTGGCGCTTCATCGCCTGGATGGCGAGCAATCCCTTGGTATCACCCAAGTCCACGGCGAACATGGGTGTCCGCTCGGCCCCCGCCCCGACAAACCGCGCGCCGGGCGTCTTGAACAGGATATGGGTGAACGTAAACGTCGTGGTCTCGCCGTCGCCCAAGGCGGGCGGCGCGTTTTCACCTGATGAGACGGTTTCCGTCCCGGAATCGGGAGGCGCAGTCATCTCATGCGATACCAAATATCTAAACCCCTGATGGCGTCCGGTCCCGCCGGACCTGGACCGCCTTGTCGATATTGATAGTCGTCGGCTTGGTAGCGCGTCGACCTTATTTTGAGTCGCACGAAGGTAACGCGGTGCGGCATAAAAAATGCCCGTAATACGGGCGTCCACACACAATCGTCACAGACGTTCGACGAGAAAAGTTATCCACAGGCGGTGCGCAAACCCGCCTGTTTCTGCGAATCGGATGCAGCGCCGCGTTTAACGGGATTTCCGGATTTAGCCGGGCTGAACCTTCCGCGGGCCGTGATCGGCCGAGGACCGCGCTCACTTTCGCTTCTGCGACCCTTGCAAGCCGCTGAGCATTTTATGCGTCGTGATCAACGCATCCAGCATCGCATAGATGCGCTCGGCCGGGTTTGCTTGGCAAACACTCTGATTGCAGATGCGCGCGCCTTCCATCGTCATGAACAACGCGTCGCCAAGCTGCTCCGGCTCGGCGAACCCCGCGTCCTTGGCCAACGCGATCAGCGCGTCGCGGTGGGAACGTTTGCTCGCCTCGATCACGCGGCGCGCCGGATGATCCGCCTGCGGCAGTTCGACCGCCGCATTGGCCATGAAACAGCCGCGCTCTTCGCCGGTCATGCATTCCGCGATTTCACGGCACCAATTGCGCAAGGCGCCTAAGGGATCGCCGGGATACGCGTCGACATTCGCCTTCCACTCGTCTTCCCATTCGCGCGCGCATTCACGCGCGCACTCGGCCACCAACTCGTCCTTCGATTTGAAATGACGATAGAGCGTCATCTTGTTCGACGACGCCGCCTCGGCGATTTGGTCGACGCTCACGACATGGATGCCGTGTTTATAAAAAAGGTCATGCGCGGCGGCGAGAATGCGTTCGCGCGGGGGCGGCTCCTTAGCGACGGGGCCATTCACATTTTTTTCGGCGGTTAGACTGGTCATGTCCTTGAAATGTTACTTACTAGTCAGTATTTCAAGCCACGTTACTTACTAGTAACACCGTTTTCCGGGGTCACCAAGAAAATTGTACGCCGTCACGCCGATCACCTCCACCCAGTGTCGCAGATGAGCCTTATGGCAATGATTTTAAAAACGTTTCTTCCCCCGATCAAGGTCCGGGCGGCGGTGGTCCCCCCACCACCCGCCGCCCCGCCATGCCGGCCGTAAGTCCGGCATGACGGCGGGTTCCCGAGTCCTCCCCCAAGCCCCTTCGGGAACCCGCCCCCCTCTTATTCAGTCCTCATTCCATCGGAGTCCTCCCAATGTCCGCCCCCCAGATCGAAGACAGCCCCCACATCGAAAACGAGGGCCTCGCCCCCCGCGCCGCGCAAGCGTCCACCCCGTGGTCGGCGCAAGCGCCCTTCCGCGGCCTGACCGCCAACCGCAAGGCTCTCACCGCCGGCGCCGCCGTGGTGGCGATCGGCCTCATCGGCTTCGCCCTCTCCGCCCCCGGCAACAGTTCGACCACGCCCGCCGCCCCGCCTCCGCCCGCGGTCAGCGCCGCCGCCGTAGTCGCCAAGAGCATCACCTATTGGGACGAGTTCCCCGGCCGCGTGGTCGCGATCGAGAATGTCGAGATCCGCCCCCGCGTCGGCGGCTACATCGACAGCATCAAGTTCAAGGAAGGCGATGAAGTGAAGAAGGGCGACGTGCTCTTCGTCATCGACCGCCGTCCGTTCCAGGCCCAGGCCGCCCGCGCCGAGGCCGAACTTGTGCGCGCCAAGACCCAGGCCGAACTCGCCCGTTCGCAAGCCGAACGCGCGGAGAAACTGCTCGAAGGCCGCGTGATCTCGCAGGAGGAATACGACCAGCGCATCGCCGCGGACGCCGAAGCCGCGGCGGCTGTACGCGCGGCCGCGGCGGCGGCCGAGTCCGCCCGTCTCGATCTTGAATTCACCGAGGTCCGTTCGCCCATCGACGGCCGCGCGGGCCAGGCGCTCATCACGGTCGGAAACCTCGTCAGCCCGAACCAGTCGCTTCTCACCACCGTCGTTTCGCTCGACCGCGTGTACGTTTACTTTGAAAGCGACGAACAGAGCTTCCTGCGTTACGCCGGCATGGCGCAGCGCGGTGAACGCTCCACCGACCTTGATGCCCGCCATCCGGTTCAAGTCGCGCTCGCCAACGATGAAGGTTTCCCGCATCAGGGACATCTCGATTTCGTCGACAATCATCTCGATCCGACCACCGGAACGATCCGGGCGCGCGCCGTGCTCGACAATAAGGATCGTCAACTCACGCCCGGCCTTTTCGCGCGCGTGAAACTCCTGGGCAGCGGCGAGATGGACGCAATCCTGATCGATCAAAAAGCGGTGCTGACCGACCAGGACCGCAAGTACGTGTTCGTCATCGATGAACAGAACCGCGCGATGCGCCGCGACGTCACCCTCGGCCGCGAGAACGGCGGCCTGCGCGTGGTGACTTCGGGTCTGTCCGCCGGTGACAAGATCATCGTCCACGGCGTGCAAAAAGTGTTCATGCCCGGCATGCCGGTCGCGCCCCAAGACATCGAGATGGGCGCGCCGCCGGCGACAGCCCAAGCCCAGCGTACGGAATCGCAGTCATGAGTTTCGCAGGCTTCTTTATCAACCGCCCGATCTTCGCGGGCGTGCTGTCGATCATCATCTTCGTCTCGGGCCTGATCGCGCTCCCGCTCCTGCCGATCAGCGAATATCCCGAGGTGGTTCCGCCGACGGTCGAGGTCCGCACCATGTACCGCGGCGCGAACCCCTCGGTGATTTCCGAAACGGTGGCCGCCCCCCTCGAAGAGGCGATCACCGGCGTCGAAGACATGATCTATATGAAGTCGGTCGCGTCCTCGGACGGCGTCCTGACCCTGATCGCCACCTTCAAACCGGGCACGGACCCCGATACCGCGCAGGTCCAAGTGCAGAACCGCGTCAGCCAAGCGCTGCCGCGTCTGCCCGAGGAAGTGCGCCAAGTCGGCGTCACCACCCAGAAAAGCGCGCCGGACCTTTCGCTGGTCGTGCACTTGATCTCGCCCGACGGCCGTTACGACGCCACGTACTTGCGCAACTACGCGGTCCTTCACATCAAGGACGAAATCTCGCGCATCAAGGGCGTCGGCAACGCGCCGATCTTCGGCGCGGGCGACTACGCCATGCGCATTTGGCTCGATCCGGCGAAAGTCGCCGCGCGCGGCTTGACGGGCGGCGACGTCATTCGCGCCGTCCGCGAACAGAACGTCCAGGTGTCCGCCGGCCAGCTCGGCGCCCCGCCACAGACCGGCATCTCCGACTTCACCGTCTCGATCAATGCGCAAGGCCGTCTGGCTTCGGTTGAGGAGTTCGGCGACATCGTCTTGAAGACCGGCGCCGACGGCGAGATCACCCGTCTGAACGACGTGGCCCGCCTGGAGCTCGGCGCGTCCGAATACGCCCTGCGCGCGCTGCTCGACGGCAAACAGGCCGTCGCGATCCCCATTTTCCAGTCGCCGGGCGCCAATCTGCTGGACCTCTCCAGCGACGTGCGCGCCAAGATGGCCGAACTCTCGGCCCGTTTCCCGGAAGGCGTGACGTGGGACGTGGTCTATGACCCGTCGATCTTCGTGCGCGAGTCCGTGAACTCGGTCGTCACGACCCTGCTCGAAGCCATCGCGCTCGTGGTGCTGGTCGTGATCCTATTCCTGCAAACCTGGCGCGCCTCCATCATCCCCCTGCTCGCCGTGCCGGTGTCCATCGTCGGCACGCTCGCGGTCCTCCTCTTGATGGGTTTCTCCATCAACACCCTCACCCTGTTCGGCCTCGTTCTGGCCACCGGGATCGTGGTCGATGACGCCATCGTGGTGGTGGAAAACGTCGAACGCGCCATCGCCAACGGCTTGAAACCGCTCTCCGCGGCCCATCAGGCCATGAAGGAAGTGAGTGGCCCCATCGTCGCCATCGCCCTCGTGCTGGTGGCGGTGTTCGTGCCGATGGCGTTCCTCGAAGGCGTCACGGGCCAGTTCTATCGCCAGTTCGCGGTCACCATCGCCGTGTCCACGATCATCTCGGCGATCAACTCCCTCACCTTGTCGCCGGCCTTGGCCGCCGTGCTCCTCAAGGGCCATCACGAAGCGCCCGATGCGCCGACCCGCTGGCTCGACAAAACCTTCGGCTGGCTGTTCCGTCCTTTCAACCGCTTCTTCCACGCGAGTTCGGAACGCTATTCCGGCAGCGTCACGCGCACCATCGGTCGCAGCAAGGCGACCTTCGCGGTCTATGCCGCGCTGCTCGCCGCCACCTGGTTCGCGTTCCAGGCCGTCCCCGGCGGGTTCATCCCCGCGCAGGACAAGCTCTACGTGATCGGCGGCGTGAAGATGCCGGAAGGCTCCAGCCTCGACCGCACCGAAGCGGCCATCAAGAAGATGACCGAGATCGGCCTCGCGACCGAAGGCGTCGACTATGCCGTCGCCTTCCCCGGCCTCAACGTCCTTCAGTTCACCAATACGCCCAACATGGGCACGGTGTTCTTCCCCTTGAAGGCTTTTGACGAACGCGACCGTCCCGCGACCGAAATCGCGGCCGAACTGATGGGCAAGTTCCAGGGCATGCAGGAAGGCTTCGCCTTTGCCATCATGCCGCCGCCCATCCTCGGCCTCGGCACCGGTTCCGGCTACTCGCTCTATATCCAGGACCGCGCCGGTCTCGGTTTCGGCGAGTTGCAGAACGCGGCGATGTCGCTTTCGGGCGCCGTCAGCCAGGTTCCCGGCATGCACTTCCCGATCACGTCCTATCAGGCCAACGTTCCGCAATTATCCGCGGAAGTCGACCGCGAGAAGGCCAAGATCCAGAACGTCGCCATCAATGAAGTGTTCGAGACCCTGCAAGTCTATCTCGGCGGGGTGTACGTGAACGACTTCAACCTGTTCGGCCGCACCTTCCGCGTGATCACGCAAGGGGAAGCGACGGCGCGCGACCAGGTGGAAGACATCGCCCAACTGCGCACTCGCAACCTGATGGGCGAGATGGTTCCCATCGGCAGCGTCCTGACCACCCGCGACACCTACGGCCCCGATCCGGTCGTGCGCTACAACGGCTATCCGTCGGCCGATATCGTCGGTGAAGCCGATCCCCGCCTCCTGTCGTCGTCCGAGTCCATGGGAACCGTCGCCGCGGTCGCGTCGAAGGTTCTGCCGCCCGGAATGACCTTGGAGTGGACGGACTTGAGCTTCCAGCAGTCCACGCAAGGCAACGCGGCGCTCATCGTGTTCCCCTTGAGCGCGCTCCTAGTGTTCCTCGTGCTGGCCGCCCTGTACGAAAGCTGGACGCTGCCCCTGGCCGTGATCCTGATCGTGCCGATGGCCATGCTCGCGGCATTGACCGGCGTATGGCTTGTGGGCGGCGACAACAACGTTTTCGTTCAGGTGGGCCTCGTGGTGCTTATGGGCCTCGCGTCCAAGAACGCCATCCTGATCGTCGAGTTCGCCCGCGAACTTGAACATCAGGGCCGCGATATCGTCACGGCCGCCATCGAAGCCTCGCGGTTACGCCTGCGTCCCATCGTGATGACCTCCGTCGCCTTCATCGCCGGCGTGACGCCGCTGGTGTTCTCGTCCGGCGCGGGCGCGGAAGTCCGTCAGGCCACCGGTGTCACGGTGTTCGCCGGCATGATCGGGGTCACCCTCTTCGGTCTGTTCCTGACGCCTGTGTTCTATGTGGCTCTGCGCAAACTCGCCGAACGGCTGAAGCAGCCGTCCGCAGCCCCTGCGCAAGCCGAACTGCCCCTGGAGAATACCCATGCGTAACTTTGTCGCGCTCCTGCTCGCCACGTCCGTCCTCACGGCCTGCGCCGTCGGACCGAATTACGCGCGGCCCGAAACGAACGTCGCGGCCGCCTTCCATGAAAAGGCGGCGGACGTTTCGGCGGCTGAACCCGTCGGCGCGTTCTGGACGGGATTCAACGATCCCCTGCTGACGCGTCTGGTCGATGAGGCGCTCACGCGCAACACCGACCTGCGCGCGGCGGTGGCGCGCCTCGATCAGGCCCGGGCGCTTTCCATGCAGTCCACGCTCGACCTCCTGCCGACCGTAACCGCCGACGGCGCGTTCACCACGACGCGCACGCCCGCCAGCCGGACCCTGCCCGGCGCGGACCGCGACAGCGAAGGTTACGAAGCGGGCTTGAACGCCGCGTGGGAGATCGATCTTTTCGGCCGCGTCCGTCGAGGGGTCGAAGCCGACCGCGCGGAAGCCCAGGCCGTCGCCGCCGACGCCCGCGCGGTGCAGGTCAGCGTCGCCGCCGAGGTCGTCAGTTCCTACTTTGAACTGCGGGGTCGTCAGGAACAGTTGTCCGTCGCGCGCCGCAACGCCGAGAACCAGCGCAACACGCTACAACTGACGGAAACACGCCTTGAAGCGGGCCGCGGCACCGACTTCGACATCACGCGCGCCCGCGCCCAACTCAAACTGACGGAATCGCGCATTCCCCGGCTTGAAGCCGCGGTGGCTTTCGCCACCCATCGCCTCGCGGTGCTGACCGGCCAGGCGCCGACCGCCATCACGGCGGAACTCGCCACGCCGGTCCCGCTTGCCGCGTTACCGCAAGACGTCGCGGTTGGGACGCCGGCCGACCTCCTGCGCCGCCGTCCCGACATTCAAGCCGCCGAACGGCGCCTGGCGTCGGCCACCGCGCGTGTCGGGGTCGCCACGGCCGATCTTTTCCCACGCCTCACCTTGGGCGGCTCGCTCTCCACCGTGTCGCCCACCTTGGGCGGCCTGTTCAGCGCGTCGAGCGAATCCTATGCCGCCGGCCCGCTCATCAGTTGGGCCTTCCTCGATCTCGGCCGCGTGAAGGCGCGCATCGACGCAAGCGACGCCGCCGCCCGCGCCAATCTCGCCGCCTACGAAGGCGCCGTCTTACGCGCCCTCGAGGAAAGCGAAAACGCGTTGATCGCCTACGACCGCACCCGCCGCGAAACCTCGCACCTGGAGGAAGCCGCGGCGGCAGGCCGCGAAGGCGCCCGCCTCGCGCGCGTCCGGTTCGAGAACGGGATCGCGGACTTCCTGCCCGTGCTCGACGCCGAACGTTCGCAGCTCGAAGCCGAAGACCGCCTCGCCGAAACCCGCACCCGCGCCGCCACCAGCCTCGTCGCCGTCTATAAGACGGTCGCGGGCGGATGGCCGGAGCGGATCGTGCAAAATTGAGAAAGGAGCGAAACATGTTCGCGTCCCTGCGCCTTGCCGTCGCCGCCGCTGGAGTGAGCCTCGCCCTCCTCTCCGGATGCGCGTCCGCGCCCGCCCAACACGCCGCGACCGGCTGCTATTGGCCTGGCCCGATGTACCAGGACTGTAGCGAAATCATCGAGTTCAACAGTTGGCGGTAGTCATGCCCCGGCACTCGAGCAACTCCGCGAGCACCGCGATCAGCGTCGCGATCGTTTTCACGATCATCGGCATCGTCGGCTTCCTGGTTTCGCTGCCGACCTAACGTTTACCGGCCTAACACTTATCGGCCCAACGCTTAAAGGTGTCGCCGGAACCCGCCTTCCAGCCACCCCCGCAAGACGAAATGACGGGTTAACCCTCACGCGAAAGCCTTACCGGGACGTACAGGCTTTCGCGTCTTTTTTTACCCGCTCGAAGCGTGCACGCACCGCGAACATCCGGCGGAACATTCGCGGGCCGCTTCAGTTTTAGCTGCACCACATCTGAATGGAGCAGCTCATGAACGGCATCATCTATCTCGTCGGCCTCGTTGTGGTCGTCATGTTCATTCTGTCCTTCCTCGGTCTGCGTTGAGCGTCGTTCCGCGCGTTATCAGGGAGAAACACAATGACTGAACAACCCGCAATCGTGGGCGTCGAAACCCGCGACGGCTACGTCGACTGGTGTGCAATTGCCGCAGGCGCAATGGTCGCGACCGCGATTTCCGTCGTCCTGTTCACCTTCGGAACCGCGATCGGGCTTTCCATGGTATCGCCCTACGAAGGCGCAGGCGTCTCGCGCGCCGCCTATTTCGCGACTCTGGCGCTGTGGACACTCTGGGTCGTCGTCTCCAGCTTTATGGCCGGCGGATACATCGCCGGCCGTTTGCGCCGTCGGGTCGGTGACGCCACCGAACACGAAGTCGATGTCCGCGACGGCGCGCACGGCCTTCTGGTTTGGGCCACGGGCGTGGTTGTCGCCTCCATTCTGCTGATGCTCGGCGTCACCGGCGCGGTTGGCGCCACGGCGGTCGCCAATCGATCGGAGACCACCTTCAGCGACAGCGCCAGCATCACCGCCTTCACGGTCGACGCCCTTCTCCGGCCGGACGCGAACGCGCCGCAAACATCGCCGGAGAATGCCGCCAGCCTGCGCGACGAGCTCGCGCGGCTTTTGACTTATGGCATGACGGACGGAGAATTGGGTGCGGACGACAAGACGTACGCCGCGCAGGCGATTTCCCGGCATACCGGCATGACCCAAACCGAGGCGCAAACCCGTATCGACACTGTGCTTGCCGATGCGCGTGAAACCGCCAACGACGCGCGCAAGATCGCTTTGCTCATCGGCTTCCTCACGGCCGCTGCGCTTCTCGTCGGCGCGGCGTCCGCCGCATGGGCTGCGACTCTTGGCGGCCGCCACCGCGACCGGAATACGGACACCAGCGTATTCTGGCGCTGGACCTGACAAGGAGAAAAACCACAATGAGATCGTTGTTACTTTGGGCCGTCGGCGTCCCCATTCCAGTCATCATCTTGATCGCGATTCTGACGTAGCCCCCGAAGATAAGACCGGCCGCCGAATGCATGGAACATTCGGCGGCCGATGTCGGTTTTAACAGTCACCTGTTACGTAACCGCCGGGAGACCGCCATGAACACCATCATTTACGTCGTCGGCCTTGTTGTGGTCGTCGCCTTCATCCTTTCCTTCCTCGGCATCGCGTAACGCGTTCGATTCGGGCACATTTGCCGCGATATACGAAAATGGGACCTCTGCCAGTCGGGGAACACACACCGCCGCATTGCACCTTGTGCTAGTGTTCCGTTCCCCGCGCCGCCGCTCGCGGTGCTGAAGATCGGCTGGGCTCATGACGGACGCATTCGACGCCGTATTCCTCGCGCGTATCCAGTTCGCGTTCACCGTCAGCTTTCATTTTATCTTCCCCGCCTTCTCCATCGGCCTTGCGAGCTATCTCATGGTGCTCGAAGGCCTTTGGCTCGCCACGAAGAAAGGCGTTTACGCCAACCTCTTCCGGTATTGGCTGAAAATCTTCGCGGTGGTTTTCGGCATGGGTGTCGTCTCGGGCATCGTCATGTCCTATCAGTTCGGCACCAACTGGTCGGTGTTTTCGCAGAAGGCCGGGCCGGTCATCGGCCCCCTGATGGCCTACGAAGTCCTGACCGCGTTTTTCCTCGAGGCGGGTTTCCTCGGTGTGATGCTGTTCGGCATCAATAAGGTCGGCCGCAAGCTTCACTTCGTCGCGACCTGCATGGTCGCCTTGGGCACGTTGATCTCCGCCACCTGGATCATCAGCGTCAACAGTTGGATGCATACGCCCACGGGCTTCACGATCAACGAAGCCGGGCAATTCGTGCCCGCGGGCTCCTGGATTCCCATCATCTTCAACCCCAGCTTCCCTTACCGGCTGACGCACGTCGTCCTCGCGTCATACCTCACGACCGCCTTTGTGGTCGGCGCCGTCGGCGCATGGCATCTCTTGCGCGACCGTACGAACGCGGGCGCGCGCGTCATGTTCTCCATGGCCATGTGGATGGCCGCCCTGGTCGCCCCGCTGCAGATCCTCGCGGGTGACGCCCACGGCCTGAACACGTTGGAGCACCAGCTTCCAAAGGTTCTGGCCATGGAAGGTCACTACGATCCCAGCCCCGACGGCGCGCCGCTGATCCTCTTCGGCCTGCCCAGCAACGCGGATGAAACCGTGCACTACAAGGTCGCGGTGCCGAAGTTGGGTTCGCTGATTCTCAAACACGACCCCGACGCGCCGATGCCGGGCTTGAAGGACTTCCCCAAGGAAGAATGGCCCTTCGTGCCCCTCGTCTTCTGGTCCTTCCGCGTGATGGTCGGAATCGGGTTCGCGATGATGGCGCTCGGCCTCTGGAGTCTGGTCGCCCGCGCGCGCCGGTCGCTCTACGACTGGCCGATGCTGCACCGCGCCGCCTTGCTTATGGGCCCCAGCGGTTTCGTCGCGGTGATCGCCGGTTGGATCACCACGGAAGTCGGGCGGCAGCCCTACACCGTTTATGGCCATCTGCTCACGTCGCAATCCCACTCGCCTTTGGATGCGCCCGCCGTGGCCGCCTCGCTCGCGGCGTTTGTCGTCGTTTATTTCTGTGTGTTCGGCGCGGGGACTTATTATGTGATGCGTCTCATGGCCAAACCACCCGCCGCGGGCGAGCCGGAACCACCGCACACACCTGCGCGCGCCGCCGGCATCACGCCCGCGCCCGCTGTGGCGCCTGAGGGCGCGGGAGGCCGGACATGACACTCGATCTTCCCTTGATCTGGGCGTTCATCATCGCCTTCGCGGTGTTCGCCTATGTCGTGATGGACGGCTTCGACTTGGGGATCGGCTTGCTTTTTCCCTGGTTCGAGGCCGGCGAGGAACGGGACATGGCGATGAATTCCATCGCGCCCGTCTGGGACGGGAATGAAACATGGCTGGTGCTCGGCGCCGGCGGCCTTTTCGCCGCCTTCCCCACCGCTTACGCCATCATCTTTCCGGCGACCTATCCGCTGATGATCGCGATGCTCCTTGGTCTCATATTCCGCGGCGTCGCGTTCGAGTTCCGCTGGCGCGATCCCGGCCACCGCAAATACTGGGACGCGGCCTTCGCCGGCGGATCTTTTGTCGCCGCGCTCACCCAGGGCATGACCTTGGGCGCATTGCTGCAAGGCATCGAGGTCAAGGACGCCGCCTATGCGGGCGGCTGGCTCGACTGGCTTTCGCCGTTCAGCATTCTGACCGGCGTGTCGCTCGTCGCCGGTTACGGCCTGCTCGGCGTGTGCTGGCTGATCTGGAAGACCGAAGGCGCGGCCCGCAACCGGGCGCGGCGGTTTGCGCCGGGTTTAGGGCTCGCGACCCTCGCTGCCCTCGGCGGTGTCAGCCTCGCCACACCGTTTCTGAACTACGCCTATTGGCACCGGTGGTTCGATTTTCCCGGCCTGATCCTCACCGCGACGGTGCCGGTCCTTGTTGCGCTATGCGCCCTGATCTTCCTGCGCGCGCTCCGGCGCAACGACGACCGGACGCCGTTTCTCTCCGCGCTCACGATCTTCCTCTTGGGATTCGCCGGCCTCGGCGTCAGCATGTACCCCTACATCGTCCCGGAGTCCGTGACGATCTGGGAGGCGGCCGCGCCCGAAAGCAGCCAGCTCTTCATGCTCATCGGCACGGCCGTCATCATCCCGATCATCTTGATCTACACCGGTTGGGCCTACTGGGTTTTCCGCGGCAAGGTGGGGCCCCATGGCTACCACTGACGAAACCCGCGAAACCGCGCGGCCCGGGTGGCCGCGCTTCGCCTGGTTCGTCGCCATCTGGGCGGGCAGCGTCGCCGCCATGTTCGCGCTGGCGGCGGTGATCAGATTCTGGATCGCTTAACGCTGATCGCCGGTCGCTGATCGACGGACCGGTTTGCCGAGATCCGCCGTCGCTTTCGGCGGATGTACGATAAAGACCTGGGTGAACGTCGCGGTCAAGGCGGCCGAGATCGTGGTGTTCTTGCCCGTTTTCGGATCGGGATGGCCATCGGCGCGCGCGCGCAACGACCGCGCGAGCCCCGGCGGTGAAAGCTGGCCGTAAGCTTGATGGTGCGTGGATTCCGCCTTCATCATCTGGCTGTAGAAGTTCTCGATATCGACGAAACCCGCCATCAGGCCATCGGCGCCCGTCTCCAGAAGGTTCAGCCGGAACCGCATCCCCTTCACGATCATCACCGTCGGCGTTCCAAAACCGGTGGTCCACGGGAACGTCATGTCCTTGGCGTCCGTCGTCAGCACGCCGTCGACGATCTTGCCCTTGGTCACATGGTTGAAGCGCGCGCCGCGCTTTGCGTCCACCCGCTGCGAGCCGCCCGGCACGATGCTGTTGCCGGTCGCATCCGTCAGCAACGGATCGAGGCCACGATACATCGTCACGGTGACGTCGGGATCGTTGGTGAGATCGTCAACGCCCGTCAGTTCGATCATGGTGCGGTTATAGTGGTCGTCGACAATCGACTTGCTGTCGAAGAACGCTGTTTGACCGTCAGGCAAACGGTAGTGAACCTGGCATCCGAGCACGCGGTACAGTTCGTTATCGACCCCGCGTTCGCCCGACGGGCTGGTGAAATCGTTATCGTCGACCTTGCCGTCGAGATTCATGCCCAGCGAAATCTTGCCGCCGGCTTCGAGGTAGGGGAACTTCTCCGGCTTGTCGCTCGGGAACCAGCCCTCGATCTCGCGGGTCAAGTGGGACTCTTCAATCGTCCACTTCTGCCCCTTGTCTTGTGGGAACAGCGCCTTGAACGTCTCGCGCGGGCCGAACAGATTGAACCCTTCCGGGCATTCGGCTTTGCCGTCCGGGGTCTGATGCACCGCCCAGAACAAGCTCTTCAGCGCATAGCCGATGGCGCCGTCGCGCACCGCGGACATTTCGGCCGCCATGGCAGGGGCGCTGAACACAACGGCGGCGCCCAGCACACAAAGGCGATTCAATTTCGAGATCATGACCATTCCCCTCGCCTTAGTTCGCTTTGCCGAAGTAGTCGTCGCGCACGAACATCGCTTGGAACCCCTGGCGGCGGCCCTGGAATTCGCCGCGGCTGTCGCCGTCCGTATCCCCGACAAACTCATCGCCCGCGTATGTGTAAACCGGCCGGTCGCGGAACGTCCAAACATGCAGCGCGCCCGCGTCAGTGGCTTGCGCCTCACGTCCGGTTTGCGGATCGAGATACATCGTGCTCCATGCGTCGCTGCCGCTCTTCGCGCCGACCGGCGCAAGAACCGGCGGGAACTGCCGCTGGCATTCGGCCGGATCGCCGCCGCCGCAGATGGCGAGGCGGTAGGCCTGCGTGGTTTTCGGATGATCGCACAGCAGTTGATCGAGGGCGTCGTCGGCGCAGGTATAGGTGTACACCGTCATGCCGCGTGAATCCGCGATCACTGTGCCCGCGTCGGTTTCCTGAAACTGGAAGCCGGGCGGCGGCGGCGGCGCCTTCACCGTGTAGACGTTGCTCCATCCCGGCACATCGCTGCCGATCATACTCATGCGTTCGATATCCGGCGCATGACGATACAAGGGCTTGCCGCGGAACGCCCACTGGTTCACGCCCGGCGCGCGTTCGATGATGGTCCACTCCCCGATGGGCCGCGCGGACGCGGGCGCCAGCATCGGCGGGAAGATCGCTTCGCACTGGCCGATACAGGCGGACGTCTTCGCCGTGTCCTTATCGTAAGCGTAGATCGACATCCGGCCCGTCGTCAGGATCGTACGGCCGACGGCGTTCGTCTCCACGATAAAGCCGGGCGGAATATTCATCGGGGGCTGGATCGGCGACCGCCAGGCGTAGTTCCCGGCGACACGCTCGGTGCGGGTCGTGCCGCCCAGCACATCACCCGCTTTATGATCGAAGAACGACGTATAAAGCGGTTGCTCGTTGTAGGCCCACTGCTTCAGGCCATCCTTGCGCGCGACGATCGTCCACGCGCCGACCGGCTTCGCATCCGCGTCGGCAACGACCACGGGCCACGCTTGCGTGCAGGTCGGACGCGTCTCCAGATCCGGCAGAACCAGACCCGGCGGATACGGACTCATGAGACCTGCGTTCTCCGTCGCCTTCTCGTCGAAACAAGCGGGCGTGCCCTTCGCTTCGCCGGTATAGCCGTTGCGCATGCGGCGTGACGGCCACGAGTACATCGTGCGCCCGTTGGCGTCGGCGAACACAGGCCCATCCAACTCGGTCATCACCACCTGAAAGCCCGGCGGCATCGGCACGCGCTGATAGTCTTCCACTTGCGCCTTGCCGCGATCCGCGGTGAAGGCCGACGTCGCGGCGAAGGCCAGACCAAGTGCGATGAATGAGAGGTGGCGCATGGCCGCTCCTAAACGAGGATTTCGCCGACTTCTTTTGACGTCGTGTTGCTCAGCGTGCCCCACGACGGGATGTCGAGCCCGAGGATCTTCATCGCCGTGTAGCCCACGCGCGTACCCGGGCTCGCCGCGCCGTCGACGTGGATGCCGGTCTTGAGCTTCCCGCCGGCTTTACCGGCCGTGAACATCGGGATGGCGTCCAGCGAATGGATCTTGGCGTAGGAGATGTCGGACAACGCATAGGTCAGCGTGTGATCGAGCAGCGTGCCGTCGCCTTCCGGGGTCTTCGCGAAAGCTTCCACGAAGTAAGCCCACTCCTCCATCGCGCGACGGGTGAACCACGACACTTCTTCCTGATATCCACCGGGTCCCAGGGCTTCTTCATGGGTCGCGGTGTGGTGCGGCTTTTCGTAGCCGGGCTTCGTGGTCGAGGCGGTTTCGGCGGCATAGCCCATGTTGAACACGCGCGTCTGGTCGCACGCCAAAGCCATCACCATGATATCCGTCATCATGCGGTGACGCTGCGACACGAGGCCCGCATCGAGACCGGCCGCCGGCTCGCCTTTCGGCGCGTCGATATGTTTGCACGCCGCGAGCGGCTTCGGCTTGGTGAGTTGCAGATCGAACTGGCGCTCGAGATCGCGCAAGCCCGTGAAGTATTGATCCAGACGATGACGATCTTCCGCCCCGATCTTCTGTTGGAAGGATTTCGTCCCATCGAGCACGCCCGACAGCACGCTCTTGCGGATCATCACCTTGGGATTGGGGACGAACTCGGCCGCGTTCGGGTCCTGATAGTCCGGTCCGAAGACGCGCTGATAGAAGCGGATCGGCGACCACTCCGGCGGATTGATCGAGTTCGCGTTCTCATAGGAATAGCTGTCGCGCACATCGCCCGTGGCGGTCGCCGACAGAATCTGGAAGCGCGTCGTATTGCCGATGCGCTTGGCCACCGTCACGTCGATGGTTTCGCCGGGGCGCACGTTCGACGGCGAAGGCGCCATGCCGGTACGCAGAATCACCCAGCCCGTGTGGTGACACATCAAGGGCGCCGCATCCTTGAACGTATTGAAGTTCGAGAACAGGTTGATGTGCTGTTTCACGTTCTTCAGGCTCTCGATCTCCGGCGGCAGATCGAAGTTCGCGCCGAATTTCTTCGGGGTGAAGATCGCCGCGTTCATACCCAGGCCCCACAGCCAGGTGCCGAAGCGCGTCGGCAGCGCTTCGCCCGAGGCCAGAGCCGAGCCGTTGCCGTTCAGGAAGTAGTTGAGAAGCGGAAGCCCGACCGTGACCGCGCTGCCTCCGAGCATGCCTCTCAGCACGCGGCGTCTGTTCATCTTGTCCATCCTCGTTCCTCCCTTAGTTCGCGGCCGCGGCCTGTTGGGGCGCAGCCGGGGTCTCGCCGATGTCCGAAAAAGCGGCGCTCAAGGCGATCATACGGTACAGGTCCGGCAACCGGTAACCTTCGGCCGCGAAGCGTTGCGTGAAATGCTGGATCGCCGGTCGGTTCGCGCGTTCCACCGGCCCGCCGGTTGCGTAAGCATAGACGCGCGACACCAGGCACGACGGCAGCGACGGATGATCGTGCAGCGCCTGCGCCAGGCCCGTCACGTCGGTAAAGTTCTTGCCGTCGAAGGAACCGGTCGCGTCGATCGCGGCCCCGCGCTCCGTCGTCCGGTATTGTCCCGCGCCGTCGAAGTTCTCAAGCGACAGGCCGATGGGATCGGTAATGCGGTGACATCCCGCACACACCGGGTTCTCAAGATGTGCGTTGACGCGGTCGCGCGCGGTGCGGTGCGCGGCCTTCGGGTCTTCCACCGCCGAGAAGTCGACGTTGGGCGGCGGCGTCGGCACGATTTGGCACAAAAGGATCTCGCGCATCGCCTTGCCGCGGCGCGTGGCCGAACTGCGGCCTGGGTGCGAGTGCACGGCCAGGAAGCTCACCTGCGTCAGAAGGCCCACGCGCGGACTGTCGGCCGGGAACTCGTACGGCTGCCAGCCGGGCGTCGTCGGAACCTGATAGATCGCCGCCAGCGCCGGTGACATGAACGTGGAGCGCGTCGTGAACAAGTCGCGGTAGTCGCGCTTCTTGGCCACAAGGTGATCGACCACGGTGCGCAGCGTCTGCTCGCGCGCGTCCACCAGCGTCACGCCGGTCACGCCCGGATACACCGAAGCGTCCTTCGCCAGGTTGTCGAAATTGTCGAAGGCGAACATATCGTCGAAGAACGCACGCACGCCTTCGCGCAGGCGCGGGCTTGCGAGCATACGGTCGACCTGCCGCGCGAGCCCCTTGTCCGTGTGCAGTTCGCCCTTCGCCGCCGCGTCGAGCAGCGCGTCGTCCGGCCCGGCGTCCCACAGGAAGAAGCTCAAACGCGACGCCATCGAATAACCGTCGAGGCGCTGCTTGCCGGGGTTCTTAGGATCAGCCTCGAAGGTGTCGGCGATGAACACCATCTCCGGGCTGATGAGCAGGCCTTCGAGCGCATAGGCCAGCCCGTCGTAGAAATTGTTCAAGCGCTTGGCCGCACCGCCCGCTTCCGCGACGAGGAACGAAAGACGCTCCTCCTCCAGCGGGCGGCGGAACAGACGTTTGCCCGTCGCGGCCAGGAACTCACGGGCGCAGGCGTCGTCGGACGCGGTGACGCTCGCAGGCTTACAGGGGATCAGGGTATCGCGGTGCCCGGGGATGCCGAGGTCCAGGTCTTCCGCGCTCACGATCTGCGCGGCGATCGACGACGCCGAACGCTGGAACTGCTGGAGCTGGCTCGACGTAACCCCGGCGCTCGACGCGCCGGACGCCAGCAGCCCGGACGTGCGCGGCACAGGCGCGAACGGCGACACGATGCTGATGTCGAAGCCGAAGAAATATTTGATGGTGTTGGCGTATTGCGCGCCGGTCATCAGGCGCACGCGCGCGGGCTGAACGCTCGAAGGTTCCGGCGCGGCGGCAACGGCGGCGTCGTTACGCGCAGCCGTGGGCGTCGAGGACGGTCCCGAACAGGACGCGAGCGCAACCGCCGCCATCGCGCCGGCCACATATATATGTCTAAAGCTCCGCCGCAGACCCAAAACGCCCTCCCGGAATGCGTAAATCTCCACGTGAAATTATGGGATTGTCGCCAACTTGTCTCAATCGAGTTTAATTGCCTCCGCCCCTTGAAAAAATCTGCGGGCGTTCTGTTACATAGTTGGATTTCCTGGATTTTTCGGCAGTGTTCCGGCGCGGGTACGCACCCCCCACCGGGATCCCCTTTAGATTCTAACGCTCTGAGCCTCGCGGAGGGAATTTCGGTGTCGAAACCGGTCGTTCCTGGCGGGCGCCGCATTCGTCGCTGCGGCTGCGCCCGCCTATACCACTGTGAATATAGGCGGGCGCATTGTCGTCGGCCTCAACACGGACTTCTAGAATCCGTAAACCAGCGACAAGCGGGTCGCCGTATCCCAGGCGCGGCGTCCGAGGGGCGGATTGTTTTCACGGATGACGTCGAACGACGCGCGCGACGACAGCGCATCGGTCAGGGCGTAGGTGAGCGCCGTCGTCGACGTCCACTGGCTGCCGATCACGATGGCCGCGCTTTCAGTGAATTGCAGGTCGTCCGTGATCTTCCAGCTAAAGTCGAGGCCGGCGCGGGCGCTGACGTCGTTCTCGCGCGTCAGGTTGACGTAACGCGTCTGTTGGAACGCCGGACCCGCCGTGACGTCCAGATTCAACGTCGGCCCTTTCAGCACCGAATAACCGGCACCCCCTGATTCCGTGAAGCGGCGTGTGAACCCGGCGAAGGTGTTCCGCTCCCAGCCTAGAAGGGCGTACAGATACAGACGTTCGTTGAACTTGTAGTTCAGCTCATAGTCCGCGAGATAACGGTTGCGCGTCAGCACATTGTTGCTGCGCTGCCAGTCGACCAGCGCGTTGATCTTGTGACGGAACTGAAGCCCATCCTTGGAAAGGCCGATCCCCGCCGCGACACCGGTGTCTTGCGTGTTCCCGGTCGTGTAGGTCACCCCAAGTTCGCCGCTGCCGGTCCAATTGTCGAAGATGCCGGCCTCGCGCAATTTCTCCACCCGCGCCGTCTCGCGTTCCTGGGCCATGCTTGCGACCAGGGCGTCGATCTCGGCCGCCGAACCCGGATGCGACCTTTTGGCGACCCGCGCGACCGTGTCCATATCGCCACCGGCCTCACGGATCATCGTCTCCACCGCGGGTGGGATCGGTTCGGCCACGGCCGGAACGGCCGCCATCGCCGCGGCGAGGGCCACGGCGCCAAAGGTCAGATTTCTCATTGTCTCATCCTTACGCTGGAGCGGCTTGAGCGGCCGCGTTTCATGTCGAGGGTCCCCATTTCGACTCATCGTCTTGCGAGGCCGCAGCCGGGGGTGACACACTTAGTCCCTCTCGACTGGGGGCCCCATGTTCCGTTTTGCGCTCGCGTTGTCCATCCTTCTTTCCGCCCCGGCGCTGGCCGCCGAGGATGCGGACCCCGAAAACACGGTGTTTCTCGACCTCGCGTACGGGCGGGTCGTCATCCGGATGCGCCCGGATCTCGCGCCCAAACACGTCGAACGTGTAAAGCACCTCGTCCGGGGCGGCTATTACGACGGACTCGTCTTCCACCGCGTCGTCGAGAACTTTGCCGCCCAGACCGGCGACCCGAGCGGCGACGGCACGGGAGCCGGCACAGGCCGCACCATCAACGCGGAATTCTCCCGCACGCCGCAGGTCCGGGGCACGGTATCCATGGCGCGCGCGTCCCGGCGCAACAGCGCCGACGCCGAGTGGTTCATCGTGCTGGCGGACAATCCGGATACCCGCTCCTCCCTCGACGGCAAATACACCGTTTGGGGCCAGGTCATCGCGGGCATGGACTTCGTCGATCAGATCCCCAAGGGCGACAAGGCCAAGGACGGGCGCGGCATCGCCGACCCGGCGCGCATTATAAAAATGCAGATCGCCGCCGACGCGGCCGCCGACCCGAAGCTGGAGACCCAGGCCCTCCTCCAACGCCCCGATGCCGCCCTCACCGCCCGGAATTTCAGCGCCTCGGAATTTAGGTGCGCCGGCCTTGCCGCGGGCGCGGGAGTCACCACCCAGTCGGCGCTCGCCCAGCTCTGGACTCACGGCTATCTCTCGGGCCGCTGGCAGGCGAGCAACACTTTGACGACGTCGCCGGCCCCAGCCGGCGACGATCCCGCCCTCGCCGCGACATGCGCGGCCTACCCGCTCGCCTCCCTGATCACGGTGGCCAGTCAGGAATTGGCCAAGGCCCCGCGCGACCTTCCGGCCACGGCCCCGACCCTGCAGCTCGACACATATACATGTAAGGCCTTCGCGGACTCCCGGAAGGCATCCAACAAGGATCCCTCCGAACTCGTCGGCCTTTGGACCTTCGCTTATATCCAAGGCTACAAGAACGTCAGTCAGCCGGAGATGGAAATCCCCTATGACGCCCGGCCCCGGTTGCTGGACGCCATGGCCGCCGCCTGCGCCAAGTTCCCGGATCGGAAGTTTGTCGAGCTGGTCTCCGCGGTCGCCGCGAAAGTGCGGATTAAGTAGAGACATAAATTACTTTAACATCAATATATTAAAAGTAATTTCTAACAAATTAGATTAATTAATTCATGAGGATCGCAAATGTCCTCATTACAACTTCTTTCGCGTTGCGCCGGGTCGCCTGGGCTAGTCTAATCCTATACGATCACACGGCGATGTAACGTGCTCGGCTCCCGTGCTTTTCTTAAATCATTCTAAAAAAGGCCCGCCGAGCCGGCGGAAAATGAACCGGCGTGCATCAAGGTCTATAGGTCCGGCGGCATTGCCGGAGTGGTGTTTTGAGCGGCGCGGAGAGGCGGTCGCGTGACGGCGTGTTACCCCGCCGTCCTATGCGCCGTGCGTGAAAAATATTACAATTCCGGGAGCTCCAGGCAGGCCTGCGGCGGTGCAGGCGCCCTCTCGGTGGAGGAGGATGGGCGTGTCATTTCCCGGTCAGGCGTCTCTCAAGACCCGCGCCGCTTTCGCGGTCGCCCTGTTGTCGGTCGCGTCGGCGCCCGGTACGGCTTTCGCCTTGGAGAGCAAGACCTTCGTGGTCGGCTGGTTCTCTCACGCCACCAACAATGTCGACAGCGATTGCGGCCCCGGCGGCCCCAACCCCACCGTCCAGGATCAATACCTGAAGGACCTGGCCGACCTCGGTCTCTCGGGCGAGGAGATCGAAGCGCTCATCAAGGAGCGTGACAGCAACGACGAAGGTCCGAACCGTTTCGCCGAGCTAATCCGCACCCGCGGCCGCATCGACGGTAAACCGGTCAATCCCTACATGTACCCCGCGACCGTGAAGGATCCGGAGTGGAAAGCCCTGGTCGGCGGCCAGGCTTACGGCTTCGACCTCGACGGCAAGGGGCCGGACCAACCCGGCAGCTTCCAGCACGTCGATACCAAGCAGAAGGGCATCGATCACAAGCTCTATCGCGCGGTCGGCTGCTACCGCGCCTTCCGCGGGTCCCTTGAAGGCCGTCCGACCTATTGGGATTGGGCCTGGGGCCAGCTGAAGGACTCTCAGCCCGCCTGGCTCATCACCATCACCGGCGAAGACCTCACCCAGGACGGCGAGGTCACCATCACCTTCGACCGCGCGCTTGAGCATCTCGCCTCGAACATCGACAGCACCCCGCGCGCCGACGTCACCTACCGCATCGATCCCGATCCCCGCTCCCACAACGTCATGAAGGGGCGCATCGAGAACGGCGTCGTCACCGCGTCCATGCCCGGCATGTTCCGCATGTTCCAGAACCCGCTCGCCCTGCCGGAGTTCCGCCTTGAGAACGCGAAGTTCGATTTCAAGATCCGCCGCGACGGCACCGCCGACGGCTTCCTCGGCGGCTATCAGCCGTGGAGCGACCTCTATTTCGCCTTCGCCAGCGGCGGCCAGGCTATCGAACAGTGCATCGTCGGCGACATCCCCGGCCTCTACTACTTGCTCAAGAAGAACGCCGACGGACACCCCGATGCCGCGACGGGCGTGAACAGCACCATCTCGGCCGCCTACTACGTCGAAGCCGTGCCGGCCTTCGCCGTCCCCGCCTCGGAAGCGCGCTACGACAGCGTCACCGGCAACTAGTTCAGATCGCAGGTATCGTCAGATGACATCACGTTCCACAAACCGGCTGAAGAAGCACAGCCTCGCGAGCGTCCTCGTCGGCCTCATCGCGGCGGGCGCGCTGTCCGCGTGCTCGCAGCAGGACGGCTCCGCGGCCAAAGCCCCCGCTTCCACCGCCGCCGTCAACCTCGACGCACCCTCGCAGCTCGTCATGCGCCGCCTCACCGGCGAACAGTATCAAAACATCATCACCGACGTGTTCGGCCCCACCATCGACTTCGGCGGCCGGTTCGAGCCCGACATGCGCACCGACGGCCTGCTCGCCATCGGCTCCAGCCACGTCGGCGTCACCTCGGCAGGCATGGAGCAGTACGACGCGATGTCGCGCACCATCGCCGCGCAGATCGTCGACGAAAAACACCGCGACATGATGCTGAGCTGCGCGCCGAAGGATCCGAAGACCGCCGACGACGCCTGTGTGCGCCAGATCATGACCGAGGTGGGCGGCCTCTTGTATCGCCGGCCGCTGACGGCCGCGGAAACCGACGCCTTCGTGACCGCCGCGCGCCTCGCCACCGCCGAGACCAAGGACTTCTACACCGGCCTCTCCCTCAGCCTCGCCTCGATGCTGTCGTCGCCGAAGTTCCTTTTCCGCGCCGAAACGGCCGTCACCGCCCGCGGCGAGACGCGCCTCGATCCCTATTCCACGGCCTCGCGCTTGAGCTTCTTCCTCTGGAACTCGAGCCCCGACGCCCAGCTCATGCAGGCCGCCGCCAAAGGCGAACTCAACACGCAAAGGGGGCTCGCCAAGCAGGTCGACCGTATGCTCGCCTCGCCCCGCCTCGAAGCCGGCGTGCGCGCGTTCTTCGTCGACTTCCTCGGCTTCGACGAATTCGAGAACGTGACCAAGGATACTGCCTTGTTCCCGAAGTTCAGCACCCAGGCCGCGGACGACGCGCAGGAACAAACCCTGCGCACCATCGTCGACGTCGTGCTGACCAACAAGGGCGACTACCGCGACATCTTCACCACGCGCAAGACGTTCCTCACCAAGGAACTCGGCGCGATCTACCAGGTGCCCGTCGTCAGCTATCTGCCGAACGGCTCGCCCGACACGTGGCACCCGTTTGAATTCGCCGCCGACGACAACCGCGCGGGCATCATCACCCACATGAGCTTCACCGCCCTGCACTCGCCCTCGGGCCGCGGCTCCGCCGTGCTCCGCGGCAAGGCCGTGCGCGAAGTGTTGCTGTGCCAGAAAGTGCCCGCGCCGCCGGGCGACGTGTCGTTCGACCTTATCAACGACACCACCAACTACCGCACGGCCCGCGACCGCTTGGCCGCCCACACCCGCGAACCGATGTGCGCGGGCTGCCACAAGATCACCGATCCGCTTGGGTTGGCGCTTGAGAACTTCGATGCGGCCGGCGCCTGGCGCAGCACCGAAGGCGGCGTGAAGCTCGATACGTCGGGCGTCGTCGACGGCAAGAAGTTTGAAGGCCCGGGGGACCTCGGCAAAGTGGTCGCCTCCATGCCGGGCGTGACCACCTGCGTGACCAACCGCATGCTCGGCTACGCGCTTGGCCGCCAACCGGCCCGCCAGCAGATCGCCGCGCTCGAAAAGAGCTTCGCGGCCGCCGGTTATCGTATCCCCGATCTGATGAAGCTCATCGCGACCAGCGACAGCTTCACCCTCGTTTCACCCGAAAAAGCCGCGACGCAGACCGCGTCGGCCGCGAACTAGGAGGAGGCTTCAATGACCCGTTTGGTGAATCGCCGTAATGTTCTTAAGGGAACCATGGGTGTCGGCGCCGTCACGGTCGGCCTACCCTTCCTCGACGCGTTCCTGAACACCAACGGCACGGCCCTGGCCGCAACCGGCAAGGAACTCCCGATCTGCTTCGGCACCTGGTACCAGGGCCTCGGCTTCGATCCGGGCCAGTGGATCCCGGAGAAGGTCGGCACGGACTATACGAACAAGCACCAACTCCGCATGTTCGAGCCGCTGAAGCACAAGATCACCATCATCAGCGGCACCAAGTACTTCATGGACGGCCGCCCGCTCGAGACGCACACCTCGGGCTATCAGATCTCCTCCACGGGTGCCTTGCGCGGCGGCGTGGTGTACGGCGCCTCGCTCGATCAGATCATCGCCGACCAGATCGGCAAGCGCACCCGTTTCCGCTCCCTCGAAGCCTCGATCGGCGGCGGCCGCCGCAGCTTCTCGAAGGGCGTCGGCGCCAATACCAACCCGGCCGAAACCTCGCCGACCGCGCTCTACACCCGTATCTTCGGGCCGGAGTTCATCGATCCGAACGCGGCCGACTTCCAGCCGGACCCCATGGTCATGGCGCGCCAGAGCGTGCTGTCGGCTGTGAAGGACGAACGCATGGACCTGATGCGGCAGGTCGGCGCCGCCGACCGCGCGCGGCTCGAACAATATTTCACGTCGCTCCGCGACATCGAAAATCAGCTCGCTCTTGAGATGCAGAAGCCGGAACCGCTTCCGGCCTGCCATATCCCCGGCGAGTCCGAGGCCGGCGGCACCGGCGACAGCGTCGTGGAAGCCGAGAAGAACGGCACCATCTTCGGCAAGCTGCTCGCCAACGCCGTGGCCTGCGGCCAGACCCGCGTCATCAATATCGTGCTGGGCTCCAACGGCCTGCGCAAGCCGGGCAATCCCTTGTCCTGGCACGTGCTCACGCACGAAGAACCGGTGGACGATGCGCTTGGCTATCAGCGTGAAGTCGGCTGGTTCGTCGAGTGGGCGAACTCGCGCTTCTTCGATTTCATCAAAGCCATGGATGAAATGAAGGAAGGCGACGCCACGGTTCTGGACCGTATGGCCCTCCTCTGGCAGACCGACCACGGTTATGCCCGCACACACACCATGGATGACCTCGCGACCCTCGTCGTGGGCGGTGGCGCCGGCCGTCTGAAACCGGGCCAGCACATCCGCGCCGCCGGTGACCCGCAGACCCGCATCGGCCTCACGCTCCAGCAGATGATGGGCGTCTCGGTCAGCAACTGGGGCGGCGGCTCAAACCAGACCTCGAAGACCATGACGGAACTCCTGGCCTAACGCCGGGCAAAGCTGAACGCGCAATCACGGGAGAAGGCGCAGATGAAGATCAGTGGGAAGCTTTTGATCGCGGGTGTTTCGTTGGTGGCCGTGGCGCTCGCGCAAGGATCCGCGGACGCCGCGCGCGCCAAAAAGGGCGACGACGGTGCGGCCGCCTGGACGCCGCCCGGCATCACCCTTCAACCGCTGGGCAAGGCCCAAGGCTACGATCTCGGTAAACAGACCGCCGCCTTCTTGGGCCGCGACGAGATCGTGTTCGCCAACGCCAAGGGCATGACGCTCTACACCTACGCGCCCGATGTCGCGGGCAGCGGCACGTCGGCCTGTGTGGCCGAGTGCACGGCGAAGTGGAAGCCCTTCGCCCCGCCGGAAGGCTTCAAACCCGCGAACGCGTGGAACGTCATCACACGTGACGACGGCGCCAAGCAACTCACGCTCGCCGGGAAGCCGCTTTACACCTACGTCGACGATGTCGATCCGGGCTCGGTGCACGGCAACAGCCCGGCCAAGACGGGCTCACGCCGCATCGACGGCGCGGGCCGCGTGGTCGGCGGCGGCAACCGCGGCGGCGGCATCAAAGCCGCGCCGGATGTCCCGTTGCCCGCGGAATGGAAAACCGCAAACGCGTTCCCGGTCGCCGGCATCGAGACGCCCTCGGGCCTCCAGGTGCGCGAAGTCCCCGACGCAACCGCGGTCGTGCTGGTCAATCATGAAGGCCGCACCCTCTATGCCTTCAAGGGCAGCGCGAAGAAGGCCCCGGCCGACGCGAGTTGGAAGCCCGCCCCCGCCCCGCAGTTCGCGAAAACGGTCGGTGACTTCAATTTCGTCACCCGCGCGGACGGCATCAAGCAATGGACCTATAAGGGTCAGGCGCTTTACACCTACGAATACGACCTCACCTCGGGCGACGCCTACGGGATCGGCCGCGACGCGAAGTTCGATATCGCCGCCGTCACGCGCTACTACATGCCAGACGGCGTGCGCGTCACCCACACGCCGGGTCAAGGCAAGGTGCTCGCCACCGATGCCGGCATGACGCTCTACCGCCGCGACGGCCACATCCTGCAATCGGGCGGCGGCCGCAGCTTGCGCCGCGGCAACCCGGCTCGTCCGGCCGTGGGCCGCGATATCGGCACCAACCCGCGCTGCTCGGAACAGTGCCTTTCCGTGTGGAAACCGTTCCTCGCGCCGGCCGACGCCCAGCCGCAAGGCTTCTGGGATGTCGCCACCCGCGCCGACGGCCAAAAGCAGTGGGTCTATCAGGGCTACGCCATGTGGACCTACACCGGCGACCGCAAGCCGGGCGACATGAACGGCAACGACGACTTCCAGTACGCCTTCGCCGACACGCCGAACATGGCCAACGACGCGCCGAAACCGACCTACGACTTCGGCACCTGGATGGACGGCGCGCCCGCCATGTACTGGGTCATCGCGACGCCGTAAGCGCCCAAGCCCCAAAAACAAAAAGGCCCGCGAGCAATCGCGGGCCTTTTATTTCGTCCTATTTCGGGGACAGTCCTATTTCGGGGACAGTATACTTAATTCACCCGTCACGTTTGCCGCGGCTTCGGTCCCCGCTTCCGCGGCGCGAGCGCGCGCTTCAATTTTCTCTCAAGTCCCGCGACAAACCGCTCCGGCCCCAGCGGCCGTCCTGTCCGTTCGCCCGCGCGGATCGCCTCGTAGGCCTCCGTGTCGAGCGGCGCGCCGAGATGTCCCGCCCAGTCCGGCACGATCTCAAGCATCGGGCGCACGCTGACCAGCGCGTCATCCCGCCCGCCGAGGTGCGCCTTCGCGCTCGACCACGGCCAATCCTGCGGCCGTTTCACAAGACGCGCGCGCACGGGGTTCTGCTCCACATAACGCGCGCATGCGAGCGCGTGGCTTTCCGCCATCGGGAACGATGCGAAGCGCTCCTGCCACAGATGCCCGCGCCACCCCTCCCGCGCGTTGATGAACCGCGTATAGCGGCGATGCGCCTCGGCAAGCGCGTTCCGCAAACCATCCGGATCGGACGGCACGAGGATCAGATGAACGTGGTTGGGCATGAGGCAATAAGCCCAGACGGCGACGCCTGCGTCCGCGCAGCCCTGCGCGAGCAACGCGCGATAAGCGCGATAGTCGTCGTCGCCGAAGAAAACAGGCTGCCGCCGGTTGCCGCGCTGCGTAACGTGGTGCGGCACTCCCGGCGCAACCACGCGCGCGATCCGGGCCATGAGGTGAGCCTAGCGGAGCCGCGCGCGCACCGTCAATTAAGTATACTGTCCCCGAAATAGGCGGCGTCCTATTTCGGGGACAGTATACATAATATGTAAGCCACCCGCGTTATACTGGCCGCTCAAATCGTGATTTGAGGCAGATAGCGCGCGAGCGCCGCGACGATGTCGGCCGTGGTGCGCGTCTGAACAGCGTGGAACCCGGCCGCCCGCGCGCCTTCGACGTTCTCCGCGAGATCGTCGAAAAACAGGATGCGGTCGGCCGGCACACCCATCGCCCCCGCCACGTAGTCGAACGCCTCGCGGTCCGGTTTGCGCAGACCGATGGTCGAGGACACGAACAACTTGCGGAAATGCGTCAGCACATCGGCGTATTGTTTCGCCCAGAAAATCTCGTGGGCGCGGTTGGTGTTCGAGAACACATAAAGCGGCACGTGGCGCTTCGCCGCTTCCAGCACCTTACCGATCCCCGCCATCTCGCCGACGAAAATCGCGTTCCAGCCTTCGAGAAGCTGATCGTCGGTCAACGTCACGCCCAGCGCGGTGCGCAAATGCGCGAAATAGTCCGACAACTCCGAGAACCCGCGTTCGTAGCGTTTATAGGGTTCGTCGATGACAAGATCGCGCTTCAAGCGCTCGGGCGCACACCCTGCGTCCCTTGCCCAGCGCGCCAGCACGCGCTGAAAATCGATCTCGATGACCACGTTGCCGAGATCGAACAGGAGGGCGTCGATTTGAGGAGCGCTTTTCATGGACCGGTTATATCCCGTCCCTCGCCTAAAAGAAAAAGGGGGACTTTCGCCCCCCTTTCCCTCGTTGCGCTCTCTTACGATCTTACATCTCGAAGCGAATGCCTGCGCGGAACACCCGGCCTTGGCAGTCCGAGCCGTTGCCGCATTCGCCAAGCAGCGTATAGAACGGGCTGCCGCCCGGACCTGTGTAGCGGCGCGCGGGATCGCCGTTCAGGATATTCTGGATATTGAGGAACGTATTAATCCCGACGCCGTCCTCGGCCGCGTCACGCAAGGCGTAGTCGAAGGCGAAATCCATATAGAACGTGCCGTCGCGATAATTCTCGTTGATAGTCACGTTGGTGACGTTGGATACGGGGCATCCCGTCTGGCAAACGATCCAATCGTTGTTCTGCACGCCGGAACTACGGCCGCGGATCGACAGGCTCGTCGTATAGGCGTCCAGCGCGTACCGAATCGTGGCGTTATACCGCCACTTCGGCGAAGCACTGGTGTCGCTGCTGCCGGCGCCCGCGTAGTCGACCGGCGGATTGACGCGGTTGTCGCGAAAATCCTTCAGGTTGCGCGTCGCGAGACCGCGAAGCGTCAAGCTGCCGTTCCAGCCATCGATCAGATCGCTCATCTCCATCTGATACGACGCTTCAAGATCGAACCCGCGTGTGATCTGCACCGCCGTATTGAAGGGCGAGATACGAATGCGCGTGATCACGTTGGTGCCGTTCACGATGCCGCGCGTGATGGCGTCGCAGAACGCCTGGTTCCCTTCAAAGCAGAAGTTGACGATGGTTTGCGCCGGCACCGTCGAAATCGCTTCCTTGAGGTCGATATTGTAATAGTCGAACGACGCGCTGAAACCCGGCAGCCAGGCCGGTTGATAGACAGCCCCAAGCCCCAGCGTCAGCGCCTTTTCCGGCAGCAGACTCGGGTTGCCGACCTGGAACCCCTGATACGTGACCGACGCGTTGCCGTTGAAGGGATCCAGAACGGCGTTGGTGTTCGCCGTACCGGCGGCGAACAACTCGTTCAGGTTCGGCGCGCGGATATCGCGGGAATAGGTGGCGCGGAACCGGAGATCCTGGACCGGCGCCCAGGTACCGCCCACTTTCCAGGTCGTAACGTAGCCGGATGTGGAATAGTCGGTGCCGCGGATGGCGCCGTTCAATTCCAACGATTCCGCCATTGCCGCACCGGAAAGGATCGGCACGACGGTCTCGATATACCCTTCCGTTACCTTGTATTTGCCGACGTTCGGCAGATAGTTGCCAACGAACCAGTCGTTGACGAGAGATCCGGCGTCGGAGATTCCGCGCACCGCTTCGGTGCGATGTTCGCCGCCGAACGCAACCGAGACTTCACCGGCCGGCAGTTCGAAGAGCGAGCCCGAGAAATTGATCGCTCCAACATTCTGCTCAATGTGCTGGTTGCGCCAGGGGCCGAACTTCGCGCCGGGCATGATGTAGTCGAGCGCGGCCTGCGAATTCACGCCGACACCCAGCACGTTGTACGGCACGCACGCCGGGTCGTCGTTGGTGGTGACGGCGTCGTTGTTCACACGGCAGACGATGATGCCGTTTGCGTTGCGCACGGCGTCGATCGCACGGTTGAAGCGCGAACGCTGATACGTCTGCGGCACCGTTTCCTTGCTGCGTGACAAACCCATTTGATAGTAGGCGTCCCACGACCATGTGCTGCCGAAGGCGTCAAACGCGCCGTTGCCGCCGACCACCCACCGCGATACACGGCGGGCGTTCTCGGTGAAGATCGCCGGCAGATCCGGATGCATGGTCCCGATCTGAATGGTTGTGATCGCCGGGTTCGCCGCGATGCGGGCGGCGACATCCGTCGGGAAGAACGCGTTATCGCGTTGCAACGAGATATTCGCCGGGTTGAACTGCGGGCAGCACCGCGTATAGACGTTGGCGTAGTTGTACGATCCTTGCGCGAACACCTCGAACGCCTCGCTGAACTCCCAACTGGCGCGCGCGAAGATCGACCGGAACTCCTGTTCGGAATCGATGCTGTTGCCCTTCGTATGGCGCACCTCGGAGGCGCGCCACTCGCCGCCGCGCATGTTCAAGCCGCTGACAAGATCGCCATAAGCGTAGTTGTAGGCGACGCCGCCGGGTCCGAACGCGATGCCTTTCAGCGGCCCGGAGGTGATCAGACCGCCTTGCGCCCATTGCGCGCCGCCGATGTTTTCAAGCACCAGGCGTTCCGGCACGCTGCGCGACTGCCCCGCGCCCGTCCCGTAGGCCGGGTTCAGCATTGTGCCTAAACCGGTATTCATCCAATCGCGGTTCGACGTATCGAAAATCCCCTCTTTGCGCGTGATTTCCGAACTGACCAGCAGATGCCCCTTGCCGCCGGCAAACGGCGTGCCGCCGGTCAGCGCGACTTTCCAGTTGCCGTTGTCGCCATAGGTGGTGATGCCGCCGGAGACCTCGCCTTTAATACCCGTGTATTCGCGGTCGAGGATGAAGTTGACGACCCCGGCCACGGCGTCCGAACCGTAAGCGGCCGACGCGCCGCCCGTCACGATATCGACGCGCTGGATCAGGGCCTGCGGGAAGTTGTTCACATCGACAAGGCCCGTGACGGTCGAACCGACCGAGCGCTGTCCGTCGAACAGCACCAGCGTCCGCGTCTCGCCCGCGTTGCGCAGATTAAGCGTGTTCACGCCGGCGGTGCCGGCGCTGACGCTGGACTGCGATGTGGACGGAGAACTGCTGCCCGAGAACACCGGCATGGTGTTCACGAAATCGGCCACGTTCGGTTGCGAGAAAGCTTGCATCTGCTCGGTGCCGATGACGGTCACCGGCGTCGGCGCCTCATAGCCGTCGCGCACGATGCGCGAGCCCGTCACGACAATCTCATCGACGGCGGCGGCAGCGGGTGCGGTCTGTGCGTGCGCGGGCGCGAGGACTGAAGTCGTCAGCAGCGCGACACTGCTGACGGACGCAAGTAGGCGGCTCGTTCTCTTCGTGACGAAAAGCATATCCCCTCCTTTGTGCGGGCAAGGCGCGCCCTGATGAATGATCGACTCTTAAGCATTCTCCTTGGACCCACCGCGGGCGTATTGCGCCGCGGCATGTATCCGTATTTCGTGTAGGGAATGACCGCCCCCAAAGACGGCCCAGATGAAAGAGATCGTGTGCTTCCCCAAATTCCATCGGTGCTAACCGACGGGCCCGACCCTCAAATCCCCGTGATCGTATCGGATTTAACGGTACAATCAACGAGTTTGAAGAAGAGGTCACACCCGCGATTCGTGTTCATGACGTCGATAGAACCCCTTAGACGAGCGCTTGCCCCCGCGGCCCGCCGGCCGCGCTCTTTCGCCCACCCCAAGGGCAGCGAACGGCACACTATTTATGCCCATTTCGCTGCACTGCAGCATGCCCTGCGCACCCTATGATGCGCCCTCCCTTAAGGCGCGCCTAACATGAGCCAAAGCCCACAAGACCTATTCACCGCCGCCGTCAAAGCGCATCAGGCCGGTCACCTGGCCGAGGCCGCCGCGGGCTATCGCCGCATTCTCACCGGCGGTCGCCGGTTCCCCGACGTGCTCCACCTGCTCGGCGTGATCGAACATCACTTCGGAAACCATGTGGCCGCCGCCGGCCTGATCCGCGAGGCCATCGCCCTGGACGCCGGACAGGCCGCCTATCACAACAATCTCGCCTCGGCGCTTCTGGCCGCAAAGGAGTACCCGGGTGCGATCGACGCCGCGAAAAACGCGCTCGCGCGCCAGCCCGGCTATGAACAGGCGCTGGCCAATCTTGGCGCCGCGCACTATTGGGCGGGCCGCACGCTTCAGGATGAACGGCGTTACGCCGAAGCGGCCGCCGCCTACCGCGCGGCGCTAGGCATCGTACCGGAGCACACCGAAGCCCTGTGCAACCTCTGCTTCGTCCTCACCATGACCGAGGATTACGCCGCGGCCATCGCTTATGGCCGCGCGGCGGTCGCGGCGCGACCGGACTATACCGACGCGCACAACAATCTCGGCTACGCCTTGCATATGTCGGGCGACATCGCGGCGGCGGAAGCCTGCTACACCACCGCGCTGGCGCACGATCCCACGTACGCGCCCGCGCACGGGAACCTGGGCAACATCCACAAGGAACGCGGCGATGCGGCGCAGGCCGCCGCGGCTTATCGCCGCGCCATCGACGCCGCTCCCGACTTCGCGCGCGCCCACTTCAATCTCGCCGACGTGCTCACCTTCACCCCCGACAGCGCCGATCTTCAACGCCTAAAAATCCAAGCTGAGCGCCTAACGCACCTCGCGCCGGAGCAGGCCCGCTACATCCACTTCGCGATAGGAAAGGTGCTGGACGACCTCGGCGACACGGACGCAGGATTCCAACACATCCTCCAAGGCAACGCCATCGTGCGGGGCATGAGCGCCTACGACGAGGCCGCCGCGATGCAACAGATGCGCGACGCCGCAACCGCCCGTTATCAAGGCCCCGGCGCGGACTCATCCGCGCCCATCTTCATCGTCGGCATGCCGCGCGCCGGAACGACGCTGGTGGAACAGATCTTGGCGTCGCATCCCGCCGTCCAAGCCGGCGGCGAACGCCGCGACTTCGATCTCGCCATAAAGGATGCGGGAACGCGCGATCTCGCGCGGCTCGGTCAAACCTACCTCGCGCGCCTTCCCGCGCTGGAGCCGGGACAATCCCGCATCACCGACAAGATGCCGGCGAACGTCGTTCACGCGGGCCTCATCCACGCCGCCTTGCCCGGCGCGCGCATCGTTCATGTCCTGCGCGATCCCGCCGACACCTGCGTCTCGTGTTTCTCGAAACTTTTTGAAGTCGGCCAGACGTTCACTTACAACCTCGCCGAACTCGGCCGGTATTACGTCGCCTATCGCCGGATGGCGGATCATTGGCGTGCAACCTTACCCCCGCACGCGTTCTATGAAATCGCCTATGAAACCCTCGTCGGCGATATTGAAGGCGAGACGCGCCGCCTGCTCGCCTTTTGCGGCCTGCCGTGGGATCCCGCCTGCCTATCCTTCCATACCACCCGGCGTCTGGTGCAAACGGCAAGCGCCGTCCAGGTCCGCAAACCGCTTTATGCGGGATCGATCGGCCGCGCCCGGCGCGTGCACGCGCACATCGGCCCCCTCCTCACGGAACTCGCGAAATTGTAGGATGGGTTATGCGAACAGTTGCCGCCCTCGCCTTTCTGGCCCTCGCCTTTCTCACCGATGCGACGCCCGCCGACGCCGCGCAGATCGGCGATCCCAACGCCGATGTCTCGGTCGCGGCGCCCGCTTTCGCAAAGAATGAGGGACCGGTCGTCGCGATCGACGCGGGCCATTCCAATTTTCATACCCTCGATGGACGGTTCGGCCCATTCGCGCGGCTTCTCGCCAATGACGGCTTCCGTCTCAAGGCGCACACGGGCGCGTTCACATCCGCATCGCTCGACGGCATTTCCATCCTCGTGATCGCCAATGCGCTCAACCCGGCGAACACGACGAATTGGTCCCTCCCCACGCTGTCGGCGTTCACGGCGGATGAGATCGCCGCCGTCAAAGCGTTCGTGAAAAAGGGCGGCGCGCTTCTCCTGATCGCCGACCACATGCCTTTCGGCGGCGCCGCAGTCGACCTCGCGAAAGCATTCGAGATCACGTTCATCAATGGATTTGCTTTCTATGGCCCCGACCCCGCCGCGCCGGACTTCTTTACGGCCGCGGACGGTTCTCTCGGCGACGATCCCATCGCACGGGACGCAGACACAAAAGCCCCTTTCGCGCGCATCGCCACTTTTACGGGGTCCGCCTTCCGCGCGCCGGGCAGCGCGCGACGCCTGCTTCTCCTGAACAACAACTACGTCGTGATGACGCCCCAGACCGCCTGGCAGTTCCCGCCGGAAACCCCGCGTCTATCCGGCGAAGGATTGGCGCAAGGCGCTGTCCTCGCCCACGGCAAAGGCCGCCTCGCCGTGTTCGGCGAAGCGGCTATGTTCACCGCGCAGACCGACGATCAGGACCCGTCCGTCCGTATGGGGTTTACCGCGCCGGGGGCCGAGAACAACAAGGCGTTCATTCTCAACGTCGCGCGCTGGCTGGCGGGCCGTCTCGGCCCGTAGCCCAGCCCGGTGTTACGGCGCCGCCACGCGCTCCAATTTTCCCGCGTTCACATGTTGGAAAATTCCGGTGGCCATCCCGTTGCCGTCGACCGCGAAGACATAACGCGCGGCCGCGCCGAAACCCGCATCGAGTTCGATCGGACGATCGAGCACAAAGGTATGCGGACCCGCGGGACGGAAGATGCCCCGGCCGTCGATGATGAGGCCCCCGTCACCGCTCACCTTCACTTCCGTCAGCGGCGGTGGATTCGCCCCCGCCAGCGCGCGTGTCACGTTGCCGTAGAACCCGACATATTTCGCGAGGTCGACCTTCGCGTCTCTCTCGAAGGGGATTTGACCTAGGAAATGCGTGAGCACAAGGTCGCGCATGCCGGTGTGCGACATCTGGGGCAGCACCTTGCCTTCGACTTTCACGCCGTCGGCGGGAATTTCCGTATTCGGCCGCGGCGCGCCGCCGCCCACCAACGTCATGAAGATCCCGACATCGGAGTCCGCCAGCAGGAAGAACATCGAATAATGCTGGAGGCTGCCGTACTGCTCCATCACATGCTCGCCGTTGTAGTCGTAGGTGAAATAGTGCATCCCGAAACCGCTGGAACCGGGATGGTTCTGACGATACTGCGTATGGACCAGATCCCAGCTCTTTTGAGTCAAGAGCGCCTTCCCGGTCCCGCCGGCTTCCGTGATATTGGCGATCAGCCATTTCGACATGTCGGCGGTCGTCGAGACATTGCTTCCGGCCGCGGCCAGATGCGGCGACAGGGTCGGGTACGCCAGCGGAACCGCGACGCCGCCTTCCACAAAGGCATATTGCGTGGCCATGTTGGCGGGTGGCGCGCCGCCGATGGCCAGTTCGGTATGCGTCATGCCGAGCGGCTTATAGATGTTATCGCGCAGATAATCGGGCAGACCTTTGCCCGTGATATCCTCAATCATGAAACCCAGAACGCCGCTGCAGATATTGCAATACACGCTCAACGTATCGCGCTTGCGCGCATAAGGCGGCATGATGGGTTTGAGGATGTCCGCGGCTAGTGGCGTCTTGACCGTCTCGGGAGAGATCTCAAGATTCGTTCCGTTCCCGGCAAATCCACCGCGATGGGTCAGCAGGTCCCAGATCAGAACGTCTTCGCCTTCGTTCTTGGGCAGTTGAATGCGCTTCAGGTACTTGTTCACCGGATCGTTCAGCGATGCGATCTGCCCGCGTTCGAGAAGTTGCGCAACCGCGACGCCGATGAATTGTTTCGTGGTCGAGGCGATGCGGGTCTGGGTGACGTTCGGATCGAAAGGCTTTTTGCTTGCGACGTCCTGGTAGCCGTAGCCTTTCATGAACAGGACCTTGTCGCCCTGAATCACGGTGAACCCAAGGCCGGAGACGCGGTGATCGGCGACGATCCTTCCGAAAACACCGTCCGCCCATGCCTGGATGGCGGCCGGCTGCAACTTCGCGGCCGGAACTTCGGCCGCCGACGGCGCTGCGCAGCTCGCGACGAAAGCCGCCGTCATAACAAAACGCCGCAAGACTGTCAGATCACGCACCATGAACCTGTCTCCCCTCGCCCGTTTGTAGAAAGGCCGGCGCCCTTGTCCGGCCGGCTATCCTATGACCGGACCATCCGGTCTAAAACATAAAACGCATCGTCCGGCTCACATGGTGAACCTGACGCCTGCCCGGAAGGTGCGGCCCAGAACGTCGTAGAGGCCCGGATTGGTCGGGCTTGAGGCATAGGGAAAGCCGCCCGGCCCTTGCGCGACCACCGGCGGGTCCTTGTCCATCAGGTTGCTTGCGTTGAAGAAAATTTCGATCTCGCGGCCGTCGCCGGCCGCACGCACCTCATAAGCGATCCCGGCGTCGAGATAGAATGCCCCCTTGATGCGATTGTCATTGATGGTGGGGGCGGCGAGCGTCGACGCCGGGCAGGCGCTTGCGCACATGACGTAAGGATAATTGTTGGCGCTGGTGATGCCCTTGCTCAATCCCCGGCCGGTCAACGAAAGCGTAAGCGGCGCGTTCGCATAGATCACGGACCCGCGATACACCCAGGTCGGGGGGCCCACATTGTTCGCCCCGACCGTGTCGTAAGGCGGATTGACGCCGTCGTCGGTGAAATTCTTCAAATAACGTGTGGCGAGAACGCGCAAGAGAACCCGGCCGTTCGCGCCGGAAAATATGTCCCTGAGGGCGAGTCCATAGATACCCTCGAAGTCCACGCCCTGAGCGGCCTGCTCCGAGAAATTGAAAGGTTGCAACCTGATTTGCGTGATGACGTTCGCGCCGGTCGATGAAACACCGCGCGTGATCGCCTGGCAGAACACGTCCACCCCTTGGAAACAACGGTCAACGATGGTTTGCGGGCCGACGTTCTGGATGCCGCCCGAGATATCGATATTGTAGAAGTCCGCCGAGACCGACAGGCCCTTCACCGGTGTCATCACGACGCCCGCGCCCGTCGTATCCGCCCGCTCCGGTTCAAGGAGCGGGTTGCCCACCTGAAGACCCTGATAGGTGGTCACCTGGTTTCCGTTGAACGGGTCGGTCACGTTGTTGGTGTTCGCGGTGCCGGCCTGAAACAAATCGTTCAGGTTAGGCGCCCGGATGTCCCGTGAACGGGTCGCGCGGAAGCGCAACCAGGGCACGGGCTGATAGCTCGCCCCCAGTTTCCACGTCGCCACCAACCCCGACGTCGAATAACGCGTCGCACGTACGGAAGCACTGAACTCAAGAGAGTCGATAAGCGGCACAACCGTTTCGATGAAGCCCTCCGTCACGCTGTAACGCCCGAACGTCGGCAAATAGTTTCCCGCGAACCATCCGTTGATCAGCGATGTGGGATCGGCGCGGCCGGCCACCTTCTCCACCCGGTGTTCGGCGCCCAGCGCCACCGAAACAGGGCCGGCCGGAACGTCGAACGGCTCGCCGTTGACCGTCAACGCCAGGACGTCTTGGGAGAAGCGTTGATTGCGCTGCGGATGTCCCGGATTGCGGAAGACATAGTCGAAAGCGGCCTGCGTGTTCACGCCCAGGCCGAACAGGTTATACGGCACACACCCATTGCCGGGATTTGTGAGCGTGGAACGGCAGACAATCGAACCGTCGGGCGCGTACGCCGCGTCGACCGCGAGGCCGAATTCCGCTTTGGCCGTGACGTTGCGCCCGTTCTCCGACGTGCGCGAGACACCCTTCTGGTAGTAGCCTTCCCACGCCCACGCCGTTCCCGCGGCGTCGAAGGCGCCCGACACCCCCGCCACATAGCGGTTGACCGTCCTGCGGTTGTCGAAGGTGATTGTCGGCATATCCACGTTGTTGGTGCCCAGCGTGAACTGAGTCACTCCTAGAGCCTGAGCTTGGGCGCGAACCAGCGCGGGGATGAACGCGTTGTCCGCGCGTACGATGATATTCCCGACGTTGAACTGTTTCAGCGCCCAACCGATGGAATGCGCGAACCCCCATTGCGCCTGCACAAACGCCTGCACGTCGTCGGAGAGATCATAACTTGTGCGCAGGAATACGCCCTGGCGCGTCACGCGCTGATCGAGGGTGTTGAACATATTGACGAGCGTGGAACGCCAGTCTCCGCCTTGCATATAAGGGTCGCTGACCAGCGATCCGAAATTGAACTGCGACGGCGCACCGCCGGGCCCAAATGTGATCCCCCGGAGCGGCGTATTGACGATGATCCCGCCGTGCGTCGCGGTGCTGAGACCGCCCCCGGACACGAGCAACCGCTGGGGTTCGCCGTTGGTGGGGGTGTAGCGGGGATTGTTCATGATGAGCCAACCGTCGTCGTTCCAGTCCCGCGGAACGCCGAAGATTCCCCAGCGGCGGCTCCACTCCCCGCTGACAAGCACATGCCCGCGCGCATTGGCGAAATCGGACCCACCGCTGAGCGTCACCTTCGCCGAGGGATCGTCGCCGTAGGTGGTGACACCGCCGGCCACTTCACCTTTGATCCCTGTGAAAGTCTTGTTCAGCACGAAGTTCACGACACCCGACAGGGCGTCGGACCCATAGGCCGCGCTGGCGCCGCCCGTCACCACGTCCACGCGGCTGATGAGTTGTTGGGGAAAGTCGTTCACATCGACCAGGCCGGTGATGGTCGAGGGAACGGAGCGCTGCCCATCGAGCAGCACGAGGGTCCGGTTCGCGCCGATCCCGCGCAGGTTCAAGGTATTGAGCCCCGCCTGCCCGTTGGAGAACGAGAGATTCGACGTTTGCGGCGTGGCGCTCCCCACCACCGACGGCAGATCGTTCACGAGGTCCGCGATGTTCTCCGGCGCGGCGGCGTCCAACGCCTCCTCGGCCAGGACCGTCACGGGCGTCGGCGACTGGAATCCGTCGCGCACGATGCGTGTCCCCGTCACGATAATCTCATCCAATCCGGCGGACGAAAGAGATGCCGCGGCGGATACCGATCCTTGCGCGTCCGCCACGCCCCGCGCCCGTGACTCCGCGGGAAGCGCCGCCTCCTGGGTTCTGTTCCGCAAGGTGATCAAGCGCCCGGTGTCCGAGGCGATCTCAAGATTCGTTCCGGCGAGGAGTTGCCGCAAAGCGTCGCGGACATCGTAGTCCCCGCGCACCGCAGGCAAACGCACCCCAATAAGCTGATCCGCCGGCGCGATGATCTGCACGCCGGCTTGGCGCGCGAACTCGGGGATGGCGCGCACAGCATCTTGCGCGCCGACGTCGAAATTGCGCTGTTGCGCGAATGCGGGCGCGCTCAGTCCGGCGGTCATCGCAAGGATGGCCGCCACCGAACGCCGCAGCTTCGCTCTCAACTCTGCGCGATGCATGCACGATCCCCCATCGGTGCATCCGCGGCCGACCGATCGGGTCCGGCTCCGCCCCTTTATGCTAGATGATTTCGCGACGGGAGGCTCTTGCGAAGAAGCGCCCTTTACGGGATCGCGATGGCCCAATAGAGCCCCGGCGCGCCGTCGTAGGGCGTGCCGACATCCAGCGGCGCGGCCCGCTTATCTTCGCTGAACATGATGTCGTAGGTGTCATGCCCGTTGATGTCGCCCGGCTTTTTATCTCCGGCGAACGTCCACATGGCGTAACCTTGATAGACCCACTGCTTGGACCCGTCCTCGCGTGCCGATACGCTCCAGAAGCCTTGCGGCTCCGCATCCGCAGGCGCCAGAAACGGCTTCCAGGTCTTGAGACAATCCGCGCCGCAACGCGGATCGGTTCCGATATCGCGTCCGACCGCCGGGCGCGGCGGCGCGCCCCGGCGCAAATTATGACCGCCGCCGGATTGCAGGATATGGCCGTCGCGGCGATAGAGCGTCAACCCTTCCGCGTTCGTCAGGACTTTCCCCTGGCCCGGTGTGTTCTGGATTCCCACCCCCGCCGGCAGGAAGAAGCGTGTCACCGCCGCGACGTCCCAGGACTTGGCCACACCCACCCCGTTGGCGTCGCCGGGCACCAGATCGCCCGCATAGGTGTAAAGGCCCCGACCTTTGTAGGCCCACTGGCGAATGCCGTCCGTGCGCTCGATGAAGCCGAAATCTCCCGACGTTTTCGCGAAGACCGGCGCCGCGACCGGCTTCCAGTTCGCGCTCTCTTCCTTGGCGGGGTTCCCGCTCGTCGTATAGAGGGTGAAATTGTCGCTATCGACCAACGCCAGCACGGCCGCGTCGGGAATCTCGCGCACGCCAAGACCGTCCGGCGCCTTCACGCCGAGCGCCGGGAACGCCAGCGCCGGCGTCCATTCGGCGGGCAGCGGCACGTCGGGCGCCGCGCCCCGCACGCCGGCGCCGCGAATACCGCCGCCGACGAACACGCCCGCGCCGTTCATGCGGCGCGAGCCGAAACGCATCGGGCTGTTGCCGCCGACCGACCCCGGGTCGACGTCGTTGACGAAACGGTACAGGGCCTTGCCCTGATAAGCCCACTGTTTCGCGCCGTCGTCGCGCGTGATGATCGACCAGGCGCCGAACGGCTTGGCGTTGGCGGACACCGGCGCCGGAAGCCACGTCTGCGCGCAGTCGCCCGCGCACGTGGCTTTTCCGATGGGATCGTTCGCGTAGGTGTACAGGGTCAACCCCTTCGCGTCGGTGAAGGCGATACGCTCGCGCGCGATGAACGACGCGGCGCTTTTACCCAGATCGTACCCTTGCCCCTTGTCCAACGGCTGAAGGGTGATCCCGACCGGCGTCGCGATCTCGGCGTCTTTCCATTTTTCGGCCGCCGCGAGCGGCGCGGACAGCACCGTCATCGCCACACAGCTCATCAGGATCTTGCGTTGCATGCGCGTATCTCCGCCTAAGCCAGGATTTCGGTGAAGGTCTTCGACGTCTCGTTCGACAAGCCGCCCCAGCTTTTTAAGGACACGCCCATCGCCTGCTGCATGGTCAGGCCGATACGGGTCGCCGGATCGCCGGGCGCCGAGACGTGGATGCCGGTCTTGAGGCGTCCGGCCCCGCTGCCCACGGTGAAGATCGGCAATGAGTCGATGGTGTGCGTGCGCGCATAACCATGGTCGGTCTGCCACAGGACCACGGTGCGGTCGAGCACGGTGCCGGCCCCTTCCTTGATCGAGTCAAGCTGCGTCAGGAATTCGACGAAACCCTTGTTCATGAAATCGATGAACCACGTCACCTCTTTCTGATAGCCCAAGGCGTCGTCGATGGGCTCCTCGTGGGTCAACGGATGCCAGCTTTGCGTTGTGCCCGGCTTGCGCAGGCCCAGCGAGCCCACCATCACGTTGAACACGCGGGTCTGGCCGCACGCCAGCGCATGGGCCATCAATCCGCCGAACATCTTGATGTTCTGTTCCACGAAGGCCACTTCGCGGCCGGTTTTCACATCGACGGGTTTGTCGGAGGTCGAACACGCGGGTAACGGCTCGGGTTTGCGCAACTCGATATCCAACTGCTGCTCGATCTGGCGCAACGCCGTGAAATATTCGTCCAGGCGCGCGCGATCGTTGGCGCCCAGTTCGCGCATCAGGCTCATGCGCTCGTCCCGCACATCCGCGAGAACGCTGCGCCGCGCCATCGCCCCGGCGTCGGGTGTGAACTCGGCGGCGTTGGGGTCCTTGAACTCGGGCCCGAAGATGCGCGTGTAAAGCGCCTCCGGCGACGGGTCCGACGGATTTGTGGCGCTTCCGGCGCGCTTGGAAAGGCTCATCCGCCCGCCGTCCAGCGCCACCTCGATGGAGCGGAAACGGGTCGTCTTGCCGATCACATCGGCGATCTCGCTGTCGAGGCTCGCCACCGTGTTCACGCCGGTCGGGATGCGTCCCATCGAGGCGATCTGTAGGCCCGTGGTGTGCGTTTCCAGCGGGCGCCCGTCCAGGAAGTACTTCGTGCCGCTGATCACGTTCATCCGGTCGCGGAACTTGTCGAATTGCTTCAGCTCGACGTTGTGTTCGTATCCCGCGCCGACCTTCTCGGGAATCCAGCGTCCGGGGTTGAGGCCCAGGCCTTGCCACCAGGTGCCGAAGCACACCGGCAAGGGCGCGCCGGTCGCGGCCATGGCGTCGCCGTTGGTGGTGAGGAAACAATCGAGCAGCGGCAGGCCCACGACGGTCGCAAGGCCCAGGCTCGTCGAGCGCAGCATCCGGCGGCGGTTCATCAATTTGCTCATGCTCATCTTCCCTTAGTTCAACGCCGCGGTCTGCGTGGCCGGCGGCGTCACCCGCGTGAACACGTCATGCAATACGATGGCGCGCATCAGGTCCGGCACCACATAGCCGTTGGCGGCGAAGGTCTTCTCCAGTTCCCTCACCCACGGGTCGCGTTTCACCTGACGGCCGATGGCATAGGAGGTCAGGCGATTGACCAGGCAGTTGGTGGTGGCCGGATTGTCGTGCAGCACGGCGCCCAGTTGCGCGGCGGTCGTGAAATCCTTTCCGTCCAGCGAGCCGGAGGCGTCGATCTCCGCGCCGTTCTCCTTGGTGCGGAACGCGCCGCCGCCGTCGAACGTCTCCAGGGCGAAACCCATCGGATCGGTGATCTTATGGCATCCCGCGCACACCGCTTCGGTCGTGTGCGCGCCCATACGCTGGCGCACGGTCCTGTATTTCGGATTGCTGATGTCCTGCACCAGGTTGAAGTCCACGTTTCCGGGGGGCGCCGGCACCTTCTGGCACATCAGAATTTCGCGGATCGCCTTGCCCCGGATCGTCGGCGAACTGCGGCCGGGATGGGAATGCAGCGCGGTGAACGCGATTTGCGTGTGGACGCCGCCGTAGGCATCGCCGTCCTTGAACTCATAGCTCTGCCAGATATCCGGCGCGCCGTTGGGGCCGTGCTCGGCCACCGGCACGCGGTAGATCGCCGCCAATTCCTGGGTCAGGAACGTTTTCTTGGTGGTGAAGATGTCCCGGTAGTCGCCGCGGTTGGTCACCAGCAGATCGACGACCGTGCGCAACGTCTCTTCCTGCGCGTCCGCCAGCACCTTCGCGCTGAACTTCGGATAGATCTCCGCGTCCTTGCTCAAGCCCGCGAAGGTGTCGAAGTTGAAGTTGTCGTAGAAGAAGGCCCGCACGCCGCGCTCAAGTCGGGCGCTTGCCAGCATCCGGTCCACTTGTTTCATGTAGCCCTTGGCCGTGTGGATATCCCCCGAGCGCGCGGCCTCGAACAATTGCCGGTCGGGCGCCGAGTTCCACAGGAAGAAGCTGAGCTGCGACGCCTTGGCGTAAGCGGTCAGGCGGTACTGGCCTTTGCGCGCGGGATCGGGCTCCACCGCTTCCTGGCGGAACAGGAACCGGGGCGACGACAGCATCGCCGAGAAACTCAGCGCAAGGCCGTCGTAGAAGTTCTCAAGACTGACCGCCGCTTTATTCGCGGTCGCGACGTAAGAGGACACCTCCGCCTCCGTCAACGGACGGCGGTACAGCCACAATCCGGACTCCGTCAGAAACTGGCGCGCGCAGGCGTCGTCGGGCGCTTTCGCATCCACCGGCTTGCACGGCATCATCAGTTCGCGGCGACGTTCGTCCAGCACTTGGCCCGCAATCCGGCGCGCCATCATGTCGTACTGTTCCATCCCCGCCGCGGTCACGCTGATGTTGGACGCGCCGACCGCCATCAGGCCGCCGACCCGCAGTTCGGGCTCGAACCGCCCACCCAGTTCGATGGTGGGTCCGAACAGGTCTTCGATCACGTTCTGATACTGCTCCGCCGTCAACCGGCGGATGGTCGCCTCGCCCGCCACGACAGGAGGTGTGTTGACCGATGGCGCGGCGCGCTCCTGCTCGGCGGGCGCGCAGGCCGAAAGCGCCAAAACCGCCGCGGCCGTCAGAAGAGAATGACGTGTAAGCTTGGACATCATCTATTTGCTCGCCGTCTGCAACGCGGGCGTCGTGAACGCGGGCACCGCTTCAAAATAGTATGTGGCGGAGATCGCGCGGTTCTGTCCCGTCGCCGGGTCGGGATCGAAGTCCGCATGTTTCTTCAGAAGGTAGTACATCCCCACGATGTCGCCGGTGACGCAGATCTCCACGCCCGGCGCACCGTTGGCCATGCCCCAATAGATGTCCCGCCACGGCTGATAGCCGCCGATCATGCCGGTGGCCGATCCGTCGTCCTTGAAAGTCAGGCGCAGTTTCGCCTGATCGAGTTTCACCTCGGGCGAGATCAACGGGTTCTGCAACATGCGAAAATCCACCGGCTCCGTCACGGTGACCGTGCCGCCGGCCATCTTGCCCTTGAACACATTATGCGAACGCGGGTCCGGGTCGGGCCGATAGGTGGCGTCCGATTTCGGCGAACCGTCCGGGTTCGACTTCACATGTTCCAGCGCCCGGTCGAAGGTCACGGTCACGTCCCCGTCCTTGTCCAGGTCTTCGCCCGTGACGGTGACGAGCCACGCGGGCTGTGAATCGCGCGTCTGTCCCCAGGCCCACGCCCAATAGGTCGGGCGGCCCGTCAACGATCCGCGGAAGCTGCGCATGCAGCCCAGCGCGCGGTACATCTCGTGATCGACGCCGCGCTCCAGCGTATCGGGGTCCTGAAACGCGCTCACCTGCGCAGCGCCCTTGCCGTCCAGATCGAAGCCGAAGGCGAACTTGCCCTCGAGCGTCTTCAACTTCGGATCCACCGCGGTTTCCGGATAGACGTAAGGATTGGTCGGCTTGCCGTCCACGCGCCCGCGCATCCACACGATCTCAAGCACCGGGTCCATGCCCGGTCCGCCCTCGGCGGACTTCTTCGCCAGAGCCTCGATCTTCTCGCCCGAATAGCCAAGGTCCGCGAGGTGTTTGAGGTATTGATCCCCGATCACGGGGTTCGGACCGCCCACGCAGTCGTTGTCCGTGTTCATCGTCGCCTGGCCCAGCCAGCCGATCACCACGCTGCGGGATTCAAGGGCCATCGCCGCGTTCGGCACGGCGGCGAACAGGAGCGCGGCCGCGAGCGGCGCTTTCATCGGGTGCATCCGGAGCACATCCTCGAAAAGTCAAAAATGACGTCGGTTAGTTTACCTCACCGCGCGCGGGCGGTGACCTAAATTCAAATAGAGAAAGGGCGCCGGATCGCTCCGGCGCCCCTAACCCCTTGTTACATCTGGAAGCGCACGCCGGCGCGGAACATGCGGCCCAGGGTGTCGTGCAGGGCCGGCAGCGCCGGGATCGCGGCGTAGGGGAATCCGCCCGGACCGGACGCCGCGACCGGCGGATCCTTGTTCAGGAGGTTGTTCACGTTCAGGAACAACTCCGCGTTCGTGCCGTCGTCGGTTTCCAGGAATTCGTACTTCACGCCCATGTCGAGATAGAACACGCTCGCGATCTTGTTGTTGTTGATCGTCGGCGCGGCCACCGTCGAGGTCGGACAGCCGCTGGTGCAGGCGATATAACCGTAGTTGCCCGCGCCGTAGATGCCGCCCGACATGCCGCGGCCCGTCAGGTTCAATGTGAACGGATCGGCCGCATAGGTGATGCTGGCGGTATAAACCCACTTCGGCGGACCGTTGTTGGCGCTGTTGAGCACGCCCACCGTGTCATAAGGCGGGTTGATGCCATCGTTGGTGTAGTTCTTGATGTAACGGGTGGCGAGGAACCGCAGATTCAAGTTGCCCGCCCAGTCGTCAGAGAAGGTATCCAGCGGCATGCTGTAGGAGGCTTCGAGGTCAAGGCCGCGCGCCGTGGCTTCGGCGAAGTTGAACGGCTGCAGGCGAATCTGCGTGATCACGTTCGCGCCCGACGCGTTCACTCCGCGGGTGATGGCCGCGCAGAACTGCGTTACCCCCTGGAAGCAGCGGTCGACGATGGTTTGCGGGCCCACAAACGCGATGCCCCCGGTGATGTCGATGTTGTAGTAGTCCGCCGACGCCGTGAAGCCCGGGATGAACGACGGCGACACCACGACCCCAAGGCCCAGCGTATCGGCTTCTTCGGGTTCGAGGGCGGGGTTACCCACCTGCAAACCTTGATACAGCGTCAGCGCGTTATTGTTGAACGGATCGGTCACGTTGTTCGTGTTCGCGGTGCCGGCCTGATACAGGTCGTTCAGGTTCGGCGCGCGGATGTCGCGCGAACGCGTCACCCGGAAGCGGATATCGCTCATCGGCTGGTAGGTCGCGCCCAGCTTCCAGGTCACGACCATGCCCGAGGTGGAGTAGTTGGTCGCGCGCACCGCCGCGTTGAAGTCCAGCGAGTCCGCCCAGGCCGTATCCTTGGCCAGCGGCACGACGGTTTCGGCGAAACCTTCCGTCACCTTATAGCTGCCGAACGTCGGCAGATAGTTGCCCACGAACCAACCGTTGATCAACGAGACCGGATCGGCGCGGCCCGTCACGCCTTCCTTGCGGTGCTCGACGCCCAGCGCCAGCGACACCGGCCCGGCCCAGATCGAGAACGGCTCGCCGTTCACGGTCGCGGCCACGACGTCCTGCACGAAGCGCTGGTTGCGCTGCGGATGTTCGGGGCTGGCGAAGATGTAGTTGATCGCGGCCTGGCTGTTCACGCCCAGGCCCATCACGTTGTACGGCACACAGCCCGGCATGTCGTTGGCGGGGTTCGCGTCGGTGTTCACACGACACGCAATGGTGCCGTTCGCGGTGCGCACCGCGTCGATGGCGGCGCCGAACTCCGCTTTGGCCGACACGTTAAGGCCGTTCTCCGAGGTGCGCGAAATGCCCTTCTGATAGTAGGCATCCCACGTCCATTCGTCGCCCATCGCGTCGAACGCGCCGTTGAAACCCACCACGTACCGATTGACTGTGCGCTCGTTGTCGAAGGTGATCGTCGGCATGTCGACGTTGTTCGAGCCCAGCGTGAACTGCGTGATGCCCAGCGTTGTCGCGCGGGCGCGTACGGATTCCGGCAGGAACGCGTTGTCGGTGCGGATGATCAGGTTGGCGATATTGAACTGCTTCAGCGCGAGACCGATGGAGCGCGCGAATCCCCACTGCGCCTGCGCGAAGGCGGTCACGTTTTCCGTCACGTCATAGCTCGCGCGCAGGAAAATGCCCTCGCGCGTCACGCGCTGGTCCAGCGTGTTGTAGAAATTCACTTGCGAGGCGCGCCAATCGCCGCCTTGCGTGAACGGATCGGAGACGATCGGGCCGTAGTTGAACTGCGCAGGCGTACCGCCCGGACCGAAGTAGGTGCCGCGCAGCGCCGTGTTGGTGATGATCCCGCCGGGCATCGCCGTGCCGAGGCCGACGTTGTTCAGCAGCAAGCGCTGCGGCTCGCCGTTGCTCGCCGTGTAGCGCGGGTTGTTGATGATGGCCCAGCCTTGATTGTTCCATTCGCGCGGCACGCCGAAGATGCCCCAGCGGCGGCTCCATTCGCCGGACGCGAGCAGATGGCCACGGCCGTTCGCGAAGTCCGTGCCGCCCGACAGCGCGACCTTGGCGCTCGGGTCGTCGCCGTAGGTCGTCAGACCGCCCGCGACTTCGCCCTTGATGCCGGTGAAATCCTTGTTGAGCACGAAGTTGACCACGCCCGACAGCGCGTCCGAACCGTAAGCGGCCGACGCGCCGCCGGTCACGATGTCCACCCGGCTGATGAGCTGCTGCGGGAAGTCGTTGACGTCCACGAGGCCCGTGATGGTCGAGGGCACCGACCGCTGCCCGTCCAGAAGCACGAGCGTCCTGTTCGAGCCCAACCCGCGCAGGTTCAAGGTGTTCAGGCCCGCCTGCCCGTTGGAGAACGACAGGTTCGACGTCTGCGGCGTCGCGCTGCCGACAACCGACGGCAGGTCGTTGACCAGGTCGGCGATGTTTTCCGGCGCGGCGGCCTGCAGGGCTTCCTCGCCCAGCACGGTCAACGGCGTCGGCGCTTCGTAACCGTCGCGCACCACGCGCGTTCCGGTCACCACGATTTCGTCCACCGCGGCCTCGGTCTGGGCCTGCTGCGGTGTGCTCTGCGCGGCGGCGGGCGCGGCGAAGCCCCCGGCCAGCACGATGACGGCCGCCGCGGCCGAGCCGCAAAGGTGCGATTTGAACGATGCGCGATACATGAATCCCCCCAAATATCGGCGGGCGGTCCGACCCCCTTGATCGGTCCACACCCGGTTTCACATGCTAGATGTCCCAGCCTCGGGAATCCGCCCGACAAATCGAACGGCTGGGGCGGGAAAATCGTTTTGCGCTGCAATATGTGTTGTCGGCGCAACGCTCGAGGGCGGGCGGCCGGTCTTACGGCGGGCCTTACTGCGCGCGGTTATGCAACCGCACGTATCCCGGCCCGATCTCCACCTTCAGGCCCAAGCTGCCCGCGACCGCGTACGAGAACCCTTCCGGGTTGTTCGCTTCAAACAGTCCTGTGATGGTGGTGCGCGCGATGGCGGCATCGTCGATCACGATCCGCGTATCCGAATAGCGCGAGAATTCCGCCGCCGCCGTCGCGAGGCTGACGCCTTCAAACGCGATCATGCCTTGGCGCCACGCGGTCTCCCGCGCCACCGTGGCGGGCGAGACCGCGGCCTTGATCAGCCGTGCGCCCAGTCCCACGCCCGCGTCGTCGGCGGTCACGCGCGTGTTCGCCGGCGCGCGCACCAGCGAGGCCGGGCGCGAACGATAGACCACATCCACCACGCCTTCCTGCACCAGTACCTCGGCCGGGCGGCCCGGCACATTGCGCACCATGAAACTGGTGCCCACCGCGCGCACTTCCAGCTCGCCCACCAGCACCGAGAACGGACGCTCGTGATCCTTGGCCACCGCGAACATCACCTCGCCTTCGCGCAAGTTCACGCTGCGCCGGTCGCGGGTGTAGTCCACCGCCACATGGGAATGTGTGTTCAACGTCAACACGGACGCGTCGGTCAGCGAAACCAGTTTGATCTCGCCCTTCTTCGACGCGTAAAGCTCCGGCGGCGCGGCCGGGAATAAGCGGTCGTAGAGATCCGGTCCGAACACCATCGCCGCGGCGAGCCCCGCCGCGACGGCCGCGCCGCCGCGCAGCATCGCGCGGCGCGACGGTTTTTGCTCCACCGCCAGGGGCGACGCCACCCCTTCCGGGATACACGCGCCGCCGGCTTGATCCGGATTAAAGGTCTCACCCGTGAAGTGCGCGCCCAGCGCCCGCGCCCGGTCCAGATAGGCGAACGCGGCCTGCGCCCGCGCGAAGGCGCCTTGATGGCGCACATCGGCGGCCAGCCACGCGGCGAGCCCATTGGCTTGCGCGTCCGTCATGGCGCCGCCGTCGACGCGCGCCGCCCAGTCGGCCGCCGCGCGGTCGATCGGGTTCTCGCTCGTCTCCAGGTCAATCTCCTGGTCTGTCTCAAGGTCGGGCGTCACGGTCGTTGAAACTCGCTCACTTATATATAGGCTCTATTCGCGATTCGTATTGATCTGGTGTAGGATGGCGGAAACGCTGGAGG
>CAZNUW010000012.1:0-137938 GCA_964576515.1 uncultured Rhodobacterales bacterium
TCCGCGAAGGCGGCCGCACCGTCGGCGCAGGCGTCGTCGCTAAAATCGTCGAGTAGATTGATATAGGCGGCATCCGCCGGTCGGCGGATGCCGTTCACTTTTGGGTATAGGCCATGATTGACAATCAAAACATTCGCATTCGCCTCAAGGCGTTTGATCATCGCGTGCTCGATCAGTCCACGAAGGAGATCGTCAGCACCGCCAAGCGCACGGGCGCGCAAGTGCGCGGTCCTATTCCCCTGCCGACGCGTATCGAGAAGTTCACCGTGAACCGCTCGCCGCACGTCGACAAGAAGTCGCGTGAACAGTTCGAAATCCGGACTCATCGCCGACTGCTCGACATCGTCGACCCGACTCCTCAGACGGTGGACGCCCTCATGAAGCTCGACCTCGCCGCTGGCGTTGACGTCGAGATCAAGCTCTAAGAATTCGCGAAGGTGGGACAAATGCGTTCCGGATTAGTTGCTCAGAAGGTGGGTATGACCCGCCTGTTTACAGCGGAAGGCAATCACGTGCCGGTGACCGTGCTTAAGGTCGACGGTGTGCAGGTGATTGCTCAGCGCACCAAGGAAAAAGACGGCTACACGGCCGTTCAGCTCGGCATCGGCGCCAAGAAGGCCAGCCGCGTCAACAAGGCGACGCGCGGTCACTTCGCCAAGGCGAACATCGAGCCGAAGCGTAAGCTGGTTGAATTCCGCGTCGATGCGGACAAGCTGGTCGACGTCGGCGCCGAACTTTCGGCCGCGCACTTCGTCGCCGGTCAGTTCGTCGATGTGACGGGGACGACCGTCGGTAAGGGTTTCCAGGGCCCGATGAAGCGCTGGAACTTCTCCGGTCTCGAAGCCTCGCACGGCGTGTCCATCTCGCACCGTTCACACGGTTCCACGGGTCAGCGTCAGGACCCGGGTAAGGTGTGGAAGGGCAAGAAGATGGCCGGTCACCTCGGCGTCGAGCGTGTCACCACCCAGAACCTGCAGGTCGTCCAGGTGGACGAAGCCAAGGGTTTCATTTTTGTCAAAGGCGCGGTTCCGGGAAACCCGGGCGGCTACGTGTTCGTGAAGGACGCCGTGAAGCGCAAGCTTCCGAAGGATCTGCCGTTGCCGGCCGGTCTGAAGGCCAAGAAGGACTAACGGCCATGAAGCTGGACATCATCAATCTCGATAAGAAAAACGTCGGCTCCGTCGACCTTTCCGATGCCATTTTCGGCGCGGAAGTCCGCGGCGACATCATGCACCGCGTCGTGCGCTGGCAGCTTGCCAAGCGTCAGGCCGGCACGCACAAGACTAAGGTCGTCAGCGAAGTCAGCGGCACCACCAAGAAGCCGTACAAGCAGAAGGGCACGGGTTCGGCCCGTCAGGGTTCGCTCCGTTCCGCCCAGATGCGCGGCGGCGGCGTGATCTTCGGACCGGTCGTGCGCAGCCACGCTTTCAGCCTGCCGAAGAAGATCCGCGCCCTCGGCCTCAAGAGCGCCCTCTCGGCGAAAGCCAAGGAAGGCAAGCTCATCGTGATCGAGTCCGCCGCCGGCGGTAAGGCCGCGAAGACCAAGGCCCTCGACGCGCAGATCAAGAAGCTCGGCTGGACCTCGGCGCTCATCATCGACGGCGCGCAGGTGGACGAGGGCTTTGCCCGCGCCGCCCGCAACATCCCGGGCATCGACGTTCTGCCGACCCAGGGCGCCAATGTTTACGACATCCTGCGTCGCGACACCCTGGTGTTGACCAAGGCCGCGATTGAGAAGCTTGAGGAGCGGTTGAAATGAGCCCCGCAGCAGAAAAGAAGCCGGTCAGCAAGTCGGCCGCCAAGAAGGCGGTTGCCAACGAAGCCGAGCTGTACGACTACATCCGCGCGCCGATGATCACGGAAAAGGCGACGATGGCGTCCGAACACAACCAGTTTGTGTTCCGCGTGCCGCTCAATGCGTCCAAGCCGAAGATCAAGCAGGCCGTTGAAAGCCTGTTCAAGGTCCAAGTCACGGCCGTGAACACGCTCATCACCAAGGGCAAGTTGAAGCGCTTCCGTGGCCGTCCTGGCCGCCGGAGCGATGTGAAGAAAGCCATCGTGACCCTGGCCGCCGGCCAGTCGATCGATGTGACCACGGGACTCTAAGCCATGGCTTTGAAGACATTTAATCCCATTACCCCGTCGCTGCGCGGCACGGTCCTCGTTGATCGTTCCGACCTGCACAAGGGCAAGCCGGTCAAGGAATTGACCGAAGGCATGCACTCGACGGGTGGCCGTAACCACTCCGGCCGCATCACCAGCCGCTTCATGGGTGGCGGTCACAAGCGCCGCTATCGCCTCGTCGACTTCAAGCGCAAGAAGAAGGACGTCGTCGCGACGGTCGAGCGCCTGGAATACGATCCGTACCGCACGGCGTTCATCGCGCTCATCAAGTACGCGGATGGCGAGCTCGCCTACATCCTGGCGCCGCAGCGCCTGAAGGCCGGCGACAAGATCATTGCCGCCGACCAGGCCGACATTAAGCCGGGCAACGCGATGCCCCTCAAGAACATGCCGGTCGGCACCATCGTGCACAACGTCGAGCTCAAGCTCGGCGGTGGCGGCAAGATGGCCCGTTCGGCGGGCTGCTACGCGCAGCTCATCGGTAAGGACAGCGGTTACGCCCAGTTGCGCCTGTCGTCGGGCGAACTGCGCATGGTGCGCGCGGAATGCGTCGCCACCGTCGGCGCCGTGTCCAACCCGGACAATCAGAACATCAATCTTGGTAAAGCCGGCCGTATGCGCTGGCTGGGTTTCAAGCCGCACCAGCGTGGTGTCGCCATGAACCCGGTCGACCATCCGCTCGGCGGCGGTGAAGGCAAAACCTCGGGCGGCCGTCATCCGGTCACCCCGTGGGGTAAGCCGACGAAGGGCAAGCGTACGCGTAACAATAAGCGCACGCAGAACCTCATCATGCGTAGCCGTCACCTGGCGAAGAAAGCTTAAGGAGAGCGAACGTGGCACGTTCAGTTTGGAAGGGTCCTTTCGTCGACGGCTATCTCTTGAAGAAGGCCGAGACGGTTCGCGGTTCAGGCCGCAACGAAGTGATTAAGACGTGGTCGCGCCGCTCCACGATTCTCCCGCAGTTTGTCGGGCTGACGTTTGGCGTGCACAACGGGCACAAGCATGTTCCGGTGCTGGTCACCGAAAACATGATCGGCCACAAGTTCGGCGAGTTCGCGCCGACCCGTACGTTCTATGGCCACACGGGCGACAAGAAAGCCGCCGCTCCGGGCGGCAAGTAAGGACTAAGTCATGAGCAAGAAAAGCGCACCGCGCCGCGTCGGCGAAACGGAAGCCAGAGCGTTCTCCCGCTCGATCCGCGTCAGCCCGCGCAAACTGAACCTGATGGCGCAGCTGATCCGCGGCAAGAGCGCCGAAGCCGCGCTCGCCGAACTCACGTTCAACAAGCGCCGCATCGCGATCGAAGTGAAGACCGTGCTCGAGTCCGCGATCGCGAACGCCGAGAACAACCATCAGCTCGATGTCGACCAGCTGTATGTGGCGCAAGCCTACGTCGGTAAGTCGATCGTCATGAAGCGTTGGAGCCCGCGTGCCCGTGGCCGCGTCGGCCACATCACCAAGCCGTTCAGCAATCTCACGATTGTCGTTCGTGAGAAGAGGGAGACCGCCTAATGGGTCAGAAAGTCAATCCGGTCGGGCTGCGCCTCGGCATTAACCGCACGTGGGACTCGCGCTGGTACGCGAACCGCGGTCAGTATGCCACGCTCCTCCACCAGGACATCGAGATCCGCGACTACCTGAAAGAGCGCCTGGCCCAGGCCGGCGTTGCGCGCGTGATCATCGAGCGCCCCGCGAAGAAGGCCCGCATCACCATTCACACCGCCCGTCCGGGTGTCGTGATCGGTAAGAAGGGCGCCGACATCGAAGTGATCCGCAAGGATCTGCAGAAGATGACCGGCAGCGAAGTGCACCTGAACATCGTTGAAATCCGCAAGCCGGAAATCGATGCGCAGCTCGTCGCCGAAAACATCGCGCAGCAGCTCGAGCGCCGCGTGGCGTTCCGCCGCGCCATGAAGCGCGCCGTGCAGGCCGCCATGCGCCTCGGTGCCGGCGGGATCCGTATCACCTGCTCCGGCCGTTTGGGCGGCGCTGAAATCGCGCGCGTCGAATGGTACCGCGAAGGCCGTGTGCCGCTGCACACCCTGCGCGCCGACGTCGACTACGGTGAAGGCACCGCGAAGACCACCTACGGGACCTGCGGTGTGAAGGTGTGGATCTTCAAGGGCGAGATCCTCGAACACGATCCGATGGCGCAAGACAAGCGCGCCGCCGGCGACGCCCAGACCCCGCGCCCCGACGCGCGCGGTTAAGGCATAGGAACGGAAATACGTCGTCATGTTGCAACCGAAACGCACAAAATTCCGCAAGGCCTTCAAAGGCCGTATCCATGGTGTCGCCAAGGGCGGCTCCACCTTGAACTTCGGCTCGTACGGCCTGAAGGCGATGGCGCCCGAGCGCGTCACCGCCCGTCAGATCGAAGCCGCGCGCCGCGCGCTCACGCGCTTCATGAAGCGTCAGGGCCGCGTGTGGATCCGTATTTTCCCGGACGTGCCGGTGTCGAAGAAGCCGGCCGAAGTCCGTCAGGGTAAAGGGAAGGGCTCGCCCGAATATTGGGTGTGCCGCATTAAGCCGGGCCGCATCATGTTTGAAGTGGACGGTGTGTCGGCCGAAATGGCCCGTGAAGGTTTTGCTCTGGCGTCTGCGAAGCTGCCGATCAAAACCAAAATGGTCTCGCGTATCGGAGCGTAAGTCATGACCAGCAAAGCAACGGAATTGCGCGCTAAGAACGCGGAAGAACTTCAGGGCCGTCTCGGCGACCTCAAGAAAGAGCAGTTCAACCTGCGCTTCCAGAAGGCCTCGGGCCAGCTGACCAATACCGCCCAGTTCGGGCGCGTCCGCCGCGAAATCGCGCGGATTAAGACAATTCTGCAAGAACGCAGCAGCGAAAAAGCTGCGTCGTAAGCGGGCGAGAGGAAGAAGAAAATGCCGAGACGAATTCTCCAAGGCGTGGTCGTCAGCGATAAGCAGGACAAGACCGTGGTCGTGCGCGTCGAACGCCGCATGATGCACCCGATCTATAAGAAGTTCATCCGCCGCAGCAAGAAGTTCGCCGCGCATGATGAGAACAACGTCGGCAAGATCGGCGATGTGGTGCGTATCCGCGAATGCGCGCCGATCTCGAAGTCGAAGAAGTGGGAACTGGTCCTGGACAAGGCCGAGTAATCGGAACCACCAGGGATAAGGACGTAAAACCATGATTCAGATGCAATCCAACTTGGATGTTGCCGATAACTCTGGCGCCAAACGCGTCATGTGCATCAAGGTGCTCGGCGGCTCCAAACGTAAGTTCGCCGCGATCGGCGACGTGATCGTTGTCTCCGTGAAGGACGCCATCCCGCGCGGCCGCGTGAAGAAGGGCGATGTTCATCGCGCCGTCATCGTGCGTACGGCGAAGGAACTGCGCCGCGCCGACGGCACTGCGATCCGTTTCGATCACAACGCGGCCGTGCTCATCAACAAGCAGGGCGAGCCGATCGGCACGCGTATTTTCGGACCGGTGACCCGTGAACTCCGCTCGAAGAAGTTCATGAAGATCGTTTCGCTGGCGCCGGAGGTCCTCTAATGGCCAAGATGAAAATCAAGAAGGGCGACAACGTGATCGTCCTCACGGGCCGCGACAAGGGCAAGACCGGTACGGTTTTGAAGGCCCTTCCGAGCGAAAGCCGTGTGATCGTGCAAGGCGTGAATATCGCCAAGCGTCACCAGCGCCAGACGGCGCAGGACCGCGGCGGCATCATCGAAAAGGAAGCGTCGATCCACGTTTCCAACGTGGCGCACGTCGACCCGAAAGAAAAGAAAGCCACCCGTATTGGCTTCAAGACGCTCGATGACAAAAGCAAAGTCCGCACCGCCCGTCGGTCCGGCGAAGTCATCGACTAGGAAGGACGAAGACCATGGCGCGTTTGCGTAAACAGTATGATGACGTCATCCGGAAAAGCTTGGCCGACAAGTTCGGCTACAAGAACCCGATGGCGATCCCGAAGCTGACCAAGATCGTCCTGAACATGGGCGTTGGCGAAGCTTCGCAGGACAAGAAGAAGATCGAGGGCGCTGTCGAGAACATGACGGCGATCGCCGGTCAGAAGCCGAACATCACCAAGTCGAGCAAGGCGATTGCGAACTTCAAGCTGCGTGAAGGCCAGATGGTCGGCTGCAGTGTGACGCTCCGCAAGACCCGCATGTACGAATTCCTCGACCGTTTGGTGAACGTCGCTCTGCCGCGCGTGCGTGACTTCCGCGGCCTCAACGGCAAGAGCTTCGACGGCGCCGGCAACTACAACATGGGCCTCAAGGAACAGATCGTGTTCCCGGAAATCGATTACGACAAGATCGACAAGGTCCGCGGCATGAACATCACCATCTGCACGACGGCCAAGACCGACGAAGAAGCGCGCGCGCTGCTCGAAGGTTTTGAAATGCCGTTCCAGAAATAGCCGGAGAACTGGATCCCATGGCTAAGACGAGCAACGTTGAACGCAATAACAAGCGCCGCCGTATGGTGAAGTCGCTGGGCAACAAGCGTAAGAAGCTGAAGGCGATCATCATGGATCGCGACACGACTGACGAAGACCGCTTTGCGGCCGTCCTGAAGCTTGCTCAGGTTCCGCGCAACTCCTCGAAGGTCCGCATCCGTAACCGGTGCGAACTGACGGGCCGTCCGCGCGCGACCTATCGCAAGTTCAAGATGGCGCGCAACAAGCTGCGTGAGCTGGCCTCGAAGGGTCAGATTCCCGGCATGGTCAAGTCGAGCTGGTAAGGAGCATATCAAGTGTCAATGACCGATCCTGTTGGTGATTTGCTCACCCGTATCCGCAACGGACAGCGGGCGAACAAGTCCTCGATCACGGCCCCGGCCTCGAAGCTGCGCGAGAGCGTGCTGCGCGTTCTGGAACGCGAAGGCTACATCCGCGGCTTCTCCCGCGCGAACGTGCGCGCCGGCGTGGAAGAGCTGACCATCGAACTGAAGTACAACGAAGGCGAGCCGGTCATTAATAAGATCGAGCGCGTCTCGAAGCCCGGTCGTCGCGTTTACGCGAAGATCAAGGACTTGCAGAAGGTCTATAACGGCCTCGGCATCTCCATTCTCTCGACGCCTCGCGGCGTCATGTCTGATGCGGAAGCGCGCCAAGCCAACGTCGGCGGCGAAGTGCTCTGCCAAGTGTTCTAACCGGACACGGATTGAAGGAAGCGTACGATGTCACGTGTAGGCAAATATCCGGTGGTCATCCCGAGCGGCGTCACCGTTACCATGGCGGGCAAGCTCGTCACGGTGAAGGGCAAGCTGGGCGAACTGAAGCTCGACACCAGCGATGACGTTGAAACCAGCGTCACCGACGGCAAAGTGTGGGTGAAGACCAAGAACGAAACAAAGCGCGCCCGCGCGCAGTGGGGCACGACCCGCGCCACCATCAACAACATGGTGAAGGGCGTCAGCCAGGGTTACAAGAAGATCCTCGACATCAACGGCGTCGGTTTCAAGGCCGCCGCTCAGGGCAAGAAGCTGACGCTGAACCTCGGGTTCTCGCACGACGTGATCTACGAGATCCCGGCCGGCATCGAAGTGAAGACGCCGACCGCGGTGCAGATCGAAGTGTCGGGCGCCGACCGTCAGAAGGTTGGCCAGGTCGCCGCGGAAATCCGCGCCTACAAGGAGCCGGAGCCGTACAAGGGCAAGGGCATCAAGTACTCTGACGAGTTCATCCTTCGTAAAGAAGGCAAGAAGAAGTAAGGCGCGGGACAAGGAATTAAGCGATGAGCAACAACATTATTCGGACCCAGCGACGCAAGCAGCGTACGCGCTTTGCGATCAAAGCGTCGGCGCATGGCCGTCCGCGCCTTTCCGTGTTCCGGTCGGGTCGTCACATCTACGCGCAAGTCATCGCCGACGAAGATGGTCGCACGTTGGCCGCCGCGTCGAGCGTCGACACGGATTTGAAGGGCAAGATCAAGATCGGCGCTTCCAAGGAAGCCGCTGCGGTGGTGGGCAAGTTGCTCGCCGAGCGCGCCGTGAAGGCGGGCGTGAAGGAAGTCATCTTTGATCGTGGCAGCTACATGTTCCACGGTCGCGTCAAGGCGTTGGCCGACGCGGCGCGTGAAGCCGGTCTGTCGTTCTAGGCCGGATAAGTAAGGGAAATAAGAAATGGCACGGACACCATCAGGTTCTGAGCGCGGCGAACGTCAGGGGCGGGGCGGCGAACGCGGTGAGCGCGGCGAGCGCGGCGGACGCCGTGAGCGCGGCGGAGATCGCGAAGGCGGCCGCGGCGGTCGCGAAGAGCGCGATGACGAGTTTGTCGATAAGCTGGTCCACATCAACCGCGTTGCCAAAGTCGTGAAGGGCGGTCGCCGTTTCGCGTTTGCGGCCCTCGTGGTCGTCGGCGACGCCAAGGGCAAGGTCGGTTACGGTTCGGGCAAGGCGCGCGAAGTGCCGGAAGCCATCCGTAAGGCGACGGACGCCGCCAAGCGCCACATGATCAAGATCCCGCTGCGCGAAGGCCGCACGCTGCATCACGACCTGTACGGTCGCTTCGGCGCCGGCAAGGTGATCCTGCGCTCGGCTCCGGCCGGTACCGGCATCATCGCCGGCGGCCCGATGCGCGCCGTGTTTGAAACCATGGGCATCCAGGACATCGTGGCCAAGAGCGTCGGGTCCAACAACCCGCACAACATGGTGAAGGCGACCTTCACGGCCCTTCAGTCGATGACCAGCCCGCGTAACGTGGCGGCCAAGCGCGGCAAGAAAGTTGCCGACATCATCGGTCGCCGCGAGGAAGCCGGTAAAGAAGTGGCGAAGGAAGCCTAATCATGGCCGAGAAGAAGAAGACCGTTACGGTCACCCAGATCCGCAGCGCCGCCGGCCGTTTCGCCGACCAGCGCCAGACGCTGATTGGCCTGCGTTTGAACAAGATCCGCCGTTCGTCGACCCTGGAAGACACCCCGGCGGTCCGCGGCATGATCAATAAGGTAAAACACCTGGTGCAGGTGGACGAAGGCTGATCGGCCTCCTATCTCAAGCCGGCGTCTAAAGGATAAGAACAATGAAACTCAATCAATTGCGTAACCGCCCGGGTTCGACCCACCCGCGTAAGGTCCTCGGCCGTGGTATCGGCTCCGGCCTCGGCAAGACCTCTGGCCGCGGTGTGAAGGGTCAGAAGGCGCGTACCGGCGTGGCCATCAAAGGCTTCGAAGGTGGTCAGATGCCTCTGTTCCGCCGCATCCCGAAGCGCGGCTTCACCTCCTACGACACGTCGAAGTACGTGCCGGTCAACCTCGGCCGCATCCAAGCCGCGATCGACGCCGGCCGCCTCGACGCGAAGGCCACCATCACCATCGACAGCCTCGTGAAGGCGGGCGTCGTGCGCCGCGCGCATGACGGCATGCGCCTCCTCGGCGACGGTGAACTCAAGGCGAAGATCAACGTCGAAGCCGTTTACGCCTCCGAAACCGCCCGTGCGGCGGTCGAGAAGGCCGGCGGTTCGGTGAAGATGACCCGCGCGGAGAAGGTTCCGGAAGACAAGAAGGTGCGCAAGCTTCCGAAGCGCGCTGACGCGAACCCGAAGGCGAAGAAGGGCGACAAGTCCGCCCGCGCCAAGAAAGCCGCCAAGGCGAAGAACTAAAGTGCCCGCGAAGGTGCGCCGGAACGCCGGCGCACCTTAACCGGAGTTTGAGATGGCATCTGCGGCTGACCAACTTGCTGCCAATATAAACCTGGGTGTCTTTTCCAAGGCGACCGAGCTCAAGCGGCGAATCTGGTTCGCCCTTGGAGCCTTGATCGTCTATCGCCTCGGCACGTTCATCACGCTGCCGGGCATCGACCCCATCGCGATGCAGGACGTCATGCGCGCCCAGTCGGGCGGCGTGCTCGGCCTGTTCGACATGTTTGCCGGCGGTGCGTTGTCGCGCATGAGCATCTTCGCGCTCAACATCATGCCGTACATCTCGGCCGCGATTATCATCCAGTTGCTCGCCGCCATCAGCCCGACCCTCGAGAACCTCAAGAAAGAGGGTGTGACGGGCCGGATCAAGATGAACCAATACACCCGCTACCTGACCGTCGCCATTACGGCGCTTCAGGCGGTGGGGATCGCCACGGGCCTCCAGGGCTCGGTGGCGTCCAACGGCTTGCCCGTTGTCACCAATCCCGGCGCGTTTTTCGTCGCCACCACCGTGATTACCCTTGTCGGCGGCACCATGTTCCTGGTGTGGCTCGGCGAACAGATCAGTGAACGCGGCATCGGGCAGGGGATCTCGCTTCTGATTTTCGCGGGCATCGTCGCCGGTCTTCCGGGCGCGCTCGCCAGCACGCTTGAGCTGGGCCGCACCGGCGCCCTGTCGCCGTTCGTGATTGCGCTGCTCGGCGTCGGCGCCGTCGGCTTGATCGGGCTTGTGGTGTTCGTGGAACAGGCCCAGCGCCGCATCCTCGTCCAATACCCGAAGCGTCAGCAGGGCAATAAGGTGTTCGGCGGCGAAGCCTCGCACATCCCGTTGAAGCTCAACACGTCGGGCGTCATCCCGCCGATCTTCGCGAGCTCGCTGCTCCTTCTGCCCCTGACCATCGCCGGATTCCAGGGCGGCACCATGATCGGGCCGGACGGCATGCCGATGGCGACCCCGGGCGGCGAAGGCTTCCTGAACACGCTCGGCGCGCTTCTGGGCCGCGGCCAGCCGCTGTACATGTTCCTTTACGCGATCTTCATCGTCTTCTTCGCGTTCTTCTATACCGCGGTGGTGTTCAACCCCAGCGATACGGCCGAGAACCTGCGCAAGTACGGCGGTTTCGTCCCGGGCATCCGCCCCGGCAAGAACACGGCCGACTATCTCGATTTCGTGCTGACCCGTCTCACGGTCATCGGCGGCATCTACCTGATCTTCGTGTGTCTGATCCCTGAGTACCTGGTGTCTCGGATGAGCACGCCTTTCGCGCTCGGCGGCACCAGCTTGATGATCGTGGTCAACGTGACCCTGAACACCATGCAACAGGTCCAGGCGCACCTTCTCGCGCACCAATATGAGGGCTTGCTGAAGAAGTCCCGTCTGCGCGGCAAGCGGTAACGGCCATGTCGGGCAAGCGTCTGATTCTGATGGGGCCGCCAGGGGGCGGTAAGGGAACCCAAGCCAAGCGCTTGCAGGACCGTTACGGCATCGTCCAGCTCTCGACCGGGGATATGCTCCGGGCGGCGGTGAAGGCGGGAACCCCGGTGGGGCTGCAGGCCAAGGCGGTCATGGACGCCGGGAAACTGGTGTCGGACGGCATTATGATCGATCTGATCTCCGAAAGGATCGATCAGCCCGATTGTAAGAACGGTTTTATCCTCGACGGCTTCCCGCGCACCATCGCGCAGGCGGAGGCGTTGGATAAGTTGTTGAAAGATAAAGGAATTAGTCTCGATAAGGTGATTGAGGTCGCGGTCCCGGACGAAAAGCTCATCGAACGGATCACCGGCCGCTTCACCTGCTCGAACTGCGGCGAGGGCTACCACGATAAGTTTAAGCAACCGAAACGCCCGGGGGTCTGTGACGCCTGTGGCGGGACGAGCTTTACTCGCCGGGCGGATGATAAGGCCGAAACCGTGGGTGCACGGTTGAAAGCCTACCATGACCAGACGGCCCCCCTGATGCCCTACTATAAGGCGAAGGGGGCCCTGGAAGTAATCGACGGCGACCGGGATATGGACGTCGTTTCGCGTGACTTGGAGCGTGTTTTAGGAGCCTGAGCGGCGTGTTGACACCCGGGGGTAAGTGCATATAATGCCCCGCTTTTCGGGTTGCGCGCGGCGCTCATAACATTTTGGAATATAAGAAGGAGTACGGGCTTTGGCGCGTATTGCTGGGGTTAACTTACCAACCAACAAGCGGGTCGTGATCGCCCTGCGTTACATTTTCGGCATCGGACCGTCCAATGCCGTGGACATCTGCGAACGTGTCGGCATCGACGCGAAGCGCCGTGTCAACCAGTTGACGGAAGACGAGATCATCCGCATCCGCGACACCATCGACCGTGACTACACGGTGGAAGGCGATTTGCGCCGCGAGCAGGCGATGAACATCAAGCGTCTGATGGATCTCGGCTGCTACAAGGGCCTGCGCCACCGCAAGGGCCTGCCGGTTCACGGTCAGCGCACGCACACCAACGCGCGCACCCGCAAGGGCCCGTCGAAGCCGATCGCCGGCAAGAAGAAAGTAACGAAGTAATCAGGATGCGCTGATCGCGGCGCGCGAGCGCCGCGATTGCCGTTTGTACGGACAGAAGAAGACAAAGCCATGGCCAAGCCAGAAACCGCTTCCACTGCCACCGCCGGTGTTCCGCGCGCCCGCAAGCGCGAACGCAAGAACATCAGCTCGGGCATCGCGCACGTCAACGCGAGCTTTAACAACACCATGATCACCATCTCCGACGTGCAGGGCAATACCATTGCTTGGTCGTCGGCCGGTGCGCAGGGTTTCAAGGGTTCGCGTAAGTCGACCCCGTACGCCGCGCAGGTTGCGGCTGAAATCTGCGGCCGCAAGGCCATGGAACACGGCATGAAGGTGCTGTCGGTGTTTGTGAAGGGCCCGGGCACGGGTCGTGAATCCGCGCTGCGCGCGTTGCAAGCCGTCGGCTTCACCATCACGTCGATCCAGGACGTGACGCCGGTGCCGCACAACGGCTGCCGTCCGCGCAAGCGTCGCCGCGTCTAAAAGATTTTTCGCCGCCGGGAGTCTCCCACCGGCGGCGTTGCATTCGGGTTTCGCGCGCTCTTCGGGGCGCTGCGTTTCCCAAGTTCACAGCGGGATCAACCTCACGTGTGGAACTGAGCCGTGATTCAAAAAAATTGGCAAGAACTGATTAAACCGTCGAAACTGGCCATCGAAACGGGCGACGATCAACGTCGCATCGCGACCATCGTCGCGGAACCGCTCGAGCGCGGCTTCGGCGTCACGCTCGGCAATGCGTTGCGTCGTGTGCTCCTGTCGTCCCTCCAGGGCGCCGCGGTCACCTCGATCCGCATCGACGGCGTGCTGCACGAGTTCTCGAGCGTCCCGGGCGTCCGCGAAGACGTGACCGACCTCATCCTCAACATCAAGCAACTCGCCCTCACCATGCACGGTGACGGCCCCAAGCGCATGACGCTGAAGGCCAAGGGGCCGGGCGAAGTGACCGCCAGCCAGATCCAAGCCACCGCCGATATCGAGATCATGAACCCCGATCTCGTGATCTGCCACCTCGACGACGGCGCGAACCTCAACATCGAGCTGGAAGTCAACACGGGCAAGGGCTACGTCGCCGCGCACCTGAACCGCAAGGAAGACGATCCCATCGGCGTGATCCCGGTCGATTCGATCTTCTCGCCGGTCCGCCGCGTCTCCTACAAGGTCGACAACACCCGCGTCGGCCAGCAGACCGACTACGACAAGCTCTCGATGACTGTTGAAACCAACGGCGCCGTGAAGCCGGAAGACGCCGTGGCCTTGGCCGCGCGCATCCTCCAGGACCAGCTCAAGCTTTTCATCAACTTCGAAGAGCCGCAGCATGCGATCGCCGAGCGTGTCGAAGACGAGCTGCCGTTCAACAAGAACCTCCTGCGCAAGGTGGACGAACTCGAACTCTCCGTGCGTTCGGCCAACTGCCTGAAGAACGACAACATCATCTACATCGGCGACCTGGTGCAGAAGACGGAAGCGGAAATGCTCCGCACTCCGAACTTCGGCCGTAAGTCGCTCAACGAGATCAAGGAAGTCCTGGCGCAGATGGGTCTCCATCTGGGCATGGAAATCCCGAATTGGCCGCCCGAGAACATCGAAGAACTGGCCAAGAAGCTCGAAGAGCCGTTCTAGAGACGATACCCCCACCCCAACCCCTCCCCACAAGGGGGAGGGGCTAAATAACCCTCCCCTTGACGGGGAGGGTGGCCGCGAAGCGGCCGGGTGGGGTGAGGAAGCGAACTGGGCCATATCGGCCCGCTCCCGTAAGTTCATGTCCCTTCACGGACGCGGCTTGGGGAATACACAATCGGCCTCGCGCGCGAGGCCACAAGGTGAAGGAAGGACTTAAGCTATGCGTCATGGACTGAGCGGCCGTAAATTCAACCGTACCAAGGGCCACCGCCGCGCCCTGATGGCCAACCTGGCCAATGCGCTGCTCAAGCACGAGCAGATCACGACCACGCTCCCGAAGGCGAAAGACCTCCGCCCGTACGTCGAGCGTATGATCACCTTGGGTAAGCGCGGGACGCTCGCCTGCCGCCGTCTGGCGGCCGGCCGTCTGCGCGACGAAACCGTCGTGGCGAAGCTCTTCAACACGCTCGGTCCCCGTTACAAGGACCGCGCCGGCGGCTATACCCGCGTGATCAAGGCGGGCTTCCGTCATGGTGACTCCGCTCCGATGGCCGTGATCGAGTTGGTCGATCGCGACGTCGACGCGAAGGGTCAGGACTCCGGTCCGCCGCAGAACGTCGCGACGGCGGCGGAAGATCAAGCGATCTAACCTCGCCCGCTTCCGACAGTTTGAACGGCAGCCCGGAAATCCCGAGGCTGCCGTTCTTGTTTTTGGGGTGGAGAGCGTCGTGCGAAAAAGTGGGAACCGGTTTTTCGCAAAAAACGACGCGACCAAAGAATAACCTGAGGCAAGTTGTCCGATTCCAAATTAGTGCAGCTTGCTCCAGGCGGGGGTGAAATCCGGTCAAAGGCGTCTTAAATTTGCCGGAGTTGGTTCTTAGCTTCATCAAATAACGGTTTGACCTTAAATGATAAAATCTTTGTTCACGTTGAATATGAAGAAGCGTGCCGCCGCGCTCGGCCTGGCGACGGCGGCCCTCTTGGCGTCCCCTATGCCCGCGGCGGCGGCCGAGGCGGTCGTGCCGGCGTCCCGCCAGCAGGTGACGCTCACCTTCGCCCCCATCGTCAAGAAGGCTTCGCCGGCGGTCGTGAACATCTATACCCGCCGGGTTCTGAAGCAGCAGGTCTCCCCGCTCTTTAACGATCCGTTCTTCCGCCAGTTCTTCGGCGACCAGTTGGGCGCCGTACCCCGCGAGCGCGTGGAAAGCTCTCTCGGGTCGGGGGTGATCGTCCGGGGAACCGGGGTGGTCATCACCAACAACCATGTCATTGGCGAAGCCGACGAAATCACCGTCATCCTGAACGACCGGCGCGAGTTCGAGGCCAAGGTGGTGGGCAAGGACCCCCGGTCCGATCTCGCGGTGCTCCAACTCCAGGACCTGAACGGCACGCTCCCGGCCCTCGACCTTTCCGATTCCGACGACCTCGAGGTCGGCGATATGGTCCTGGCCATCGGCAATCCCTTCGGCGTCGGGCAGACCGTCACCTCGGGCATCATCTCGGCGCTGGCCCGCACCACGGTCGGCATCACGGATTTCCGCTCCTTCATTCAAACGGATGCGGCCGTGAACCCCGGCAATTCCGGCGGGGCGCTCATCACTTCTGACGGCCGCCTGGTCGGCATCAACACTGCCATCTATTCCCGTGATGGCGGTAGTAACGGCATTGGATTTGCTATTCCTGCCAATATGGTACGGACCGTTGTTGCGAGTATACTTAAAGAAGGGCGCGCGGTGCGCGCCTGGCTGGGCGCCAGCGGGAAGACCATCACGGCCGACCTTGCGCGCTCCTTATCCCTCCCGCGCCCGATGGGGGTGCTGGTCGAGCGGGTGACCTCCGGAAGCCCGGCGAGCCGTGGTGGTCTCAAGCCGGGCGACATCGTCCGGTCGGTCAACGGCCGGGACGTCCAGGACCTGGAAGAACTCCGTTATATGATCGCGACCTTGCCCGTCGGCGGCACCGCCCGGATCGGGGTCCAGCGCGAGAGCGAAGAACTTGCTATTCAAATCTCGCTCCAGGCCCCGCCCAATACCCCGGCCCGACAGGAGACCCAGCTCTCCGGCCAGCAGCCGTTCTCGGGCGCGACCGTCGCGAACCTGAATCCGGCCCTGGCCGAGGAACTCGGCCGGGAGTACGAGGAGCCGGGTGTCATCATCCTCAGCCTCGGCGGCAACACCATTGCGGGTCGCTTGGGACTGCGGCCGGGGGACATGATCCTCGGGGTCAACGAAACGACGGTCGCCAGTGTGGCCGAGCTGCAGAAGGTGTTGGGCGCCCCGGCGCGGGGGTGGGCGGTCACCCTCAATCGTGGCGGTCAGGTTCTGAAATTCCAGGTGGGCGGATGAGCGATCTGTTTGCGGGGCAGGATCTCCCGCAAGACGGTCCGGCGGGGAAGGGCGGCGGCAAAGTCGGACAGCCGCTCGCCGACCGGCTGCGACCGGCGACCCTGGACGACGTGGTCGGGCAGGAACACCTGCTCGGGCCCGAAGGTCCCATTGGCCGGATGGTCGCCGCCCGCCGTGTCACTTCCATGGTCCTGTGGGGTCCGCCCGGGGTCGGCAAGACCACCATCGCCCGGCTCCTGGCTAAAGGCACCGATCTTTACTTTCAGCCGCTCTCGGCGGTGTTCTCCGGCGTGGCCGATCTCCGAAAGGTCTTCGAGGCGGCGGCCAAGCGCCGCCAGATGGGGCAGGGCACGCTTCTGTTCGTGGACGAGATTCACCGTTTCAACCGCGCGCAGCAGGACGGCTTCCTCCCTTATGTCGAGGACGGCACCATCATCCTTGTCGGCGCCACCACGGAGAACCCGTCGTTCGAGCTGAACGCGGCGCTTCTGTCCCGCTGCCAGGTCATGGTCCTGCGCCGGCTGGATGACGCCGCCCTCGACCGGCTGCTCGCCCGGGCGGAAACCGCGGTGGGCCGTCCGCTGCCGGTCACGGCGGAGGGCCGCGCCGCGCTCCGGGCCATGGCCGACGGCGACGGCCGGCACAGTCTCACCCTGGCCGAAGACCTGTTCGCGCTCACGCCTGCGCCCGCGGCGCCCCTCGACGCGGCCGGGCTCGCGAAGGTCATCCAGCGGCGGGCGCCGGTTTACGACAAGGACCGCGAAGGCCACTACAACCTCATCAGCGCCGTCCATAAATCCTTGCGTGGGTCCGACCCCGACGCGGCGCTCTATTGGGTGGCCCGGATGCTCGACGGGGGCGAAGACCCCATCTACATCCTGCGGCGTCTGACCCGCTTCGCGGCCGAGGACATCGGCATGGCCGACCCGCAGGCCCTCCAGATGGCTATTTCGGCCTGGGAGACCTACGATCGCCTCGGCTCTCCGGAAGGCGAACTCGCGCTCGCGATGTTGGTCGTCTATCTGGGCACCGCGCCCAAGTCGAATGCGCTCTATGTCGCATATAAAGAGGCGCGCACGGCCGCCCGCGACACCGGCTCCCTGATGCCGCCCCTGCACATCCTCAATGCGCCCACCCGTATGATGAAGGACATCGGTTACGGCAAGGGCTATGCCTACGACCACGATCAGGACGACGGTTTCTCCGGCCAGAACTATTTCCCGGACGGTATGATCCGTCATCAATTCTACCGCCCCGTCGAACGCGGATTTGAACGCGAGGTGGCCAAGCGCCTCGCGTACTGGCAAAAGCTGCGCGAGACGAAATCCGAGGTGTCATGAGCGGCGTTCAACAAATCGAAGTCGGCAACGAAGAAAGCGATACGCGGCTGGACCGCTGGTTCAAGCGGCGGTTCCCCGCGCTCACCCACGGACGTCTGGAAAAGCTCCTGCGCACCGGCCAGATCCGCGTCGACGGCGGTCGCGCCAAGGCCAATCAGCGCCTGGAAGCCGGGCAGGTCGTACGCGTCCCGCCGCTCGGGGCCGTCTCCGAGGGCGACCGTGTTCACAAGTCGCCGGCGGAACTGTCCGAGCGCGACACCGCCGAGATCCAGAGGATGGTCATATATAAGGACGACGATCTCATCGTCCTCAACAAACCGGCCGGGATCGCCGTCCAGGGCGGCACCAAGACCACCCGTCATATCGACGGCATGCTCGAAGGGCTGAAGTTCGGCGGCGAGAAACCGCGCCTGGTGCATCGCCTCGACCGTGACACCTCCGGTGTGCTCGTGGTCGCGCGCACCGCGAAATCCGCGGCCGTGCTCGCGAAGGCGTTCCAAAGCCGCGACATGGAAAAAACCTATTGGGCCCTTGTGCTGGGGCATCCCGAACACGAGGCCGGCACGATCTCCGCGGCGCTCGCCAAGACCGGCGGCCGCGGACACGAACGCATGGAGTGGGACGACGAGGACGGTCAGAAGGCCGTCACCGATTACCGGGTCGTCGCAACCGCCGCCCGCAAGATCAGTTGGCTGGAACTGATGCCGCACACCGGGCGGACCCACCAGTTGCGCGCCCACTGCAAGCTCATCGGCACGCCCATCGTGGGCGACGGGAAATACGCCGTGGTCAACGCCGACCCGGATCAGCGCGTCGACCTCCATGAAGGTCTGCTCGCCGATGTCGCCGACCGCATGTGCCTTCACGCGCAGGCGCTCACCATCCCGCGTCAGGGCCGCAAGCCGCTGACCGTGACCGCGCCTTTGCCCAAACACATGAAAGCCGCGTTCCGCGATCTCGGTTTCAGCGAAAGCGACGCCACATGATTTCCGCGCCGCTGCGTCTCGCGGTCTTCGATCTCGACGGCACCATCGTCAACAGCACCGCCAACATCGTCCGCGCGGTCAACGAGGCCGCGGCCTTGATGAAACTCGATGCGCCCGGCGCGCACGAGATCCCGCGCGTGATCGGCCTGTCGCTCACCGAAGCCCTCGGTCGGCTCTTTCCGGCGCTCGAATCGCCGCGGCTGCTCGAACTCGACCAGGCGTACCGCGAATGTTTCGTGCGCTTTCGCACCGAACCCCATTTCGACGAACCGCTGTTCGACGGCACACACGCCGTCCTCGACGCCTTGGACGCGGAAGGAATCTTGTTGGGCATCGCGACCGGGAAGGCGATGCGCGGCGTGCGTCATGTCCTCGACCGTCACGGGCTCTCGAACCGCTTCGTCACCATCCAGACGCCCGAGCACGCGCCGGGAAAACCGCATCCCGAAATGCTCTATCGCGCCATGGCGGAAACCGGCGTCGATCCCGCGCACACGGTCATGATCGGCGACACCAGTTTCGATATCCTCATGGCGCGCGCGGCGGGCGTGTCCGCGCTCGGTGTTGCGTGGGGCAATCACCCTGTCCAGGAACTTGAAGCCGCGGGCGCGCACCGATTGGTGGATCGCTTGAGCGATCTCATGCACGCGATCCCCAGTCTGGTCACACCGGCCGCGTCGCCGGATGTTGGCAGGAGCGCACAATGAGACTCTTGAAGATCGCCGCCGTCGTCCTCGCGGTCGCCGTCGCCGGCATCGTGATCGTGTTGATGACGTTCGATGTCGCGCAATACAAAGGCGCCATCGAAGAGCAGGCGAAAGCCGCTACCGGTCGGGATGTGACCATCGGCGACATCGATCTCGCCGTGTCGCTCTCCCCGGCGATTGTCCTCACCGATGTGCGTGTCGCCAATGCGTCCTGGGGCAGCCGTCCGGAAATGGTCTATTTGCCGCGGGTGGAGGTCCATACCCAACTCATTCCGCTCCTGTTCGGCACGATTGCGTTCAGTGAAATCACGGCGGACAACCCCGATATCCTCCTGGAGATCGATAAGCGCGGGCGCGGCAACTGGGAATTCGATGTCGCCTCTGAAGGCGGATCGACCCCGCTGAATGTGCGCGGCGTGTCCGTGAACGATCTCAAGCTGGGGTACCGTGACGCGCAAGCCGGACGTTCTGCCGATATCGCGGCCAAGGATATCGACGTTGAGATCGACGGCGCGTTGCAGGACCTGAATATCTCGTCCGTGGGCGCAAGCGGTGTCCAGGCGGCGTTCAGGAACGGCCCCACCTCGGGCAAACTCACCCTCGGCGCGTTCGCCATGAAGGCGCGCGGGGAGATTGCCGATCTCGGGATCACCTCGCTCCAGGCCAGTAACGCGGCTCTGTCCTACGCGAGGGAAGCCCAGCCCATCGACGTGGCGTTCACCACGCTGACCGCCGGCGAGGACGGAAAAATCAATTTTGAAGGCAAGGTGTCCGGTCAGGACGTGAAGATTTACGGGACGGCCGCGCCGGTGGCGGCGCTGGTCGCCCGGGATAAACCGATCCCGGTGAAGGTCGAACTCGAAGGCTTCGGGATGAAGGCCAGCACCGACCTCACGGTCGAGACCGTCAAGGACCGCCCGTCCGTGAAGGGCACGATCGCCATCCCCGAAATCGCCATGACCCAATTCAAGAGCGCGCCCGTGCCCGCGAGCCCGGACGGCAAGCTCTTCACCGCCGACCCGTTGCCGTGGGACATGCTGGACGCCGCCGACGCCGATGTCACGCTCAAGGTCGGTAAGATCGCGAACGCGGACGGCCTCGTGCTCACCGATGTGTCGCTGCCCGTGAAAGCGGTGGACGGCCGCGTGGCCGCGGCGCCGGTTTCGGTCGCGCTCGCAGGTGGCGCCGTGTCGGCCGATCTCGGCCTTAACGCCCGCGACAAGTCCATGACGCTCAAGGTCGAAGGCAAGGGCTTCACCGCCGAAGGCCTGGCCAAGGCTTTCAAGAAAGCCGAAGCCGTCACGCAAGGGCCGGTCGATATCAACGTGGATGTGCGCGGCGCGGGAAATTCCATGCGCGCGCTGATGGCCTCCCTCGATGGTTCTGTCGTCGCGGGCATGGGTGAGGCGCGCATCCGCAACGACGCCCTCAATGTTGTCGGCGCCGACGTCGTCATGCAGGTGCTGGGCGTCATCAATCCGATCGGCAACAAGGATCCTTACACAGTGGCCCAATGCGGGGTCGTGAACTTCCAGATCAAGGACGGCATCGCCCAGACCACGCAAGGCATCGCCCTCGTGACGGACAAGATGCAGATCACCTCCAGCGGGCGCATCGACTTGCGCCGCGAGCAGGTCGACCTCGACGTGCGCCCGCGCGCGACCGGGGGCTTGGGTGTCGGTTTGGGAACGCTCGTGCAAGCCGTGAAAGTCAGCGGGCCGCTGGCCGATCCGGGTGTGGGCATCGATAAGGCGGGATCGTTGCGCACGTTGGGCTCCTTGGGTGCGGCGCTTGCGACGGGCGGCGTGTCCTTGCTCGCGCAAGGCGCCAAGAACCGGATGGACGGCGGCGGCGACCCATGCCAAACCGCGCGCACCTGGCATGTAAAACGCTGAGCGCTGCTATGACGGAATCGACGAACGACAAGAAACCACTCACGATGCGCGTGCGTGAAACGCCGCCGCCGAAACCCCGCCGTGTCTATAAAATCGTGACGGTGGGCGAGGGGACGCCCGTCGCGATTCTACTCGACGGCAAACCGGCGCTGACGCCCATGCGCGCGCCGTTGGCTGCCGCCTCGCGCGGTCTCGCCGCTGCGGTGGCCGCGGAATGGGATGCGCAGGATCCTCATGTCGATCCCGAGACCATGCCGCTCACGCGCCTTCTTGCGACAGCGATCGACCGGGTCTCGACGCAGCGCGGCGCGGTCATCGACAGTCTTCTGTCTTACGTCGACGCGGACCTGCTGTGTTATCGCGCCGCGCATCCGGCGGATTTGCGCGAGCGTCAGCGCGCGGCCTGGCAGCCGGTGGTCGATTGGCTCCAGCGCGAATGCGATATCGGGTTGGTGGCGGTCGACGGTCTGATGCCGGCGGTACAGGATCCCGCGGTCGCCGAACGGATGCGAAAAGCGCTGACGGCGTTCGACGACACCGAACTCACCGCGTTCCAGGCCGCGGCGTCGCTAGCGAACTCGCTGGCGCTGGGTTTCGCGCTGGTGCGCGGACGCCTGTCGGCGGACGCCGTTTTCACCGCCGCGTTCCTGGACGAATTGTACCAGGAGGAGAAGTGGGGCGAAGACGCCGAGGCTAGCGCCCGGCGCGGGCGCATCGCCGCCGACATCGCGGCCGTTGAGCGCTATCTCGGGTTAGCGAAAACCTAGCAGCGGCGTCGGCGCTCTAGCGCCCGCGTCCGCGCGCGGCGGGACGCGCCGGACGCGCGGCTTTCACGCTCGGCTTCTTGATGACCTTTGCTTTGGACGTGGCGGCCTTAGAGGCGGCGGTCTTCGGTGCAGTCTTGGATGCGGGTTTCTTGGCGGTCACGGCAATCCTCCGGTGAACATGAAAAGGAACCGGACCTCCCGATCTCAATCCCGGCTATCAAATGCGGGGGGATTACATAGTGAATCTGACGGCCTGTCCACCCATTCATCCGGCCTCGCCGCGCGCGCAGCCACGCTAACGCAATTGTGAGCGGCGCGGCAGGAGCCTCTACTCGTCCACGCGCCGCGTCACCAGTTGCCAGCGGTCCGGGTGTTCCTCGACGTCGAATTGAAACACCTCCCTCAGGATCAAGAGTACGGAGTTGGTGTCGTTGGCATTGATCCGGGCCGTCAACGTCAGGCCCGTCAAGTCCACCGCGTCGGCAACGATCGGCTTGGCGGCGTAGCGGTTTACTTCCGACAGGACTTCGTCCAGGTCGGTGTCGTTGAAGTGCAGGCGGCCCGCGCGCCACGCGGCCGCATCTTCGGCTGTTGTATTGCGCCGGATCGGCACACCCGCCGCGGGGAACAGGAAGACGTCGCCGGCACGCAGGTCATAACGGAACTCCTGGTCCCCGCCCGCGGATACCGCGACAGAGCCCTCCGTGACAGCGACCTCGACGGCGTTCTCCGGCAGGTTCCGGACATTGAACTTGGTGCCGGTCACTGTGACCCGGTGTTGTCCGGCGGTGACCACAAAAGGTCTGCGTGTGTCGCGCTGGACCTCAAAGAAGGCCTCGCCGCGCTGCAGTTTCGCATCACGGGAGTGATCGGCGAAGGCGATAGCCACCGATGAATCGCCGGCGACGGTGATCAAGGAGTGATCGGGCAGGGCGTAATTCTTGATCTCGCGCGCGGCGGTCTGGGCCGCGCCGCCGTCGTCGAGCCGTGGCGCGTCCGAAATCGCCGTCGGAAGAACGACTACGAGGACAGCCGCTGCGGCCGCGAGCCGGGTGAAGGTCGACGTCGCGCGCGCGGCGGCGCGAACCTCCGCCATGTCTTTGGCGAGATAGGCGTGGGCGAGGTCGCTGTGTTTGAGGCCCGCGGCCGCGTCCCACACCGTCCGCGCCGCGTTGAAGTCGCGAAGGTGCGACGGCGCGCTGGCCAACCAACGCTGCAGATCCCGCTCCTCTTCAGGCGATAGCGGTGCGGCGTTTAAACGCGCGACCCACTCGCAAGCTGTTTTTTGCGTCGTTCTCATATTCCTATCGCAACAAATCTTCCGGCGAGCCGCCCAGGGCGTCCTTCAACTGACTGATCGCGCGGGTAATCTCGCGTTCGACCGTTCGTCTCGAAACGCCCAGTCGGTCGGCGATCTCCGGTACACGGAGTTCTTCGACATGGAACAGGAGAAAGACCCTCCGCGTGGACGCTTTCATGTGCGGCAACTGACGCTCGATGAGGCGTACAAGCTCCCGCGCACTCAGCAAGGCATCCGAATCGACGCCTGTACTACGTTCAATCCCCTCGAACTGCGACAGCGGGAGCGAAAAATTTTCGCGGTGGGATCGTTTGCGCCGCCAGAAATCTTTGAGCACGTTCCAGGCGATGGTGAAGAGGTAGCCGCGCGCATCTCCGACGAGATTGCCGTTTTGCACCTGCCGCCACAGATTGAGGAAAGCTTCCTGCGCGCAGTCGTCCACGTCCGATCGATCCGTCAGGCGCGCGCTGAAGAATCTGCGCAAATCGGCATTGTGCAGGAAAAACAACTGCTCAAGTCGGTCTGATGCGGGCTTATCGCTGGGCATCGGTGCGTTGTGAAGTTGCTCTCCTCTACGCACACATATCCGGCATCATGCGTCAAGCCGAAAACATTCAAAAAAAATTCGCACCCGCGTGTCGCATTTGCGGGCGCGTTTCGTAGTGAAGAGCGTCCGGAGTGTCAGCATGTGCCGGAAAGGGAGAGTGGGAGCGCGATCATACATCTCAAAAGGGGAACGTCTCATGACCGAGGGGCACGGCAAAAAGAACGGCACAACGAAGTTGCAGAGAATCGCGCTACGGCGAACTTTGTGTTCGTCCGTGGTGGCGGCGGGCATCCTGATGCATGGCGTTACCCCATGGGCGATGTCTTCGGTCTACGCGGCGGAAGTGCGTTATCAAATTGATGTCGGCCCGGTCACCGTCGAGGAAGCGCTGAAGTACGTCGAGCGGGAGATGGGCGTCGACGTCGTTTTCTCTCCCGCGCAAGTGCGCGAACGCAGAAGCCCTGGCCTGCACGGCGATTACACGGCCCTTGAAGCCCTTCAGAAACTGCTGGCGGGGACCGGTTTGGCCGCTAAGGCCAACGGCACGCAATACATCGTCGTTGAACAGCGGGCGAACGCCGGGCCTCAGTTCCAGCGTATGGCGGCTGCTCCGGGAACGCCGCAACTTGAATCGGCGCAGCAGCGCGCAGCAGCGCCCGTCGTCGAGGAGGAAGTCGTTGTCACCGGCTCGCGCATTGTACGCGACGGTTACGAAGCCCCCACGCCGATGACCGTCCTCGATTCACAAGTTTTCCAGCAGCAGGCGACATCGAGCATCGCCGACGCCCTGGTGCAAATCCCCGCCTTTGCCGGCAATATCCGGCCGGCCAACACCGGCACGTCGGTCAGCGCGCAAGGTGCGGGACTCTCGATCCTGAACCTGCGCAGCATGGGGGCGGCGCGCACCCTCGTGCTGATCGACGGCCAGCGCACCGTGAGTTCGCGGGCCGACGGCGTTGTCGACGTCGCCAACATCCCGCAAGCGCTCGTCCAGCGTGTCGACATGATTACCGGCGGCGCGTCGGCGATCTACGGTTCCGACGCGGTGACCGGCGTCGTCAACTTCATCCTTGATAAAAGCTTCACCGGCGTGAAAGGCGAAGTCTCCGCCGGTCTCACCACATACGGCGACGATTTCAGCTACAAAACCGTGCTCACCGCCGGCGTTCCTTTCGCGGGCGGCCGCGGACACTGGCTCCTCAACGGTGAAATAAACAACAAGGAGGGCATCCTCCACAGCGATCGTCCTTGGAACCGGTCGGCCCTCGGGATCCTGAACAATTCAGCGGCGAATATCGCGGCCGGGCAGCCCCAGCGCCTTGTGCGTATTCACACGGACTCCTGGCACACCCGCGGCGGCACGATCGCATCCGGCCCCTTGAAGGGCATTGCGTTCGGCCAGAACGGCACGCCGTATATGTTCAATTTCGGTCCGATCACCGATTCCACCTACACCTACGAGGGGGACTACGCCGCGGGCGTCACGCGTGTGGATACCTACTCGCTCGATCCGCGCGAATACCGCAAAGGACTGTTCACCCGCGTCGGCTATGACCTCACCGAGGAGGTCGAGGTCTTTGCTCAAGCCTCGTGGAACAATTCCTGGAATACCGGTGGCGCGTTCAGCCACTTTCAGCTCGGCAATGGCGCAACGATCCGCAGCGGTAACCCCTTCATTCCGGCCTCCGTTCAAGCGCAGATGACGACGCTGGGCGTCACGCAATTCCAGCTCGGCAGCATGAACTACGATCTGCCGTTCATCAGGACGGAGTCCGATCGCACCACGAACCGCTATGTCGTCGGCATCAACGGCGGCTTCGACGCCTTCGATAAATCATGGGACTGGAATGCCTATTGGCAGAAGGGCATCACGCGCGTCGCCTACGACGCCTTGGGTCCGACACGCAATCCGTTGCGCGCGCAGGCCGCCGACGCCGTGCGCCATCCGACCACCGGCGCGATCGTTTGCCGGTCGACGCTCACAAATCCGAATGACGGCTGCGTGCCCTACAATCCTATGGGTCTTGGGGTGAACGATTCGGCGGTCATAAACTTCCTCACCAGCGGCGGCGAACATCCGCACACCAACCACCGTATCACGCAGGATGTTGTCGCAGGGTCGGTCAGCGGCGATGTCTTCGACAACTGGGCGGGGCCGGTTTCGCTCGCGCTCTCGAGCGAATATCGCATCGAGAAGGCGCGCGCGAGGCCAAGCGCCGCGACCCTGACCAGCGATTGGTTTTCCGGCAACTTCCTTCCGTTCTCCGGCCGCTACTCGGTGTTGGAGGGCGCCGTGGAAACCATCGTTCCTCTGGTGAAGGACGCGGCCTTCGCGGATTCCTGGGACATCAGCGCCGCGATCCGCGGCACCAAGTACTCGACATCAGGTTATGTCACCACCTGGAAAGTCGGGAGCACGTTCGAGCCGATCCCGGATATCCGCATCCGTGCGACAAGGTCCCGCGACATCCGGGCGCCGAACCTGCAAGAGCTGTACAATACCGTTAGCGGCGGGTTCACAACGCTGTTCGATCCCGTCACGGGCAGTTCGGCCGCGGCGCTTCAGACCAACGCCGGAAATCCGAATCTCGCGCCGGAAAAGGCCGACACGACCGATATCGGCGTCGTGCTGCGTCCGTCTTTCCTTCAAGGGTTCACCGCCTCGGTGGATTACTGGAACATCAGCATGAAGGGCGCGATCTCCACGCCCAGCAACAATCAAATCGTCACCTTCTGCTTCCAGGGCATTCAATCGTATTGCAACGACATCACCCGCACCAACGGCATCATCACGGCCATCACGCGGCGCCCCGTGAACATCGCCGTCCAGACGACGCGCGGCATCGATTTCGAGGCCAGCTACAACTTCAATGCCGGCGACATCATCTCATCCATGGACGGCCAGTTCGGCCTGCGCGTCCAGGTCACCAAATACATCAAGAACTATATCGACACGACGCTCGTGCCGCCGACGGACGATGTGGGCGAAATGCCCGGCGGCGCGCCGCCGAACTGGGCGGGCGTGGCCCGCATCGACTACCGCGCCGAAACGTGGTCGACAAATCTGACGGCCCGCGCGATGAGCTCCGGAACCTTGCGCAACACCTATATCGAATGTCAGGCGGCGTGCCCCATCGTCACGGTGCCGTACCTGACCGTCGACTATAATCACGCGCCCGGCTACTTCTATCTCGACTGGTCCGTCTCCAAGACCTTCGAGGTCAGCGGCGCCGAGGTCGAGACGTTCCTCAACATCAACAACGTTCTGAATACCGATCCGGGCATGATCCCGCGCGGATCCGACGAAATCGGTTACGAGCTTCCGACCACGAATATCGGCAAGTACGACACCCTCGGCCGGGTGTTCCGGGCCGGCGTGCGTTTCCGTCTATAACATTGTTGAGGCGGTTGACCTGTGGTCAGCCGCCTCGATCTCCAGCTATCATCGTCCCAGCCAGTATCCATGTTGAACCGAGGGGGCCCCATGAAAACGATTCCGCGTCTTTTGGCGACCGTCGCCGCCGTTGCGCTTCTGTCCGCCGCGCCGTTGTCCGCGACGCCCGCGGCCGCCAAACAGGTGGCGCTCGATCAGATGACCATCGCCGACATCAACGCCGCCTTCGACGCGGGGACGCTGACGGCCGAACGGCTTGTGACCCTGACCCTTGCGCGCATCGCGGCCTATGACGAGAAAGGGCCCGGATTGAATGCGGTCATGGCGCTCAATCCCAAGGCGCTTGAGATCGCCCGCGCGCTCGACGCCGAACGCAAGGCCAAGGGGCCGCGCTCGCCGCTTCACGGCATTCCCATGGTCTTCAAGGATAATTTCGACACGGTCGATATGCCCACCACCGGCGGCTCGATCCTGCTCGAAGGCAATATGCCGCCCGACGACGCCTTCGTGGTGAAGAAGCTGCGCGACGCGGGCGCGATCATCCTTGCCAAGGTGAACCTCTCGGAATTCGCCGCCGCGGGCGCCAACAGTTCCCTCGGCGGCCAGTCGAAGAACCCGCACAATCTGCTGCGCTCGCCGGCGGGATCGTCGGGCGGGTCCGGCGTCGCCATCGCCGCGAACTTCGGCGTCGTCGGTTTCGGCTCCGATACCGGTGGGTCCATCCGCGGGCCGTCGACCGCGAACGGCATTGTCGGCTTGAAGCCGACCCACGGCCTCTTGTCCCGCGACGGCATCATCCCCTTGGCCTTGAGTTTCGATACCGGCGGCCCGATGACTCGCAGCGTCTACGACATCGCCGCGTCGCTGGGCCCCATGGCCGGCGTCGATCCGGCCGACGAGGCCACCAAGAAAAGCGCCGGCAAGGTCGAGAAGGACTACACCAAGCATCTCAACGCCAACGCCCTCAAGGGCGCGCGCATCGGCATCGCCCGCGACTTCATGAAACAGGACGAGGAAGTCGATTGGATCATCGAGTCCGCGCTCGCGACCATGCGGGCGAAAGGCGCGACCATCGTCGATGTGCGTTATCCGAAGTGGCTGCTCGACAGCATGGGCGAGATCTACACCACCATTCGCTGGCCGGAGTTTCCCGTCCAGATCGGCGAATATTTGAAAACAACGGGACCGAAGTATCCGAAAACGCTGGCCGAGATGATCGAGCGTTCCAAAACCATCGTCAGCCCGCGTCCCGACGGCGCCGGGCCGAACACGACCCGCTGGACGCTGTTCGAGCGCGAACTCGCCTCCGGTTCGATGACCGACTACAAATATACGTCGATGCACGATCACATGATGCCGCACATCCGCGCCATCATCGAAGGCATCTTCGCCGCCAATAAACTCGACGCCTATGTGTACCCGACCTCTCCGCGCCGGCCCGGCACCATCGCGGAAGTGCCCGGCGGCGGTGGGGGCGGAGGATACAGCGGGACCAACTACGCGAACCTGTCGGGCTTCCCCGACCTGATCGTTCCGGCCGGTTTCACCAACGACGATCTTCCGGTCGGCATCTCGTTCTTCGGACTGGCCTTCACGGAGCCGAAACTGCTCGCGCTGGGCTACGCGTTCGAGCAGGCGAGCCACGCCCGCCGTCTGCCCGTCACGACGCCGCTGCTTGAAGGCGAGATGATCGAAGTCCCGGACGCGCGCTAGTCCGGGGCCGATACAGTCTTACGGCCTGTTCCCCGTTTCGTCCGCCGTCTTGTCCGTCGCGGGCGTTTCGGGGTTCAGGCTATGACGCATGATGATGGGGATCATCGCGAAACTGAAGGCGATGGTCAGCGGCATCACCCCGAACACCTTGAAGCTGACCCAGAAATCCGTCGACGAATTGCGCCACACCACCTCGTTCAGCGCGGCGAGGAAAACGAAGAAACAGATCCAGGCCCAGGTGATCAGGCGCCACCCCCGTTCGGTCAATTGCAGCGCGCCTTCCAGCACCAGCTTGATGAGCAGGCGGTTCGTCAGCACGCCGAACAGAAGGATCGCGGCGAAGAGTAAATTGATGATCGTCGGCTTCAGTTTGATGAACAGTTCGTCGTTCAGCCATAACGTCAGGCCGCCGAAGACCAGCACGAAGCCCGCCGTCACCAGCGGCATGACCGGGACCGTGCGCATGAGGGCGTAGGAGGCGCCGAGCGCCACCACCGTCGCCGCCATGAACGCGCCGGTGCCCGCGAAAATGCCCGCGCGGTTGTTCACGATGAAAAAGATGATGAGGGGGCCCATCTCCAGCGCGAACTTGAGGAGCGGGTTGACCTGCGGCTTATCGGATTTTTCTGTCATGTCCCGGGTTATACGGGAGCGCGCTGTGCCTCGCCAGCGACCAGATTAATCGCACTGACCGACCGGCCGGTTAATGCGATGTCGCGCATATTTTTCGCTAAAATCCAGGGGTTTATGACGGTTTCCGCCGCGTACTTTTTGTGAAAGTTTATGTCTCGCTATGCTATGGCTGTAAGCGCTCCGCGTCATCCGGTCGGCTGAGTCGGGGAGGCCTTCGGAAACGTTCTCAGAGACGGAATCCATATGCACGAGATTATCCAGAAGCTTGAGCAAAAGCGCGCGGCCGCCCGTCTTGGCGGCGGCCAGAAGCGCATCGAGACGCAGCACGGCAAGGGCAAGCTTTCTGCGCGCGAGCGGATCGAGGTTCTGTTCGACGAGGGGTCCTTTGAGGAATGGGACATGTTCGTCGAGCACCGCTGCGAGGATTTCGGCATGGGCGAGCAGCGCGTGCCCGGCGACGGCGTGGTGACCGGTTACGGCGCCATCAACGGCCGCCCGATGTTCGTGTTCAGCCAGGACTTCACGGTCTTCGGCGGCTCTCTCTCGGAAAGCCACGCCAAGAAGATCCTGAAGGTGATGGAGAAGGCCGTGCAGGTGGGCGCGCCCGTGATCGGCCTCAACGATTCCGGCGGCGCGCGCATTCAGGAAGGCGTCGCCTCGCTCGCCGGTTACGCCGATGTGTTCCTCCAGAACGTGATGGCGTCCGGCGTCGTGCCGCAGATCAGCCTGGTGATGGGGCCATGCGCCGGGGGCGCGGTGTATTCCCCCGCCATGACCGACTTCATCTTCATGGTGAAGGACAGCTCCTACATGTTCGTAACCGGTCCGGACGTGGTGAAAACCGTCACCCACGAGACCGTCACCCAGGAACAGCTTGGCGGGGCCATGACCCACGCGGCCAAATCCGGCGTGGCGGACGGGGCCTTCGAGAACGACGTCGAGGCCCTGCTACAGATCCGCCGCCTGATGGACTTTGTGCCCTTGAGCAACCGCGAGAAGCCGCCGGTGGTGGCCTGCATCGATCCGCCGGATCGCGACGACTATTCGCTGGACACCCTGATCCCCGACAACCCCAATAAACCCTACGACATGAAGGAGCTGATCCTGAAGGTCGTGGACGAGGGCGACTTCTTCGAGATCGGCGAGCACTTCGCCAAAAACATGATTATCGGCTTCGCGCGCATGGAAGGCTCCACGGTGGGCGTCGTCGCCAACCAGCCCATGGTGCTCGCGGGGTGTCTCGACATCGACTCAAGCCGCAAGGCGGCGCGTTTCGTGCGCTTCTGCGACTGCTTCAACATCCCCATCGTCACCTTCGTCGACGTGCCGGGCTTCCTGCCGGGCACCAACCAGGAATTCAACGGCATCATCAAACACGGCGCGAAGCTGTTGTTCGCCTACGCCGAAGCGACGGTGCCCAAAGTCACCGTCATCACCCGCAAAGCTTACGGCGGCGCATACGACGTGATGAGCTCCAAGCACATCCGCGGCGACGTGAACTTCGCCTGGCCCACGGCCGAGATCGCGGTGATGGGCGCCAAGGGGGCGGTGGAGATCATCTTCCGCCAGGACATCGGCAACCCGGAGAAGATCGCCGAGCGCACCAAGGAATATGAATCGCGCTTCGCCAACCCGTTCCGGGCGGCCAACTTCGGCTTCATCGACGACGTGATCATGCCGCACGGCACCCGCCGCCGCATCTGCAAGTCGCTCGCCATGCTCAAAACCAAGGACGTCAAGAATCCTTGGAAGAAGCACGACAACATTCCGCTGTAGGGGTCGCTCACATGTTTAAGAAGATCCTTATTGCGAACCGTGGCGAGATCGCCTGCCGCGTCATCAAGACGTGCAAGAAGATGGGCATCAAGACGGTGGCGGTCTATTCGAACGCCGACCGCAATGCCCTTCACGTCGAGATGGCTGACGAAGCCGTGCACATCGGCGAAAGCGCCACCGCCAAAAGCTATCTTCTGATCGACAAGATCGTGGACGCCTGTAAGAAGACCGGCGCCGAAGCCGTGCATCCGGGCTACGGGTTCCTCTCCGAGAACAAGAAGTTCCAGGAAGCGCTGGCCGCCGCGAAGATCACCTTCATCGGCCCCGACGCGCCCGCCATCGAGGCCATGGGCGACAAGATCGAGTCCAAGAAACTGGCCGATAAGGCCAAGGTCTCGACCGTGCCGGGCTTCCTCGGCGTCATCAAGGACGTCGCCCACGCCAAGCAAATCTCCGGCGAGATCGGCTATCCCGTCATGCTCAAGGCCTCCGCCGGCGGCGGCGGCAAGGGCATGCGCATCGCGCGCAGCGAAGCGGAAGTCCAGGAGGGCTTCGAGCGCTCGCAGTCGGAAGCCAAGTCGTCCTTCGGCGACGACCGCATGTTCATTGAAAAGTACATCGAGCAACCCCGCCATATCGAAATCCAGGTCATCGCCGACCGGCACGGCAATACGCTCTACCTGAACGAGCGCGAGTGTTCGATCCAGCGCCGCCATCAGAAGGTGATCGAGGAAGCGCCGAGCCCGTTCCTGGATGAAAAGACCCGCAAGGCCATGGGCGAGCAGGCCGTGGCGCTCGCGAAAGCGGTCAATTACGTCAGCGCGGGCACGGTCGAGTTCATCGTCGACACCAAGCGCAACTTCTACTTCCTGGAGATGAACACCCGCCTCCAGGTGGAGCATCCCGTCACGGAGCTCATCACCGGCCTCGACCTCGTGGAACTGATGATCCGCGTGGCCTACGGCGAAAAACTCCCGCTCACCCAGACCGATGTGAAGATCGACGGCTGGGCGATTGAATCCCGCGTCTATGCCGAAGACCCGTACCGCAACTTCCTGCCGTCCACGGGCCGCCTCACGCGCTACATCCCGCCCGCCGAAAACGCCAATGTACGCGTGGATACCGGCGTCTATGAAGGCGGCGAGATCAGCGTGTTCTACGATCCGATGATCGCGAAACTCTGTAGTTACGGCAAGGACCGCAAGGAAGCCACCGCCCACATGCGCGCGGCGCTGGACGCCTATTACATCCGCGGCGTCTCGCACAACATTCCGTTCCTGGCCTCGGTCCTTGGCAAAAAGAAGTTCGAGAGCGGCGATCTCTCCACCAACTTCATCGCCGAGGAATACCCGGAAGGCTTCTCGGACAAGGATCTTCCCGCCGAAGACCCCTCGAAACTGCTCGCGGTCGCGGCGCTGGTGCACAACACTTATGCCCGACGCGCGGCGTCGGTCTCCGGCCAGCTTCCGGGACGCGGGCGCAAGCTGCCCACCGATTGGGTCATCCTGACCAAGAAGGATGACGGTTCGTTCTCGGAGACGCCGGTCAGCGTTACGGCCGAAGCGGACGGCAGCAGCGGCATGGTGAAGGTCGGCAAGAAGAAGGTCGACGTGATCACCGACTGGCTCCCGGGCCGGCCCTTGTTCACGGCTGTTGTCGACAAGACGCCGGTCACGGTCCAAGTGGACCGCAAGGGCGTGGGCTACCGCCTGTTCCACGCGGGCAGCCAGCTCGATGTGCGCGTGTACACCGCGCGCGAGGCGGAACTCGCGCGCCTGATGCCGAACAAGCCGCCGCCGGACCTCTCGAAGTATCTGCTCTCGCCCATGCCGGGACTGCTCGTGTCTCTCGCGGTCAAGGAAGGCCAGGAGGTCAAGGCGGGCGAGGCGCTGGCCATCGTCGAGGCCATGAAGATGGAAAACGTCCTCAAGGCCGAGCGCGACGGCACCGTGAAGAAAATCTACGAAAAAGCCGGCGCATCGCTCGCCGTCGATCAGATGATCCTGGAGTTCGGGTGAGGTGACGCCGGACGGCGGTCTCGCCACCTTCACTCTGAAAATCTTCGGGCGGGTCCAAGGCGTAGGCTACCGCGCCTGGGCCGCGCAGAAGGCCCGTAAACTTGGCCTCACCGGCTGGGTTCGCAACCTCACCGACGGAACTGTCGAATGCGTTGCGCAAGGTCCGCGCGACGCCGTCGAGGCCTTGACCGCCGCTTGTCAGGCGGGCCCCGTTCTCGCGCGCGTCACCCAGGTCGACAGAAAAGAGATCGCTCAGGGCGAAACATTCCCCGACTTCCAGCAACGCCCGACCGCGGATCCGGGTTAGGCAAGACCTCGCACGATACATTTCGTTATTTCCCTCCCCTGAAAGGGGAGGGCTGGGAGGGGGCGTTTTCTGCTCGCGCGGCCTTAAATATGCGCGTGAATGTTCTGATTCGGCCGCGAGATCGCGCTTAAGGCCTCGCCGGCTTCGTCGCGCGTGAGTCGCGTGGCCGCCATATCTCCGAGGGATAGGATGCCGACCAGCCGCTTCGTGCGGCTCAACACCGGCAGGCGCTTCACTTGCAGCCGGGCCATCTTGCGCGCGGCCTCGTCGCTGGAATCGTCCTCGAACAGATACTGCACGTCCGTCGACATCACATCGCGCACGCGCGTCTCATCGGGGATGCGCCCGCGCGCGACCGCGCGGGTGACGATATCGCGGTCGGTCAGCATCCCGACGAGGCGGTCGAACTCGGCCACGGGCAGGACGCCGAAGTCTTCCTCCGCCATTTTCCGCGCGGCGTCCTGGATGGTGTCGGTCGGCGCGATCAGTTCCACGACGCGGGTCATCAGGTCGGCGACTTGCATGGCGCTTCTCCCATAAAAAGAAACCGCGCCGCCAGCTTAACCCCGGGCGACGCGGAGTCCATAAAGGGCAGGTGGTTCGTCGAGGGGCGGATCACCCGGATAACGATCATCGTTATTGTGGACGCCGTCATCGCCCCGGTCGGCGTCGATCCCGTTAGGGATGCCGTCCTCGTCGAAATCCCGGTTTTCCCACGCGGCTTCATTTTCCCGGGCAAATTGTGCGGGACGGCGGGCATCGCGGTCACTGTCCTCGTCATACACGGTGGACGAGGGGACGCCCGTGCGCGGCCCGAAGTCCTGCAGCGACACCCTCATGCCGGCATGGCTCGCTCCTTTTTTTGTTCTATCGCCTGCGTGTCTCGGACGGGCGTTCAACGCCCGTTGTGGGTGCTGGAGACGAAAACGAAATGTAGCAACGTGACTACATTTCATGTAAGCTTATGACCTTCTTGTTGAGGTGCGTCCCATGAAGGTCACGAAACTCTCCAGCCGCGAGTTCAATCAGGACGTCAGCCGGGCGAAACGCGCGGCCGACAAAGGGCCGGTCGTGATCACGGATCGCGGCGCGCCCGCTTATGTTCTGATGAATCACGAGGCCTATAAGCGTCTTTCAGGGGAGGGCGGATCGATTCTCGAGGCGCTTCATTATCCGGGCGCCGATCAGGTCGAGTTTGAAACGCCGCCGCGAAGCGACAAGACGTTCCGCGCCATTGATCTGTCTTGATGTATCTTCTCGATACGAATGTCTTATCCGAACTGCGGCGCGGGAAACGCGCGCACGCGAACGTCGTCGCATGGGCGGGTACGGTTCATCCGGCGGACCTCTTTCTTTCCGCCATTACGATTCTTGAGATCGAGCGCGGGATATTGCTCGTCGCGCGGAGGGACAAGAAGCAAGGCGCCTTGCTTCGCGCCTGGTTGGACGAGCGTGTTCTGCCGCAATTCGACGGACGCATTTTACCCGTGGATGCCTCTGTCGCGGTGGCGTGCGCCGCGCTTCAGGTTCCCAATCCGCGCCCGCATCTCGATGCCTTGATCGCCGCGACCGCCCGCGTCCATCGCCTCAAACTCGCAACCCGGAATGTGAGCGACTTTGAGGATTTTGGCGTCGAACTCATCAATCCTTGGGAACAATAAGGATCGCGCACGTACGCGTTCCCTCAGATTTTGTGCGACATGGGATCCGAGAGCGCGGCGCGGAATACCTCTTCAAACGACGCGCGCAACGCGGCATCCGCCTCCGCCAGGGTCGTCGCATGACCCAGCGCGCGTAAGGATGTGACACCATGCGCGGAGATCCCGCACGGCACGATCCCGGAAAAATGCTCCAGTGTCGGCGCGACGTTGAGCGCGATCCCATGGAACGTCACCCAGTGGCGCACGCGGATGCCAAGGGCGGCGATCTTGTCCTCGCGCCCGTCATGGTTCACCCAGATTCCGATGCGTCCCTCGCGCCGTTCGCCGGTCACGCCCAGCTTGGCCAGGGTGCGGATCAGCCATTCTTCCAGGTTGCGCACCAGGCGGCGCACGTCCGCGCCGCGGTCGGGGCGGCTCAAGTTCAGCATCACATAGGCCACCCGTTGTCCGGGGCCGTGATAGGTGTACTCGCCGCCGCGTCCCGTGGCGTAAACCGGGAACCGGTCGGGCGCCAGGAGGTCGGCCGATTTGGCGCTGGTGCCGGCCGTGTAAAGGGGTGGGTGTTCCAGGAACCACACGCACTCCGGCGCGGTTCCGGCCCGGATTTCGGCGATCCGCGCCTCCATGAAGGCCAGGGCCTCCGGGTAGGGCACAGGCGCCGCCGAGACCCGCAGTTCCACAGGGGGCGCGTCGGGGCCGGAAAGCGGGGCGGCGGACGGTGAAATCTGGTCCATACCCTCCCGATTACTCCCGTTTGGGCCCGTAAAACAAGGTGATGGAAACCTCGTTTGCGTTTCTTGCATGGCTTGAATCAATCTGGTATTCCACCGCCTCCTTTCCGGGACGGGTCACCGTCCTACACGGATGCGGTCGTGGCGGAATTGGTAGACGCGCAGCGTTGAGGTCGCTGTGGGGCAACCCGTGGAAGTTCGAGTCTTCTCGACCGCACCATCCTGCTTCGCTCCTGACGGAGCTACGCAGGATTAAAGTACAAAGACAAAAAACCCGGCCCCCAAAGGCCGGGTTTCTTTTTCTTGATCTCATGTATGGCCTCGGGCACAACGGCCGGGCCAGCGCGAAGCCCGCGCTGTCAGCACACAATTTGCATCCGTCAGGTGTCGCAGTGGCCAGCGCCGAAACGCCATCCTCGCCTCCGCCGTACGCGCGCGCCCGGGGACCGGTCCCGGAAGCGCTCGACGACGGATTCGAGCTGGATCCGGCGTTCGTCGAGGACGTCGCGGCGGCCTTGCGCGCCAACGATCAAGAACAGGCCCGCGCCATGGTGGAAGACCTCCACTATGCCGACATGGCCGACTTGTTCGAGCGTCTGGACCGGGAAGACCGGCGGCTCCTGACCGAGGCGATCCGCGAGGCGTTCCAGGCCGACGTCCTGCCCGAACTCGACGCCGAAGTGCGTTACGACGTGATGGACGCTCTCGGGTTCGAGGACTTCGCGGTCGCGCTCACCGAACTGGATTCGGACGACGCCGTGTACGTCGCCGGCAAACTCGACGCCGAGGAGCGCGCCAAGGTTCTCGAGCGCATGAGCGGCGAAAAGCGCGAGCTGATCGAGCAGGGCCTCGCTTACGCCGAAGACTCCGCGGGCCGCTTGATGCAGCGCGAACTTGTGGCCGTGCCCTATTACTGGACGGTCGGCGAAACCATCGATTACCTGCGCTCCACCAAGAATGTGCCCGACAAGTTCTTCGGGGTGTTCGTGGTGGATTCCCGCCACCGGCCCCAAGGGGTCGTGGAACTCCATCGTCTCGTCACCTCCAAACGCCCCGTGCGCATGCAGGACGTGATCGATCCGGACATGGACATCATCCAGACCGACATGGACCGGGAAGAAGTGGCCTTCTTGTTCCGTCAGCGCGACTTGGCGGCGGCGCCCGTTGTGGATAAGTCGGGCCGTCTCATCGGGCAGATCACCATCGACGACATCGTCGACGTGATCGACGAAGAGGCGGGCGCGGACATCTTGAAGATGGCCGGTGTGTCGGAGGTCGAGCAGTCGAGCCTCTACACCGCCGTCATCGCCACCGCGCAATCGCGGTTCACTTGGCTGGCGATCAATCTCTTCACCGCGTTCATGGCGTCCTACGTCGTAGGCATGTTCGCCGGTTCGATCGAGAAGCTGGCGGCGCTCGCCGTGCTGATGCCGATTGTCGCCGGGATGGGCGGCAACGCGGGCACGCAGACGCTCGCGACCGTCGTGCGCGCCCTGGCCACCCGTGAGTTGGACTCCAGCAACGCCTTGCGCGTCGTCGGCAAGGAACTGTTCGTGGGCCTCATCAACGGGCTCCTGTTCGCGGCCCTCGTGGGCGCGGTGGCCACCGCCTGGTTCAGCGATCCGATGCTGGGCGCGGTGATTGCCGCGGCGATGGTCGTCAATCTCACCGTTGCGGGGCTTGCGGGTATTCTCATTCCCTTGGCCCTGGACAAGGCGGGCACCGATCCGGCCGCCTCGGCCGGCGTTTTCCTTACAACCGTCACGGATATTGTGGGTTTCTTCACCTTCCTGGGACTTGCAACCTGGGTGCTTCTCTAGTCCCGAAGTAAGTAGAAAACCGCATAGGACGCGGGTACACTTTCCCTTAGGGCCATAGCCTGGAAGACCCGCGCCTCAAGGACGACTGATGTCTGGTAAAGACGTTCAATACATCACCCCTCCGAACAATCTGCGTCAGAAGCAAAAACTGGCGGGCGTGACCGGCACGATCGACGGCCTGTGGCTCGACGCGGCCGAGAAGTCGATGGGCAACGCCAAGTTCGACTACCTCGAAGCGGTGGCCGAGGATTTGACGCGCCTGCAGACGGCCTACGAGGTCGCCCTCAAGGACAAGACCAACCGCGTCGAACGCGTCCAGGAACTCTACGCCATTGTCCAGCTCATCAAGGGGCAGGGCTCCAGTTTCGGTTATCCCTTGATCTCCAACGTCGGCGCCCAGCTCGCGCGCTTCATCGAGGATTGCGGCGACGACCTGACGGATGCGCAGATGGAAGGCGTGAAGGTGCACGTCGAAACGCTGCGCCTCATCATGCAGCAGAAGATGGAAGGCGACGGCGGGCCCATGGGCCAGAAGATCGTCGCGGGTCTTGCCTTGGTCATCAAGAAGATGACCGGCGGCGAGGCGGCCGCCTCTTAGCTCTTTAGGGCTGTTGCTGCGGCGCTTGCGAGCCGTTGCGCTGGGTCGTCACGACCGGATCCAGCGGCGTCATGAACTCCCAGCGGCGATAGGCTTCCACGCCGTCCAGCACGATCCCGTCGAACCCGAGATCCATGATGCCCGCGAAGGCGCGCCCGACAATGGCCTTCCACGCCGGGTTCCAATATTCCACCACGTACTGGCCGGGCCGATCCTGGCCCAGCGCCTGGATCCAGGTGGGTTCGCCGATGCGCCATTCGCGCTGCCAGTAATAGCGTTCGTCTTCCGCATAGCCGATCGACAGGCGCGCCAGCACCAGGCGGCGCGCGCCGATCTGCTTGAATTTCAGGTGATGGACCTCGTCCTTGGTGAGCGGGCGGTTGCCCTTATAGAAGGGCTCCGTGATCACCACGTCGTAATTCGTCGCGGCCATGGCCGTCAGCCATTCCTCGCGCGTCTCGTAGTTGCGGCTGTCCAGCAGCATCACCATGTTCCGCGCCCCGGCCAGGGTCTGCACGTTGCGCGGATTCTCGGGCGAGGGGCGGCGCGTCGGCGCGCGCGCGAAGTCGTCCGTGTCGTTGAGATCGATGTGCGAGACAACGCCCATGCGCACGGCCGTCTGCAGCGCCGCGGTGGCGTCCGCGGGCGTGCGGCAATGTTCGATGGTCATGCCTTTCAGGCCCTGTTTCAACATCGCCGCCAAGTCCGCGCCCGGCACGCGCAGGGGCGCGCAGAACTGGCCGTTCAGGATGAAACCGTCGATGCTTTGGATATAGCGGCGCATCGGCGCGCCGACTTGCGTGATGGTGTCGCGCCGCACGTTCGCCAGCGGGTCGCGTTTGATCTCCGCCAGCTCGAATTCGCGGTTACTCCAGGTCAGGAGGTCGAACCCCGGCCGCGTGGCCACGACGAAGTCCGGATCGCGCTTTTCCGCGTAGATCGCCAACTCCTCGATCATGTCGCGCATGAACGAGCGGTAGTTCGGGATCTCTTGCAGCGGAATGTCCAGCACCTCGATCTCGCCCAACAGCGTGCGGGTGCGGTCGGTCAATTCGGGCGTCTGGGCGCTCGGAGCGGCCTGCGCGGCGGGCACCGGGATGAGGGGGGCTTGGTCCTGGACCTCTTCGGGCGCTTCTTCGCCCGCGCCTTCAAGACCCGCGCCGATGCCCGGCGGCGGTCCCAGCGGACGTTCTTGCGCGCTCACCGCGCCGGACAGCGCGACGAGGCAGGTGGTGGCCAACAGAGAATTGAGAATGCGATGAATCACGTCACCCGCTCCGCCACCCAATCGGCGATGGCGAGACTAGAGGTCAAACCGGGTGATTCTATGCCGTAAAGGGCAACCAAACCATTAACGCCGGTCTCGGCGGGCATCTGGATCATGAAATCCTTGGCGGCCTCTCCGGGCCCCTGGATCTTCGGCCGGATGCCGCTATAGCCGGGCCGCAGCGCGCCGTCGGGCAAACCCGGCCAATACTGGCGGATCGCCTCGTAAAATAAGGCCTCCCGGCGCTCGTCCACCTGATAATCCAGGGTGTCGACCCATTCGATGTCCGGCCCGAACCGCCCCTGGCCCGCCAGGTCACGGGTGTAATGCAGGCCCAGGCTCGCTTTGCCCGGCAAAGGGTAAATAAGGCGGGTGAAGGGGGCTTTCCCGGACAGGTAGAAATAGCTGCCCTTGGCGTAGTGCTGGGGCGGCACGCTCCCCGGGGCGACGCCCGCGATCGCCCGGCCGATCCCTTGCGCGCCCAGTCCGGCGCAGTTGATGACGGTCCGGGCCTTGAGGCGCATGGCGTCCGCGCCGCCGGTCTCGATCTCGACCCCGTCGTCGGCGCCTTGGCCGCCCGTCACCGGGCTGTTGTAGGCGATGGATGCTCCGTGGGCTTCGGCGTCCCCCAGCAGGGCCAGCATCAAGGCATGGCTGTCCACGATCCCGCTTAAAGGGGAGTGCAGCGCCGCCGCGCAGTGCAGTTCCGGCTCCAGGCCGGCGGCCGCCGCGGCGTCCAGCCAAACGAGGTCCACGCCGCCGTCGTGGGCGTGCTTTTGTAGCGCCTTCAGGCCGTCGATCTGGTGCGCGTCGGCGGCGTAGATCAACTTTGTGGTGCGCTTATAGGTCACCCCATAGGCGTCGCAGAAGGCGTACATCTTGTCGCGGCCTTCGATGCACAGCCGCTCTTTCAAGCTGCCGTGCACATAGAAAACGCCCGCGTGGATCACTTCGCTGTTGCGCGAACTGGTTTCGGTGCCGAAGGCGTCGGCCTTCTCCAGGATGACGACCTCGCGCCCCTTGCGCGCCATGGCGCGCGCGACGGCAAGGCCGACCACGCCTGCGCCGATGACGATGCAATCCACTGACTCCATGCGCGTGCGCCCCCGAAAGCTTTCGTCGCAAAGTGTGGGCGCGGGCCAGCGGTGGGTCAAGCGGGGGCGGGTCAAGCGGGGGCTGGTCAAGTTGCAGCCGCCGCGTGTGGGGACTAAGATTCCCCCACGAAGTTTTTATAGGTCTTTAGAGTTGGCGTATGCGTCCTAAATCCATCCCGCGGGTCATCGTTTTCGGCAACGAGAAGGGCGGCACCGGCAAGTCCACCCTGGCCATGCACCTTGCGGTGGCCCTCCTGAACCGTGGCTTGAGCGTCGCCACCGTCGATCTCGACGCGCGTCAGGGCACCCTCAGCAAGTATGTCGCCAACCGCAAGCGTTACGCCGAGCGCACCGGCCATCCCATTCCGCAGACGGTCCATCACGCCATCAAGCCGGGCGATGCGGACAGCGAAGCCGAGCTTGCGCGCGTCATGGAGGCGACCGCCGCCGCCCAGGTCGTCGTCGTCGATACGCCGGGCTTCGATACCGCGCTCTCGCAGCTCGGCCATTCCTTCGCCGATGTGATCGTCACGCCGATGAACGATAGTCTGATCGATTTGGATGTGATGTCCGACGTCGATCCCCAGAAGCAATCCATCGCCCGGCCCAGCCATTACGCCGAGCGCGTCTGGCGCGCGAAGCAGGTCAGGGCCAAGCGCGACGGCGGCACCATGGACTGGGTCGTGTTACGCAACCGCCTGGGTCAGCTCGAGGCGCGTAACAAGCGCCTGGTGGCCAAGCTTCTGGCGGAACTGTCGCGCCGGATCGGCTTCCGCCTGGTGGACGGCATCGCCGAACGTGTTGTGTACCGCGAGCTTTTCCTGGATGGTCTGACGGTCGAGGATCTGGCGGCCCTTGCAAAAGACGGCGCGCTCGCTATGTCCCATGTGGCGGCGCGCCAGGAGTTGCGCGCGCTGATGCTTGCCCTCGGCCTGCTTGCGCCCGCTTTAGAGGACACCTTGGAGACATCCCTCAGCGCCTGATATGTCCGCAAACAAAACCCCCACCGTCCGCTCCTCCGCCGGCGATGTCGCGGCCTTCCTGTCCCAGGCCGCCAAGACGCCCGTGCGCGCCTCCGGCGGAAAGAACGGCCGCTTGATCTTCGCCATGGACGCGACCGCCAGCCGCGGGCCGACGTGGCAGCAGGCCATGGCGATTCAAAGCGACATGTTCAAGGAGGCCGGCACCGTCGGCGGCCTCGATGTGCAGTTGGTCTATTATCGCGGCTATCTCGATTTCGGGGCGAGCCCCTGGCTCGGCGATCCCACGCTGGTCGCCAATCTCATGCGCACCGTGAACGTCGAGGGCGGCACGACCCAGATCGTGCGCGTGCTGCGCCATGCCCTCGCGGAATCCAAACGCGCGAAGGTGAACGCGCTGGTCTTCATCGGCGATGCGGTCGAGGAATCCCACGACGCCATCGCCGAGGCCGCCGGTCAGTTGGGCCTCGCGGGCGTGCCCGTCTTCGTGTTCCATGAAGGCGGCGGCGAACCGGCGGGCGCGGTCTTCCGTCAGGTGGCGCGCATCACGCGCGGCGCTTACTCCGCCTTCGATGCGAACAGCGCGCAACAACTGCGCGATCTCCTGAAAGCCGTGGCGGTGTTCGCCGCCGGCGGGCGCAAGGCGCTTGAGAATTACGGCCGGACCTCCGGAGCTGCGTTGCAGCTCACCCACCAGCTCGGCGGAAAGACCTGATGGCGGCGCTTCTTCTCGGCTTCGCCGCGCTTGTTGCGATCTACTTCCTCTTGAAGTGGTACGCCGACGCCAACGTTAAGCAGATCAAATCGTCGGCCAAATGGATCGGGGTCGGCATCCTGATTGTCGGCGTCGTGATCCTTGCCGCCACCGGCCGCCTCGGCGCGGCCTTCGGCCTGCTCATGGCGTTCGCCGCTTGGGCGTGGCGCGTGTTTCACATGGTCAGTTCGGTCCGCCAGTTCGGCAACATGTTCCGCTCCTTCGGTTTCGGCGCGGGCCTTGGGACCGGCGCGGGGGCGGCGGGCGGCGGCGCGTCCCAGGTCACCAGCGCCTTCCTCGACATGACCCTCGATCTTTCCACCGGCGCCATGGACGGCGACGTCACCGCCGGGCGCTTCCAGGGCCGCCGCTTGAGCCGGATGACCATGGCCGAGTTGGTCGACCTCTTGCGCGAGGTGGCAAGCGACCCGGATTCCGAACGCCTGGTGGAGGCCTATCTCGACCGAACGCACCCCGAGTGGCGCGAGGCCTCCGGGGCGGGGCCAAGTTCACCACCCGCGGCCGCCGGGGCCATGACCCGGGACGAGGCGTTCCGGATCTTAGGTTTGAAAGAGGGTGCGACCCGCCAGGACGTCAAGGACGCCTACCGCAAACTCATGACCCAGCTCCACCCGGACCGCGGCGGCAGCGACTATCTCGCCGCGAAGGTGAACCAGGCGAAGGACTTTTTACTGAAGGGCTAGGCGCGCGATAGGGAAAAGTGGGAACCGGTTTTCCCGGCCATCGCGCGCCGTTTCTAAAGGGCTAGGCTCCGAATGGCGGCCACGGAAAGTCACGCCTTGGTCACCCCTCGCGGTGGCTAAATCCCTAAAATTTCGCCGGCGTCGCTCATCTTATTTTCGCCAAAAAAAGGAGCTTCTTTCATAATTGAGGGGTTGCAAGGGGGGTTGGTTGTCACACTACATATGGCGTGGCAAAACCCACCCGGCCGGGGCCATCCGGGCCGCGGATTCAATTATTTGTCCCAACGATCTCGATAAGGATTTTCATGGTTCAGCGTGTGCGTAAGGCGGTCCTGCCTGTCGCGGGCCTCGGTACGCGGTTTCTGCCCGCCACCAAGGTCATTCCCAAGGAAATGATCCCGGTCGTCGACAAGCCCGTGGTCCAATACGCGGTCGAGGAAGCCCTCGCGGCGGGCATCGAGGAATTCATCTTCGTCAGCGCCGAAGGCAAGGAAGCCATCGCCGCGCATTTCTCCGCCCACCCCGTGCTGGAGCAATCCCTCGGCGCCAAGAAGAAGGACGCCGAACTGAAGCTCGTGCGCGCCGCCACCCTCGCACCCTCCGCCCTCAAGACCGTCATCCAGGGCGAACCCTTGGGCCTCGGCCATGCGGTGTGGTGCGCCAAGGAACTGGTGGGCCGCGAACCCTTCGCCGTCATCCTTCCCGACGACATGGTCCTCTCGCAAACGCCTTGCATGAAGCAACTCATCGACGCCCACGCCAAGGTCGGCGGCCACGTCGTCGCGGTCGAGGACGTGCCCAAGGATCAGACCAACCGCTACGGCATTCTCGATGTCGCCTCGGACGACGGGCGTCTCGCCGCCGCGCGCGGCCTCGTTGAAAAGCCCGCCCCCGACAAGGCGCCCTCGACGCTCGCGATCATTGGCCGTTATGTGCTCGATCCCGCGGTGTTCGACGAACTGGACAAACACACCCGCGGCGCCGGCAACGAGATCCAGCTCACCGACGGGCTCAACGCGACCATGCCGCGTGTCGCCTTCCACGGGCTGCGCTTCGAGGGGAAGCGTTACGACTGCGGAACTAAGGTTGGTTTCGTCGAGGCGAACGTCGCCTTCGCGCTGGCCGATCCGGACCTCGCGCCGCGGCTCAAGCCGCTGCTCGCGCGGTTGATGAGTTAAAAGGTTTACGGGGGGGCGGGGGCTCGTTTTTTGGTTTTTGCTCCATAGGAGAGTACGATGCGTATCGCAGTGATCGGGACGGGTTATGTCGGCCTTGTGTCCGGCGCCTGTTTTTCGGAATTCGGCGTCGACGTGGTCTGCGTCGACCGCGACGCCGACAAGATCGAACGCCTCAAGAAGGGCGAGATCCCGATCTATGAACCGGGTCTCGACACCCTGGTGGCCGACAACGCCGCCCAGGGCCGCCTGACCTTCACCACCGACATCAAGGCCGCCGTGGCGGGCGCGGACGCCGTGTTCATCGCGGTCGGCACCCCCAGCCGCCGCGGCGACGGTCACGCCGATCTCTCTTATGTCTATGGCGCGGCCGAGGACATCGCGGCGAACCTCACGGGCTACGCGGTGATCGTCACCAAGTCGACCGTGCCCGTCGGCACCGGCCGCCAGGTGGAGCGCATCATCCGCGCCGCGCGCCCCGATCTCGAATTCGACGTCGCCTCGAACCCGGAATTCCTGCGCGAGGGTTCGGCCATCAACGACTTCATGCGCCCGGATCGCGTCGTCATCGGCGCGGAAAGCGAGCGCGCGCAGAAGGTCATGCGCCAGCTCTACCGCGTGCTTTATCTGATCGAAACGCCGATCATGTTCACCTCGCTCGAAACCTCCGAGCTCATCAAGTACGCCGCCAACACCTTCCTCGCCGCCAAGATCACCTTCATCAACGAGATCGCCGACCTGTGCGAGAAGGTGGGCGCGAACGTGCACGACGTCGCCAAGGGCATCGGCCTCGACGGCCGCATCGGCAAGAAGTTCCTGCACGCCGGCCCCGGTTACGGCGGCTCGTGTTTTCCGAAGGATACGCTGGCGCTCGTGAAAACCGCGCAGGACTACGGCGCGCCCTTGCGCATCATCGAAACCGTCGTCGACGTCAACGACAAGCGCAAGCGCAAGATGGCCGACAAGATCACGGCGGCGTGTGGGGGAAACGTGATGGGCAAAACCATCGCCGTGCTCGGTCTCACCTTCAAGCCGAACACCGACGACATGCGCGACAGCCCCAGCCTCACCATCGTTCCGGTGCTCGAGGACGCGGGCGCGACCGTGCGCGCCTACGATCCCGAAGGCACGCACGAGGCGCGCAAGATGTTGCCCTCGGTCACCTACTGCGCCGACGCCTACGACGCCATGAAGGGCGCCGACGCCGTCGTGCTCCTCACCGAGTGGAACCAGTTCCGCAACCTCGATCTCGCGCGCGCGAAGTCCTTGCTGACCGCGCCGGTGATGATCGACCTGCGCAACGTCTATAATCCCGCCGACATGAAGGCGGCCGGCTTCCGCTACACCAGCATCGGGCGTCCCGACGAACGTCCCGCAGCACCGCAATCGACCGTCGCGGCCGTCTCCGGCGCCTCAAACTGAGTATTCCCGCACCATGACTTTCAAACACGCCTTCCATCCCACCGTCCTGCGCGAATACGACATCCGCGGCATCGTCGATGAAACCCTGTCGCCCGCCGACGCCACCGCCGTCGGCAAGGTGTTCGGGACACTCGTACGCCGTAGCGGCGGCAAGCGCGTCTGCGTGGGGTACGACGGCCGCGTCAGCTCTCCGGCCATGGAAGCCGCCCTTGTCGAAGGCCTCGTCTCGGCCGGCGTCGCCGTGGAGCGTATCGGGCGCGGCCCGACGCCGATGCTCTACTTCGCCACCGTCGATCGCGGCGCGGACGGCGGCATCATGGTCACCGGCTCGCACAATCCGCCGACCCACAACGGCTTCAAGATGATGCTCAACAAGAAGCCGTTCTTCGGGGCCGACATCAAGAAACTGGGCGAGATGGCCGCCGTGGGCGACGTCGACGCCGCGCAAGGCTCCGTTGCCGACGCGCCGGTATTCGACGCCTATATCGCGCGTCTGTTGAAAGACTTCACCGGCGCGCGCGAACTCACCGCCGTCTGGGATCCGGGCAACGGCGCCGGCGGCGAAGCCGTCACGGCGCTCGTCAAGAAACTTCCGGGCAAACACATTGTCCTCAACGGCGTCATCGACGGCACGTTCCCCGCGCACCATCCCGATCCCACGGTGCCCAAGAACCTCGAACAGTTGATCGCCGAAGTCGCCAAGCAAAAGGCCGACGTCGGCTTCGCCTTCGACGGCGACGCCGATCGCATCGGTGTCGTGGACGGCAAGGGCCGCATCCTGTGGGGCGATCAGATTTTGCAAGTCTTGGCCGAGGACGTCCTGCGCGATGCGCCCGGCGCGGCCATCATCGCCGACGTGAAAGCGAGCCAAGCCCTGTTCGACGAAGTGGGCCGCATGGGCGGCAAGCCCCTCATGTGGAAAACCGGTCACTCGCTCATCAAGAACAAGATGGCCGAGACCAAAGCCCCGCTCGCCGGTGAAATGAGCGGCCACATCTTCTTCGCCGACAAGTACTACGGCTTCGACGACGCCGTGTACGCCGCGGTGCGTTTCCTCTCCATCATGGCCCGCGATCCGGCCTTCGACCTCGTGCGCCGCTACGATGCCATGCCCATCATGGTCAACACGCCGGAACTGCGCTTCCCCTGCGACGATACGCGTAAATTCGCCGTCATCGACGAAGTGAAGGCGCGCCTTCAGAAGTCGGGCGCGAACGTTTCCGATATCGACGGCGTGCGCGTGAACTCCAACGGCGGCTGGTGGCTTTTGCGCGCCTCCAATACCCAGGCCGTGCTCGTCGCCCGCGCCGAGGCCGCCGACACGGCCGCCCTCGACCGCCTCAAAGCCGAACTCGCCGGCCAGCTCCAAGCCAGCGGCCTCGAATTGCCGACGGAATCGGTCGGACACTAGTTACAATCTCTCCCGCAGCGTGCGCGGGGGAGGTTATTCTCCGAAGCGGGCGCGGATCGCCGAATTCCGCGCCCGTTTTTCTTGCTGCGGTCGTGCCGAGCCGTTAGCGTGCGCGGCATGACCCGCCAGAAAACATCCCTCCAGCGCCGTTCCTTCCTCAAGAAGGCCGCGCTCGCAGCCCCCGCCGCGCTCACCCCCGCATTCGCCGCGCCCGCCATCGCGCAGCAGCGTTTCGAGTGGCGCATGGTCACAGCGTTCCCAAAAGGCCTGCCCGGCACCGGCGTCGGCGCGGAACGCCTGGGCGAACGCATCACCAAGATGAGCGGCGGACGCTTGACGGTTCGTGTTTATGCCGCGGGCGAACTTGTTCCGGCGTTCGGCTGTTTCGACGCGGTCGCCGACGGCACCGCGCAGATGGGCAACGACTGCTCCTACTTCCATGTCGGCAAGTCGGAGGCCTTCGCCTTCTTCTGCGCCTTCCCGTTCGGCTTCACCGTGCACGAGCTCGACGCCTGGATCAAATACGGCAACGGCCAGAAACTCTGGGACGAACTCTACAAGCCCTTCGGTGTGCGCGCCTTCCTCGCGGGCAATTCCGGCGCGCAGATGTTCGGCTGGTTCAAGAAGGAGATCCGCTCCCTCGACGACCTCAAGGGCCTCAAGTTCCGCACCGTCGGCAACGGCGCGCGCGTGGCGCAGAAGCTCGGCATCACCACCGTCGCGCTCCCGGCGGGCGAGGTGTATCCCGCGCTCCAGTCCGGCGCCATCGACGCGGCCGAATATGTCGGCCCCTACAACGATCTTGCGCTCGGTCTCTACCAGATTTGCAAATACTACTACGGCCACGGCTATCAGGAACCGGCCGCCCACTGTCAGCTCATCGTGAATGAAAAAGCCTGGCAGTCGCTGCCGCCGGACTTGCAGGAGATCGTGCGGATCGCCGCCGAGGCCTCCAACAACGACATCATGGCCGAATTCACCGCGCGTTCGGGCCCCGCCATGCAGACGCTCATCCAGAAACACGGCGTGATCGTGAAGCCCTTGCCCGACGACGTGCTCATCGCGCTTGGCGAGAAAACCAACGAAGTCCTGAACGAACACTACGCGGGCGGCGACGACATCACCCGGCGCATCATCGACGATTATCTCGCCTTCCGCGCCGACGTCACCCCCTGGACCCGCGTCGGCGAACTCGCCTACCTCAACGCGCGGCGCCTGCCGTTCGATCTGAAGATCACCTAAGCGCGTCTTTTTCTCCCTCCCCTGAAAGGGGAGGGCCGGGGAGGGGTCGTTTTTTGTTGAGCGAAATTATCTCAGAGATAATTTCGCTGGGGCCCGAAGGCCCCCTACGGCCTTGCCGGACACGTCGCGCGGGGTTCCAGCACCATCTGCTCCGGTTTCAGTTCTTCCTCGCGGATGCGCATGACGCCTTTTTCGTCGCGCCGCCAGTATTGGATGCGGCCCGTCAGGCGCAAGGGGAAGGGCTCGTCCTCGAAGCGCATGAGGAACAGCAAGTTATTCAACCGCCCCAGCTCGTTCGCGCCGATGCGCGCTGGCGCGCTGTTGGTCCAGCCCTCCAGCACGACCTTCTGACCCTCAAGCTCCGTCTGCGCGGTGGCGATCGTCCAGAAGGGGATCTGCTGGCAGCGGTAGGTGATTGCCGCCGGCTCATCCATCTCGATCTGGAACCACGCGACACCTTCGCCGGGCCGGGGCGTGAGGCCGCGCAGCGACAGCAGCATCGCCTCATGCGCCAGCGCGGGCGCGATTCCGCCCAGCGCCAAAAGTGCGCCCGCAATCGCGAGAAAACGTCCGGCTTTTTTCATGCTCACTTCTTACAGGCGTATTGTTTGCACAAGGTGGGCTTCGCCGAACCGCTGGGCGTCACGGTCATGTTCTCCACCGTCTCGATGCAATAGATGTGACGATGCCCGTTCTGCGTGGTGTCGTGACGCATCGGACACACGTTGTAGAGACCCTCGATCCGCGCGCTCAAGTCCAGGCCGATGATCTCCCCGATGGATCGCGGCGGCGGATGCCGGCTCATGACGAACGAGCGCGAGCCCTCGATGTCCAGCACGAAGCCCACATTGGTTTGCATGCTCAAGGTGCCCGGTAGCTTGATGCACGCCCCGATCGCGCCCAGGCAGCGCGGCGGCGGCGCTTCGCCGGCGTTTGCGGCGTGCGCGAGGAAGAGGCTTGCAAGCGCCGTCAGGGCGGCTGTTACAGAAGTGTGTTTTGCCATCGGTTTTTCCCTCAACAAGTGTCTCACTTCCGCGGGCCGAAATCAAAAGCCCACCAAAAGTCCTCAAAAGCCCGAAGGGGAAAGCCCGCGAACCTCCCGCTGCCCTGACCTCACCACAATTGCCGACGCAAATGGGGCCCTCCACATTATATCAAATCATAAGATCTCAAACGGCAAGGCGCGTATGGCAGAGCATGATCACGACGGCGGACGGGACGACGGCGCACACGGGGGAAGCGGCGCCTTCACGCCCAGCCAGACGGTCGCCGAGATCGCCGTCGCCGGCGCGCCGTGGCTGCGCACGCCGCGCTTGGGCCTGCATCCCGGCCTCATCGCCATCATCGGCGCGCGCGGCGCGGGCAAGACCGCGCTGGCCGAGATGATCGCCGCCGGCTGCGATGCGATCCCCGCGGCCGTCAACCCGCGCGCCTTCCTGACCCGCGCCCGCGCGTTCCTGAAAGAGACCTCCGTCGCGCTCACCTGGGCCGGTGGAGAGACCGTCGCGCGTTCATTGAACAACGATACCGCGCCAGCCTCCCGTGAAACCGCCCCGCGCGCCCGTTATCTCTCCCAACAGTTCGTCGAGGACCTCTGCGCCTCCGACGGCGTCACCGGCGGCCTCCTGCGCGAGATCGAACGCATCGTCTTCGACGCCCACGATGTCATGGACCGCGACGGCGCCATCGACTTCGCGGAACTCGTGAGCGCGCGCGCGGGCCGTCCCCGCGAAGCCCGCGCGCGCGATGAACAAACGCTCAAAGACCTCGCCGCGCGCATCGCCGCCGAAAGCCAGAAGCGCGCCGCGGTCCCGGGCCTCGCCGCGCAGCTCGCCGAGAAGGAGGCTCTGGCCGCGCGTCTCGCCGCCGACCGCGACACGCTCGCAGCCCATACGGGCTCCGGCCATGCGGAGCGCCTGACCGCGCTCACCCACGCGGCCGAGAAGGTGCGCGCCTTCGTGCGTTTCTTCGCCCTCCAGGAACAGCAGCTCCGCGCCTTGAAGACCGAGGTCGCCGCCTTCCGCGCCCGTGAAGCGCCCGAAGCCTTGCGCGTCCTTCAGCGCCGTTACGCCGGCGCGGGCTTCAAGGGTGACGCCTGGGCGCCGTTCCAACTCGACTATGCGGGCGACGTCGACCGCGCGCTGGACGAGCAGATCGCCCGCGCCCAGAAAAGCGCCGCCAGTTGGCGCGGCCGTCCGCCCGCGTCCTTCGGGCCCGAGGTGGAGCTCATCCATCCCATGATGGACCTCGCCAAGGTGCCGCTCGCCATTCTGGAAGCCGAGATCGCGCGCATCGGCCGGCGCGTCAGTCTCGACCGGCGCACGTCGGAGACCTTCACCACCCTGTCGCGCCGTCTGGTGGCCGAGACCGACCTCATCGCCCAACTGCGCGCGCGGCGCGCCGACGCCGAAGGCGCGGGGAATCGTCTCGCGGCGCTGGAAGATGAACGCGCCGCCGCCACGCGGCGCATCTTCGACACGCTTATGGACGAACAGGCGATCCTCGCCGATCTCTACGCGCCCATCGCCGCGCGCGCCGCGGCGGCCACCGGCGCGTTGCGCAAACTCTCCTTCACCGTCCGGCGCACGGTGGATATGGCCTGCTGGATCGCGGCGGGTGAGGGGTTACTCGACCTCCGCCGCCCGGGCGCGTTCTCGGCGCCGGGCGCGCTGACCCATGCGGCCGCGGCTTTACGCGACGCCTGGGAACAGGGTGACGCCGAAATCGCCGCCGCGGCCACAAAAGCGTTCCGCGACAGTTACGCCGACGCGCTCCTCGCCCACGCGCCCTTCACCGATCCCGCGAGCGGCGAGCACCGCGATTGGATGCGCCGTTTCGCGGCCTGGTTGACGGCCACCGACCACATCGCGGTGCGTTACACGGTCGCTTACGACGGCGTGGACATCCGCCACCTCTCGCCCGGCACGCGCGGCATCGTGCTCCTGCTTCTCTATCTGGGCTTCGACGACGCCGACGACCGCCCGCTCATCATCGATCAGCCGGAGGAGAACCTGGATCCCAAGTCGATCTACGATGAACTGGTGGGCTTGTTCCGGGCGGCGAAAACAAAACGCCAGGTGATCCTCGTCACCCACAACGCCAATCTCGTCGTCAACACCGACGCCGACCAGGTGATCGTCGCCGAGATCGGCGGCAATACGGGCGCGGGCCTGCCGCCCATCGCCTACACCACGGGCGCGCTCGACGACGAGCCCACCCGCCACGCCGTCTGCGACATCCTGGAAGGCGGCGAACGCGCCTTCCGCGACCGCGCCCGCCGGCTGGGGCTGGACCACTAGCCGAAAATCATCTCAGAGATAATTTTCCATCTCCGCTTTCCCCCTGCCCTCGATGGGGAGGGGCAGGGGTAGGGTGCAGCCGCAAAGCACCGGCCCGCGCACATAAAAATTATCTCAGAGATAATTCCCGGCGCGATGAACTGGTGGGCTTGTTCCGGGCGGCGAAAACAAAACGCCAGGTGATCCTCGTCACCCACAACGCCAATCTCGTCGTCAACACCGACGCCGACCAGGTGATCGTCGCCGAGATCGGCGGCAATACGGGCGCGGGCCTGCCGCCCATCGCCTACACCACGGGCGCGCTCGACGACGAGCCCACCCGCCACGCCGTCTGCGACATCCTGGAAGGCGGCGAACGCGCCTTCCGCGACCGCGCCCGCCGCCTCGGCCTTACACCGTGAAGTGCGGACCACTAGCCCAAAATCATCTCAGAGATAATTTCCCATCTCCGCTTTCCCCCTCCCCTCGATGGGGAGGGGTAGGGGTGGGGTGAAGCCAAAAAGCGCCCGTCAGGGCGCGGAGGAGGACATCACATTCATCACCGCCAGCGTCATCGCGGTCGCGCCGGTCTTGATCGTCGGTTCCGGCACGGGCGCGAACATGGGCGAGTGGTTGAACGGCACTTCCGCGCCCTTCGCCTTGGCGTCCGCATATACCTTCGGATCCGTCCCGCCGATACCGAAGTACATCGACGGCACGCCCGCCTCCACGAACACCGAATAATCCTCGCTGGCCGATCCCGGCTCCTCGTTGCGCACGGCGTGATCGCCGAACGCGGCCTGGAACACCGCGCCGGTTTTCTCGGCCAACCCGGCGTCGTTCTGCACCGCCGTGTTGCCCGTGATCACGCGCACCTCCGGCTCCGGCGCGCCCGCCATGGCCGCCACCGCCGCCGCCGTGCGGTGGATACCCTTGGCCAGCAACGCGCGCACCTCCGGCGAATAAGACCGCACCGTCCCGCGCAGGCTCACCCGGTCGGGAATGATATTGCCCGCGCTCCCGCCCTCGATGGCCCCGATGGTGATCACGCCGAATTCGCCCGCGGGTTTCTCGCGGCTCACCACCGTCTGCACGTCCACGATGAACCGCGCCGCCATCACAATGGGATCGATCGCGTTGCTCGGCATCGAGCCGTGCCCGCCCTTGCCGAGGAAGGTGATGGCGATGGAATCCGAGTTCGACGTCAGCGGTCCCGGCTTGTAGCTCACCTGGCCCGCGGGATCCGGCCCCACATGCAGCGCGAAGCCCATGTCGGGTTTTCCGAATTTGCTGAACAGCCCGTCCTTGATCATGTCCTCCGGTCCGCCCGCGCTTTCCTCGGCGGGTTGGCCGATGAACATCAGCGTGCCGCGCCACTGATCTTTGTGCGCGACCAGCGCCCGCGCCGCGCCCACCCAGGCGGCCATGTGGATGTCGTGCCCGCACGAATGCGAGACAAACGTCTCTTTCCCGTTCCACACCTGCTTGGCCTTGCTGGCGTACGCGAGGCCGGTCTTCTCCTCCATCGGCAGCGCGTCCATGTCGGCGCGCACCATCACCAAGGGCCCTGGCCCGTTCTTGTAGATCGCGACGACGCCGGTCTTGCCCACGCCCTCGGTCACCTCGAACCCGGCCGCGCGCATCTCCTTGGCCAGCACGCCCGCCGTGCGCGTTTCCATCATCCCCAGTTCGGGGTGCGCGTGCAGATCCTTGTACAAGGTATCCAGCCGCGCGTAGTCGGCCGCCACCGTGGGCTCCACGAGGGCCTTCGCGGCGGCCGCGTCGAACGCTTCGGCCCCGCCTGTTCCGGCGAGAAGGGCGCCCAGCGCCACACCTGCGAGACGTGCCCCGACCAGACGTGCCCCGGCCAGACGCGCGATGGCCAGACGTGCAAATGTGGTCATGTGAAAAGCCTCCCCGGCAGGTTGAAATCCGGCCGTACAGTAGCATCGGGACCGGTCCGGGCAGGGGCGAAATCCGGCCGACGCTCCGTATTCCCCCGGGCGGCTCCCCCATTTCTCGATGTTTTTAATTGCCCCCGGGTCCGAAGCCTGCAATCTAGCGCGCCGTTCGCCGGGTAGGTGTCATGATCCGCTACGTCTTTTTGTTCTCTTTCGCGTTCTCGGGCTTGTTCTCGGGCCTGTCGCTCGCCGCCGCGCCGTCGCCGGCCGCCGAGACCTTTCGCGACTGTTCCGACTGCCCCGAGATGATCGTCGTGCCCGCGGGCACGTTCAAAATGGGCTCGCCGCCCGGCGTGATGAACGAGAACGAAGGTCCGCAGCATCCGGTCACCATCCGCAAACCCTTCGCGGTCGGCATCCACGCCGTCACCTTCGACCAGTGGGAAGCCTGCGTCGCCGCCGGCGGCTGCAATGGCTACAGCCCGCCCAGCGAAGGCTGGGGCAAAGGCAACCGCCCCGTCATCGCCGTCAACTGGCACGACGCCAAAGCCTATGTGCGCTGGCTGAACGACATGCTGCGCAGCCTGGAAGCCCCCGAGGCCGGCGCGGACGCCGACGCGAACACGGACGCCGCCGCCAAGGCCGCGAAGCCCGGCCCTTACCGTCTCCTCTCCGAAGCCGAGTGGGAATACGCCGCCCGCGCCGGCACCACCACCGCCTACTACTGGGGCGAATCCCGCTCCAAGGGCCGCGCCAACTGCGACGGCTGCGGCAGCGAGTGGGACAACACCCAAACCGCGCCGGTCGGCTCCTTCGCGCCCAACGCCTTCGGCCTCTACGACATGGCGGGCAACGTCCTGCAATGGACCGAGGACTGCTACCACGAGACCTACGCCAACGCCCCCGGCGACGGCTCGCCCTGGATGGGCCGCATCTGCGACACGCGCATGATGCGCGGCGGCTCGTGGTTCAACAGCACCTATTATATCCGCGTCACCCAGCGCTTCATCGTCTCCGCCCACATCCGCGCCAACAACGCCGGCTTCCGCGTCGCCAAAACGCTGGAAGAGTAGCCCGCGCCCGCCGCACGTCATCTCCCGCTTGTGGGCGCAGAAACAGTGTGATGGTCGTAGTTGACCCGCTAAATTCTTGTCTACAAAGGCACAAATACGAGTTGGAGTGAGCGTGCGGAAAACGTTATCGCGCGTTTTCTCCTCTCTTTCGAAGCGCACTACGCCCGGACAGTTTATTTAGCGAGAACGCGCAAGAGCATCCTGATGGAATTTGAACTATCGAAAATTGACGCTGCCGTAGAACAGCTCGATTGGGCGATAAAGCTGTTTTTGGATTACAAGGCATACGTTCCGGCAATCGCGTTAGCGGGTGCGGCCGAAGAGGTGTTAGGGCAAGCTGTCGGGGAGCAGGCCGTATTTGCGCAGCTAAAAAAGAAATTTTCCGTTGATCTCGCGATGCCAGAGAAAGTGGTTTCGCAAGCGCATCTCAATAAAGCTCGAAACTGGCTAAAGCATTGGGATGGTCGTACAGATGAAGAAAAAATTGTGTTGGAATTGGATCAAGAAGCGATCCAATACATCGTGCGCGCCCTAACAAATCTTGCCATTCACGATGGTTCTCAACCAAGTGAAGGACCGCGCTTTTTTACTTGGTTGTCGTCCAACCGGCCCGATCTATTTGAATGACGACGCGAAATCATACCTAATCCCGGACTTAGATATAGAATCTGCGTCCCGTAAGAATTTTAACCGGATAGTGTTCGTCCGTTAAAGCGACCTTTACAGGGTTTTTCTCTCGATAGAGATTTGCCTTTAATAGATGGTCCCGGTCCCGTGCCACTGCTGGATAATCCTTCGCGACCTCTTCCAATGCCTCAACGCCAGCAAGGCGTATGTTTTCCCACCGCTCGAAAATCTGCCGATAGAATGGTTATTGACAAAAAATCCCCAATTCATTCACCATTGTCCCCAATTCGGTGTCAACGAAGAGGTGGCATTCCATGGCTCCCAACCCTCGGCCCGTCGCGCTTTTAGGCGCGCCCGCGTCCCCGGTGTCCCCACCGCCGGCTGACTTCCCCATCACCGCCCTCGGTCCAATGCTCGCCGCCGCCGTCACCGATGTCGCGGCGCTCACCCAAGCGCCGCCCGCACTCGTCGCCCACCACACGCTCACCCTCGCGGCCGCCGCCGCGCAGCGTCTTATCGATGTGCGTTTGCCGACGGGCGCGCGGCGGCCGGTGTCGTGTTTGTTTGCATCGCTGGTGGGGACGGGCGAGGGGCGGGGCGCGGTGGAGAAGCTGGTGGTGGATGTCGCCCGCGTCAGTGCGCGCGATCTGTTCAGTGATCCGCGTCCGGCCCGGCCCGAGGATCGCTACCGCGCTCATGTCCGTCAGTCCGCTTTGTTCGCGCGTCACCCCTTTGATCTCGTCCAGTCCGGTCCGCAGCGGCGCGCCGAGGCGGCCACACTCTGCGCGCTGTGGGACGGCAAGGTCTTCACCCGCGCTGCCGCCGCGCCCCTGTACCCGCGTCTCGCCGCGCATGTGGTGGCCACGCCCCGCGCGGGCCGTGCGCTTTTGCGTGACGCCGATCTTGAGGACGCGGGGTTATTGGGCCGGCTGCTGGTGGCCGCGCCCGCGCCGCTCGTCGGCGCGCGCATTTTCCGCGCGGCGGAGAACGACGATCCGCCGCACGCGCTCCAAGCCTTGCTGATGCGGCTCAATGATCTCAACGCCCAGCCCGCCGTCGCGCCCCCGCGCGCCGTGGGTTTTTCGGCGGACGCCGCCGCGCGCTGGCTCGCTTACGCCCACGAGGTCGAAGCCGCCATGGCGCCGGGCGGGACGCTCGCGCCCTTGCGAAGCTTCGCCGTGCATCTGCCTGAACATGCCGCGCGTCTCGCCGCCGTGCTTGCGTTCGTGAACGAGGACGATCTGACGGACATCACCCTCGCGCACCTTGAAAGCGGCCTCGCGCTCGCGCGTTTTTATACCGATGAACGCTTACGCCTGATCGATCAAGCCGCGCCCGCGCTGGACGAGCCCGCGCAGGAGGATCTCTTGCGCGAATGGCTCGCGCGCCGCGATGTGGAGAAAGTTTTCACTTTGCGCGATCTCTGCCGGACCGGACCGAAACCGATCCGCGACGTCGATACGCTCTACAAACTCATGCGTCGCATGGAGCGCGCGGGCGTCGTGCAGGTCGCGAACGAAGTGGGGCAGAGCATCGCCACACCGCGCCGCATGCGCACCACTTACGCGTGGCGAGTCGAAGGCGAGAAGGGGCATGTCGCCTGATGTCGCCCGCATGTCGCCCAAAGCCAAAACTGGCTCATGTTGTTGGTGTGGCAGACGAATTCGGAAGATGTCGCCTGTCGCCCATGTCGCCCCATTTCTACGTTGGCCGGGCGATCAACAAAGCGCCCGCGCCACGCCGACGTGTCCGCCGGAGCCTTGGCGAAGGCGGAAGCTTGAGCGAAGGCGGGAAAAAAAACGCCCCGCACTTGGGCGGGGCGTTTGATCTTGAGCGCTAAAGGTGAGGGCGGTTTACCGAGACGCCACCTTCATCGAGTCCGGCGAGATCGCCTGGCAGGCGTTCTTCGCTTTCGGCGCGGCGATCGAGCAGGCGCGGATCAAATCGCCTTTCGGCAGGCCGACGATGCGCGCGCGGTAGATGGTCTTGCCGTTCGACTTGCCGGTCTGAACGATGGCCGCCGCGTTGGCGTAATCGGGCTTCAGTTTCAGTTCGGCCGCGCGGGCCTGGTTCTCGGCGGTGGCGCGCTTCGAGAAGGCGCCCACCTGAATGCCCCACATCCCCGCCGCGCCCGTCGGCACAGAGGCCGACAGCGTGCTGGTAGGCTCGTTCACGTCACCGATGGCGGTGTCGGCGGCGCTCGGGCGTTTGGCTTTGGCGCGGGCCACCACAACCGGCTTCCGGTACGTTTCTTCGTAGTTGTAGATGCGCGCGGTCGCCACGGTGGTTTCCGGCGTGTTGGTCAACAGCGCGAAGCCGCGGTCGAGAAGGTCGGCCACATGGCGGTCGCGGCTGGCGGCGGTATTACCGCCGAAGGTCACGGCCACGACCCGGCGGCCGTCACGCATGGCCGAGGCGGCCAGGTTGAAGCCCGACGAGTTGATGAACCCGGTCTTGAGTCCGTCCGCGCCGTCATAGGCGTTCAACAGGCGGTTATGGGTACGGTAGGTGTTGCCCCGGTAGGTGAATTCGCTGCGCGAGAACGCGCCGTAGTGCTGTGGGAAGTTCTGGATCAGGGCCAGCGACAAGGTGGCCATATCGCGCGCGGTCGACACCTGTTTCGGGTCCGGCAGGCCCGAGGCGTTGCGGAACACGGTGTTGATCATGCCCATCTCATGGGCGCGGGCGGTCATCTTCTGGCCGAACTTGCTTTCCGTGCCCGCCAGATGTTCCGCGACCACCGTGGCGACGTCGTTCGCCGACAGGATTACAAGGGCGCTGATGGCGTCTTCCACCCGGATGGTGGAGCGCGTTTGCAGGTAAAGCTTGGTGGCGGGGCGGGTGGACGCCAGCTTCGACACCTTCATTTCGGTGTCCAGGGTCAGTTCGCCCCGGTCCATCGCCTCGAACAGCATCAGGAGGGTCATCATCTTGGTCATCGAGGCCGGATGGCGCAGTTCATCCGGGTCGGTCGCGTACAGCACCCGGTTGGTGCCCGCTTCCATGACGATGGTGGCGTAGCGCCCCTTCACGGGGCTGGCCGCGCGTTTGGCGGCCTCGGCGCCCGTGGCGAGCGTCAATGACCCCAGCAGCATCAGGCCGATGGCAGCGAAACGTAAAAAGCCAGCGCGAAACGCCATCCCTAAACTCCCAGTCTCATAAACCTACGGTACAAACCCTCGATGTCGCAGGCCCAAAAAAGGGGCCGGCGCATAGCCCGGTCCTGTCGCTGACCGCCATTCTAAGGGCGAATGGGTTAATTCCAGCCTTACCCCCAGCCTTGTCGGTGAGGGCAAAGGATACAAAAAGCGACTCGGGCTGGCAACCCATGTCCTTGAATCGAATTAAGATTCCACTTGCCCGGGCCCGAGGGCCAACCCTCGCGTCGGGGCGCTTGCCGGCCACAACCTGCGCGCGGGCTCTGTTCCCCTCGAAATCGACCCCCCGCGCGGGACCGGACGGGAGCCGGAAACGGGACGACGGCGGTGTGACAGCGGGCCCGAAAGGTGTGTCCCGGAACGGCCTTTTCGCCGCCCCACTGGCGCCGCGTTTTTTGCGCCATACTTAATATGTCCTTTGCTATTGTTGGGTGATGCTGGGTATCGATGTTCACGTTCGCGAAAATGACTGATTTCAAACCTGTTTCAGGGGCGCAAAGCCGCCCGGCCCGGCGCGGGGTCATTCCCACGGCCGCCGGCGACAACGACGACGACCGCCGCAACGGCGGCGGCGACGGCCGCACCACCACCAATGTCGTGGTCAAGCCGCGTCCGAAGGTCAAAAAACCTTCCATGTACAAAGTTCTGATGCTGAACGACGACTACACGCCCATGGAATTCGTCGTCCATGTGCTGGAGCGCTATTTCAGCAAGACCGCCGACGAGGCCACCCGCATCATGCTTCATGTCCATCAGAAGGGCGTGGGCGTGTGCGGCGTGTTCACCTTCGAGGTGGCCGAAACCAAGGTCAATCAGACGATGGAACTCGCGCGCAAGAACCAGCATCCGCTGCAATGCACGCTTGAGAAAGAATAGCCGGGGGGACGAGGCTATAGCGGACGCGCTTTTCCGGCTTATGTAAATGGAAAGCGCTTTTTGTTGAAAAGGAACGATCTCGTTGTCGATGTTGTCGCAGAACCTGGAAAAGACCCTCCACGCCGCGCTCGCGGCGGCCGCGGAACGCAGACATGAATACGCCACCCTCGAGCATCTTCTCATGGCGCTCACCGACGATGTCGACGCCGTCGCCGTCATGCGCGCCTGCAACGTCGATATCGACCAGTTGCGCAACACCGTGCGCGACTTCCTCAACGAGGAAATGACCGAACTGGTCTCGCCCCTGGGCGAAGACCCGAAACCCACCAACGGTTTCCAGCGCGTCGTCCAGCGCGCGGCCATCCATGTGCAGTCGTCGGGCCGCGAGGAAGTGACCGGCGCGAACGTGCTCGTGGCCCTGTTCTCCGAGCGCGAAAGCCACGCCGTCTTTTTCCTCCAATCGCAGGACATGACCCGCCTCGACGCGGTCAACTACATCTCCCACGGCATCGCCAAGCGTCCGGCCTCCAACGCCGAGCGCCGCTCCACCGTCGGCGGCGCCGACCCCGAGGCGCGCCCCGAGGAAGTGGTGAAGAAGGGCCGCGAGGCCTTGTCGGCCTATTGCGTCGACCTCAACGAAAAAGCCAAGGCGGGCAAGATCGATCCGCTCATCGGCCGCGACAAGGAGATCGAGCGCACCATCCAGATCCTCTGCCGCCGCACCAAGAACAACCCGCTCTATGTGGGCGACAGCGGCGTCGGCAAAACCGCCATCGCCGAAGGTCTCGCGCGCCGCATCATCAACAAAGAGGTGCCCGAAGTCCTGCACGACGCGATCATCTTCGCGCTCGACATGGGCTCGCTGCTCGCGGGCACGCGCTATCGCGGCGATTTCGAGGAACGCTTGAAGGCGGTCGTCTCCGAACTCGAAGCCACCAAGGGTGCGATCCTGTTCATCGACGAGATCCACACCGTGATCGGCGCGGGCGCCACCTCGGGCGGCGCCATGGACGCCTCAAACCTGTTGAAGCCGGCGCTGGCCTCGGGCTCGCTGCGCTGCATGGGTTCCACCACCTATAAGGAATACCGCACCTACTTCGAGAAGGACCGCGCGCTCGTGCGCCGCTTCCAGAAGATCGACGTCACCGAGCCCTCCATCGAGGACACGGTGAAGATCCTGAAGGGCCTGAAGCCCTACTACGAGGAACACCACAAGGTCCGCTACACCTCGGAAGCTATCCGTTCGGCGGTGGAACTGGCGGCCAAGTACATCCACGACCGCAAGCTGCCGGATAAGGCCATCGACGTCATTGATGAAGTCGGCGCGTCGCGCATGCTTCTTCCCGAAGGTAAGCGCCGCAAGGTCGTCTCGGTGAAGGACGTGGAAGACGTGGTCGCCAAGATCGCCCGCGTTCCCCCGAAAAGCGTGTCGCGCGACGACAAGAAATCGCTCGCCAACCTGGAACGCGATCTCAAGACCATGGTGTTCGGCCAGGACCCCGCGATCATGGCGCTCTCCAGCGCCATCAAGCTCGCGCGTGCGGGCCTGCGGGAACCGGAGAAGCCCATCGGCTCCTACCTGTTCGCCGGTCCCACGGGTGTGGGTAAAACCGAAGTCGCGCGTCAGTTGGCCGCGTCTTTAGGGATCGAGCTGCACCGCTTCGATATGTCGGAGTACATGGAGCGTCACTCCGTCTCGCGTCTCATCGGCGCGCCGCCGGGCTATGTGGGCTTCGACCAGGGCGGCCTGTTGACCGACGCGGTCGATCAGCATCCGCATTGCGTGCTTCTGCTCGACGAGATCGAGAAGGCGCACCCGGACCTGTTCAACATCCTGTTGCAGGTGATGGACCACGGCAAGCTGACCGACCACCACGGCAAGAGCGTCAACTTCCGCAATGTCATCCTCATCATGACCACCAACGCGGGCGCGTCCGAACTGGCCAAAAACGCCATCGGGTTCGAGCGCGACAACCGTGTCGGCGAGGATCAGGAAGCGATCGAGCGTATGTTCACGCCGGAATTCCGCAATCGTCTCGACGCCATCATCACCTTCGCCAACCTCGCGCCGGATGTGGTGGGCCGCGTGGTCGACAAGTTCGTCATGCAGTTGGAAGGTCAGCTCTCCGACCGCAACGTTACCATCGAACTCACGATGGAAGCCAAGTTGTGGCTGGCGCGCAAAGGCTACGACGCCCGCATGGGCGCCCGCCCTCTGGGCCGCGTCATCCAGCAGGAGATCAAGAAGCCGCTGGCCGATCACCTCCTGTTCGGCGACCTCATCACCGGCGGCCATGTGAAGGTGGACATCGTCGACGACAAACCGTCCTTCACCATCACGCCCTCGAAAGCCGCGCCGAAGAAGGAAGGCGAGGACGAAGGCCTCGACACCGAAGACGGCGATACGAAATCACCCGAAGCGGTGAAGTAAAAACAAAAGGCCCGGTCACCACCGGGCCTTTTTTCTTTCTCCCCATTTTCTTTCTCAATGCCGTCGCCGGTGCCTGAGAAACTCAACGATCAGCTTCGCCAGCGCCGGCTTCGAGTGCGACGTGCACTCCACCTTCGAGCGCCGCAGGAAGCGCGTCAGCGCCAGTTCCTCGCCGTCGATCACCGGCTCGACGTTGGTGCTCTCTTTCCGTAATCCTCGCTCCAGCTTCGGCAGGATCTCGGTCAACGCTTTCGATTTACGGGGCATGATCTCTCAAACAACAAGGCCGGATACCGAAGCGGCATCCGGCCCTCGCATGTTTCTCTGTCCTAGAATGAACTGGCCGCGACCGGGGCCAAGGGGCCCGGCTTGCTGAAACGGCCGATATAGACGTTCTTGCCCACGATATGTCCGTGCATCGCGTTCAGGATGTCGTCGCGGTCGGCGTCCGGTTTCAGGTCCAGTTTCGTGTCCAGCGCATACAGCTCGAACATATAGTGCAGCTTCTTGCCCGGGCGGCCGCACATGGGCGAATACCCGACATGGCCGTTGTGCACGGTCTGCTGCGAGCCGTCCGCCAGCGGCGTTTTCGCCGGGATGCCTTCGGGCAGCGACCGCGCCGTGCCGGGGATGTTCCACACCGCCCAGTGGAAGCTGTCGTCCTTGCCCTTGTTCGGATGCACGTCCGGCACATGGAACATCAGCACATAGGTTTGCGTCGACGTCGGCGGATCGATCCACGTCCAGCCCGGCGACACCGGTTCCTTCGCGAGGCAGGTGTGTTTCTCCGGCGCGTCGCCGCCGTCGGCAAACGACGGCGTGCTCATCTGCATGGTGCGCGGCGTCGGCGATTCATCGGCCTTCGACACGGGCGCGGCGGTGAAGGCCGGCATCGCGGCGGCGACGGAAAGCGCGGTGGCGATGGCGGCGCCCGTCAGCAGTTTTGTCTTTGTCATCTTGTTCTCCCCAAAATCTCGACACGTTCTCTAAAAGTCGGCGACCAGATTGGCCTGCACGCGCCGTCCCTTGTTCGGCGCATAAGCGCCCGAGGACAAGACCGTCCACGACCAATCGGCCAAAACATTCATCACCTGAACGCGGGCCGACGCCCGCCGTCCGCCGATCTGGAAATTGTAACGCGCGCCCAGGTCGAGGGTGGTGGCCGCGGGTAGCTTAAGGGTGTTCGCGCGCGTGGCATAGACCTCGCCGTCCTGCACCACCGCGCCGGTGAGCGAGAAACCTCGCCATTCCGGCGGTCCATACTGCAGGTTGAGGCGTAAGTTCCGGTTGGGCCGCGCGATGGGGACGGGGCCGATTACGCCCGCCGTCGTCGTCGCGCCTTCGATGCGCGCCTTCAGGATCATCGCGCCCGCGACCACCGTGAGGCCGGGCAGAACCTGGCCTGATAACGACAGCTCAAGCCCTTTGTGACTCACGTCGCCGACGGCGCGGAACAGGTTGGCGGCGTCGCGCTCGAAGAACGGTTTTTTCACCTGGAACACGCCGCCGATGAAGGTCAGGCGCGGGCTAATGCGATAGCGGATCCCGGCGTCGATCTGTTCGGTGAGGCTCGCGGGCAGAGCCTCGCCGCGGTTGCTGGCGCTCTCCGGGGCGATCCCGGACTCCTCCAGCCCGCGCGTGTAACCGGCATAGGCGACCGCGTCCGCGCCCAGACTGATCGCGAGCGTGCCGTTGTACAGCCACGGGCGGCTTTTTGTTTCCGCGACGGGAAGGCCGGGCTGATCGACCTCGCGGTTATAGATGCTTTTCTGCACGCCGACGCTCAGTTCGCCCACGCCCTTCCATTGGCCGATGTAACTCGCGCCCGGTGTGACCTGGAACACATCGTCGCGGCTGCGGGCCGTCAGGGTGTACGTGGGCTCCGGCACGTCGTTCACGACGCCGATCCGCGCCGCGCCGAAACTGCGCGTGTCGCTGCCGCCGAACAGGCGCAGCACGTCGCGGCCCTTCACCGCCACATGAAACGTGTGCTGGCGTTCGCCTTCCGTGTATGTCCGCGAGGCGCGCACCTCGCCGGAATAGGACTCCGCGTATTGCGGTTGGCTGCGCACGATGTCCAGCGTGCCCCAGCCGTCGGGCTGCACGTTGCGGAAGAACAGGATGAACTCGTCCTGTAAGTCGTTCTCGGAGCGGAACAGCCCGGCGCGGACGCGCCAGCCGCCGCCCGCCTCAATAACGGCGATCGCGCCCATGTTCCGGGCCACGCGGTTGCGCGACGCCCACTCCTGGCCGAAGTACACCGAGCGGTCGTACTTGGGCGGCGTGAAGGCGCCCGCGGTGAACATCAAGGGCTGCGCCTCGCCGTCGACGCCGTTCAGTTGGTGATAGAAACCCAGGACGTTGACCCGGTCCGACGGCGTCCACTCCACGGCGCCCGCGCCGATCCAGTTATTGTAGCTCGCGCGCCAGTCGTACTTGTTCCATGAACGCTGGACACTGCCGTAGAAGCCCAGCTTGTCCTTCACGATGGGCGCCGACACGTCCACGTCGAACGAGACGGCGTCATAAACCCCGTATTGCATCCCCACGCTGCCGCCGAAGCTGTCGGCCGGGCGGCGCAACTGGATGTCGGCGATGCCGGTCGGGGCGGGGAAGGGATAGGACTGCGCGGTCAGGCCCACGCGCATGGTGGTGCCGGCGTCGATCCGTTGCAGCATGAACTGCTGGTCGAAATAAAGTCCGTCGAGGCGGATATTGCCCGCCTGCTGTGGGCTGAAGCCCCGGGCGCTGGTCTCGCTATAGAGCCCCACCGTCTGATCGCCGATGGAAACCCCGAAGGCGTCCTCGGCGGAGGTCACCGCGTTTTCGCTCGCGCGCTGGGCCTGGGCTTGAAAGGAAACCGTCAGGGCGGCCAGGGCCGCGCCAGCGCACAAGTATCGTTTCAGCAACGGTCCATCCCCCCAGAGTCCCTTCTGTCACGATAAGGGAAAGGCTTCGGGGCGGGCAAGCATTCCGGGGGCGACTCGCGCCCCCACATTCCCCATTTTCCGGGGGAGGAAAATTCACGCGCCAGGCAAAAAAAACGCCCCACGGAAAATCGGCAAAGGCGCATCCTTTGCGCGCGTGCTCTTTGACATCGTGAAGTGAGTTTTCCGGCGTCCGTCCGGGCCAATAAAAAAGGGCCCGGCTGTTTCCAGCCGGGCCCCAAAGACTTCGCTCTGGCAGGAAGTCTTAGACGCTGTAGTACATCTCGTACTTTACATCTGCCGCTAAGCTGTTGAAACGCAAAGTGCGCGTTAGACAGAGTTAGGGTGCGACGTTAGCCTTTTTCAGCCTGTCTTTCTTCTCCTTCTTCTCCCAGCGGCGAATACCTTCGCGTGCCATTTCGACATTGCGGGGCAGGTAGGTCTCAAGGATCGCTCGCGTCGCTTGAATTGACCAGCCTCCAATTGCAGCAATCTGTGCCTCAGTCGCGCCGGCCTCAGCCATCTTTACCGCGGCTGTCCGACGGAGATCGCGCGCTTGTAGAACCGTGAGCCCCGCCCGATCCGCAATTTTACGAAACCGCTCACTGAACCGGGTGTAGCTCAGCGGGCGTCCGCCGTTGTCCACGATCCGGGTGATCGTACTGCCTGTCTGCGCCGCCTTCAGGGCCACACGCAATGCCGTATGACAGGGTACCTCGACCAATTTCTTGGTTTTCTGCTGCCTGAGCCTGATTAGGTCACCGTCATATTGCGACCACTCCATCAAGAGTACGTCGTTGGGTCGCTGGACCGTATATCGAAGCAAAGCAAAGGCCATCGCCATTGCGCTGTCTTCGCCGCAGGCTGCCAGCCATGCCGTTGCATCGGCATCGCTGAAGACCTGGCTGCGTCGTCCGCTTGAACGGATACGAAGATCGCGAGCACAGTTCTCGATGGCGTGCCCGTGATACATCGCCGTGTTAAACAGGTTTCGCAAGACCGCACCTGCCTGCTTCCGCATACCTTTGGAGTAGCCGTTTACAAACTCGATCACGGTTCTCCGGGTGAACGCGGCAGCGAACGGAAGGTGAGGGGTGATCTTGGCAGTATCATCTAACATACGACGATAGTACTTTTTGGTTCCTTCCGCGAGTCCGGCATACTCGTCGGAAGCGCGATAGGTTTCGACGACCCATGCCACGCTGCCTTCGGCGTTTACGAGACCATCAGCCTGCCGATTGAGACGGTCGGCCATCGCGACCCTCTGCACTGAATCATTGGGCAGGCGGACGAGCTGATGGCCCGGACGCTGCCAATACCAACGCTTCGGATTTTTGAGAGACGGTCGCGCCGTCACATACCTAATTTGTTCTTGCACGGCGGACGGCCTCCAGAGCCTGTGTTTCTGCATTAAGAAGGGTTGAGGTGCTCAGGCCGGATCGACGATCCAACCACTCCTCGATTGCTTTGCTGTCCCAGCCGTCCAGGAGAGGATCCTTTCGCGGGAAACCCTCCACCTCCAGCGTCATCCGGTGTTTACGGAACCACTCCACACCCCGATTGAGCCGGGCCGCGACTTGGAACTCGTTCCAAGGCCGAGGATTGGGAACGAACCTCGGTTTAGGCTTCGGCATCGCGGAGCCCTCCCCGATTACAGGCGAACACAACTTGAGACGAATTAAGACGAGCGCGCTCGGGCGCGTTTATAATCGGCATGATTCTGCACGCAGCTAAACCAACTCCACGTGGGAGTAACTTGAGCCTTTACCGGACAGGATTTTCGAACGGCGGACGGCTGCGGGACCAAAATCGTCTGAAACGAACGTGGCGATTACCCCGACTGCCCGTGTGCACGGGAACGCTCAGTACGACTGACGACAGCTCCGCGCGTGAGAGCAGCTTTCAGCTTTTATAAAATGTGCCAGACGATGTGCGCTCAAGCAGTATCGTCTGAGACGAAATAGAAAATCACGAGGATTTTCCAAACGGGGCTGGACGGACGCGCTAGGGCAAGGGAGGTCATAGTGTATGTATGCATACGCTCACCTCAATCATGCACCGATACGGGCTATAGACAGGTCTAGGGCCCTCACAGGCCATTCTCATCACTTCTGAATCCTCGCAACCGACGACAATCGCTCGATAGCTATGTCAAACGAAATAAAGTCCGTATTGCGAAAACGAGTAAAACGAACCCGGTAAATCTTCCTGCGGCCATTATCAGCAGGAGATTTTCATGACCAAAAAGCGACAGGCACCGCCACGTCCATCACACACGTCGTGGATGGTGAAGGAACATCATTCGGACGAATCTGGTTCGGAATTAGACGACGACTTCGAGCTAGTCGAGATTGATGTCGAACCGGGCGCAAGCAATGTGGGGAACACCCATCCGCTTACTTGCGACGCCCCACTCAGACGAAATAGGCGGTCGCCATTCTATTGGCGCGTCACGATCCGGAAGAAGTATGACCCCAACCACCATTGGGATGACTTCGAGAGCGTGAAGACGTGCCATCGTAAGAAGGCCAAACGTATTAACCAGCTTCGCCGTTTACCTCTCCATATCGCCGGCGCTAGGCTGCTCCTGGATGTGTTGGAAGCTTGCCAACGGAACCGCCGTTGCGGTTCAATGGCGTGCCCCATCTGTATGCGCCGGTTTCGGCGGTGGCAGGTCAGCGAAGCCTTGTACACGCTTCGTGACGAGGAACGTTCGACTTATCGGTTCGTGACTTTGGTCCTGCACCAATATGTGATGGAGTACGGTTTCGACCCGAGGAAAATTCGTAGCTTCAAAGCCGGCCTAATGAAGCGCCTCCAAGGCGAGTTGCCGCAGGGCGCACGGTTGATAGGTTGGATCGAGGTTGCGTGGGAGCCTGATATGAACGCCTTCATGCCTCACTTCCATGGAATCGCGGCGGGTGCCACTTACGAGGAATTACGTGCCCTTAAACCCAAGAAGAATCTCGTAAAAGGAAAGCGCCCGCTGGTTATCAAGAGGATCAAGGACGGAACAGAAATGCGGGTCGCGACCTATTGCGTTAAACAGTTCCCTCGCCGCTGGACCGACCGGCAGAAGAAAGGTGCCAAACGTAATGGAACGTCTTCGGGATCATCTGCCGTTCGCGCCTCAATCGAATTACAGCGGCTCATCGGGCTGGCAAAATTCAGGCCGGAAGAATTACTGGTTATGCGCGGTGTCCGCCGTGACAACAATGGCCGCCGATTGAGGACGGTATGACGGAAGATCATGCAATTGCTGCGCTGGGCGGGCGGCCATCTGTCCGTCCAGCGTCGTCTCCAGCGCGGCGCAAGGAAAAGCCGAGCGCGGGCGAACAGCTTGGGGCACAACTGCGAAAGATTGGTACAACCCTTGCAAACGCGGGGCCTAAACGTTCGGAGCAAACGGCGTCGTTGCTTGAGGCGTTGGGTGTCACGTTGGCAATTATTGAAAGGGCAGAGCGACAGAAAGCCATCAACTGGCGGAAGGCGCTCCGTAGTAAGATAAAGCGGAGCGTAAAAAATGCTGATCGAAAGCCGAAAGGCGAATCCCGCGCGGTGCTCGAAGTTGTGAAGATCTGCTTCCCTGAGAAAACGCTCAGTGACTGGTCGCGGTATGCAGGATTCCTAGTCTATTGCCTCATCAAGCAATGGGATCCTGCAGAGGTTGAAACAAAGTTCCGCGGCCTCAAAAAGGAACTCCAAAGCGTCAACGTCCTCGCCCGTCGTGGCCGCACGCTTGCGAAGAAGGAGGGCTGGCCGGTGATTTTCTTACCGCGCGTCCTCGGCGCAGGTGCCCGAAAGTAGTAGAGGGCTCTCGAAAAAGAGCCCTCTCCGTAGGCTGGTACGGGTCGCCATATTTGCTCCGCTCGCTGACGCACCCGGAACCGGTTTTGCAGTACCCGGAGGTGGGTTTGCTGCGCCAAGAAATCACCCATCATGCGGCGGTACGGCCCCTTTTTCGGCGGCTCGCGTTGATTACCCTCTGAACGACCGAGACGCCGACCTTCAAATCTCTGGCTAGCCGGCGCATCCCTTTCCCGCTGGCACGCTCGCGAAGAATTGCGGTTTCTACTTCGGGGCCGACGCGCGGACGCCCTAGCCGCCGTCCCTCGGCCTTCGCGCGCGCCAGACCTGACTTAATGCGATCCTGGATGATGGCTCTCTCGAACTCGGCGAAAACGCCTAGCATCTGGAACATCGCTTTCCCAGCCGGTGTAGTCGTGTCGAGACCTTGCTGATGAAGGTAGAGGTCCACTCGCTTCGCGTGAAGTTCCTGAAGCACTCCGAGCAAGTCTTGGAGGGACCGGCCAAGTCGATCTACAGACCACGCCGCAACTAGATCGAACTCGCGGCGCGCGACTCCCTTTCGGACGGCTCCCTTGCGTCTTCTCGCCATGACTTTCCCCATGTTGTTTGGAACCCAACGCCCCAGCGTATCATCCAAGTGAAACAGCAAGATTAGCGAGCTGCGGGCGCAAAGAAAAACGCCCCGCAGCGGCTGCTACGGGGCGTTAGACTGCAGATTAGGAAATGGCGGTTTTGCGAGGGTTTTAGTGGGCTTACTTGCCCGCTAAAAGTCTAACGCAGAACCATGTAAGTTACTGATAGGAAAAAGAAAATAGCTTAAACAGAGTAATACATCTCGTATTCGACCGGGTGCGGCGTCATTTCAAAACGCTTCACTTCGGCCATCTTCAGATCGATCCACGACTGGATGAAGTCGGCGTCGAACACGTCGCCGGCGCGCAGGAACGCGTTGTCGGCCTGCAGGGCTTCAAGCGCTTCGCGCAAGCTGCCGCACACCGTCGGAACCTGAGCGAGTTCTTCCGGCGGCAGGTCGTACAGGTTCTTGTCCATCGGGTCGCCCGGGTGGATCTTGTTCTTGATCCCGTCGAGGCCGGCCATGAGCATGGCGGCGTAGGCGAGGTACGGGTTCGCGCCCGGATCCGGGAAGCGCACTTCGACGCGCTTGCCCTTCGGGCTCGCGACGTACGGGATGCGGCACGAAGCCGAACGGTTGCGCGACGAGTACGCGAGCAGCACCGGCGCTTCATAACCCGGCACCAGACGCTTGTAGCTGTTGGTGAGCGGGTTGGTGAAGGCGTTCAAGGCCTTCGCGTGCTTGATGATGCCGCCGATGTAGTACAGGCAGGTTTCCGACAAGTCGGCGTAGCCCGAACCGGCGAAGGTGTTCTTGCCGCCCTTCCAGATCGACTGGTGCACGTGCATGCCCGAGCCGTTGTCCTGGTAAACCGGCTTCGGCATGAAGGTGGCCGACTTGCCGTACGAGTGCGCGACCATGTGCACGACGTACTTGTACATCTGCATGTGGTCGGCGGTCTTGACCAGCGTGTCGAACTTGATGCCCAGTTCGTGCTGTGCCGGGGCGACTTCGTGGTGGTGCTTTTCCATCGGCACGCCCATGTCGGCGAGGACCGACACCATCTCGGCGCGCAGATCCTGGCACTGGTCGACCGGGGCGACCGGGAAGTAGCCGCCCTTCACGCGCGGACGGTGGCCCGGGTTGCCTTCATCGTACTTGCGGCCGTCGTTGACCGGCAGTTCTTCGCTGTCGAAGGCGAAGAACATGTTGTGCGGCTGCGTGGAGTAGCGCACGTCGTCGAACACGAAGAATTCGGCTTCCGGACCGAAGTAGGCGGTGTCGCCCACGCCGGCCGATTCCATGTACGCGAGCGCCTTCTTGGCGATGGCGCGCGGGCAGCGGTTGTAGAGCTGGCCGGTGGCCGGCTCATAGGTGTCGCAGAACAGGACGAGCGTCGGCTGCGCGGTGAACGGGTCCATCACGGCGGTCGACAGGTCCGGCTTCAGTTGCATGTCGGACTCGGAGATGTCCTTCCAGCCCGAGATCGACGAACCGTCGAACATGATGCCTTCGGTCAGCATCTCTTCGTCAACGGTATCGATGTACTGCGCGGTGTGCTGCCACTTGCCGGCGGGGTTCGTGAAACGGAAGTCGACGTACTTCACTTCCTTTTCTTTGATGAGGTCTTGGACTTTTTTCAGATCGTTGGCTTTTTTGTCGGCCATGGTTCCTGTTCCTGCCATTTCGTGTTGTTGCCGTTGCCTCCTTGCGGGAGGCGAGGTTTGGAAGCGTGCGCCCGGTTTGGGATCGGGCTGTAGCTTCTTATTGGTGGTTGTTGGCCGGCTTTTTTAGGCCGGCGGTTCAGTGGAAGGTTAGGGGGTTAGACAGCGTCCGCGCCCCGTTCTCCCGTGCGGATGCGGATGGCATCCTCGATCCCGTATACGAAAATCTTTCCGTCCCCAATGCGCCCGGTGTGGGCGGCTTTCTGGATCGCTTCGATCGCGCGGTCGAGCATGGCGTCGTCCATGACGATTTCGATTTTCACCTTGGGGAGAAAATCGACCACATACTCGGCGCCACGATAAAGTTCCGTGTGCCCTTTTTGCCGGCCGAAGCCCTTTGCCTCGGTCACGGTGATGCCTTGCAAACCAACCTCGTGCAAGGCCTCTTTGACCTCGTCGAGCTTGAACGGTTTGATGATGGCCTCGATCTTTTTCATTACGTCCTCCATGCGCCCCGCGTGCAATAGCTCGCGCAAAAGCGGTCGGCTTCGAAACGCGGTGCCCCTCTACTTTCAAAACCCGTGCCAGTTACCGGAAGCCGCCTCCGCCCCATGATTCCCACGTTTTCGGCGGTTTCCGGACAGGGGGCCGGCAAGGGTGTGCTCAAGAACGGACCACCGTGAACAAATCTTGGGCAATCCTGGGCGGCCGGGTTCGGGGAGGGGGTGGCTCCTGCGGTTGCTTGACGGCCCCGGTGGAAGGGGTTAGGAACCCGGCTCTACAAAAAAGGAATGGAATCAGAGGCGCGGGGCAAGCCCCGGGCGCTGGTTCAAAAGTGCGGCGGACGTAGCTCAGTTGGTAGAGCGCCAGTTTGTGGTACTGGATGTCGCGGGTTCAAGCCCCGTCGTTCGCCCCATTTTTCTCCTGTTTTCTTATACAATTTGAGCCGCACCCCAAAACACGCGCGGTTTCCGCATGCCTGGCGTCTGGATGCGGTATTATAATACCGTATTCAAAAAACCCTGATTTTTAGGGCTTTCCCGTTGACTTCAGAACGCTCATCGCGATAATGCGCCGCGTTCGGGCCGGAAGAAGCGCGTTTTGCCTCCACGGCTCTCATCTCTTTAGGATTAATCTCATGCGGACATATTCTGCTAAGCCCGCGGACGTGGAAAAGAAGTGGTTGCTGATCGACGCCGATGGGCTCGTTCTCGGCCGTCTCGCCGCCATCGTCGCCGGCATCCTGCGTGGCAAGCATAAAGCCATGTACACGCCCCACATCGACACGGGCGACAATGTCATCATCATCAACGCCGAGAAGGTGAAGCTCACCGGCAAAAAGGCCGAACAGCGCGTCTTCTATTGGTACTCGGGTTTCCCGGGCGGCTTGAAAGAGCACACCCCGAAGCGCACGTTCTCCGGCGCCTATCCGGAACGCGTCCTGCATCGCGCCATCGAGCGCATGATGCCGAAGGACAGCCCGCTCGCCCGCGGTCAGATGAAGAAGCTGAAGATCTACGCTGGCGCGGAACACCCGCACACCGCGCAGAACCCGGAAACGGTCGACATCGCCGGCCGTAACCGCAAGAACAAGCCGTAAGGGAAGGACAGGTCTCATGGCCGAAACGAGAACCACTCTGGCTGACCTCAAGTCCGCCACCCAGGGCGCTCCGGCGAAAGCCGAACCCAAGCGCGACAAGCAGGGCCGCTCCTACGCGACCGGCAAGCGCAAGAACGCGGTCGCCCGCGTGTGGGTGAAGCCCGGCAAGGGCAAGATCATCGTGAACGACCGGGAAGTCGAAAGCTACTTCGTCCGTCCGGTGCTGCGCATGCTGATCAACCAGCCGTTCACCGTCACCAACCGTCTCAACGAATTCGATGTCGTGTGCACCGTCACCGGCGGCGGCCTCTCCGGTCAGGCCGGCGCGGTCCGTCACGGCATCTCGAAGGCGTTGACCTACTACGAACCGGCGCTGCGTCCGGCCCTGAAGGCCGGCGGCTTCCTGACGCGCGATCCGCGCGTCGTCGAACGTAAGAAATACGGCCGTAAGAAAGCGCGTCGTAGCTTCCAGTTCTCGAAGCGTTAAGCGACACCGAGCTTTTTCGGTACACGGAAAGGGCCCCGGTTGGGGCCCTTTCTTTTTGTCAGTTGAGGGTCGGTCTTTGCGGGCATATGTAGGGACCGGTTGTTCTTTGGATTGGGGCTGAGCATGGCGCCTAAGGTTTTCATCGACGGTGAGGCGGGCACGACGGGGCTGGAATTGCGCCAGCGTCTGGATGGCCGCAAGGACATCGAACTTCTGTCGATCGCGCCGGAGCGTCGCAAGGACCCGGCCGCGCGCGCCGAACTCTTGAACGCCGCCGACATGGTGATGCTGTGCTTGCCCGACGATGCCGCGAAGGAGGCGGTCGGTTTCATCACCAACGACAAGACGAAGGTGATCGACGCCTCGACGGCGTTTCGTGTCGCCGAGGGCTGGACGTATGGTTTCCCGGAAATGCACAAGGGCCACCGCGGCTGCATCGCGTCGGCCAAGCGTGTCTCCAACCCGGGCTGTTATCCGACGGGCGCGAACGCGCTTCTGCGCCCTCTGGTCGCGAGCGGGCTTCTTCCGGCGAACTATCCGGTCAGCATCAACGCCGTCAGTGGTTACTCGGGCGGCGGGAAATCCATGATCGCCGAATTTGAAGACGCAGGCGCGCCCAACCATACGCGTGACGCCTACCGAATCTATGCGCTTGAGCTTCAGCACAAGCATGTGCCGGAGATTCAAAAACACTCCACCTTGCGCGAGCGCCCGATCTTCACCCCCGCGGTGGGCCGCTACAAACAAGGCATGATCGTCGAGGTGCCCTTGCACCTCTCGCTCTTGCCCGGCGCGCCGTCGGTGAACGACGTGCATCATGTCTTGCAGCACGCCTACGAGGGCGAACGGTTCGTGGAGGTTGTGCCGCTCGAGAGGGTCCGCGCGCTCAAGACGCTCGACCCGGAAGGCGTCAATAATACCAACATGCTGAAGCTGTTTGTGTTCGGCGCGGAATCGGGCAGTCAGGTGTGTCTTGTCGCGCTCCTCGACAACCTCGGCAAAGGGGCCTCCGGCGCGGCTGTTCAGAATATGAACATCATGCTTGGCTTGCCCGAGGACGCCGGGCTCGCGTAGCCTCGCATACATGATCGCGCCCATCATTCTGCCCTGGCGGGGCGTCAGCCCCACCATCGCCGCCGACGCTTTCATCGCGCCGGGCGCGGTGATCGTCGGCGACGTAGTGATCGGCTCCGGCGTGAGCGTGTGGTTCAACTGCGTGATCCGGGGCGACGTAAACTCGATCCGCATCGGCGCCCGCACCAATATCCAGGACGGCACCGTCGTCCACGTTTCCTATAAGACCCATCCCACCGTCATCGGCGAGGATGTCCTGATCGGCCATATGGCGACCATCCACGGCTGCACCCTCGAAGACAAAGCCTTCGTCGGGATGCGGGCCACCGTGATGGATGGCGCTGTCGTGGAACGCGAAGGCATGGTCGCCGCCGGCGCGCTGATCGCGCCAAACAAACGTGTCTTGAGCCGCCAGATGTGGACGGGGTCGCCCGCGCGTTACACGCGCGACGTGAAGCCGGAAGAACTGGATGGGTTTTCCAAAGCGGTGACGCGTTACGTCGAGTTGGGCCGGGGCTACAACGAACTCCTGGCCGGGCGTCAGACCTGAGACGGTCTGAGGTCGGCGCTGTTCACGCGCTGGATCAGCTTCGGCGTGCCGTTCACGTCGCACACCTGCAGCGTCAAGGACGTGGCCGCGCCGCGCCAGTCGATATCGATCAATCCGAAGTTCACTTCGCGCACCGAACCGCCGACGCGGTTCTCGTTGGGCGGCAGCACCGGCCAGACTTCCGTGAGTCCGCTGGAGGTCACGTCCCACAGCGGGTAGGGCGTGTTGAGATCGAGTTTGGAAATCTCGCCGTAGTGGGTGTCCCCGCTGATGCACACGACGCCGTCGGCGCGGGTGCGGCGGATGGTGTCGATCAGGCGCTGGTGGTCGCGGGCATAGTTGATCCACGCTTCCCAGCCGGGGAAGTCGGCGACGACCTGGAGGCTTGAGGCGAGAATGCGGATGTCGGCGGGCGCGCGCATCTGATCCTCGAGCCAGACCCATTGCGCGTCGCCCAGCATGCTTGCGTTCGGGTCGGGATTGCGTTCGCACGGGCCCGGCACGGGAAGGCCCGCGGCCTCCTTCGCCTTCGCCCAGTTGCCATAGCCTTGGTCCCCGAGATCGAGGGTGCGCAACGCGGTCCGGTTGCTGCGTAAATCCGGCATGACGATCTGCAGGCGCTGGCCCGGTCCGCCGTACATCCGCGCATCGTAGATGCCGTCGCGGGTCCGGCGCGGGGAAGCGGCCGGTTCGCGCCAGAAGTCCAGGAAGGCCTGGCGCGAGGCGTCTTTCAGCGGGTAGTCGCAGCCGCTGTCGTTCTCGCCGAAGTCGTGATCGTCCCAGATCGCGAGGATGGGAACCGTCTCGCGCAGTTTCTTGAAGCCGGGTTTCGCGGCGAGCTTCGCGTACTTCGCGCGCAGGGTCGCGAGGTCGCGCGTGTCGGCGTAGATATTATCGCCGAGGAAAATGAACAGATCGGGCTTCGCTTCCAGGATCGCATCCCAGACGGGCTGCTCTTTGTCCTGATGCGCGCAGGAGCCGAAAGCGATGCGCCGCGGCGCGGGCGTAAGAGGCACAGGGCTGCCGGCAATCGTTGCCGGACTTGCCGCGAGAACCGCCGCGCCGGCGCCGCCCGTGACGAGCCGGCGACGGGAGAGTGGGGCGCCGATCATATAACTCCGCCCGAAGTGAACCCTTCGCGGGCGCAGTATTTACGCGCGGTCGATTTCGTCCGCATGACGGACATGTGAAAGAAATAAGAAACGCGGCGCGTGGGCGAACGCGCGCCGCGTTTGATGCGGGCTCGTTTCTACTTCGCGCGGGCCAGCGTCTCGACCGCTTCGATGTGGAATCGCACGAAGCGGTACAGCTCGCTTTCCACAATGCGTTCCTGGTCGCTGTGGATGCCGTAGCCGAGCGGGCCGTCCTCCTCGTCGATCGCCGCGCCGACGCCGTAGCACTGGATGCCTTTCGCGCGCAGGTAAGCCATGTCGGTCGCGCCCGTGCTCATCGTCGGCAGCACGATGGTCTGATAGTGCTTCTTGAAGGTCGTCTCGATCACCTGGAACGCTTCGGTATTCAAGCGCGACGTGCCGGCCGGGCGGATGTTGCGCGGAGCCCAGCTCACCTCGACGGCGGGATCGTTGACCACCTTGCGCACTTCATTCAGCAGCGCCTCGGGATCGTCGTCGGGGATCACGCGGGTATCCACCGTGGCGCTGGCTTCCGACGGGATGACGTTCACGCGGTACCCGCCGTTGAACATGTTCGGCGACAAAGACGTATGCAGCACCGAGGCATGACGCGGCTCATGCTCCAGGAGGTATTGGAAGGCGGCCTTGCCTTCCGGGCTGTCGGGTTTGAGCACCGCGCGGTAACGGGCGGCATCCTCCGGCGACGAGAGTGTGGCGAGGCGCTCGAAATAAGCGGCCGTCGTTTCATTGAGGATGATGGGCGCCTGCCAATCGGCGACCTTCGCCACCGCCGCCGACAGGCGGGCGATGGCGTTGGATTTTAGCGGGACCGAGCCGTGACCCGCGACGCCGGTGGCTTTCAAGGCGATGGCGCGCGGAATCTTCTCCAAGGTTTGCACCGAAGCAAACTTGACCTTGCCGCCCTCGCGCGAAACGTTGCCGCCTTCGGCGAGGCAGAACTCGGATTCGATCTCTTTCAGGTGTTCGTTGACGATGAACTCGATGCCGTATTGGGTGGCGCCTTCTTCGCCGGCTTCCGCCAGGAAGATGACGTCGCGGTCGAGCGGCACGTTGCGGCGCTTGAGGTCGAGCATGGTCATGAGTGCCGCGATCACGTTGTCTTTGTCGTCCAGCGTGCCGCGGCCGTAGATGTATCCACCCTCTCGATGCGCGCTGAAGGGCCCGTGTTTCCACTTCTTCGGATCGACGTTGACGGTATCGGTGTGTCCCATCAGCAGAAGCGGACGCTTCTTGCCGCTGCCCTTCAGGCGGGCGATGACATTGGGACGATGCTCCTGACCCTTCACGGCGAACGTCTTCACATCGATGCCTTCGGCTTTGAGGGCATTGACGAGGTAGTCGGCGAGGGGCTTTTCGTTCCCCGGCGGATCGGAGGTGTCGAATTGGACGGCGGCGGTGAAGTGCTTCAACACTTCCGCGTCCATCTTGTTGGTGGGGGCGTCCGCCGCCGTTGCGCCGGCGGCCATCAAACAAACGGAACCGAACAGAACCGCGCGCAGAGAGCGCGCCGCGAGCCGTGACGTCATCGAATCCCCTCCGATGCATGGACCCGCCCTTCGCGGGCCTCCTTGCGAACAGAGTAGGGTGAATCGGAAAGCCGGTTCAATTGGGAACCGGGGCCGTATCGGGCCGGATTTAGACCGCCCGGGCTTTGACGTAGCGGCCGGGCGCGTCTTCGATGGCTTTGAGTTTTCCGTCGCCGGGTTGCCGGGCGGGCACGTCCGCGCCCGATTGCGGCCGGAGCCAGCGGTCCCAGTCGGTCCACCACGATCCCGCGTGCTCCGTGGCGCCGTCGAGCCAGGCGTCCGGCGTCTGTGGTTTCTTCACGGACTTGGTTTTGTCGTTGGTCCAGTACCCGTATTTCTTCGCCACCGGCGCGTTCACCACACCCGCGATATGGCCCGAGCCCGACAGGACGAACCGTGTCGGCCCGCTGAACAACTGCGTGGCCGAGAACGTGGATTTCCACGGCGCGATATGATCCTCGCGGCAACTGATCATGTAGGTGGGCACGTCGATCGCGCGCAGATCGATCGGCACGCCGCCCAGGGAAATGCCGCCGGGCGTCGAGAGTTTGTTCTCGAGGTACATCTTGCGCAGATAGAAGCTGTGCATCGCCCGGGGCATGCGGGTGGAGTCCGCGTTCCAGTACAACAGATCGAACGGGAAGGGCTCCTTGCCCAGGAGGTAGTTGCTGACCACGAAGGACCAGATCAGGTCGTTGGCGCGCAGCATGTTGAACGACATGGCCATGTCGGCGGCGTCGAGGTAACCGGTCTCCTCCATGCGCCGTTCGATCCCGGCGATCTGCTCCTCGTCGATGAAGACGCCGAGGTCGCCGGGTTCCTTGAAGTCGGTGAGCGTCACGAAATAGGTGGCGGTCGCGACGCTGTCGTCGCCCTTGCTTTTCAGATAGGCCAGCGATCCGGCAAGCAGCGTGCCCCCGATGCAGTAGCCCACCATATGGGTCTTCTTCGCGCCGGTGGCTTTCAGCGCGGCGTCCTTCGCCGCGATCGCGCCCTTCAGCATGTAATCGTCGAAGGTCGTGCCGGCCAAGGCGGCGTCCGGGTTGATCCACGAGACGATGAAGGTGGTGTAGCCTTGGTCGGTCAGCCACTTCACCAGCGAGTTCTTTTCCCGAAGGTCCAGGATGTAGAACTTGTTGATCCAGGGCGGGATGATCACGACCGGCGTGTCTTTCACGGCCGACGTAGTCGGGGTGTACTGGATCAACTGCATCAAGGGCGTTTCAAAGACGACCTTGCCCGGGGTCGCGGCGACGTTGACGCCCACCTCGAACGCGCTTTCATCGGTCATCGAGACGCGCAAGCGCCCTTTGCCCTTTTCCAGATCGTCGAGCAGGTTCTGCAGGCCCTTGATGAGGTTCTCGCCCTTGGTCTCCGCTGTGGTCCGCAGCACCTGCGGATTGGTCATGGCGAAGTTGGTCGGGGCGAGGGCGTCGGCGAACTGCCGCGTGAAAAACTCGACCTTGTGTTTGGTGTGCGGATCCAGGCCCTGGACGTCGGCGACGGTGGCCTGCATCCAACGGGTCGTGAGCAGGTAGGACTGTTTGATGAAAGCGAAGATCTGGTTTTCCTGCCAGGCGGGATCGCTGAACCGCTTGTCGCCCGCGTCGGCGTCCGCCGGCGTCTGATGCCCCAGCGCCTGCAAGGTGGCGTTCCGCCACAGCTCCATATAGCCGCGCCACAGGTCGATCTGGGCGTCTATGAGCTTCTGGGGCTCTGCGAGCATCTTCGAGGTGAGTTCGAGGAAGGCCGCGCCGACATTCGCCGCGTCCGCCATGCCGATGCCGCTCGCGGCTGGGTCGCTCGCGCTCCGGGCCACGAAGTCCTGGACCAGGGTCTGCGAGCGCTGGGCGATGTCGGTCATGATCGCCGGCCAATCCGCCGCGGGCGTTTCGGGCGAAGGGGTGTTTTGCTTCGGCATTTTTCATCCCGCCCTGGAGGTTGGAACACCTCCCAGGGTATTATGTATTGTGGTACTTAGAGCCTTGAGTATGCATAAGTGGGGCCACCGGACCTGTCTAGGCGGCTCAGGCTTCGGCGATTTGCAATTCTGAATTGAACAGTGGCGCGCAAGGTTATGAAAAATATGACTAAAGGTCGTGATGTCCGGCGGATGTTCTTTGCGGCGACGGCCGCGTGCGCCGTGCTCGCCCTTGCGGCCTGCGCCTCCGACGATGAAGTGGCCGCGAACGCGCCGGCCCCGGCCGCCGCGGCGCCCGCCGACGCCTCCGCGCCGTCGGCCGCCTCCAGCTTTGGCGCCGCGCCCGCGCCCCGCTTCATGATCCCGTCCGCGGCCGATCAAAGCCCGCCGGATGTGAACACCGTGCCGGCCACCGCCCCGACGCCCGCGTCGACGGCGGAGGAGCGCGAGGAGGCCCGGCGCGGCCTGATCGCCGATCTCGCCAATGCCCGTCATTCGGACCTGGGCGGCCGGACACTGCCGGTCACCGTGCGTCCTTATGTCGCCAGCGCCGCCCCGGCGCCCACAGTGGAAGAACCGGCGCCTGCGCCGGATACGACCCGGCTTGAGGCGGCCCCGCCGCCGCGCCCGCCCGAGGCCGATGCCGCACCCGCAAAGCCCGCGGCCGGACCGGCGCCGGCAAATCGTATTCCCACCGGAAGTTAATAGTAGGCTATTAACGTGGTGGAGGGGCGACTCCGCTTCGCCATTCCCTCCCGGGGATTGTCCTAAAATCGCCGTGCGATTTCAGGACAATTGTGGAAATGCGGCGGCTGCCGCATAACGGGCACCCAAATCTCGAAGGCTTTCCGATGAAAACCGAGTTCAACCGTATCAAACGTCTGCCGCCGTATGTGTTCGCCGAGGTGAACGCGATGAAGGCGCGCTTGCGCGCCGCCGGCGAGGACATCATCGATTTTGGGATGGGCAATCCCGATCTGCCCACGCCCCAGCATATCATCGACAAACTGACCGAAGTCGCCCAAGACCCGAAGGCGCACCGCTATTCGGCCTCGCAGGGCATCAAGGGTCTGCGCAAGGCTTTCGTCAGTTATTACGAACGCCGTTTCGGCGTCACCTTGGACATGAATAAAGAGGTGTGCGTCACCCTCGGGTCCAAGGAAGGCCTGGCGAACCTCGCCTCGGCCATCACCAATCCGGGCGACCTGATCCTGTCGCCGAACCCGGCCTATCCCATCCATCCGTTCGGCTTCATCATCGCCGACGGTTCGGTCCGGTCGCTGCCCTGCACGCCGGACGCCGAGTTCATGGCCGCGCTGGATCGCGCGGTGAAGAACTCGACGCCGAAGCCGGTCGCGCTGATCCTGAACTATCCGTCCAATCCGACGGCGCTGGTGGCCGACCTCGACTTCTACGGTCAGGTCGTCGACTTCTGCCGCCACCATGACATCTGGATCCTGTCGGACCTCGCTTACGCGGAGATCTATTTCAACGGCCGTCCGCCGCCGTCGATCCTTCAAATCCCGGGCGCGAAAGAGATCGCCATCGAATTCACCTCGATGAGCAAGACCTACAGCATGCCGGGCTGGCGCGTGGGTTTCGCCGCGGGCAACCCGGTCCTGATGAACGCGCTTGTGCGCATCAAGTCCTATCTCGACTACGGCGCTTTCACGCCGGTCCAGGTGGCCGCCGCCGCCGCGCTGAACGGGCCGCAGGACTGCGTGGCCGAAGCGCGTGCGATCTACAAGGAACGCCGCGACATCCTGATCGAAGGCTTCGGCCAGGCCCAATGGCATATCCCGAGCCCCGAGGCCTCGATGTTCGCCTGGGCGCCGATCCCGGAGCCCTTCAAGCATCTCGGCGCGCTCGAGTTCTCGAAACTGCTGATGAGCGAGGCCAAGGTCGCGGTTGCGCCGGGCACCGGTTTCGGCGAAGCGGGCGAGGGCTTCGTGCGCATCGCGTTGGTGGAGAATAAGCACCGCATTCGCCAGGCCTTGCGCAATATCCGCACCTTCCTGGGGTCCGCCGGTCAGGTTTTGGAACGCGCCGAGCGTCAGCGGGCGGCCTCGTAATGTCCGCGCTCAAGGTTGCGATTGCCGGTCTCGGCACGGTCGGCGCGGGCGCGCTGAAAATCCTGCACACCAACGCCGCGGAAATCGCCGCGCGCTGCGGGCGTTCGATTCAGGTCACCGCGGTTGCCTCGCGCGATCGTAAGAAGGACCGCGGCGTGCCGCTGGACGGCGTGGCGTGGTTCGACGATGCCGCCGCGATGGCCGCCGAGGCCGATGCGGATGTGATCGTCGAGTTGATCGGCGGCTCCGAAGGGATCGCCCGCAAGACGGTGACTGCCGCTATCGCGCGCGGCCGTCATGTGGTCACCGCCAACAAGGCGTTGCTGGCTCATCACGGCGTTGAACTGGCGACGTCGGCCGAGAAGGCGGGCCTGTCGTTGAATTTCGAGGCCGCGGTCGCGGGCGGCATCCCCATCATCAAGGCGCTGCGTGAAGGCCTGGCGGCCAACAAGATCCGCCGGGTCACCGGCATCCTGAACGGCACCTGCAATTACATTCTCACCACCATGCGCGCGAGCGGCCGTAGCTTCGCCGACGTGCTCAAGGAAGCCCAAGACCTCGGGTACGCGGAAGCGGATCCTTCGTTCGACATCGACGGCACCGACGCGGCGCATAAGCTCGCGATCCTGACCAGTGTGGCCTTCGGAACGCCGGTCGACATCAAGGCCGTGCATGTCGAAGGCATTCGCAACGTCTCCAGCCTCGATCTTCAGTACGCGGACGAGTTCGGCTACGTGATCAAATTGCTTGGTGTCGCCGAGTGTCTTGAACGCGATGGCGGCGTGTTGATGCAGCGGGTCTATCCCTGCCTCATCACGCCCGACATGCCGCTCGCCAATGTCGAGGGCGTGTTCAATGCCGTCGTGGCGGAAGGCGATTTCGTTGGCCGTTCGGTTTACGAAGGCCGCGGCGCGGGCGCGGGCCCGACCGCGTCGGCCGTCGTCGCCGACCTGATGGACATCGCCTCCGGGCGCAAGGTGCCGACGTTTGGAATCCCGGCGCAGTCGTTGAAGACCATTCCCAATGTGCCGGTCGCCGAACATGTGGGCGAATACTATGTGCGCCTTCTGGTGGTTGACCGCCCGGGCGTGTTCGCCGACATCGCCATGGCGTTCCGTGACGAATCCGTGTCGATGGAATCCGTTCTGCAACGCGGTCGCAACGCGGCGAATGTGAACGTGGTCATCATCACGCACGAGACCCAGGAAGCGCCACTGTTGCGCGCACTCAAGCGGTTGCAGGCCAATGCGGCGCTGGTTGAGCCGCCCCACATGATGCGCATCGAGAAATTTAACGGTTAATCGTTGCCTAGCTGGAGCGCGCCTTTCTAAAATGCGCTCCACACCCTGATTTAAAGATATTTCGGAGAGCCTCATGTCGCTGCAGCTTGATGCAACGTTCGACAACGTCCTGGAACGCAACCTCGCCCTGGAGGCCGTGCGCGTGACCGAAGCGGCCGCATTGTCGGCGTCCCGCCTTGTGGGGCGCGGCGACGAGAAGCAGGCCGATCAGGCGGCTGTGGACGCTATGCGCCGCGCGCTGAACAGCCTCAATATCGAAGGCACCGTCGTGATCGGCGAGGGCGAGCGCGACGAGGCGCCCATGCTCTACATCGGCGAGAAGGTCGGAACCGGCAAGGGCCCGAAGGTCGATATCGCCTTGGATCCACTGGAAGGCACCACCATCACCGCGAAGGGCGGGGCCAATGCGCTGGCTGTTATTGCGATGGCCGAGTCCGGCAACTTCCTCAATGCGCCGGACGTCTATATGGACAAGATCGCCGTCGGCGGCGGTCTGCCGGAAGGCGTCGTCGATATCGATAATCCGCCCGAAGTGAATTTAAAGAACCTTGCCAAGGCGAAGAATGCCGACGTGGAAGATCTGCTGGTGTGCATTCTCGACCGCCCGCGCCACGCCGAACTTATCGCCAAGGTCCGCGCGGCGGGCGCGCGCATCATGCTGATCACCGACGGCGACGTGTCGGGCGTCATCGCGACCGCGCAACCGGATTCCGGTGTCGACATGTATGTCGGCTCGGGCGGCGCGCCGGAAGGCGTGCTGGCGGCCGCGGCGCTGCGCTGCATCGGCGGCCAGATGCAAGGCAAGCTTCTGTTCCGCAACGACGATGAAGTCGCCCGCGCCCGCAAGTGGGGCATCAGCGATCTCAATCGCAAGTACGGCATGCTCGACCTCGCCAAGGGCAATGTGATGTTCGCCGCCACCGGCGTCACCACCGGCGCGATGCTGAAGGGCGTGCGCCGTTTCCATGGCGGCGCGATCACCCATTCGCTGGTGATGCGCTCGAAGACCCGCACGGTGCGCTATGTGGAAGCGCATCACAGCTTCGAGGGCGACCACACCTAACGTGAACACGGGCGCCACATCGTTTCTGGGCGTTGCGAAATCCTTTCAAGGTCGCCGCTGGGACTTGCGGCGGGTTGACGAAGGGCTGGTGAGCGAGCTTGTGCGCCAGGCCGGCGTGACGGACGCGGTGGCGCGCGTTCTTGCGGCGCGCGGCGTCGCGACACAGGACTGCGCCGATTTTTTGCGCCCGACGCTCAAAGCGCTCATGCCCGACCCCAGCCTATTCGCCGATATGGACGGTGCGGCGACGCGCATCATGCGCGCGCTTGAAAAAGGCGAACGGATTGCTGTTTTTGGCGACTATGACGTCGACGGCGCCACGTCGTCGGCGCTGCTGGCGCGGTTTTTCCGCGCGATCGGAACCGACATCACCGTTTATATCCCGGACCGTGCGGCGGAAGGCTACGGCCCCAACACGCCTGCGCTGTTGAAACTGCGCGCGCAGGGCGTCGACCTCGCAATCACGGTCGATTGCGGCATCGTGGCGTTCGAGCCCCTTGCCGCAGCGAAGGACGCCGGTCTCGATATTATCGTGGTCGATCACCACAAGGCCGAGCCGGCGTTACCGGCGGCCAGCGCCGTCGTGAACCCGAACCGCCTGGACTGTACGAGCCGGCAAGGCCATCTCGCGGCGGTAGGGGTTGCCTTCCTGCTGGTGGTTGCGGTCAACCGGGCTTTGCGCGACGCGGGCTGGTATGCCGCGAACGGCCGGGCGGAACCCGACCTGCGCCAATGGCTCGATCTGGTGGCGCTGGGCACCGTCTGCGATGTTGTTCCACTCACAGGGCTGAACCGCGCTTTCGTCACGCAAGGTCTGAACGTGCTGGGGAAGGGCGCCAACGCGGGCCTTAACGCGCTTGCGCGCGTCGCGCGCATCGACAGCGCCCCCAGCGCCTTCCATCTCGGGTATTTGCTGGGTCCGCGCGTCAATGCGGGCGGGCGTGTCGGCCAGGCGGACCTCGGCACGCGGCTGCTGGCCACCGACGACCCGGACGAGGCCTCCGCGCTGGCGCTGCGCCTGGACGAGTTCAATGCCGCGCGCAAGGAGATCGAAGCCGCCGTTCTGCGCGAGGCCATCGAACAGGTGGAAAGCCGCGCCGACAACGCGCCGCTTGTTTTCGCCGCCGGCGAAAAATGGCACCCGGGCGTGATTGGGATCGTCGCGGGCCGCCTGCGCGAACGTTACGACCGGCCCACCTGCGTTGTGGCCATGGACGGCGGCCTGGCGAAGGGCTCGGGCCGCTCGATCCCGGGGATCGACCTTGGCCGCGCGGTCCTTGCGGCGCGCGAAGCGGGATACCTCATGAATGGCGGCGGCCACGCGATGGCGGCGGGGTTCACGCTCGCGGCTGATAAAATCGACGCCTTCGCGGGATATCTGCAGGAGCAGATCGGCGCGCAGCTCCGGGGCGGCGACATCATGCCGACCTTGAACCTCGACGGCGCCGTCAGCGTATCCGCCGTGACGCCGTCCTTCATCGAGGAGTTGTCCTGTGTCGGGCCCTTCGGCGCGGGCAACGACGAGCCGCGTTTCGCCGTCGTCGACGCGCGGGTGGTGAAGGCCGACATCGTCGGCTCGGGCCATGTGCGGTGTATTTTGTCCAGCGCCGGCGGCGGACGTTTGAAGGCCATCGCCTTCAATTGCGTCGATGACGACCTGGGCCATGGTTTGCTGCGGGCCGCCGGATCGCGCCTGCATTTGGCGGGCACCATCCGCGCCGACACCTGGCAGGGCCGCACGGAGGCGCAACTGGTGATCGACGATGCCGCGCCGTGCAGCGCATAGGTCGCTTTCGGCACTGAATTTGGGGTCCGCGGCATGCGGCCCCGGTAATTGACGGGGTCGCATGCGGCGTGCCACGGTGACCCATCAAAATGGCCGGCAGGACCGGCGAAAACAGGGGGAGAGACATGCGTTTTCTGAAGACTTTGGCGGTTGCCGTTGCGGGGCTTGCGATGCTGGCGGCGCCGGTTGCGGCCGCCGACGTGGAATTCACCGGTTCGAAATTCTCGTGCCTGGAATATACAAACGGCCTCGGTGAAAACGCGTCGGGTAAATTGCAGTCGGTCATCGCGCGCGTGTGGATGCACGGGTATCTGTCCGGCTACTACAAGGCCTCGCAAAAACTGAACCTGGTCGACGACGCTGCGACGGGCGATGCGTTCGACAACACCTTGCTGCAAACCTGCCGCGAGTGGGCCGCGCAAGATATCCTGGGCGTATCGCTTCAGGTGCTCGCGAAGGCTGACAGGCAGATGCCGGCCAAGGCGGGGGCGGATTTCTCGCCCGTCGGCTACACCTGCGAACAGCACCTGAAAGCCAAAAGCGGCGCGGCCGCCGACGCCAACCGCGCGGACATCGCCGAACTGTGGGCCTTCGCGTTCATCCAGGGTTTCAAGAACCTCGGTCAGCCGGAACTTGAAGTGCCGGTGGACAGCAAGCCGCAACTGGTCGGCGCCATCAACAACGTGTGCAACAAGAACGCAGGCCTCCAGTACATGGATATCGCCGCGCTGGTATCGGAAAAGGTGAAGCTGCAATAGACGGCGTCACCGGCGCGAAACGGAAAAGGGCCCCGAGGACGGGGCCCTTTTTTATTTCGGCTTCTTTTTTGAACGTTTGCCCGGCACCTTGGGCGGTAGCGTCAAATCGCCTTCGCCGAGGATGCGCTGCATCAGCACCGCATCGACCCAGCGGCCGAATTTGAAGCAGGCGGAACTGAGTGCGCCCACCACGAAGAAGCCGTGGCGGCTGTGCAGCGCGAGCGAGGCGGCGTTGGTGCTGTCGCCGATCACGGCGATCATCTGGCGGAAACCCATGGCGGTGCAGCGCTCAATCAGCTCGACCATCAGGGCGTTTCCGACGTTGCGGCCCAGGGCCTCCTTGGCGACATAGACCGAATCCTCGACGGTGTAGCGGTAGCCGGAGCGTTCCCGGAACGGGCCGGCGTAGGCGTAACCGATGATCTGCTTGCCCTTGGTGGCGACCAGGTAGGGCAGGCCGCGGGCCTGGATTTTCTGGAAACGGGCCGTCATCTCCGCGACCGTGGGCGCATCCTCCTCGAAGGAGGCGGTCGTATTGCTCACGTAGTAGGCGTAGATTTCCTGAATGGCCGGGATATCAGCCTCGGTGGCCATCCGGACGCGGACCTTAAAGGATCGGGCAGTTGAGGGGGTCATGCCGGTACCACCGCACGTGGGGAAAGGCGTTTGGGCTCTCTATCGTGGCCGTGCCCCGGAAGCAACGGAAAAGACCGGATTTTTTCGTGTCCCGCCGATGCGAACCAGGGCTTGATTTCTTCCCGCCCAGCCGGTAAACCCTCGCTCCTTCGGCGGCCTCGCCACAGCGTCCCCATCGTCTAGAGGCCTAGGACATCGCCCTTTCACGGCGGTAACCGGGGTTCGAATCCCCGTGGGGACGCCATTGTTTTCAATAGGTTACGAGGGGCATGCGGGCTAAGACAAGCCGCGTGTCCAATACGTGTCCAATATCCATATTCGGATTTCTTCGGACGTTGTCGACCAGGTTTGGCGACGGTTTGATTTGAGCTCACTTCGCGGGAATATTTGGTTGCTCGGGGGTGGTGACCTCAGGAAGGCACATCCGAGCGACCGGGGCCATATTCACGAATAAGCAGTTCAATGCCGTTGGCAGCCATTCCATCCGAGGGAGACATCGTTCGCACGTTCCACGCCGGGCAGCTTGCAAGTGAACTCGCGCGGTTTCACGAGGGCGACAATGGGGATGCGCTTTTCACCGCGCGCTGCGTGGCCTTGCATAATAGGGGCGACATCGACCTGGTTGCCGTACCATCGCAGGCGGCCTTCGGTGGCGTGGGTGGACCAGCTTTCTTTACAGCTCAGCATCTCTACTGTCAGGCTATTCCGCAGCTAAAAACAACTGCCGTCCCACTTATGGAATGCTGCCGCATCCTGGTTGAGAAGGGCGGCGCAGACCTTGCCTCCAATGAACCGAACCGGGCCTTTCACTTATGGTGCCAAAGTAACCCCGACGAAGGTGCCGCGGTCATCGCCCGCGCCAGGGCCGGTGATCCTTTGGCAAAGCAATTTGTCACGTTCGCGTTGAGAGCGGCCAACGATGCGGCCGCGGCTGTCGACTTTATAATGGCTTATCCGGATGAGCGCCGGCTGTTTGGCATGGCCGCCCTAGGCGGCATGACATTCACCGACGCCGAAACCATACAAAGGTCTTTCGAGACTCTAGAGCCCTATGTCGCGGATTCTGCCGACGACCGGGTGCGCGGCAACGCATTGATAAGTGGATTTGAGGTTCTAAAACGCGGGCCCAAGCCGGAGGCGATCTCACGTCTGATTGGACTCGCTTCCAAGGACCCCGGTCCCGAGACGCTTCACGGTCTGGCTCGTATCCTGTGGTCTCATCGCGCAATGCTAAGCCGCGACGATGTTGAACTCATCTTAAGCGCACTACAGGCAGTGAATCCCGCCAATAGTGGCACGATTGGGGAGATCGACGTTGCCCTGCGGCATTTGCTGGGAACCGACAAGGAACTTTTGGCGCTCGATTTCCTCACAACCAAACTTCGTGACGAGAAATTGGCGATTGAGAATTTCAGTTCCGTGCGCCACGAACTGGCGAGCGGTGACCGGCAGCGGCTTTATGAGGTGGTCGTTCGCTGGTTTCTCTCGGGAAGTCTTACCCTATGCAAGAATGTGCCGAAGTTGATCGGCCCGGAGGAAGATGGAGTCTTTGACAGTACGGTAAAGCCGCTCAGGCTTACGGTTGGTCAGCAAATTTTTCTCTGTCGCAAGGCAATCGGATTTCTGTTCGTCAAACCAACTGTCTGTTGCTCCATCCTTGTTTCAGTTTTGCGTGGTGGGGATGCAGACGCCGTGAAGGCTGCAACCGATTATCTCTTTGATCCGATCCTGATTAACTACGGCGGAAGCGCTAAGGATTATCTAAAAGGCGTACCACCCACGGATTTGGCCTACGAGCCCGTTCAAGCCGCACTCGCTCGCGACAAGTCGTTTTATGCCGATTTGGACTCCGTAGGCACTATCAAGGAACTCCATCCGTCCGAATACAAACGGAACGTCGAGCGGCAACGCATTCACGATCAGATGCGGGACGCTCAGAAACTCGCCGAGAGCAAGTCCGTTTTTTTGAATCTGGTCCACCGATCAACGATTTTGTATGGCAAGCGCTCCTTGACCTATGTCACTGATCCCGATGGCAATCAACGTGCGGTGAAGATGGATCTCAAGCCGTTCAGCACGTTCATGGAGATCCCGCGCCACGAAATATACGACCCGGTTGGTCTGGATTACATGCTTCGTATATTTCGCGTCGAGAAGTTCAAATGAAGCTGCTCTTCCGGAACTATCTCGCTTCATTAAAGGAACGCGAGGAGCTCGATGCGATCCTGCCGGATCTTTTGAGCGAACTCGGATTCACGGTTTACTCCCGGCCGCAGCGCGGAACCACACAGGCGGGTGTGGATATTGCTGCCGTTGGAAAAGACGACGACGGAGAGCGCAAGGTCTTTCTGTTCTCCGTGAAACAAGGCGACCTGACCCGCCCATCCTGGGATGGAACGCCTCAAGCGCTTCGCTCGTCGCTCAACGAAATTCTGGACGCATATATTCCAAACAAAATACCGAAGCGCTATCAGAAGCTGAAGATCGTTATCTGCCTGGTGTTCGGCGGCGATATGCAGGAACAGGTGCGCGGCACCGTGACCGGCTACATGAAGCGACATTCGACGAAGAAAATCTCATTTGACGAGTGGAATGGCGACAAACTTGCAGGTCTTCTTCTCCAGGGCGTGTTGCGCGAAGAAATCATGCCCAAGTCACTGAGGTCGCACTTTCAAAAGGCCGTGGCTCTCGTCGATGAGCCCGACATTGCATATCAACATTTCAGCAGACTGATTTCCGAACTATGCAAAAAGGCAAATGGTGACAAAGAGCGCATCAGGGCTGCGCGTCAAATTTACATAGCGCTATGGGTGTTATTCGTCTGGGCGCGTGACGTATCCAACGTCGAAGCGCCGTATCGTTGCAGCGAATTGGTACTTCTGAACATTTGGGAGTTCTTGCGTCGATATGTCGGAAAAAAACAGAAGGGCACAAATAAGGCGCTCACCCTTGTGCTGCACTATACAATCCAGCTGCATCTCGCAATTGCGTCTGAGTTATTAGAACGAAAAATTCTGCCCCACGTCGCTAAGCGCGATGCTCTCTCCATGGCGGTTCAGACTCGTTCTCCGGTCGATGTGAATCTCAAACTATTTGATCTGCTGGGACGTATCGCGCTGACCGGTCTATGGGTCCGCTGGCTTACCGAGCGCGGATCAGACCCGACATGGAAGGCCAAGGTTCAGTCGCAAATTGCACGATGGGCCGAGATGGGGTGTCAACTTATCGACAGCAACCAGGCGCTTTTTCTTCCGCTCCAGGATCAACAAGCAATCGACATTTCGTTGTTTCTGTTGCTGATGAATCTCGTGAATGGTAACCAAAATGATGAGCAGGCGTGGCTTCAAGGAATAACCAACTACCTCGTGTTGACCACTCAGGGGCATGGTCAATATCCGTGTGTGTTTACTGAATATAGAGACTTAATCGCACATCCGCGGGAGCGAACTGAGGAATATCGTAAGGAGGCGACTTCGGCCTCAATCCTGATACCTTTGCTCACCGCGTACTTAGCCGCATATAAGAATCACGATGCGATAGACAAGCTCGTAGCGCTTAAAGCCAGTGAACTACAGCATTGCACGCTTCAGCTATGGATGCCGGATGAATCGACGGAGGATGGGCTATATCTCGGAGCACGCGACCATGGCGTGGCCCTTTGTGATTTGCCGCTTACCGCCACTGGCCGCGATCTGCTGAAGACCGTGAAAGAGGCGTGCGAACAATCGAAAGATTTCGCTGCTTTGTCGGCGATTGCTACCGGCTATTGGCCTATCGTTCTCACGGCGTGTCGCCACCACAGGATGCCCATTCCGCCGCAGTTTTGGATCAATATTGTTGCCGAGCCATGAGTATGGGGATGGAAGGGATATCGAGGCGCCTGAAACGATCCGAGGAGGCGTAAGGTGGCACGGCGGGAACGAAGTCTTGCAGAAACTCTTGCCGCCGCGCCGTGGTGGGTCAGCATCGCCGTTGCCCTCATGGTGTATGGCGCGTGCAAGCTGGCGCCATCTTTCATCCGTGCCGAAAGCCCCGCGCTGGCCGGGCTCAATGTGCTGGTTCGCCTGTTGGCACAGCACGCGCATTTTGTCGCCCTACCATTCCTCCTGCTCTCGCTTGTGGCAGCCATCAACGCGTCTCGGCGTCGCCGACTCCTGGACGCGCAGTCCGATCTTGAGGGCGTGCGCAATTTATCCTGGCAGAATTTCGAGCGCCTCGTGGGAGAAGCCTACCGCCGCCAAGGCTACGCCGTCGTTGAAAACGGCGGCGGCGGCGCTGACGGCGGTATTGATCTCCGTTTGCGGCGCGATGGCGCCACGACATTGGTGCAATGTAAGCGATGGAAAACCCGGAAAGTCGGCGTTTCCGCCATACGGGAGCTCTATGGCCTCATGGCGTCCGAAAAGGCGGAGGGTGCGATCTTTGTCTCCAGCGGGTCCTACACGGCCGATGCCCGGCAATTTGCGGCGGAAACCAGAGTTGAACTGGTCGACGGTCCTGCGCTGCTGTCGCTCATCGCCGCCGTGCGCAAAACACCCTTGGACACCGCGCCGCCCGTTGCGGCGGCACCGCAACCGTCTCCCACCGCCGCAGCCCCGACCTGTCCCGACTGCGGCAAAATGATGGTTGCCCGCGCGGCAAAGCGCGGCCCGAAGGTAGGCGAAAAAAATCTGGGGATGTTCATCCTTTCCGGCGTGCCGCGGCATCGTCGCCATGCGTTGACACTTCGGGCGCGCTGCCGCACCAAGCCACCACAGTCCCTTAAGAGACGACCTCAACTTCGTCGGCCTGGAACAGGCCTTGGTTCACGGCGTTGGCGGCGACGGCAGCCGGATTGTCGGTGTAGTGGACGACGGCAAGACTCTCCTTTGCCCGGCTGCACGTCACGTAAAATAACCGGCGTGTCCGATCGATGCTGGTGTCCTTTCCCGCCGCCCGGTTGTCCCGATCAGCCTTGGTTTCCTCTTTGGCGCCAAGAAGCTTGTCGTAACTGAAAAGAAATCCGCGGGCTTCCTCGTCGTCGATCACGACCATCACGCGCGGAAATTCGAGGCCCTTGACGCCCTGATGGGTATCGAAAGGCGCCTTGCCGGTAATGTAGGTCCCGTATGCCGCCAGCTGCGTCCATGGCGCCACCAGGGCTTGCGCCCAGGCGTCCGCTTCGGGATCGCGTTCGCCGCCTTGGTCTTCAACGGCGCGCGACGCCACGAAGGGCAACAGCACATCGGGGATCGCAAGGAGGCGGCCGGCGTGGACCGAGGCGAGAAGATCGAGCAACGACGCCGCCTCGTGTCCTTGCAGCAAGCCCGCAAGCGTCTTGACGCCCGCGTTCACACTCTGGAGCGCTTTGACTTGATCCGTGCCCGCTTTCTTCAAGGCGGCCGCGTCCAACACCGGGCACAGCATCCGAAGCACCGCGGTCGCGGCGTAGGTGTCGTTGCGACGCACGGCCTCGACGAGAGGAAGAAATTCCGTGAGGAGAAAGCCGAGGCCGGCGAGCGAGCCGTCGAGCAAGCCCGTCTTGAGGCGGTCGGCGGCGTAGAGAGGATCAAAGAACGCGGAGAACCCCATGCGGCGCGCGGCCATGTGATGCTCAAGAGTAAGGGTCTTGAAGTTGCGCTTGGCCGGGTCCCATTCCTTGTCCCCGGTAATGTCCATCATGCGCGTGGCAATCCCGGCTTCGGCTTGAAACTTGTCCGCCGTGGTGCGCGGCAACACAAAGAGGCGCGTCTTGCCGCCGGGTTTGTTTGAGCGATTCCGCTGCACCTGCTTATCGGACGCGTCGCGGATCTTGTTGATCAGTTGCACGACTCTTTCCGGGCTGCGGTGATTCATCTGCTTGGCTGGCTTTTGCCATGTCGCGGGCAGGCCGGCGGGCAGGTCCGATTTGCCGTCCATATAGATCCGTTGCATGGTGTCGCCGAACAGGCCCAGGCAGAACTCCTTGGGATAGGCGGCTTGGACGCTGAGCAGCGCTTCCAGCAAATCGCGATTGGTATCCTGGCATTCGTCGATCATCAGATAGGGATAGAGATTGATCAGGATGCGCCGCAGTGCGTCCTTCTCCCGAAGAAACGTGGCGGTGATTCCGATGACCTCGCTGTGGTTCAAGGCGTCGCGCCCGCGATTGTCCCCGGTCGGGCTATAGGTGAACGCCTTGATAGTATCGAGCGCGGCCAGCCGCTTTTCCTTGCGTTCGATCTCGGTGCGCCGCTCGATTTCGATCTTCGTGCCCGGCTTGCCCTTGGCGAGCGCCGCCCGCAATTCCTCGATATCGGCGCGCAGCCGTGTTCTGATCCAAGCCTTGATGTCCGTGTTATACCCGCCGATCAGCGACCATGCGAAACTATGGATCGTCGCCACCACGACTAGCGGGTCAAACTTCAGACGCTCCTTGATCTCGTCGCAGGCGGCATTGGTGTAGGTAATCACCCCAAAGCGCTGCCCGCGGACGCGCAGCCGCTCCCCATGTTTGAGGCGGAACCGATCGATTGCTTGCACAAGCGAACGTGTCTTTCCCGAGCCGGCGCCGGCGAGCAGGAAAAAACTCACCGGCGCGTCGGCGTTGAGACAGGCGTCGATCTGGGCATCGACTGGCGCGTCGATCAGATCGTCCTCTGGCGCCGCGGCCGGACTCATGGCGGCGCCGCTGCCGCCGGATCGGCCGTCGCCGCCGCGGGCGTCATAGGGACCGCCGCCGGAATCGTGACGACGATCGCCTCGCCTTTACCTGCCGCCGTCTCCAGAGGCAGCGCGGCACAGTGACGCAAGGTCATTTGCGCCTCCAGCCAAGCGAGCCCCGTCTGAATGTAGTTCGGAACGGCAAGCGCTTCCGTTTCCTCGAGCTGCAACAGGTCCAGGGCCAGTTCCGCCTTTTTACCGTCGCGCAGACTGTCGAAGAGCGCCTGCGGCGCCTGGGCCTGGTCGCCGGTCACCGCCGCCTTGAACTTGGCGATCAGGCCGCCGCCGTCTAGCGTTTTGAAGAGCTCATAGTTGGCGAACACCAGCGCATCCTCGAAGGTGCTCGGCAGGCGCTCCACCGCCGGATTTCCAACCGCGACCGGGGTCTGGTAGGCGGCGCGAATGGAAAACAGCGAGTCCGCCGGCTTCACTTTCTTGTCGTCGGGCAGGTCCAGGAGATCATCGATCTTCGTCAGCTTCGGCAGCCAGGATTTCAGCGTCGCATTGCTGGTGACTTGGTCCTTTTTACGTTCGGGCGGAACGGCCTTCTTGCCGTCGGTCGCGTCCAGGTCCGTGATCACCAGGGTAACGATGCCGAGGTGGTTGACCAGGCTTTCAAGCCGGTGGGCGTGACTGCCGCCGATCTCAAGCAGGGTGATGTAGCATTGGTGAAGCTTCGGGAAATGTTTCTCGATGAACTGCGGGACAAGAATGCGTTCTGCCGGTCCTTCGACCAGGATCGCCGCATCCGCAAAAAAAAGATCGCAGTGGGTCGTGCGCAGATACCGCCGGACAAAGCGTTGCGTCTCGTCTTCCGTGCCGAAGACTTCCGACAGGTTGATCACCGTCGAGATAGGGATATCGCCGGCCATGCCAGCGGGCAGTCGGCGAAAATAGCGCAGGCACTTGAAATGCGTTTCGTGGGCGACGTGGCTCGAATGCGTACTTACGATCATTTGGGTGACGTGGCTGCCGTTCGCGCCCAGCCGCTTGTGGCGACGCAAAATCTCATAAGCCTTGCGGATGAAAACCTGCTGCACTTGCGCGTGCAGGTGCGCTTCCGGTTCTTCGATGAGCACCAAGTGCAAGGGTTCCAGCACATCTTCGCCGTCGGCCTCCCCGGCCTTGATGTGCTTGGCCTTGCCCACGCGCATCCACGCGTCGCGAAAGCCCATCAGACGAAAGACGATCGAAATCAGGTTTTGATAGCCAAGACCGTTATAATCCTCCGGCAGCAGGAGTTGCGTGCTGTCCCTGTCCGTTGCCACGTTGGTAATTTCGTAGCGCACGGCCGAGTCATGGTTCAAACCTTCGACCGGCCGCAATCGCGTCGTCACCTCAAGCCTCGGGTCCGTCACGCCCGGATAGCCCAGTTCCTGAACCTCATCGAAGGCCTCCTTGAACGAGGTCTTGAGGCGCGCGTCGAACGCGCCTTCCGCATTCATGATCGCTTCGAGGGCATCAAGGTCGGAGGGTTCGGGACGGGTGAAGGGATCAAGATGGTCCTGGTAGTACGTCCGCAGCTGGTCCGAGAGTTTGCGGCTGTCGCGCCGCGCCGGCGCCGCCTGGCCGCCAGCGCTTTCCGCGTTCTTGCCCGGGCGGTCGGCAAACCCGCGCTGGGCTGTGATCTCATCGACGCGGATGAGACCCTTGAGCGGGTCTTCTTCGATGGCGGCGAGACCCTCCAGCAGGTCTTGGGGCTTGGCCTGGCCGTTCACGGGCGTCTTGCATTTCGCCGGGTCGAGCACATAGGCGCGGATCGTAAAATGCGTCCGCAGTCGCTTGTCGAGAAATTCCAGGAGGTTTTGCGGCCAGAGCTTGACTTTCGTGTCTTTGCTGGCGGTCGCCTCCTTCACTTCATCCACCGCGGTCAGAAATTCCTCGCGCAGTTTCACAATATCCCGCGGTTCGAACCGCAGCCGCACTCCGATCTGACCGCCGGCCCAGTCCAAAGTCGGCAGGATCTTGCGCACGTAGTGGATCTCATTGGCGGCGACGTCCAGCCAAAGATCTAGGAAGGGGAGAATCCCGTCCCATTCGCTCAGGGTCGGCGGCGCTGCCTGTGCGCCGTCCGGGGGCGGCATAAGCCAGCGTGCTCCGATCGTGTTGATCGGTTTCCAATGGGCGACGGTGAAATCGTGAGTCGTTAAATAGCTGCGATCGGTCAAAAAGGAGCGCAGCGCGACCATCGCCGAGGTTTTTCCGCTGTTGTTTGCGCCTACAAACAGCGTTGTGGTGTCCGTGAAATCGATCCGGACCGCCTTGAGCTTTCGAAAATTGGCAATTTCGACGAACGCAATTCGCATCTGGCCCTCGATTTCTTGGCTCCAGAGTAGGGGACGTTAACCCCTCGGCGCAACCTTGGGGACCTGCCCGGGCTGTGACAGTCCCAGAAATTGTTGGTTTATTGCGCGGGCGGGTCAGTCCTTTGTCGGTGCCGCGCGTTCGCTCGTCGCGTTGGTCTGTCTGCGATGCTGATTGACCAGACCTGGCCGCCGCGCGGTCTTCGCGCCGCGCATCAGGACTTTTCGGTAGCCGCCGTCGATGAGGTTGTGCGCGGTATCGAGCAGACGGCGCACCCGGCTGCGGCGCCAGTCGGTAGCGAAATCTTCCATCGCCTCGCCATTGTCATAGAGCGCAAGGGCAATGTCCGCCTGAAGCCTGCCGGCGGCTTCCATCTCGATCGCTTTCAGCATCGTCAGCCAGCGGGCCGCCTGCGCGAGCGGCGGAAACATCGCCGAGGGGAAGCGCTTCCTGTCGAGCAGGACGCCAAAGCGCTCCAGCGTGAGATAATGCTCAGGCAGGCGCCCAAAGTCATTGAGGACATGCGCGAGCCGTCTCGGTCCTTGGAGGACCGTTCCTTCGAGGATGTGCAACTGAATCGCATTGGCGCCGTCGCACAACAGCAGGTGTTCTTCGCCGGACGGCAAGACCAAGACAGAGGCCGTCACTTTGATCCGTTCAAGGTCAAGGATGGCAGTGCCGCGTTTTGACCGCGGCATCAACGCCGTGACCGGACAGACGCTTTTGTCGATGTCGGGGCGCCAAAAGACGGCGGCGCGTCGATAGGGTCGCTGTGGCTCTTCGGCGAAACAGAGGCCCCATTTCGACGCGGGATTTCGCTTCAGTTCGATGACCGTCAAGAGAGGATCGGTCCGCAAGACCCGCTTTCGGGCCTGACCAATGTCGGGACTTTCCGCATAGGCCTTGTTGTGGCGGAGCCATTCCCACGACCACGCCGGCAAGCCCATGCGTAAAAGGATCGCGTCTTTCGACGGCCGAGGATCGTCATCGCTCATTTCACCAAAACCCCGGGGGCTACATGCAAATCCTTGAATCCAGATGTTTTCCAGGTACGCACGGTAGGCGCGCGCAAAAGAGTAGATACATCTTACGCTAGCATATACCGGCGGTTGCATTGATGTCGAGTCGAAATTAACCTGCGGCCATCCAGTGTTCGCGCTCGCCTGAGGCTAGGTTCCGGCTTGGACGTCAGAGTGACGAGCGAGGCCGTCTGGGCCGATCAGCCTCAGTTGCGCGACTATTAAGCCGGACCGTCGCCGTCCAGGCGGAGAAAATGTCCCGTGCGCTTTCAGCCCGCCGGACGGCTTGAGCTGTCTTTGCACCCCGCAATCGTCTCGAAATCGCGGCGAGAGTCCCGAGATGAATCGCACTGTCCTGGGCTGGCGAAAGCAAAAGAAACACCAAGTCCACGGGCGCGTCGTCAATGGCCGCGAAATCGACGGCCGGCTCGATGCGCGCAAACATGCGGAAGTGTTGTTTCAGCCCTTCAATGCGCGCCTGCGGAATGGCGATGCCGTGGCCGACGCCCGTTGAGCCTAACTGCTCCCGCGCCAGCAACGCTGCGCGAATGTCCGCGTCGTTCAGTTTCAATGCGATCGCCGCACGGCGCCAAGGGAGCCGTATAAATGCGAGAGAGCAGGCGGAGCCGTTTTATATAGACGGCGCGTATAGACGGACTTGGGTTGGATAAGCAGCAAGGGCCGGAACGAGGAATTGCACACCCCGTTGGGGGTTCCCTCCCAGCCATTGCGGAAAAAGACTCAGGAATCTCAACGCATGGCGCAAGTTTCCGAGAGGATGCCGGTGCTTTAGTGGGCAACTGGCAAGCCTGTGGCCTTCCACTCCGGGAATCCATCTTCGAGCCGTCTTGCCTTGTAGCCAAGATCGCGCAACATCGCCACCGCCTCAAAAGACAACACGCAGTATGCGCCACGGCAATAGGCGACGACTTCACGTCCTTTTGGAATCTCCTTAAGCCGGCGCTTCAGTTCGCGGAGCGGAATATTAATCGCTTTCGGCAGATGCCCGACGGCGAACTCGTCCTCGGGCCGGACGTCGAGCACCGTCACCAGCCCATCCTTGAGGCGCTGGGTCAGTTCTTTCCGCGAGACCGGCTCCAACGCATCGCGCTGATGGAAGTAGCCGACGATCACCGCCTGCACCTCCGCCACATTGCGTTCGGCCACGCGCCGGAGCGCCGCCGTCAGATCGAGCACGGAGCCATCGCTCAGTCCGTAGAGGACGCGCTTGCCCTCCCGCCGCGAGGCCAGGAGTCCGGCGCGGCGCATCAATCTCAGATGCTGCGAGGCGTTGGCCACCGAGAGTCCGGCCCGTGCGCTCACGTCCTCGACGCTGCGCTCGCCCTGCGCCAGGAGTTCGAGGATTTCGAGACGGTGGCCGTGGCCGAGGGCCTTGGCCACCGCGGCAAAACCCGCGAATACGGCGCGTTTAGGATTGTCGCTTGACATGGCGCTCCAGTGATTCAATCATTCAACAATACTATTGAATGAATACGAACCCGTCAACGTGCTTCTGGCATCGGAGACTCACATGATCCTGCGGCAATTCCTGCACACCGACCCCGTGGCAGTCTCATATCTTTTCGGCTGCGGCGGGAAGGCCGCGGGCGCCGTTGTCGATCCGGTCGGCGATGTTCAAGCGTATGTCCGCGCCGCCCACGACGCGGGAATGCGTATTCTTTACGTGATCGACACCCACATTCACGCCGATCATGAATCGGCGGGGCGCCGACTCGCCGAGGCGAGCGGCGCAGAGTATGTCCTTTTCGCCGGTGCCGACGCGGCGCCGCCGTTCAAGGGCGTCCGCGATCAGGAGCGCCTGGACCTCGGCAACGTCTTTGTCGAAGTTCTCCATACGCCGGGCCATACGCCCGAGCACATATCGCTGCTGGTGACGGATCGCACCCGCGCCAACGAGCCATGGTTTGTCCTGACCGGCCACACCCTGATGGTCGGCGACGTGGGCAGAACGGAACTGGCCGCGTCCGCCGAGGAAGGCGCGCGCATCCTGTTCGGCAGCCTGCAACGGCTTCGGGCGCTTCCGGATCATCTGGAGGTTCTGCCGGGCGCATTTTCCGGGTCCGTGTGCGGGCGCCGGCTGAGCGGCAAGCCCACCTCGACCATCGGCTTTGAGCGACGCCACAACGTGGCGTTCCGGATCACCGATGAAAACACATTTGTCGAGCACATGCTCAAGGACATCCCCCCGCCGCCGCCCCGGGCGGCGGAGTTGCGCGCCGTCAATGCCGGGCTGGCGATGGCATAGGAGATTACCGCCTTTCGGAGCTTCCATCCGAGGAGAGACGCATGAGAGCCCTCTTTATCCTGAATGACCCACCCTATGGGACGGAACGTAGTTACAACGCCCTACGGCTGGCCAACGCGCTCGCGAAAAATGAAGCGTCCACGGAAGTGACGCTTTTCCTTCAGGCCGACGCCGTATCCTGCGCCAAGAAGGGCCAGAAGACGCCCGACGGCTACTACAATCTCGAACGCATGCTCAGGCGTTTCACGACCGGCGCGCACAAACTGCTCCTGTGCGGCACCTGCATGGATGCGCGGGGCTTAAGCGAAGGCGACCTCATCGAGGGCGCTCGCCGCAGCACGATGGACGAACTCGCCGCGGCGACCCTCCAAGCCGACAAAGTGCTCGTATTCTGACAGCCATCAACGAGGGAAGGGCGGATCATGATGGATGGAATGGGCTGGGGAATGGGGCTTTTCAGCCTGCTCGTTGTCGCTGTTCTGGTCCTGGGGATCGCCGCCCTGGCGAAGTATCTCGGCTCGGGGAAGAAGTAAGACTGCCGTATGGGCGCTGACACGACACAACCGGATGCGCCCATCGCCATCGGCCCGGGGCCGTACACCTCCTGGCGGGCTCAGCCTCTCGGCGCCATCACCGAGGATCTTGAGCAGACACTGATCCTCGATCTCATGGGGGATCTTGCCGGCCGGCGCGTCCTCGATGCCGGCTGCGGCGACGGTATGCTTGCATGTGTCGCCGCGACGCGCGGGGCGGAAGTCACCGGCGTCGACCCCGACCCCGCGATGCTCACGGCCGCACGACAGCGCGCCGCCAGCGCGGGCGTCAACGTGGGCCTTTTGGAGGGCCGGATCGAGCGGCTGCCCTTTGCTGATGCTTCATTCGATGTTGTTGTCGCCGTCACGGTGCTTTGTTTCGTGGAGGACGCGGCCGCCGCGCTGCGCGAGTGCGCCCGTGTTCTTCGGCCTGGCGGTCACCTGGTGCTGGGTGAATTGGGGCGCTGGAATACCTGGGCCGCGCTCCGGCGCGTGCGCGGCTGGTGCGGCTCGCCCACCTGGCGCGCGGCACGGTTCCGCAGCGCGGCCGAGCTTTCCGCGCTGGCGCGTCAGGCGGGCCTTTCGCTCGCGGCAATTCGCGGCGCGGTTTTTTACCCGCCGATAGCATTGGCCGCGCGCGCCATCGCGCCCATCGACCATTGGCTCGGACGACTCACCACCGTCGGCGCGGCCTTCATCGCCCTCAAGGCCCAACGATAGTCACCAGGGACTCGCGATGCAGGACACTTCCGCAGCGTCAACGTCGTCGAGGGTGCGCCTGGGTCTCGTCGAGAATTGGCGGCAATTCTCATTCCTCGTTCTGATCAATGCTTTCGTCGGCGGCATGGTCGGGCTTGAACGCACCGTGATTCCCCTGATCGGCTCGGAAGAGTTCAAGATCGCCTCCACGACCATCGTGGTCTCGTTCATCGTCAGCTTCGGCCTGGTCAAAGCCGTGGCGAACCTGGTCTCCGGCCACTTCGCCGACGTGTACGGCCGCAAGCACATGCTCATCCTCGGCTGGCTGTTCGGACTGCCGGTGCCCTTCATGATCGGCTGGGGACCAAGCTGGGAATGGATCATTGCCGCGAACGCCCTGCTCGGCATCAATCAGGGTCTCACCTGGTCGATGACCGTCATCATGAAGGTGGATCTTGTCGGCCCGAAGTCCCGTGGTCTCGCCGTCGGCCTCAACGAGTTCGCCGGCTATCTCGCCGTGGGACTCACGGCGTTTGTCACCGGATATATCGCGCAGCGCTATGGCCTCCGGCCCGAGCCGTTCTACCTGGGCATCGCCTACGCCGTTCTCGGACTTGTGCTGTCGATCTTCATCGTGCGCGACACGCGCGATCACGTCGGTTTGGAGGTTGCCAGTCATGCGATGGCGGCGGAACCCGTCAGATTCTGGGAAGTCTTCCGCCGCACATCGTTCGGCGACCGCAACCTGTTTGCCGCCTCGCAGGCAGGACTCGTCAATAATCTCAACGACGGCATGAGCTGGGGCATCTTTCCCCTGTTCTTTACGGCGTTCGGCCTCGGTGTCGAACGGATCGGGATCCTCAAGGCGGTCTATCCCTTGGTGTGGAGCGTATTGCAAACGGTGACCGGACCTCTCAGCGACCGGTGGGGCCGCAAGGGGCTGATTGTCGCCGGCATGTGGGTTCAGGCCGCCGCCCTGTTCATGACCGCGCTGACGCGGGATTTCGGGTGGTGGTTGCTGGCGAGCGTGCTGCTCGGGATCGGCACGGCGATGGTCCATCCGTCGCTCATCGCCGCCGTCTCGGACGCCTCGCATCCCTCGTGGCGGGCCCGTTCGCTCAGCGTCTACCGCTTCTGGCGCGATCTCGGCTATGCCATTGGCGCGCTCGCCGCGGGCATTATCGCCGACCTGTTCGGCATGGCCTGGGCCATCGCCGCGATAGGCGTCCTCACCCTTGCATCGGGCGCCGTGGTCGCGGTCGCGATGGTTGAAGATCGCTCATAGAAGCCGGCTATAGGGGGGCGCTCATGCGGTCCTTCGGCCCGCACGCCGGGCTCTCGCGCACCGCCTTTTCTCCATGCGCCCGGCGCAGGATCCATGGCGAGTCGCTCCATGGAAGGTCGGACTCATATTCGCTTTATCGCCCGAACAGACTCCCGAGCGAGAAGGACTTGGCTATCCAAAGGCTTGCGACGGCATCGGGCGCGCCGCGCGTCAGCCCGACATGAACGCCCGTGCGAATGTCGAAGCCTTTCAAGTCATAGATCAGTCCGACACCGGCGCGAGCATCGGTCGGTTTCCCGGTGACCTTTTTCGCAAAAATCTCAAATCCCACCCGGTATCCGGGCCTTACCATCTCGGTAAGCGTGCTGGCACGCCAACCCGTCTCCGTTTGAGCGCCCCGCGGGTCAGAAAACCCGCCGGCATTCACATGGACACGCAGATTGTCCGTGCGATACGTGGCGACGAGTTGCGACTCTATGCCGATGCCGCTGTGCGTATGGCGCACCGGCAGAAGTGCAAGAGTCTCGGCGCCCAGACCAATGGGCCCGGTAATGGGAACCCATTTGAAGCCGGCGGCGCCGTCTCCCAAAGCGTTATCGGACGGCTCATATTCCAATTCAGATATGAGTTCGAGGTTTCCCGGAAGGCCCAGATTCGCACGCAGCAGCGGGGCGGTATAACCGGTCTCGCCGTTGTCGACCTCCACCCGGCCAAGTCCAAGGCGCATTTCCAGCGAATATGGGTCTGCGGTCCCCGCGTCGGTCGAACGATAAGGTGGAAACGCTTGAGCCGGGCCTGTCCGCAGCGAGACGGCCAGCATCAGCGCGGCAAATCCACAGGCTAGACGCACCGAATTCTCCTAATCGAGGTTGATTGCAGTGAGATCGTCAAAACTGCTGACGCTGTCGGCCTTGGTCCAGAGGCCAACCCGGCCCTGCCGTTGGAACGTCCCATCCTCCACGTCGAACAGGTGCGTTCCATTCAGCGACACATTGAACTTTGTACCCCGTGCGGTCACGCTTAGGTCGTTCCACTCCTTCCGGCGAACGGGAGCCTCTTTGCCGTAGGCGCCGGAACCGGCGCCGATGGGCTTCAAATCGACTCTCTTGCCGTTTTCCATTTTGTACATGACAACATTGTCCTCAAGGGCATTGGCGCGGACAACGTAGTAGTTGGCGTCGCTTTGAAAGCGCCAGACCAGGCCGGCCGCTTGATCACGTCGTCCCGAGATCGGCTTGAAGCGGACGGAGAGTTCGAGGTCTTTGGCCGTGAAGTCCTTCACGATGCAGAGCGGAAAACGGTAGTTCGTCGCGTCGGCGGAGGTTTGCGTGAGGACTTTGCCACCAGTTCCTTCCTCGCGCTGAACAATCCAAAGCGGGGGTCCGCCTTGGCCGGTCATGGCCATGGAGAATCCCGCCGGAGGGGCCTTCTCCTCCATGCTTTCGAAGTCGATTCTCAGGGTGTTTTGCTGCGCAAACAGCAGCGACGGCACGGCCGCTGATGCAGCCAGGCCCGCTGCACCGATCATCAGCCCACGCCTTCTGAGGAGCTTATTCAGCATGATCGCACTCCCTATTCGATGTGAATGAATGTCCACGCCGCAAGGCCTTCATCTGCGGGCTCGGCTGCGAGGGCCGAGCCCGTGACCACCGTCCTTATCGGCGCGTTGCCGTCCGAGAAGCCGTATATGCAGCGCCGACCGAGTTCCAGTTGATCGCGCCCATAAACGCATCCACATATGCCGCGGCCCGCGCGCCGTAGTCCATGTGGTAGGCGTGTTCATACATGTCGAGTGCCAGGATCGGCATGCCGTCGGCGATCGTATTGGTGTGATCCGCCGCCCATTGGTTCACCAGCCGGCCCAGGCGCGGCGAATACGTCAACAGCACCCAGCCCGAACCTCCGCCGAGGGCCTTGCCCGTCGCGCTGAACTCATTGCGCCACGCGGTCACGCTGCCAAAGTCCTGGGTAATCGCCTTTGCGATGTCACCGGCTGGTTCGCCGCCGGCCCCCAGGCCTGCAAAGTAAATCTCATGCAGGATCATGGAGTTTGCCGCAATCAACTGCTCGCGCTTGAGGCCGTTGACCGCGAAGCCTTGGGCGGCCGTGAAGTCCAGCTTCGCCAGCTCGGCGTTGATGGCGTTCAGGCGGCGAACGGCGCCCACATAGTTGTTGTCGTAATGGCTGGTGATGATTTTATCCGACAGTCCTTTAATGGACTTGGGATCGAGCCCGAGCGGCTTGGGTTCATACCCGGGCCCGGCAGCAGCTTGCGCGCTGGCGGTTGACGGCGACAAAGCCGCAGCAACGCCTACCGCAGCAATGCCGGTAGCGGTCGCAAACAGTGCTTCACGTCTACCAATATCGTTTGTCATATGAGCCTCCTCTTTGGTTGTTCGCAGGTATCAAACTCAAGCCGCTTGCGGCGGCCAGCCGTGCTTTTCGCCCCGTGCACCTTTTATCCAGGCATAGAGCGCGTCATAGATAACGAAGCCATGCTTCAACATGTCGTGGTCATCCGCGAAAGTCGCCGAAAGTCCGAGCGAGATCGCGAGCAGTCCCGGTGCTTCCGCGGCCAGGTCAAGCTTACCGGTATCCGCGCCGCGCACGATGAGGGCAAGTTGACAGAGCGCCGGGTCATTGAGACCGTATTTTTCAAGGAACGCGTCGAAGCTACAGAAGTCTTCGACGTGGGTCAGCTCGACGTCAGGAATATCGTACGGAACGGCGCCGGACTCCTTCGCCACCTGCTTGACCTGGTCGGGTGGAACGAACAGGAACTCCGGCTTTTCATCGATGAACCTCGCCACCAGCCACGGGCAGGCAATGCGATCGATCTTTGGCCGCGCACGCGTCACCCATTTCATGTCTGCCCTCCTTGCGGATTCATGCCAGAGCAAGCCCCGCCAACGCTGCCGCCAGGATGACCCAGACAACAGCGGTTTTGGCCTTAAACACGTAAAGCGCGGCGAGCGAGACGCCGAAAATAGCAACGGCCATCAGTACGCCCGGCGCGTTTACGAGTGTCTTATAGCCAAGCTCTACGGCGGTTGCGGCAATCAGTCCGACGACGCCGGCGGATACGCCCTCGAGAAAGTTTCGGATTGCGTTGTTATCGATCAATTGCTCAAGCTGGCTATGGAAGAAGAGGCCGAATGCAAAGGCCGGCAGAAAGATGCCCACAGTCATGACGACCGCGCCAAGCGGGCCGCCGCCGAAATAGCCCACGAACGTCGAAAAGATAATCAGCGGCGCGGGTAAAATGCCGGACAGCGCGAGACCATCGAGGAACTGGGCATCGGACATCCACCCGTTGCCGACTGCATCATCGCGCAGAAATGGGATGACCGTGTATGCCCCTCCGAAGGTGAGCAGGCCAGCCTTCAAGCCCGAAAGGAACAACTCCAACAGGGCCGGCTTTCGTTCCACGATGACCTCTGCCGCGAGTTCGGTTTCTGGACCGCCGAATGTCCTCCAGACGAAAAGAAACGTGATCCCGACCAAAGCTGCGACGAGCAGGCTCGCCGCCGCCCTTTGGGTACGCGCGGCGAGCATGTAAGCGAGGCCCGCTACGGGGAGGGTGATCCAGAAGGGCGTGCCGCCGAGAGCGGCCGCCCCCGCAGCGATTCCAAGTGCCCAAAGCCATCGGCTGAGGAGAATGTGGCTGCCAATCCGATGCACCGCGCGTACGATGAGCGCGATCACGGCGGGCTGCACACCGAGAAAGGCGGCGGCGACCGCTGCCGTTTGCACGATATCTGTCGCCAGGTAGACCCAGGACAGGGCAAACATCAGCACAAAACCGGGGAGCATGAACCCCAACCCCGCAAGGAAGCCCCCAAGCCGCCCGCCGGAGATCATGCCGAAGAAGACGCACACCTCGTGCGCTTCCGGGCCCGGCAGGACTTGATATATCGCGAGCACGCGATTGAAGCGGGAACTGGAGATCCAGCGCTCCTCTTCCACAAGTTCGCGTCGGATCATCGCGATCTGCGCCACCGGTCCGCCCCAGGCGAGGAATCCGAATCGCAGAAAGCGCAAAAAGATTTGGAGATAGTCGAGCTGAGGCGGGCCCGCGGCTTGATCGCCGCCAGCAGCTGACGCAGACGGCGTATCTAGGTCCGTTCCGGAATGGGAGACTCTCAAAGCATGCCCTATCATCCAGCGCTTGGCCGGAGGTTAGGGCAGCGCTTGGACGCAATGCGTCTGAGATAAGCGGGGAGGCTGCCTTGCCCCCACATAATATGATATCTCAATCTCGCCAATCTATTCAAGGGTCCAGCACTGACTTCTTCCCGCATCCCCCTTGATGCGGATCAATGCCGCTCGGCCGCAAGCCGAGGCAATGTTTGTGCGTCTGTCATACCGAGGCACAGGAACGAATCAGAGGCTAAGGGACATTTGTCATGAACCACCTTCGCCATGCATTGATAGTAGTAGCCTCGCTGTTATCGCTGTCATCCGGTGCAGCGGGCCAGCAAGCCCCTATTCAAGGCAAGCTCTACGTAACGTCGTGGTTTGGCGGCGTTGTCAGCGTCATTGATCTCAGTAAGCGCGCCGTAACCGAGGAAATACGGGTCGGCGTGCAGAATCATAACGTCGTGCTGGCGCCAAGCCAGTCGCACGCATGGGTTACGAACAACAATGCCGGCACAGTGTCCGTCATCGATACCGCCACCGACAAAGTCGCACGCGAAATACGCGTGGGCCATGGTCCTCGGCACACCTATTTTAGTCCGGATGGCAAGGAAGCGTATGTCACGAACGAGTTCGATGACACCGTTTCCGTCGTTAATGTGGCGACTTACGAAGCCGCCAGCACCATTCGCGTCGGCATGATGCCGCATTTCGCCCTAGTTGTCGGAGATCGGCTCTTCATTACCAATTTTGGGAGTGGCGATGTGTCGGTGGCGCGACGGCGGGAACGTGACGTGATTAAAACGGTGGCGGTGGGGTTCGGCCCTCTTGGAGCAGGCGCTACGAGAGATGGAAAACGCGTCTACGTAGCCTGCCACAACGCGAATCACGTCGCTGTGATCGATACGGACAGCCTTGAAGTGGTTGCGCGCATTCCGACGGATGCAGGCCCGGTACAAGTCACTGTGGCCCCGAATCAGCGGTTTGCATACGTCGCGAACGATGGCCAGGGCAGCGTGCAAAAGATCGATCTCACGACTGACAAGATCGTAAAAACCATCGCTATCGCGCACGACGCTGGAAGTCACGGGATCGGCTTTGCGGACGATGGCAAGGTGCTTCTCGTTACCAACACCGGAACCAGCACCGTCTCAATAATCGATACGCAAAATGACGTAATTCTGAGTACGGTGAAGGTAGCGGCGGGCCCGGAAGGGCTGGCGTTCAAACGCCCATAGGGGCTTTTTTCCGTAAGCCACTCCTCGGAACGTTCAAGGGAGGCTAACGGCTTTCTTCAGGCCTTGATGGTCGTCCTGTGTAGTTTCGGAAACAATGCCCGTGTAAGACCAATCGTGCCCAACCTTCGTTATGGACGGCTAGTGCATTGACAAGCCGCTCGTATCGCGGGAAGCAGTCGCGGATTAAACAAGCGCTCGCCGCTGCGCCCCGAGCATTCCATCTGCCCCCAATTCGTTGTCCCACCAAAGGGAAGGATCGGCGCGCGAGACCGGCTCTTCCAACCGTTTGAAAAGGGCGCCTCTGCGCGGTACAGTGGCGGGATGCCGATCCGTCGTCCTCAGACTTGGTTCGTCCTTCTGCTCATGGCCGCGTTCTTCGCGTTGGCCATGGCCGAAGCCGTCGCCATGCCGCGCGCGTTGACCGGGAGCGCTTCTGGTATGGCTGCGATGGACATGCCTGATTGCGCGGACATGAAAATGCCCGTCCCATGCAAAGACCCCAATATACTGTGCCTTGGCGCCGTCTGCATTCCGATGATTAGCTTCCTGGCCCCCGCATCCACGGCCCCCGTGTCGCGTGCATGGACCATGAGCGCCTACGAGGGCCGATTGGCCCCAGTCCTGCACGGACGAAACATCGCCCCCGCGCTCGAACCTCCCATCCTCATCGGCTAACGACGATCTCCTGACCGCATCCGCACTTGGTGCGCTGGCTGTAGCCGGCGGCCGCTGCGCGTGCTTCACGTCCAAAAGATGGGAATTCGAGTTATGCGCTTTCATAAACTATTTGCTTTCATGCTGCCTCTCGCCATCGCGTTCGCGTCATCCAGCGCCTTCGCTGCCGCCAAGGACTACAAATTTGAGTTAGCTGGCCCGCCAATGATGGCCGGCAAATCCGCTCATGTGACCGTCCGGCTGATTCACGTTCCGGACAACAAAGCCGTGACCAATGCCGAAATCTCCGAGGTGAAATTCGACATGGGGCCTGCCGGTATGGCCGGCATGGGCGCGCCCGCGAAGCCAATGCCCGCGAAGGAGCCCGGCACCTACATGATCGAGACTCAGCCCTCCATGGCCGGCGCCTGGGGACTCACGCTCACCGCCAAAGTCAAAGGCGAGAGTGAGCCCGTGCGCGGCACTGTCGTTGTGACGGTGCCCAAGTAGCGTCATTGCCCAGCGGCGGCGGGGTCGATGTCCTGCCGCCGCCAACGCTTGGAGGTTGCCATGCTTTATCGCCGTGTGATGTGCGCGCTCGTGCTCGCACTTTGGCCTGGGATCGGTGGTGCTGCCGAACCGGCTGATCTTGGCGCGACGGTCGATGGTCTCATAGCCGAGGCGCGCGCCATGAGTCCGGAGCTTGCCGTATCCGCGCTCACCGCGGAGGCTGCATTGTCACGCGCGCAAGGCGCCGGGACGTTGCCGGACCCGACGTTCCGCGTCCAGCTCAAGGACATCGATCGCGCGCGTGGGTCTGTCGAGCCGACTCGCGTCAACCGGATCGACTATTCCGTCGAGCAAGAGTTTCCCTTATGGGGCAAGCGTGACCTCGCGCGGTCGGTGGCTGCGGCTGGGGCCGCCCAGAGCGTGGCGAGCCGGGATCAAGCGGCCCTGGACTTGGTCGCCGCCGTCAAAAGCGCTTTCAGTGACTATTATGGCGCATACGAAGCGGGACAGATCACGACCGATATCAAGCGCACCCTCGATCTTATGGCGCAGGTTGCGCAACGCCGTTATGAGCAAGGCGTCGGTACGCAACAGGAGGCGATTCTCGCCAGCGTGGAGGCCGCGCACCTTCAAACCGAACTGCTCCGCCGCGACGCTGACCGCCGCCGGGCCGCCGCGCGCTTGAACGCGCTATTGAATCGGCCCGTCGATGCGCCTCTCGCGCTTCCCACAACACTGCCGCCGGTGCCTGCTGCGGATGCTCTCGTTCTAAAAGACTTAGTCGCACGGCTCGACCGCGCCAATCCTGTGCTCAAAGCTCAGGAAGCTGCGATTGAAGCCGCAGCGGGCACGCAAGCGCTGGCCAAGAAGAGCTGGTATCCGGACGTGACGGTGGGGTTGTCTGTCGTTGACCAGAACCGCCGCTGGCAAGGCTACGAAGCGATGGTCTCGGTAAAAATTCCCCTCAACGCGACACTGCGCCGTGCCGAGATTGGTGTGGCAACCGCCGAGCTGGGCGCTGCGCGCAGCCGCCGCGATGCTGTGGCGGCGCGGACGCGCGAGCAATTGGAAGCGGCTTTCTGGAACTTCGATGAAGCGCAGCGCATCGCCGTTGTGCTTCATGAAATGCACATCCCGCAAACCGAACTGGCGCTCAAGTCGGCGGTCTCGGGCTACCAGCAGAACCGGATCGATCTTTTGAACCTGCTCGAAGCGCAGCGCCGGGCGTTCCAGAACCGGCTTGAACACCTGATGTATCTCGTCAATCAGCAGCACGCGATTGCCGACATGGAGAAAATTCTCGGAGGCTCCCTATGATCCGCAATCTCATTGCCGCGTTCGTCGTCATCTTGTTGGCGGGAGGCGTCTATTGGTTCGGGTTGCGCGATCATGCCGGCCCGCCGCCAGGAGAGCGAAAGGTTCTCTACTACAAAGATCCGATGGGCGGATCGGAGACCTCGCCAAAGCCCAAGAAAGATTCCATGGGCATGGACTACCTCCCGGTTTACGCCGACGAAGCGCCGAAGACGGAACAACAAGGCGGTGATCGTGGACGCCTGCTCTACTATCGCAACCCGATGGGCCTTGCCGACACGTCACCTGTGCCGAAAAAGGACTCCATGGGGATGGACTACACCCCTGTCTATGAGCGTGAGGTCTCCACGTCCGGCACGGTGCAGATCGATACCGCGAAGCTGCAACGCGCCGGTGTCCGCACGGAGCGAGCGGCCCCGCGCAGCATTGCGACTGACATCCAAGCCGCGGGCGTAGTGGCGCTCGATCAGGCGCGTTATGCGATTGTCGCACCGCGCATGGAGGGCTGGGTCGAACACGTCTTCGTCGGCGCGCCGGGCCTTGAAGTCAAAGCCGGTCAGCCGCTCTTGGACGTGTACAGTCCCGAGCTTGTCCAGCTTCAAGAGGAACATCGCCTCGCGCGTGAGGCAGGCGGTGGCGAAACTGGCGCGGCACTGGCCGAGAGCGCCTTAAAGCGTCTCCAAAACCTCGGCGTGCCGGCGGCGCAAGTTCGCGAGATTGCGGCGGGCCGCTATCGCCGGACGCTGGGCCTGAGCAGTCCCATCGGCGGCGTGGTGCTCAAGAAAAATGCCGTCCTTGGCCAGCGTTTCATGCCGGGGGATCAGCTCTACGAAATTGTCGACATCAGCAGCGTGTGGGTGGTGGCAAAAGTGTTCGAGCATGACCTGCCGGCGGTGCGGATCGGGGCGGCGGTACGGATCAGTGTGAACGCGCTGCCAGATCGCACCTACGAGGGAACGATTTCCTTCGTCGCGCCGCAGATTGACCGGGACACGCGTACCGCGGACGTGCGCGTCAATGTGGCGAATGGCGATGGTGCGTTGCGTGCCGATATGTATGCCGCCGTCATCATTCCGGCAACGGACGCCGCCCCAACCGTAGCAGTGCCGAACTCAGCCATTATCGACAGTGGCATGCGCAAGGTGGTGCTGGTCGCCAAAGGCGAGGGCCGGTTTGAGCCGCGTCAGGTTGTCACGGGCGCGCGTGGCGGGGACTACACGGCCATCACAGAAGGGGTGAAGGACGGCGAGGAGGTGGTCGTTGAAGCGACGTTCCTGATTGATGCGGAAAGCAATCTGCGGGCGGCCCTACAAGCCTTTGCCCCACCCGCGTCACCGCCGGGGGCCAAGCCATGATTGGCGCTATCATCCGTTGGTCGGCCCGCAATCTCGTCATGGTCGGATTACTCGCCGCCGCGTTCGCCGCTGCCGGCGGCTACGCCGTCAGCCGCATCCCGCTCGATGCCATTCCGGACCTCTCCGACACCCAAGTCATCATTTACACCGAGTTTCCCGGCCAGGCCCCCCAGGTTATCGAGGATCAGGTGACCTATCCGCTCACGTCGGCGATGTTGAGTGTGCCGCGGACCAAGGCCGTGCGCGGGCTGTCGTTCTTCGGCGTCTCTTTCGTCTATGTGATTTTCGAGGACGGCGTTGACATTTATTGGGCGCGCAGCCGGACCTTGGAATATCTGAATTTCGCGGCCCAAAGGCTTCCCGCCGGCATCGCGCCGTCTCTTGGCCCGGACGCGAGTGGCGTCGGCTGGGTCTATCAGTACGCCGTTGTCGGTGCACGCCAAACGCTGGCCGAACTGCGGACGATCCAGGACTGGTCCGTGCGCTATGCGCTCGCGAAGGCGCCCGGCGTGGCCGAGGTCGCAAGCGTCGGTGGTTTTGTCCAGCAATACCAAGTCGTCGTCGATCCCCGGCGCCTGCAAACCTACGGCATAACCCTTCCTGACATCCAAGCCGCCATCCGCGCCAGCAACGGCGAAGTCGGCGCGCGCACGATCGAAATGGCCAACACCGAGTATGTCATCCGGGGACGCGGTTATATCACGTCCCCCACCGATCTTGAGCAGGTCGTGGTGCGCGCAAGCGGCGGCACGCCTCTTTTGTTACGCGATGTGGCGCAGGTCGTGATGGGCCCGGATGAACGTCGCGGTATTACCGAGCTGAACGGCGAAGGTGAAGCCGTTGGCGGCATCGCAATGCAACGCTATGGCGCTGATGCCCTCGATGTCATCGCAAACGTGAAGGCGCGCATTACAGAGTTGGCGCCAAGCCTGCCGAAGGGCGTTCAAATTCTGCCGGTTTACGACCGGTCCGAGCTGATCGGCCGTGCCATCGATACCTTGAAGCGTGTACTGGTTGAGGAAAGCATCATTGTGGCGCTGGTAAGCCTTCTGTTCCTGTTCCACTTTCGCAGTGCGTTGGCAGCCATCGTCATGCTGCCGGTTGGCGTGCTCATGGCCTTTATTCCGATGGAGGTGTTGGGCCTCAGTTCCAACATCATGAGTCTTGGCGGCATCGCCATCGCCATCGGCGCCATGGTGGATGCGGCCATCGTCATGATTGAAAATGCCCATAAGCATCTGGAGCGCGACACGGGAGCGTCGCGCCGGGACGCGATCATTGCGGCGGCCGTGGAAGTCGGCCCGTCGCTGTTCTTCAGTCTCCTTATCATCACGGTCTCGTTCCTCCCGATCTTCACGCTGGAAGATCAGGAGGGACGGCTGTTCAAGCCGCTCGCCTACACCAAGACTTTCGCTATGGCGGCTGGTGCGATCTTGTCGGTAACGCTTGTCCCCGCGCTCATGGTATTGTTCATCCGGGGCAAGATCCGCGCCGAGGCCGACAACCCCATCAATCGGATGTTGATGGCGGTGTATCGGCCGGTCATTGCGGGGGCCTTGCGGGCCAAATGGCTCGTGGTTGGCGCGGCGCTCGCGGTCCTGGCCGTGACGGCCTATCCCGCGGCGAAGGTCGGCACGGAGTTCATGCCGACGCTCAATGAAGGCACGTTGTTCTATATGCCAGTGAGTTTGCCGGGCTTGTCGGTCACGAAAGCCGGCGAACTTCTGCAAACGCAAGACCGCATCATCAAGTCCTTCCCCGAAGTGGCGTCGGTCTTCGGCAAAGCCGGGCGGGCCGCCACCGCCACCGATCCGGCGCCTACGGAGATGACTGAGACGGTCATTAATCTGAAGCCGCAAGCGCAATGGCGTTCCGGCATGACAATCGACAAGCTTATTGCCGAAATGGACCAGGCGCTCCAGTTTCCGGGCGTCACCAACGCTTGGACACAGCCGATCAAGGCGCGCATTGACATGCTCTCCACGGGTATCCGTACGCCCGTCGGCGTCAAGGTCTATGGGCCTGACCTCGCCGCCATTCAACGTGCGGCGGCCGAGATCGAGCGTGTCCTAGAAAAGGTGCCAGGAACCGCCAGCGCGTTCGCCGAACGCACCACCGGCGGATACTACCTGGTCATCGATCCCGACCGCGCCGCATTGGCGCGCTACGGTTTGCGCGTGAAGGATATGCAGGAGGTTGTTGCCGCCGCCGTCGGCGGTGAGCCCATCACGACCGTTGTGCGGGGGCGTGAGCGCTACACCGTCAATCTCAGATACCCGCGTGATTTTCGGAGCGATCCACCCACGATCGCAGCGGAAGTCCGGGTGCCGTTGCCGGCAGGCGGCGTCGTTCCGCTTGGCGAGGTCGCGCGCGTGGCCGTCGAGCAAGGCCCGCCGACGATCCGCACGGAGAACGCCCAACTGGCCGCTTACATTTTTGTCGATACGCGCGAAGGCGATCTCGGAGGCTATGTGCGCCGCGCCGCTCAGGCCGTCGCGGCACAAGTCACGTTTCCACCCGGCGTCTATGTTCAGTGGAGCGGACAATTCGAGTATCTGGAACGGGCGCAGGCGCGGTTGAAAATCATTGTGCCAGTGACGTTGGCCGTGATCTTTCTCTTGCTGTATCTCAACTTTGGACGCGTGACGGAGACGTTGATCGTCATGCTCTCGGTCCCGTTCTCCTTGGTCGGCGGGCTCTGGATGATGTACTTGCTCGGCTACAACATGAGTGTTGCGGCAGCGGTCGGCTTCATTGCGCTGGCGGGCGTCGCGGCACAAACCGGCGTGGTGATGCTGCTCTATCTCGACCATGCGCTTGAGGACGCACTTGCGCGGTGCAAGGAGCAAGGCCGCGGGCTGACGCTTACTGATCTGCACGCCGCCATTATGTCCGGCGCCGTGGATCGCGTGCGCCCGAAGATGATGACCGTGACGGCGATCATTGCGGGCCTGCTGCCCATTCTCTGGTCGAGCGGAACAGGATCGGAAGTGATGAGCCGCATTGCCGTGCCGATGATTGGCGGCATGATCTCATCCGCGCTGCTGACGCTTGTCGTGATTCCAGTGATTTTCCTGCTGGTGAAGGGACGCGCTGTAGCACCCGAAGGAAAGGCGAACCAAGTCGCGCATGCGTATGCGCAGTCAGTCTAGCGGTTAGTGTCCGGCTGGCGGAGGTAAGGCGCCCGCGCGGGGCTGTCTGCCCCGCGCGCCGGGTGCTCGTGAACCGAGCCCGCGGAAGGCGCGGTCTCGGCCAGTCGGCGTCGCCCCCTGGCGCAAGCAAGAGTCAAGGACACGCGCTTTCGCGCATGACTCTTTACTTATCACTCTGCCGTCACATCAGATCTACGGCCATCCGCGCCTAGCCGGCGCGGCTGAAAGTCCTTGTTGGCCTGCCCCGCGGAAGCGGGGTGGCGGCGCTCCCTTCTAGTCCCGCCCGGTCGGGCGGCAACCCTGCGCTCCGCTCCGGGTGCTTCACTTCGTTGCGCCCCTTCGGGTGCCATCCCTCCCTCAATGGCGGGCCTCTGCGGTCGCTTTTCGCCGCCACCCCTCTTCCGGGGGCAGGTGCGGTTTTCAGAGGCGCAGGAGGTTGGCAGATGCATTCAGACAACACACAGCGAGGCCGTGGAGAACGCGGCAATCTTTATCAGGAAATCACCGAAAAGATCATTTCGGAATTGGAGCAAGGCCGCTTTCCCTGGGTGCAGCCCTGGGGTGCGGCAAATGCGGGCTTGGGATTGCCCAAGAATGCCGCCACGGCCCGCCGCTATTCGGGAATCAACATCCTGATTTTGTGGGGGGCCGTGATTGAAAAATCATATCGCGGTCAGAATTGGCTCACCTTCCGCCAAGCCCTCACCTTGGGCGGATGCGTCCGCAAGGGCGAGAAAGGCACAACGGTTTTTTATGCCGACCGCTTCGTTCCCAAAAGCGAAGTAGAACGCGCCGCCAAGACCGGCGATGATCCGAACGCGGTGCCGTTTCTCAAGCGATTCACCGTCTTTAACGTCGATCAATGCGACGGACTGCCGGAAACGGCTTTCGCGGGAATCGCGCCGGTGCCCGAGCGGGAAGTTATTCCGCACGCGGAAAGTCTGATTGCCGCGGCCGGCGCGGACTTCCGCATAGGAGGCGCGCGGGCGTTCTATCATAAGGGCGAGGATTTTATCCAAGTCCCGCCGCAGCCCGCGTTTCATCACCAGATTGATTACTACCGGACGTGCTTTCACGAGTTGGGACACTGGACCGGAGCCAAGCACCGCTTGGCGCGCGACCACTCGGGCCGCTTTGGCTCCCATCCCTACGCCCGCGAGGAATTGGTGGCCGAAATGTCATCGGCCTTCCTGTGCGCGGCACTTGGCATCGCGCCGACCGTGCGCCACGCGGATTACCTCGCGTCCTGGCTGGACGTTCTGAAAGAGGATAACCGCGCCATTTTCCGCGCAGCCTCGCAAGCCAGCAAGGCAGCGGATTTCATTCTCGCCTTTGAAGCGGGCGCAGAGCCCGAAAGCGAGGCCGCATGATCGTCATGCCCCAACACATCTTCACGCGTTTGCTTGCCAACGGACAGGCATCGGTCGCCTACGACATTGATCATGTTCCCGTTGTCAAGTTCTTCGACCCCTGCGGCACGGCGACCTGGTTGATAACGGAGTGCCGTCCCGACGAGCCTGACATTCTGTTTGGCCTATGTGACCTGGGCCTGGGCTTCCCGGAACTCGGGTCCGTCAGGCTGTCCGAACTGAAATCCATCAAAAACCGGCTCGGCCTCCCCCTGGAGCGCGACCTGTTCTTTGCCGCCCGCTTTCCGCTTTCGGTGTACCTCGCTGCCGCGCAGCGCGCGGAACGCATTACCGAAAGCGAATCCGATCTTGCCGAGGCCGCGCAGGCCCTCGGGCAAGAGGCGTCCCCCGACGCCGATCCCCCCGCTACCACCTGACCCCTATATATAAGGAATCATCCCATGACACTCGCCCATATCGCCCTGGAAAACCTTTCCGTTTCCGCGCTCAATATGCGCCACACCAAGAAGGCCCCGGACACCTCCGACATCCTGCCAAGTGTCCGCAAACGGGGCATTCTCATGCCGTTGCTCGTGCGACCCAACGGCTCCCCCGACAGGTTCGAGATTGTCGCGGGTCGGCGGCGGTATTTCGCCGCGCGTGCGGTCCAGGAGGAACAAGGCAGCTTCCCGCCCGTGCCCTGCCACATCATGGGTGAAGGCGACGACGCGGACGCACTCGAAGCCTCGCTGATCGAAAACCTGCACCGCAGCGACCCCGACGAAATGCAGCAGTACGAAACGTTCTCGCGCCTCATTCTCAAGGAGAATCGGGACGTGGAGGCCGTGGCAATTGCGTTCGGCCTGACCAAGCGTCAAGTCGAGCAGCGCATGGCGCTTGGCAACTTGCTCCCCAAAATCCGCGAGGCCTACCGCGCAGAGCGAATCGATCCCGGCACGATTCGGCATCTGACGATGGCAACCAAGCGCCAGCAGCAGGATTGGCTCAAGGCGTTCGAAAGCGAGGACGAGAACACGCCTTTTGGCGACGACGTAAAGCACTGGCTGTGCGGCGGACAGTCGATTTCCACGGCGGTCGCGCTGTTTCCGCTGAGCGACTACAAGGGACACGTTATTACCGATCTGTTCGGCGAGCATGGCAGCTTCCAGGATGCTGACCTGTTTTGGGAGCAGCAAAACGCGGCCATCGCCGCACGCCGGGACGCCTATCTGGCGGCCGGGTGGGGTGAAGTTGTCATTCTCGACAAGGGCGAGACGTTCCAAAGCTGGCAGTTCGAGAAAACCACCAAGAAGAACGGCGGCAAGGTCTTCATCGGCGTGTCCCAGCGTGGCGAGGTCACGTTCCACGAGGGTTATCTCGCGCGCAAGGAGGCGCGCCAGAAAGCCAAGGCCGAAGCCGCGCAGGGCGGGGACACCGAAGGCGAAACGCCCGCCGCGCCCGCCAGCGAAGTCACAGCCGCCCTGCAAAGCTATATCGACTTGCACCGTCATGTGGCGGTCCGCGCCGCCCTTTTGGACAAGCCTGGCGTGGCGCTGCGCCTCATGGCGGTCCACGCCATCTGCGGCTCCCGGCTCTGGAAAGTCGCACCGGAACCGCAACGCTCGGGCCGCAACGAGACGGACGCCAGTGTGCAGGCCAGCCCCGCGCAAGCGGTTTTCGAGGACAGCAAGCGGGAGAGTTTGGCGTTGCTCGACCTCCCGAAAGGGGCGGGCCTTGTCGCGACGCACGGCGACGAGCCAGCCGCGATCTTCGCGCGGCTGCTCGCCCTGTCGGACGCGGACGTGCGCCGCGTCCTGACCGTCATCATGGCCGATAGCCTGGAAGCCGGAAGCGCCTTGGTGGAAGCCGTTGGCGTTCACCTGGACGTCGATATGGCGAAGTGCTGGACGGCGGACGACACGTTCTTTGATCTCGTGCGCGATAAGGCCGTGCTGTCCGCGATGATGACGGATGTGGCGGGGAAGGCCGTCGCCAACGCCAATGTCTCCGCCACCGGCAAGGTGCAGAAGCAGATCATCAAGGACTGCCTCACCGGCACCAACGGACGCCAGAAGGTCGCGGGCTGGCTCCCGCGCTGGATGGAATTTCCCGTGCGGAGCTACAAGAAAGATGGTGGCTTGAGAACCGCCGAGGTCTGGAAACGCATCAAGCGGCACGTCGCGGGCTAGGCACTACCAGCCTTCGGAAACTGTCACAGCGCGACGGGCGGCGATCCGGTGGACCGCCGCCCGTTTCTGTTTCTGCTGACCCGTTCGCACGGGCAGCAGTATAACTCCGCCCGCGCCGTAAGCCATCGCCGCGTCCTCACGCAAGCGGGTCCCGCCCACTTTCTGCGGAGGAATCCCTCGTCGGCGAGCATCTGACTGCCGTCCCGCACTGCCCAGATTGGCGGAGAGAGACGCCGCGATCCCACGCCGTCAGGCGCGGTCCAGAGACGCGCGGATTTTCCGAAAACCGTCTCCGTCGCATCCAGGAGCAGCCGTGCGCTACTATTCCGGCGAACGGGCTGATCGCCATTGGCCGTCACGGCAGGGCCGCGCCGCAGGCTTCTTTTCAGTTCAGGCCGTACCCTTATAAGAGCCGGATTGCTGCGGGGACATAAGCCGAAGCCACGCGCTTTCATTTCTGTCGCCCATGCCAATTTCCTGCTTTTGGCGATGACCTATGGGCGTCGCCGTCCCTTGGCGAAACCATCGCTGCAAACTTTTTTCCCCTTGGGCTTCGCCCAATTCCTCGCGCCGCTGCACTCAAAAAAGTTTTCGCTCCGGTCCTCCGCTGGCGCTGCGGCCCCCAAAAGAAAGATGGGGGTTCGCAGGGCCGCCGCCGCCCATGACGGTCCGCCACGCAGGGAATTGTCCCGGCGTCAGTAAGGAGAAAGATCATGGCTTCCATCGGTTACGTCCAAAGGCAGAAAGACGGCTCTTATAAGGGCGCGCTCAAGACACTGAAGATCAATCAGCCTATCGACATCATCCCCAACACCGCGAAGGCCAATGACGATCAGCCCGACTTCCGCGTTTACTCGCGTGGCTTCGAACTCGGGGCCGCCTGGACGCGCGTGGGCCAGGTTTCGGAGAAACCTTACGTCTCTCTGAGCCTCGCAGCGCCGGAATTCGGGCCACAGCGTCTCTACGCCAATCTGGGCCGGGCCGCCGGCCAGGACGACGACGACGCCTTCGCGATCATCTGGAATCCTCCGCAGTAAGCGGACGGTCCGCACGCGCCCGCGCCACAAACGGCGCGGGCGTAGTGCTGCAAAGAGGCGACCAGCGCGTCCGGGCCGATCACCCTCGCGCGTCCACGCTTTTGCCGCACGCGCGGCGCCGCACTGACTAATAGTTGCTGACTCTCCCGTTGTCTGCCATCAGGCGGAGCGCGAGACATTACGATTCGCTCAACTTGCAGCAAAAAACGGCCATCACGCGCGCGCTGATCTCGGCTATGGGAACATCGCGGGGGACGTCATTTCACGCGCTGGAGGAAACCCCGGATGGAGATACAGTACGACCCTGAGCGGTCCGAAGCCGTCAGACGGGCCGTCATCGCCCGGCTCGGCAGCCCTTATCTCACCACCGCTCAGGCCGCGCACTATTGCCGTCTCAGCGAGCGGACCATGAAGCAAATGCGCTCCGATGGGCGCGGCCCGCGCTATCATAAGATTGACGGACGCTTTTACCGCTATCACATCGACGACCTCGATGACTGGCTGCAATCGCGTCTACGCCAGCCGGACCTCTTCGGTCGATGATCATTGCCGCGGTGAAGCCCATTACGCCGTCGCGTCTTGCGGCGATGACCGCCGTGACCGGCGTTATCGCGGCCTGCACACTGACGGCATTCGGCATCTTTCGCCCGCCGGTCACCTTGACCTGGAATGCTACGGCAAGCGTGCCGACCGGGCTTTACTTCGTTTCGACTGCGGCGCTCCTGCGCGGCGAACTCGTGCTGGCCGAAGTGCCGCCGAACGTTCGAATCCTGGCCGCAGAGCGTCACTATTTGCCCATTGGCGTACACCTGGCGAAGCGCATCGCCGCCGTGTCCGGTGATCAAATCTGCGCCGAGGACGACACGATTTTTATCAACGGCGCGGCCATCGCCCAGCGCCAGGCGCGCGATTCCCATGGCCGCACCATGCCCGCCTGGACGGGATGCCGCGTGCTCGCCGACGAGGTTTTTCTGCTGCTGCCGGAGATCGCAACGTCATTCGACGGACGATATTTCGGGCCGATCCCCACACGCGCCGTCATCGGAAAAATGACACCCCTGTGGACGCGATAAATCCCCCGAGAACACGCGCGACGATCCACGAGTCCGAAAAGGGAAACCGACAAACCGCAAAATCAACGCGAAGCAAGATGAAAAGACTTAGAGACTCTGTCTCTAATTCTGTTGGTCTGCACATCACTTAGCTTGGAGACTCCGGCGCGAGTCAGTCTCCAAAGCCACTCCACACGTTGAAAGCGGCGCTGCGCGGGCCGCGCCACGCAGGAGAGATTGATGGACGACGATACCGACTTCAAGCCGCGGCTTGGCAAAATCCGCGCGCTTGGGACCAAGCGCGGCAAGAGCTATGTCAACCGCGTCATCCGCGCGATGGCGCTCGCCGGCGGCCGGCCCAAGCGCGGCAAACGCGGCTTCACGGGCAACCAGAGCGGTCGCGGCGCGGGCGCCGGCCGCGTCCTGGGCGGACGGGATCGCTACGCCGCCTATCGCCAGCGCCGCGTCGTCATCAAATCCCGTTTTGTCCGCGTGCGGGGTAAGAGCGTCCGTGGGCCGAAGGATCATTTGCGGTATATCCAGCGCGACGGTGTGACGCGGGAGGGCGCACCCGGCGAGTTGTACGATAAGAGTCACGACCGGGCGGACGGCGATGCGTTCCTGGAGCGCGGCGCGGAGGACCGGCACCAGTTCCGCTTCATCGTTTCGCCGGAGGACGGCGACCGCTACGATGACTTGAAGTCCTTCACCCGGCGCCTCATGAACCGCATGGAGGAGGATCTGGGCACGGAGCTGGATTGGGTGGCGGTGGACCACTTCAATACCGGCCATCCCCATACCCACATCGTATTGGCCGGACGCGATGACCGGGGCAAGGACCTGGTGATTGCGCGAGAGTATATCAGCCGGGGGATGCGGGAGCGGGCCTGCGAGATCGTCAGTTTCGACTTCGGTCCGCGGAACGACTTGGAGATCGAACACCGTCTCCAGAAGGAGGTGGAACAGGAGCGTTTCACCAGCCTCGACCGGACAATGCTTCTCGAGGCCGACGACGGTGCGCCCGTGCGCTCCAATCGGGAGGGGCTGTCCGCCTTCCAACAGACACTCCGCGCCGGACGATTGCAAAAGCTCCAACGATTGGGACTGGCCGAGGAGGTCGCTCCCGGTCTTTGGACGCTGGACCTTGAGTTGGAACCGCGGCTGCGCGAGATGGGCCTGCGCGGCGACATCATCAAAACCATGCACCGGGCCATGTCGGAGCGCAGCCTGTCCCGCACCGCGGCCGAGTATGCGATCTACGATCCATCCCGGGCCGACGCGCGTGCGTTGACCGGGCGGGTTGCCGCTGTCGGATATTCCAACGAACTCACGGAGCGATATTACGCCGTTCTGGATGGCGCCGACGGCTATGTCCATTACGTCGATCTTGGGCACATCGAGGAAGCGCCCCGCGAGGGCAGCATCGTCACCGTCACGCCGAAGGGAATGGAGCCGAGGGACGTTGACCGCACGATCATGGAGGTCGCGGCGGTCAACGGCGGCCGCTACGATGTGGAGGCGCATCTGCGCCATGACCGGCGCGCCACCGCCGACTTTGCGCAAGCCCACGTCCGCCGCCTGGAAGCGATCCGCCGCGAGACCGGAAAGATCGAGCGTTCGCCGGAGGGACTCTGGTCGATCGCGCCGGACCACCTCGACCGGGTGCGGGATTACGAACAGGCACGGGCGCGCAAAGCCCCCGTGATCGTCGTCACGCTCTCGCGGCTTTCCATCGAGCAGCAGATCGGCACCGATGGCGCGACGTGGCTTGACCGCGAACTGACGGCGACAACGCCGCAGATATTGCGCGACAGCGGATTTGGGCGTGAGATGCGCGAAGCCTTGTCACGTCGCACGGCCTGGCTCCTGTCGCAGGATTTGGCGGAACGAGATGGCGCGCGCGTCATCTACCGCGCCAATCTGCTCGCGATTCTGCGCCGTCGTGAGTTGGTCCGCACCGGCGCGCAGCTTGCCGATGAGCTCGGTTTGCGGCATGTCGAAGCACCGGAACGCATGCGCATCGAGGGTATCTATCGCAGATCCATCGATCTTGCGAGCGGGCGCTTCGCGCTGATAACGCAGGAAAAATCCTTCATGCTCGTGCCCTGGCGTCCGGTGTTGGAGCGCAGCCGCGGTCTCGAAGTTTCCGGAGTCGCGCGCGGCGAGACGATTTCCTGGTCGATTGGACGCGGAAGAAGCGGTCCTTCACGCTGAGGGCCGCGAAAACGAGCGGAAGAAATTCCGGCCGCGTGGACTGGATTCCCCGCGTTGCCCCAAGTTGCCCCGCGATTCCCCATGCGGCCCATTTTCGCCGCGCGCGTTCCACGCTTGTCTATGAGGGCGCATCGACGCGCGAGGGGGATTTCATATATGACTCCCACCAAGTTTCTGTTCGGCCAGTTTGTGGCCGTTTTTGTCATCATGATCGCCGGCGTGTGGGCCGGCACGCAGCTCGCCGCATCGCATTTAGGCTATCAGCCCGGCCTCGGTGCGCCGTGGTTCATGCTCTACACCGTGCCCGTCTACTACCCGTGGCGTCTGTTCGAGTGGTGGTATGCCTATGACGCCTATGCGCCCGAGATTTTCAACCGCGCCGGCATGGTCGCCGCCTCAAGCGGCATGCTCGGGTGTGCAGCGGCGGTGGGCGGTGCGCTGTGGCGTGCCCGCCAGGGCACGGCCTCGACTACTTACGGGTCTTCGCGCTGGGCCACCGGATGGGACATCCGTCTCGCCGGTTTGTTACGCGGCCGCGGCGTGTTCCTCGGCCAATGGGAAAACACCTATCTGCGCCACAATGGACCGGCGCACGTCATGGCCATCGCGCCGACGCGCTCCGGCAAAGGTGTGGGCCTCGTGGTGCCAACGCTTCTGTCCTGGACCGGCTCCGCCGTCATCCACGACATCAAGGGCGAGAACTGGGAGCTGACCGCCGGATGGCGCTCCAAGTTCTCCCACTGCATCCTGTTCAATCCGACCGATCTCTGTTCCGCCCGCTATAACCCTCTGCTCGAAGTCCGCAAGGGACCGCACGAGGTCCGCGATGTTCAGAACATCGCCGACATCCTCATGGACCCGGAGGGCGCGCTGGATCGGCGCAACCACTGGGAAAAAACCAGCAACGCGCTTCTGGTCGGCACCATCCTTCACGTCCTCTACGCCGAGGAGGAGAAAACGCTCTCGCGGGTGGCGGCGATTCTCTCCGATCCGCAGCGGTCGTTTTCCCAGACGGTGCATCACATGATGCAGACCAACCACATCGGCACCAAGGAGAAGCCCGAGGTCCATCCGGTCGTGGCCTGGGCCGCGCGCGAGGTCCTCAACAAGGCGGAGAACGAGCGCTCCGGCGTCTTGTCCACGGCCATGTCGTTCTTGGGTCTCTACCGCGATCCGACGGTGGCGCGTACGACCTCGGCCTGCGACTGGCGGGTGGACGATCTGATGAACGCCAGGCAGCCCGTATCGCTCTACCTTGTCATTCCGCCCTCCGACATCTCGCGCACCAAGCCGCTTGTGCGTCTCATGCTGAACCAGATCGGCCGGCGCCTCACCGAGCGCGTGGCGGGGGGCGAAGGCAAGCATCACAAGCACAAGCTCCTGATGATGCTGGACGAGTTCCCGGCGCTGGGCCGCCTCGACTTCTTCGAGAAGTCGCTCGCGTTCATGGCGGGCTATGGCATCCGCGCCTATCTGATCGCCCAGTCCTTGAACCAGGTGTCCAAGGCTTACGGCGAGAACAATTCCATCCTCGACAATTGCCATATCCGCATCGCGTTTTCGACCAATGACGAGCGCACGGCCAAGCGCATCTCCGATGCCCTCGGGATGACCACCGAAACACGCGCCCAGAAAAACTACGCCGGGAGCCGTCTCGCCCTGTGGCTGGGGCACGTCATGGTCAGCCGCCAGGAAACGGCCCGTCCGTTGCTCACGCCGGGCGAGATCATGCAGTTGCCCGCCGGTCTCGCCCTCCTGTTCGTGTCCGGGTTTCCGCCGGCGCGCATCAAGAAGGTCCGCTACTACGAGGATGAAAACTTCCTCGAACGGGTGCTGATGGCGCCGCAGTTGGTACAGGGCGAATACGTCGATAAGCCCCCGCCGCGCGAGGATGACTGGAAAGACCAAATCCGCGGCCCCGATGCGCGGCTCGCCGCGGCCGATGCGGCCACGCCGGAGCCCAAGCCTGCCGACCAAGACGGGGGCCGCGGGCTGCAACTGGAATTGACATACCCCGCCGAAGCGCAAGGCCAGGCTCCGGAGAATGCAGGTTCCGAACCTGTGACGGCGGAGACCTCGGCAACGGTGCGCCGCGCCTACGCCATGAGCAATGGGGAAGGCCACCGCCATCCCGAACGCGAATTCTTACCGGAGTAATGAGGATGTCCGCCAAGGTGCGTTATCAGCTCTATCTCGACGCCGATCTGTCGGAATCGTTCGAGCAGCTTGCGGACAAGAAAGGCCACTGCAAATCGGCGATCCTGGCGGACGCCTTGCGGGCGTACCTGAACCGGCGCGGGGCGAAGGAACTGGACGACCTTTTAGGTGTGCGGCTGTCACGCCTGGAAAGCTACCAGGAAATTCTCCTGGAAAGCCTCGCGTTGTATGTCCGCTACTACCTCACCGTCACCGCGCCGGTGAATGAGCAGGACAAGGCGGCCATCGCCATCGGCAACGACAGGTTTGGTCTGTTCACCCGGCAAGTCGGCCGGCGGTTGGCGAGCAGCAAGGGCAAGACCTTTGAGAGCATCATGCGCACCCTCTTGGAGGCTGCGGCATGAGCTTGCAAACCGAAACCCGCGACCGGCGGCGGTCCATGTTGCGCACGGCCATGGGTCCGGTGATCGCGGCAGCGCTCGCCGATCCCGCGGTGATCGAGGTCATGGTCAATCCCGATGGCCGCCTATGGCTCGACCGGCACGGCCAGGGGCGTGTGGATACAGGCGAGCGTATTGGCGCGGACGACATCGAGCGGATCATCAGGCTGGTCGCGGCCCATGTGCGGATCGACGTGCATCCCGACAATCCGGGCGTCAGCGCCGAACTCCCGGACACCGGCGAGCGGTTTGAAGGCGTATTGCCGCCTGTCGCCGTCGCGCCGTGTTTCGCCATCCGTAAGCAGGCCGCCGAGGTCTACGACCTCGCGAGTTATGTCGAGAACCGCATGATGACGGAGGCGGAAGCGTCAGCCCTGGCCCAGGCCGTGCGGCAGCGCAAAAACATTCTGATCGCGGGCGGCACCAGCTCGGGCAAGACCACCTTGGCGAATGCCTTGCTGGCGGAGGTCGCGTCGCTGAGCGAGCGGGTCATTCTGATCGAGGATACGCGCGAACTCCAATGCGCCGCCGCCGATTGCGTGTCCCTACGCACCAAGCCCGGCGTCGTCAGCCTGGGGCAGCTTGTCCGCTCGACGCTGCGCCTGCGCCCGGACCGGATCATTGTCGGGGAAGTACGCGGCGGGGAAGCCCTCGACATGCTGAAAGCATGGAATACCGGCCACCCGGGCGGGATCGCGACCATCCACGCCAATTCCGCGCGCGCCGCCCTCTACAGATTGGAACAGCTCATCCAGGAAAGCGTCCTCGCGGTCCCGCGTCAGCTCATTGCCGAAACGGTCGATCTTATCGTGTTCATCCAGGGACGCGGTATTGCGCGACGCCTGGGCACCATCGCGACGGTCACGGGCCTCGGACCGGACGGCGACTACATCGTGACCGAAGCCCAACACCAGCGCCTGCGTGCCCTCTAAGGAGTCTGCCATGATCTTTCGATCAGCGACGTGCCGCCGTCTTTTGCTTCCTCTCGCCGCCGCGCTCTGCGGCCTCCATGCCAAAGCTGCGCTGGCGGCGGGCTCCAACATGCCGTGGGAAGGTCCGCTCCAGCAGGTGTTGGATTCGGTGCAAGGCCCCGTCGCAAAGATCCTCGCGGTGATGATTATCATCGTGACCGGACTGACGTTGGCTTTTGGCGATACCTCCGGCGGCTTCCGGCGCCTGATTCAGATTATCTTCGGTCTCTCCATCGCGTTTGCAGCGTCGAGTTTCTTCCTGTCGTTCTTTGCCTTCGGCGGCGGAGCACTGATCTCGTGAGCACGCACCTGGAAGGCTTCGAGGTGCCGCTGCACCGCGCGCTCACGCTGCCGATTCTGCTCGCGGGCGCACCGCGGCCAGTTGCCATCCTCAACGGCACGCTCGCGGCCGCCATCGGGCTCGGCCTGCAAATGTGGCTCGCCGGCATCGTGCTCTTTCTGGTGGGACATACTTTGGCGGCCTTCGCCGCCAAACGCGATCCGCACTTCGTGGAGGTGGTCCTGCGCCACCTTCGGCAAAAGGGACATTTTGAATGCTGAATATCGGGGAATATCGCCGCAAGGGACAGATGCTGGCGGACCACTTGCCGTGGGCGATGCTGGTTGCGCCCGGTGTGGTTCTGAACAAGGACGGAGGGTTCCAGCGAACCTTCCAGTTTCGCGGGCCGGACCTGGAGAGCGCGACCGACGCCGAATTGATGGGCGCCTGCGCGCGGCTCAACAATGTTCTCAAACGTCTGGGCTCCGGCTGGGCAGCCTTTTTCAGTGCCGAGCGTATTCCGGCGCAGGAGTATCCGGGTTGCGATTTTCCCGACGCCGCATCTTGGCTGGTCGACGAGGAGCGCCGCGCGGCCTTCAATGGGGAGGGCCGGGTGCATTACGAGAACAGCTACCATCTGACGCTGTTCTATCTTCCACCGCCGGACAATATTGACCGCCTGCAAAGGGCGTTTCTCGAAAGCGCCACCGAGACGACGGCGCGGAATTGGCGGGACGACCTGGGCCGATTTGTCACGGAGACGGATCGTATCCTCGACCTCTTGTCCGGTGTCATGCCGGACATCCGGGCCTTGGACGATTCCGCGACGCTCACGTTCCTGCACGCCGCCGTGTCCGAACGCCGCCATCCGGTCCAGGCTCCGGAGTTCCCGGCTTACCTCGACGGCATCCTGGCTGACACGCCGCTGAATGGCGGGATCGCGCCAAAACTGGGATCACTGCACCTGCGCACGCTGACGATCCTGGGGTTCCCGAACGCCACGCGTCCCGGTTTGCTGGACGCGCTGAACCACCTCGACCTGGAATACCGCTGGGCCAGCCGCTTTATCTGCCTCGATAAGACGGCGGCGACGCGCGAGTTGACGAAACTGCGGCGCCAATGGTTCTCCAAGCGCAAGTCCATTGCGACCATTGTGCGGGAGGTGATGACCAATGAGGCCGCGCAATTGGTGGATTCCGATGCGGACAACAAGACCGCCGACGCCGACGAAGCCCTGCAAGTCCTCGGCGCCGATCATGTGGCTTTCGGTTATGTGACGACGACTGTCACGGTTTGGGACCACGATGCGGCGATAGTCGAGGAAAAAGTCCGCGCGGTCGAGCGCGTCATCAACAGCCTCGGCTTCACGACCATCCACGAGACGGTGAATGCGGTCGAGGCTTGGCTGGGCTCGTTGCCGGGGCATGTGTATGCCAACGTCCGCCAGCCGCTCATCCACACGCTCAATCTCGCTCACATCGTTCCCCTGTCTGCGATCTGGGCCGGGCCGTCCGCGAATACGCATTTGAATGGTCCGCCGTTGCTCTATGCCGAGGCGGTGGGATCAACGCCATTCCGGCTTTCGACTCATGTGGGCGACGTGGGCCATATGCTGATCGTCGGGCCGACGGGCGCGGGCAAATCGGTGCTGCTGTCGCTGATGGCCTTGCAGTTTCGCCGTTACACGGGCGCGCAAATCTACATCTTCGACAAAGGCAATTCCGCCAAAGCGGCGGTGCGCGCCATGGGCGGCGTGCATCAGGTGCTCGGGGCCGATGGCTCATTAGCTTTCCAGCCGCTGCGTGCCATCGACAAACCCGGCGAACGGAGCTGGGCCGCCGAATGGATATGGTCACTTCTGGCCCATGAGAACGTGGAGATCACGCCGGACGTCAAGGAGATCGTCTGGTCGGCGCTCGGCAGTCTGGCCTCCGCACCGCCGACGGAACGGACGCTGACCGGCCTGTCCGTCCTCCTCCAATCGAATGCCCTGCGATCGGCACTGTCGCCGTACACCCTCGAAGGCCCGTTCGGCCGGCTCTTGGACGCGGCGGAGGATCGTTTCGCGACCATGGGCCTGCACTGCTTCGAGACCGAACCCCTGCTGCACGAAGCCAGCGCCGTGCTGCCGGTTCTGACCTATCTGTTTCACAGACTTGAGGCGCGGTTCGACGGAAAGCCCACGCTTCTCATTCTGGACGAAGCCTGGGTCTATCTGGACAACCCGCTGTTTGCCGCCCGCATCCGGGAATGGCTCAAGGTCTTGCGCAAACGCAACGTCGCTGTGGTGTTCGCGACCCAATCCTTGGCCGACATCAGCCGCAGCACGATCGCGCCTGCGATCATCGAAAGCTGCCCGCAACGGATTTTCCTGCCCAACGAGCGCGCCATCGAGCCGCAAGGCCGCGCCGCATACGAAGCCTTCGGCCTGAACGAACGTCAGGTCGGCCTGATCGCCGGGGCCGTGCCCAAACGCCAATATTACCTGCAATCCAGCGCGGGCAATCGGCTGTTCGAATTGGGCTTAGGACCTGTCGCGCGCGCCCTGTGCGGATCGTCGTCCGCCGCCGATCAGGCGCAGATTTCCGGGATCGAAGCCGAGGCGGCTTCCGACTTTGCCGCGCGGTTTTTCCGCGCCCGCGGCCTCGCCTGGGCCGCGGATTTCATCGCTCAGCACTTTCAGCCGCAGGAGGAAAAAGCCGCATGACCAGACGTAAAATCATGACAGGTGCTCTGGCCGCTGTCGTCCTCGCGGGGTCGGCGGCCTGGATGTCACGGTGCGCCGACGCGCTGCCGGTGTTCGACGCCTCGAATTATGCGGAGAACGTTCTGCAGGCGGCGCGGGCGCTCGCGCAGATCAACAATCAGATCCAGTCGCTGCAGAACGAGACCACCATGCTGCAAAACATGGCGAAGAACCTCCAGCGGCTGGATTATTCCGCCCTGACGCAAATGACTGCGGGACTCCAGCAGGTAGACACGCTGATGACCCAGGCCCAGGGGATTTCGTACAACGTTAATTCCACCACGTCGTCATTCCAGTCCCTCTATCCGCAGCAGTATTCCGCGGCGGTCACCACCGACCAGCTGGTCATGGACGCCCGCGCCCGGTGGCGCGAGTCCATGAATGCCTACCAGCACACCATGAGCGTTCAGTCGCAGGTCGCCCAGAACGTGCAGGCCGACCGCGGGCTGCTCACGGCCTTGGTCAATCAGTCGCAGAACGCCGAGGGCGCGCTGCAAGCGCAACAGGCGACCAATCAACTCCTGGCGCTCTCGAATAAACAGCAGCTCCAGATTCAAGCGATGATGGCCGCGCAGTTCCGGGCCGAAGCGACCGAGCAAGCCCGCGCCGCGGAATCCCAGGAACAAGGACGCTCCGCCGTCAAACGGTTCCTGGGTAGTCGGCACATGTACACCCCCAACTAGGCCATGTATCCGACGGTTTGTCTCAGATGAACGATCTTGGCGTCATCGACCGGTTCATGAATACCTTCATCCACTATATCGATAGTGGATTCGGGCTTCTTGACGGCGACGTGGCCCACCTCACGGCCTTTCTCATTACTCTCGATATAACTTTAGCGGGCCTCGCCTGGGCGCTCGACAGCAACGGCACGTTCATGCCGAAACTGATCAAGAAAATCCTTTATGTCGGCACGTTCGCTTTCATCCTCAACAACTTCTCCTTCCTCGCCGACACGATCTTCAGGTCTTTCGCCGGCCTGGGTCTCAATGTGACGAACAACACGATGTCGGCCGGCGATCTGTTGCGCCCCGGGCGGCTGGCGGATATCGGCTTTGACAGCGCTTGGCCGCTCCTCGACTACGCGACCGAAATGGTCAGCTACACCAACTTCGTTCACACAATTTTGCCGGCGGCCCTGTTGATCCTGGCATGGCTCATCATTGTCGGCGCGTTTTTCATCCTGGCCGTTCAGCTTTTCATTACGGTTGTTGAGTTCAAGCTGACCACGCTGGCGGGATTTGTCCTGGTGCCGTTCGCGCTCTGGAACAAGAGTTCCTTCCTCGCGGAACGCGTCCTGGGCAATATCATTTCATCCGGCATCAAGGTCATGGTGCTGGCCGTCATCGTCGGCATCGGCTCAACCTTCTTTAGCGACTTCACAACGGCCCTGAATGGCCAGGAGCCGACCATTGGGCAAGCCGCATCCATCGTTCTGGCTGCGGTCACGCTGTTCGGTTTGGGCATTTTTGGTCCCGGGATCGCCGCCGGCCTTGTGTCCGGTGCGCCGCAGCTCGGCGCGGGCGCCGCCGTGGGTACGGCGGGTGGGATCGTTGCCGGAGGCATGCTTGTCGGCGGCGCGGCCATGGGCGCGGGCAGGGCCCTTGCCGGCGGCACCGGAGCCGCCGTTCGTGCTGGCACTGCCCTGGCGTCCGGGACACAGGCGGCTTATCGCCTGGGGCAAGCCTCATCCGGTTCAACCGGCATGGCCGGTGTGGCCTCCGGCATGGCCGGCGTCGCGAAAGCCGGTGCTGGCGCGCTGGGTCAGAAGGCGCGCAATACGGCGCGCGCCGTCGCTGGTGGTTTCTCGCAAAATGCCCGCGCCGGGACACGCGCTGCTTGGAGCGCGACCGGCGGCACACCGCCCAGGAATGCGTCCACTGCTGCGGCCACATCGTCGTCCCAGAAACCACAACCCGATTGGGCGCGGAACTTCCGCTCCGAGCAGCGTACGCGGGCGCACGCCCATGCCGCGGCGCAGGCGGTGAAAGACGGCGACAAGGGCGGCAGCGCCGCGAACCCAAGCCTTAGCGAGCAGGAGTAAGTCATGTTCTTCAAACGCAGTGTCCAACGTTACGGTGACACGCCGGAACCGCTCACGCCTTACCAGCGTGCTGGCCAGATGTGGGATGACCGGATCGGTTCGGCCCGTGTCCAGGCCCACAATTGGCGTCTGATGGCGTTCGGCGCGCTTGGATTGGCGACAATCCTGTCGTGCGGCCTGGTCTGGCAAAGCCTGCAAAGCCGCGTTACGCCCTACGTGGTCGAGGTCGATAAATTCGGCGAAGCTCGTGCGGTTGCGCCGGTGGCGGAATCCTACACTCCAAGCGACGCGCAAATCGGCTGGTATCTCGCGCGTTTCATCACCAACGTCCGCTCACTCTCCAGCGATCCCGTTGTGGTGCGTCAGAACTGGCTGCAAGCTTACGACTTCACCACGGATCGCGGCGCAGCCGTGCTCAACGACTTTGCCCGCGTCAACGATCCTTTCGCCGAAGTCGGACAGAGGACCGTCACCGCGCAGGTTACCAGCGTCGTGCGTGCGACCGATTCAACCTACCAAGTCAAATGGGTCGAGCAGTCCTACAAGCAAGGCGCGGTTGAGCGCACCAGCCATTGGACCGCCATGCTGACCGTTGTCACGCAAGCGCCGCGCACCGCCGATGCCGTTCGCAAGAACCCGCTCGGCATCTTCGTCAACGGCCTCGCCTGGTCCGAAGAACTCAGTCCCGCCCCCTAAAAGAGAGAGGTTCAGTATGCGCCGTCAGATCCTTATCCCGCTGTCCGTCTCGCTGTTAACGTTAAGCGCCTGCGCCACCAAACCGGCGCCGCCGCCGGCCACTACCTACGATGCGGAGAGCTTCAAGCCCGCTGTGGCCCAGGTCGATCCCGCGCCGGAAGCGCCGGCGGTGGGCGGTGACATTCCCGCACCGGCGCCGCAAATTCCGCCGCCGGCCCCGGCCAAATCCGAGAGCCGCCCGCCGACCGCCCGCGTCGCCGCCGCCAACAAGGCGGCTCTGCAGGAGCCGACGACACATGGCTACCTGAATGCGGTTCAGGTCTATCAATATACGGAAGGGGCGCTGTACCGGCTTTATGCCGCGCCGGAACAGGTCAGCGACATTGCCCTCCAGCCGGGCGAAAGCTTGAGCGCGGTCTCCGCGGGCGACACGGTGCGCTGGGTCATTGGCGACACGACCAGCGGCAACGGCCCTGACAGGCGCGTGCATATCCTGGTGAAACCGTTCGCGCCTGGTCTTCGCACCAATCTGGTCATCACGACCGATCGCCGCAGCTATCACCTGCAACTCGACAGCACCGAGAATACGGCGATGGCGGTGGTCTCCTGGACGTATCCGCAAGACGCGCTCGCCGCCATGAAACGCAAGCATGAGGAAGCGCGCCAGACCGTCGATCAGGCGGTCTCGCTGGAAAATCTCAAGTTCCGCTATTTCATTACCGGCGATGCGCCGCCGTGGCGTCCGGTGCGGGCCTTCGATGACGGGTCCAAGGTCTTCATCGAGTTTCCGGCGCGGATTGATCAGGGCGAAGCTCCGCCGCTGTTCGTGGTCGGGCAAAGCGGCAACAGTGAGCTCGTGAACTATCGCGTTCGTGGCAATTACTATGTGGTGGACCGTCTGTTTGCCGCAGCGGAGCTGCGGCTGGGTGAAAAACCGCAACAAGTGGTTCGGATCAGCCGCACCGACACGGTGGCTGCGGCCGAGCGGGAGAAGCGCGGTGGCTGACCAAACCCGTCCTCCGCCGCGCAAAGAAGCGCCGGAAGAACTCGCCTTGCGGGCGGCACCGGAACGCGTGATCCGATTCAAGAAGAATGTCTTGGTCGGGACCGCCGCGGTTGCCATCGCCGCTGTGAGTCTTGTCGTCGGCATGGGCCTGAAATCGCCGTCGTTGCGATCTCAGGCCCAAGGCAAAGAAGTCTATAATACGACTCATAAGAACGTCGCCGAGGGCCTCGACGGACTTGCTGCGAACTATACGCAGATAAAAGCCGTGCCCAAGCTCAGAGACCCCTTGCCGGGCGAACTCGGGAAGGCCGTCTTCGAGCAGGAGCGTGCCTATGGCATTGCCGCCGAGTCCGGTCATCCGTTCCAACAAGACGAGGAGGCGAACCTGGCGCGCGCGGAACGCCTTCGCCTGGCGCAGCAGGCCCGTCAGGCAAAGGAAGCCAGCGTCTTTTTCCAGCTCTCGCAGAATCGCGGAACGACACAGGTTCCGGGCGCGCCCGCGGAGGGAGGCGGTAGCTCCGCTTATCTCGGCAATAACAACGCCGGCGCGGAATTGAGTCTCGACTTGGACAGGGATCAGAACAACCAGCAACGCAAGCTCGATTTCATCAACAGCCCGGCGCACCGTGGAATCCTGAATCCTTACGTTCTCCAGGACGCTGTCTCTCCGTATCAGGTCATGGCGGGAAGCATAATTTCCGCGAGCCTCGTCACCGGAATCAATTCGGATTTGCCGGGGTTGGTCGTCGCGCAGGTCACCGAGAACGTTTTCGATACTATCTCGGGCAAGTATCTCCTCGTTCCGCAAGGGGCGAGACTCATCGGCTCTTACGATAGCGTCGTGGCATACGGGCAGAGCCGCGCGCTCTTGGTCTGGCAGCGCATCATCATGCCTGACGGCTCTTCGCTCCAGATCGAGAATCTGCCGGCCACGGATGCCTCGGGATACGCCGGACTTGCCGATCAGGTGGATTTCCATACTTGGCGCCTTCTCAAAGGCGTTGTGCTGTCCACATTGCTGGGTGTGGGCACCGAACTCAGTCTCGGCAGCGACGAAAGCGATCTCGTCCGCGCGATCCGTGAATCCACGCAACAGAACGTCAATCGCGCAGGTCAGCGTATCACGGAGAAGAACCTAAACCTCCAGCCGACAATTCGGATTCGGCAAGGATTTCCTCTGAGAGTTGTCGTGCATAAAGATCTGATCCTGAGACCGTACAAAGGATAGGAGGCGAACGTGGCAGAATTGAAGCTTGCGAAACTTCCCGACAGGACGCCGGTCAAAATCACGATCACCGTCAGTCCGGCGCTCAAGGCTAACTTGGATGGCTATGCAGAGGCATACCGTCTCGCCTATGGCGAGAAAGAAGCCGAACCTGTCAGCGAGCTGATTCCGTACATCCTTCAAAGTTTTTTGGAAAGCGACCGTGGCTTTACGAAAATGCGTAAGCAGCGCAACAGGGCCGGAGAGGTCACGCACGCACCGTCGTCCGGCCGTGCAGTCCGCAGTACGTCGTCAGCGGCAGGGTAACGTCATTATGTCCGCCGCAAAAACTGTACACATCGCTTTGACGATGGAGGACGAAGAGGCATGGGCGCTGGCGCAACTCTGCAAACGCTTCACCTGGGAAGATTCCGTCCGGCTTTCCGATCATTACGACGGTGGGACCGAACGGGACTCCATGTTGGCGGCAGTGTGCCAGGTTTCACGCGCGCTTACCGAACAGGGTATCAATCCACGTTAGGAATGGCGAGTTGCGAGGCTACTGATTTGCATGATTCAATCGTCAGCATGAGATTGTGAAAATGGATATTCAGAATCGTCGAGGTTCTAACCACGTGGGCGAGACCCGCCCTAAAATCGCGTATTCCATTACAGAGGCGGCAGAGGTCAGCGGACTTAGTCGGACGTTCATCTACGCCGAATGGCAGGCCGGACGCGGGCCGCCCAGAGTCAAGGCAGGGAAACGCACGCTCATTCTGGATAAATCACTTCACTCGTGGCTGCGCTCCTTGGAACGTAAATCAAGCCGATGAATCGACAACGATCATGAGAAATTATTTTTCCCTATTGGAGCGTGGGACGCTCCAATAGGGAAACTATCGTGCCGTCGGCCCTGAGCACCATTACTCCAAATCGTAGTCGTTCGTAGTTGTCCGCAGGCGACTAACTTATCCAATAAAACCGAGCCTTCCTGCGTTCGCAGCTACCCGCCCACGTTAGTGGGCAGCCGTGCGATTTGTTGGTATTGCCGTTGGTATCGGACACAGTGTCCGAAATCGATACCAACAGACTCCCGGTTTCGGAGTCACATCCGGCCACGAACCTCAAGAAGGCCAGGGATAGGTGGGTTGCGCTCTCAGCGGCGCTGCGTCGCGCTGCATGGTCCGAGTGAGGATTTCTGACAGGCACACCGCGCCTGGAGACGACGCGTCCTGCATCCGGCCGATGAGCTTCAGGCAGGCGTCCGAGGAGGCGCTGCTGGTAAAGGCCTGAACCGCATCGAAGACGATGTCCTGGGGCGTGCCGCCTGTGGCGCGCTCGCGTTCGGCCAAGAAATCGATGGCCGCCGTGTCGTCTGATGCGGCCAGGACAGCGAAGAGCTTTTGCGAGTCTTCAATCTGCGCCAGGAGCTCGCCTAAGGTATTCATGCGGCCGTCGTCTCGCGGTTCATGGCGACGCCTTCGATAGAGGCCGTGGCAACAAGACCCTCGATGAAGCGCGCCACATCCTGCCGCCAGGAGCGTTCGGAGAGGAGCGCGGCGATTCGGTTGCGCACATATGCGAAGGGCAGAATCTCGCCGAGGGCGCGGGCGTCGAGTTTGACGACATGGGCGCCGAACCGGGTCTTCACGGGGGAAGGCGCAATCTGGCCTTCGTCGAGCGTGTAGAGGACCTGCTCGAACTCAGACACCAGCTCGCCACGGAGGATCTGGCCGAGACGCCCGCCATTGGCGCGTGAATCGCAGTCCGACTCTTCCTTCGCGATGGCCTCAAAGCGCGTCGGGGCCTGGACGAGCTCGGCAATGGTTGCTTCCGCGCGCTCTAGCGCGGTTTTGTAGGCCGCCGTGTCGTGGGGGTGGGCCGCGAACAGGATGTGGGAGGCCTCGAACAGATCCGCTGCGCGAAACCTCGTCGTGTTTGCAGCGTAATAGGTCCGACATTCATCTTCGCCGGCTTCCGGGACCGGCACGGCTGCTTCCATGAGCGCCCGGATGCGGGCTTCGTCGTCGAGTTCGCGCTTGCCCGGAGCGACAAGTTCGGGCTGGGGGACGACCCCGCGACGGTTGGCTTCTTCCAGAAGTAGAGTGCGGACGATGATCGCCCGCGCGGCGGCGGCAAAGGCATCGGCGGGTGTGGCGGCCGGATGGTGCTGCGCCTCCGCCGCGATCATCTGCGGCGGGAGGACGACACCGTTGAGCTTGATGGGACTGCGCGGGGCCATGATCAGCGCGCCCGGACGACCTGGTAGCCGCGCCGACCGAGATACCAGATCGGCGCGCTCCAGATATGGACAAGGCGCGTAAATGGGAAAATCAGGAAGATCGTCATCCCAAGCACGAGATGAGCCTTGAAGATCGGCGCGACGCTGGTTGCAAAATCCGCTGCACCTGCGCGGAACGTCACGATGTGCTGCGCCCAGCTCATGAGCAGGACCATCTCGCTGCCATCGAGGTGGTCAAGCGACACGGGGATGGAGGCAAGGCCCAGGGCCAATTGCACGAAGAGGATGAGCAGCACGGCAATATCGCCGAATGAGGAGGTGACGCGGATGCGGGCGTCAAACAAGCGGCGATGGATCAGCATGACGAGGCCGATCATGCACAACGTGCCGGCCGTGCCGCCGACCACGATGGCCATCATCTGCTTGGCGCCGTGGGAAATCCCGACCCAGTCGAAGAAAGCGACTGGCGTCAGGAGGCCGCCCAGGTGTCCAAAGAAGATGATGAGGATGCCCACGTGGAAGAGATTGCTTCCCCAGGTGAGCTGGCGCCGGCGCAGGAGCTGGCTCGACTGGCTCCGCCAGGAATACTGCTCGCGGTCGAAGCGGATGATGCTGCCCACCAGAAAGACCGTGAGGCAGACGTAAGGGTAGATCCCAAAGAGAAAGGTATTGGCCCAGTCGGTCATTTGCGGGCTCCTGAGGTTCGATCTGGAAGAGAAGCTTCCATACGCTGGACGATCTCGGCCGCGCGTGGACATCCGCTGTCGTTGCTATCGTCCGGCCCGAACCGGACCTCGGATTCTTCCCACGCACGGTCGATCGCGCGGGTGTCATTGGGGTTCTCGACGTGGGTTTCTGTTAAGGCTGCCAGTGTGTCCGCGTCCGGGGTCGAATGGCTGAGCGTGACCAGGGCTTCCATGATCGCGGCGTAAGCGCTCTGGCGTTTTCGTAAGCGGTCGCCGAGCGCGGAGAGAATATGGCTGGTGTCGGCGAGCATCGCCCGCGCCTCTTTTGGCGGCAGCGTCGAGAGGAACTCCAGGAACAGCGGAATGTAATCAGGCAGCTCGTTGGCGGAGAGATCGAGTCCGGCTGCGCGGTAGCGCTCCAGGAGAGAGACCATCGCCTGACCACGATCTCGGGATTCACCGTGAACATGCTCGAAGAGGTGGAGGGAGAGCGAGCGCGTGCGGTCGAACAAGTCGACGTAACGGGATTGCATTTCCAGGAGATCAAACGTGCCGATCTCCCGGAGAAGGACTGCGAGCGCTTTGGTTTGTGAGGCAGACAGCAGATTCTCAGCTTCGAGGGCCTCAATCAGGTCCTCGGTGGCGGCTTGGAACTCCGCTGTCGGATAGCACATCGCGGCGCTGAGGATTTTGTATGTAGCGATCATGTCAGCGCCCCGCCGGTTCGGGAATTTTGTGCTTCTTGGGCACGGAGAACAGATTGGCGCTTGTGGTGCCGTCGGAGCAGCCATTGCCGAAGGAGAAGCCGCAGCTTCCCTTGAGGTCTTGGGCATCTCCGCTGACTTCCCGGTGCGCCGTCGGGATCACAAAGCGATCTTCAAAGTTGGCGATGGCCATATAGCGATACATCTCCTCGATCTGCGGCGGGGATAGGTTGACCCGGTTCGCCACGCCCTCGTTGATGACACCGTCCACAGTCTTGGAGCGCATGTAGGCGCGCATGGCCATCATGCGTTCCAGCGCGAGCGCAACCGGCTCTTCCCGTCCCGCGGTGAGCATGTTGGCAAGATACTTGAGCGGAATGCGTAAGGAGCGGACATCCGGCATGTCGCCTTCCAAGTCGATATGTCCGTTCTCAGCCGCGGACTGGATAGGCGAAAGCGGCGGCACGTACCAGACCATCGGAAGTGTGCGGTACTCGGGGTGCAGCGGGAACGCGACCCGCCACTCCATCGCCATCTTCCAGACCGGGGATTTCTTGGCGGCCTCGATCCATGCCGGCGCGACGCCGTCCGCGGCGGCTTGGCCTTGGACCTTCGGGTCGTGGGGGTCGAGGAAGATGGAAAGCTGGGCCTCGTAGAGATCGCCCTCGTCAGGGGTCGCCGCCACTTCCGCGATTCGGTCGGCATCGTAGAGCACGACGCCGAGATAGCGGATGCGTCCCACGCAGGTTTCCGAACAGACCGTCGGTTGACCCACTTCCAGGCGCGGGTAGCACATGATGCACTTCTCGGATTTTCCCGACTGCCAATTGTAATAGACCTTCTTGTAGGGGCAGCCGGAGACGCACATGCGCCAGCCGCGGCACTTGTCCTGATCGATAAGGACAATGCCGTCCTCCGCGCGCTTATAGATGGCGCCGGATGGGCAGACCGCAACGCAGGCCGGATTGAGACAGTGCTCGCACAGGCGCGGCAGGTACATCATGAAGGTGTTCTCGAACTGGCCGTAGATCTCCTTCTGCACGC
>CAZNUW010000013.1:0-127237 GCA_964576515.1 uncultured Rhodobacterales bacterium
GTTCGGCGTAGATGCCCACAGCTATACCGCTTTGAAGGCAGGATCAATCTGGAAGGCGGTCGCGGTTAGAAGGCCCGGGAGACCTTGACCACAACGCGCGCATCACACTGCGTCCCGCAGACCGCCTCATAGTTCGTGTCGTAATAGCGGATGTCCAGATTGAACCAGTCGTACGCCTTGAACGTTGCGCCCACATCCCAATCCACGTGGTTTTGGCGGCGTTCGGCGGCTGAATACCCGATGCTGCCGCTCACGGTCAGCATTTCGGCGACCGGCGCCGCCAACTCGGCCTCATAATACAGAGTCTGGTCATTCACGAGCGGACCGTAGTCGTCGGTTGTGTAAGCAAGTCCTATTCCAGCGAAGACCGGGCCAAAATCGTATCCAAGGTCCGCGTGCACGTCCCAGAAACTTTGGCCGGGTGTCGTGGTCTCCGGATACCAGTAGTAGGTCACGCCGACCTCGTATTTGATCGCGCCGACACTACGCCGGTAGCCCGCGAAGAAATCGATTTCGGCGCTGGCGTCGTTCCCGAACTCGACACTGGACGCCCAGGTGCCCGCGTAGAATCCATAACCGCTGTCCCAGTCGAGTCCACCCTGGATCGCGGGATCCTCGTTACTCAGCGACATGCCTCTTACGATGTAGTCGCTGACGATGGCGACATTGCCGGAGAAAGATCCGGGTAAGATATTGCCGGCCTCGGCAGCGTGCAGGTGTGACGGTAAGAGTGCGAAGGCCGCAATGAACAAGCCTCCGCAAATCGCGGTCGTACGCATATTTAGTGAATCCCCCCAAAAAGCCGCCGTACATTATCCGGCTGTACTCGCATGACAAGTGGGCGCGACGGCGTCCCAACGACTCGTGGCCGTACGTGCGTCGCGTATGAATTCGAGTGCGATCTTTTTAGCTGTGGAGGTTCATGCAGTAGCGAGGCTAAATCGAATGCAAAAATGTCACGCCATGGAAAATCATGCATGAAACTCCTTGATTCGATTAAGTTTGCATGAACTTTTCTTGTTGAAACGTATATCCATTAAGATGGATGATCTGACGTTGCACTGCACCCGTGCAGGTTCCTGCAACGGCTTCGCTTACGACGATATTCGCCTTCTCGCTTTCCGATACCGGCGCAAAAATGGGGCGCGCCGCACCTTGGGGGACGTCGATGTTGCGCGTTACGGCTTGCTTATTCTCATCGCAAACCTTCGCGGCCTGCCTGTCGTTTGACAGTGCGGTTTCTGAACCGCGGGTTGCTGCTCCCTCGGCTGTTGCGGCGCACCAACGGGCGGTGCGCCTGACGGCCATGACGATAGACTCACGAAAAAATCTTTAAGCCAAATTGCGACATCGCTTCGACAGGGCGTGATGACGAATCGTACCTTCGTATGTTTAGCGGCTCTGATGTTCGTGCCCCGGGCGGTGGGGCTGGGCGGCGGCGCGTAAGCGCCCGCGGCCATCCGCCGATACGGCGGTGAACGAGATGTTTGTGTTGGGAGGGCGGTAACACCCGCTGCGGTGCAACGAGACGGACGGCGTCGGGCTGACGCCGTCAAATCAAAAGGGGAAATACTTATGCTGAAGCTCTCATCCGGTCATTTTGCCAAACGTCGTGTGCTGGCGTCCGTCAGCGCCGTTGCCCTCGCGGCCAGCGTCTCTACGGCGGCGCTGGCGCAACAGGCCGAACAGTTGGCCCAGGCCGTCGAAGGCGGTCTGGACGAAATCGTGGTCACCGGTTCGCGCGTCGTTCGCGATGGCTATGAAGCGCCGACCCCTGTGTCGGTCCTCGGCGCGGCGGAACTCCAATCCATGGCGACGGCCAACATCGCCGACGCGGTCAACCGTCTTCCGGCCTTGGCGAACAGCTTGTCGACCCGCGGCGGATCATCCACCGCCGATATGACGGGTGGGATCAACAACCTGAACCTTCGCGGGATCAACCCGACCCGAACGCTGGTGCTGATCGACGGTAAGCGTGTCGTGGGCTCGACGCTCGCCGGGTTCAACAACAACAACGGCGCGGTGGACGTGAATACGGTTCCGACCGGCCTCGTCTCCCGCGTCGACATCGTGACGGGCGGCGCCTCGGCGGCTTACGGTTCGGATGCGCTCGCCGGGATCGTGAACTTCGTGTTCGACAAGGAATACACGGGGATCAAAGGCGACATCCAGGGCGGCATCACCACCTATGGCGACAACGAGAACTATAAAGTGTCTCTCACAGCCGGCGTTCCATTCGCCGGTGGCCGCGGTCACCTCCTCATTTACGGCGAGAACGGCTTTGAGAACGGCGCGCGTCGCGAGGACCGGCCGCATTCAGAGCGCACGCTCGCGATCGTTCAGAATCCGGCGTGGACCGCGGCGAACGGCCTGCCCCAGTACATCACGGCCACGGACGTTTCGATGGCCAATGCTACTTACGGCGGATTGATCGTTAACTGTGCCACGCCCGCGGGGGGCACAGCGTATAACTTCACTACAAATCAGTGTCCGTTGCGTGGCACGCAGTTCCTCGAGAACGGCACGCCCGCGCCGTACCGCTTCGGGACTCTCACCGGTCTGAATGCTGCGGCGACTGCGGCCGGTCAGCTCATGATCGGCGGCGATCAGACGAACCGTATCGACCGGATTTCGTCGGTCGTTACGCAACTGACGCGCGGCAATATTTACGTCCGTGCGAGCTATGATCTTGCCGACAACGTGAATGCGTTCGCCGAATGGGGCTGGGCCTACACGTTGAACCGCTCGGAAACGTCAGTGCCTCAGTTTCAGTTCGGTTTGACGATCCAGCAGGATAACGCGTTCATTCCGAGCTCCGTGCGCAACCAGATGGCCGCGCTGGGCATCACGAACTTCACGCTCGGCACCACGGCGTTCGGCGCCCCCGGCAATCCGGGGATGCACGGTTTCGGCAACAAGAACGAACGCATTCAGCGTCGATACGTCGCGGGCCTCGAAGGCAACTTCGATGCGGCCGATACGAATTGGACATGGGATGCGTACTATCAGCGCAGCACGACGCATGCGTCTGTCCGGACTCCGGACAACGTCCTCAGCGGTCCGGGTTCGTCGATTTTCCGCTCCGCGGTCGATGCGGTAGTCAGCCCCACCACGGGCCAGATCGTTTGTCGTGTGAACGTCGACGCCAATCCCGCCAATGACCTGCCGGGGTGCGTGCCCTTCAACGTCATGGGCGCCGGCGTGAATTCGCAAGCCGCGATCGATTACGTCACCGGCACTGGATATGCGCTCATCTACCTGCAGCAGGACGTGATGGCGGCCAGCGCCAGCGGTAACCCGTTCTCCACATGGGCGGGCCCCGTGTCGCTCGCCTTCGGCGCCGAACACCGCATCGAGCAGGTGGGTGGTATCGCGTCGGATCGCGACGTGAATCGCTGGTGGTTCGCGGGTAACTTCACCGCGTCCTCCGGCAAATACAAAGTGACGGAAGGCTTCGTCGAAACCGTCATTCCGCTCGCCAGCGAGGAAAGCTGGGCCCAGAAACTCGATCTGAACGGCGCCGTCCGCGCAACCGACTACTCGACGTCAGGTTACGTGACGACGTGGAAGATCGGCGCCACCTGGACGCCGGTGGATGACATCACCCTGCGTGCGACCCGCTCGCGTGACATTCGCGCTCCGAACCTCGGCGATCTTTACCTCGCCGGCCGTTCGGGCACGGGCGTCGTGATCGATCGCACCAATGGTCAGCAGACCTCGATCGTTACCCGTCAGGGCGGCAACCCGAACCTGCTGCCGGAAAAAGCGAACACAACAGGTCTCGGTGTCGTGCTTCAGCCATCGTTCCTGCCCGGCTTCGGCGCGTCGGTGGACTTCTTCAACATCGACATGTCAGGCGCCATTGTTACTGTTGCTCAGCAGACGGTCGTCGACCGCTGCCAGTTGGAAGGCATCACCGCGCTCTGCGCACTCATCGAGCGTAGCCCGACGACCGGTCTTATCACCGGCGTCAGCACGGTTCCGGCCAACGTCGCCTCGCAGTCGGCGCGGGGTTTCGATATCGAAACTAGCTACCGGATGCAACTCGCGGACATCGACGAGTCATGGGGTGGTAGCCTCTCGCTGCGCGCCCTGGCGACGTTGTACACCAAGCTGGAAACGATCGACGGAACGAACGTGCTCCGCGGCGAAGGCGTGAACGCCGCCGGCGCCGGCGGTCTCGCGGCGACCAACGGTATCTTCGCGCCCGACCTGAAGTACCTGCTGTCGGCCACCTACACGACCGAAAGCGCGTTCTCGGCGAACATCACGGCGCGCGGCTTTACGGGTGGGGTTTACAACAACAACTTTGTCTATTGCACCACCGGATGTCCGACATCGACCGCAAATAATCCGACGATCGGCTTTGAAAACAAGACGCCGGGTGAGTTGCTGTTTGACCTCGCGCTGAGCCAGAAATTTATGGGCGATGCGATCGAGGTGTTCTTCATCGTTGACAACGTTTTCAACAAGTGGCCGGCTTTGGTTGCCGCGTCCTTTAACAACGGCTTCTATCAGGGGCTCGGGAACACCAGCTACGATCAAGTGGGACGTTCGTTCCGTCTCGGAACGCGCTTCCAGTTCTAATATCCGAGAACAAGGCGAAGGGAGGCGGCAACGCCTCCCTTCGTCGCTTCTACGGCTAGCGTACATTTTATCGGGAGGATTGAGGGTCACGTATCTGCCGCAGGGGGCTTGCATGGTGGCCGATGCGCGAGGCGGGAGGGTGATGTGACACCACTCAGTGTCATGGAACCAAAGGCGATGTTGTTGAAGCAACGCCTTGTCAAAAGGGGAATAACCGATGATGCCTCTCTCATTCAGCCAAACTGCAAAGCGGCGTGTACTCACGTCCGTGAGCGCGATTGCGATTGCGTCGACAGTATCTACAGCCGCCTTTGCGCAGGGTGCCGCGCCGCCCGAGCAACTCGCTCAGGCCCAGCCGACGATCGATGAAATTGTCGTCACCGGTTCGCGCGTTGTGCGCGATGGTTACGAAGCGCCGACTCCCGTTTCCGTTCTCGGAGTTTCGGAACTCAACACGATGGCGACCGCCAATATCGCGGATTCCATCAATCGCCTCCCGGCACTCGCCAGCAGCCTGTCGACACGCGGGGGGTCATCCACCGCCGACATGACGGGCGGGATCAACAACCTCAATCTTCGCGGCATCAACCCCACGCGGACCCTGGTGCTGGTCGACGGCAAGCGCATCGTCGGTTCGACGCTTGCGGGCTTTAACAACAACGGCGGCGCGGTGGACATCAATACCGTCCCAACGGGGCTGGTCAGCCGGGTCGACATCGTGACGGGTGGCGCTTCGGCCGCATATGGGTCTGACGCGCTCGCCGGTGTCGTGAACTTTGTATTCGACAAAGAATACACAGGGATCAAAGGCGATATCCAAGGGGGCATCTCGACCTACGGCGATAACGAAAACTATAAGGTCGAACTGACGGTCGGCGTTCCGTTCGCCAATGGCCGCGGTCATTTCCTGGCCTATGGCGAAAACGGTTATGAAACCGGCGCCCGCCGTGAAAACCGCGCGTGGTCGGAAGACAATCTCGGGATCGCCGTGAACCCGGCCTACGCGGCCGGCAACGGTCAACCGCAGTATATCCTGATGGCTGATTTCGCGCCGTCGACCAGCACGCACGGCGGCCTGATTACCGGGTGCGCGGGCTTCACGGGGACGTCCTGTCCCCTGCGTGGCACGCAGTTCCTGGAAGGTGGGGCTCCCGCGCCATACCGTTTCGGCACGGTCTCGGGCCAGATTCATGTCGGCGGTGACACCTCCAACCGCATCGACCGCATTTCATCTATCGTCACAAAATTGATGCGCGCGAACACCTACTTCCGCCTCAGCTATGACGTGACCGATAACGTGAACGCTTTCGCCGAATTCGGATGGGCCTATACGCTCAACCGGTCGGCGGACAGCGTGCCGCAGTTTCAGAACGGCAGCCTGACGATCCAGCAGGACAACGCCTTCATTCCGGCGAGTGTCCGCGCGATCATGACGGCGAACGCCATCACCAACTTCACGCTCGGCACCTCTCTGGTTGGCCAAGTTCCGGGGTTCGGAAACAAGAACGAGCGTGTTCAGCGGCGTTATGTGACCGGCCTGGAAGGAAGCTTCGACGCGTTCGAATCGGCGTGGACGTGGGATGCCTACTACCAGCGCAGCACGACGCACGCCTCTGTCCGCACGCCGGACGATCTCCTGAGCGGCGTCGGGTCGACCGTCTTCCGCAGCGCGGTTGACTCCGTGGTCAATCCGGCGACGGGTCAGATTGTCTGCCGCGTGAATATCGACGCCAACCCCGCGAACGACCTTCCGGGATGCGTGCCTTTCAACGTCATGGGCACCAACGTCAACTCCGGCGCCGCGATCGACTATGTCACCGATACCGGCTACGCCCTCATTTATCTCCAGCAGGATGTAATGGCGGCCAGCGTCTCGGGCGAGCCGTTCTCGTCGTGGGCTGGTCCCATCTCGGTGGCCTTCGGCGCCGAGCACCGGATCGAGAAGGTGGGTGGTATCGCGAGCTTCCGGGACGTCAACCGTCATTTCTTCGCCGGAAACTTCACCGCGTCGGCGGGCAAGTTCTCGGTTACGGAAGGGTTCCTTGAAACCGTCATTCCGCTCGCCAGCGAAGAAAGCTGGGCGCAACAGCTTGATCTGAACGCCGCGGTGCGCGCGACCGACTACAGTACCTCCGGCTTCGTTGCGACCTGGAAGGTCGGCGCGACATGGAAGCCGGTTGACGACGTTACGATACGTGCGACGCGCTCACGCGACATTCGTGCGCCGAACCTCGGCGATTTGTTCCTCGCCGGCCGGTCGGGCACGGGAACGGTGCTCGACAGGTTCAATGCCGACCGCTCAACCGTTATCGTGACCCGCGCCGCGGGCTGCGATCCGGCGGCCGGATGTTTCTTGACGCCGGAAAAGGCGGATACGACAGGTATCGGCGTTGTCGTGCAGCCGGCGTTCCTGCCGGGTTTTGGCGCGTCGGTCGACTTCTTCAATATCGACATCAAGGACGCCATTGTGACCTTGGGGTCGCAGAACTACGTCGACCGCTGCTTCGCGGGCGAGACGGCGCTTTGCGGCTACATCGAACGCGATGCGACCGGCCTTATCGTTGGTGTCCAGGTGCTGCCGGCGAACGTCTTGTCGCAGACAGCGCGCGGTATCGACCTTGAAACCAGCTATCGCTTTGAACTTTCGGATATCAGCGAAGAGTTGAGCGGCGGGATCACCTTGCGCGCCCTCGCCACGAAGTACCTTAAGCTCGAAACCATCGACGGCGCGTTCTCGGTCGACGGCGCGGGCGTTCTCGCCGACGGCGCGGGCGGTTTCGCTTCCACGGGGGGCATGTTCGCCCCCGACATCAAGTATCTCGTGTCGCTCGGATATGCGGGGGAGGCGTTCTCTTCCACGTTCACCGCGCGCGGCTGGAATGCGGGCGTGTACAACAACTCGGTGATCGAATGCACAAGCGGGTGTCCCGCCTCGACGGTCGCGGTTCCCACCATCGGCTTCGAGAACAAGGTGCCTGCGGTCGTCTATTTCGATCTCGCGCTGAACTACAAGTTCATGGATGGAGCGATAGAGACGTTCTTCGTGACCGAAAACCTGTTCAACAAGCAGCCGCCGGTTGTCGGAGCGCCTGCGGGCAACTCCTTCTATTCGGGCTCGGGCAATAAGCAATACGACCTCGTCGGCCGTAGCTTCCGCCTCGGCACGCGCTTTAAGTTCTAAGCTTCCAGATAGCGAAGGGGGGCCGTACGGCTCCCCTTCGTTCTTTTCGCGACGTTATAAATGGAGCGCGGGAATGCGACTTCGGCCTTCAACAGCTTTCTTGGTCCTTGCATCGTTGGCGATGGCCGCATGCTCGAAAGAAGAGCCGCCGAAACCCTATGAGGTTGAAGAAATTTCCCTTGCTCAGATATCCAGCGATCTGGCGTCGGGCAAAACAACGTCTGCGGCCGTGACCGAGGCCTATATCGCGCGCATGAAAGCTTACGATGCGCCGCTGAAGTCCGTCATCCTGATCGCGCCCGATGCGGCCGCGCAGGCGGCGGCGTCCGATGCCCGCCGCAAGGACGGCAAGGCGCTCGGCCCGATGGACGGAATTCCTATTCTTTTGAAAGACAATATTGATGCCCTGGGAATGCCGACGACCGCCGGCTCATACGCGCTGGAGCACAACGTGCCGGTCGAGGACGCGGAACTCACGCGGCGTCTGCGTCAGGCGGGCGCGGTCATTCTCGGCAAGGTCAATACCAACCAATTCGCGGGGCTCCGCACCACACAAGGTCTCCTTGGCAGTACGGTCGGCGGGATGCCGCGCAATCCCTACGACCTCGCGCGCACGCCTGCGGGGTCGAGCAACGGCTCTGGGATTGCGGCGGCCGTCAGCTTTGCTGCGGCCACCGTCGGCACCTGCACCACCGGATCGGTGATCGGCCCCGCCTCGTTGATGGGGCTTGTAAGCGTGCGTCCGACGATTGCGCTTATTTCCCGGCGCGGTGTCGTGCCGATCAGCCTGGGGCAGGACACCGCCGGGCCCATGGCGCGCAGCGTCACAGATGCCGCGATGATGATGAATATTATGGCTGGATCCGACACGGGCGATCCGGCATCCGCCGAAGCGGACGCGCATAAGACGGACTACGTCGCGGCGCTGTCGCGCGATGCTCTCAAGGGAAAGAAGATCGGCGTCATTCGCGGCATGTCGGGTTATTCGGAAGCGACCAAACCGCTTTTTGACGAGGCGCTCGGTGTCCTCACGGCGCAGGGCGCCGAACTTGTGGATATCCCGGCCGATATTTTCGAGGATCTCAGCCAGGAGCAGCGCATTATTCTGGTGTACGATTTCAAACAGGACTTGAACGCCTATCTCGCCGCCTCCGCGCCGGCGCAGAAGGTTCGCACGATGACGGATCTTGTTGCGTTCAACAAAGCCGACCCGCGCGAAAATATCTGGAATCAGGATTTGGTCGAAGCGGCGGAAGCGACCTCGGGGCGCGACAACCCTGAATATGTCAACGCCCTGACTTACGCTAAACAGAAGGCTGGACCGGAAGGTTACGACAAGGCATTCGCTTATGGCGTGGTCGCCGTCGTCACGCCGACCGGCCAACCCGCGGGCCTTATTCCACCGCCCGGTACCGCCGGGCATACGATCTCGGCCCGCCCCAAAGGCGCGTCACCGCCGTCGCCGAGCATGTACGCGGCGCTCGCCGGCTATCCAAACCTCACGGTTCCCATGGGTCAGGTTGAGGGGCTTCCCGTCGGCTTATCGTTCATCGGACCGAAGTGGTCGGAAGCGCTTCTTTTGTCCATGGCCTATAGTTACGAACAGGCATCGCAGAAGCGCGTACCGCCCGCCGCCTATAAGACCGCCGCGAAGAATTAGCCCGGAAGGAGCAAAGCCATGGTGATACGCCCGCTGACGGCCATTGCATTGGTGACGGCCTTATCTCTTTCGGCCTGCAACAAGCAGGAGGCGGCGTCCGCGCCTTATGAGGTCGAGGAGGTTTCGCTTGCGCAGATCTCGGCGGATCTCGCGGCGGGGAAGGCAACGTCGGTGACGGTGACGCAGGCCTATATCGACCGTATCAACAAATACGATGGAGCGATGAACGGTGTGATCGGCATCATGCCGGACGCGCTCACTCAGGCCGCGGCATCCGATCAACGTAGGGCGGCCGGAAAATCTCTCGGACCGATGGACGGCATCCCAATCCTGCTGAAAGACAATATTGACGCGATCGGCATGCCGACGACGGCGGGCTCCTTTGCTTTGATCGATAACATGCCTGTGCAGGATTCCGAGGTGACCCGGCGCTTGCGGGCCGCGGGAGCGGTGATCCTCGGCAAGGCCAATACCTCGCAATGGGCGGGCCTGCGCACCTCAGGCTCTTTTAATGGCAGCACGGTCGGCGGCAGTACGCGGAACCCATATGACCTTGCGCGCTCCGCCGCGGGGTCGAGCAATGGCTCCGGCATCGCGACCGCCGCCAGTCTTGCCGCCGGCACGGTCGGCACTGATACCACAGGCTCCATCGTCAGCCCGTCGTCCTACAACGGAATTGTCGGCATGCGCCCGACAATCGCGCTGATCTCGCGGCGCGGGATTGTGCCCGTGAGCCTGACGCAAGATACGGCGGGGCCGATGACGCGCACGGTCACGGATTTCGCGATGATGCTGACGGTGCTTGCCGGAAGCGATTCCGGCGATCCGGCATCGACGGAATCCGATGCGCACAAAACCGATTACGTGGCGGCATTGTCGATCGATGCGCTCAAGGGAAAAAAGCTGGGCGTGATCCGCGGTACACGCGGGTATGACGAGGTGACCGGTGCGGTTCTGGAGGAAGCGATCAAGACGCTGCGGGCTGAGGGCGCAGAGGTAATTGAACTTCCGGCCGATATCCTTGAGGACACCAGTCAGGAACAACGGATCATCATGATCCATGACATCAAGGAGGACATGGCGGCCTATCTTGCGCATGCGCCCGCGAATGTTCCGCACCGTACGCTCGCCGATCTGATCGCGTTCAACACGTCCGATCCCCGCGAGAACATGCACGGTCAGGATTTCTTCGAGGCTGCCGAAGCGACCAATGGCCGTCAGGATGCCGTCTACATCGAGGCGAAGGCCTATGCGCAACGCCGCGCCGGGGAACTGGGCTTCGGCCGTGCGTTCAACGAATTCGGCGTCGACGCGGTGATCGGCCTTAGCCGAGGCCCTGCGGAAATCATCCCGCCCGACGGTCAAGGAGGCGGACACGTCGCCGGCGCGCGCGAGAAGGGCAGCGCGCCGCCGCATCTCAGCGGCAACGCCGCGCTTGCGGGAGTTCCAAATCTGTCGGTGCCCATGGGACTCATAAACGGCCTGCCCGTCGGACTTTCATTTGTCGGTCCGGCCTGGTCCGAAGCCTTACTCGTCGCGATTGGCTATGACTACGAGCAAGCCGCGAAGAAACGGGTTCCACCGGCCGCCTATAAGGCTGCGGCGCCGTAAGTCATGCGGGGAGGGGTGTAGATGTTCTCGCGATCTTTAAGTTGTTTTGTGCTGGCGGCGGGTCTCGCATTGGCGAGCTGCGGTCGGGACGAGCCCGTCCAGCCCTATGCGGTCGAAGAGGTGCCGCTCAGCGAGATCGCCGGCGATCTCGCGGCGGGAAAGACCACGTCTGTTGCCGTGACGCAGGCCTATATCGACCGTATCAAGATGTATAACGGCGCGGTCAACGGAGTCATCGGCGTGATGCCCGATGCCCTGCAGCAGGCTGCCGCGTCCGACGCGCGGCGCGCGGCGGGCCAGGCGCTTGGGCCGATGGACGGCATCCCCATCCTCATCAAGGACAACATCGACGCCGTCGGTATGCCGACGACAGCGGGCTCATTTGCGCTTGTCGACAATATGCCGGCGCAGGACTCCGAGGTATCGCGCCGTCTTCGCGACGCGGGTGCGGTCATTCTCGGCAAGGCTAACACCTCGCAGTGGGCGGGTTTGCGGACCACCACGGGCGGCTTGAACGGCAGCACGGTCGGCGGAACGGCGCGCAACCCGTACGACGTCACACGCGGTGCGGCGGGATCGAGCAATGGGTCCGGCATATCGGCGGCCGCGAGTTTCGCCGCGGCCACCGTTGGGACGGACACAACGGGCTCGATCGTAGCGCCGTCCAATGCGAACGGTGTTGTCGGTATTCGTCCGACCATCGCGCTGATTTCCCGGCGTGGGATCGTCCCCGTCAGCCTCACCCAGGACACCGCGGGCCCGATGGCGCGCAACGTCCGCGACACGGCGATGCTATTGACGGTCCTCGCGGGAACCGACGCGGGCGATTCCGCTTCAGTTCAGGCGGATGCGCATAAGACCGATTATGCGAAAGGTCTTTCGACCGAGGCCTTGAGGGATGTGCGGATCGGCGTTTACCGCGGATCGAACGGTTTCAGCGAACGCACGCAGGCCGTTTTCGATGAAGCTCTTGGCGTCCTGACGGCGCAAGGCGCGCGCCTCGTCGATATCCCTGATGCCGTATTGGAGGATCTGAGCCAAGAACAGCGTCTGATCATGATCTACGACATCAAGGAGGACATGGCGGCCTACCTTGAACACGCACCGGCGGCTGTGAAGTCGCGGACCCTCGCGGACCTCATCGCATTCAATAAAACCGACCCGCGCGAGAACATCTACGGTCAGGATTTGTTCGAGGCCGCCGAAGCGACGACGGGCCGAAGCACGCCCGAATATATCCAGACCGTGGACTACGCGCGGCGCAGGGCGGGGGCCGACGGCTATGCCAGGGCCATGTCCGACTATGAGGTGGCCGCCATCGTGGCGCCGACGGGTGGACCCGCGGGTTTGATTGGCGGTGGACGCCCTGCTGGCGCTGCCGCTCCGGCAGGCGGCGGACATCCCGCCGCGATCACGCCCAAGGGCGCGCGTAAACCGTCCATCAGCGGCGTCGCGGCGCTCGCCGGATATCCCAATCTGTCGGTGCCGATGGGCTACGTCGACGGCATGCCTGTCGGGTTGTCTTTTGTGGGCCCGCCCTGGTCCGAGGATCAGTTGCTCGCTTTCGGTTACGCCTACGAGCAAGCCTCAAAAAAACGCGTCGCGCCGACCGCTTATAAAAACGTCACTGCGTCCAACTAGAAATCGACACGAGGAACCGAACATGCATCACCGCACATTCACCGCCGCATTGCTTCTTTCCGTTTCTCTGGCCGCTTGCAACAAGCAGGAAGAGGTCGCCGCGCCTTATGAGGTGGAAGAGGTGTCCCTTGCGCAAATTGCGACCGATCTGGCCGCAGGAAAGACCACGTCGGCGGCGGTGACGCAGGCCTATATCGACCGCATCGCCATGTACGATGGCGCCTTGAACGCTGTTATTGCGGTTGCGCCTGACGCGCTGCAGCAGGCGGCGGCGTCCGATGCGCGCCGCAAGGAAGGCAAGGCGCTTGGTCCTCTCGACGGTGTGCCGATTCTCCTGAAGGACAATATCGATGCCGTTGGCATGGCGACGACGGCTGGATCGTTCGCCCTTGAACATAATCTGCCCGCGCAGGATGCGGGTGTGACGCAACGCCTGAAAGCCGCCGGCGCCATCATCCTCGGTAAGGCCAATACCTCCCAATGGGCCGGATTCCGCACGACGCGGGGCTTGAACGGCAGCGTGTTCGGCGGCGGCACCCATAATCCCTACGACTTGGCGCGCACCGCATCCGGATCCAGCAACGGCTCCGGCATCGCCGCCGCCGTCAGTTTCTCGGCCGCGACCGTGGGCAGCGATACGACGGGGTCTATCGTCAGCCCGTCATCGCACAACATGGTGGTCGGACTGCGCCCCTCGGTGGCGCTGGTGTCGCGCGGGGGCGTCGTTCCGGTGAGCCTGGAGATGGACACCATCGGTCCCATGGGCCGGAGCGTCATGGATGTCGCGATGCTGCTCAATGCCATGGCGGGGTCGGATCCGCGCGACCCGTGGTCCGCGGAGGCCGATGCGCACAAGACGGATTACACGCAAGGCCTCTCACCGGATGCGCTCAAGGGCAAACGGCTTGCTGTGATGCGTGGCACGGGTGGGTACGACGAAAAGACGCAACCCGTACTCGACGAGGCTTTGAAGGTTTTGGAAGCCCAAGGTGCGGAACTTGTTGAGTTGCCCGCCGACGTCATGGAAGACCTGACGCAGGAACTGCGCATGATCATGGTCTACAACATCAAGGAAGACATGGCGGCCTATCTCGCGACGGCGCCTGAAACCATCAAGCCGCGCACGATCGCCGACCTCATCGCTTTCAACGCGTCTCACCCCGAAGAAGGCAAACACGGCCAGGAGCTGTTCGAGGCGGCAGAGGCGACCACGATGGGGCGGCAGAACCCCGAATACATCAAGAACCTCGAATACACACGCCGCCGCGCAACGGTCGATGGGTATGATCGCGCGTTCGGCGAGTTCAATGCGACCGCGATCGTCGCGCTGACCACAGGTCCTGCGGCGCTCATCATCCCCGATGGTACGGGCACCCATGTCGCCGCGGCGCGGCCAAAGGGCGCGGTGCCGCCGACGGTCAGCGGAACTGCGGCGGTCGCCGGATATCCCAATCTCAGCGTGCCGATGGGACTCGTCGATGGCTTGCCTGTGGGCCTCTCTTTCGTGGGGCCCAAGTGGTCCGAGGCCACGCTTCTGGCCTATGGGTACGCATATGAACAAGCGTCCAAGAAGCGCGTGCCGCCGGTCGCTTATAAACAGGCCGTGCAACAAAAATAGAACGATTTGAAGGTGCTCATTGAGCGCTGTTACAGGGCGGGCGGCTATGCAAGACTTCGCGCACGCCGTCTGACTCTCTTCACATAGGGGATGTGAAAATGATGATGAACCGCCGTTGTTTTACGGGCCTCGCGATGCTCGTCTCGCTGGGTCTCGCGTCATGCGGCAAGGAAGAAGCGCCTCCTGCGCCTTACACGGTCGAGGAGGTTTCCCTGAGTCAGATCGCCGACGATCTGGCCGCCGGGAAAACAACCTCGACCGCAATCACACAAGCTTATATCGATCGCATCAAGACGCATGATGCCGGCCTCAAGGCCGTGATCCTTGTCGCGCCGGACGCGCTTCAGCAGGCCGCCGCGTCGGATACGCGGCGCAAGGAAGGGAAGTCCCTTGGGCCGTTGGATGGCATTCCGTTGCTTCTGAAAGACAATATTGATGTCGTCGGTATGCCCACGACGGCCGGCTCCTACGCGCTCGAAGCCAATTTGCCCGCGCAGGATTCTGAAGTCGCGCGCCGTCTGCGCGCCGCCGGCGTCGTGTTCCTCGGCAAGACGAACACCTCGCAATGGGCGGGATTCCGCACGCGCCTGGCTTTCAACGGCTCCACTGTCGGAGGCGGTCCGCGCAATCCGTACGACACGTCGAAGTCCGCATGCGGATCAAGCAACGGGTCCGGCGTCGCGGGCGCCGCAAGCTTCGCGGCGGCCGCGATCGGCACGGAGACGTCGGGATCCGTCGTTTGCCCGTCGTCCATGACGGGGCTCGTGGGGATGAAGCCTTCGATTGCGATGGTGTCGCGCCGGGGGGTCGTGCCCATCAGCCTTACGCAGGACACCGCCGGTCCGATGACCCACTCGGTCCGTGACCTTGCCATGCTGATGAGCGTCATGGCGGGCAGCGATGCCGGCGATCCATGGTCGAAGGAGGCCGATGCGCACAAAGCCGACTTCGTGGCGGGCCTCGATCCCAATGCGCTGAAAGGTAAGCGTCTCGGTCTTATCCGTGGTCTCTCGGGCTACAACGACAAGACGCAAGTGCCGTTGGATGAAGCTGTCGCCGTTCTCACGGCGCAAGGCGCCGAGGTAGTCGACGTCCCGAAGGAGTTGTTCGAGGATCTGTTGCCTGAAATGCGGATCATCCTGCTCTACGACTTCAAAGAAGATCTCAACGCGTACCTGGGCGGCACACCGGCCGCTGTGAAGACGAAGTCCCTTACGGACCTCATCGCTTTCAGCAAGGCCGATCCGCGCGAGAGCATGCATGGCACGAACATTTTCGAGGATGCGGACGCCACCGTGGGCGGCCGTCAGAACGCCGAATACATCAAGGTCCTTGAATATGCGAAGCGCCGCGCAGGCCCGGAAGGGATCGACAAGGCTCTTGTTGACAACAATCTCGTCGCGCTCGTGACCCTCACCGGGGCGCCCGCGTTCCCGATCGTACCGGACGGCACGGACACGGGGTACGTGGTGGATGATGTGCCGAAAGGTTCGCGGCCGGTGAACCTTACCAACCATGCCGCCATCGCCGGCTATCCGCATATCACCGTGCCCATGGGGCTCGTTGAGGGTATGCCGGTGGGGCTGTCTTTCGTCGGACCGATGTGGTCCGACGCGCAAGTGATCTCACTTGGTTACGCCTACGAACAGGCCTCGAAAAAACGCGTCCCACCGACGGCCTATAAACAAACCGCCGCTAAGCAATAAGGGGAAATGACCATGAACCGTCCACTGACAGCTATCGCGCTCGTGCTTTCGCTATCGCTCGCGTCTTGCAGCAAGGAAGAACCGCCTAAGCCGTACGCCGTTGAAGAAGTGCCGTTGTCGAAGGTCTCCGAAGACCTTGCCGCCGGCGCCACGACGTCGGTCGCCGTGACGCAGGCCTATATCGACCGCATCAATATGTATGATGGTCCGCTGAATGGCGTGATCGCGATCGCGCCGGACGCCCTGCAGCAGGCCGCGGCTTCGGACGCGCGCCGCAAGGAAGGCAAGTCCCTCGGTTATCTCGATGGCGTGCCGATCCTCCTGAAGGACAATCTCGACGCGGTCGGCATGCCGACGACGGCGGGATCGTGGGCGCTCGAGCACAATATGCCGAAGGTCGACGCCCCGGTGACGGCGCGTCTGCGCGCCGCCGGCGCCGTCATCCTCGGCAAGGCCAATACCTCGCAGTTCGCGGGCTTCCGCACCGCGACCGGTCTCAACGGCTCGACCCTCGGCGGCGGGACGCACAATCCGTACGATCCGACGCGAACGGCGGCCGGGTCGTCCAACGGCTCGGGGATCTCGGCGAGCGCGAGCTTCGCGGCCGGCACCATCGGCACCGAAACCTCGGGCTCGATTGTCGGCCCGTCGAACGTCAATGGCGTCGTCGGCATCAAGTCGACCATCGCCCTGGTTCCGCGCACCGGCATCGTCCCGATCAGCCTGACGCAGGACATGGCCGGCCCGATGACCCGCACCGTGCGTGACGCGGCGATGATCCTGACGGTCATAGCCGGGACCGACGCGGGCGATCCGTGGTCGAAGGACGCCGACGCCAATAAAAAGGACTACGTGGCCGCGCTGTCGACCGATGCCCTGAAAGGAAAGCGCCTCGGCGTCATCCGCATGGGCCGCGCCTTTGAAGATCCGAAAAACGTTGCGGTGTTCGATGAAGCGGTCGCCACCATGGCGGCGCAAGGCGCCGAGATCGTCGAGATCCCGAACCACGGGTTCGTCAATGTCGGCGTGCACATGGGTCAGATCCTGATCGCGGACTTCAAGGAAGACCTCAACGCCTACCTCGCGGGCACCGACCCCGCGCACGTGAAGACCCGCACGCTTGCCGATGTGATCGCCTTCAACCAGACCGATCCGCGTGAAAGCATGCACGCACAGGAAGCCTTCACGGACTCGGAAGCGACGGTCGATGGCCGCGCCAATCCGGAGTATCAGAAAATCCTGGCGGAAGGTAAGCGCATGGCGCTCACGGACGGCCTCGAGCGCGTCTTGCGTGAGAACAACGTGAACGCCCTCATCAGCCTGACGGGCGGCCCTGCGGCGGTGATCTCGCCGGACGGCAGCGGCAAAGGCCCGGCCGGCTGGCGTGATCCGGCGGCTCCGCCGTCCTTGACCGCGATCGCCGCGCTCGGCGGTACGCCGCACCTTTCCGTTCCGGCCGGCCAGGTGGACGGGCTTCCGATCGGAGTCTCGTTCCTCGGGCCGATGTGGAGCGAAGACTTGTTGATGGGCATCGGTTACGCCTATGAGCAGGCCTCCAAGAAGCGCTTCGCGCCGAAGCTGGTCGCCGCTCCGCCGGCCGGCAACTAAGGCGCGCGTATGACGACGCAAAAGTCCGAAACCGGTACGTCCCGCCGCGACGTTTTGAAAGCGGCGGCGTGGGCGGCCCCGGTTGCTGCCGCGATTTCGACCGCGTCGTCCGCCAATGCCCAGTCCGCCGCCTTGACGGAGCTCACCTCCGTCGAGGCGGTCGACCGCATCAAAAAAGGGGAGATGAAGGCCGAGGACTACCTGAATGCGCTTCTGAAGCATCATGACGTGCATAAGAACCTCAATGCCGTGTGGCATATCGATCCTGCGCGCATCCTGGCGGAAGCGCGCGCGGTCGATCAGACCCGCGCCAAGGGCGCCAAACTCGGCTTGCTCGCAGGCCTGCCTTTTGTGGTGAAGGACCAGATCGACGTCATTGCTTATCCGACAACCGTCGGATCGGTGGTCCTCAAGGATTATGTCGCGAAGAAGAACGCCGTTGTTGTCGACGCCATGCTGAAGGAAGGCGCGGTCATGATGGCGAAGACCGCCATGTCCGACCTCCTGACGGGCGGCAACGGACGCTACTATCCTGTCGTCCGTAATCCCTACGATCTCAACCGCCTGACGGGCTCGTCGAGCACGGGCAACGGCGCCGCCATCGGCGGGCGTATCGCGCCGGCGGGGATCGGCGAGGATTCCGCCGGTTCCGTGCGCTATCCCGCAGCCTTCTGCGGTATCGCCGGATTGCGACCCTCGACCTATGCGTTCGACAATTTCTTCAATAAGACCGATCGCAAACGCTACTCCGGCCTCGGCATGGTTCCGCCCACCAACTGGATGGACACCATGGGGCCGATGGGCCGCACGGTCGCCGACGTCGCCCTGCTCGACGCGGCGATCACCGGTGAGAAAACCCCCTCGGTCAGTCTGCGCAGGGCGCGCATCGGCATCCCACGCGCGGACTATTGGGACAAGCGGCCGCACGACCCGGTCGTGCGCAAGGTGATCGAGGACGGTTTTGCGAAGATGAAGGAAGGCGGCGCCACGCTCGTGGAGGTCGACCTCAACGGCTTGATCGAACTGTCCGAGAAGGATCGCCTTGGTCCCACCGTGACGCGCGTCGCCAAGCCGATGTCCGAATGGCTGGCGGAAAACCTGCCCGGGGTGACGGAGAAAGACATCGATGCGGCGCGCCGGCGTCACGGTTTTATCCCCGAGCCGCGCAACTATTGGCGTCCCAACGGCGTACGCGCGCCGCAGCCGGAGCCGAAGGGCGACGAGGAAGCGGCGATGATGAAGGCGGCCTGGGCGACATATACCGGGGTGTTCAAGGAGAACGGCATCGTCGCCCTGGCGTCTCCGACCATCAACATTCTGCCGCCGCTGATCAAACATGACCTGAATACGCGGGAGACGCGGATTCTTGTGAATGGTGAATGGGTCGAGGAATGGGATCTCATTCTCACCAATATCTGGTGGGGTTCGCGGTTCGGCGCACCCGCGCTCAGCCTCCCGGTGGCGCTGGCCTCCAATACCAGCCCCAATCCCTCCGGCGCTTATCCAACGGATATGCCGGTCGGCATGCATTTGCAGGGAATGCCCGGAACGGACGGCCAGGTTTTGGCCGTCGGGATTGAAATCGAGAAACTCTTCGGCCGCTTGCCGCCGCCGACTTATAAGCACGTCCCGATTTAATGACGCGCGTGAGCGTCCGCGTTTTGTTGGCGGCGTATATCGCCGGAAGCGCTTTGGGATCGTCCGGCGACGCCCGTGCCTGGAGCACCTCAGGCCACCGGCTTGTATGCGAATTGGCCTGGGACGAGTTAAAACCCGCGGCCGCGCGGAAAGTTGGGCAAATCCTAGGGGTGAACACGCGGGAAGCCTTCGCGGACCGCTGCACCCACACCGCGGTCGCTCCGGCGGACCTCATGAGTTTGCCGGACGGGGCTCTGGATATCGATATTGTCCGTGATTGCCCCGAAAGCGACAGTTGCCCGGTCCGTGAAATCGAACGCGCTGTGGCGGACATTCAAGCCGGGCGGGGAGACCTCTCCGGCGCAGTGTTGCGCCTTATCCACGCCACGGGTGAGGTGCATCAGCCCTTGTCGGTCGGGTATAGCGCGGATCGAAACGGTCTCGACATCGGCGCGGCATTTCTCGGCCGTGAGACGACGATGCATGCGATCTGGAATCACGAATTGATTGTGGTCCCCCGGCCTCCTCGCGCCGCCGATACGGCCTTCGACCTGCGTGTGATCACCACCTTCCTGGAGCGCCCGCGATGGGTGCTGACGGAGCCCCTGGCCTGGGCGGCCGAAAGCTATTGGATCATGCGGACCCCCGCGACGGGATATCTCGGCAATCCGGGCGGCCTCGCCTTCGACGAGGTCTTTGTTACTCAGAACAAGCTCACCGCGATGGATCAGATCGAGAAGGCCGGTATTCGTCTTGCTTTCTTGCTCAATCGGGCTTTTGACGACCCTGCCGAGGGTGCCGATTTCCCCCCGATGCCGCCGAATTGAGCGCCGATTCGGGTCACATCCCACTGGAAACCGGCCAGCGGGCCCCATATAAACGACGCCCGTTACGCCATTTTTTGAGTGGAGCCATCGACTGCATGTCGAGAAACGACCCGTCCTTTCACGATCGCCAAAAAGCCTCTCAAGCCGCCAAGCTAGCTCTCATCGCCAAAGCCAAAGAGAGATCTGTGAATTCGGCCGATTTCGCCGAACGCCAGAAGGAGCGCATCGCTGTTGCCGAAGCGCGCGACCAGCGCCGCGCCGAGCGCGACGCGGAGAGGGCCGCGAACGCCGCCCGGATCGCCGCCGAGAAGGAAGCGATCGAGCTTGAGAAGAAGCGCGCCGCCGAAGCCGAGAAACTCGCGCGCGAAGCCGAAGCCCAAGCGAAGATTCAAGAAGCCCTGGATTTGAAGGCGCGGCAAAAAGCCAATCGCGACGCGAAGTACGCCGCCCGCCAGCAGCGCCGCGAAGACCGCCGCAAAGGCCTCTTGCCTCCCAAAAAGAGCAAAAAAGACGGGGACTAGGAAGACGGGCGCGGCGTGTAAGGCGCTTATTCGCCCTTATACACGCCGGTTTTCTTTGCCTTGGTGGCCGCCAATGCCGCGTCGTGATCGCGCGTGGCGTGCACGGTCGCTTGCATCGTCGCGGACATTTCCAGGGTCGTGGCGAGGCTAGATGTCTGCGCATGGCGCAACAGGCGTTTCGTCATGCGCACGGCATGCGGCGGATTGGCGGCGATCATTTGCGCCTTGCGCAACGCCGCGGCCAAGACATCGCCCGCGGCCGTTACCTCCGTGACCAGCCCGCAGGCCAGCGCCGCCTGTGCGTCGATCGCCTCGCCCGTCAACGCCATTTCCGATGCTTTTGGGAAGCCGACGACCCGGGGCAGCAGCCACGCGCCACCGTCGCCCGGGATAAGGCCGACACGCACAAAGCTTTCGGCGAAGCGCGCTGTATCGGCGGCGATTCGGATGTCGCACATGCAGGCCAAGTCGCATCCGGCGCCGATCGCCGGCCCATTGACCGCCGCGATGACCGGGACCTCAAGCGCATCGAATGTCAGCGGCAGACGCTGAATGCCGTTACGATAGTTGCGCCGTGTCTCCACCGGCAAGGCGTCGCGCAATCCATTGCCGACGGCCATTTGGTCCAGATCGCCTCCGGACGAGAAGGCGCTGCCCGCGCCGGTGATGATGACCGCGCGAACGCCCAGGTCGGCGTCGGCGGCTTGCAGGGCGTCGACCAGGGCGTCGATAAGGGCCGGGTCCGTGATAGGGTTGCGTTTCGCGGGCAGGTTCAGCGTCAGGGTCACAATGTGTCCCGACTGCTCTGTGAGTAGGACGCTCATTTTTCCTCCTGCAGCAGGTGCCGCCATTCTTCGGGTGTATTGACGTTCACAAGGTGGCGGCGTTCGTCGGCCGTCGGCGCCACCGCCGCGGCGTCGAGCGCCGCAAGCGCACCGCGGATGGACATATTTTCTCCCGTGATCAATCGGTTCTTAATCCCCGCGAACGCCGTCATCGCTTGTCGATCGAAGGTCAGGGCAAAGGGGAGGGGGTGATCGGCGAAGTAAGCCGTCCGCGCGGGATGATCTATCAGCCGGCGGAGAGGTGCGGGCGCAAGTTTCGGCATGTCGACCGGGATGATGCACCACCGCGCCGGACTTTGGCCGCCGGCGGCATGGCCCGCCAGGGCGCAGAGGCTGGCGACGGGGCCCGCATCGGCGATGAGATCGGCGAGGTCGCCGTCCGGGCCCCCGCCGGTCAGAATGGGGTGGGCGTCTATTGCGCCCGCCAGTTCCCGCATATGGGTAAGAAGTGTCCGACCTCGAAAAGACAATCCGGCCTTGTCGGCGCCCATGCGGGACGACCGGCCGCCTGCCAAAATAAACACACCGAATGTCGGAACCGGCATCTCGTGATCGTTCATAGGATATGAGGTTGAGCGGCGCGTCGGTGAAATCCTATAGGGTCGGATATTCGCTCGTAAGCCAACCCCCTTGGATTGTGTCTTATCTACTTATTTTGCAACGATTTTGTGACAATTGTCGCGGAAGTGCTACGGATGACTTATCAGCCACCCATATGCGCGCTTTGCATCCCCCACCCCCCTAACTTTGTGCTTGCCGGGAAGGACCGCCCTCGGTACTCCAACCCCCAAAATCGGCACAAATGAACTCCGTGGGCTCAATGCGTACTTTATATAAGGCGACCGCGGCCGGCGCCGTGGCGGCGCTGCTTGCGGGCTGCGCTCTTGGACCGGACTTTGAACGCCCGGCCGCTCCCGACGCCAACTACTCTTCCCGTCCATTGCCGACGGAGACCGCTTCGTTTGAAGGAACGGGCGGGACCGCGCAACGCTTCCTGCCCGGCGAGACCGTGGCGGGCGCTTGGTGGGAACTGTTCCAGTCTCCTGTCCTCGATGCGCTGGTCGCCGAAGCGATCGCCAATAGCCCGACATTGGAAGCCGCCGAAGCGACGCTGCGTCAGGCCAATGCGCTCTATAAAGCCGAACGCGACGCCGTCTGGTTCCCCTATATCGGGGGCGAAGGCAATTTTCAGCGCCAGCAGAGCTACCAGGGCTTCCAAGGCGCGGGCGGCGCCCGTTCGCCCTACAGCATCGCGACGGCGCAAGTCACGGTGTCCTATGCTCCGGACATCTTCGGCGGTGGCCGCCGGACCGTCGAAGGTTTCCGTGCGCGCGCGGAAGGAGCCCGGTTCCAAAAGGAAGCCGCCTTCCTCGCGCTGACATCGAATGTGGTGCTCACCGCGATCGAAGACGCCTCGCTCAGCGCCCAGGTCGCGGCGACCGAGGACATCCTCGGCGCGCAGGATCAGCAACTCGAAGTGCTGCGCCGTCAACTCGATCTCGGCGGAATCCCCGAAGTCCAGGTTCTCCAGCAGTTGACCGCGGTGGCCCAGACGCGCGCCACCTTGGCGCCGCTGCAAAAAGCCCAGGCGCAGACGCGTAACCGGTTGCTCGCGCTGGTCGGCCGTTTTCCGAATCAGGATAAGGGCGAAGTGCTTGATCTCGCGCGGTTGAACCTGCCGCGGGATTTGCCCGTGAGCCTTCCGTCGGTGTTGGTGGCTCAGCGTCCCGACATCCGTGCGGCCGAAGCCGCTTTGCATGTGGCCAGCGCCGATATCGGCGTCGCCACCGCCAACATCTTCCCGCGTCTGACCTTGAACGCCAATTACGGCAGTTCGGCCGGACGTATCGAGGATCTGTTCACAGCGGGGACAGGGATTTGGGGGATCGGCGCCGGGGTGCTGCAACCTATTTTCCGCGGCGGCGAGTTGTTTCAACGCAGGAATGCGGTGATCGCGGCTTACGACGCCGCGGCGGCCGACTATCGCGGCACCGTCTTGGGGGCGTTCCAGAATGTCGCCGATGTCTTGAAGGCGTTGGAGTTTGACGCGGTCGCGCTGGCCTCCCAGGTCGAGGCTGAAAGCGCCTCGCGCGAAAACTTCGATATCGCCCGTTTGCAGCTTGAAACAGGTGGAACGAGCTTCCTGTCGTTCCTGGACGCTCAGCGCAGCTATCAGCAATCGCGGATCGCGCTCGTGCAGGCTCAGGCCAGCCGCTTTGCCGACACTGCCGCGCTGTTTGTTGCGCTCGGCGGCGGATGGGAAGCCCGCGAACAAGAAGCCGCCGACGCCGGCGCGACACAGGTTGAATAAGGCGGTTACCGCCGAATCAGAGGGATTTGAGTCATGAACGTCACCACTAAGCGCGCCGTCATCGTATTGGCCGTGGTCGGAGTTGTGGGCGGCCTGTTGTTCGGTTTCCAGATCTTCAAGGGCATCATGATCGCGAAGTTCATGAACCCGGGTACGCTGCCGCCGCAGACGGTTTCCACCATCGCCGCGAAGATGCAGGATTGGCAGCCGACCGTGTCCGCCGTCGGAACTTTGCGCGCCGCGCGCGGCGCGGACCTGTCGGTCGAAGTGTCGGGGATCGTCGACGAAATCCACTTCGAGTCCGGTGACGAAGTGAAGGCCGGAACGGTGCTGATGGAACTGCGGATCGAAGACGAACAGGCCCGTTTGCAGGCGTTGCAGACTTCGGCCGATCTTGCCCGCAGCACCTACGACCGCAACGTGAAGCAGTTTGAAGCCAAGGCCATCAGCCGTGCGGCTCTGGATGTCGACGCCGCCAATCTCAAGAACGCGGAAGCCGCAGTGGCGCAGCAACGCGCGACCCTTAACAAGAAGGTCGTTCGCGCGCCGTTTAGCGGACGTCTAGGTGTGCGCCGCGTCGATGTCGGCCAGTACATCAACCCGGGCGAAGCGGTTGTGACGCTCCAGAATCTGGATTCGATCTTTGCGGATTTCTATCTGCCGGAGCAGGACGCGATGCGTGTCGCGGCCGGTCAGAAAATCCGCGTCACCACAGACGCCACGGGCGAAAATTCGTTTGAAGGCACGATCACCGCGATTGACCCGAAGGTCGACGTGAAAAGCCGTAACGTGCTGGTGCGCGCGACGTTCGCCAACAAGGATGAGCAGTTGCGTCCCGGCTCATCGGCGTCCCTGGTGGTCGAGGCCGGAAAGATCGAGCGTTATCTGACGTTGCCGCAGACCGCGATCACGTTCAATCCGTACGGCAGCACCGTCTACATCGCGATGGAAGACGGTAAGGACGAAAAAGGTCAGCCGAAACTCATCGCGCGCCAGACTTTCGTCACCACCGGGCAGACGCGCGGCGATCAGGTGGCGGTGACGTCGGGCCTTAAGGAAGGCGACGTCGTTGTCACGGCGGGCCAGATGAAGCTTCAGGCCGGCACGCCGCTCGTCGTGAACAATACACTTCAGCCCTCGATGAACCCGGCGCCGAAGCCGGTCATGCAGTAACGGACAGCCGATGAAAAAATCATTCACTGATATTTTCGTTGAGAGGCCGGTCCTCGCGACGGTCGTAAGCCTCGTCATCCTGGTGCTTGGGCTTCGGGCGCTGGCCAGCTTACCGATCCAGCAATATCCGCAGACCGAAACCGGCCTCATCACGGTCACGACCGCCTATTACGGCGCGGATCCGGACGTGGTCGCGGGGTTCATCACGACGCCGCTGGAGAACGCCATCGCGCAGGCAAACGGCATCGACTACATGACGTCGATTAGTTCGAGCGGCGTCAGCACCATTACCGTGAACCTGCGCCTGAACTACGATTCCAACCGCGCGATGACCGAAATCAGCGCGAAGGTGAATGCCGCCCGCAATAGTTTGCCGCCGCAATCGCAGCAGCCGGTGATCTCGCTCGGCGTCGCGATGGGCGCGCACTCGATGTATATCGGCTTCTACAGCCAGGTTCTCGCGCAGAACCAGATCACCGATTACCTTATTCGCGTCGTGCAACCGAAGCTGCAGACCGTCGAAGGCGTGCAGACCGCCGAAATCCTCGGCGCCAAGAACTTCGCTTTGCGCGCCTGGCTCGATCCGACGCGCCTCGCGGCGCTGGGGTTGACGGCCTCCGACGTCACCAGCGCGCTCGCCCAGAACGATTACATCGCGGGGATCGGCAATACACGCGGGCAGATGACGCAAACCACGCTCACCGCTTCTACCAGCTTGAGCTCTGTCGCGGAATTCGAGCAGCTCGTCGTGAAGCAGGAGGGCGACGCCATCGTTCGGCTGAAGGATGTCGCCGACGTCAGCCTGGGCGCTGAAGAATACGAAAGCGCCGTTTCGTTCGACGGCAAGGAATCGGTGTTTATCGGCATCGCGACCGCGCCGGGCACGAACCTGCTTGATGTCATCGGCGGCATTCGGGCCGTCTTCCCAGGCATTGTAGCGGAGCTGCCTGAAGGCCTTGTCGGCGAGATCGTCTATGACGTTACCGATTTCGTGAACGCGGCGATCAGCGAAGTGGCGCTGACCCTGATCGAGGCGCTTGTGATCGTTACGGTCGTGGTGTTCGTATTCATGGGAAGCCCGCGCGCCGTGGCGATCCCGGCGATCGCTATGCCGCTTTCGCTGATCGGCACCTTCACAATGATGTTGGCGCTCGGGTTCTCGATCAACCTTCTGACTCTCCTTGCGATGGTCCTTGGGATCGGTCTCGTGGTGGACGACGCGATCATCGTCGTCGAAAACGTCACCCGCCACCTTGAAGAGGGGATGAAGCCGTTCGATGCTTCCATCCGGGCCGCGCGCGAACTGGGTGGGCCGATTATCGCCATGACCATCGTGCTTGTGGCGGTGTACGTGCCGATCGGTTTCCAAGGCGGCCTGACCGGGACGCTTTTCACCGAATTCGCCTTTACCCTCGTCGGTGCGGTGACGATTTCGGCGATCGTTGCGCTGACGTTGTCGCCGATGATGTGCTCGCGCATGTTGCGCCCGATCTCGGCGGCGCCGGAGTGGGAAAAGAACCTTATTCACTACATCGACACGCGGTTCGAGAAGATCCACTCGGGCTATATGCGCGCCCTTAAATCCAGCCTGACAACGGTGCCGGTAACCCTGCTGTTCGCCGTGCTGGTGCTGATCGGCATCTTCTTTATGTACAGCTGGTCGAACAAGGAACTGGCGCCGCAGGAGGACGAAGGTTTCTTGCTGTCGTTCAATACGCCGGCTAGCAACGCGACGCTCGAGCAGCGCCGTATGTATTCCGATCAGCTCTATTCGATCGCGGTGAAGTACCCTGAGATGGCGCATATCTTCCAGATGGAGATGCCGGGTATGTCCATCGCCGGCTTCCCGTTGAAGCCGTGGGGTGATCGCGACCGTTCGGCTCAGGATCTTCAGCAGATCATGCAGGCCGATCTCGGGCAGATCGCGGGCCTTCAACCCCAGCTCTTTGCGCCGCCGTCCCTTCCGGGTGCGCAAGGGTTGCCGCTTCAGGTGGCGATCGGCACGACCCAGTCGTTCAATCAGCTGAACGATATCGGTCAGCAGTTCCTCCAGGAGGCGCTGAAGAGCGGGAAATTCATGTTCCTCGCTTCCGACCTGAAGTTCACCCGTCCGCAGACAAACATCGATATCGATCGCGATAAAGCGGCTCAACTCGGCCTGACCATGGCCGATGTCGGCAACTCGCTCGCGTCGATGCTGGGTGGCGGGTACGTGAACTACTTCAGTATCGAGGGCCGCTCCTACAAGGTCATCCCGCAGGTCCTGCAGCATGAACGCCTGAACGCCGATCAAATCTTGAGCTATCAAATTCGGACAGGGACCGGCGATATGGTGCCGCTGTCGACCATCGCGTCGATCTCGACCAAGACCGTCCCCGAATCGCTCAGTCACTTCCAGCAGTTGAACGCGGCGACGTTGCAGGGCATGGCGATGCCGGGCATCAGTACGGGTGAAGCGATCTCCACGTTGCAGGAAATCGGCAACCGCTTGCTGCCGGAAGGCTACTTCTTGGATTATGGCGGGCCGACCCGTCAGTTCTTGAATGAGTCGACGGGTTTCGTGGTTACGTTCGTCTTCGCGCTGATCATCATTTACCTGGCGTTGGCGGCGTTGTTCGAGAGCTTCCGCGACCCCGTCATCATCCTGGTCTCGGTGCCGATGTCGATCGCGGGTGCTTTGATTTTTATCGCGGTAGGGATCGGCGGAGCCAGCATCAACATCTATACGCAGGTCGGCTTGGTGACGCTGATGGGGCTCATCAGCAAGCACGGGATTCTGATTGTCGAGTTCGCCAACGAACTGCAGGCGGCCGGGAAATCCAAACTGGAAGCCGTCGAAGAGGCCGTCAGCATCCGTCTGCGCCCAATCTTGATGACGACCGCGGCGATGGTGTTCGGGGTGTTCCCGCTCATCATAGCAAGCGGCGCCGGTGCGGCGGCTCGTTTCAATATCGGTCTCGTGATTTTCACCGGGCTTTCCGTCGGCACCTTGTTCACGTTGTTCGTTGTGCCGGCGGTTTATCTTGTCCTCGCGACCGATCATCAGGCGCTCAAGGCGAAGAAGCTCGCTGCCGCAAGCGGCGCGCCCGCGGAGTAACCATGTGACCGTGGCCGCAATCCGAGCGGCGGCCACGGTCCTTCTCTTGCGGGATCGCCCGCACCTCGAGGTCTTCATGGTGCGGCGTCACCAGGGGCTCGGGTTTGCGGGCGGGTCTTATGTTTTTCCCGGTGGATGCGTTGATGCGCAGGACATGGACCTCGCATCCAATCCTCATCTGTGTCTTCCGGTCCCCGGCCTTACGCCAGAAGCATTGGCGTTTCGCGTGGCGGCGATCCGCGAGACCTTCGAGGAGGCGGGCATCCTTCTCGCGCGCGGACGTGGGAGCGGGGCCGTGGTCGGAGGCGAGGTCGTGGACGCGTTGGCCGCAGGCCGCGGTCCGGCGGCGCATGGCGCTATGCGTTTTGCGGAACTTCTGTCGCGCGGAGGTCTGACGCTTGCCACGGACCTCCTTGTGCCCTTCGCCCGCTGGGTGACACCCTCTATTTTCGCGACACGCTTCGACACTATGTTTTTTCTAGCTGTTGGGCCCGACGATCAGGCGGCTCATCATGACGGCCAGGAAACCGTGGACTCCCGGTGGGTAAGACCGGTGGAGGCGCTTTCCAATTCGTCCGGCATGCGTCTCGAGTTCGTGACCCGGCGGAACCTCGAAAAATTGGGGCGCGATACAAGGGCCGGGCAGGCTCTAGAGGGGGCCCGAAGGCAAAGCGTGGTCACGGTGCAACCCGAGATTGACGAGATCCCCGGGGGCAGAAGGGCGCGTCTCCCACTCGAAGCAGGTTACGGCGGCCCCGTCTTCGACTTCTCGAAGTGAGGACGTCCCCGCGACGGCGGATAACTTTTAGTTGAGCGATTCTATGAAACCCAAGCTAATAGCTGTGGATGGTGTGGCCAATATCGGTTTCGACTCTGTATAGAATGCTCTAAAAATAGTTATTTATATCAATGTGTTGTGCTATCTCGGATGAAGGGCGGCAGGTGGTTTGACGCCATATCCCCCTTCCTATAGAGACGAAGGAAGGGGGCCGAGGGGGCTAAAGAACGATGCGTTTGTCATTTTGCGCGGTCTGCGCGTTGCTGGCGGCCGGAATTCCGGCAACAGAGGGGTTCGCCCAGTCGTTGGATGCGGAACTGAGGGGTCTGGCCCAGGAGCATCCACTCATCAAATCGGCGGAAGCACAGGTTTCGGCGGCGGAGCAGGGCCTGCGGGCGACGCTGGCGCCGTTCCTGCCCACGCTCGACGTCGCGGGCGGCAACGGCTACGAGCGCATCAGTACGCCGGCATTCCGCGCGACGCCTGAAGGTCCGTTCGATACGGATGCCGAGAACTACGCCATCACATTGCGCGAGAACCTTTTCGACGGCGGACGGAAGTACGCCAATCGCCGCGCGGCCCGTCTCCAATTCAACGTCCTCGATTTCACGCTGACGAACACCCGCCAGAACGTGCTGTACGAAGGCGCGACCGCCTATATCAACGTCCTGCGTCAGGCGGAACTCGTCGAACTGACCTCGCAGAACGGCGAAAACATCCGCAAGCAGTTGAATTTGGAAGACGAGCGCGTCCGCCGCGGCTCGGGCATCAGCGTCGACGTCCTCCAGGCGAAGTCGCGCCTCCAGTTCTCCATGGAGCGCTTCGTCGCCACACGAGGTGCGCTGGACGAAGCGCGCGCCCGCTATTTGCAGGTGTTCAGCCATCCGCCCGAGCAAAAGGCCATGTCGCTGCCGCCGCCGCCCGACCACCTCCTGCCGAAAACCGTGGACGAGGCCGTGGCCATCGCGCTCGCCGAAAACACGCAGGTTGAAAGCGCGAATAGCCGCATTGAGATCGGCAACGAACAGCGCAAGGCGATCACCGCTGAGTACTACCCGAGCCTCGATCTCGTATTGCAAAGCAAATACGAACGCGACTTCAACGGGGCGCCCGGGATCCGCCGCGATAAGTCGGCCAAGGTGCAGGCGACATGGACCCTGTTCAGCGGTCTCAGCACGCAGTCGCGCGCCGCGCAGGCCGCCCACGATACGGACGCGCGCCGTTCCGACTATCAGCAAACCCGCCGCAAGGTCGAGGAGCAGACGCGCCTGGCCTGGCATGCGCTTCAAACGGCTCAGGAGCGGGTCGGTCTTCTCGAGAACGCGGTGAATATCGCGTCCGAAGTCTTCACGTCGCGCACGAAGCTGCGTGAAGCCGGAAAGGAGACGGTGATCAACGTGCTTGATGCCGAGAACGAAGTGTTCTCGGCGCGCATCAACTATGCGTCGGCGCTCTATGACGCGCGCCTGGCGGCGTATCAGCTTCTGCTCGCGATCGGGCGGCTGGAAGTCGATGCGATAACGCCGGGAGCCGCAGCGAAACCGTAACGTAAACCAAGGTGTCGGCGGGTGCGTTCCCCGCCGGACCGCAGCCATTGGTGATCCAAGTGCGCACAGAATTCACGGCCGGCGAATCCCCGTCTCTTTCATCGCCCGTCGCGCAATGGCTCGACACACGTGAAGTTTACGCCGAAGACGGGGTTGTCCTGATCCCCGACCGCGAGCTTCTGCTGACGAGCATGTACGCCCGTACGGGCGTCGATCTGATCATCAACACGCCGGGCGGCGTCAAATACGTCGTCAAAGGCTTTTTCCTCAATGACACCCTTCCGACGTTGTCGGATGGCGCCAATACCCATATCCCCGGTGAACTCGCGAAGCAGTTCGCGGGCTCCATCGCGCCGGAGCAGTACGCCCAGGCGGCGGGCGCCGCCGCGGGGCCGGTGATCGGCGTCGTCCGTTCGATGAACGGCGATGTGCGCGTGATCCGCGCGTCCGACGGCTCGGAAGTCGTCCTGAAGATCGGCGATGCGCTTTATCAAGACGACATCGTTGAGACGGGAGCGGGCGGCACCGTCGGTCTCGTATTCATTGACGGAACCACGCTTGCGCTGGGCGAGGACGGCGAACTTGTCCTGGACGAACTCGTTTACGACCCAAGCAAAGCCGTTGGGAAGGGAACCTTGCGTCTCGTTTCCGGCGCGGCCGAATTCGTCTCCGGCGGCATCGCGAAATCGGGCGCGGACGCCATGACGTTCCAAACGCCCGTTGCGACCATCGGGATCCGCGGAACGCGCGTCTTCGCTTCGTACGATCCGCAGACCGGAGACATCACGGTCCTGAACCGCCCGACGGGGACGGATGTGGCTGGAAACCAGACGGCCGGGATCATCACCCTCACGCTGCCCAATGGCACCGTGATCGGCGACGCCACCTTGAGCAACCAGGGTTGGCAATGGAACCCCGTGGTCGGCACGCAGCCGACACCGGTGACGTTGACCGAACAGCAGGTGCAAAACATTGCTGGGGCGGTACTTGATACCGTCAACAATCTGCAAACACAGATTTCGCAGCAACCGAACATTATCCCCACGCCGCAAGGTGGAGGCACGAACGCTCCGACCGGCGGCCCGGCGGGACCGGGCGGCCCAGGTGACGGGGGCGCGGGCGGCGCCGGTCCGGGAGCGGGCGACGGCGGGGGTGCGCCGCCCACGACGCCCACACCGCAAGTGACGCAGACGCCTGGAATCAACACGGGCAACGTTGCGGCGACTTTGGGTGCGACCGGTAATCCCAACACCACCACTCAAGGTCCGGCAGGGACAACGGGAACCGCCGGTACGGCCGGGACCGGCACGACCAATACAAACGGGCAGGGCGGCACGAACACGAACCCCGTGATCACCCAGCCCACGGATACGAACCCAAATCAGCAGCAAACGCCGCCGCAAGTCCTGCCGCAGCCCGTCCTGTTCAGCATCGAAGGCGGCAGCACGAACGACAGTGAAGCCGGGACAATTACGTTCACCATCACGCGCAGCGGCAATCTTGGGGTCGCGGCCTCGGTGAACTACGCCACCGGCAGCGGCACGGCCGGCGCCGGAACGGACTTTACCGCGAATGCCGGGACGGTTTCCTTCGCCCCTGGCGAAGTTTCAAAGACGGTCTCGATCTCGGTGCTCGTCAATCCTGGCGTCGTCGAACAAGCTGAAGCCTTCACCGTTTCATTGAATGGTGGGAGCGCCGCGGCAGGCACGCCCACGACAATCGCCGTTGGATCGGCGACAGGCACAATTGTTGCGGATCCTCCCTTGCCTTTGGTTGCGATCGGTGACGCGAGCGCGATAGATGCGGTGACGGGCTCCGCAGTCCTGACCGTAACGCGGACGGGCCCGCTTGATGCGCCCTCCACGATCGGTTTTCGTACGCTCGCCGGCTCCGCGTCTTCGGGGGCGGACTTCATCGCCGCCACCGGTTCCGTAAGCTTCAGCGCGGGTCAGGCGACCGCGCAGGTGACGGTCGGCATCGTCGGCGACACGGCCACGACGAGCGGCGAGGCGGTGGAGACATTCCAGGTCGAATTATTCGACCCGGTCGGAGCGATTGTCGCGGCGGGAGCCGGCACCGCAACCGTCACGATCGGACCGGATCCTTTGGCGACTTTCTCTATCGCCGGTGCAACTGTCGTTGAGGGCGGGGCCGCGACGGTGATCGTGACTCGCGGTGGCGATCTCACACGTCCGGTGTCTGTCGGCTACGCCACACAGAACGGGTCTGCGGCGGCGGGAAGCGATTTCGTCGCGACCAACGGGGTCGTGATATTTGCCGCCGGACAGACCACTGCGACGATCAGGGTCGCGACGGTGGTGGATAATACCCAGGAGGCGGCGGAGTCCTTCAGTGTTGTTTTGAGCAATCCGATCGGTGGAACGATTTCGCAAGGAACCGCGACGGTTTCCGTCGCCGCCGATCCGCCTTTGCCGACACTGAGTATTTCCGGGGGCTCTGGGTCCGACGCGGCCGCGGGTTCGGCGGTTTTCACGGTAACGATGTCCGCCGCGCGCACTGTGCCCGTCACGGTGAACTATGTTACGACGAGCGGCAGTGCGGAGGCCGGTTCCGATTTCACGGCGGCATCGGGGACGTTGACCATCGCCGCCGGGCAAACCAGCGGCGTCATTTCGGTGCCTATCCTTGCCAACGCCGGCGGTGAACCGGATGAAAGTTTCAGCGTCGTTCTCAGTGCGCCGTCCGGGGCCACCATCGCAACGGGAAGTGCCTCGTTCACGATTTCCGCTGATCCGGTGACGCTGCCGTCGATCACGATCACCGATGTCACCGTCAGCGACGCAAGTCCGGGGAACGCGGTTTTCCAGGTCAACCTGTCTTCGGCGTCGAGCACGACGGTTACGGTTCAGTACACGACATCCGCCATCTCCGCGAACTCCAGCGACTTCACGCCGACCTCCGGTACGATGACATTCGAACCGGGAATCGTGCAGCACACGATCACCGTGCCGATCCTGGCCAATGCGGCCGGCGAAAGCGAAGAGACCTTCGGCGTCGTCCTCTCCAATGCAGTGGGAGCGACGATCGCGGATAGTCTTGGTGTGGGCACAATTACAGCCGATACCTCTTCGGGGGGCAACTCGCCGCCGACGCTCGCGGGATTCTACGGCGGCAATGGTTACCTGCAGTTCGACGGTATCGATGATGTCTTCCTCACAGAGTACAATGTGGCGGACAGCAATTGGGACCCGTTGACGTCTCACACCGCCGAACTCTGGGTGCGGACGGCCGTTGCAACCGGCTCCCACGCGTTGACCCAAATCATTGACTCGAACAGCAGCGCTTGGATGGGAATTAAAAACGGCAAGCTGCGTGTCGTGATCGAGGTTGACGGAGAAATCAAGGCGGTGGAAACCACAGACACCGTCGCCGATAACACATGGCATCACGTCGGCTATACCTTCAGCACAGACGCAGATAATCCGATCCTGCTCTACGTCGACGGCGAGCTCGCGTCTTCAACCTTGGCCGGAGATTCCACGATCGGCTTGTTGGACGAATTTACAACGTCTTTTGAAGTGGACTCTCTTCTGCAGATCGGTGGCACCGGAGCGGAAGCGTTCCTCGGCAGCATGGATGAAATTCGTTTGTGGGACGGCGCCAGAACGCTCGTGGAAATCGGCGAGACCTATGGCATCGAATCCTGGGACGTCGGGTCGAGCTTGCTGGTCTATTATTCGGGCAACAATTTCAGTCCCGGCTTTACTTACATTTTGAACGATTCTGAATACTCCAGTTCTTATGATGCAGACGCGTACGGCGCCTCGGGTAGCCAGAATGGCCCGCGTGGCGTTTGGCCGAACTTCTACAGCGCATTGAAACTCGGGGATGCAACGCAGTACGTTGAAACCAACGTCCTCAACCTCGACCACAGTTTCTCGCTCACGGCCGAGATTCGCCTCGACGAAGGCGTCGGCGGCGGTAATCGCACGATCTTCTCGAAGGCTTACGGCTCCGGCGACTTCGAGTTCGTCGTGTATGTGGACGACGACAACCGCGTCATTTTCGAGATGCGTCACACCGGTGGTGTTGCTCCTGATGAAATTATCAGTTCGATTACGCTTGAGGCCGATCTTTGGTACGGCATCGGCGTAACCTTCGACGACATCACCAACGAATTTAAGCTCTATGTGAATGGCGTCGAAGTGGGTAGTGAAACCCTGTCGAGCGACCGCATCGTCGGGTTCGAGGCGCTCCGCCTGGGCGGCTTAGATGGTTTCAGTTGGCCGTTGTCGGGCGACGTGACGAATGTGACCGTTTGGGAAAAAGCCCTCAGTGACATCAACATTGATGACTATTTCGGATATCCCGTTAGCCCCGATGAAGAAGGGCTTCTCGCCGCGTTTTTATTCGCTGATGGCACGGGATCGACGGTCAGCAACAGCCTCGGTTTCTCAGACGCGCAGATTTTCGGGACGGCACAGTGGCTGTCCGAGGGCGCGCCGATCATCACCCCTCATAGCGACGCGTCTATATACACCCGCGAAGATACGCCGATCCTGATTCGTATCGCGGGCCATGACTCGGATGCCGGCCAGACGTTGACCTATTCCGCGCCGATCTCGGCGACCGACAATGGCGGAACGATCCATCACGTTTCGGGAAATATTTTCCGTTATACGCCGGGCGCCAATGAATCCGGCAGCGATCAATTCGAGGTGCGGATCACGGACAGTAATGGTCTGCACACGGATCAGACCATTCATATCACGGTGGAGAGCGTCAACGACCGCCCACTCTTGATCAACACCAATACTTTGCCGGACGTGATCAAGGACGATACGAACCCGGACGGCACTCTGCTCGCGGATATCTTCGGCAGCAATTTTGTCGATCCCGACGGCTATTTTAACGGGGTCGTCGTGATTGGAAACGACGCCAATGCCGGAACACAGGGGGCGTGGCAGTATTCGACCAACAATGGATCGAATTGGTACGACATCGGAACCGTCGCCAATGATTTGACGGCGCTGGTGCTTGGCTCGTCGACGGAACTGCGGTTTTTGCCGGTCGCGGGTTACAGCGGCTCCCCCCCTGGACTGGCCGTGCGTGCTCTCGATAGTTGGTACGGCGGATCTGTCACATCGGGGGCGACGCGCAAGACTCTTGGCAGCGACAGTAATGCGACCAGTAATACGTTCCTTGGTCCGATCACCAGCATTCAGGCCAATGTCATCGTTGAATATACCTGGGACGGCGGCGGCGGCGACGGCCTCTGGCAGACGGGCGCCAACTGGCTCTTGGATCGCACACCTATTTCCGATGACCGCGTGCTTTTGAACGGCGCCACCGCGACTCTGAATAACGCGTCCAACTACCTGATGACACGCCTGAGCATCGGGGCGAGCGGTCACTTGGCCATCACCAGCACGGGCGCGTCGATCACGACGTCGGCGGGCGGTAGTCTCGCCAGCGGCGGTTCGATTCTCGTGAACGGGACGTTCACCACGAACGGCGCGTTCACGAACCACGGCGCGTGGGACATCAGCGGCAATACAGGCCTCGTCAATGGAACCGGGGCCATCGCCAACGCTTCCGGCGGCGTGGTTACGGTTAGCTATGAGGGCCGGATCGACCTCACGGGGACCGGGAGCTTTACCAACAAGGCGAACGCCGACTTGGTGTTCACGAACATCGGCACGACGACCATCCGTGGCTACTTCGTCAATGAGGCCTCGGGGGCGGTGGAGATCACCAGTAGCGTCAACGACAACGCCGACATCGAGTTCGCCTCTATCTACGGGTTTGAGAACTCGGGTGTGATCGATGTGAACGCTGGCGCGGGTGGGGACCGCACGCTCGACTTCGTCAAGTTCACCAACAAGAATGGCGGTATTCTAAATATCAATACGAACACCACGCTTTCCGCCGCTAGCTTCGAGGGCGAATACGGCAGCAGAATCGCCATTGCGCCGGGTGTTGTTCTCACCTTGGAATCCGGCGAGTTCACGCTGAACGGCGACAAGTTTGGTGGCCCGCAGGTTTATCCGCTCGGAGGCGTTGCGGGCGGTGGGCAGAGATTCTTGCAGGTGAAAGGCGACGTTACCCTCATTACCGAGCACGGGATCGATATCCCGCGGAGCGGCGGATATCTGACCGTCGATCTCGGCGAACAGGGAGGGTCACCCGCATTTTGGGAATCATACGGCGATAGCGGATTCTCCTATGAAGTCGATGTCGAAGGTGAGTTGAATATCTATAGCGCGGAACTCGACGTTACCCCGGTGGCCAGGGACTACGGGATCGTGAACGTGATCGATGCCACCGGAACGAGCGGGAATGATTCTGTCACCTGGCTTCGTGGCTTCGGAAACTGGAACTACGGCACGATCAATGTGAAAGCTGTCGGGTCAGATAGCACGCTGACGGTGTATTCCTACGTCGATGATGGCACCGGTGACGACTCGCCCTCGACGGACAGCAGCGAGTTGTTCTCGGACAATTACGGCCTCTTCACTTTGCAACCCGGCACGGGGTATGACGCGGAACTCATCCTCGATGGCCTTGATTTCCGCAACCAGGATTCCGGCATCTTGGCTGTTTCGACGGCCACCGGTGACGCCAAGTTGACGCTGCGCAACGGCGCTCAATTCACGAACCTTGGCACCGTTAAGCTTGATGCCGCAAGTTCGACAAGTTACGCGCGTCTGACGGTCGGCGGCGATCTGACGATGGCCGGAACGCTGATGCTCGTCGGTGCGGGCTATACCGCCGCGTCCGCCGGGCATACTTTTACCTCGTTGCTCTGGACCGGCGATCTTCTGACGCGCTTTGAGGACTTCGATGGAATCGTTACGGCCAACGGGTTGGTCGCGTTCGATCCCGTGTATTCAAGCAGCAGCCTGACGCTCACGGGAAAGACTGTCGATCATGTCGCAACCTCGGGTGCCGATGTGTACACGATCCTCAACGTGCTCGGCGGGGTAGCAACTGGAGGCGACGACGCGGATATGCTGGTAGGCAATATCGGTTCCGACCTCCTGATCGGCGGGGCCCACGCGGATACCTTGATGGGTGGAGCCGGTGACGATCGTCTGTTGGGCGGTGACGGCGTCGACAGTCTCGCCGGCGGAAGCGGGAACGACGATTTGTATGGCGGCGACGGCGACGACGATCTCGTGGGCGGCGACGACAACGATTATCTGTCGGGCGGTCTCGGTGACGATGATTTGAACGGTGAAGCCGGTAACGACATCGTTGTCGGTGGCCCTGGCGGCGACTATCTGTACGGCGGCGCGGGTGACGATATTTTGTATGGCGGCGCCGATGGGGATAACCTTTTCGGCGAAGCGGGCAATGACATCCTTTACGGCGGCAAAGGTGCCGACACGCTCTCCGGCGGCGACGACAACGACGTCCTTATCGGCGGTTTTTCCGACGACACTCTCACCGGCGGCAGCGGCGCCGACGAGTTTGTCTATCTGAGCTGGAGAAATATCGACGGCAATTCCGAGATGTACGACACGATTAACGATTTCGTGTCGGGAACCGATAAGATCGTGCTGGACCTGGAGGGTTTCGGCTTCTTCCAAAGCTCCGTGGTCGCCGGCGTGAATTTCTTCGCGCAAAGCGGATCCTACGGCGGCAATCTAAATGACGGGGACGCCTCGGAGTGGGATGCTGGCCGTCCGGTGCTGATCTACGACAGTGACGGGCTCGGTGCGCTCTACTTCGATCCCGATGGCAATCTCAATGACGAGTCCTATCAGACGGTCATCGCGAGCTTTAACGGGCAAGTGTTTGCGGCGTCGGATATCGTACTGACCTCGACCAGCCTCGCGGGTTAACCACCTGACCGCAGCGCCGTAACCGCGTCGACAAAGTTCCGGGTCATGGCGGCTATGTCGTACCGGGCGTCGGCGGCCTGCGCGCGTGCGATGGCGTCGGATGCGAAGGCCGTGTCGTTATGCAGGCGGTCAAGCGTGTCGATCCACGATGAAGCGGCTTCGGGGGATATGGGTGCTTCGTGGTTCGTTCGCGTTTCCTTCGGGCGCTCAAAAAGAAATCCCGCGCCGTCCAACATCTCGGCGATCCCGCCCGTTTCGCAGGCGAAAACGGGGATGCCGTTCGCATTGGCCTCGATGGGCACGCGCCCCGCGGGCTCGGTATAGAGCGAGGGATAGAGGCATACCCGCGTGCGTTCGTAGATTTTCCGGACGTCGGTGGTGTTCTCCGCAAAGACGAGGTTGTTCACCCCACGCAAATCGGGGCAAAGGGCCATCAGAAGGTCGCGTGTGCCCCGGCCCTCGATGCATAGGAATTTATAGGGACGCCCGAGGCGATGGCACTCGCTGACCAGACGCCCGAACAGTGTCGCGCCCTTTGGGGGAATCGGGTTGAAGAAGGTGATGAAATCCGGCGTTCGCTGAGGCGCGACGACATCGGCCCGGCGCACGAAGGTCTTGGTCACGATTTTCGGAAGACTCGAGACGCGATCAAGACCGTCGCGCATGGCTTGGGACACCGTGTGGATCGCGTTCACATGGGAAAACGTCTCGGCCCCAGCACGCAGATATGTGTCGGACGCCGCGTAAAGTATGGAGACCTTGCCCTGTGCGAGCGCATGCCGGCCCGCGGCTTGATTCGAAAGAAACCCGCCGTAGGTCAACAGAACGTCGGGATTGAACTGCGCGAATCCCTCAAGAAACAATTGCCGCAGCGCCAGATCCTCGGTGGCGCGCAGGTCGGGGCCGCGATTGCTTTCGCATCGCATGACCAAGTGCGGGACGCCGTGAAAGACGATGCGGTGCACTGGCCGCGCACCGCCGCCATGACTCACCGTCACCGTGCTGACCCGCTGATCGGCGGGCACTTTCGCGAAGAGGGCGTTCGGGCTGTCGGTGATGGACCCTGTGACGGCGAGGCACTCGTGGCCTTGCGCCTGCAATTCACCGAGCAGTGAACTCACGCATAAAGCCGCGCCGCTCGACGAGTCCAACAGCGTGTGGGGTGAAAAGAACAGGAACTTCACGATACCCGCACGGCTATTTGCTTATCGCCACGTAAACCCCGTCCCATGCGTCGCCGGGCGGGTTAGCGCGGAACTCGGCGACGCGTTCGGCCATGATATCGTAGAAGGCGAGGAGTTCGACGACGAGACCTGATTGCAGTTTCACGAGGCTTCGTGCGCTCTCCATGCGTCGATCCGCTTCGTCCCACTGTTGAGCGCGATATGCCGTCAATACGGCGTCATGCTCTTGTTTCAAAGCCGTGAACCAGCTTGCGGCCTTGACGGCTGAATCGCCAACAAGCGTATGAATGCGCACCGCCTGCTTCTTACCCTTCACCATGATGAGGTCGAGTTCGAGCAAGGCGTACATCGGCGCCAGGGCGGCGCTTTGTTCGCCGACGACGATCGTCACCCCGTAAGACTTCGATTGCCCCTCCAGACGCGAGGCTAAATTCACGCTGTCGCCCAGCACGGAATAGTCGAAGCGCTGTTCGCTGCCCATGTTGCCGACGCAGGCGATGCCGGAATTGATGCCGATTCCGACGTTGAGGACACGATGTTCGCGCCCCTCGGCCTTGGCTTCTTCTTCCAGAACCTTATTGACGTCCTTGACGGCCTGAACCATCCCGAGCGCGGCTTTGCAGGCGCTGGGAGCGTGGTCCTTGACCTCAAGCGGCGCGTTCCAGAAGGCCATCACGCAGTCGCCCATGTATTTGTCGATGGTGCCATTGGTCGACAGGATCACGTTGGTGAGCGGCGTGAGCAGGCGGTTGATCAGGCGGGTGAGGCCCTGCGCGTCGAACAATTCCGAGATCGAAGTGAAACCGCGGATATCCGAGAACATGAAGGTCATTTCTCGGTTTTCGCCGCCGAGCGTCAGCTTGGTCGGGTCGTCGGCGAGCTTCTGCACCAGCGCCGGCGAGAGATACTGGCCGAAGGCGCTGCGGACCTGTTTGCGCTGGGCCTCGGTGCGCATGTAGCCCGCGAAGGCCAGGAAGGCGTAGAACAGGAACGCCGACGCGATCGGGAAGCTAGGATCTACCAATTCCAGCTTAGTTGCGAAAGAATCCCATGACCACCACGCATAGCCGCCGGCTATCGCGACGAACGCGGCGAATCCCAATCCGATGCCTACCATCGGCGTCACGATAATCATGATGACCCCTATTACCGTCGCGGCGATCAGTTCGACCGCAAGGGACGTGAGGGGATAGTTGAGTTGATTATCGAAGATAAGGTTCTCGAGGATATTCGCGTGCGCCTCCACCCCCGGCATCACGGGGTCGAGCGGCGATGCGCGCAAATCCGCGATAAGGCCGGTCGCCGACATTCCCACTAGCGCGAGTTTCCCGTTCAGGGCGTCGGGGGGCAGTCGGTTATGGATGACGTCGGTGATCGAGATGTATTGCGGGCGCCACGTTGCGCTGGGCCGGAAGTACGGGCGAACCTCCGCGAAACGATCGGTTTTGAAAACGAATGAGTCGCGGCTGCGCGGGGGGCGCACAAAAATTTGCTCCACGCCGCCAAGGCTTGCGTCGGTCCTGACGCCGATCGTCCGGCCGCGCAAATTGACGCGCAGCATTTCAAGGGTCAGCGCGGGATACAGCGTGTTGTCGTTGGTGACGATCATGGGCACCTGCCGCACGATTCCATCCAAGGAGCGGTCCGACAAAGAAAACACGCCGCGGCCCGCCGCGGCCTGATCCAATTCGGGCAGCGGCCGCAGAACGCTCGCGCCGCGCGTCAGATAGGGAGTCGGATCGTCCCCCACCACCGCGAACGATGTGCGCGGCGGGCGTCCCTCGTAGTTGATGCGGTCTTGAATAGTCGTCTGGCCGAGGACGACCCTCCCGCTGCGCTTGATCGCATCGGCGAGGATTGCATCGTTGGTGGGCACGCTCATCAGGCGCGCGCGAATGTCGTCCTCGATCAATCCGGGAGCGATGGACTCGACAATGTTCGAGACCGAGGTCTGGTCGGGTTCTGAGAACACCACGTCGAAGCCGAGCACGTTCACGCCGAGGGCGGTCGCGTTGGTGACCAGATCGGCGATCACCGTGCGCGGCCAGGGGAATTGACCCAGTTCGCTGATGCTTTTCTGGTCGATGTCGAGGATGACGACCGGGGTGTCAGCAGGCGTCTCGCGGGGTTTGAGGTTCTGATAGAAGTCGAACGTGCGCGCCCGTAGAACCTGAAGGGCGGTGGGGTCGTCGATCCGGACAATCAAGAGGCCCAGGAGCACCAGCAGGGTCGTGAGACGGCCGGACTGCATCATCGAGCGGCGGAACCAGCGCCACCACCAGCCGCCGCTTAAGGCGTTGCGCCACGGGATACCGCGCAGCTTCTCAACCAGCCGGTTTGCCCCTGTGGCCCCGGCCGCGCCGTTGCCCGAAATATTGTTCTCGTGTCGCACTGGAAATCCCCCGATCCCCGAAGCAAGGACAATACCTCAACCGGTTGCGTCCGGTCCAACAACCCAGAGCTAAAACCCTCATTTTTCTACCAAAAATCAATCCCAAAGGGCCTCGAATAGGGTAAATTCCGGGTCTATGCAGACCTTATCCGACTCGACGTCCCCGGACCCCGTTCCGGTGTGGCTCAGAACGCTCCTGGAACCCTTGAAGCCCCTCTTCAAGGAAGTGCTGGCGATCTCTCTTTTCATCAACCTCCTGGCCATCGCGGTGCCGGTGTTCGTGCTTCAGGTTTATGACCGCGTGATCTTCCACGCGGGCTTGAGCACATTACAGGGACTGGTCCTCGGCATCCTGGCGGTGATCGCGTTCGATTTCGTTTTACGCCGTGCGCGCGCCCGGATGCTGCAAGCGGTTGCGATCAAGATCGATGTCGAGACGTCCACGCGCCTTGTGAACAAGCTGCTCGCGCTTCCCTTGCGGACGCTGGAGACGCGGCCGGGATCGTACTGGCACACGCTGTTCCGCGACGCCGATGTCATCCGGAACGTGTTCTCCGGCGCAACCGCCGTTCTCGCGACGGACCTGATCTTCGCGGTGCTGTTCCTCGGGATCGTGGCGATCATCGCCTGGCCCGTGTTTTGGGTGCTGGTCTTTATTTTCGCGGCGTTTGTCGCGCTGGCATGGCGCGCCGGGCGCCACGTGGAAGCGGCCTCCGGCAAGGAGAAGAAGAAGGTCCAGAATCGCGATTCCCTTGTAGCCGAAATCGTTCTCGGCCGGACCACCGTGAAGGCGCTGGCGCTGTCGGGCCGCATGCGGGACGACTGGGAACGCCGCCAGGAGGATTCCATCGTTGAGGGGATCAACCGCGGCCATCAAAACGACCTCTATACATATGCGGGGCAGAGCTTGACGCTGATCGCCACCGTCGCGATGACGACCGTGGGCGCGCTCGCGATCCTGGACCAGAGCCTGACCATCGGCGGACTGATCGCCGCGAACATGCTGTCGAGCCGCTTGCTCAGTCCGCTCAACCAGCTTGTCGGAACGTGGCGGAGCTACAGCGCTTTCAAACAGTCGTCCGAACGCCTCGTGCAGGTGTTCGCCGAAGCGGAGGATGTGCAGGAAAGCCCGATCCAGATGGAGCGCCCGAAGGGTCGCATCACCCTGGATACGGTCACGTTCCGCTATGCGGCGGAAGGCGGACCCGCCCTCGACGGTATAAAGCTCGACATTCCCGCCGGCGGCATGACCGCGATCATGGGGCCGAACGGGGGCGGGAAAACCACCTTGGCCAAGGTCATCCTCGGCCTTTATCGCCCGGACGAGGGCAAGGTTTTCATCGACGGCGCCGACATCGGCCAGTTCTCGCGCGACGATCTCGCGCGCTGGATGGGTTATGTGCCGCAAGAGTGCGTTTTGTTCGCGGGCTCCATCCGCGAGAACATCGCGGCGGTGAAACCCGATGCGACCGACGAGGAGATCATCCGCGCGGCCACGGCCGCCCGAGCCCATGCGCTGATCGTCAACCTGCCGAAGGGCTACGGATCGCCGGTCGGCGAGGGCGGCGGCCAACTGCCCGGCGGTTTGCGCCAGCGGATCGCCATTGCCCGCGCGCTGCTCTGCGATCCGCCGATCCTGATCATGGATGAGCCGACCGCCAGCCTCGACCGCGCCGGCGAGGAGGAACTGCGGCAAGGACTGATGGCGATGGCCAAGGAAAAGACCATTCTTCTCGTCACCCACAGCCCGCCGATGGTGCACGCCTGCCAGAACGTCGTGATCATCGAACGCGGACGGATCAAGACCGCGGGCCCCACCCAAAAGACCCTAGAGGCGCTCGGGGCCCGGCCGCGTCCCGTGGCGGTGGTCGGCGGCGGCGAGAAAACTGTTCCAGACGCCAACGCCGGTGCGACGTCATGACAGCGCAAACCAAGACGTTCAAACGTCTAGACACCCTTGCCGCCGTGCACAGCGCGCCCGTGTGGCGCCCCGTGTCGTGGACGCTCATGGCGTTCATCGGCCTGTTTATCCTGTGGTCGTTGATCGCGCGCTTCGACGAAGTGGCGGTAGCGACCGGCGAGGTCGTGCCGCAAGGGCGCATCAAGACCATCCAGCATCTGGAAGGCGGAATCATCGAAGACATCTTCGTGCGCGACGGTGATATCGTGCGCATGGATACGCCCCTGGTGCAGATCAACCTGGGGCAGTTGGCCACCAACCGCGAGGAACTGAAGATTCGGCTGGACGGGCTTCTCCTGACCAAGGCGCGCCTTGAAGCCGAAGCCAGCGGCAATCCTTACGTCGCGCCGGCCGAGATCGCGGAACGTCATCCGCAGCTGGCGCAGGCCGAAGAAAACACCTATCGCGCCCGGCAGGAGGAATTGAACTCCACCCGGGCCGTGCTTGAAGGCCAGGTCGTTCAGCGCCAGCGCGACGTGGGAGAAACGAACGCGCGCCTGCAAGCCGCCGAGAACAGCCTCACACTGGCCCGCGAGCGTCTGACGATTTCCGCGGACCTTTTGAAAGACGGCCTGACGTCGAAACTCGAGCACAGCCAACTGCAAAGCCAGGTGGAGGCCTTGATCGGGGAGGCGGCGGGCTTGCGGGAAGCGGCACCCCGCGCCCGCGCCGCGCTCGGCGAAGCGCAAGAGCGCATGAAGGAACTGTCCTTCAAGTTCACCCGCGAGGCCCAGGAGTTCCTGGGTGAGGCGGAGTTGAACATCGCCCGCACGCAGGAACTTCTGGCGACCGCCGACGACCAGGAAACCCGCTCGACCATCAAAAGCCCCATCACCGGTATCGTGAAAAATTCGCGCTATCACACCATCGGCGGCGTGGTGCGCCCGGGCGATCCGATCCTGGATATCGTGCCCTCGGAAGACGATCTTGTGGTGGAAGCCAAACTCAATCCGGTCGACCGCGGGTTCGTCCGCACGGGCCAGAAAGCGACCGTGAAGATCGATACCTTCGACTATTCCCGCTACGGCGGGATCGAAGGCGAAGTGATCGCGGTTGCGCCGGACTCGACGGTTCCGGAGAACGCCATGCCTTATTTCAAGGTGGTCGTGCGCACCGAAAAGCCGTACCTGGGCGAAGAGAGCGATGGCCTTGCGATCACCCCAGGCATGGGAGCAACGGTCGACATCCACACCGGCACCAAGTCCGTGATGGAATATCTGATCCGGCCGGTGTTGAAGCTGAAGGCGGAAGCCTTCCGCGAGCGCTAAACCCCGCGCGTCTTCCAGATGTGCTCCGGCGTGATGTCGGAGATCTTCGCGCAGCCTGTCAACGCCATCGCGCGCGCGACCTCGCCGCGCAGCAGGGTGAGCGCGCGCTCGACGCCCGGCTGGCCGCCCGCGCCGAGGCCGTAGAGATAAGCCCGGCCGATGGAACAGGCGTTAGCTCCCAACGCGAGGGCCTTGAGGACGTGGGTCCCCCGCCGGACGCCGCCATCGACAATCAGTTCGAGATCGTTGCCGATCGCGTCCCGGATGGGTGCGATGCAATGGACCGGCGCGGGCGCGCCGTCGAGCTGGCGGCCGCCATGATTCGAAATCATGATCGCGCTGGCCCCGATGTCGCGAGCGCGACGGGCGTCTTCCGGCGCTTGCAGACCCTTGATCGCAAATGGGCCGCCCCATTCCTTCACCAGCCAGGCCGCGTCGTCCCAGGTGACGCTGCGGCTCAACTGACTGTTCACATAGGCGATCAGGGACATCGCGCCGCTTGAAAGAGCGTCCGTGCGGTGGACGACGTTCGCGAGGCGAAAGTCGGGATTGCGCAAAAGATTGAAGGTCCATTCAAAGTGGAACAGGAAATTAAGCGCGCCTTTCAGACCGAAACGCGGAGGCATGATCATCCCGGTGCGGAAGTCCCGCTCGCGGTTCCCGGCGACGGGCGCGTCGACGGTCAGACACATGGCCGAAAACCCGGCGGCCTTGCAGCGCTGCACGAATTCGGCGGTGAGCCCGCGATCCTTGTGTACGTAGATCTGGAACATCTTCGGCGTCGGCACGGCTTTCGCGATGTCCTCGATGCTGGTCGTGCCGAGCGTCGAGAGGGAATACATGGTGCCGAATTTCTCGGCCGCGCGGGCGACCGCGATTTCCTTGTCGTGGTGGAACAGGCGAGACATGCCTGTGGGAGAGAGGAAGACGGGCCACGCGAGATCCTGCCCCAGAACCTTCGTGCGCATGTCGATTTCCGCGACGTCGACAAGATAACGCGGCATCAGTTCGTAATCGTCGAACGCCGTTGTCGCGCCGCGCAAGGACACCTCATCGTCGGCGCCGCCGTCGATGTAATGGAACATCGGCGCGGGGAGTTTCTTGCGGGCAAGCGCGCGCAAGTCGGAGATGTTGTGACACCGGTCGAGACTCATCTACTTCCCCGCGTTCGCTCGTCTTGGTTGGCTGTCGACAACCGTACGATATTTTCGGGCGGGAGCAGAGCCTCGAACGCAGGGCTTTTCAGGAAAGCGTATTCCTCGGCGCGGGCGTCGGACCATTCCGCGGTATCGTCCGATTGTCCGGGATGGCAGAGGATCAGATGGCGAGGTCCACGCGCGTCGAGAAATGCGGGGAACCGTTCGGCATAGCCGCCGCAGGCGAAGTCGTAGAAGCCGCTGAAGCCGTTATTGACCACGAAGCCCGCCGCGCGGGCGTCGCGCGCGAAGCGTTGGCCGAGGGCGCTAAGGACGGCTGCCTTGAAACGCATGGGGCGCGCCAGAAGCCCGCGATCGGTTGTCGCGCGGAGCCAGGGACGCGGCGCTAAACGTTGCGCACGATCAAGGACGAGATCGCGGATGCCCGGCAGGACATGGGCGTGGAGATGCCCGTCGATATGCGCGGGCGGACGCCCCATGACGGCGATGAACGCCGCGATCTGGGCGTCGATTTCCGCCGCGATCTCGTCGAGCGGCAGGCGGCGCATGTGACTGCCGGCGATCAGCCGGCCGATGGACGGCAAGCGCCCGGCGGGCGCGAAGCGCGGCATGGCGCTCAGCGGCTTTTCTTCGACAAGCGTAAGGTGAAGTCCGATATCGACCCGATCGGCGAGCGGCTTGAGCGCGGGGCCAAATTCCGGCCAATACATCGACTGCGTCATGCAGCTGATCGCGGAAATCCGGCCCATATGCGCAAGGTCGAGGATCGCGGCACTGATGCGCGGCGTCAGCGCGTAATCGTCCGCGCAAATCGCAACGGTCCGCGCGGCCAATGTCAGACCAGATTTTTGAGATGACGAACCGTGGTGGCCCGATCGGCTTTGGCGTGAGCGCCTTCACGCAAAACGATATCGCGCACCAGGTACAGCGGCCGCGCCTTCACTTCCTCGTAGATACGGCCGAGATAGAGGCCCATGACGCCGATCTGCAGCATCGTGAAACCGCTCAGCGCGAGCGTCGAAATGATGATGGAGGCGTACCCGGGCACGTCGATGCCGTAGAGCGCGGTCCGGACAAGGTAGTAGGCGCCAAGCGCCAGCGCGAAGGTGGCGATGATCGCGCCCGCGTACATCGCCAAACGCAGCGGCGCGGTCGAGAACGAGAGAATGCCGTCGAAGGCGAGGGCGAACAAGCGCAAGGGTGAAAACGAGCTATGGCCGTGCCGCCTGTCCTCGACGTCGAAGGTAACGGTCGTGTTCTTGAAGCCGACCCAACCATAGATGCCCTTCATGAAGCGAGCGCGTTCGCGCATCCGGCGGATCGCATCGACCACCTTCCGGTCCAATAGGCGGAAGTCGCCCGCGTCCGGCGTGATCGGGGTGGACGAGACCGCATTGAAGGCCCGGTAGAACAAGCGTGTGAAAGCGCGGCGGAAAATCCCATCGCTGGACCGGTCGCGGCGGACCCCGGTGACGACGTCGTAGCCCTCCGTCCACTTGGCGACCATGCCGGCGATCGCCTCCGGCGGGTGCTGAAGATCGGAGTCCATGAGGAGGGTGCAGTCGCCTTCGGCGGCGTCGAGACCCGCGGTGATGGCGATCTCTTTGCCGAAGTTTCGCGAAAGGGCAATCAGCGTCAGGCTTTCGCAGGTTTCGCGCCACGCGGCGAGTTTCGTCCAGGTCTCGTCGCTGCTGCCGTCGTCGACACAGATGACTTCGTAAGGGACAGGTTGCCGATCGAGGACGCCGAGCAGACGTTTCATAAGCCCGTCGACCGACTCCGCTTCATTGAAGAAGGGGAGAACGACCGAAAGCAGATGAGGAGCGCGCCGGTCAGGGACAGGCATGTGATTTCCTTACGCTTTTCCGAGCATGAATTTCGCGCGAACCGGCGTCGCGCGCCAGTCACAAAATGCCCGGTTTAATGCCCTATTTATTACAAAAAGTTGGATATCCTAGACGCCTCTCGGCAAAGGGGCATTGGCCATGACGGCGGACCGGAAGGATCTTACGCACTCTCACGGGGCCGCACGATTGGCGATTGGCCTGGCGCAAGGCCTGGCCCTGTTCTTCATGTTCAAGGCCGCCGAACTCAAGGTGTGGCCGGCGACGAACCTGCCGCTCTACGAAGCGCTGGCCTTGCCGCTCGTCTTCGCGCCGCTGGTGGTCGTCCATGGGCTGTCGCAGCTTCCCCGCCGGACGCTCGCGATCTGGGCGGGAACGGCGGCCGCCGTCTGCGCGGCTCTCGGCGCTTACGACGGTTATCGTTTTCCCGACAAGGGCGACGAGGTGATCCTTGTCACCTTTCCGCTGATCCCGGTTCTGGCCATCGGCCTTTTTGTGGCGCAGGCGCTCGTGCTGGCGGCGCATGCGGACGGCAAACGCATCGCCGGTTATCCCACCTATTTCGACGCCGCGTGGAAACATGGCGTTCAACTAGCGGCGGGCGTTGGTTTCACCGCCGCGCTGTGGATCCTCATTTTCCTCGGATCGCGGCTCTTTGAACTCATCAAACTCGATTTTCTATCGAACCTGATCGAGGAACAGTGGTTCTCCATCCCGATCACCACCATGGCGCTCGCGGCCTCGATCCAGGTCACCGACGTGCGGCCCGCGCTGGTACGCGGGATAAGGACCTTGGCGCTTACGCTTTTGTCGTGGCTGTTGCCGGTGATCGTCGTGATTGTGGCCGGGTTCCTGGCGAGCCTGCCGTTCACGGGCTTGCAGCCCTTGTGGGATACGCGCTTCGCGGCAAGCCTTTTGCTCGCGGTCGCGGCGGCGTTGATCGTGCTCATCAATGCCGCATACCAGGACGGTACGCCGGAGCATATGGCCGGACCGGTGGTGCGTTGGACCATGATCGGCGCGGCGGTGTTGCCGACGCCGTTGATCTGCATCGCGGCTTACGCCCTGATGCTGCGGGTGCGCCAGTACGGCTGGACCGAGGATCGCGTGCTGGCTTTTGCCTGCATCGTTGTCGGCGCCTGCTACAGCGTCGGATACCTGATCGCCGCCCTTCGGCCGCGCGATCTTCTCAAGCGCCTTGAACCGACAAATATCGCGACGTCGTTTGTCGTTCTCGTGATTCTCGTCGCGCTGTTCTCGCCCATCGCCGATCCGGTGCGGATCGGGGTCGCGAACCAGGTCGCGCGGCTGCAAGACGGCCGCACGTCGGCGGTGGAGTTTGATTATGCGTACCTGCGCTTTCAGGGCGGACGTTTCGGCGCCTCGGCGCTCGCGCGCATGAAGGACGGTGAAATCCAGGTGGCCGGCGTGCCCGAGCGCGCCGCGCAGGCGATGACGCTTGAGGCACGGCACGTGGGCAATCCCGCGATCACGCAAGACATCGCCTCAAATGTCACGATTGCCGCCGGGAAGGAGATTCCCGCGAGTTTCATCACGCAAGATTGGGCGGTGGCCGTGAAGGAGCGCGCCGATATCCCGGCATGTCTGCGCCAACAGGGTGCGCGCTGCGAAGCCTTCCTTCTGGATTTCACCGGCGACGGTGTGGATGAAATCCTGCTGATCCCCGAAGACGGCAGCGCCGCGCCGACGCTGTTCCATCATGGAGACGGCGGTTGGGCGCGCGCCGGGGCGTTGCCCCGTGGGCTCGCCTGCCCGGATTTCAAGGACCGGTTGCGGGCCGGAGCGGTCGGCATGACGCCCTCACGCTGGCGCGATCTCGAGATCGGCGGCGCGCGATGGGATGTGGCGGAAACGAGCCCCCTGGACGCGGCGGATTGCGCGCCCCGCTAAGGGGATTCCGGGGGCATTGTTAGCCCGGCGTTTATTGGGTAAAAGCCGGGTTTCCCGTTCTTCCTGCCACAAGGATCCCCGCGCTCATGGCCAGCTATCAATATATCTACGTGATGAAGGGTCTTTCCAAGACCTATCCGGGTGGCCGCAAAGTCGTGGAGAACGTGTGGCTGTCGTTCCTCCCGGGCGCGAAGATCGGCGTCCTTGGGGCCAACGGCTCGGGGAAATCCACCCTCATGCGGATCATGGCGGGCATGGATACGGATTTTAACGGTGAAGCCTGGGCCGCCGAAGGCGCCAAGGTTGGTTACCTCGCGCAGGAGCCGCAGCTCGATCCAAATAAAGATGTGCTCGGCAACGTCATGGACGGTGTCGGCGAGGTGAAGGCGCTTCTGGACCGCTTCGAGGAAGTGAGCGCGAAATTCGCCACCGAATTGACCGATGATGAAATGAACGCCGCGATCGCCGAGCAGGCGGAGTTGCAGGAGAAGATCGACGCCGTGAACGGTTGGGATCTTCAGCGGACCTGCGAGATCGCGATGGATGCCCTGCGCTGCCCGCCGGCGGACGCGGACGTCAGCAAGCTCTCGGGCGGCGAGCGCCGCCGCGTGGCCTTGTGCCGCCTGCTTCTGTCGAAGCCCGACATGCTGCTGCTCGACGAACCGACCAACCACCTGGATGCGGAATCGGTGGCTTGGCTTGAGCGCTTCCTGGAAGAGTATCCGGGCACCGTCGTCGCCGTGACCCACGACCGTTACTTCCTCGACAACGTGACGGGCTGGATCCTGGAGCTGGAACACGGCAAGGGCATCCCCCACGAAGGCAACTACACCACGTGGCTTGCCGCGAAGAAAAAGCGCATGGAGCTGGAAGAAGCCCAGGAAGCCTCGCGCGCCCGCACCATCGACCGCGAAATGGAGTGGATGAGCCAGACCCCGCAAGCGCGCCGCACCAAGAGCAAGGCGCGTGTCGCGGCCTTCGAAGCGCTGGTGGCCGGCGCCGCCGAACAGTCGCCCGAGGCGATGCAGATCATCATTCCCACCGACCAGCGTCTCGGCGGGACGGTGATCGAGGTGAACGGCATCTCCAAGTCGTACGGCGACAAGCTCCTGATCGACAATCTGACCTTCAACCTTCCGCCCGGCGGTATTGTCGGCGTCATCGGCCCGAACGGCGCGGGTAAAACCACGCTGTTCCGCATGATCACCGGCCAAGAAAAACCCGACGCCGGAACAATGAAAGTCGGCGAAACGGTGAAGCTGGGTTACGTAGATCAAAGCCGCGACAGCCTGAAGGACACGAACACCGTTTTCGACGAAATCTCGGAAGGCCAGACCGAAATCAAGCTGGGCAAACATTCGGTCGCCGCGCGCGCCTATGTCGGCCGCTTCAACTTCAAGGGCTCGGACCAGCAGAAGAAGGTGGGCCAGCTCTCGGGTGGCGAGCGTAACCGCGTGCATCTCGCGAAGATGTTGAAGCAGGGCAACAACGTCATCCTGCTCGACGAACCGACGAACGATCTGGACGTCGATACCCTGCGCGCGCTTGAAGTGGCGCTTCTGGAGTTCGCGGGCTGCGCGGTGGTGATCTCGCACGATCGCTTCTTCCTCGATCGTATCGCCACGCACATCCTGGCGTTTGAAGGCGATTCCCATGTGGAATGGTTCGAAGGCAATTTCCAGGACTATGAACAAGACAAGAAGCGCCGCCTGGGCGCCGATGCGGTCGAGCCGCACCGCATCAAGTTCAAACCCATCACGCGCTAAGTACGCGCGGATTTATCCGCAAGAAACGTGAGAGGCCGGCGATGATGAAGGGCAGTTGTCACTGCGGCGATGTGACATTCGAGGTGGACGCCGCGCTCGAAGGGCCGGTGCTGGAGTGCAATTGTTCGCACTGCCGCCGCAAGGGGTTCCTGCTGTGGTTCGTCCCGCGCGATAAACTGCATCACACGACGCCCGAACATCATGTCGCGACCTATACGTTCAATAAGCATGTGATCCAGCATCACTTCTGCCTTCGCTGCGGCGTGCAGCCGTTCGGCGAGGGGAAAGACCCGCACGGCAACCCGGTCGCCGCGATCAATGTGCGGTGTATCGACGAGATCGACCTCGCAACCGTCGCGCGGATGCCCTACGACGGCGCGGGCGCCTAGCGCGTTTCGGCGCGGTTTTTGGGCGACATGGGCGACATGCGACATGTTCCGAATTTCATAAGGGTCGCCGTGCCTTAGCTTGTTTCTGGCTCCGGGCGACATGTGGGCGACATCTTGCGACATGTCCTTGTTCCCTCCCCAATAAAGTGCGCTCGCGGCCGCGGTTTTCAAGCGCGGCCGTGCGCTCGTGTCGTGATTCACAATATCAAACCCGCGTCGTCAGCCTTCCCCTGCTTCGCAGGGTTCGGCGTGACCAGCAGGACCACGGGCGGTACGTGGCGGGAACATGCTGCGCTCCCGCGGAGTTTTTAGGCGAGCGATATTTGCCGGCCGCGCAAATTTAATGATTCAAAAAATCGCGGATATGCATGGAGTGAGTCGCGATGTGTGCGATGATCGCACGCTCCAAAGGTGAGGATGTTCATGGCGTGGAATGAGATCGCGGTCGCGCTTCTAATCGCCGGGGCGGTGATCGTCGCGTTAGGCGGGTGGAGTTGCGCACACCGTCACATTTTCTCCGGCCTGACCGTGGTGCTGGGCGGACTCGTGATCGCGGTCAGCGGGGTCGCGGTGGGCCTGGTCGGCGCAAATCTCTTGATCTACGCGCGCCTGACTTACGAGCAGCCGGTGGCCGAGATCAACGTGCGCGCGGTTGATGTGACCGAGAAGCGGTACGCGGTCACTGTCCAACCGCTCGGGTCGCCGGCGGACGCGACGGTCTGTGATTTGCAGGGCGACGATTGGCTGTTGAGCGCGCGGGTGCAGCGGTGGAAACCCTGGGCCAATGTCCTCGGCCTCGATTCCACCTACCGTCTCGAGCAGGTCGCCAACCGCTATCGCTCGGCCGTGGAAGGCAACGGCAAGCCGATTACCGCGTGTGACATCAATGCAGCGGCATTGCCGCCGATCACGGGCTACGTCCCGGCGGAGTGGCAGGCCTGGCTGCTTTCGCAGGTGAGGATGGAAGACCGCCGGTTCGGATCGGCGAACTATATGCCGCTCGCGCATGGAGCGGCTTACCGCGTCGTCATGACGCAAGCGGGCCTGAACGCCGAACCCGTGAACGATGTCGCACGCGCGGCAACAGTGCAGAACTAGAAAATCACCTTGTAGATATTCCCGTCCGAGTCCGTGGCCGCGCCGAACCCGCTGTCGATGGTCGGGACGACGTAATACTCCGCCTGGAAGGTGCCGCCATTGGTGCATGCGCCGATGGCGAGGCCGCCGACCATACCTTCCGGATTGGCGGCAATGCCGACCACGTCGCGGTGCTTATCGAGCAACGAGCCGGACGCGGGTTTGGATTGGAGCGTCGTCCAACGGCCGTCGCAGCCCACCCCGTCGGGGCGCACAAAGGAGAAGGTGCCGGTCGTGCCGATGCCCCCGACATTGCCGGTGATGGGCTGCGTCTTTCCGCTGCGTTGGAGCGGACCGGCCGCGGGATACATGGACACTTGGATCTTCCGGGCGTCCGAGCCTGCGTCACGCGCTTCGGGAATATCGATATTCATACCCGCGATCGAAACCCCCAACGTCCGGAACGCGTCGTCGACGGGGATGAAGAAATTCAGGCCGATGGGCACACCGTTCTCGACGCGCCCCGCGACAACCAGCGCGACGACATTGCCGTTTTCATCGAACATCGGCCCGCCGCTGTTCCCCGGGTTCACCACCACATCGCTTTGAAGGATGGGGCCGTCGTCCTGCATGCGATAGGCGCTGACGATCCCCGACGTCACGGTTCCTTCAAGATCCTGGCTGCGCGGCGTTCCGATCACGTAAACCGGCGCGCCGACTTTCGGACGATCCAATTGGATCGGCAGGCCGATCATGCCTCCGCCCGGCGCGATGACGATCGCGACGTCCCGGCGCGCGTTGCTTGCGATCACCTCGCCGTCGATTTCACGGCCGCCGAAGAACCGGATTTTGACGTTCCGATGGCCTTCGATCACGTGATGGTTGGTCATGACGACGCCGTCGGCGACATAAAAACCGGAGCCGCTTCCGTCGCCCGTGATGATCGTCACCACCTGATGTCGCAGTTCCGGGATTTGTTCGCGGAAAGGCGTGGTGCGCAACGCGATCCGGGGAATTTCCGGGGACGGCGCCGACTGCGCCTGAGGCGCGGCAGACGCCGTGCCGCCAGGGCCCGGCAGTTTTACTGCGGCCAGGAAGCCTGCGTCCGAGAGAAGCGCTTTCGCGGACTCACGGAAGGCGGCGAGGGCGGCCTGCGTCGGGATCGTGTCGGCGGCCAACTGTTGTTTCAGTTTCGCCGTGCCTTCCTTGGTCACCCGATAGACCAACTTCTTCTCGAGCGGATCGAACACCTGCCAGTCGACGGTCATGGATGAGTCCATGGTGATGTTGATCATGCCGAAGATATTCTGTCCGCAGCCCTTCTGGGTCGCGCCGACAATGGCCGCGCCGACGATGAGTTCGGCTTTCTGCTGGTCGCCCTGGGTGAAAAGGTCCGCGCTGGTGGCCTGACCGGGCAGTTGATAGCCGGCGGCGGCGGCTTCCTGCATGAAGACGTCGATGAAATTGTTGGTCGCCGCATCCTTCACGGCGTCGGACATGACGATGGGATAGGCGTTCGCAACGCAGAACGGATGGACCACGAATTCGCCGAGGACCGTGCTGGGCGGGACCGTGATCCCAATCCTTTCCAGCGCCATGGGACGCGTCGGGCCATCGACCTTGAATTGCGGGGGCGGGGGCGGTTCTTCGCGTTTCGCGCGCCGTTGCGCCGCGTCGGCGGCCGTCATGGAAAAAATGAGTGCGACCGCCAAGCCGCCCGCGCGCCAAACGCTCCGCCGCATGTGATTTTCCCCCACAAATCAGCGCCGTCATCATCTCTCGGTAGAACAAGGAGTCAAGCAGCGCCGTGCCTGCTTTTCCGCCGTTTGCCTACAAAATGTGCGCTCGACGCTGTGCGATCGATCACGGAATCAATGGCTTAGCGTGGCACGGGAAATGCTATGGTTCTTATGAAGAGCATCGGGGGACGTGTGGCTTTCAACGAGATGCGAAGCGCCGGAGAAACAATCCGGGCACCCTATACAGAGGTCGCCAAGTGGCTGGAGGGAACGCCGCCCGATCAGCTTGAACGCCTCCGCATCGAAGCCGAACTGCTTTACCGCAGAGGCGGGATCACCTTCGCCGTGTACGGCGATGCCGCCGGCGAGGAGCGCATCATCCCCTTCGATATCGTGCCGCGGATGATTTCCACCATGGAGTGGGCGACCCTCGAGCACGGCCTGCAGCAGCGCGTGCGCGCGCTGAACATGTATCTCGCCGACATCTACGGCAAGCAGCGCATCCTGAAAGAGAAGATCGTTCCCGAGGATCTCGTGTGGCAGAACCCCGCGTTCCGTCCGGAGATGGCGGGCATCGCGGTTCCGCACGATATCTATGTCCATATCGCCGGCATCGACATCGTGCGGATCGACGCGGACGACTATTACGTGCTTGAGGACAATGCGCGCACGCCGTCGGGTGTGTCCTATATGCTGGGCGGGCGAGAGATATCGATCCGCCTGATGGGAGACCTTTATGGCGCGCACCGGGTGGCGCCGGTGGAGAATTATCCTAATGAACTGGTGTCGACCTTGCGGTCGGTCGCGCCGAAGAACGCCGGCGACGACCCCACCGTCGTCTTGCTGACGCCAGGGCAATTCAACTCCGCCTACTACGAACATTCGTTCCTGGCCGACAAGATGGGCGTGGAACTGGTGGAAGGGCGCGACCTCTTGATCCGCGACAATTTCGTTTACATGCGCACGACGCAGGGGCCGAAGCGGGTCGATGTGATCTATCGCCGCATCGACGACGACTTCCTCGATCCCTTGGTGTTCCGGCCGGATTCGATGCTGGGCGTGCCGGGCCTGTTCAACGCCTACGCGGCGGGCAACGTCGCGCTCGCGAACGCGGTCGGCACCGGCGCGGCGGACGACAAGGCGATCTATACCTACATGCCCGAGATCGTGAAGTTCTACCTGGACGAAGACCCGATCCTGAAGAACGTGCCGACCTGGCGCTGCCGCAATCCCAGCGAACTGTCGCACGTGCTTGCCCACCTGCCGGAATTGGTCGTGAAGGAAGTCCACGGCTCGGGCGGTTACGGCATGTTGGTCGGGCCGGCGGCGAGCGCGGCGGAGATCGAGAAGTTCCGCAGTCTTTTGAAAGCGCATCCGGAAAATTACATCGCCCAGCCGACGCTGGCCTTGTCGGCCTGCCCGTCGTTTGTCGGCAGCGGCGTCGCGCCGCGCCATGTCGACCTGCGGCCGTTCTGTCTGTCCGGGGCGCAGGGAATCAAGATCGTGCCCGGCGGCCTGACGCGGGTGGCGCTCAAGGAAGGTTCGCTGGTGGTGAATTCCAGCCAGGGCGGCGGCACGAAGGATACCTGGGTGGTGGATCTGTAGATGGCCCGAAATTGCTTCGCAACGGCGGTCGAGATGCGAAAATGGGGTCAGGCACCAATTCGCAAAGTTGTTGAGTCCTCGTTTGATGTTCATCAGGGGAATGGGTATCTGACCCCATTTTCGCGCGGCATCCTTTTGCTGGATGTTTTCACATGCTGAGCCGGACCGCTGACAATCTGTTCTGGCTGTCGCGGTATGTGGAACGCGCGGACTATCTCGCGCGCGTGCTGGAAGCCACCGCGCGGCTCGCCGCCTTGCCGGCCGCCTACGCGGGGCGCGGCAACGCCTGGGAAGGGGCCATCATCACCGCCGGCGTCCAGGAAGGTTTCAGGACGGAACATGAGACGGCCAATGCCGAGAACGTCATTCACTATCTGGCGTTCTCGGAGAAGAACCCGTCGTCCATTCGCCAGTGTCTGGAAACGGCGCGGTTCAACGCCCGCGCGGTGCGCACGGCGCTGACGGTCGAGATGTGGGAGGCCATCAACGGCGCCTGGCTGGAACTGCAGCATATGGATCGTGCGATTCTCTCGCCGACCGGCCTCGCCCGCTTCACGGAGTGGGTAAAGGACGTGTCCTTGCGGTTCGAGGGGTCGGGGTCGCGCACGATGCTGCGGAACGACGCCTACTGGTTCGCGCGCCTCGGGATTTTCATCGAACGCGCGGACAACACGGCGCGTATCCTCGACGTGAAATACCACGTCCTGTTGCCGGAAACGGCCACGGTCGGCGGCGGTCTCGACTATTCCCAGTGGGCGGCGATCCTGCGTTCGGTGAACGCGCTGACGGCCTATCACTGGGTCTATCGGGAGAGCCTGCGGCCCTGGCTGATCGCCGACCTTCTGATCCTGAAGGGTCAACTTCCGCGCTCGTTGGCCTCATGCTATCGAGAGATTGTCGAATGCCTCGACTGCCTTTCGACGGCCTACGGCCGCCAGGGCCGCGCGCAGCGCATGGCGCGCGCCTTGCAGGCCTCGTTCGACGGCGGCAGCATTGAGGCGATCTTCAAGACCGGGCTCCATGAGTTCGTGACGCACTTCATTTCCGACAATCAGCGCGTCGGCGCCGCGATCTCGGAACAATACCTCGTTTAATCATGCGTATTCGCATCAAACACCGCACCGCCTACGCCTACGACGAGCCGGTCAACTCGATCACCGAACTGTTGCGCATGACGCCGCGCGATCATGACGGCCAGCGCGTGGTGCGCTGGCGCATCGATCTGGATCAGGACGCGCGCCTGCAGGAGACGCAGGACGCCTTCGGAAACGTCGTCCACGTGCTTTCGCTGCACCGGCCGCTGGACAGTCTGGCGATCACGGTGTCCGGCGAAGTGGAGACGGAGGATACGGTCGGCGTGATCTCCGGCGCGCCGGAGCCTTTCCCGCCCGGCCTTTTCTTGCGTGAGACGCCGCTGACGCGCGCCGACGCGGCGATCCGCGCATTCGCCGACGACGTGATGGGCGGCGACACCGGTCTCGACGGCCTGCATCAGCTTTTACTGGCCTTGAAACGCGAGATGACGTTTGAGGCGGGGCCGACCAACGCCGCGACCACGGCGGTGGAAGCCTTCAAGGGGCGCAAGGGCGTGTGCCAGGACTTGAGCCATGTCTTCATCGCGGCCGCGCGCCACAAGGGAATCCCGGCGCGTTATGTCGGCGGTTATCTGTACGGCGCGAACGGCGCTGAGGTTCAGGAGGCGGGGCACGCCTGGGCGGAGGCCTTCGTGAAGGGGCTGGGGTGGGTGGGTTTCGATCCCGCCAATGGGATAAGCCCCACTGCGGCGCACGTCCGCGTGGCGGCGGGGTTGGACTACCTGGGCGCCGCGCCGCTTCGCGGGTCGCGCACCGGCGGCAGCGAGGAAACGCTGGAGGTCAGCGTCATTGTCGATCAGGCGAGCCGGCAACAGCAAAACTGATAAAACCCGCGGTCAGCCGGGCCCTTTCCCGCCGCCGCGGGCGTCTTCCCTCATATTCGCGCCGACGGTTTGTACCCGTACGGCCCTTGCGCTATAAGCCCTTCTGAGTACGGGAGAAGGTGATGACCTATTGCGTCGGCGTGCTGCTCAAGGATGGTCTGGTGATGCTGTCGGACACCCGCACAAACGCGGGCGTCGATAACATCGCGACCTATCGCAAGCTTCACATCTATGAGGAGCCGGGCGAGCGGACGATCGCGCTGGCGAGTTCCGGCAACCTTTCCATCACGCAAGCGGTCTTAAGCCTCATCAATGAAGGCCTGATGAGCCAGTCGTCGGACGAGCCCGAGACGTTCGCGAATGTGCCCAGCATGTTCCAGGCCGCGCAGTTGGTGGGGCGGGCGGTGCGCGAGGTCCATCGCATCGACAGCGAAAGCCTTGAAGACCACCATATGAGATTCGATATCGCGATGCTGCTGGGCGGGCAAATCAAGGGCCGGCGCTTGCGGCTATTCATGATTTACGCGGCGGGCAATTTCATCGAAGCGACGCCGGACACGCCGTTCCTGCAGATCGGTGAACATAAGTATGGAAAGCCGGTGCTGGACCGCGCGGTGAATTACGAAAGCGATCTCTATGACGCCCTCAAGATCAGTTTGATCTCGATGGATTCGACGATGCGCTCCAATCTCGCGGTGGGTTTGCCGCTGGACACGATGGTCCTGCGGCGCGACGCCGATCACGCCGAACTGAACCACCGCATCGAGGCGGGCGATCCTTATTTCGAGGATTTGCGCTCGCGCTGGTCGAACGCGTTGAAGGCCGCCCACCAGGGAATCCCGCGTCCGCCCTATGACAGAAGCTAACGACTCATCGGGTGCGCCGCCGGTTCGCGGGTATGCCGACAAGGCGCGTCTCGTCGCCAAGACGGCGAAGAACCCGCCGGCGGTTATCCTGGTCGAACCGCAACTGGGCGAAAACATCGGCACCACCGCGCGCGCGATGATGAACACCGGCCTGGAGGAATTGCGGCTGGTCGACCCCAAGCAGGATTGGCTGTCGGACAAGGCGATCGCCGCGTCGTCGGGCGCCGAACGCATCCTGGAACGCGCGGTGCGCTTCGAAAGCGCCGCCGCCGCGGTCGCGGACCTGCATACCGTCTATGCCTCGACCGCCCGCCGCCGCGAAATGGTGAAGCCGCTGATGACGGCGCGCGCGGCGGCCGCCGACATGCACGCCCGCCCCGATTTGAAGCTGGGCATTTTGTTCGGGCGTGAACGGGACGGCCTGCACAACGATGAAGTCGCACTGGCCAACACCATCATCGAAGTGCCGTTGAACCCGGAACACTCGTCCATGAATCTCGCCCAGGCGGTGCTGATCGTGGGGTACGAGTGGTTCCAGGCCGGGTATGCGGGGCCGCAGGAGATGACCACCTTCAATCGGACGACGCCCGCCACGAAGGACATGCTGCTCGGCCTGTTCGCGCATCTGGAGAGCGAACTGGTAATGTGCGGATTTCTGCGCAACGAGGAGAAGATGCCGGGCATGACCGTCAATATCCGCAACATGCTGCAGCGGGCGGAACTGACGGAGCAGGAAGTGCGCACCTTCCACGGCATCGTGAAGGAGCTGCGCTACGGACGCCGCCCCGACCGGCCAAAGCGCCAGCCGGGGTATAAGGTCGAGGAACCCGAGACCTAACATCGGCCTAACGCCTACGGGGATTCCCCAACTGGGGAAAAGCGCGCGCTGTCTCTACGATGCCCTGAAACGCTCGTCCGGCAATGCCCGCAAGGGCCGGGTCGTCTCAACTTGTCATGGAAGCGCCACAGCCGGGCCGGGCCTTCCGCCGCTATAATGGACATTACAGGGATGAGCATGGAACAGCAGTTCGACATCGGCGGGCTGGATACAGCGGGCGCGGACATCGCGGCGCTCCGCGCGGCGCTTGAAAGCGTCAGCTCGCCGCTGGCGCGGATGCCGCTTCGCTCCCTGATCGCGAGCCTCGACGGCGCGCTCGCGCTGGATGGGCCTGTGCCCATCGCCCCGGGTTCGGCGGGCGATACGCCGGGCTGGTTTTAAGGCCAGTATCCCGGCGAATCTGACGTGCCCGCCGGCGGAAAAGGGCCTGATTTCGCGGCTTTTTGAGGCGTGTCGTCGGGAAAATCGTTATATTTCATAATCTTATATCGCATTGACTTCGCGGGCCCCATCCCTAAACTCCGCCGGCTTTCATTTCCGGGAATGCGTACCCGGCTCACCTTCATAAGAAGGGTGCCATGTACCGGCCTTCGGGCCCTACCGGGACAACAACAAACATATAAATGGACCTGAAATGACCAAACGTACTGAGTCGAAGTACAAGATCGACCGCCGTCTCCAAGTGAACCTGTGGGGCCGCGCGAAGAGCCCCTTGAACAAGCGTGAGTACGGCCCGGGCCAGCACGGCCAGCGCCGCAAGAAGCCGTCGGACTACGGCGTGCAGCTCATGGCGAAACAGAAGCTGAAGGGCTACTACGGCAACATCAGCGAGAAGCAGTTCCGCAAGTACTACGAAGAAGCCATGCGCCGCCGCGGCGACAACGGCGAAAACCTGATCGGCATTCTCGAAAGCCGCCTGGACACCATCGTGTACCGCATGAAGCTGGCCATCACGCCGTTCGCGGCGCGTCAGCTCGTCAGCCACGGCCATATCTCGGTCAACGGCCGCCGCGTCACGGTGTCGTCCTTCATGGTGAAGCTGGGCGACAAGATCGAAGTGCGCAGCAAGTCGAAGGACATCGCGGTGATCAAGGAAGCCGCCGAATCGCCGGAACGCGATGTGCCGGATTACATCGAAATCGACCACACCAAGTATGTGGGCGAACTGAAGCGCATCCCGGGCCTGAAGGACGTCCCGTACCCGGTGCAGATGGAACCGAACCTCGTGATCGAGTTCTACTCGCGCTAATTACACAGCGCCGAATACACAGCGAAAAGGGCCCCGGCGATGGGGCCCTTTTTTTGTCCAAAGCGATAAAAACAATCTCTTTTGATACGTATTTGGGGAAGTTTATTCGATTTTTTAAAGGTCTCACGGGTATAGGATCGCGTGACGATTGCGCCCCCGGGAGACTTTTTTCATGCTTCGGACGTTAGAGCTTCAATCCTGGCGTTAGCCCTTCAAGAGGAAGCCGCCGATGCGCGATCCGAAGATGATTCTCAAAGCGGGGATTCTCAAAGCGGGACTGGGGAGTCTTGCGGGCGCGCTTCTTTGCCTCGCCGGGACGTCCGCCGCCGCGCAAGAGGCGCCGCAGATCCTTGGTCTCAAGGACCGCACCATCGGCTTCGCGCTTGCCAGCACGCGTTGGGGCGTCCACGAGACGCCGAACGGCAAGGACGAATGCCCCAAGGGCTTCAACATGGGGCCGCGTGACCAGTTCAAGGCCCTATATCCCGAAGGCGGCTCCGTCGAGGGCACGCAACTTGCCTACGAAAGCGCCGTGCGCTTCCCAGAGCAACTGGAAGACCGTTTCCCGTTCCATGAAGTGTCGGGAAACGTCGGCATCGGCCTTAACCTCGACGGCAAGGTCGACGACAACGATTTCGTCTCGCCGGACGGCGAAAAGGGCATCGACAACGCGTTCTACCGCGCGCTGGGATGCATCCGCATGTTCCGCGGCGAAGCCTCTTACGCGCATTTCACCGAGCTGTGGGTGCGCGAGTTCAACAACAACCGCATCCTGATCGAACTGACGAACGTCGACAGCTTGGAGAACGACGACGACGTCACCGTCTCGATGTACCGGGGCAAAGACAATCTGGTGATGGACGTCAACGGCAAGAACGTGATGCCGGGCGCCTCCAACCGCGTCGATGACCGCTGGAGCAAGAAGTACACCTACCGTCTGAAGGGCAAGATCGAGAACGGCGTCTTGACGACGGAGCCCGCGGATATCTCGTGGGCCTGGTCGGCGTGGTACTCCAATCCCGGTTTCTACGATTTCAAGCAGGGCCGTTTCCGCCTGGCGCTCGACCCGTCCGGCGAAACCGCGGAAGGACTGTTCGCGGGATACGCGGACATCGATTCCTTCCGCAAGACTCTCCTGACCGGGTATTCGACGCACCACTCGGGCTACGGCGATCTGTCGCAGTTCTCCATGGCCCGCGCGCTAGAACGCAACGCCGATGGTGCCCCGGACGCGAATGGGAAGAACACCGCCGTGTCCGCCTCGCTGCGCGTGAAGTTCAGCCAGGTGTTCATCGTGCATCCGGAGCCGAAGGTGGCCGCGACGCGGCCCGCCGCCGGAAAAGCGCTCGACGTGACCCGGCGTTAAAAGCGCCGCCAACAAAAAAAGGGCTCCGGTGACGGAGCCCTTTTTCTTTGCGTCGGCGGTGTGCGGTTAGGCCGTCGGAACTTGCTTGTCCTTGAACAGCGTTTCGAGTTCGCCGCTTTCGGCCATCTCGCGCACGATGTCGCAGCCGCCGACGAACTCACCCTTCACATAAAGCTGCGGGATGGTCGGCCACTGGGTGAACTCCTTGATGCCCTCGCGGATGCCCTGATCGGCCAGGACGTTGACGCCCTTATACGGGACGCCGAAATGGTTCAGCACCTGAACCACGGCCGCCGAGAATCCGCACTGCGGGAATTGGGGCGTGCCCTTCATGTAGAGGACGACATCGTTCTCGCCGATGTCCTTCTTGATCTGGTCGAAAGCCGGGTTGGTCATGGAACGTTCCTTGATGATTCAAGGCCTAACAATGCAAGGCCTGCGCCGTTGCCGGAATATAGGGGGTCGGGGCTCAAGTACAAGGGCCCGTTGCGGGTGACTCCGAGGATGTTCAGCCCTTTGAATTTCCACGTTTTCCGCAGCAGCGTGCGTACGCGTTACTTCGCTTTGGGGGCCATGCCGGGGAGGGGTTTGGCGGGGCGTCCGCCGCTTTTGATGCAATCCTCGAAAGAGTAGAACGGGATGAAGTTGCGGATGCTCGCGTAGCCGTTGGCGTTCGGCGCAACGCACTCGCCGTTCGGGAGCTTCTTGGTGGGCGGCGGCGGCGCGCCTTGGCCGGGGCTCAGGGTGCCCGTGCCCGGTATGGGCAGCGACGGCACGCCCTGGGCCAGAACGGGTTGGATGAGGACCGCGCCGGCCGTGAAGGCGAGCGTCAACATGGCGATACGGATCATGCCGTCAGCATAGCACTGAAAGCGGCGCGGGTCGCCGGCGGGAACGCGTGCGCAGGCGATGAGGCATCACGCCGAATTGATCGACCGGGACGGTGGATGTTGCCCGCGAGAACGCGCCGGAACGCGCTAGAACAACATAGATCGGCGGCGGATTTCTCGTTACGGTCGAGGCTTCGTTTTCCGAGGGGAGGATTACATGACGTTCAAACGGGCCCTGTGCGGCCTTTCGTTGGCCGCCGTCGCGGCTGTGCCGCTGGCCGCCTTCGCGACTCTATCACTGACCGCCTTCGCGGTCGGGTCGCCCGCCATGGCGCAGCAGAAGGGCAGCCTGGACGAGACGGGGCCTTACGACGCGGTGGTCGGCTGGTTTAAGCCGGGCATCCAGGGGTTCGATCAACGCGCCGTGTCGGTGAACGCGGTGGACCCGAACCGGGTGTTCGTCGGCTTCGTCGATCGCAACGATACGCGCGCGGGCTTTCCGCTGCTGGCCGCCGACGGGACCGTCATGAAGGAAAAGACGGTTGTCGTGAGGGACGACGCGAATCTTGCCAAGGGCGACGTCAACAATCTGATGGTGCTGAGCGCCGACGGAAAGGTGATCGAGAACTGGTCGCAGTGGAACGCCGAGATCCAGATCGCGCATCATATTGTCATCGACCCGTACGACCCCGCGCAGCATGTGTGGGTGGTCGACCGCTTCAATCACCAACTCCTGAAGTTCACCAACGACGGCAAGAAGCTGGTGATGCGCATCGGTGAAAAGGGCGTGCCCGGCAACGATCAGGGGCATTTCCATGATCCGGCCAGCATGACCTTCATGCCGGACGGGTCGTTTTATGTGGCCGACGGTTACACCAACGCGCGCGTGGTGAAGTTCGATAAGGACGGGAAGTATCTGACGGCGTGGGGAACGAAAGGCGCGGGCCAGTCTCAGTTCAACCTGGTGCATGCGGTGGGGATCGATGCGAACCGCCGCCTCTACGTGGCGGATCGCGTGAACAACCGCGTCCAGATTTTCGATGAAAGCGGAAAGTTCCTGGATGTGTGGCCGGGCACGAAAAGCGTCACCCAAATCGTCGCCACCGAGGACGGCGGCATCTGGATGGCCGTCGCCGGCTACAACCGCTTCGCCAAATTCGATCAGAACGGAAAGCTGATCTACCACTTCGGCGAATTGGGCGCTGGGCCGGGGTTGATCGACAACCCCCATCAGTTCTCGATCGACCGTGAGGGGAACCTGTACGTGGCCGACGCCAACAACAACCGCATCCAGAAGTTCACGCCGCGCGCCGGCGCCGACAAGGCGCATCTGATCGGCCAGGCCGTGAAGTTGAAGAAATAGCGGTCCATACCGGACTTACGGCGAAAGGGCGGCCTCGCGGGCCGCCCTTTTTTGCGTTTGGAGTCGCGCGTGACAGGGCGCGAGCACGCGCCTAGAGTTCGTATGGACTTTCTGTGGGGGAGGCGTCCATGCGCGCATTGACGATGGTCCTTGCGTTGGCGGCGGCGCCGGCCGCGGCGGAGGTGGTTGCGGTCGCGCCGACAGGGATGGAGCTACGGCAGGTCGTGCGTATCGCCGCTCCGCCCGAAAAGGTGTGGGATGCGCTGCTTGTGCCGACGCGCTGGTGGAGTGCGGACCATTCGTTCTCCGGGGCGGCCGAGAACATCACCATCGACCCGCGCGTCGGCGGCTGTTGGTGCGAGAAACTGCCGAACGGCGGCGGGGTGGTCCACATGGAGGTGACGCATATCGCGCCGCCGACATCGATCGTCTTCCGCGGCGCATTGGGGCCTTTCTACAATCTGGCCGCCGACGGCGCGCTTTCGTTCACCCTGGCCGCCGCGGAGGCGGGGACCGACGTTACGATGACATTCCGCGCGGGCGGTTATGTGAAGGAAGGGTTCGAGAAGTGGGCGGGCGTCGTGGACAATGTTTTCGCCCAGCAGATGGACAATCTTAAAACGCACATGGAGATGGCGCGATAACCCGCGTTGAGCACGGGCGGCAGTTCTAACGGCTCGTCCGGCTGAGAGTTTCCACGAGTTCCGCGATCTTCTTGCGCTGTTCGGTCTTGTCGCCGGAATCGATGGCGTGCTGGACGCAATGTCCGACGTGATCGTGAATCAGTTCTTCCTCGACGCGCCGCAGCGCCGCCCGCACGGCCGAAATCTGCGTGATGACATCGATGCAGTAGCGGTCCTCTTCCACCATGCGCGCGAGGCCGCGCACCTGGCCTTCGACCCGGTTGAGGCGCTTGAGGACGGCGTCTTTCGACTTATGAGCCATGGTTGACGATATACCCTATGGGGGTATATAACGCAAGGCGAATCGATACCCCTCCCGGGTATTTGGAGGCGACGCCCATGGCCGGTCACGAACATCATCACGGGGAAACAAAGGCCGGTTGCTGCGCGGCGACGCCGCCTGCGACCCCATCGCAGACCGTGAAAGATCCGGTGTGCGGAATGGAGGTGGATCCGCATAAAACGGCGCACCGCGCGAATCACCTGGGACGGCCGTATTACTTCTGTTCCGCCGGATGCCGGACAAAATTCGAGGCCGATCCGGAAAAATACCTGAGCCCCAAGGCCCACGCGCACCCTGCGTCCGACGATGCGGTTTACACCTGCCCGATGCACCCGGAGGTGCGCCAGAAGGGGCCGGGGGCCTGTCCGTTGTGCGGTATGGCGCTGGAGCCCGTGGAGATCACCGCCACGGAGACGAAGAATCCCGAACTCGCCGACATGACGCGCCGGTTTTGGATCGGGCTTGCGCTGGCGCTGCCGGTGGCGAGCCTGGAGATGGGCGGTCACCTGTTCAACCTGCATCATCTGGTCGCGCCGCAGACCTCGGTCTGGGTGCAATTCGTACTCGCAACTCCGGTTGTTTTATGGGCGGGATGGCCGTTCTTCGCGCGTGGCTGGCGTTCCATCGTTACCCGCAATCTCAATATGTTCACGCTCATCGCCATGGGGACGGGCGTAGCTTGGATCTACAGCGTGATCGCAACGCTGATGCCCGGGCTATTTCCGGATGCGTTCCGTACCGAAAGCGGCGTGGTCGCCGTATATTTTGAAGCCGCGGCGGTCATTACCGTTCTGGTGCTTCTCGGACAGGTCTTGGAACTTAGGGCGCGGGAACAGACCTCGGGGGCTATTCGGGCGCTGTTGAACCTCGCGCCGAAGACGGCCCACCGCATCGTCCAGGACGGCCACGAAGAAGACGTGGCGCTCGATCAAATTCATCCCGGCGACATACTGCGGGTCCGCCCCGGCGAAAAAGTCCCGGTGGATGGAATCGTTGTTGAAGGGCACTCGAGCGTTGACGAGAGTCTGGTGACCGGCGAAGCCATGCCGGTGCGCAAGGAGATCAACGCGCCCGTGATCGGCGGGACCTTGAACCAGACCGGCGCGCTGGTCATGCGCGCCGAGAAAGTGGGACGCGACACCATGCTGGCGCGGATCGTTCAAATGGTGGGCGCCGCGCAGCGTAGCCGCGCGCCGATCCAGCGATTGGCGGATCAGGTGTCCGGCTGGTTTGTCCCGCTTGTGGTCGGCGTCGCGATTGCCGCATTTTTTGCATGGTTCTTCTTTGGTCCGGAGCCGCGGTTCGCAATGGGATTGGTGGCGGCGGTCGCGGTTCTTATCATTGCATGTCCTTGCGCGTTAGGCCTCGCAACGCCGATGTCGATCATGGTCGGGGTGGGACGCGGTGCGCAGGTGGGCGTTCTCATCAAGAACGCCGAAGCGCTGGAACGCCTGGAGAAAATCGATACCCTGGTCGTCGATAAGACCGGCACGCTGACCGAAGGCAAGCCGACCGTTACGGAAATCCTGCCGCGCGCGCCTTTCCGCGAAACGGAGGTGTTGACCTTGGCCGCCGCCGTCGAGCGCGCCAGCGAACACCCGCTTGCAGTGGCGATCGTCAAGGCCGCGACGGACGCGAAAGTCGCGATTGGAAATGTCACGGATTTCGACTCTCCTACCGGCAAGGGAGCTGTCGGCGTTGTCGACGGACGCTTGGTGGTTTTGGGAAACGAGATATTCCTTGCCGAACGCGGCGTCGACGCCGGCGGTTTGCGCGCGCAAGCGGACGCCATGCGCGCCAACGGGGCGACGGCCATCCTGATGGGTGTTGACGGGGCGCCGGCCGCAGTGCTCGCGATCGCCGATCCGGTCAAGACGACGACCGCCCAGGCCATGAGCGCCTTGCAAGCCGAAGGCGTGCGTGTGGTGATGTTGACAGGCGATCATGTGACGACCGCGCGCGCGGTCGCGGCGCGATTGAATATCACCGAGATCGAAGCGGGCGTGCTTCCCGATCGGAAAGCCGATGTTGTCGCCCGTCTTCGCGCCGAAGGCCGCGTGGTCGGCATGGCGGGCGATGGGGTGAACGATGCGCCGGCTCTCGCGGCGGCCGATGTCGGCATCGCCATGGGGACGGGAACCGATGTGGCGATGGAAAGCGCCGGAGTGACCCTCGTGAAAGGTGACCTGATGGGCATCGTGCGGGCGCGCCATCTCTCGCACGCGACGATGAGCAATATTCGTCAAAACCTGTTCTTTGCATTCGTTTACAACGCCGCCGGCGTGCCGATCGCCGCCGGGGTTCTCTATCCCGCTTTCGGGCTGCTGCTTTCGCCCATTGTCGCGGCCGCCGCGATGGCGCTCTCGTCGGTGAGCGTGATCGTCAACGCCCTTCGTCTCCGCCTGAAGAAAGTCTAACCGCCATGACCAATCGCCGCGCTTTTCTGAAAACGGGACTCGTGGGGGCTGCGTTGACGCCTTTGCTGCCCACCTGGGCCCGCAGCGCATCGCCGGGCCTCGTGCGGCCGCTGCCGGCGGTTTCAGGCAACGACATCCATTTGACGGTGGATCACGCCGCCTGGTCTATCGATGGACGCCGTGGCCATGCGGTGACGGTAAACGGTACGATCCCCGGGCCGTTGATCCGTCTCAAAGAGGGCGAACACGTCCGTCTGTCGGTGACGAACAAACTTGAGGAAGATACGTCGATCCATTGGCACGGGCTTCTGGTGCCGTTCCAGTTCGACGGCGTGCCGGGCGTGAGTTTCCCGGGCATCAAGGCGGGCACGACCTTCACCTATGAGTTCCCGCTGATCCAGGCGGGCACCTACTGGTATCACAGCCATTCGGGGCTGCAGGAGCAGTTGGGTCATTACGGACCGCTGGTCATCGATCCCAAGGGCGCCGATCCTGTGGCCTACGACCGCGAACACGTGATCGTGTTGTCGGACTACAGCTTCTTGCACCCGCACAAGATCTTCAAGCGCTTGAAGCAGCAGGCGGGGTTCTTCAATTTCCAGAAGCAGACGCTGGCGGGCCTATTCGCGGGCCAGGACCAGTCGTTCAAAGAACGTCTGCATTGGTCCGAGATGCGCATGGACCCGACGGATATCTCCGACGTGACGGGCGCGGCTTATACCTTCCTCGTCAACGGGCACGGACCCGACGACAACTGGACGGCCTTGTTCAAGCCGGGCGAGCGGGTTCGCCTGCGCTTCATCAACGCCGCGGCCATGACGATCTTCAACGTGCGTCTTCCCGGCCTGCCCTTGAGCGTGGTGCAGGCGGATGGGCTTAACGTGCGCCCCGTGACGGTCGATGAATTCCAGATCGCGCCGGCGGAGACCTACGATATCGTGGTGGGGCCGATGCCGGATCAGGCGTTTACGCTGGTCGCCGAGGCCGTGGACCGTTCCGGGATGGCGCGCGCCACATTGACGCCGCGCGAGGGCCTGACGGCGGCGGTCCCGCCGCTGCGCCACCGGCCGCTGGGCACGATGAAGGACATGGGGATGGATCATGGGAACCCTACGGCTCCCATGGATCATTCCCAGATGGACCACTCAAAAATGGACCACTCAAAAATGGATCATGCGGCGATGGGGCATACGATGCCGGCGGCCGCGCCGCCGCCCGCGATGTCGCACAGCATGGACATGCGCGATCCCAAGAATGCGCCCCAGGTGAAAATGGGCCCCGGCGTGCAGAGCATCGCGCCGATGCCGGTGGACCGTACGGGCGATCCCGGCCAAGGCCTGGAGGATGTGGGGCACAAGGTGCTCGTCTATACCGATCTGGTGGCGCTCGATCCGAACCCCGATCCACGGCCGCCGACGCGCACGAAGGAGATTCACCTGACGGGCAACATGGAGCGCTTCATGTGGTCCTTCGACGGCGTGAAGTTCAGTGAGGTGAAGGAGCCGATCGCTTTCCGCAAGAATGAACGCGTGCGGATCGTGTTGGTGAACGACACCATGATGGCGCACCCGATCCATCTGCACGGTCATTTCTTCGAGGTGGTGAACGGCCATCCGGGCCGCTATCCCCGCAAACACACGGTCAACGTGCTTCCGGGCGGCAAAGTGACGCTGGAACTGACCGCTGATGCGCCTGGAGACTGGGCGTTCCACTGCCATCTTCTGCTTCATATGCACGCGGGCATGATGCAGGTCGTCACGGTCCGTCCGCTGGACGGAGACCCGTCATGAGATATCTGATCGCCGCGGCGCTGACGCTCGGCCTGGGGCAAGCCATGGCCGCCGAGGGCCCGCACGCCCATCATCCCATGCCGGCGAAGCCCGCGCCGGATCCGCACGTCGGTCACGACATGTCCGCGAAACCGGCTGATCCGCACGCGGGGCACAAGATGCCGATGAAACCCGCGCCGGATCCGCACGCGGGTCATGCGATGCACGCAAAGCCAGCTGTCGATCCACATGCGGGACACACCATGCCGCAGGCCTCCACGGATGCGCCCGCGCCGCCCACCGATTTCGCCGCGGACCGGATTTTCGGGGCGGACGTCATGGCGGCGTCGCGCGATCTGTTGCGGCGCGAGCACGGAGCGCACGTGCTCGCGAAGGTCATGGTGAACAGGGCCGAATACGCCGCGGTGCGTGGCGAGGACGGTTATCATTGGGAAGGCGAGGCCTGGTTCGGCGGGGACATCAACCGCGCCGTGCTGAAGACGGAAGGCGAAGGCGTCATCGACGGGAGCGTTGAAAGCGCCGAGGTTCAGGCTCTTTATTCCCGCGCGATCGGGCCCTATTTCGATCTGCAGGCGGGCCTGCGACACGACCTCACGCCCAACCCGTCGCGGAGTTATGCCGTGCTCGGGCTCGAAGGTCTGGCGCCTTACTGGTTCGAGATCGAGGCGGCGGCGTTCCTGTCCGATAGAGGCGACGTCACGGCGCGCCTGGAAGCCTCCTACGACCAACTCATTACGCAGCGCTTGATCGTGGAGCCTTCGGTCGAACTGAATTTGTCGGCGCAGAACATTCCAGCGATGGGGGTCGGCAGCGGTCTCTCCGGGATCGAGACCGGCTTGCGTCTCCGTTATGAAATCCGCCGCGAGTTCGCGCCCTATGTCGGGGTTTCCTATGCGCGCAAGATCGGCAATACCGCCGACTTCGCCCGCGCATCGGGCGGGCACGTGGGCGAGACGGCTTTTGTGATCGGGATTCGGACTTGGTTTTAAAAACGGAAGGGGAGGTGAACGTGCCGAAAATCGCAGTAGTAACGGTTGCGCTTATGTTGGGGACGACACCGGCGTTTGCGCACGTGGATATGACGTCGTCCGTGCCCGCGAACGGCGGCGAACTCGCGCCGGGAAGCAAGGAGATCGCATTGACGTTCGATGCGTTAATCAAACACGCGACCTGCACGCTAACGGATGCGTCGGAAAAGGCGGTTGCCGCGCTTGGCGCGCCCAAAGCGGAGCGGGAGAAGGTGTTTCTGCCGCTCACTTCACCGCTTGAAGCAGGAAGCTACAAGATCGCGTGTAAGGTCGCGGGCCCGGACGGTCACGAGCGCGCCCACGGCCTGTCATTTGTGGTGAAGTAGGCGCGGACGGTTTAAGCGCCGGCGGGGACGTTGGTGGTGAGGGCGAGGGCGTGCAGTTGCCCGCCCATCTTTCCTTTGAGCGCGCCATACACCATCTGGTGCTGCTGGACGCGCGATTTGCCCTTGAAGGCGGCGGAAGTGACGATGGCGGCGTAATGATCGCCGTCCCCGCGCAGGTCTTGGATCTCGACCGTCGCGTCGGGGAAAGCTTCTTTGATCATCTGTTCGATTTCAGCCGCAGCCATCGCCATCTTGCGTACTCCTAAGCCGGACGGGCCACGTAGTTCGGGAACCAGCCTTCGTGGAGGTCCCGCAGATCGGCCAACGCCACGGAGGCGCCGTTCAGGGCGATCGCCTTGCCGCCGGTGACACCGATCTCTTCCAGGGCGACGTCGGCGGCGAGCGCCGCGGCTTTCACGCCGGCGAGGTCTGAGGTCTTTACCGTCAGCACGTAGCGGCCCTGGTCTTCCCCGAACAGGCGGGCGTGGCCCGCGACGTTCTTGAGTTCACACCCGATGCCGCCCGCGAGCGCCATCTCCGCGACCGCGACCAGAAGGCCGCCGTCCGCGAGATCGTGGCAGGCGGTGACCTTGTCGCCGTGGATCATCGCGCGCACGTAGTCGCCGACACGGCGCTCGTGCAGGAGATCGACCGGCGGGGGCGCGCCTTTTTCCTCGCCGCACACTTCGCGCAAGTAGAGCGATTGGCCGAGCCAGCCGCCGCCCGCTTGTCCCGCGAGCAGGACGACTTCGCGCTCGCCCTTGAAAGCTACCGTCGCCATGGTGTCGAGATTGTCGATGAGGCCGACGCCGCCGATGGCGGGCGTGGGCAGGATCGGGCGGCCGTCGGTCTCGTTGTAGAGCGAGACGTTGCCGGAGATGACGGGGTAGTCGAGGCCTTTGCAGGCTTCGCCGATGCCTTTGATGGCTTCGACGATCTGCCCCATGATCTCGGGTTTCTGCGGGTTGCCGAAGTTCAGGTTGTCGGTGATCGCGAGCGGGCGGCCGCCGACCGCGGTGATGTTGCGCCACGTTTCGGCCACGGCTTGTTTTCCGCCCTCGAGCGGATCGGCGAACACATAGCGCGGCGTGCAGTCGGTCGAGATCGCGAGGCCGCGGTTGGTGCCGTGAATGCGCACGACAGCGGCGTCGCCGCCCGGACGCTGACAGGTGTCGGCCATGACCATGTGGTCGTACTGTTCGTACACCCAGCGGCGGCTGGCGATATCCGGGCAGCCCATCAGGGTCTTGAGGGCGTCCGCCCAGGGGACCTCTTTCACGTCCTTGGCGTCGAGCAGCGCCTGGCGGCGCGTCGGCGTCCAGGGGCGGTCGTATTCGGGCGAGGCTTGCGCGAGCGGATCGATCGGAAGATCGCACACCACTTCGCCGTGGAACTTGAGGATCATGCGGCCGGTGGTGGTCAGATGACCGATCACGGCGAAGTCCAGTTCCCACTTCTCGAAGATCTTGCGCGCGATCTCTTCCTTGCCCGGCTTCAGGATGATGAGCATGCGCTCCTGGCTTTCGGAGAGCATCATCTCGTACGGGGTCATGCCTTCTTCGCGCTGAGGCACTTTTTCCATCTCGAGCTCGACGCCCATGCCGCCTTTGGAGGCCATCTCGAACGACGAGCTGGTCAGGCCGGCCGCACCCATGTCCTGAATGGACTGAATAGCGTCGGTGGCCATCAGCTCCATGCAGGCTTCGATGAGGAGTTTTTCGGTGAACGGGTCGCCGACCTGCACGGTCGGGCGCTTTTCTTCCGAATTCGCGTCGAATTCCGCCGATGCCATGGTCGCGCCGTGGATGCCGTCGCGGCCCGTCTTGGAGCCGACGTACACCACAGGGTTCCCGGCGCCCGCGGCAGCCGAGTAGAAAATCTTGTCCTGCTTCGCGAGGCCCACCGTCATCGCGTTGACGAGGATGTTGCCGTTGTAGCTCGGGTGGAAGTTCACTTCCCCGCCGACGGTCGGCACGCCCACGCAGTTGCCGTAACCGGCGATGCCCGCGACCACGCCGTTGATGAGGTGGCGGGTCTTCGGGTGGTCGGGTGAGCCGAAGCGCAGCGCATTCATGTTGGCGATGGGGCGCGCGCCCATGGTGAACACGTCGCGCAAGATACCGCCCACGCCGGTCGCGGCGCCTTGATAGGGCTCGATGAACGACGGGTGGTTATGGCTTTCCATCTTGAAGATGGCGGCCAGGCCTTCACCGATATCGATGACGCCCGCGTTCTCGCCCGGGCCACAGATGACCCACGGCGCGGTGGTCGGCAGGGTCTTCAGCCACTTCTTCGAGGACTTGTAGGAGCAGTGCTCGGACCACATGACCGAGAAGATGCCGAGTTCGACGAGGTTCGGCTCGCGGCCGAGTACTTCGAGGATCTTCTTGTATTCGTCGTCCGAAAGGCCGTGCGTCTTGATGACCTCGGGGGTGATTGCAGTTTTGGTGGTCACGCCAGGGTCTCCACGAGGGCATCGAACATGGCGCGGCCGTCATTGCCGCCCAGTTTGGGATCGGACAGGCGCTCCGGGTGCGGCATCATGCCGAGCACGGTGCGGGACTTGTTGAACACGCCGGCGATATTGCGCTGGGAGCCGTTCGGGTTGGACTCCGGCGTCACGTCGCCTTCGGGCGTGCAGTAGCGGAACGCGATGAGGCCTTCGTCCTCGAGGCGCTTCAGCGTGTCATCGTCGGCGAAATAGTTGCCTTCGCCGTGGCCGATCGGAATCCGCACGACCTGGCCCGCGTCGTAGCGGGTGGTGAAGGCGCTTTGTGTGTCTTCCACGCGCAAATACACGTCCTTGCAGATGTACTTGAGGTCGCGGTTGCGCATCAGCACGCCGGGCACGAGGCCCGCTTCGGTGATGATCTGGAAGCCGTTGCAGATGCCGAGCACGCGCGTTCCTTTTTCGGCGCGGCGCTTGATTTCCTGCATCACCGGCGAGTGGGCGCCCATGGCGCCGCAACGCAAATAGTCGCCGTAGGAGAAGCCGCCCGGGACGACGATGAGATCGAGGTCGGGCAGTTCGGTGTCGCGATGCCAGATCATCGCGGTCTTCTTACCCGTGCTTTGCTCCAGCGCGACGGCCACGTCGCGATCGCAATTGGAGCCTGGGAATACGACGACGCCGGCTTTCATTAGTCGATCACCTCGACGGAGAAATTCTCGATCACGGTGTTGGCGAGCAGCTTGCGGCACATCTCCTCGACCTCAGCCTTGGCCGCGGCTTTGTCGGTGGCCGTCAGCTTGAGTTCGATGAACTTGCCCTGGCGCACGTCGCTCACGCCCTTGAAACCCTGGCCGTGCAACGCGTGTTCGACGGCCTTTCCTTGAGGATCCAGCACGCCGTTCTTGAGGGTGATGTGGACTTTGGCTTTCACGTCTTTCTCCGGAGGCAGAAACTTTAGTCCCCGGACTTGGCCGGGGACTTTTCACTATTGAAGCGTTGAGGGGCCTTTGACGTCGGTGGGCCCGCTTTCGGGCAGGATACCGAGACGTCGCGCCACTTCCTGATAGGCTTCCTCGATCTGGCCGAGGTCGCGGCGGAAGCGGTCCTTATCCATCTTCTCGTTGGTCTTGGCGTCCCACAGGCGCATGTTGTCCGGCGACAGTTCGTCGGCCAGGACCACCTGCACATCGCCGTTCTCGTGGAACAGGCGGCCGAACTCGACCTTGAAGTCGACGAGGCGGATGCCGATGCCCAGGAACAGGCCCGCGAGGTAATCGTTGATGCGCAGGCTCATGTTCAACATCTCGTCGATCTCGTGGATCGCGGCCCAGCCGAAGCCGGTGATGTGTTCCTCGGAGACCATCGGATCGTCGAGCTGATCGCTCTTGTAATAGTATTCGATGATCGAGCGGGGCAGGCGCGTGCCCTCGGGGATCGCGAAACGCTTGGAGATCGAACCGGCGGCGATGTTGCGCACGACCACCTCGACCGGGATGATCTCGACTTCCTTCACGAGTTGCTCGCGCATGTTCAGGCGGCGCACGAAGTGCGTCGGGATGCCGATCTCCTCGAGTTTGGTCATCAGGTATTCGGACATACGGTTGTTGAGCACGCCCTTGCCCGTGATGGTGCCCTTTTTCTTGTTATTGAAGGCGGTCGCGTCGTCCTTGAAGTACTGCACCAGGGTGCCTGGCTCGGGGCCTTCAAAAAGCACTTTGGCTTTGCCTTCGTAAACTTGTTTGCGACGTGCCATGGATGCTTTTCCTGATGATGGCGGGCCTACTAGCCCCTGTGTTTATTGGGGCGGATCGCCCTGCTTATGGGGGTGCCTATAGCAGGATGGGGTCAGGGCGACAACGCGGCTGTTGGGGCCCAAAAATCGGGCCAAAACAGGCCTAAACGGACGCGGCCAGGTTCTCTACCGGGGCGAAAGGCACAGACTCGGGGGCGCCGGCCGCAAACAGCCAGACCGGGCGTTTTCCGCCCGGTTTGAAGGTTTCGTCGGGCGAGGGCAGCGCCAGGAGGGAGGAGGACGAGGTGCCGAAGCCGCCGGGCATCCGGAAGCTCATCGCCCTGGCCTCCGTGCCTCCCTCGGTCGAGCCGAGCAACCGGGTCCATTCCTCCCAGTCGCCGGCCGCCGGGTCCGGGGCGGCCGCGCTCTCAAAAAGCGGGCGGTAGCGCGCGATACGCGGGTCCGCCGGATCGTCCCGGTCGAAGGCGGTGAACATGGAAAGCCCCTCGGAAATCTTCTGCTTGTCCACCCAGGCCCCCGCGACCGATGCGCGCAACGCGAGCCAATAGGCGTCGCGATTGTCGGCGATCACGAGGTTGAACGGGCGATAGGCGAGCGGGTCGAGGTCGGCAAGCGCCTCGGCCGCGTCGGCGGCGTTGGCGTGATCGAGCGCTTCCAGGACCAGTTCGCCACGGCTGCGTTTTCCCGGCGCGGGACCCAGCGTCCCGTGGCGGTTGAGAATACAGGCCACCACTCCTGTATCGTTCAGGCCCATCCACGTGCCGCCCGCCAGTTCATCCAGGCCCGCGACGATGTCGCCGCGCTCGGGCCAATGGCGCGCGGGCGGCTTCCACGGGCGGTCCGCCATCTCGTCGCGGTTCGCGCCCAGAATGACGGGCCAGGCGTGACCGGGACGGCGCAAAATGACAACAGTGCACATCCTCTTAAGGTAGTGCGTCTGTAACACCTGCGCCAGTTGCGGAGGTCGGAGCCCGTCGCTATATCAAACGTCCCACTTTTGCTTGAGAGGACTTCCATGAGCGACGCATTCGGCGACCGGCAGAAAGGTTTTGAGCGGAAATTCGAGCTCGACCAGGAGCAACAGTTCCGGGCGCAGGTCCGCCGCGACAAGCTGTTCGGTCAATGGGCCGCGGGCCAGCTCGGTAAGGCCGGCGCGGACGCCGACGCCTACGCCCAAGAGGTCGTGGACTCGAATTTCGAGAAGCCGGGCGACGACGACATGATCGGCAAGGTCGCCAAGGACCTCGGCGGCAAAGTCTCCGACGCCGATCTGAAGAAGAAGCTGGCCGAATTGTTCGGCCAAGCCGCGCAAAGCATCGCGGGCGAAGCGAAGTAAAGAAGGCGCCGGTCACCCTGGGTGTTCGCCCAGGGTGACGAAAAATCCAAAATCTAGGCTTCCCCAAACACCCGCTTGAAGATGGTGTCCACATGCTTGGTGTGGAACGCCATGTCGAACAGGCTTTCGAGATCCTTCATCGGGATGCGGTCCGTGACGTCCTTGTCCTGCTTGAGCAGGTCGAGGAGTTGACCGCCGCCGTTCCACACCTTCATCGCGTTGCGCTGGACGATGACGTAGGAGTCCTCGCGGCTGACGCCCGCCTGGGTGAGCGCGATGAGCACGCGCTGGGAGAAAACGAGCCCGCCCATCATGTTCAGGTTCTTGTCGATATTCTCGGGATAGACCACCAGCTTGTCGACGACGCCGGTAAGGCGCGCGAGCGCGAAGTCCAGCGTGATGGTGGCATCGGGTCCGATGTAGCGCTCGACCGACGAGTGCGAGATGTCGCGCTCGTGCCAGAGGGCGACGTTCTCCATGGCCGGTATGGCGTAGCCGCGCACGACGCGGGCAAGACCCGTGAGATTTTCCGTCAGCACAGGGTTGCGCTTGTGCGGCATCGCCGATGAGCCCTTCTGGCCGGGCGAGAAAAATTCCTCGGCCTCGCGGACCTCGGTGCGCTGCATGTGGCGGATTTCGGTGGCGATTCTTTCAATGGAACTGGCGATCACGCCGAGGGTCGCGAAGAACTGCGCGTGACGGTCGCGCGGAATGACCTGCGTGGAGACCGGCTCGGCCGCGAGGCCGAGTTTCTCGGCGACATATTGTTCAACGAACGGGTCGATGTGGGCGAAGGTGCCGACGGCGCCCGAGATCGCGCAGGTCGCGATGTCCTTGCGCGCGGCCAGGAGGCGTTCCCGATTACGGTCGAACTCGGCGTAGAAACTCGCGAACTTGAGGCCGAGGGTGACGGGCTCGGCATGGATGCCGTGGCTACGGCCCATGGTGACGGTCATCTTGTGTTCGAGCGCGCGGCGCTTCAGCGCGGCGAGGAGCGCGTCGAGGTCCTTCAGAAGCAGATCGGCGGCTTGCGTCAACTGCACCGAGAGGCAGGTGTCGAGCACGTCCGACGAGGTCATGCCCTGGTGGACGAAGCGCGCCTCCGGGCCGACATATTCGGCCAGGTTGGTCAGGAAGGCGATGACGTCGTGTTTGGTTTCCTTCTCGATCTCGTCGATGCGCTCGATATTCCACTTGCCGCGCTGCCAGACCGCTTTCGCGGCTTCCGCCGGGATGACGCCCAGTTTCGCCTGGGCGTCGCAGGCGTGCGCCTCGATCTCGAACCAAATGCGGTACTTATTGTCCGGCTCCCAAATGGCGGTCATGGCGGGGCGGGCGTAACGCGGGATCATGAGCGGGCGTCCTCAAAAGCAAGGGATATGGTGCGGGGGATGTATAGGCCAGGGGGCGGCCCCGCACAAATAGTCCTAAAGCGGTTTTACGCCTGAAAAACGTTCGGCTAGCATCCATCCCGGGGGACCCCTAGGGGCGGGGCCCTTCATCCGTCAACGCACTGAGGGGCATCATGAAAATTCTTCCGCGCTTTTTAGCGACCGTCGCGACCGCGGCGTTACTCGCCGCCGCGCCGGCGGCCGCGAAGACCGTTCAACTGGATGAAGCCACGATCGCCGATCTGACGGCCGCGATGGCGGCCGGCACGCTGAGCGCCGAGAAGTTGGTGGCGCTGTCGCTCGCGCGCATCGAAGCCTATGACCGCCAGGGCCCGGCCGTGCGCGCCGTGATCCTGGTCAATCCCAAAGCCATGGAGACCGCGAAGCAATTGGACGCCGAGCGCAAGGCGGGAAAGGTCCGCGGGCCGCTGCACGGCGTGCCCATCGTGCTCAAGGACAATTTCGATACGTTCGACATGCCCACCACCGGTGGGTCGGTGTTGCTGGAAGGCTCCATCCCGCCGGACGACGCTTATATGGTGAAACGCCTGCGCGAGGCGGGCGCGATCATCCTGGCCAAGGTCAATCTTTCGGAGTTCGCGTCGTCGAGCAGCAATAGCTCGCTGGGCGGGCAGACGCGCAACCCGCACGACCTGACGCGCGCGCCGGCGGGGTCTTCGGGCGGCACGGGCGCCGCCATCGCTGCGGCCTATGCGCCGCTGGGGTTCGGGACCGACACCGGCGGATCGATCCGCGGTCCTTCGACCGTGAACGGCATCGTCGGCTTGAAGCCGACGCATGGGCTGTTGAGTCGGGACGGGATCATCCCGTTGGCCTTGAGTTTCGACACCGGCGGGCCGATGACGCGCAACGTCACCGATATCGCGATCTCGCTGGGCACGATGACCGGCGTCGACCCGGCCGACGATGCGACGAAAAAGAGCCAAGGCAAGTTCGAGAAGGACTACACGAAACATCTGAATGCGAACGCGTTGAAGGGCGCGCGTATCGGCATCGCGCGCGATTTCATGAAGCAGGATGAAGAGGTCGACTGGGTGATCGAAGCCGCGCTCGCCGCCATGACGGCGAAAGGCGCGACCGTCGTCGATGTCAATTTCCCGAAGTGGATGCTGGATGCGAAAGGCGAGTTCTATAACGCGATCCGTTATCCGGAGTTCGTCGCGCAGATCGCGGATTACCTGAAAACGGTCGGACCGAAGTATCCGAAGAGCCTGCCGGAATTGATCGAGCGCGGCCGCCAATACACCAGTCCGCGTCCCGACGGCGCCGGCCCGAACGCCGCGCGCTGGATGCTGTTCCAACGCGAACTCGCCTCCGGCACGCTCACCGATTACAAGTATCTCTCGGTGCGCGACCAGGGCTTGCCGCTCGTCCGTCAGGTGGTGGAAGGCGTCTTCGCCGCCAACAAACTCGATGCGATCGTCTATCCGACAGGGCCGCGCCGTCCGCCGCAGATCGTCGCACCCTTGGAGCCGCCCGGCGGCGCCGGCAACACGCCCGCGAATATCGCGAACCTCACCGGCTTTCCGGACTTGATCGTGCCCGCGGGGTTCACCAACGACGACCTGCCGGTGACCATCTCCTTCTTGGGAACGGCGTTCAGCGAACCGAAAATCCTGGCGCTGGGCTACGCCTATGAGCAGGCGAGCAAGGCGCGGCGCTTGCCGATCAACACGCCTGCTTTAGCCGGCGAGGTCATTGAGGTGCCAGACGTACGTTAATAAAATCAATTACTTAGTAATTTGCGACCAAAGTGGCGATTTCAGATAATTTATGTCTGAAATCGCCATTTTATTGTTCAAATTTATCACTCACTTTTTGAGTTTCATAAAAACACACGTAAAATCAGCAACTTAAATCACGGCTGATTTGTGGCACGGGCCTTGCTCTAGCGCTGGATGCAGGCGGAACCCTCCGCCTCCAACAGGAGCGCTTCCGGCCCATGACGACACCAGACCCCCATCACGCGACCCCTCGCGTCATCCATGGTGGCGCCATGGATCGCAAGATCGAAGCGCCCGCTTGGCATAAGCGCGCCAAGATTGCCGCCGCGGCCGGCGGCGGCATCGTTGCGCTTCTCGTCGTAGGTTTCTTGATCGCCATGCCCGGCGGCAAGACTGTCAAAGTCGAAAGCACCACCGTTGCCGTGGGTGAGGTCACGCGCGGCGCCTTCGAGGACTTTGTGCCCGTGCGCGGACGGGTGGCGCCGTTGAAGACCGTGTTCCTCGACGCGATCGAGGGCGGGCGCATCGAAAAGCTGTTCGTCGAGGACGGCGCCGAGGTGAGGGCCGGCGACATGCTGGTCGAACTTTCCAATACCCAGCTTCGTCTTGAGGTGCTGACGCGCGAGGCCGAGGTCGCCCAACAGACCAATAACGTCCGCACCCTGGAACTGAACCTGGAGCAAAGCCGCCTGAACAACCGCCGCGACATGCTCGAGGCGGAGTATCAGGTGCAGAAACTAGGGCGCGCGCTGGAGCGCCGCCAGAAGCTGTTCGCCAACGGCAATAGTTCGCAGGCCGATCTCGAAAATCTCGAAGACGAATTCAATTTCCAGAAGCGCAAGGCGACGCTGCTGAGCGAGACGCTGCGCAACACCGAGCAGCTTCAGGAAACGCAACTCAAGCAGATTAAGGACACGGCGAACCGCTTGACCGAGAACCTGGAGATGGCGCGCGAGAACCTCGAAGGTCTGACGGTGCGCGCGCCCGTGGACGGCAAAGTCACGGCGTTCAGCGCCGAGATCGGCCAAAGCCTCGGAAAGGGCGAACGTCTTGGACAGATCGACGATCCGGGACGCCGCAAGGTGGCCGCCGAGATCGACGAATTCTATTTGAACCGCGTGGAAGTCGGCCAGACGGCCGCGGTCGCCTGGAACGGCAAGGACTACGCGCTGCGCGTTCAGAAAATCTATCCGCAAGTCCGCGACGGACACTTCGTGGCCGACCTTGTGTTCATGGACAACGAGCCGGCCGACATGCGCCGCGGCCAAACCCTGCAATTGAAACTGACGTTGGGCGACCCGACCGAAGCGCTGCTGATCCCGGACGGCGCCTTCTTTCAAGACACCGGCGGCGCCTGGGTTTTCGTGGTGGCGCAGGACGGTTCCGAAGCCGTGCGCCGCACGGTGCGCCTCGGCCGCCGCAACTCCCGCTTCATCGAAGTGCTCGATGGGTTGGAGCCCGGCGAGAAGGTCGTCACTTCACCTTACAGCGCATTCTTAGACAAAGACCGCCTGCAGATCGGCGGATAACCGGAATCCATAGGGGAATCTCCATGCTGAAACTTCAGAACCTCACCAAGTCCTACCGTACATCCGACGTGGAAACGACGGCCCTGAATGCCGTGAACATCGAGATCCAGGCCGGCGAGTTCGTCGCGATCATGGGGCCGTCGGGGTGCGGAAAATCGACCCTTTTGAACATCATCGGCATGCTCGATACGCCGACCTCGGGGTCGTATGTCTTCAACGGGGAGGAAATCTCGGGCTATAGCGAGGCGCGGTTGGCCGATCTGCGCAAACGCAACCTGGGCTTCATCTTCCAGAGCTTCAACCTGATCGACGAACTGACGGTGTTCGAGAACATCGAACTCGCCCTGCTTTATCATGACGTGCCCGCGAAGGAGCGCGAAGCGCGGGTCTTCGCGGTGATGGAGAAGGTCGGAATCGCGCACAGGGCGGGTCACAAACCGGCGCAACTTTCGGGCGGCCAGCAACAGCGTGTCGCGGTCGCGCGCGCGGTCGTGTCGAACCCGGGGCTGATCCTGGCCGACGAACCGACCGGAAACCTCGACTCTCAACATGGCGCCGACGTCATGTCGCTGTTGAAGCAGCTCAACGCCGAGGGAACGACGGTGGTGATGGTGACGCACTCGCGCGCCGACGCCGGCCACGCCCGTCGCGTTATCAACGTGTTGGACGGACATGTGGTGGCCGAAGGCCTGAAGTCGGACACGCAAGGCGCGTCCGGCGGTTTCAACTCCGCCGCCGCGTAACGCGCTACCGGCACGCCGCATAGGGGGAATACCATGCTCAAGAATTATCTGACGGTTGCTTTCCGCAACCTGATCAAGAACCGGCTGTACACGGCCATCAACATCTTCGGCCTCGCCGTGGGGCTCGCGAGTTGCATCCTCATCCTGCTCTATGTGCAGCATGAGACCAGTTACGACGAGTGGTTCCCTGACGCTGAGCGCATCTATCAGGTGCATACGCGGTTCGACATTCCGGGGCGGGAGTCTTTCGCGGCGGGCCAGGCGCCGGGACCGGCCATGGAGGCAATGCAAAAAGATTTCAGCGAGATCGAAGCCGCGGCCCGCATCGTCGGGCAGCGGTCGGTCGTGACGCGCGGCGCGGACGTCTTCAATGAAACGGTGGCGTTCGCCGACCCGACCCTCTTCCAGGTGCTGGACTTTCCGCTCGTGAGCGGGACGAAGGAGACGGCTCTTTCGGACGTGTCGTCCGTGCTGATTTCCGAAAGCGCGGCGAAGAAGTACTTCGGATCGGCCTCGCCGCTCGGCCAAACGCTGCCGATTGAGCTGCCGGTCGGCCTGAAGCGCGACTACCGCGTGACGGGCGTCTTCAAGGAGCTCCCCACCAACACGCACTTCGATTTTCATATCCTGGCGGCGCTCAATCCGCCGGACTTTGAAAAGTGGACGTGGGTGCTGAAGAGCTGGACGTCTGTCAACGCCAGTCTTTACCTGAAGCTCAAAGAGGGCGCGGATGCGTCCGCGATCTCGCGCGCTTTGCCGGAATGGGAGAAGCGCAATATTCCGAGCCTCACGTTCGGCGGCCAGGACATCAGCGTGGCCGACTTGATGACTATCGACATCATGAAGATCGGCGACGTGCACCTTCACGGCGAGCGTTCGAGCGTCGACCGTCCGCGCGGCAACGTACGTGCGATCGCGGCCTTCACGGCGGTTGCCGGGATGATCTTGCTGATCGCCTGCATCAACTTCACGAACCTTGCGACCGCGCGCGCGAGCCAGCGCGCCCGCGAGGTGGCGTTGCGTAAGGTCTTGGGCGCGCGCCGCTCGCAGCTTGTATTCCAATTCCTGTCGGAATCATTGTTGCTGTCGGCTATCGCTTTCGTGCTCGCTGTCGGGTTGGTCTATGCGGCGCTACCGCTTTACAATTCCGTTCTGAGCCGCGACTTGGGGCTGAATTTCGCCGAAGCGGGCATTTTGCTTCCCATGATGGCGGGCCTGATCCTGCTCGTCGGCGTCGCCGCCGGCCTTTACCCCGCGCTGTTCCTGTCGGGTTTCCGCCCGTCGCGAATCTTGAAGGCCAACAAGTCGGCGGCGGCGGAAGGCTCGGGCAAGCTACGCACCGCCTTGGTGGTCGTGCAGTTCGCGATTTCCATCGGTCTCCTGGTCTGTACCACCGTGATTTATACCCAGACGGTATTTGCCCGGAATATCGACCGTGGCTTCGATCGAACGGGCATCTTGGTCGTCCGCGCGCTCGGCGCGCTCCGGGGTGAAGAGTTCAAGACGATACGCGATACAATTGTCGCGGAAGCCGCCAAATTGCCCGGCGTCACGGCCGTAACGACGAGCAATGACGTGCCGACCGACAATGGCAGCAGTAACAACATCTTTGAAATCCCGGGACGTCCGAGCACGACGCCGCTGCTGATCTCGCGCCGCACGGTCGACTATAACTTCTTCGATGCCTACAAGATTCCGTTGCTGGCCGGCCGCGTCTTCGAGGAAGGCCGTGGGGGCGACGACTACACAGGCACCGATGACGAGAAGGTTGCCCGTGGCGGCAACATCATCTTGAACCAAGCGGCGTTGAGTAAGCTTGGCCTGAGCTCGCCGCAGGAAGCGATTGGGAAGGAATTCCGGATTGCCGTGGGCGACGCCGAGAACTCGCGCCAATCCACGGTGACCGTGATTGGGGTCGTCGGCAACGTTGCATACCGCTCGGCGCGAGATCCCATTGAGCCGACGTTCTACGAGCGCGATGCCGAGAACCTGTTCAACCTTTCCCTGCGTACGGATCCCGCCGTTGGAGCGGCTGTGAATGCCGCGATGGAGAAGTTATGGCGCGAGCGCGTATCGCATATCCCGTACCGCTCCGAGTTCATGGCAACGCGTATCGACGCCCAATACGCGGGTGAAGAAGCGGAAGCGAAGATGTTCGCGGCCTTCAGCGGGCTTGCGATCATCATTGGTAGCCTCGGCCTCTACGGCCTCGCCTTGTTCAGCGCCGAGCGCCGCACCAAGGAGATCGGCATCCGTAAGGTGCTGGGCGCCAAGGTGAAGGATGTCGTACGCCTGTTGGTGTTCGATTTTTCGAAGCCGGTGCTGATCGCGAACCTGATCGCCTGGCCGGCGGCCTGGTACTTGATGCGTGACTGGCTCAATGGCTTCGAGCAGCGCATCGACCTCAACCCCGTGATCTTCGGCGCGGCGGGCTTCCTCGCTCTGTTGGTCGCATGGATCACGGTCGGCGGCCATGCCTTTCGGGCCGCGCAGGAGAACCCGATCCGCGCGTTGCGTTACGAATAACCCCCTCCCCAAAAACATAGGGATGACGCCCATGAATAAGCCGTTTGCCATCATCTGCACGATTGCCCTCCATCTCATGTTCATCGCCGGTATGGCGACGACCGCGACAACTTCGGTCGAGATCGCCGCGGACCGTGCCTCGCATGTGATGTTCGTTGGCTGAACGCGGTCGGCCGCGCTAGGTTAGGCGCGGTCGAAAATCCTTTTAGGAGTCGGCGGTATGAAAGCTGCGTTTGTTCTACTCGGCTTGCTGCTTGCGACAGCGGCGCAAGCCCAGGAGGCATCGCCCTTCTTGATCGACCGCGCTCCGGAGGCGCGGCCGTCACTGCTGATCCTAGGGTCGGTGCATCTGCATAACCCGGGACGCGACCAATTGAATTTTCAGGTGGACGATGTTCTGCTGCCCGCGCGGCAAGCTGAGATCGAGGAGCTTGTCGCGCAACTCGCGGCCTTTGAGCCGACACATGTCGTTGTCGAAGAGCTGAAATCCAACCAAGCCAAGCTTGACGAGCGCTATAACGCTTATCGCGCCGGGAAATATTCCCTCGCGCGGAGCGAAGACGAACAGATTGGAATGCGGCTGGCCGCGAAACTGGGCCATGATCGCGTTTATGCGGCGGATTGGAACGGAGCCCCGCCAGGGGATTTCGCCAACTACAACTATTCCGCTTACGCGAAGGCCAACGGGCAGGAGGAGAAGTTCAAGCTGCTTCTCAATCCGAAGAGAATCCCGTATCCGCCGCTGGCGAGTACCGATCTCGTGAGGTTCTTCGTCGAAATCAACCGGCCGGAGGCCATCGCGCGGTCGCACCGCATCTATTTCGATGTCGCGCGCTTCGGCGACGATCAGACACAACCGGGCGCGAATTGGGTCGGAAGCTGGTATGCGCGCAATCTGAAGATCTTCAACAATATCGTCGACCTGACGGACAATCCCGGTGACCGCGTTCTCGCAATTTATGGCACGGGGCACGTACACCACTTGCGTCAATTCGCAAACGAATCTGGGGCCTTTCGCCTCCACGAGGTCAACGAATTCGTGAAAGCGCCCGCGCAACGCTAACGCCGGGTTTTGCGCCCGGAACGATCATGCTAGGCTGCGTCGTTTCAGGGCCAGGACTTTGGAGGGCCACCGATGGACGACGCTTCCGACATCAAGAGTCCGCCGGTCTCGCACGATACGGCGCCGTCCGACTTCCTGTCGCGTGTGCGTCAGACCTTCCGGCTCATCATGCATATCCCGGATTACGATACCTACATTCGCCACCTAAAGGCGACGCAGCCGGAAACGCCCGCGCCGACCTATGAGGAATTCATTGCGATGTGCCAGGAGCGGCGTTTCAAGTCGGGGTATCTGATCCCGAAGTGTTATTAAGTAACCGGCTCGCGCGATCATCCGCGTATGTCTCTGGCGTTGCCTTAAATCAGCCCCTGAGTCCGCAGGGAGATGTGCCCGCCCCGGCCGACGATGATGTGATCGTGCAGCGTGATGTTCACCGCGGCGGCGGCGTCTTTCACTTTTCTCGTCATCTCGATGTCGGCGCGTGACGGCGTCGGATCGCCGCTGGGATGGTTGTGCACCAGCAATAAGGCGCTGGCGTTTAGTTCCAGCGCCCGCTTCACGACTTCGCGCGGATAGACGGGTGTGTGATCCACCGTGCCGCGCTGCTGTGCTTCGTCGGCGATGATCCTGTTCTTGCGGTCGAGAAAGATGACGCGGAACTGCTCGTTTTGTTCGTTGGCCATCCGTGCTTTGCAATAGTCGAGCACGTCGTTCCAAGAAGAAATCACGTCGGTATTTCGCACGCGCGTTTGCAGAGCGAGTTGGATCGAGGCTTGGACCGCTTTCAGCATTGCGGCGGCGCTATCCTTGATGCCGTCCACTTCCATCAAGGCTTCCGGGCTTGCTGCGAGCACTTCATCGAATCTGCCGAACCTGGCGAGTAGGGCTTTGGCGATGGGCTTTGTGTCTTTTCGCGGAATGACGCCGAAGAGGAGCAGTTCCAGAACTTCATAGTCAGGAAGAGTTTCAGCGCCAGCCTCGAGGAAGCGTTCCCTGAGACGATCACGGTGACCGTGATAATGAGGTTTGCTCTCACCCACAGACGCGATGCCGGTGAAGGCGCCGCCGTCTTCCAATCCTTTGCGTTTGCGCGCCATACATCCCCGCACGTCATTCTTAGACGGATCGAACGCGATTTAGAGTGGGACTCAGTGTAGCCGCAGTCGCCTGGTACGTCGACCGATCGGCGACTCGCTGTTCGCTGGTTTGCTTTTCCGGTGCGGAGCTACCGCAAGGACGGCGGTTTGAGGACCGCCGAAATCCAGAACGATGCAAAGAGGTCTTTCGGACTAGCTGCCCGCTCCCCGGGCAGTTGATCCTCGCTCTGGAAGCCGTTTAGGGATAGCGCCCGCTACATATCAATCCGCAGGCGAAGACTTCGCGGAGGCTGTAGATCGGCTGGACAAAACGCGCGCGACGCACGCACGCGGCAAATACGAAACCATACGTCTGCTCGGTGAGGGAGCATGTTTCACTTCAGAAAAAACGCGTCTAGCCCTCGAACCACACGTCATCAACCACAGCTATTGAAAGTCATTTTCAGCGGCTATGAACATCAAAAGGATCGCGGCGGCTCTTGAGGGACGAGCGGCGTTTGTTGTCAATGTAACTTCGGGTGCGGTGAAGGGATGCCTAGCGGACGACGCAGCTGACGTACGCCCTCGCAAAGCCCGTGCCCCAGGAAAACGTCGCGAGACATTACCGCAAGGGCAACGGTGCAATCGAACGCGTCACGCGTGCTTCGTAAAGCGCTTTCGAAAGGCGTCGCGGTCGTCGCGGCTTTCAAAACTGACCAGGTAGTTCTTTGTTCTAAGGTCGTCGGAAGCGCCTTCGCTGCGTATGACCCAATCTTCACGACAATTCTGCTTCAGCCAATCCTGAACCACGTGCACCGGGCCGCTTGTGCAAAAGTGCGCAATAAGCCGGAGCGACGGCCGCTGAGTGGCGGTGGGGAGAGTTTTTCTTATAACGTTCTCCGACAAAAAGCTGGCGCTTGGCACCGGGTTCTCGAAAAAAGGCGCTAGGTTAAGCGATCTTTAGATTTGCAGCGGCTTCTTTGCCGCGCTCGCTCACGATGTCGAAATTAACCTGCTGACCTTCAGTGAGTGAGTTGATGCCCGCACGTTCGAGGGCGCTGATGTGTACAAACACATCCTTCCCGCCGCCGTCGTGTTGGATAAAGCCGAAGCCCTTCTGGGCGTTGAACCATTTGACAGTACCGTGAGCCATATTGGTCTCCTTAAGAAAACGCACGAGTGCGTGTTACGCGCGCCGCGACAACCGCGACGGCGTTTACGAATCCAACGATGTCTTAGGAGAGGCCCGGAGGGGGCTGTGCAACAAAGGCAGGCGCAAACTCGAATGCGGCCAGGATAGCAGAGATGGGCGAATTCACAAGAAAATACCGGGCCACGATGACACGTGGAGCCGTTGTAATCTGGCGCCAGTTGATTGTCGCGGCCGCTCGTTCTGGCGCCATGTCATCGTGCTTGCCAGCGCGGGCCCGCAGCATCGGTCTCTTTGTTTGAGTAATAGAGTTGCGACCGTGGTAACCTTGCCGCGGCTCGATGATTGCGCAGACATTTGATGTCGCGATGTGCGCCAGCACCTGCCGGAGCCACTACATAAGGATTTGAATATGGGCCCCTTCGGGCACGTTGCGCTCGCAGCCACTGCGGTTGCGTTGACCTCCTGTGCATCTCCAGCGCCATTTGAATACACGGCTACAGACGTCGCCGCGATCATAGCGCAAATGCCGGCATTCGAGACTCCAGTTCTGGTTTCGGACTTCGATGTAATGCGCGCCGCGCTTCCTGGCTTTGATTTGCAAAGAACCTTCGACGGAGCGGCGGAAAACGAGGTTTCCGTCTTACGCGACCTTACCTTCACCCCAGAAAGCTCGATTCTCTCCCGTGCTGACATTACGCGCCTGGCGCCCTTGCATGCCTATCTTAGGGCCAATCCGTCCATTGCGGTCCGCATTGCCGGTTACGGCGATGGGTCCAGCGCTGCTGATCGGACTGCCGACTTGTCATTAAGCAGAGCGCAGGCGGTTGCCCGTGCTCTGCTGACAGATATGAGAGTCACAAATATTATTGAGGCAGCGGGCGCGGCCATGCCGCAGCAAAAACAGTATAGCGGTCGCGCTGACATCTTTTTTACGCGGCCAGTCGTAAGCCATGCCGAGTAAGCGACGGCTCGCCGTTTTCTTGGCTCTGGCCAGCCTGAACACGACTGTTTCGCCGTTCCGGGTCGCGACGGCGGCGGAAGATCGCCTTTACTGTTTATCTGACGTCTGCCCGGGAGACGCCCGCAGTGTGTTGTCCAACATCACGCTCGGCAATCTTGGGCATGTGGCTGAACGCCCGCGGGCGCGTCCGAAAGAATATCAAGAGTCCTTTAAAGCAGCGATTCCTGGCCTGAGCGACGCCGAGCGTCTCGCGCTTTCCGCCTATGCGGATTCACGAGGATCGCTGCTGCTCGATGCGAGAACCTCGCCCATCTTTCTCAAGATCGGCCAGATTTGCGCGCCTGTCGGCCCGTTTGTCGCGCTCTTCACGTCCGAAAGCGGACACGCCAGCGTGGTCGAGTTCGGCGCCACGTTGCAGGGATCAGAGGTGCAATTGGGCGTGACAAGGGTGGCGCGGTCCTACCAGGTCAAGGCGGGTTCACCCGAGGAGAAGGCCTTGCTCGCCGATCTTTCGCGGAGATTTGGATTTCGGATCGACGCCGCGCCGGAAAAGCATTTGGCGGGTCGAGACCGCGATGTGACGGCTCAGTTCACGCGGCAAGAAAAAGGATTCGTCCTCGCGTTCAACGGTGTGGCGTTGCACGAAGATGCAGCGGAATTTGCCGCGCTGACGGGGTGTGATCGAATCAAGATCGACTAGAAGTACGGACGGGCAGGAAGACAGTAGGTTTGGCGCGTTGAAATACGTCTAGCGATCTTTTGCGGGTTTGTAAGCGACGCCTGCCCGCCACGCAGAGGATTGCTTGCACTGTCTGCAGACTCGTTCGCCTGCCCATGCACTCGTGAACGTGCTGCAGCAGCTCAGACAACGGCGTTGCTTCGCGTTCTCACACGCCGCCTTTTCCGTCAAGAAATCGGCCAGAGGCGCTGAATTATCGCGCAAGGGCGTAGATCGCAGCGATCAAAAGGAGAAAGAGCGGGACGGCGATGGGTGGGACGAACCAGTTCTTCATGGAGATGCACCTATTGAGCGGCAGTGCCCCGGCGTCGGAGGCGGCGGGGTCTCGCGCTTCCTCAATCCACGGAGGCGCCGGCAGGAGCGAAGCTGTCGCGGAGGGCGTGAGGCGCTCATCGAGAAGCGCATGCGTAACCTACCACCGGAAACGCGCGACACGAAGAGCCGCGTTTGCTGTCTCGCAAAAAAACAAACTGGAGGTCGCGCCTTGCGCCGCGACTGTCGGCGCACCATATAGGTACTCACGTTCACCTTCCGGACGCAAACATTTGCCGTCCGCCCTATCGCTTATGCCCCGCCGTTAGTCGCTTCGTGCCTCGTCCATTCTCGAGGCGCGCGGGCGAGGTAGCTGAATTCGCGGCGTTTTGCCGCTACTCAAGACTTGAAGGGAACTGCCCAAGCGCCGGGTCCGGCTCTTAGGCCGCTGTTACGCGCACAAGACGACCATCGTATCTGTTTTGGTTTCCTGGACACATACGCACGCCTCAGCGTCAACCGACGCTGAATCACCTGTACGTCAGTGAGGATCTCATGACAGACACCCCGAAAACTGTCCCGACCGAAACCAAAGAGTCCGGGGCACCCGCGGAAGCCAATAAGCCTGCCGCCACTGGCCCGACCGCCCCGGCCGAAACCAAGCCGGCCGCAGAGCCGGCGGCTCCCAAGAAGTAGTAAGTCCGGGCGCGGAAGTACCGGTGCTTGCGGCGAACTCGATGTGCTGAATATCGACCGTCGAGTATGTGGCGCATCGGCCCGCGCTCAACTCACCGGGACACGCTTGTCCCGGTGAGTCTTTCTTGCGCGTATGGCCGCGCTTTCACCATAGCGATCTCACACGGGAGAAAAATACATGGCACGCGGTGACCGTAAAAAGGGACGCGAGGATCGAAAACCAAAGCAGTCGGGCGGCAAGAGCGATCCAAAATCCGCCTACCAGCTGCGCCAGAATGAACCTGCTGCAGCCCCATTTAAGCTAAAGAAAAAATAGGAGCAGTGCTTCGGCAGTACTCACTTTCGGCGGCCTAATCCAAAGCCATTTTTCGCTGGAGGATCACATGATCCGCACGACCCGTCAGACGGTCACGTTTCGGCGCCCGTTCATGGTGAGCGGCATAGACGACTATCAACCCGCGGGAACCTACACTGTGGAAACCGACGAGGAGCTGATTGAAGGCCTCTCATTTTTGGCTTATCGCCGGACCAGCACACGAATCTCTCTGCCTCCTACCCCGTCGCGGCCTGGAATAACAGAAACGGTAACGATCGATCCGGACGAGATCGATGCGGCGCTCAAGGAATAGTCGAGATGAATGATGCAGGTAGGCGGTTAAAGACGAAAACGTTCGTGAAGCCTGGACGTGTCGCTGCTGCGCCGCCGTTCGCACCCGGCGAAAGTGTCGTTTATCCCGGGCACGGGGTCGGCAGCGTAACAAGCCTGGAGGTGCAGCGGGTCGGCGGACATGAGCTGAAGTTATTCGTTATCTCGTTTGAGCAGGATGGCATGACGCTTCGCGTGCCTGTTGAGAAGGTAAAATCGTCTGGACTGCGCCGCATCTCGACGCCTCATGTCATGGAAGGCGCGTTGGCGAAGTTGAAAGAGCCTCCGGTGCAGTCCCGCGCGATGTGGAACCGCCGGGCCCTCGAATACACAGCGAAGATCAACTCGGGCGATCCATCCCTTATCGCGGAGGTCGTGCGCGATCTTCATGGCGTTGGCGGCGAGCGCGGACCATCGCACAGCCAGCGTTTGCTGTATGAGCAGGCGCTCGGCCGCTTGACTCAAGAACTTGCTGCGACTGAAGACACTCTTATCGAGGAGGCGACGGCCAAACTGGAGACCCTTCTCAATGCTGCATGACGAACTGCCAAGCGTTGCCTCTGAGGCGGGCGGCAAACAAGCGCCGATGCCCAGGTGCCGCGCCTGTCAGCTGCAACTGTGCAAAAGCCGGCGGGAGGCGCCCCACGCGGCTTTGATAGAAACACTGCGCGACGATGCCGGGGGATTTGTGCGTTACGGTTGCCAATCGTGCGGCCTGTCACTCTGTCGGTCCGGAGATTTGAGCCTGCCTGGTTGGTCTGTCGCGCGTTGAACCTTCTTTTGAGGGCGTATAGCCGGACAGTACAAGGCGGATGCTGGCATTGAAGCAAACATGCGCGCAACGGCACGCAGAGAAAGCCATGACGGCCAGGTGCGCTGTAGGGGCCCATGTCATGCGCGTCAGCGATGATGCGGCGTCCGGCGACTATAGCGAAACGGATTACGCCATCGCGTTCGGAGAAATGCCTGTTATCACGTAATCCGACGGAGCCCGATAATCGAGCCAGGGAGACCAGAAATGGCTTTAAAGCTCAACTACAGGCAAGAGCGCGCGGAACGGGATCGACGCGCGCGCCTTAGAACAGCCGAGAAACAGGAGGCCCGCGACAAGAAAACGTTGGAGCGCAAGGCCGCGCCTGAGCCAAAGCTGGAGGTGTTACCCGAAGAGAGCGAAGGAGAATCGTAACGATGAGAACTTCCATCCTCATCATTGCTGCCGCGTGGAGGGATTTCGATTGTGCTTAACGGACGTCCGCGCGACGACCTGCGCGTGTGGATCTTTAAGCATATGCGCCGCATTGTGGAGTTCTTGCGCCATGGACTTCTTCCGTCGGGGCGGAGCCGCGCCGGCATAGCTGGTGTCGCAGTCGCTATAGTCCTTGTCCTGTGGGGCCTCAGCGGCTTCTTCCGGGTGTATCCGGACGAGCAAGGCATCGAGTTGCTCTTCGGGCGCTATGTGAGGAGCGTGGAGCCGGGCTTAAATTATTGGTATCCGCCACCCATCGGCAGCGTCCTGCGCCCCAAAGTCACGCACATAAATCAAGTCACGGTCGGACTGGGCGGAACGCCGTCGGGTGAGCCCGAAAGCCTCCTGCTGGTGGGCGATCAAAATATCCTCGACATTCAATTCGTTGTGCAGTGGCGCATAAGAAACGCAGAGGCGTTTCTCTTTAACATGCGTGACCCGGAGGGCACCGTGAAGATCGCAGCGGAAAGCGCGTTGCGCGAAGTGGTCGGCCGGAACTCACTCGAAGCCGTCATGACCGTGGAACGCGGCCGTGTCGCTGAAGAGACGCGCGCGCTTCTGCAGACGATCATGGACGGGTACAAGTCAGGGCTCGCTATCCTGGACGTTCGCCTGCTGAGGGCTGATCCGCCAACCGAAGTCCTTGATGCATTCAACGATGTGCAACGTGCCAAACAGGACGAGGCACGCCTTCACAACGAGGCCGTGGCCTATCGCAATGACATTCTCCCGCGTGCGAGAGGCGACGGCGCCCGGCGCGTTCAGGCCGCCACGGCAGAAAGGGAGAAAATGATCAAAGAAGCCGAGGGCGAGGCTGCGCGGTTCACGGCGTTCTATCAAACCTACGCGGCAGACAAAGAAATCACCGCGCGCCGGCTATACTTGGAAACGATGGAAGAGATTTTGGGCGGGGCGAACACGATCGTCATAGACCAGAACGGCAAAGGCCCCGGTGTCGTTCCTTATTTGATGCTGCCTCGCAGTCGTCAAAAACAGCCGGTAGAGCCGGCCGCCCCGTGATCTCGCAACTTCACCAAAGCGCTGCTCCTCGACGCACCAATCGTTCTTCTAGGCCCATGTCTGGGTCGTGAGCGTCAGATGAATGAATCGAGAAATCGACTTCCCATCGAGCCGATAGATAGAGTTACTTTTCCCTTCAAGCGGTTCTTTAGGATTGAGGCGGCGGCCGGGGGCGTTCTCCTGGTCTTCACCCTCTGCGCCGTCATCGCATCCAATTCACCGTGGTCGGCCGTCTTCGCCGCGTTCTGGGATTTGTCGGTGGGTTTCCAGCTAGGCGCCTTCGAATTCTCCCGATCCATCAAGCATTGGATCAATGATGCCTTGATGACCTTGTTCTTTTTCATCGTCGCATTGGAGCTGAAGCGAGAACTGGTGCTGGGCGAGCTACGGAATCCGCGTATGGCCGCGCTCTCGTTTTCTGCGGCGCTCGGCGGGATGATCGCACCAGCGGCCCTATATCTGTTTTTGACCGTCAGGGGAGGCGGTGTCGGCATACATGGCTGGGGAACGGTGATGGCGACCGACACGGCCTTCGTCATTGGATGTATGGCTATTCTTGGCGACCGCATCCCTGTGAGCTTGCGCCTTTTCCTACTCTCCCTTGCGATATTCGACGATGTCGGCGCCATCTTGGTGATTGCCATCGGCTATGGGAGCCCGTTGAATTGGTCCGCCCTGGCTTGCGCAGCTATCGGTTTGGTCGTTTCGCAGACAATGACGCGCCTCGGCGTCCGGGGCCTTCCAGCTTATTTCGCAATTGGAGGGCTGATCTGGCTTGCTGTGGACAGGTCCGGAGTTCATCCCACAGTCGTCGGGGTCGTCCTTGGGCTGATGACACCAGCGCGGAGTTGGATCAGCGACAGGCGCCTGCACGCGATTTTGAAGCGTGTTGCCGCCTATCCTCCGGGCGACCATTGGAGCGGGAACACCGAGGACCAGCAAGAATTACACCAAGCCCGCACGGCCACCCGCGAGGTCCTGTCACCCGTCGAACGCCTTGAAATCCTGCTCCATCCTTGGGTGGCATTTCTGATCCTGCCACTTTTCGCTCTCGCTAACGCAGGGGTTTCAATCACGGGAGCGGACTTTCATGCGACCCTGGCCGCTGCTGTGTTCGTGGGTTTAGTTCTTGGGAAACCTCTCGGCGTTTTTGTCTTTAGCTACCTTGCGGTGCAAATCGGTTTGGCCGTGCGGCCGCCCACCGTCAGTTGGACGTTATTGGCTGCAGGCGGATTGCTGACCGGAATTGGCTTCACCATGGCGCTTTTCATTAGTGAGTTGGCTTTCGATCCAGACCTCCTGAATTCTGCAAAGCTCGGCATTTTTGGCGCCTCCATCGTTGCTGGTGTCGCCGGACTACTGACGCTAACTTGGTTGACGCGACGCGCCGGCGCATAGATTGCCTGCGGCATCGTGAAGCATCGGGCGGCGGATGAGGCGTTCACCACGTGCTTCGAGATAGCCTGCGCAGCCGACTTACGCGTATGCGCGCGCCGGGCAAGCTTATCCTGCACTTACCCGAAATGTGGAATGCGTCTCAACACATTGAGTCAGGCGCGATATTCTTATTTGACTTAATTATGAACAAGAATGAGCGCGCTGGCATTGAGTTCCAGTGCGCGTTTGACCGCTTCGCGTGGGTAAACGGGTGTGTGATCGACGGTGCCGCGCTGCTGCGCCTCGTCGGCGATCACCTTGTTCTTGCGGTCGAGGTAGATGAGCCGGAACTGGTCGGCCGGCTCGTGCGCCATGCGCGCGGTGCAATATGCGATGAGGTCGTTCCAGGAGGACATCGCATCGGCGTTGCGCACGCGGGTTTGGAGCGCGAGTTGGATGGAGGCTTCCACGGCCTTCAACATCGAGGCCGCACTGTCGCCGATCCCGTCGATTTTCTTGAGGGCTTCGGGGCTCGCGGCTAGCACTTCATCTCCCGCCCTTCTGGCTCATTCGAGAACGCGCCCCCTGCCGGACGGCGAGCTTAGGCCAGATCCGGCGGCCAGCGCCACAAAGGGGTGTGCGCCACCCCCGAGTCTCGGGCGGAGGATCAATGGTTAACGGGCAGGAGCGCCGAAATGACCCGAACGCGCCGTTTCCCAGGCCTCAAGGGCGATTATGCAGGGGATAAATTATATAAATATATCAATATATTATAAGAAAGTTCCGCTGGCGCGCGCACCCCATCCGATGCCTTTATTGTCCGCCCTCAATATCCGTTAAACTTTTGCGTGCGAAATTCGGGCGCCGAAGCCGCGTTAATCGCTTCGAGAGCGGACACTTTATACGATGCGCCCGACGAGCCAGTTCATGCGTTCCTCTCCTAAGACGTGCGCGCGCCTATTAGGCGCCGCCGCGTTTGCCGATTAAGGGGATTCCGGGGGCATGCCGCAACTGACGCAGACGCAGATCGAGGCGCTGACCTCGACCGATATCGCTGCGTTGACAGCCACGGATCTCGACGACTGGCTGGTGGGCGACTTCGGTTATCTGTCCACCACGCAATTCACGTTCTTTGCCGACACCCAGATCGGCAGCCTGACCACCACGCAGATCGTCGGTTTCGAGGCGGAGGATATCTCGGTCCTGTCGGCGGCCCAATTGGGCGGGCTTTCGTCGCTGTTGATCGGCGGGCTTTCGACGACGCAATTGGAGGCGCTGACGGCGACAAATGTCGGCGCGCTTTCGATCGAACAGATCGACGGATTGCGTACGACGCAGATCGCCGCGCTGACGACGACGCAATTTGCGGCCCTTTCCAGCGATCAGTTGGCGAGTTTCGCCACCACGCAGGTCTTGAACCTGCAGGCGGGCCACATCGCCGCGTTGGCCGCGACACAGGTTCCCGGTTTTTCCTCGGTCGCGATTGGCTTGCTGACGACGACCCAATTCGACGCCTTATCGCCGGGTAGCGTCGGCACGCTGTCGGTCGATCAAATCGACGGACTGAAAACCACACATATCGCCCGCCTCACGACGACCCAGATCGAGGGGCTGACCAGCGAACAACTGGCGAGCTTCGCGACCACCCAGGTCATATCGCTTCAAACCAGCAACATTGCGGCGCTGACCACGACGCAAGTGGCGGGCCTCGCGTCCGAACTCGTTGCCGTGTTGTCGACCACGCAGCTTTCCGCCGTGTCGGCAACGCAGGTGGGGGTGCTGACGACGAGCCAGGTGGCCGGCCTCTCGTCGCTGGGGATTCATTCGCTATCGACCACCCAACTCGAGGCGCTGTCGTCGACGAATGTCGGTTCATTGACCTTCGGGCAGATCGACGGGCTGAACACGACTCAGATTGCGTTCCTGACGACGACCCAGTTCGGGGCGTTCTCGGGCGAGCAACTGGGAAGCCTCGTCGCGACCCAGATTGTCGGTATCCTGCCGGGGAATATCGGGGCGCTATCGACCACGCAGGTCGCTGGGTTTTCGTCGGCGATGATCGGTGTGCTGACGACCACACAACTGGAAGGGCTGTCCGCCGCCAGTGTGAGCGTTTTAACCTCGGAACAGATCGACGGTTTCAAGACGACGCATATCGCGGCGCTGACCGCCACTCAATTCGCGGCCTTGTCGGCGGAACAACTGGACAGCCTCGCGGCAACGCAGGTGGTGAACATCCAGGCTGGGAATATCGCCGGTTTGACGACCACACAGCTTGCGGGTTTGTCCGCGGCGGCTATGGGGGTGCTGACGGCAACGCAGTTGGGGGCGATCACGACCGGTATCGTCGGCGCGTTGAACACCACCCACGTCTCGGGCTTCTCCGCGGCGGCGATCGGTGTGCTCACCACGACGCAACTGTCGGCCCTGTCCGCCGCCAACGTCGCGGCGCTGACCGTCGGCCAGATCGATGGATTGACGACAACGCATGTCGATGTTCTGACCGCGACCCAATTCGCCGCGCTTTCACCGGAGCAACTGGCAAGCTTCGCCGGCACGCAGATCTTGAGTCTTCAGGCGGCCAATATCGCGACGTTGACGACGCTCCAAGTCTCGGGTCTCTCGTCCACATCCCTCGGCCTTCTGACGGCGACGCAGCTCGATGCGCTGTCTTCGACCAATATGGGGGCGTTGACCGTTGAGCAGATCGACGGCTTGAAGACAACCCAAGTCGCGGTGTTGACGACAACCCAGTTCGTGGCGCTCTCGGCCGATCAACTGGCGAGCTTCGCGACGACGCAAGTGTCGAATATCAACGCCGCGAATATCGGCGTGCTGACGACGGCGCAGCTTGCCGGCTTCGCGGCGGATGCGATCGGCGTGCTGACGACGACGCAACTGGATGTGTTGTCCTCCACGAATATCGGCGCGCTGATCGCCGAACAGATCGACGGCTTTAAGACAACGCATATCGCCGCATTGTCGACGACGCAATTCGCCGCGCTATCCGGTGCGCAACTGGCGAGCTTCGCGAGCACGCAAGTTCTCAGCATTCAGGCCGGGAACATCGCGGCGCTGACCACCACGCAGGTCGCGAGTTTCTCCGCCGACGCGCTGGCGGGCATGACCACGACCCAGATGGCCTCGATCTCGGCCGCCAATATCGCGGCGCTGACGCCCGCCCAGATGTCCGGCTTCACGTCGGCCGTCATGGGGGCGCTCACGACCACGCAACTTGCGTCGCTGTCGTCGACGAATGTCGGGGCCTTGGCCGCCACGCAGATCGACGGATTGACCACCACACATATCGCGATGCTGACGACGACCCAGTTCGCGGCCATGTCGGCCGATCAATTGGCGGGATTCGCAGCGACGCAAATCCAGGCGCTGCAGACGGGCAACGTGGCGATCCTGACGTCGGCGCAGGCGGGTGGTTTGTCGTCCGTCTCCGTCGGTCTTTTGACGACGACGCAGTTGGAGGCGCTTTCGGCCACGGCGCTCGCCGCGTTGACCCCGGATCAGCTCGACGGGCTCAAGACGACCCAGGTCGCGGCGTTGACCGCGACGCAGTTCGCCGGGTTGTCGGGCGAGCAACTCGCTAGTTTCGCCAACACGCAAATCTTGAGCATCGCGACGGCCCACATCGCCGGCTTGACGACGACGCAGTGGATGTCGCTCCAGGGTACGCATGTCGCCGCCTTGTCCGCGACCCAATGGGAGAGCGTGTCGGCGACAAATATCGCGGCGCTCACGGGAGACCAGCTTTCAGGCCTGACGTCGACACGGCTGGGCGCGCTGTCGGCCACGCAATGGCAGGCTTTGACGCCTGGAGCGGTGAGCGGGCTGACGATCCAGCAGATCGACGGTCTTACGACGACTCATCTTGCCGACATGTCGGCCGGGCAGTTCGGAGCGCTCACACCGGAGCAGCTCGCGAGTCTGACGACCCTCCAGTTCACGAGTATTGAAGCGACCGATATCGCGGTTCTGACGCCCTATCAAATCTCGGGCCTTTCGTCGTCGTTGATCGCGTCGCTAACAACGACCCAGTTCGCCGCGCTTTCGACCACAGGTCTGGGATCGTTATCCGTCGAGCAGATCGACGGCCTGAAAACCACGCATCTCGTTCTTCTGGACACAACGCAGTTCAGCGTGTTGACGGCGGAGCAGTTGGGAAGCCTGACGACCGCGCAACTCACAAGCATCGCCGCCACGGGTTTTGAAATCCTGACCACGACTCAATTGTCGGGACTTGACGCGCCGCTCGTCGCCGGCCTGACGGTCACCCAATGGGCGGCGTTGTCGTCGACCGCCATCGGGGCGCTGAGCGGCGATCAGATCGCTAATCTGACGTCCTCGAAGGTGGGCGCTCTTTCCTCCACTCAGTGGGAGGCTTTCAGCCCCGCCAATATCGGGGCGCTCACGAACCTCCAGATCGACGGATTGAAGGCGACGCACTTTGCGAACCTTTCGCCCGCGCAATTCGCGGCCCTGACGGGCGAGCAGATCGGTGGCCTCACGACCACACAACTGACGGCTATCGAAACGACGGACATGGCCGCGCTGTCGGCGGCGCAGGTCAGCGGACTTTCGTCGGCATTGGCGGGGTCGCTGACGACGTCGCAGTTCGCGGCCATGAGCGCGACCGCGATGGCGGCGCTTTCGGCCGAGCATCTGGACGGCGTCAAGGCGACTCACCTCGCCGTATTGGAGACCACGCAGTTCGCGGCGATGACGGCGGAGCAGATCGACAGCCTCTCGTCGTCGCAACTGTTGTCCATTTCAGACGCGAATATCGCCGCGTTCACGACGACGCAAATCGGAGGCCTGGCGCCGGCGACCATCGCCACGCTCTCGCAAACGCAATTGCTGGCCCTGTCGGGGGCCAGCGTCGGCGCCTTGACGGTGGCCCAAGTGGCTGAACTTACGCCGACGGAGATCGCGGCCCTTACGCCCGCGCAATGGCAGGCGTTCACGCCCACCAACCTCGGCAGCCTCTCGACGACGCAGATTCGAGATCTGGCGACGACCCATTTGGGCGATCTGTCGCCCGATCAAGTGGCCGCGTTGACGGCCAATCAACTCGGGGCGCTGACGACCACGCAGTTCCTTGCCATCGAGGACGCCGATCTCGCGGTGCTGGCCGATACGCAGATCACAGCGCTCTCGTCGACCACGTTCGGCGCGTTGTCCACCACGCAGTTCGCAAGCTTCGGCGAAACCGTGATCGGAGCCCTGACGCCGGCTCAGATGGATGCGCTCACGGCGCAGCATCTTGAGGCCCTGGCTCAGTTCCAGTTCATGGCGTTGACGCCGCAGCAAATTGGCGAGCTGACGACGACGCAGTTCACAGGGCTCTCCGCAACGCAGTTCGCGGATCTGTCGACCACGCAGCTTGCGGGGTTCTCGGAGACGTTCATTTCGATCCTGTCGCAAACGCATATCGAGGCGCTGGCCGACGTCAATATCGCCGCGCTGAGTGTGACCCAAATCGACGGGCTTTCGACCGCGCAGATCGGGATCCTGACAACCACACAGTTCGTGGCCGTGTCGACCGATCAATTGAACAGCTTCACGACGACCCAGTTCGCCGGTATCGCGCCGACGAATATCGCGGAGCTGACGACCACGCACCTGGCCTCGCTCAGCGCCGAACTTGTCGGCGCGTTCACGGAGACGCAACTCGCGGCCTTGAGCGCGACCCAGCTCGAGATCATTGGGGATGCGCAGATCCTCAATTTGACGTCGACCCAGATCCACGGCCTAAGCACGACCCAGTTCGCGGGCCTCACGCCGACGCAACTCGGCATGTTGACGAGCACGCAATTCGGCGGGATTTCGACCACCAACATCGCGCAGCTCACGACGACGCAGTTAGAAGGCCTGACTGATACGGGGTTGATGGGGCTCTCGTCGACGCAGGCGCTGGCGCTCGCCGAGACCAATATCGCGGTCCTGACGGAAACCCAGTTCGCGGCGGTGCCCGGCGAGGCGCTGTCCGCGCTGAACGTGACCCAGTTGTCGGCCCTGACCACGACCCATATCGGCGTCTTGAGCGGCCCGCAAATCGCGGGGCTTCTGACGACGCAGATCGCGGACCTGAGCACGACCCAGTTCGTTAGCCTGTCGTCGGAGCAGATCGCGGGCCTGTCCAATGCGCAGTTCGCCGCGATTGAAAGCACCGATATCGCCGAGATCACGGCCGCGCAGCTTGACGGCGTTTCGAGCGGACAGGTGGGCGTTCTGACGGGCGCTCAATTGATCGCGCTGACGACGACAACGGTCAGCGCGCTGTCGGCCGATCAGTTGGATGGGCTCGGCGCGGGGCAGGTGACACTGCTGGCGTTGACCCAATTCGCCGCGCTTACCGGCGATCAACTGGCCAGTTTCACGACAACGCAGTTGCGCGCCATCACGACCACGTTGGCCGCGGAACTCACGACGTCGCAAATCGCGGGGCTGGTCTCGGCGCAAGTCGGCGGATTGACGTCGGATCAGTTCGCCGCCTTGTCGGCGACGGCGATCGGCGGACTGACGGAAGATCAACTCGACGGCGCCAGCACCACCCATATCGCCGGACTGGTGACGAGCCAGGTGGCGGCGCTCTCCTCCGCGCAGGTCGCGAGCCTTTCCAGCGCGCAGTTGCGCGCGATCACCACCACCAATGTCGCCGAGTTGACGGAGACGCAGATCGCCGGTCTGTCCGCGGTGCAGGTCGCCTCGTTTGCAACCGGTCAAACGCGGACCCTCAATACGACGAGCCTGAGCGCGCTCACGGAGGATCAGCTCGATAACCTCACCGTCAGTCACATCATGTGGCTGACGGGGACGCAGTTCTCGGCGCTGACCGCAACGCAGCTCGGAAGTCTCACGGTGACGCAGTTCAACGGTTTCCAGAGCGGTCACTTCGATCGTCTGACGGCGACGCAGGCGCCGGGCCTGACGGCGGCCCAGATCGGCACGATCGCGGTGGCGAAAATGCCTGGGATCTCGGACGCCGCGATTGCCGCGCTCGCGACCGACCAGATGGCCGGCTTCAAGGCGTCGCAAGTGACGGCCCTGACCACGACGCAGTTCGCGGCGTTGTCGGCCACCCAGATCGAGGCGCTGAGCGCCCCACAATCGGCGGCGATTCGACCCGCGAACGTCGCGACCTTGACCACGACGCAGATCGACGGGCTCTCGTCCAGCGCATTCAACCGGCTGACTACCACCCAATTCGTCGCGCTTTCGACGACGACGCTGAACGCCCTGACGACCTTGCAGATCGACGGCCTCACGCGCGGCCACCTTGGACGGCTCACGACCGGACAGGCCGATGCCCTATCCTCGGACCAGGTGGCGAGCCTCGATGCCTCTCAGTTCGCGGGGTTGAGCGCATCGGTGCTGTCACGCCTGACGACGACGCAGTTGTCGGGCCTCGGCGGCACGCACTTTGCCGCTTTGAACGCGACCCAGATCAAGGCTTTGACGCCGACCCAGATTGGGTCGCTGAACGCCGGACAGCTTGTCGGCTTCGGCACGACGCAGATCAAAAACCTGGGCGCGGCCGATGTGGCCGCCCTGTCGCCGGCGATGCTGAATGGCCTGTCGGGAACGCAGATCAAACTTCTGTCCAATACGGTTATCGCCAACCTGAACACCACGCAGGTCGCGGGCCTGACGGCGACGTCGCTCGGTGCGCTCACGGCCACCCAATTCCGACAGCTCAAGGCCCCGAACCTCGCGGAGCTGAGCGCGGCGCAGATCGACGCCCTTACGTCCCAGCACTTTGCTCAATTGGGCGCCGTTCAGTTGAACGCAATGAATGCCGCGACGTTCGCGGCGTTGACGATCACGCAAATGGATCGGATGACGGCGACCCAATTCCGGTCGCTCGATACCACCCATTTCAACGCTTTGACCAACGCGCAACTGGAAGGGCTGACGCGGACGCAGGTGTTGCGCCTGCCGGGCACGCTGATCGATTCCATCACCGCGGTCCAACTCACGGGCCTGACGACGACGTTTATCGCGGCGCTGTCCGCGGCGCAGTTTACGGCGTTCGGCGACGATATTATCGGTCAGATGACGACCACCCAGGTTGCGAGCTTGAACGCGACCACGATCGGGGCGCTGGCGGGGACACGCTTCAACGCCCTGGGGGCGGCCAACATCGCCAGCCTGCGCGTCACGCAAATGGATCGCATGACCGCCTCGCAGATCGCCAGCCTGACGACGGACAGCTTCGATGCGCTGTCATCGACGCAACTGAAGGGCTTTACCGCGGTGCAGTTGAATGCCCTGTCGCTCGCGAACATGGCGCGCCTGACGGCGGGCCAGGCCGAGGGCCTGAACGCGAATCACATCGCGGGGCTGAGCGTTCCGCGTCTCAACAGCTTGTCGGCCGGCACGATTGCGACTTTGACCTCCGCCCAGTTCACCGCACTCAATGCGACGCGCATCAAGGGGCTGGACGCCACGTTCGTGAGCGCCATGACCTCGGCGCAACTCGGCGCGCTGACGGCGGCGCAATTCAAAGGGATGGATCCGGGCGATATCGGTCTCATGACCCCCGCCCAATTCCAGGCGATCACGGCCGCGCAGATGCGTGCGCTCACAGCGCCGCAGATCGCAGGGATTTCCGCGACCGATATCGCCGAGCTTTCGGCGGCGCAGTTCGGCGCGTTTGTCTCGACCCAGATCAGCGCGCTGACGCCGGGCCAGATCGCCGCCATCACCGCGACGGTCATCGGCGGCATCACGGCGGCGCAGGCAAAGGGATTACAGGCGACCGATATCAAGGCGCTGACGGAAGGTCAGATCGACGTGCTGACGCCCGCCTTGCTGCAGTCGTTGAGCGCCCAGCAGGCGAACGCGTTCACTTCGACGCAGATATCTTCGATGACGCTCGTGCAGACACAAGCACTGTTCGCTTAAGCTGAAGCAGGTCGGGTGGGGGGGGTGGTGTTACGCCGGCATATCCGCCGGCGCCGGATCGTTTTCCGGTCCGAAGGCCGGGCAGGTGTAGCCCTTGGGCGAAAGCGTGAAGATCTCGACGCCGGTTTCCGTGACGCCCACCATATGCTCGAACTGCGCCGATAGGGACTTGTCGCGGGTGACCGCCGTCCAGCCGTCCTCAAGGATCTTGGTGTCGTAGCGACCGGCGTTGATCATGGGCTCGACCGTGAAGACCATGCCGGGCTCAAGGATCATGCCTTCGCCGGGATCGCCGAAGTGCATCACGTTCGGGGCCTGATGGAACACACGGCCGATGCCGTGACCGCAGAAGTCGCGCACCACCGAGAAGCGGTGCGATTCGGCGTAAGACTGGATCGCGTAGCCGATATCGCCCAAGGTCGCGCCCGGCTTGATCGCGGCAATGCCGCGCATCATGGCCTCATAGGTGACCTCGACCAGGCGGCGGGCTTTGATCTTCACATCGCCGACGTAATACATGCGGCTCGAATCGCCGAACCAGCCGTCGAGGATCGGCGACACGTCGATGTTCACGATATCGCCGTCGCGCAAGACCTTGTCGCCGGGGATGCCGTGGCAGACCACGTGGTTGATCGACGTGCAGATGGACTTCGGGTAGCCGCGATAGTTCAGCGGACCCGGGATCGCCCCGTGTTTGACGTGGTAGTCGTGGCAGAGCTGATTGATCTGGTCGGTCGTCACGCCAGGCCGGACATAGGGGGTGATGTAATCGAGGATCTCGGCGGTCAAGCGCCCGGAGCGGCGCAGGGCCGCGAAGGCCTTCGGACCGTGAATTTCCACATCTCGGGGACGTCTGATCGCTTGCTCTCTCATCGCACTTTCTAACTTCCGAACTGCCGGGCCGTCTTACGCCCTTACATATGGCCTTAACGGGGTAAATCCAACGTCAACGGCCGGCTGACGGTTATACCATCCGGGGTCAGGTCACAACCATAGCCGATGGCCTCGACTCCCGCCGCCAGAGCCGCCCGCAGGCCTTTTTCGTAGGCGGGATCGATATCCCCGGCGATCCGGAAGTCCGTACAGCCGGTGCGCTGGACCAGATAGAACATGACGGCCCGGGCGCCGGCTTTGACCATATCGGCCATTTCTACCAAGTGCTTAGCGCCCCTGGCGGTCACCGCGTCGGGGAACTCGGCCGTGTGGACGGGCAGGGTTTCGCGGCGCATGGTGACGTTCTTGATCTCGACATAACAGGCCGGCCGGCCGGGGCTTTCCAGAAGGATGTCGATCCGGGAGTTTTTTCCGTATTTCTGCTCCCGCTTGAGGCTTTTATAGCCGGTCAGCTCCTTGATCTGGCCCGCGGCGATCGCCTCGGCCACGATCCGGTTCGGCAGGCCGGTATTGATCCCGACAAGAGCGCCGTCCACCTCGATCAACTCCCAGGTGTAGCGGAGCTTGCGCGCCGGGTCGGCGGCGGGCGACAGCCACACCCGCGATCCGGGTTCCTTCACCGACAGCATCGATCCTGAATTGGCGCAATGCGCGACCACCACCTCGCCCGAGGGCAGGCGCACATCGGCGAGGAAGCGCTTGTAGCGCTGAAGGAGGACACCTTCGATCAGGGGCGTGTCGAACTTCATGTCTTTGGCCGTGGTTGCGGAGGGACGGGTTCGTCCAAGGAAACTTCCTGCGCTTGCAGGGCGTCGGCGAGGCGGGCGGTGGCGCTGCCCGGACGCAAAGGTTTTTGCTGCGAGGCGTGCGGCGCCCAGGCGGTCATGGTGATGATCTGGAAGCTGGCCTGGATGCGTCCGCGCGCGTCCGAAAACCGTTCGGCGTAGAGGCCGGCCGCGCGCAGGAAAACGTCGCGGCGCGTCGGGACGCGGCGGCGTTCAAGGACGGTGTTCGTTTCTCCCATGGCGCGCAGATCGGCCATCAGCTTGAACATGTCGGAGTAGGTCACGGCGATCGTTTCCGCATCCACCACCGGCAACGCGAAGCCGGCGCGCGTGAGAAGGTTGCCGGCGTCACGCACATCGGTGAAGGGCGAGACGCGCGGCGCTATGCCGCCCGCGACCTCGACCTCCGCGTCGATCAGGACGCTGCGCAGTTCTTTCAAGGTCTCGGCCCCGAACATGGTGGCGAGCAAGAGGCCGTCCGGCTTCAAGGCAAAGCGGATTTGCGACAGCGCGCCGGGCAGATCGTTGACCCAGTGCAGGGAAAGATTGCTGAGCACGAGATCGAGGGATTGCGGCGCTAGCGGCAGCGCCTCTTCGTCGGCGACAAAGGTCGGCCGCCCGTTGGTGTGGGCGGTGCGGGCCATGGCGGAGGAAAAGTCGGCCTGGACGAGGGCGCCGATCTTTCGCGAGGCTGCGAGCTCCCGGCCCAGTTCACCCGCGTGACACCCGAGATCGGCCGCGACGGGGAAGGTTCGCGTCACGTCGAGCAGACGGTCGGCGAGACGGGCCGCGCTCTCCCGGAACAGAAAGTCCGCCTGCGCGAACGTGGACGCCGCGCGGTCCCGGCGCCGCCGGACCAGGGGCCGGTCGAAGACTTGCATACTGTCGGTCATGGCGCGTTTTATGGCACTTTATGCGCGGGACAGAAAGCGGGGGAGGGGATGGACGCGCCGCGGCGATGGGCCGACACGGTATTAGCCGCGGGGCGGCTGGTCCTGAATTCCGTGCTGCCGCCTCAGTGCTTGGCGTGCGGAACGATTGTCGACACGCCGGGGCATCTCTGCGGCGGTTGTTTCAGCCGGTTCACTTTCATCGCGCCACCGCACTGTGGGATATGCGGACTGCCGCTGGATCAGACCGTGACCGACGATCTGATGTGCGGCGCCTGTGTGGCCGAGCGCCCGACCTACCATCAAGCCCGTGCCGCGTTCATCTACGACGCCACGAGCCGGCCTCTCGTTCTCAAACTCAAGCACGGCGACCGTACCGACATGGCGGTCCATGTCGCGAAGTGGATGACGCGGGCCGGGCGCGAGACAATCGCGCGCGCGGATGTGATTGTGCCGGTTCCATTGCACCGATGGCGGCTTCTGGCGCGCGCCTACAACCAATCCGCCCTTCTGGCCCGGGCCATCGGCGGGCTGACCGGAAAACCCGTCGCCGCCGATGCGCTCACGCGCGTCAAATCGACGCCAAGCCAGGGCGGACTGACGCGCAAGGAACGCCGCCGCAACGTCGCCAAAGCCTTTCATGTCGCGCGTCCGGCCGACGTGGGCGGCAAACATGTCCTGGTGATCGACGACGTGCTCACCAGCGGCGCGACCGCCAACGCGTGCGCCGCCGTGTTGTATCAGGCCGGCGCGAAAAACGTGGATGTGCTAGCGCTCGCCCGGGTTCCGCATCCGGCCGATGCGCTCTAGCCTCGCAAGCGCGCGCCGCACGCCTTTCTCCGTTTTGCGATTTCTTCAGACGTCATATCCGGCGCGATGCGGCAGAGGCTGTCGCAATCGACTTTCGTGCGTTTGACCCCGCTCCAGGGGATATAGACGCGTGGAAGAGGCTGCGGGTTGAGCGCGAGAAACGGCGCGAGCCTGTGGAACGCCGCGATCAAGTGCGTGAGCGCCAATTCCTCAAGGCCGCCGACGTCCAGTCCTTCTGGAACCGCAAACCACTCCGCGTTCACGATGGCGCCCGCGTCCACCTGCGCGGCCATCTCGTGCACGGTCACGCCGTATTGCGTGGCGCTTTCATAGATCGCCCACACCGACGGAAACCGACCAGGGCGGTCCGGCGGGCCCGGATGGAAGTTGTACGAGGGTCCCGGGAGCGCGGCGAGGATGTCCGGCGGCACAATGACCGAGGAGCAGAATGAAATGAGGCGCGCCCGTGCGAGGTCGGCGGCGGGTAAGGCGGCCAGGGCCGGCCGGTCGCCGATCACGGTGATGTCCAGGGCCGGATTGTGCCCGCGCAGAGTGCGCGCGAGGACCGGCGCCTCGGTTTCACCCGTCAAAAGGACAATATGCGCGATTGTCAAAACGCCCCTTCGCCCCCATTTAGTGTGTCAGGGCTTCACCCCTGACGATCCTATTTCCCTTCGACACGGACCCCGCGCCAGTGCCCCATATCGAAATCTATACGTCGCCGTACTGTGGATATTGTATCCGCGCCAAGTCGCTCCTGAGCAAAAAAGGCGTGCCTTTTGAAGAAATTGACGTGGCCGCCGACGAGGCCGCGCGGGCGAGGATGATCGACCGGGCAGGGGGACGCCGGACGGTCCCGCAAATCTTCATCAACGGCGCGCATGTGGGCGGCTCCGACGACCTTTACGCACTTGATGCTGCGGGTCGCCTCGATCCTATGTTAAAACCCGGGTCATGACGCAGTCTCCGGCGAGCTTTAAAGCGGCCTGTATCCAGGTCAACGCAACCAACGATATGGCCGCCAATATCGCGGCGGCCAGCGACCTCACGCGCGCAGCGGTCGCGGCGGGCGCCAATTTCGTCCTGATGCCCGAGAACGTCTCCATGATGGAATGGGGTCGGGACAACATCACCGCCAAGGCGATGGCGGAGAGCGATCATACGGCTCTCAAGGCGTTTCGCGCGCTCGCCCTCGATCTGCGAACCTGGCTTCACTGCGGCAGCCTCGCGGTGAAGCTCCCGGACGGAAAGATCGCCAACAGGACCTACGTTGTGACCCCCGAGGGCAACATCGCGGCGTCCTACGACAAAATCCATATGTTCGATGTCGACCTCGGCAACGGCGAGAAGTACGTGGAGAGCGCGACGTTCAGCGCCGGCACGCAGGCGGTCGCCGTCGATCTCCCGTGGGGCCGTCTTGGTCTTTCCATCTGCTACGACTTGCGGTTCCCGCACCTGTACCGGCACCTCGCGCAGTCGGGCGCGGCGTTCCTGACCGTACCGGCGGCGTTCACGCAGCGTACGGGCGAAGCGCATTGGCATGTCTTGCTGCGCGCGCGCGCCATTGAAACGGGGTGTTTTGTGTTCGCGCCGGCGCAAACCGGCACCCACGCGGGCGGCCGTCAAACCTATGGCCATGCGCTGATCATCAATCCCTGGGGTGAGGTGCTGGCGGATGCCGGCAGCGCGCCGGGCTTCATCAGCGCCGTGATCGATCCGGCGGACGTGGCCTCAGCGCGCGGGCGCGTCCCGGCCATCGCGCGCGATGCGGCTTTTGCCCCGGCGACGGAAACGGCGGCCGCGGCGCAATGATCCTCTACGATCTGGTCTGCCAGCGCGAACACCGCTTCGAATCGTGGTTTCGCAACAGCAATGTTGTCGAAAAGCTGATCAAAGCCGGCGAGGTGGTTTGCCCGTCGTGCGGGAGCAAGAAAATTCAAAAGGCGCCAATGGCCCCGCGCATCGCGAAGTCCGACGATGCCAGTCAGGCCGCTTTTGCCGCGGCCGAACAGCGCGAGCTGGAAGACGCCGTGCAGAAAGCCAATGCAGCGCTGAACGAACTGCATCAGGTGATCGAAAAGAACTTCGACCATGTCGGCGATAAGTTTCCGGAAGAAGCGCGCCGCATCCATTACGGCGAGACCAAGGAGCGCGGAATCTACGGCAACGCGTCCAGGGACGAAGCCAAGAAGCTGCTGGACGAGGGGATCGAGGTGTATGCGATCCCCGGCAAGCGCAAGACGAACGCCTAAGATTTAGGTGGCCGTCTTCGTGGCGTAAGCCATGTAGTTCACGCCGAGGTCGGGCGTAACCTCCCAGCGGTCCAGAAAAACATTGTAGGTGACGCCCGAAAGGCCATGGGTGTGCAGCCCGTTCGCGCGCAAGGCGCGCACCATTTCGCTGGGGCGCACGAACTTCCGCCAGTCATGGGTGCCCGCCGGAACCCAGCGCAGGACATATTCGGCGCCGATTTTTCCAAGAGCCAAGGACTTCAGGGTGCGGTTCAGGGTAGCCGCGATGAGCGCGCCGCCCGGTTTCACCCGCGCCGCCGTCGCCTGCCAGAACGCGTCGACATCGGCGACATGCTCGATCACTTCCAACGCGAGGACCGCGTCGAACGTCTCGCCGGCGAGGTCTTCGGGCATGGCGGCCCGGTAGTCGATCGCGAGGTTTGAGCGTTCCGCGTGGACGCGCGCGGTGCCGATGTTCTCGGCCGAGGCATCGATGGCGGTGACGGAAAACCCAAGGCGCGCCATGGGTTCGGCGATCAGGCCGCCGCCGCAGCCGATATCCAGCAGGCGGAGTCCGGCAAAGGGTTGGGCGGCGTCCGAATCCCGGCCGAAATGGGTGATCAGCCGGTCGCGGATGAAGCCGACGCGGGCGGGGTTGAATTTGTGCAGCGGGCGGAAGGCGCCCGAGGGATCCCACCAGGAATCCGCCAAGGCCGAGAATTTGGCGATTTCGTCGGGTGAGGCGGTCGTATGCATTAAATTGGGTCCGTCTGGTGAGGGCCGGACTATAAGCCCATGAAAATGAGCCGCAAATGGCAGATCTGCCGGTCGGCGGAAAGCCTTGGAAATCCGCAGTTTGAACCTTGTTCCCCCTATCCCCTTTGGCTATTTATACGCGCCCCGCGGGCGGCCTTTTCCACATCTGGAGAACCTCACCGGGGACGGACCCTTTGCGCCCCGCCTGGGAGGCTGGGCGCGGGACAACAAGTTGAGAACGCAAGGTAATGGCGCGAATCGTTCAAAAATTCGGCGGAACCTCGGTCGGCGACATCGCCCGCATCAAGAATGTGGCGAAGCGTGTGAAGGCCGAGGTCGAGCGCGGCAATCAGGTCGCGGTGGTGGTGTCGGCGATGTCCGGCGTGACCAACCAACTGGTGGCGTACTGCAATGAAATTTCGCCGATGTATGACCCGCGCGAATATGACGCCGTCGTTTCCACCGGCGAGCAGGTGACCACAGGTTTGCTGTCGCTGGCGCTCCACGAACTGGGGATGAAGGCCCGGTCGTGGACCGGCTGGCAGATCCCGATCCGTTCCGACGACGCGCACAGCAAGGCGCGCATCGAGGAGATCGACGGCGACAATATCATCCGCAGCATGGAAGCCGGTGAAGTCGCGGTCATCGCGGGGTTCCAGGGGGTGTCGGGAGACAACCGCATCACCACGCTGGGTCGGGGCGGTTCGGATACGACGGCCGTAGCCGTCGCGGCGGCCGTAAAGGCCGACCGTTGCGACATTTATACGGACGTGGACGGCGTTTACACGACCGATCCGCGGATCGTGCCGACGGCGCGCAAGCTTGATAAAATCACCTACGAGGAGATGCTGGAAAGCGCCTCTCTCGGGGCGAAGGTGTTGCAGACGCGCTCGGTTGAAATGGCGATGAAACATCGCGTGCGGGTGCAGGTGCTGTCGAGCTTCAGCGATGCGCCGGGTACATTGGTTTGTGACGAGGACGAGATCGTGGAAAAAGAACTGGTAAGCGGCATCACCTATAGCCGCGACGAGGCGAAGGTGACCCTGGTCGGCGTGCAGGATCAACCTGGCGTGGCGGCTTCGATTTTCGGGCCCCTGGCCGAAGCGAACATCAATGTCGACATGATCGTGCAGAACACGAGCCGTGAAGGCACGACGGACCTGACGTTCACCACCAGCCGCGCGGATCTCGAGCGCGCGCTGAAGGTGATCAAGGAAAACATGAAGGTGCCGTACGCCTCGATCGTTACCGACAAAGCGGTGGTGAAGGTGTCGGTGATCGGCGTTGGTATGCGCAGCCATGCTGGTGTGGCGCAGACGATGTTCAAGGCCCTCGCGGACCGCAACATCAATATCCACATCATCTCGACGTCGGAAATCAAGGTCAGCGTCCTTATCAGCGACGACTATACGGAACTGGCCCTGCGCGCGCTTCATACGGCCTACGGCCTCGACGCCGCTTAAAAGATCGGAATTGGCATGTCGGACGCGGTCGCAAAAGAAATGACTTCCCAGACCGCGCCTTCGGCACCGGCGACGGAGATAAGCCCGCGTCTGGCCGCGCTGTGGAAACGCGGCACGGACTTCCTCGAATGCCCTATCGCCATTATGTGCGGGGCGATGTCGTGGGTGTCCGAGCGCCATCTCGTCGCCGCGATCTCGAACGCGGGCGGATTCGGCGTGATCGCATGCGGGTCCATGACGCCGGCTCTGCTGGACGCCGAGATCAAGGCGACGCAGGCGCTGACGCGCAAACCCTTCGGCGTCAATCTCATCACCATGCATCCGCAATTGATGGAACTGGTGGACGTCTGCGCGGTCAATAAAGTGAGCCATGTAGTGTTCGCCGCGGGTCTTTCGCCCGGTGAAGCCATGAAGAAGGCAAAGACCTTCGCGAAAGTCGTGTGCTTCGCCCCGGCGGCCTCGTTCGCCAAGCGCCTGATCAGAAGCGGCGCTGACGCGATCGTGGTCGAAGGCTCGGAAGCCGGCGGGCATATCGGCCCGGTTTCAACGTCGGTTCTCGCGCAGGAAATTCTGCCCGTGATCCGCGACGTGCCGGTGTTCGTCGCCGGCGGTATCGCGCGCGGCGAAGCTGTCGCCTCCTTCCTGGAAATGGGCGCGTCCGGCGTTCAGATGGGAACGCGTTTCGTGTGCGCCAGCGAAAGCATCGCGCATCCAAACTTCAAGCAGGCTTTCATCAAGGCCTCGGCGCGCGAGGCGATGCCGTCCGTGCAGCTCGACAAGCGCTTCCCGGTGATTCCTGTGCGCGCGCTTGTGAACAAGGCCAGCGAAGCCTTCATGGAGAAACAGCGCGAGGTCCTGGAGAAGTTCGAGCGCGGCGCGTTGGACCAGCAGGCTGCGCAGCTTGAGATCGAACACTACTGGGCGGGCGCGCTGCGCCGCGCGGTCATTGAGGGCGACGTCGAGAACGGCTCGCTGATGGCGGGGCAGAGCGTGGGCATGGTGACGCGCGAGGAGCCGGTGACGGCGATCATGTCGGAAGTGATTGCGCAGGCGAACGCCGCCTTGCAGGGACGCGCCGCGTCATGAGCGGCTTCAGCGCCGCCGACCTGCGGCGCATGCTGTCGCGCCTACGCGACGTCATGGCCGGGATCGGTACGGTGCAGGAGCGCCTCGACAAAGTCGTGGCGCTGATCGCAAACGACCTGAAGGCCGACGTCTGCTCCTGCTATGTGATGCGCGCCGGTGAGGTGCTGGAACTGTTCGCCACCTTCGGTCTGTCGCAGAAAGCGGTTCACTTGACCCGTCTGCGCGTGGGTGAAGGTCTCGTCGGGGAAATCGCCGCGCATGCGCGCCCTGTGGCCCTGGCCGATGCCTGGTCGCATCCCCAATTCGTATATCGCCCGGAAACGGGTGAAGATTTTTTCCGCTCGCTGATGGGCGTCCCTATGATCCAGGCGGGGCGCGTCATCGGCGTACTTGTGGTGCAGACGCGCGAAGAGCGCCCCTTCAACGATTGGGAAGTCGAGACCCTCGAAACCGTGGCCATGGTCATCGCCGAGTTGATGGCGGCCACGCAGATCGTGCGGCGCGAGGAACTGTTCCAGGCCGAAGGGAATGCCCTTCTTCACGTGCGCCTGACGGGCGTATCGCTGCATCCGGGCGTGGGAATCGGCGTCGCGGTGATGCACAAGCCGCACGTGCGCATCGGCCGGTTGGTGAGCGATGATCCCGCGGTGGAAGAACAGCGGCTTCAGACCGCGCTGGAGACCTTGCGTGCGGAAGTCGATGCGCTGATCGATGGCGCGCACGGCGACGACATCGGCGATAGTTATCGTGATATTCTTGAAGTTTACCGCATGTTCGCCGACGACCGGGGCTGGATCAGCCGAATCTCGGAGGTGATCGCCTCGGGTCTCACTGCGGAGGCCGCGGTGCAAAGGGTCCACGACGATACGCGCGTGCGCATGATGCAGGTGAACGATCCCATTCTCAGGGAGCGTTTGCAGGACCTGGATGATCTCGCGAACCGTCTTTTGAGTATCCTCGCCGGCGGCGGCATGCGCGCCGAATTGCCCGAGAACGCGATCCTGGTCTGCCGCTCCATCGGCCCGACGGAACTCCTCGACTACGACCGCCGCAGGCTGAAGGGCTTGGTGATGGAAGAGGGGTCGCCGACCATGCATGCGGCGGTGGTGGCCAAGGCGCTCGACTTGCCGGTCGTCGCGCAAGTGCAGAGCGCGCTGACCCGCATCGACTCGTTCGATCAGATCGTGCTGGACGCCAATGCCGGCCAAGTGGTGCTGCGCCCATCGGAAGAAATCGTCGATCTTTATACGGCGGCGGTCGAAGCGCGCACCAAGCAGAAAGCCGATTACGCGGCGTTTCGCGACTTGCCGGCCATCTCGCGCGACGGTGTGAAGGTCACGCTGAATCTCAATGCCGGCTTCCTCCTGGACATGCACGGTCTGACGGAAACCAATGCCGACGGTATCGGCTTGTACCGCACCGAGATGCCGTTCCTGGCGCTGCCGACGCTGCCTGACGTGAAGACGCAAGAGACGCTTTACAAACAGGTGCTGGACGGCGCCAGCGGCAGACCCGTGACGTTCCGCACTCTCGATGTTGGGGGCGACAAGATCGCGGCCTCGTCGGCACAAATGGCCGAGGATAATCCGGCGATGGGCTGGCGTTCGATCCGCTTGACGCTCGATCGGCCGTCTTTGTTACGCCAGCAGTTGCGCGCGCTGATCCGCGCGACGGCGGGACGCCATCTGCGCGTGATGTTCCCGATGATCGCAACGGTTTCGGAGTTCAAGGCGGCGCGGAAGATCTTCGATATGGAACTGGCGCGTCATACCCGCCAGGGCGGGCGCTCGCCTCTTTCGGTGAAGGTCGGCACCATGCTCGAGGTGCCTTCGCTGATGTGGCAATTGGATGCGCTTGCGAAGTGCACGGACTTCATCTCGATTGGCACCAACGATTTGATGCAGTTTGTCTTCGCGGCCGACCGCGGCAATACGCGCCTTGCCCATCGTTACGACACGCTTTCGCCTGCGGTGCTGACCATGCTGAGCAAGGTGATTTCCGCCTGTAAGGCCACCAACGTCGAGCTTTCGGTCTGTGGTGAAATGGCGGGCGCGCCGCTCGATGCGCTGGCGCTGATCGCGCTTGGGTTTCGTAATTTATCGATGTCCGCGGCCGGCATCGGGCCTGTGCGCGCCGCGATCCGCAGCGCTTCGATCGCGGAGTTGGAGCCGTTTGTGCAAGACCGGCTCGGATCGGCCGTGCCGTCGCTCCGCGAAACTTTACGCGCTTTCGCGCGCGATCGCGGGCTCGCGGTTTAGTGTTCTTCGCGAAAAACGCAAGACTTCCATTCGCCGGGCGAGCCCGATAAATTTAACGCACGCGTGACGCGCGGCGCGCCGGGGAGGGCGCCGCAGCGAAAAAAATGCGCGAAAGACCTGGGGACAGATGGCCAGTTCGCAAGACAACTCTCGAGAGCCCTCGAGCAGACCGTTTATGGGTTTTGGCGGCATGACCGCCGAACCTGTCAGCGCGCCCGTGGGGCCGACCGAACTTGGCAAGCTTCTGTGCGCGACGCGTATGCGTTTGGGCAAGGACCTGCAACGCATCGCCGGCGTCCTTCATATTCGTTACAACTATCTCGTCGCGATCGAGGACGGACGTTACGAGGATTTGCCGGGACAGGCCTACGCGATCGGTTTCGTACGCGCTTATGCCGATCACCTTGGGTTGGACGGCGACGAGATCGTCCGGCGCTATAAGGAAGAAAGTGCGGGCGTAAAGCACAAGTCGGCTTTTGAGTTTCAGATGCCGACGTCGGACTCGGCGCTTCCGTCGGGTACGCTGCTGCTGATCGCGGTGGTTGCGGGCATGGTGATCTACGGCGCCTGGTATTCCATCGCCGGTTCGGATCGCACCGCTGTGGAACTGATCCAGGAGGTTCCCGACAGGCTGGCCGCGATCGCGAATCCTGAAACGATCCAAGCGGCGCTGCCGGTGACCGCGACCGATCCCGCATCGTCAGAAACCACCTCCGCCGTCGACGAAGCCGACGCCGCGGGGCTCCCCGACGAAGCCATGGCCCCGATCGCGCCGGAGGCCGGCGCCGATGTGGCGGCATTGCCAGGAATGCCCGCGACGGAACCGCCCCCCGCCGCCGCGCAACCGCAACGAACCGATGTGATCGAACTGCGCGCGAAGGCCGATGTTTGGATCACGCTGCGCGATCCGAAGCAGACCGAGCGTACCCAATTCCTGCGCAAGGACGAGGTGCTGCGTCTGCCGGGACAAGGCATCACGACCCTGGTGACGGCGAATGCCGCCGATCTGGAGATTCTTGTGAATGGACGCCCAATGCCGCCCTTGGATGCGGGGCTGTTCGCGCGCGGTGTCGCGCTGGATCCTGAAAAACTAAAGGCCGCCGCGCCCGCAGGGACCGCGCCAGCTGGGACCACGCCGGCGGCCGTCCAATCGGCCCCAGGTACGTCACCCGCCGCCCCGGCGGCCGGCCAAACACCGGCAAAACCGGCGGCCCCGGCCCCGACCGTTCCGGCGTCCGCGCCGGCCGCAGCGCCAACGCCTTCAACCAATTAGAGAATTGGCCGCAATCCCGGGCCCCTTGCCACTTTGGGGCGGGGGCGATTTGCTGTATAAGCCGCCCATGACGACGGTTTTGAGCCGCATTCCATGAGCCTACGCCCGTATCGCGATATTCACCGCCGGAAGTCCCGCCAGATCCACGTTGGAAACGTGCCGGTCGGCGGCGGCGCGCCCATCAGCGTGCAGACGATGACGAACACGCTGACGCATGACGTGGACGGAACGGTGGCGCAGGTCCGCGCGGCCGCGGCGGCTGGCGCGGATATCGTACGCGTGTCGTGTCCCGACGTGGAATCCACGACGGCGCTCAAGGAGATCGTCAAACAGGTGCCGGTGCCCATCGTGGCCGACATCCACTTTCACTATAAGCGCGCTATCGAAGCCGCCGAAGCCGGCGCCGCGTGCTTGCGCATCAATCCGGGTAATATCGGGTCCGCTCAGCGTGTGAAGGACGTGGTGAAGGCCGCGAAGGATCACGGCTGCTCCATGCGGATCGGCGTGAACGCGGGAAGCCTGGAAAAGCATCTTCTGGAACGCTACGGCGAGCCGTGCCCGGACGCGATGGTGGAAAGCGCGCTGGAACACGCGAAGATCCTGGAAGACAACGACTTCCGCGAATTCAAGATCAGTGTGAAGGCGTCCGACGTTTTCCTCGCCGTGGCCGCCTATCATGCGCTGGCTGAAGCTTGCGACTATCCCCTGCACCTCGGCATCACTGAAGCCGGTGGTTTGCGCTCCGGCACGGTGAAGTCGTCGATCGGAATGGGGTCCCTGCTATGGGCCGGAATCGGCGACACGATCCGTGTATCGCTGTCCGCCGATCCGGTGGAAGAGGTGCGTGTCGGCTTCGATATGCTGAAGTCGCTCGATCTGCGTCATCGCGGTGTGCGCATCGTGTCGTGCCCGAGCTGCGCGCGTCAGGGCTTCAATGTCATCAAGACGGTGGAGATCCTCGAGCAGCGGCTGTCTCATATTTCGCAGCCGGTTTCGCTGTCGATCATCGGTTGCGTCGTGAACGGCCCGGGCGAAGCGCGTGAAACCGACATCGGTCTCACCGGTGGCGGCGGCGGCAGCCATAAAATGTATGTCGGCGGAATCGCCGACCACAACATCGACGACGAGAGCAAAATCGACCATATCGTGAAACTGGTCGAGAAGAAGGCCGCCGAAATGGAAGCCGCGAAAGCCGCGGCCGCCCAGGCTTCTACCGGCAAGTCCGACGCCCACGCCGCCGAGTAGCGGGCCGTCCGGCCCATATCCCTCGTTTCGCCAATCATGGAAACGCGCCCCAGTGTCCAATCTTCAATCCGTTCGCGGCACCCACGACCTTCTGTTCGATGACATCCTGCGTCATCGGCACGTGGAAGAGGTCGCCTTCAAGGTCGCGCAACGCTACGGGTACGGCGAGATCGCAACGCCCGTGTTCGAGTTCACGGAAGTCTTCACGCGCACGCTGGGCGGTACTTCCGACATCGTCACGAAGGAGATGTACACCTTCGAGACAAAGGGCGGCGAACGCATCACCCTGCGCCCCGAAGGGACGGCCGGCGTCGCGCGCGCCTTCATCGAGGGCGGTTTGGCGCAGCAAACGCCGCTGAAATTCTTCTACCGGGGGCCGATGTTTCGTCACGAGCGCCCGCAGAAAGGGCGTCAGCGACAGTTTCATCAGATCGGTATTGAGTTGCTTGGCGTTCCCGGTCCGCAGGCCGACGTGGAATCCATCGCGCTCGGTCATCACATCCTGACCGAATTGGATCTTAACGGCGCGGTTGCCCTTCAACTGAACTCGTTGGGAGACCCCGAAAGCCGGGCGGCCTATCGCGACGTCCTGGTGAACTTCCTGTCGGCGCGCAAAGATAAACTGTCGGCGGAAAGCCTCGATCGGTTGGAGCGCAACCCGATGCGTATCCTCGATTCAAAGGATCCGGGCGACCGCGCGGCCGTGGCGGAAGCGCCGCGCCTGTCGGAATACCTGAATGAAACCTCGCGCGTGTTCTTCGACAAGGTGAAGGCCGGGTTGGATGCGCAAGGCATTCCGTACACGATCAATCCCGCGCTGGTGCGGGGCCTCGACTACTACTGCCATACGGCGTTCGAGTTCACGACCGACGCGCTGGGCGCGCAAGGCACCGTGATGGGGGGCGGGCGTTATGACGGGCTGATCGGCCAGATGGGCGGACCGGCTACGCCGGGCGTCGGCTGGGCCGCGGGTATCGAGCGCCTGTCCATGCTGTTGAAAGCGACACCGGAAGCGCCGCGTCCTATTGCCCTGATCCCGGTGAGCGAAGCGGAGGAGGCCGTCATTCTCGGTCTGGCCGCGCGTTTGCGTAAAGCCGGTTTCATCATCGATGTCGGCTACAGCGGAAATATGAAAAAGCGCATGAACCGCGCCGATAAGATCAAAGCCGCCGCGGCGGTGATCGTCGGCGGTGACGAAGCCCGCGACGGCAATGCGACGGTCCGCGACCTGACGACCGGCGCGCAGTCCGTCGTCCCCCAGAACACCCTAGAGACGGCGCTGGCCGCATACAAATCATGAGTTTTGACGAAAATCTGAGCCGGCTGCTTGGCCGCTACGACGAATTGCAGGCGTTGATGATCGACGCCTCGGGCCAAAAGTTCGCCCAGCTTTCCAAGGAATTCTCCGACATCGGCCCGGTCGTCGAGGAGATCCAAACACTGCGCCGTCTGCAGAAGGAATTCGAGGACGCGAAAGCGCTGGTGGAAAGCGGCGATGCGGACATGAAGGCGATGGCGGAAGAAGAGTTCCATCGCTTGAAACCGTTGGTCGCGGAGCAGGAACAGAAGGTGCAAGTCGCCCTGATCCCCAAGGATGAGGCCGACGCCAAAAACGCGATCCTGGAAGTGCGCGCCGGGACGGGCGGCGAGGAAGCCGCGCTGTTCGCGGCCGAACTGTTCCGCATGTATGAGCGTTATGCCGGCCAGAAGGGATGGAAGTTCCAGATCGTCGATCTGAACGAGACCGGGTTGGGCGGATTCAAGGAAGCCATCGCTAACGTATCCGGCCGCAACGTGTTCGCGCGTTTGAAGTTCGAATCCGGCGTGCACCGGGTGCAGCGCGTGCCGGAAACCGAAGGCAGCGGCCGCGTACACACGTCGGCGGCAACCGTCGCGGTGATGCCCGAAGCCGAGGAAGTCGACATCGAGATCAATCCGGACGACTTGCGCATTGAAACGATGCGTTCGCAGGGCGCCGGCGGTCAGCACGTCAATAAAACCGAGAGCGCGGTCCGCATCACCCATATCCCGACCGGTTTCTTCGTGAAGTGCCAGGAAGAAAAGTCGCAGCACAAGAACCGCGACCGCGCCATGAGCATCCTGCGCGCGCGTCTTTATGACGTGAAACGCCAGGCGGTCGACGCCGCGCGCGCCGCCGATCGCAAAAGCAAGGTTGGCAGCGGCGACCGTTCGGAGCGCATCCGGACCTATAATTTTCCGCAAGGCCGCGTCACCGATCATCGAATCAACCTGACTCTCTACAATATCCATGAGGTGATGGAGGGCGGCGGGCTCGATTCGTTGGTCGATGCCCTGACGGCCGAAGATCAGGCCGAACGTCTGGCGGCGTTGAACTGAGTTCGCCGGCATGGCCGAAGACATGACCATCGGCCGCGCCGTCAACGCATTGACCGCTCAATTCACGGCGGCGGGGTTCGATACGCCGCGGCTGGATGCGCGCATCCTGGTGGGACACGTCGCAAACCTGACGCCATCGCTTCTTTTCGCGCGCTCCGACCAGGTTCTCGGGCCGGAGGAGACCGCGCGGGTGTACGCGCTCGGCGCCCGCCGGATCGCGCACGAACCGGTTTCGCGCATCCTCGGCCGCCGGGAGTTCTGGGGCCTGGAATTCGAGTTGAACGCGGGCACGCTGGATCCGCGCCCCGACACGGAGACGCTGGTTTCGGCGGCACTCGCCATGAAAGACCGATTGCCCCGGGAGGCGCGCGTCTTGGACCTCGGGACCGGAACGGGCTGCATCCTGATCGCGATCTTGTGCGAATGGGACGCCGCGCGGGGCATCGGGATCGATCAGGATCCGCGCGCGGTCGCGGCGGCGGCGAAAAATGCGCAGCGCCTCGGAATCGGACCGCGCGCTGTCTTTCAGGCCGGAAACTGGTGCGATGGGCTTACTGGGTCGTTCGATCTTATTGTCAGCAATCCACCTTACATCGCCGAGACGGAGCGCGGGGACCTGGCGCCGGACGTGCTCGACTTCGATCCCCCGGCGGCTCTGTTCGCGGGGGACGACGGCCTCGCCGCCTACCGGGCGTTGATTCCGGGCGCCAGGGACCGTCTGGCGGCCAACGGCCGGTTGGTTCTGGAGATCGGCGTCACCCAGGCAGATGCGGTCGAATCGATCCTGGAAAAGAACGGGTTGGGCGTCGAATCGCGGGTTCCCGACCTTTCCGGTCGAACCCGAGCCCTGGTTGCCCGTTCCGGCTGATTTCCTTGGAAAACAAGGCCGCACTCGTCATAAAAAAGGCTTGGACAACGCCCCTTGGGACACTAGATTTGAGGGCGAAGAGCGAAATTCCATTGTCCAATAAGGATACGGCCTCGGGGTTCGAGGCAGCGAATTTCGCGGAAACGGCGGTTGGAGTTACCGCCGACGTGCCACCCCCAAAAAAAGCCGTGCTGCCGTGGTCTCTCGCCACGTCATCAATTGAGGGCGGGCGTCACGACCGGGGGCTTTTCGTTTTAACTGATTGAATGAACAATAAGCAGAATCACATGAAGGGACGTCAACGCGGACGTAACGGTGGCGGCGGAAAACCGCGTCCCCCGGGCCGCAATCCAAACTTCGACGGCAACAACAACCGGCCGCGCGGCAATGCGCAGCAACTGATGGAAAAATATCTTGCCTTGGCCCGTGACGCGACGTCGGCCGGCGACCGCGTCCTGGCCGAAAACTATTTCCAGCATGCCGACCACTACTACCGGGTGCTCAACGCGCGCTTCGAGCAGCAGAACGGCCAGCAGCGCCGGTTTGACGGCGGTCAGGGGCACGACAACCGCGACCGTCAGGGTAACTACGGCAATGGTCAGTCCTACGAAGGCGATCACCAGCCGCAGCACACGACGGGCGGTTATCAGCAGCAACAGCCGCAACACCACAATGCGCCGCCCGAGGCGGAGCCGCACCACGGCAACGAGGCCGAGATCGCGCTGCCCGCAGGCATTTTGGGTGACGCTCAGCCGGTTGCCGCTGAAACGCAGGAGCCGCAAGAAGCTCCGGAAGCCCAGGACGGCGGCGGTGAAAGCCGCGGACGTCAGGGCGGAGGCCGCCGCCGCCGCGGCCGTGGCGACCGTTCGTTCGCGAACGCCAGCGCCGGCGAATAACAGGGCCGCCCGGGCACGTTAGCCCGGGCGCCCGTAAGTATCGGGAAACGATGGAATATCCTACCCTGCACCCCTTGAACGGGTGCGGGGCGGTCCCACATTACCTGGGAGCCGGCTGAGACACCTGGACCGGAGTGAGGACCGACGTATGGATATGGAAAAGTTCACCGACCGCGCCCGCGGCTTCCTGCAAGCCGCGCAGACGATCGCACTGCGTGAGAATCATCAGCAAATTACGTCCGAGCACCTTCTGAAGGCGTTGCTGGACGACAAGGAAGGTCTGGCGTCGCAACTCATCACGGCCGGAGGCGGTGACGCTCCGCGCGCTTTGCGGGAGACCGAGGCGGAGGTAAAAAAACTGCCCCGGGTCGAGGGGCGCAACACGCAGATGTATATGGCGCAGGACTTGACGCGCCTTCTGGATGCCGCGACCCAGGCCGCCGAGAAGGCGGGCGACACCTACGTCACCGCGGAATACCTCTTGCTGGCTCTTGTGTTGAGCAAGACGCCCGCCGGCCAAATCCTGAAGAACGCCGGCGTGACGCCGATGGGCTTGAACAAAGCCATCGCGGAGCTGCGCAAGGGCCGTAAAGCCGAAACCTCGGGCGCGGAAGATCAGTACGACGCCTTGAAAAAATACGCCCGCGACCTGACGGAAGCTGCGCGTGAAGGGAAATTGGATCCGGTTATCGGTCGCGACGAGGAGATTCGCCGGACGGTCCAGGTCCTATCGCGCCGCACGAAGAACAATCCGGTGCTGATCGGTGAGCCGGGGGTGGGTAAGACCGCGATCGTCGAAGGTCTGGCCTTGCGAATCGTCAACGGCGATGTGCCCGAAAGCCTGAAAGACAAGAAACTCCTGGCGCTCGATCTCGGATCGTTGATCGCCGGGGCAAAATTCCGCGGCGAATTCGAGGAACGGTTGAAGGCCGTGCTGAACGAAGTCACGGCGGCGGCCGGACAGATCGTTCTTTTCATCGACGAAATGCACACCCTCGTTGGGGCGGGAAAGGCGGACGGCGCGATGGATGCGTCGAATCTGCTGAAACCCGCGCTCGCGCGCGGGGAGTTACACTGCGTAGGGGCGACGACTCTCGACGAATACCGCAAGCACGTCGAAAAGGACGCCGCACTCGCGCGCCGGTTCCAACCCGTATTTGTGAGCGAGCCCACGGTCGAGGATACGATATCGATTCTGCGCGGCATCAAGGAGAAGTACGAGCTTCATCACGGCGTGCGAATCGCCGACAGCGCGCTGGTGTCGGCCGCGACCCTGTCGAATCGCTACATCACCGACCGCTTCTTGCCCGATAAGGCCATCGATTTGATGGACGAGGCGGCGAGCCGCCTGCGGATGCAGGTGGACTCAAAGCCCGAGGAACTCGACGAGCTCGACCGGCGAATCGTTCAGTTGAAGATCGAGCGCGAGGCGTTGAAGAAGGAAAAGGACGAAGCGTCGCGGGACCGACTGGGCAAACTGGACATCGAACTTCGCGACCTCGAATCGAAGGCGGCCGACCTGACGCAGCGTTGGCAGGCGGAAAAAGCGAAACTGGCCGGCGATACGAAGGTGAAGGAAGAGCTGGAACACGCACGCCAGGAGCTGGATCAGGCCTTGCGGCGGAGCGAATACGAGCGCGCGGGTCGCTTGCAACACCAAGTGATCCCTCATCTCGAGGAACAATTGAAAGCCGCCGAATCGCGCAGCGGCGGCATGGTGTCGGAAGAAGTGCTGCCCGAGCACATTGCGCAGGTCGTCTCGCGTTGGACCGGCATCCCTGTGGACAAAATGCTGGAAGGCCAGCGCGAAAAGCTGCTGCAGATGGAAGCCGAGCTTGGAAAGCGCGTGGTGGGCCAGAAAGAAGCGATTGAAGCCGTCGCGAACGCGGTGCGCCGCAGCCGCGCGGGACTTCAGGATCCGAATCGGCCGATGGGGTCGTTCCTGTTCCTAGGTCCCACGGGCGTCGGCAAGACGGAACTCACCAAGGCGCTGGCGTCGTTCCTGTTCGACGACGAAAGCGCGATGGTGCGAATCGATATGTCCGAGTTCATGGAAAAACATTCGGTGTCGCGCCTGATCGGCGCGCCGCCCGGATACGTGGGCTACGACGAAGGCGGCGCGCTGACCGAAGCGGTGCGCCGGCGGCCCTATCAGGTTGTGCTGTTCGACGAGGTGGAGAAGGCGCATCCGGACGTTTTCAACGTGCTTTTGCAGGTGTTGGACGACGGACGCCTGACGGACGGGCAGGGGCGCACAGTCGATTTCAAGAACACACTGATCGTACTCACATCGAATCTCGGGGCCGACATCCTGGCGAATCAGGGCGAAGGCGAGGATTCGAGCGCGGTGCGCGATCAGGTGATGGAACGCGTGCGCGCGGCGTTCCGGCCCGAATTCCTGAACCGCTTGGACGAAATCCTGCTGTTCCACCGCCTGTTCAAGGCGCAGATGTCGCGAATCGTCGAGATCCAGATCGCGCGGCTGGCGAAACGTCTGCTGGACCGCAACATCACGCTCGACCTGGATGAAAAGGCGGGCGCCTGGCTGGCGGAGAAAGGGTACGATCCCGTTTATGGCGCGCGTCCGTTGAAGCGCGTCATCCAACGTTATCTGGAGAATCCGCTGGCGCTGGCGGTGCTCGACGGACGAATCGGCGACGGCGCGACGGTCGCGATCTCCGCCGGCGAAGACGGCCTCGTCATCGACGGCCAGAAGATCAAGGTGAACGCCTAAAGCATGAACGCGATTCGCACGGCGTGCGAATCGCGTTCATGTTTGGGATCTTAAGCCCGAAAAGAGCGAGAACGCCTACTCGGCGGCGACTTTTTCTTCGACACTGCGCAACGACGCATACTGCTGGATGGTGCTGACCGTCGCGTACTTGTGGTCGGTTGCGGCCACGGTGCCTTTGAACGCGGTCAGCGTCTTGCCTTCGAGACGCTGCGCGCCCTCGAGCTTCACGGTGATGGGGTTCACTTGCGCGTTTTTGCGCAGGATTTCGAAGTGCAGGTGCGGACCGGTGGAGCGGCCGGTGGTGCCGACGTATCCAATGATCTGGCCCTGACGCACGCGCTTGCCGGCGGCGATACCGGCGCCGAATCGGGACATGTGAGCGTAAGCGGTGGAGAAATCGCCGCTGTGGCGCAAGCGGACATAGTTTCCGTACGCGCCGTTGGGGCCGGCTTTCTCGATCACGCCGTCGCCGGCGGCCATGATGGGCGTGCCTGTCGGTGCGCCGAAATCGACGCCGCGGTGCATCAACGAGTAGCCGAGAATCGGGTGGCGGCGCTTTCCGAACGTGGAGGTGAGGCGCGCGCCGTTGATCGGGGTGCGCATCAGGGCCTTGCGGATGCCTTGGCCCTTTTCGTTGTAGTACTCCACGCCGCCGTCGGGATGCTCAAATGCGTAGAGTTTCAGCGTTTGGCCGCCGAGATTCATGGCGGCGTACGTCACGTCGAGATTGCTTACGGTACGGCCGTCTTCGGTGACATTGCGTTCGTAAAGCACGGAGAATGTGTCGCCCTTTTGGATGTCGCGCTGGAAGTCGACATCGTAGGAGAACAGTTTCACGAGCGCCGTCATCACGCTTTGCGGCACGCCTTGCGCGGCCGCGGCCTCAAAGAGGCTCGATTCGATCACGCCCTCGGCGCGCACGAACTCACTGCGCGTCGGCACGTGGAACTCGCGGGCGGCGAAAGAGCCGTCTTCCTGGCGCGCGACCGACACCTTGTGTCCCGGGTTGATCTCAAGCGCGACCTGCGCGAGCGGCGCCTCGCCTTCGACGACAAACGCCCTGTACTCAAGCTCCAATTCCTGGCCCGCGCGCAGGCGCTTCGGATTGAAGACCGTGTAGAGCGCGTTCGAAATGCCCGAGGCGGTGGAGCTGTCGAGGCCGGTGCGCAGAAGAACGTCCTGTAGTGTATCGCCGGCGCGCAGCTTGATGGTTTCGACGTCGACGCCGGTGCGGAAGACGTCCGGCATCGATTCGAGCCAGCGTTCCGGTTCGGGCGCCGGCGGAACGAATTCCTCGGCGATCGCGGCAAGCGACTCTGACGTCCAGCGTGAATCCAACACCAGGAAGGCCGGACCGACCGGATTGAAGTAGGTAATAGCGGCACCAATCAGCGCACCCATAAAGGCGTACGCAAGTGTGCCGGGTTGGCTAACCCCCATCGAAACCCCTGTTCTAACAAAGCAAACTGAAGCGGGGCCTGCCTTGGTCCGGCGTTAGCTCCTCTCCACCGCTAATGTTCTTGCATGTGATATTATTGTCGCGGCTTCTGGAACTTTGAAGGACGGGAGTCGGGGTGTCAACGCCGAATCCTCATACAGATCAACGTAGTGGAAAGAGCTTTTCACACGTTCGCGTATGAAGCGCACCGCGGAACGTAGGTGAGCGTGCGCCGGCCCGGCGTCGTGCAGACGGGGCATCGCTTTGAATCGAGGAGGGCACCCGCGCCGGATTCGAGGGGGAACAACCCTTTAGGAGGCGGATTCCCCGTCCTGGCGCGCCATCAGCCGACCGCGCGGTCGGCGAAATAGCTGAAATTATGTCTATAAAATCAATGAGTTATAAAATTGTCGCAAAGTGTGCTTGACGGGAGAATTGGTTCCCCCCTATAACCCGCCCCGTTCAACGCCTCCGGGCCGCGAACAACCATCTGAAAAATAACGATTTTTCAGGCCGTCCAAAGAAAACGGCGTCTTCTGACGTCGCCTTCCGCGGACACTCCGGTGGGAAGACCTTAATTTAGGGTTAACCTGTTGGTCTGGTTCGAAAAAACGTCTTGGAAAAAAACTTTGAAAAAGTTCCTTGACGCGGGTTCGGTGAACCCTTAGAACCCGGCCTCCCAAGCCGAGGGGCTCTGAAACAAAAGTTTCTCGGGTGGGACGAAATTTTCTGCCGGGTCTGGCAGGCGCTCTTTGACATTGTAGATAGAGACGAAAGCGAAAGGGATGCGAAGGCGGCGTTCCGTTGTGAAACGGACGTTTTCTTGAGCATCTCTGATACGCCAAGCACTTTCCCTGTTTAACCACATGGAAGTGCAAAGCAGATTTGATTTTGTTCAGGATACCTCCAAGTCAACTTGAGAGTTTGATCCTGGCTCAGAACGAACGCTGGCGGCAGGCTTAACACATGCAAGTCGAACGAGCTGGGGCCTTCGGGTCCCGATGCTAGTGGCGCACGGGTGAGTAACACGTGGGAACGTACCCTTTAGTACGGAATAACTGAGGGAAACTTCAGCTAATACCGTATGACTCCTTCGGGAGAAAGATTTATCGCTAAAGGATCGGCCCGCGTCTGATTAGGTAGTTGGTGAGGTAATGGCTCACCAAGCCGACGATCAGTAGCTGGTCTGAGAGGATGATCAGCCACACTGGGACTGAGACACG
>CAZNUW010000014.1:0-75954 GCA_964576515.1 uncultured Rhodobacterales bacterium
ACACCCGATGCTGAATTAACATTCCACTCGGACCACTCAATGGGGGCCGGTCAATCGGCAATCGCCTTACCCTCTTTCGAGAACATGGAGGCGGCGATTCCGAAGGTCAGGATCGAGGCTTGCGACGCCTGAATGAATGACCTCGCTTGTACGATGCCGCTTTCTTCGATGAAGGGGTGTTCCTCACCTGAACGGACGCAGCGAAGCAGATCGGCCATCAATACCGGAGAATTTGCATATTCCGGGAGCATATTGAACCGCGCCGCTACGTTCTGTTCTTCCAGTGCGCGGAAGATGTTTTCCGCAAAGCAGGAGCCAATGGTCCAGACCGAGCGACGTCGGTCGAGCACGCGAACGTTCGGAATGACTCCAGGAAGGACGAATTTGCGCGCCGCCTCTTTTAGGTCGACTAACTCTCGCGCGTGACGTGGATATTTACTCATAGGATCGAATGACCTGAATGCTGATCAGTTTCATCCCCTAAGACCATGTGATCACTCGGGATTGGTCGTTGAAACATCGGCTAGGATAAAGCGGTCTTTCTGTAATTGTCATCTGCAGTCGTCCGTCTTTGGAATAAATTCGACTGCAAGCGCTCATCTTCCGGTCGCATCCGACCAATTTCCATCCATTATCCCCGAATCAGCCCTATAGCATGCCGCGCGCGCGGATCATCCGGCGTGAAAGTCGCCTTGGCCTGGCTCATTTTCGCGGCGCGCTGTGGGTAGGGAAGAAGACCGTATAACCCCTGCAAGATGATGCGGCGGCCGCCAGTGGGAGGTTTTCCCCTGTGAAAGCAATACGTGTCCTCGAGGAATGTTGTTCCGGCCGGACCGGTTATTTCCGTCACCAACGAGCCGTACATCAATCCGATATAATCATTTAGCTGTCGTCCGTCGCCGCGAAAAAGCTCCCGATCGTCGCCGACGTGTGAGCGCCGCACCATGATATGCGGCCCCTCGTTCGAGCCGACGTCGTTCAGGTACACAAAGAGTTTGCAGGAGCGGAAGTCGTCCTTGTCCCGGTGAAACAGTTGCGCGCCCCAAGACGCGCCGTCGCCCGGCAAAGATTCCCACGCACTGATCTCCACGAGGAAAGGCCACGCCTGAAGATAGGCCCCGACGATATCGAGAATGGAGCGGGACGTAAGTGCGCCCAGAACGTGCGGTGCGTTGGCAATGCTGTCGATCTTATAGTGTAGCAAGGTGTTTTCTGGGTACGTTTGACCGTGTTTGCCGAGGTGATCGAGAATATCGCGAATCTCGGCGCTGCTCAGAAGCGGCGGAAGGCGGACAATGCCCTCCGTCGTAAGTTCGTCGGCCAGCGGCGACGCCGTCGGCTTGTGGCCAATCAGCGCGTTGGCTTTCTCGGCCACCGCAGTTGCGACCAAGCGCCGCGCGCGTGGAAGTTTGATAAGTTTATTGATGGTCCAAAGCGTGGCTCCCAACCGATGCGTAGGGCCAAGGTTTTGTTCATCGACAATGCCGCGGGCTTGTTCAATAAGTTCCGGGCCTGCGAGGCTCTCTATCGATTTAAGCGCTTCGACCAAGATCTCAGTCGTATAATCGGACATATTTTATCCGCACACCGAAGATTTAGACTTTCTTGACGTCGAAAATGACGATCGAACGTCCTTCGACATCGTCGGACGGCGTGTCGTGCCGCACGTAGATGTTGCGCACGGCGGAGCCGAACATCTCGAGGATATCGGCGGTGCGGGGATAGTGTTTCTGGGTGCGGCCGCGGCCTTCGGCGCGCCACTTTTCCTCGGTCCAGCGGGTCGCGCCGATGGCGATGATGCCTTCATCCTTCGCAACGCGCAGCATTTCGCGGCAGGCTTGGTCAGGATCACTGGAATACACCAGCACCCACCCGGCGATGATGACGTCGAACGAAGCGTCCGGATACGGCATCGCGTGCATATTGCCGGTATCGATCCACGGCGAGTAGGAGAAGAGGTCCAACCCGCGGATGTTGTGTGGGGCGAACCCGTGCCCGACAAGTGAAAGCAGCTCCATCTCGGTGCGCGGCCCGACGGACAGCACCTTGAGTTTGGGCGCGTTGAAGAAGACACGGTCGATCGCGGCGAGGGGGCGAACGAGGCGGTCTGTCCGCGCGGCAGATCCCCAATTATCCAGTCCGCCGAGATTGTGGCTGAGGGCGTCGTGCCACAGGCTGTCCTGATCCTCGGTGATTTTAAGTTCGTCGCGCTCTTTCGCTTCGCGGTAACGGCGGCGGCCGACGAGATCGCGCGCCAAGCGGTGCAAGAAAATCTCGGAGGGGTTCGCCCTCAAGTGTTTCAAGAGAGCCTGAAGTTCGTCTTCTTTGATGTTTATTTCCATAACACTCGCCGATACGTCGGGTAAGGGCCGTGTCTTAGCACGGCGGGCCCGCCGACTATAGATGCGGGATTCACGCCGGCGGCGCCTTCCGCGCCCGCAGGCGCAACACGGCCTTTTTTGGCAGGATCACATGACTTGGACACCGATTGCCTTTGAACCCGGCGTTCGGAAGGACGACTCCCCTCTCGACGCCCAAGGCTATTATATCGACGCGAATAAAATACGATTCGTGAACGGGCTTCCGGAGACAATTTACGGATGGGAAAAGGTCACCGCCACCCCGTTGACCGGCATGTGCCGAGGCATCCTGACCTGGCAGGATAGGACCCGGAACGCCTGGGCGGCTTTCGGGACACACTTGCGCCTATACGCCATGGATCTGGACGGCACGGTGACCGACATCACGCCCGCGATATCGCACAGCCTATCCTCCTTGAACCTGACCACGACGGCGGCCTCCGCCGTGGTGACCGCGACGGGGTGGGCGCACGGCTTGGTCGCCGGACAGATGTTCGCGCTTTTCAATCCGTCCACACCGCTCATCGACGGTGTGACGATTGCCGGACCTTATGTTGTCGGCGAGGTGTTGAGCGCGACGTCGCTCACGTTCGCGGCGGCGCAAACCGCCGGCGCCGGTGCGGGGCCGATTGCGCTCATGGCCGACGTGACCGTTCATCTCGCGCCCGGTCAAGAGGATGGGCTGGCGGGCCTGGGCTTCGGAACGGGCGGGTATGGCGTCGGCGGATACGGGGGTGGAGCGTCGGCCTTCGATGTCTTTCCGCGCACCTGGTCTTTCGATCAATGGGGGCAGAACCTTCTCGCAAGTCCGCGTGGCGAAGGTTTGTATGAATGGGCGCCGCACACGGCGGCGGCCGAGCTCGTCACCAACGGTTCGTTCTCAACCTTTGCCGGGTGGTTGGCGGCGGCGGGTTGGTCGGCCGGCGCGGGTTTCGCGGCCTATACCGCCAACGGTTCGGCGGCGGCGTTGGAGCAATCCATCGCGACCGAGACGGGCGCATGGCATCTCTTGAGCTTGAACGTCACGGTTCTTGCTGGAACGCTGACGCCCATTGTTGCTGGTGTCACGGTCGGCGCCGGAATCACGGCGACCGGAAATTATCGCCTACCTTTCTTCGCGGGCGGCGGCGATCAAACTCTTAGGATTTTCAAAGACGCCGCGGCGGGGGGCGTCGTGCGTGATGTGTCCGCACAGGTTCTGACCACGGCGCAGCGCGTGACCGGCGCGCCCACGGCAATCGGGTCCATGTTCGTGACCGCCGAGCGGATCGTGGTGGCGTGCGGATCGAATTTGGACGGGGCCTTCGATCCCCTTCAGGTGGATTGGTCGGATGCGGAAGACAACCAGCACTGGACGCCGTCGAGTGTCAATCTCGCGGGCGGCGCCACACTTCCTTCCGGCGGCCGCATCGTCAGAGGCATGGCGGGCGCGCGCGAGAACGCCATATGGACGACCGAGGCCCTGTGGGTGATGCGCTACAGCGGCAACCCAAACAGTGTCTATGACTTCATCGAGATGGGTCGGGGGTGTGGTTTGATCGGCCCCAACGCCGCCGCGCAGATCAGCGGTGTCTGGTACTGGATGACACCCGCGGGTGCGTTCTACGCCTACGGCGGGGCTGCGCCGCAGATGTTGAACTGCACCTTGTCGCGGGACGTGAAGGATCACTTGGCCTGGGTGCAGGGCGACAAGGTTTACGCCTCGCGCGTTATCGGAAAGAACTACGCGGAAGTCTGGTGGTTCTACCCCGATTCACGGGATGGAAACGAGTGTTCCCGTTATGTCGTCTATGACACGCTGGGACGGACGTGGAGCTGCGGAACGTTTGACCGAACCGGCTACGGCGACGCTACGGTATATCAGTTTCCCATCTCCGTGGACGCCGGCGGCGCGGTGTGGTTCCACGAGAAAGATTTCACCGCGGACGGCGGTCCGCGGTCGTGGTCGATCACCAGCGCCTTCAATCAGAGGCCCGACGGTCAGATCGTCATCAATGGGGTGCGCCCCGATCATGACGATCTTCAGGGCGGTTACACGCTCACGTTCCGCAGCAAGATCAGGAATGTCCGCGGCGCGTCGTCGCGGACCTATCCCGCCGTTGGGATGACGTCGGCCACAGGTGAAGTTTCTGTCCGGATCAAAGGTGAGCAGGTGGGCTTCACCGTCGCGGGGAACGCGGCGCCGACCTTCTGGCGCCAGGGAGCGCTGGAAATGGACATTGTTGCCAGCACCGCGCGGCGGTGAGGGACTTCCGCAACCCTTTATCTTGAAGGCAGGTCACGTGTCGTTCGATCCCTTGTTGAAAGCGGTGGTTCTCGAGGAGCGTCTTGAGAATCACGAGAAAGTTTGCGCGGAGCTTTATGGCGAAATCTCAAAGTCGTTCGACCGCGTTCACGGCCGACTGGATTGGATCATGCGCGGCATTATTGGACTTCTGGCCGCCATGCTCGCCTGGGTGATCGTGAACGGCGTGCCCTGGCCGACGGCGTAAGCCATGCCCCACATCAAAACACGCCCGGCGGTCATCGAGATCGTGCGGCGAGGAAAATGTTTCACCTACGATCTCGCCGACTTCAAGGACTGGGGCGTGCTGTTCGACAGCACCGTACTGGAGATCAAGGCGTGCGACGGCGTTACGTATTACTGGCCGATCGACGCGGTCACCTATTGGCGTGTGCGCTGAATCGCGCCCGCCGTTCATTTTTAAAAAAAGGAGGCAACGCCCATGGGCACGGTGATCGAACTGGGGACCGTCACGACGTCCGATATTCCACCGGAGAAAATCCTGACCGCCGCCCTCAAGGCGGATTTGGGCGAGGCTGTCGTGATCGGTCAGCGCCGGGACGGGACCGTCTACTTCGCCATGAGCACCGCCGAGGCGCCGAGCGTCAATTGGATGCTCGATTGCGCAAAGCGCCTGCTGATGGACGGTATTTTGGAGGACGACACGCGTGACTGATCTGGAACTCCTCGCTCTCAGCCTTCTTGCCAAAACTTTGACGTTCTGTGTGGCGGCGGCGTCGCTTTACAGGATTGGCCTCGCCTACGACCGGAAGAACAAGATCGATTGGGAACGTGTGTATGACGCGATGGAACGCGATCCTCAGGCTATGTCCCGTTATTTTGGCCTGCGCGTCGTGGCCTTCGCCGTGCTGGCCGCATGGATTTACGGATAGGTACGACCGGCCGATCCAACAGGCGGTCAAACGCTGGTGGCCGGATCTGCCCGACTGGTTGTTGTGGAAGGCGCAGTTGTATCAAGAGTCGCGCCTCGACCCGCGGGCGGTTTCGCCGGCCGGGGCCTTGGGCTTGGCGCAATTTATGCCCGGGACCTGGCGGGATGTGACACGCGAACTGGGTATATCCGGTACGCCGCACGACGAGACCGCAATCGAAGCCGGCGCTTATTACATGGCGAAGTTGCGCCGCGCCTGGCTGCGCGACCGACCTATCGCCGAGCGGCAAGACCTCGCGCAGGCGTCCTATAATGCGGGTCTGGGCAACATCCTCAAGGCGCAACGTCTGTGCGGCGACGCGCGGGCGTGGACGGCGGTGCGGGAATGCCTGCACCTCGTGACGGGGCCTCGAAACGCGTCGGAAACCCGCGCCTACGTCGATCATATCAAAAGGTGGCGGCGGGCGATGACGGTGTGGGAATGAGCGTCGTATTGTCGCTGTTGCGCCGTGGCGCGCCCTACGCCGTGATTGTCGCGGTCATGGCCGCGCTTTGGTTTCGCGGTTCGTATTACGCGGAGCGTGCGCAGGTCGGCGAAATCCAACGTAAAGCCGCCATCGCGATCGGCAATGCCAATGCCGCGCTCGCGCGCGAGCATGCGGGGGTGCGGATCAAAGCCGACGCGCGGGCCGCCGTCGCCGCGCTGACGAAACGTCAGATTTATGCGCAGTCCGAACACCGGCAACAGGTCATTTCAGATGCAGCGATGGAAGAAGACGGGCCGTTGGCTCCTGTTTTGCGCGACCAGCTTGAGCGCCTGCCAAACGCCCCAGCAGGAGACGCGTCTTATCGCCCTGCCGCCGCCGCAAATCCCGACCGTCCTGTTAGTGCCGACGGAGGGGCCGTATCGTCCGCGGCGGGACGCGACGCAACGGGATGCGGCGCGGGCGCTTGAGGTCTTCGGCGCGGCGCTGGCGGCGTGCAACGCCGACAAGAAGGCGATTGAGGATATCCTTCAGACCTACGACGCCTGGGGCAATAGTTCCAAATAAGGCGCGCCGGTCTTTTCGGCGGGATAAAAGCCGGCATGAACACGCGTGATCGCTTCGGATGAAAATTCACGTTCCATCATGGCCCGCCCGTTCCGCACGTAGGCGAGCCGTTCGGCGGGATGGGCGATCATCCAGGCCATCGCATCGGCCATGGCCTGGGCGTCGTTTGCGGGAACAAGCAATCCGGTTTCATGCGCGATGACGACTTCAGTGTTGCCCGGAATATCTGTGGCGATCAACGCGCGGCCGCTGGCCGCCGCCTCCGACAGCGCGCGCGGCAAACCTTCCCCGCCCAGCGAAGGGTGGACCAGGACGTGGCATGAGGCGAGGTAGGGCCTGACATCGGACACTTGCCCGGTGAAAGTGACCTCCGGCAGAGCGGCCCACGCCGCCAGCACCTCTTCCGGGATCGACGAGGGATTGTCCGCGTCGGGCGCGCCGCACACGATCAGTTCCGCCGCGATCCCACGCTCACGCAAACGCCTGTGTGCGTCGACCACCACTTGAATCCCTTTCATATAAAGCAACCGGCCGATCACCAGGAAACGGAAAGGCGGCGCGGGAGGATCGGGAAGGACGCCGAAGCGCGAAAGGTCGATCCCCGTGCCGTGGACCAACTGAATTTGCGCCGACGGGATGCGCATACGGTCCCGGGCAAGGGCGAGATCGTGACGATTGATGACCAAGAGCAGGGCGTCGTTTGCATGCGCCGAGAGTTTCAAAACATATCCGCACCCGGCTTGAACGAGGTGTGCGAGGAGCGACCGGCTGAAGAAGAGAAAACCGAAGCCGTGGATGGCGTTGATGACCCGGATATCGCGGCCGATCGCGGCCAACGAACCGACGATGGCGGGTTTCAAGGCAATGTTGTGCAAGACGTGCGGATCGACGGCGCCGAGCAGACGTCCGACACGGATCAGATCGGGGATGAAATAGACGAGTGAGACAAGGATCGAGGGAGAGCGTTTCCATTCAAACGGGATGACGGTGATGCCGTCATGATCCCGCGTCAGATCCTCCGGGCGGCAACGGCCGATCACGTAGATGTCGTATCCTTGCGCCCGCGCGCCGTGTGTCAGTTCTTTCTTCAGCGCGTCGAAGAAATAGAACTCGGTGACAAGAAACAGGAGGCGCTTGCGTTCCGGCGCCCGCGTTCCGGCGCCTATGACGCGCACCGCGAAAGTTGTCGTCACCGCCGTGACCGCCAGCACCGCCACCCACCAGCCCTGCCATGCGCCGAAACTTAAGGACCATATTGCGGCGCAGGCCGTGACCGTCGCGCAGACGGTCGCGAGCGCGAAGCGGTTGGGCGCGCGGTTCAGGAAAGATTTGAAACCGAGACCGGCGGCGAGCAGCACGCCGGCCACGCCGACCAGGCCCAGTTCCAGCCAAATCTGGAGCATCCCGTTATGCGGGTGCAGGAACGACGTCTTGCCCTGGAAAGACGGCATGAGCGACGCGGAAGCGCCCAGCACACGCGCGGCGTCGAAGCCGTAGCCCTCCACGATCCGCCCGCGCGTCAGTTCGCTGACATATCTCCAGATCTCGACGCGATAGCCCCAATTGGGATCGACATTGGCGATCAACCATTGATGCAAACCGGCGCCCGCCGCAGCTTCCGCGGCGAATCCCCATCCCGCCAGAACGAGACCCAATAGGATCATCGCCGCGATGGCGACCTTGCGCCCCCCCACAAATACGGCCGCAAAGACAAATGCACCGCTTAAGAGCGCGGCAACCTCGGCGTCCATCGGATAGGCCAAGCTGACGGCGAGGATGACGCCGGTCCAAAGAGGAACGGCGACCAGCGCGCCTATAAATCTGGCCATAACCGCGGCCACCGCGAAGCAGGTACAACAGGCCAGCACCAGGCCTCCGGTAAGGGCGGTGAGGCGCTGAAACACCGTTTCAGTCTGGCGATGTAGTCCGATCAGCGCGCCGTCGGTCAGGCGTTCGATCACGAGGACCAGCACGAGCGCGAGGGCGCCCCAAATCGCCGGGGTGGCCATAAGGTCGAGGGTCCGGCCCGATTGGCGCATCAGGAGACGGCCCGCGGCAAGGCCCAAGGTCACGATCACCGCGGTCTTGAGCCAGGCGTCCCACGGGAGATGCGGCGCCCAGAAGATAGAGGCGAAGCTCCACAGAAGAATAAAAGCCATTGCGGCGACGGCGGGCGACACGCGCGCAGGGGATGGGGGGCGCGCGGCTCCCTGAAGCGCAAGCGAAAGGACCGCGAGGATCAGTGTCGCGACGGCGAGATCGCGGCTCCACGCCACGAGCGGGACCGACAGGAGCGTCATGAAACCCGCCACACGCGCCGTCCGGGGCCACCGTGTGGTTTCCGGGGAAACTGACAACACCTCAGTCACGTAAACAATCCTCGAAAATCCCGTGAAGTTCGTTTGCGGCGACGGCGGAATCGTAACGCGCTCCGGCGATCGTCCGGCTATGCGCGCCTTGCGCCTTGAGCAAGGCGCGGTCGGCGTAAAGCTGGTGCAGGCGCCGGTACCAGTCGTCCGGTGTCCGGCAGTGGAATCCGGTTGCTCCGTCTTCCACGAGGTCGGCGGCGATGCCGACGGGCGACGTCAGGGTCGGCCGGCCCGCCGCCATGTATTGAATGATCTTGTATCCGCTTTTCCCACGGGTCCACGGGCTATCGTCCAAAGGACACAGGCCGACCGACAATTTTGGAAGCGTGTCGCGCTCGGATGCCTCGCTCCATGCGATCCGTTGGCCCGGAAGATCGGGAAACTGGGATGGTTCCATTCCAATGAATATCGCTTGCGCATCCGTCTCGCGAAGGAATCGCGCCAGCGGCTCTTTGATCAGGTGTAGCGACTGGGTTGCCGTCATCGGCGTACCGATCCAGCCGACGGTAAACGGCGCCCCCGCTGGCGGCGCGGCGGAGAACGCGGAGGTGTCGACCGCGCTATAGATCAAACGCACGGTCCGCGCCCCGGCGGAACGGGCATAGTCCGCCATCATGGGGCTGCCGACCGTAACCGCGTCCGCGCGCGCCATGATGCGGTCGATCTTGTCGGCGAAGATGCGTCGTCCCCATGCGGCGTTCAAATTCTTATAATACAGATGCTGCGCGTCGTCGTAGTCGACGACCAGTTTCCGTCCTTTCAACAAGAGCGCTTCCGCCGCGAAGGGCAGGAAGGGAAAGAGTTCCTGCTGAAGCCATACAATGTCGCAATGGCGACGCTTCAGGACCGTTGAAACGCGTTCGGCAAGCGCTGCGAGCAGGCGCGCCGGCGACCGGCGTCCGTCCTTGTAAAGCCGGACGAGGTCGGATTCGCTGAAAAGCGGGTGAACGACGACACGCCAGCCACGGCGCTCAAGCGCAGGGATGTACTGCAGTACGCGCACACGGCTGCTGGCGCCCAGGCGGTCATATCGGGTGAGTGCGAGGATCGTTTTAGACATCCGCGTCACGTGCTTTCTCGCCGGCGGGCAAGGGCGACGATGGGGATTCCAGACGTCAAACTCATGCCGAGAAGCCGATAGGCGCGCAACACAGCGCGGCCCGTGATGCTTTGCCGCCGTACAAACGTTCCGAGAAGGCGCAAGGGCAACTCGGCGATGAAACTCAGCGTAACAAGGACGGCTTGCGCCATCACGCCGAAATGCAGACGGGCATAGGTAAAGCGGCTGCGCAGGAAGAGGGCCAGCGCCATCCCGCCGTCTTGCGAGCTTGAGACGCGGCCGACATGGACCGCGCGCGCTTCGGTGAAATAGTAGCTGGCGAAACCCTGAGAGGCCGCGCGCGCCGAGAGATCGACGTCCTCATAGTAGAGGAAGTAGCGCGTATCGAAACCGCCCAGATCCTCAAACAAGGGGCGCCGGATCATGAGGGCTGCGCCCATGACCTGACCGACCCTGCCGCTAGCGGCGTGATCGCGCGCCGGGAGAAACCCTTGCGTGAGGCCCAGTGTCCTTGCGATCAGCGCCGTCATCCCGGGAAGGGGAGCGCATGTCCGTGTGACCACACCGCTTTCGTTCTCGATCGCGGGGCCGATGATGCCGACGCCGGCGGTATCGCCATCCATGAACGCGACCGTCGCCTTGAAGTATCCCGGCTTCAAAAGCGCATCTGGATTCAGGAAAAGAATGAGCCTGGCGTGTCCGCGGCTCGCGCCGATATTACAGGCCGCGCCAAAACCGAGATTGTCGGGATTGTGCAGGATGGTTGCCTGCCCCCGCGCGGCGACCAACGTCTCGAGCTCTTCTTGCGCGTCCCCATTGTTGACGACGACTATATTGATGTCGATGCCGTCGGCGTTCGCCACGGTTCGCGCGGCGTCGACGCAGGCCGCGGTGTAGGTTGCCGAACGATAGTTCACGATGACGACGTCGACGTCGGGCATTCTTAAGGTCAGCACAAGGTGTCGATAAAAGCCCCGATGGCGCGATTGTGCCATGGGACCGGGCTGTCCTTACCATGGAATCCCACATGCCCTCCACCGGACGTCACGGCCACCGACAAGGGACCCTGGACCGGCCACGACGGGGTCAGATAGGCGTCGGCGGGAATCCAAGGGTCGTTCAAGGCCGTTAGCAGGAGGGTCGGGACTTCGATGCCCGGCAGCAAGGGCGCCGCCGAACTTCGCCGATAATAGTCGTCGGCCCCGGCGAACCCGCCGTGCGGGGCGACGATCAGGTCGTCGAAATCGTAGATCGTGCGGATGGACACGAGGGTCTTTCGTGTTGTGGGGTCTTGGAACACGCGGCGCGCGTCCCGGGTGAGACAACGAAGAAGATGTTTCTGATAAAGTGTGTTGCGCGGAGCCATGATACGCCGCTGCGCGGCCTTCAAGTCGATCGGCGCGCAAACCGAGGCCGCGCCGATGACCTGAGAAAGACCGGACCGCTCGGCGAGGCACTTCAGCAGAAGATTTCCCCCCAGCGAGACGCCGACGAGAAACACGCCGCGTTCCTTGAGGTGCGAGGGCAAGCCGCTCAAGGCGTCGCGCAAGTCCTGGCTCCGGCCCGCGTTATAGAAGTGTTTGCAGGTTCCCAGCGATGGGCCGGCATTGCGCAGGTTGAGACGCAGCACGGGATGCCCGCGCCCCAGATGGTAGGCGGCGCTGGCCAGGATGTTCCGGCTCGTCTCGCCGCCTGTCAGGCCATGGACCAGCACGACCATGGGTTTTACGGCGGTGTCGCGCGGCGTGTTCAGATGCGCCCAGATCGCGTCGCCGCTGCCGTCGCTCATGGGCAGCGTCAACCGGGCCGCCGGATAGGCCGAAAGATCGGGCGGCCTGAAATGCAGTGTGTTCTTCAAGGTTTGTAGATCGCCGCCGACCCACGGGAACCGCGCCCGGAAGGGCGGGAGGGCGCCGAAGTCCCGGCCCAGCCTGACAAGGTTATTGCGCATAGTGGTTTGAGGGGGGGTGGGTTACCATGACGACGTCAATGTGATGCGGGCTACTCAAGATGCGAGCCTTCCGCGATTGGTTCCTCGATCAACTGGCGATGTATGCAGCTTATCATACGGATCGCCGGAACCAGCTCACCCACTATGTGGGCGTGCCGGTGATCGTCTTTTCCATTTTGATCGCGCTTGCGCAGATTCCGCTCGCGTTCGCCGACGGCGCGCTGCTGGTGCTGGGCATCTTGTTGCTGGGCTACCTGATCGCCACGCCGCTGGTCGGGTTCGTCGCCTTGCTCATTTATATCCCGCTCTATCTCTTCGCTGCGGATATCGCGGCGCTGTCCCTCGGACTGCGATGGGCGATCATCGGCGCTTGTTTCGTGGCGGGCTGGGTCATCCAGTTTATCGGACATATCTTTGAGGGGCGCCGGCCCGCGTTCACCATCAATATGTTGCAAGTCTTCATGGCTCCGGCCTTCCTGGTGGCCGAGGCCTTGTTCGCCGTCGGTCTGCAGAAAAATCTTTCCCAGGCGCTTCACACGCGGGCGCGCAAATACGCGCAACCGTAGCGAACCTGACTATTCCGCCGGTCCTGTCGCCACGGGCACGGACGCGTCCGCACCCCACTCCATCCAGCTCCCATCATAGATCGCGACGTCCGACTTCCCCGTCAGATGCGCGCCGAGCGCGAGGGTGCAGGCGGATACGCCCGACCCGCATGTCGTCGCCAAGGGTTGTGCAAGATCGATTCCGGCAGCGACGAATTGCGCGCGGATCGCGTCCGGACTCCGCCATGTCTTTGTATCGGCGTCGATGAAGTTCAAAAATGGCAGATTGCGGCTTCCTGGAATATGGCCTGAACGAAGGCCCGGCCGCGGTTCCGGTTCCGTCCCCTCAAAGCGGCCCTTGCCGCGTGCATCGAGCGTCTGGAAGGTTTTGCTCGCGATATTCGCCGCCATTTCCGCTTTCGATTTGAGGCGAGGTTGCGCCGTGACGTGAAAGACGGCGGGCGGAAATTGAGACGCGGTCCGCGTCAGGTCTCGGCCCTCGGCATTCCACTTGGTGCGCCCACCGTCCAGAACGGAAACGCGCGTATGGCCGAAAGCGCGAAACATGAACCACACTCGCGCCGCGGCGCATGTGCCGCCGATATGGTCGTAAGCGACGACGTGATGGCCGTTCCCGACGCCAAGGGTGCCGACCTTGGCCGCGAACACCTCGGCGTTCGGGAAAGTATGATCCTTCGGTCCATGAGGCTCGGCGACATCGTTGATGTCGAAGAAGATCGCGCCGGGAATATGGCCCTCGGCGTATTGTTTGCGGGCGGGCTCGACACCGCCCGGCACGAAATAGCTGGCATCAAGGATGCGCAAGCTTGGATCGTCCAGATGCGCGGCCAGCCAGGCGGTGTCGACAAGGGTGGGAGTGTTTGCATCGCTCATCGTCTAAACCTTCCACGTCGCGTGAATATGATCGCGATTGAGAAAAAACCATTGAGCCATGATCAATGTCGCCGCATTCGTGATCCCACCGGCTTCGAGAAGGCGCTGTAACGCCTCCTCGCTCATGACCTTTACGCGGATATGCTCGTTTTCGCCAGGCATGCCGAAGACGCCGCCGGCGCCCTCAGTCGATACCCGTCCCAGATAAAGCTGGATGGTTTCCGTGGTTCCGCCGGGGCTCGCAAGGTACTTTTGGACACGCCACAGGTCCAAGACGGTTCGGCCGGCTTCTTCTTCCGTTTCGCGCCGCGCGACGTCGCCGGGCGCTTCGCCATCCTCGATGATCCCAGCGACGACTTCCAATTGCCAGGGGTCCATGCCGGCGGCGTAGGCGCCGACGCGGAACTGTTCGCACAATACGAATTCGCGGCGGATGGGATCATAAGGAAGCAAGGCGACCGCATGACCGCGCTCGAAGACTTCGCGGGTCATCGCGCCGCTCCAACCGCCGTCGAAGAGCGCATGACGCAGCGTATAGGCGTCGATGCGGAAGTACCCCTGAAACACGGTGCGCTTCTCGATGATGTCGACGCCGGTTGGAGACGCGGCGTCCGTCATGGGCCGTCGGCGCCGGCAATCACGACCTGATTCCGGCCGCCGCGCTTCGCCTTATATAAGGCGTCGTCGGCGGCCTGGGTGAGATCGAGGACGTTCTTGAAGGCGGGATACGTTGCGATGCCGCTGCTGAACGTGACTCGGAAATTACCCTGTTCGGAATCGTGCTCGATGTCCTGGGCGGCCTGGCGCAGTTTGTCCATGACCTCCTTCGCCGTCGCGGCGTCCGTATTGGGCATCACGACCGCGAACTCCTCGCCGCCGTAGCGGCCGATGTAATCGACGCGCCGCAGACGATTGCGGATCAGATGGGTCACGCGCAGGATGACTTGATCGCCGACGACATGGCCATAGGTATCGTTGACCGATTTAAAGTGATCGATGTCGATCATCGCGAAGGAGACCGGCGACTGCGTACGGCCGGCCACACTCAGTTCGCGCTCGAGATTGCGCAAGATATTGCTGTGATTGAGCAGACCGGTGAGGCTGTCGCGGTCCGTCAGTTTCTTGAGCTCACGGTAGCGATTGGCCCGGCTTGTCACCGCCGAGATCAACTGGCCCGGCTGCAACGGTTTCGGTAGGAAGTCGTCCGCTCCGAGATGGCGCGCGCGCAGTTGAAGGTCGAGCCGGGATTCCGTCGAAAGAAACAGGATCGGGATCGTTGTGTAAGCGGGGACCTGGCGCACGATCTGGGCGAGATCGAGGCCTGTGCACTCGGGCATGTAAAGATCCATCACGATGATGTCGGGATCGAAACCCGACAGCGTGTCCAACAACCGAGATGGCCGGCGCACCACCCGCGTCTCCATGCCGGCGTGCTCAAGGGTGGCTTGATAGAACGAAGCCAACGGTCCATCGTCTTCGGCGATGACGACGCGGTAGGGGCGTTCGTAGTCGTTCTCCTCCAGCGCGGTGATGCGCTCGACAAGGTGCTCAAGCTCGAACGGTTTGGCGATAAACGCGGTTGCGCCGTGCCGGACCGCGTTGAGGCGATCGGCGAAGCCGGTCTGGCTGGAACACAGGACGAGCGGCAAATGCGCAAGCGGCATATTATGGCGGATCAGCGCGAGATGGGCGTCGCCGGCGGAAATATCCGCGAACACGATACCGCGCCCGTCGTGTGAGAATTCCGGTGGGACGTCCGCGGGCGTCCTAACGGGGATCACGCGATAGCCAAAACCCTCCAACGCGCCACAGACGTGCTCGTCGTCCGTGACGCATGGACCGGCGAGGAGGAGAATGGTTGTCGACCGGGCGGGCGCTTCCGAAGCCGTAGGGGCACCCGCCATGTCTTCCAGATCGATCGCTTGACCGGGCGCCGCGGCGGCATCCTCCAAGGCTTGGATCAGCATTTCGATCTGAGCGATCTCCTCGCGGGTGAGGGTGTCCGGCGGTCCGTTGCCTGCCTGTTCGGCGACAAGGCGGAACAGGCCATCCAGCGGAGCGGCCGCCGTGCTGACTTGGGGAAAGCCGAAACTCTTCCCCGCTCCCGCGAGGGTATGAACAATATCGTGAATTTTGACGAGGGCGGTGCGCGCTTCGTCGGCGGACGGGGCGGACGGGATCAGCGCCCACACGCGCCGGACTTCGTCGATCTTGGCGGCAAGACTTTCGCCGAACTCGGCGCTCAGGCTGGCGAGGCGCTGGATTAGGGCGTCGTTCCTGGCCGCCGGCGCGGCACCGAATTTCGCGACAGCCGTCATTCCTCGACGTTCCTCGATCTCTTTTCCAGGCGGTTTCGGGCTCCCAGACAGGCCACAGTGGCGCGCAGGGGTGTCCCCGTCAATATCCCGCGCCCGCAGCCGACAAACGACCAGGAACGCCATTTTAAACGTTTGATCTCATGCCTTGAATTGGAAAATGATGGGACAGTTGCCGGTGCCCGTAGGTTGCTCCCCATGGCGGCTAAGACCGATTCTATCGACATCTTCTTCGAAATGCCGCTGAACAAGTGGCCTGTGTTCGACAGTCAGACCTTGAGCAAATCCAAGGTCGTCCTGTTGCACGATTTGAAGCCGGTCGTGGATATGTTCAATGCCGAGGGTGTTGGGATCGGTGTGCGTACCGCCGCGGAGGTCATCTCCGAACTCGGCCTCAACGATCGGGACCGCCAGCGTCTGGTCAGCCTGATGAGCGTCCGCAGTTTCGACGTCTATTCCGTGCGCGCGGCCCTCAACGATTACCTATCGGACGCCGAATTGGAGCAGATCAAGCTTCCGCCGAAGGAGTTGGAACGTCTCCAAGGTTATATGAACAACTATTCCCGTGGTCTCTTGAAGGTGATCCTGGAAGGTACGGACGTCAAAGTCACGAGCCGGTCGTCATTGACCAATATCCTCGACGGCGCCAATCGCGGCGCGGTGTTGAAGAACCTGATCGACATCGCCGGGAAGCTGAGGATCGAGCCGACCGAGATCGTCGTCTACATCTCGAAGCTGAGCGAGGTGATCCTCGCGATTTCCTATTATCAGCGCGTCTATGACGGCCTCCTCGCGGATTTGCGCGAATTGTTGGGAGACGTGAAGAAACTCCACGAGCAAACCGTGCTGGGCATACGCTTCCCCGGAATGAAGGAAGAGACGCAAGAAGCTCTAAACGCGGGGCGGCAGACGATCCTGACGCTCAACGGGTATTTCGATCAATTTCATAAAATCGAAAAATTCTTCGACGACATCACGCCCGAGAAATTCAAATCCATGCGCGAGAGCGTCGAGATTCATTACCGCGCGATCGGAATGATCGTGTGCTTCTGGCAGATCAAGATCAACGAATGGCGCAAGCGTTTCTGGGACAGTAAGGGGCGCCGCCGCGATTCCACGTGGGAACAGCGCTACAATTTCTTCAAGGACACCGTTTATCACAATCTCTATACGATCGAAGACAACATCGAGCTGATCAAAGACGCGAAGCTCGACTTGTAATATTCGCTCAATCTTCTTTTAGTCGGCGGATGTAGTCTTCCTGGACCGCTGTTTCCATCGCGAGCGGATTGACGTCGCGGACGGCGCGGATCGCCGCGTCAGGCGCATGTCCAAGATCGACCAGCAACCTTGCGGCGACCGTTCCGCTTCGCCCGCGTCCGCCGCGGCAATGCGTAACGATGCTTCCGCCGTCTTGCAGGAGTTTCAGGATGTGAGGAAGGCGTGCTTTCCACGCGGTTTCAAACGCGGCACCGGGCGGTTGGAAATCTACGATAGGGATATGCAGCCATTCGATAGTGCGACGAACCGCGGCATCACGGATGTGCTCGGCCGGCACGGCGGCGGCCGCCAGCTCAGGGGTTTCCATCAAGGTGATAAGGAGATTCGCCCCGAAATCCTTGATCGCATCCATGTCGCGGTCGAGATCGCGCTCCCATGGGCCGGTGATCGCGTGCGGTTGGCGTTTCCCCGGGCAAAGCGTCATGCCTATTTTCCCGCCGCTGGGCAAGGAAACGGCGGGAATGTCCAGCGGATGCGTCAGGCTGGTTTTGATCAAGGGAGACTACAGGATATCCAGGACGCGTTCGGGCGGACGACCGACGGCGGCTTTCGCGCCGTTGATCACGATGGGGCGTTCGATGATCGCGGGATTGGCGCTCATTGCCGCGATGAGGGCGGTTTCGCTGAGCGCATCCGGATCGACCTTCGCTTCGAGGGCTTCCTTTTTGCGCACGATCTCACGTGCGGGAACGCCCAACGCCTTAAGGATGCTCTTCAATTCGCCCGGGGTTGGTGGCGTCTTCAAATATTCGATGACGTGCGGCGTCAAGCCGCGGCTTTCGAGCAGCGCCAGCGTTTCGCGCGACTTCGAGCAACGGGGATTATGCAGAATTTTAAGCGTCAAAGCGGCCTCCGGTAAGAAGGCCGCAGCTTGTCGGCCAACCGCGGCCAATACAAGTAGAAACCCCGGGCCGGGCCCTTCTGGCCCGCACCCGGGGGTGGTGGTCACCTCATAAAACCTGGCGAAACCTATCGCGCGGTTTATTCCTTCGTGACGCCGCGAACCTCGACGAGCTGAGAGGCGATCGCTTCGTTGAGTTCGTTATGCGCGGCTTCAAGTTCCTGGATCTTGACGCGGTAGCTGCGGAGCTGTTCCAGCTCGGAATCGGTGATCGGCTGGCGGTTGGAGGCGATCGCCAGCGTGGTGCCGATGTATTTGGCCTTCAATTCCGCAACCAGCTTGGCGAGGTCGATCATTTCGCGCGGGTCGATGACCTCCACGTGGCGCTTCAGGGAGCGGCGCATTTCATCCTCGATGATGTGGGAAATGTGGCGCGTGAACTGGCTCGCGGTCAGCGAGGCCGGTGTCGCGCGGGTCTTTTCGCTCATCGGCGGAGCGGCTTCAGATCGCGTGTCGCTCTGGCGGCGGCGGACAGCAATGAAGTCAATGACGGACATGAATACTCTTCCCCATAGCCTGTGCGGCCGCGCTGGTCGCGGCCCTACGCGCGATATTTCAGCAATAAGCGTGCCAACGGTTTTGCCTTAATAATATTATATGAAATCAATATGTTATTTCGGTTTTTAAGACCGTATTTAGGGAGGTTAACGGGCCTGGACGAACAAAGGTGCCGCCTTGGTCCCGATGCTAGGAAAGGTCTGCCGGGTGGGTGGGCGATGCGCGCCACCGTTGCGGCGCACCTAAGCACCCTTTAACGTTTGCGTTCTTAGGGTGCGGCGCTTGTCGGCCGAACAAGAGATGGGGGACTGATGTCAGACGCAACGCCGCGCGGCGGAAGACTGTTTATCCGCAAATCCGTCGATCAAGTGCAGCGCGAGGCTGCGACACATTCCCTTAAAAGAACGCTCGGCGCCTTCCATCTGGTCCTTCTCGGGATCGGTTGCATCATCGGCGCCGGCATCTACGTCATGACCGGCAACGCTGCGGCGAATTTCGCGGGCCCGGGCGTGATGCTCTCCTTCATCATCGCGGGAACGGCTTGTGGGTTCGCAGGCCTCTGCTACGCCGAACTCGCCTCCACCATGCCGGTCGCGGGATCCGCCTATACCTACTCGTATGCGACGATGGGCGAGGTCTTTGCCTGGATCATGGGCTGGCTCCTGGTCCTTGAATACGGCGTCGCCGCCGCAACCGTGTCCGTCGGGTGGTCAGGATACGTGACCAGCTTCCTCCGGGACTTCGGCATGGTGATTCCGCCGGAGTTCACGAGTTCGACTGTTCAGTCGCTCGCCAGCACAGCCGGCCATCTGTCGTTCAATGTGACGGGGAACGTGAATCTCCTCGCCACCACAGGGATTCTCGCGGTTACGGCGCTGCTTGTGATCGGGGTTTCAGAATCCGCGACCGTCAACAACGTCATCGTCTTCATCAAGGTCGGCGTCCTTCTGGCGTTCATCGTCCTCGGTTTCGGCTTCATCAATCTCGACAATTGGTCGCCGTTCATCCCAGAGAACGAAGGCGGGTTCAGTTACGGGGTGCAGGGCGTCTTCCGCGCGGCGTCGGTCATCTTCTTCGCCTACGTCGGCTTCGAGGCCGTTTCCACGGCCGCCGCCGAAGCGCGTAACCCGCAGAAGGATGTGCCCGTCGGCATCCTCGGGTCATTGTTCGTCTGTACGGCGATCTACATCATGGTGTCCGCGGTCCTGACGGGGGTCGTGTCCTACCGCGACCTCGGTGTGCCGGAGCCGATCGCCTTGGCGGTCGACCGCATGGGCATGCCGGCCTTCTCATTCCTCATCAAGGTGGGGGCGATCGCCGGCCTGTCGTCGGTCATGCTGATCTTGACCTATGGACAATCGCGCGTCTTCTTCGCCATGGCGCGCGATGGGCTGCTGCCCCGGCCGTTCTGCAAAGTGCATCCGAAATTCCGCACCCCCTGGGTCGGCACCATTATCCTCGGGGTGCTGATCTCCATCGCGGCGTCGCTCCTGCCCATCACGATCCTCGGGGACCTTGTCAGTTTGGGCACGGCGACTGCGTTCGGGATCGTTTGCCTCGCCGTCATGTCGCTCCGCACGACCCGTCCGGACCTCGAGCGCCCGTTCCGCGTGCCGTTGGGCGGCGGATTTGTTACCAAGCCGGTGATGATTCTTATCTCCGTCCTGATGGCCTTCGTCGGCCTTGCGATCTTCCGTACGCTCATGCAGTCGCAATGGACGGGATATGGCGCCGTGGTGGTCCTGGTTCTCGGGGCCATCTGGCTGGTCACGAGCTGGAGCACGCGCGGGTCGAAGGTGTGGCTGGGAACGGCGCCGATGCTGGGCATCCTCTTTGCCTTCATCATGATCACGCCGCTGATACAAGACATCGTGACCAAGGCGATGAACGACGACCGAATTCCGGCGTACATCCTTGGGACATATCTGATCATCGGCGTGGCGCTTTACATGTTTTATGGGTATCGGAACTCGCGCCTCGCCCAGGGTCTCGACTGTGTGGACGACTCCCCGTTGCCGGGTCCGAACGAGGCCTTGGCGCATGGACTCGACGAACGGCGGTGATCGCAGCACCGCCACGCGTTTTGACGATCGGGGGACAACCCGGGCTGGATCCCACCAAGGGCGTCGATGCGGAGCGGGGTTTCCGTAACGCGCTTGGCCAGTTCGCGACCGGTGTCACGGTGATGACCGCAATCTCGGCATCCGGCGAGCGGTTAGGGATCACGGTCACGTCATTCAATTCGTTGTCGCTGGACCCACCGCTCATCCTGTGGAGCCTCGGCCGCGATGGCGGCAGTTTTGCCTGCTTTCAAAAAGCGACGGCTTTCGCGGTGAACGTTTTGGCGGGCGATCAGGAGCCGGTCGCCCAGCGTTTTGCGCGGGTCGGCATCCCTAAGTTCGAGGGGGTCGCGACCTACGATGGTCTCGATGATGTCCCGTTGATCGAAGGCTGCGTCGGGTACTTTGAGTGCCTGGTGGAGGCGCGGTATCCCGGCGGCGATCACGACATTGTCGTCGGGCGCGTCCGGCGTCTGTTCAATCTCGGCGGAGCGCCGTTGTTGTTCCACAAAGGCGTTTTGCGGGCGTTGGAAGCGCCGGCGCGCTAATCCGCTTTCTTTCGCCAGCGAACGAGTTTCATGAGGATGGCGCCCAAGCCCGAAGGCGTCAGATCGCGTTTGTGGACGTCGGCGAGAACGTCCAATTGCAGGCCGGCGCGGATTACCCGGTCGTCGTCCACTTCGCGTGCGACGATCTCAGCCGTGCCGAGGTGCAGGTGGTCGCCGACATCCGGCTTGCCGTCGAAGCGCAAGCCGAAGAAGTCGGCGATGCTCAGGTTGGCATGCGCGGGATCCACCACGAGTCCGTAGAAACTCGCCACATCCTTCAAAAGAACGTCGCCGGTGAAGGCGAATTCTCCAAAGAACGGTTCGTTGGCGGACAGAAGCTCGGCGTGGGCCGCGAATAGTTGGTCCAGCCGGCTCACCCGATCAGGCGGCGCAAGGAAATAGGCGTAATCCTTCGCCTGGAGAGGGCCGGCGTCCTTGGCCTCGATGATGTTCTGGTCGCGGATCACGAAAGCCGTGCGCGCCCATTTGGGGACGACCGCGCCGTTCATGACCGCGCTTTGCGCCGACACGGGATATCCGACCATCTCCAGGGCCAACTGACCGGGCAGGTCGATCTCCGAGCGGTGAACCGACGCCGTGGTGCGCGGAAGCGTCAACCCCAGCTTTTGCGCGGTCCACGTCAGTGTCCATCCCTGGAGAAGCAGCGAGATCAGGACGATGACGAAAGCAACATTGAAGAACACGTCGGCATGTTCCACGCCGGCGAGTGTAGGGATCGCGGCAAGGAAGATGCTGACGGCGCCGCGCAAACCCACCCAGGATGCAAACAGTTTCTCGCGGACCGAAAAGCGGCACCCCATGAGACAGAGCCAGACCGAGACCGGGCGCGCCACGAACAGCAAGAATGCGGCCACCGCCGTCGCGGGCAGCACATAGCTCAGAAGGTCTGTCGGCGTGATTAGCAGCCCCAGCACCAGGAACATCACGATCTGGCTGAGCCAGGTGGCGGCGTCGTTCACCGTCACGATGCTGGCGGACGCGCGGAGCGGCCGGTTTCCGAGAATCAATCCCGTCAAATAGACTGCGAGGAACCCGCTGCCGGAGAGCACCGACGTCAGGGCGTAGATCATGACAGCTGCCGCGATCACCAAAAGCGGATGAAGCCCGCCGGGCAGGTTGATCCGGTTCAGCGCAATGGACGCCGCGTAACCGCCCAGCACGCCCACGACCGCGCCGATCACGGCGTGGCTGACCAAAAGGCCGATCAATGCGACGGGCTCGAGACTGATACCTTCTTGCTGCAACGATATGATCTGCACCAAGACGATGGTCAGGAAGAGGGCGACCGGATCGTTGGTGGCGGATTCCATTTCGATGGTTGCTCCGATCCGCTGGCGGATCTGGACGCCGCCGGCATGGATCAGGAAGAACACGGCCGCGGCGTCGGTCGACGCAATCACGGTCCCTAGAAGGAACCCATGGATCAGCGGGATATCGAGGATGAGGGATGCGACGAGGCCGGTCAGCGCTGCGGTGACGACGACGCCAATTGTCGCCAGTAGGAGGGCGGGGCGCACGGCGCCCCGCAAGTGACTGATTTTGGTGCGTAATCCTCCGTCGAACAGGATGACGGCGAGCGCGAGCGATCCGATGGCATAGGTCAGCTGGTAGTCATCGAAGGCGATGCCGCCCGGCCCGTCCTCGCCGGCCAGCATCCCGATGACAAGGAAGACGAGCAACAACGGCGCTCCGAACCGCTGCGCGACCAGGCTGGAAAGAATCCCCAGCAGCACCAGCACAGACCCGAAGAGCAGGATCGTATTAGCGGTATCGATTGTTTCCATGGCCGCGGCCGATCCCCGATGCGCTCCTAACCGAGCGCGCTCTTGAACAGCGCCAGTGTCCGGCTATGCGCGAGCGTGCAGGCTTCGGCATTGAAGTGGTTGGGGTCGTGGGCGCGGCAAAAGGCATGCGGCATCCCGGGGTAGACGTGGATCGCGACCTTTGCGTTGGTTTTGGCGCTCGCCGAGATCGCCGCGATGGCGTCCTCGGGAATGTAGGAGTCGTTTCCAGCCAAATGCAGCACCGTCGGCGCCTTGATTCGGGACATTTCGCCCAGCTTCGTGTTGACGCCGCCGCCGTAGTAGCTGGCGCAGGCATCCGTGTCGGTCCGCGCGGCCGTCAGGAAGGACAAAAGGCCGCCGAGACAGAAACCCAGATTGCCGACCTTGCCGGTGCATCCCGGCAAGCGGCGCAATGTGTCGATTGCGGCCTGGATATCCTCGACCCCCTTATCGACGTCAAACTTCTGGTAGTAGCCGAACCCTTCCTGGAGTTGGCTCCCGATGGTCGGGTCGAGTTGCACCCCTGGTTTCATACGCCAGAACAGGTCCGGGGCCAGCGCGACATACCCTTGTGCCGCATACCAATCTGTCACCTCACGAATCCATGGATTGATCCCGAAAATCTCCTGGATGATCACGACGCCGGGGCCCGCGCCGGAGCTGGGCATCGACAAGTAGCCCATGAAATCGCCGTCCTTGGCTTTGACCGTGATTTCCGTCCCGCTCATGAACCCCTCCTCAAGACCTTCGCACCATGCATTCGTCTTCTGTCTTATGAAAATTCGGCGCTTGAAGCCAGGGAAAGGACAATGTGCGGCGCGCCCCGGCGTGGAGACACACAACCCGAAATAATCTAATGTTCCCGGAGATTGAGAGCCGAGGGATCGCCGCGCTTATGACACACGACAAAACCGACCGCCGGACACCGGACCGCCTGATTGTCGGCATCAGCGGCGCGTCCGGCGTGATCTATGGAATCCGGCTTCTGGAAACGCTCCGCAGGACGGGGCTCGAGATTCATCTCGTAATGTCGAAGACCGCGGAGGTGACCCTCGCGCATGAGACCGATTTTAAAGTCGGAGACGTCAAAGCGCTGGCCGACGTCGTTCACGCCAATGCCGATCTCGGCGCGGCGATCTCGTCGGGGTCTTTCACCACGCGCGGTATGATCGTCGCGCCGTGTTCGATCCGGACGGCCTCGGAAATCGCCTGTGGGGTCACGTCCACGCTGATGTCGCGGGCCGCGGATGTGGTGCTGAAGGACAGGCGCCGCCTTGTCCTGATGGTGCGCGAGAGCCCCCTTCATACCGGCCACTTACGTACGCTGACGCAGCTTTCGGAGATTGGGGCGATTATCGCGCCGCCGCTGCCCGCCTTCTACGCGCGTCCGGAAACGGTCGACGATATCGTTGATCATTCCGTCGGGCGTGTTCTGGATCTTTTTGACATAGACGCCGGGTTAGTCAAACGGTGGCGCGAACCTGAGGCGGCCGCGCGTGCGCCGCGGCGTCGGCCGCCACGGAAGCGTTAAGCATGCCGTCCGTCGTCGATGCGGTGGTGAAGGCAAATCCCCTGTGGGATTTTGCATCCTGGGCCTACAAGCGCGAGGGCGTGGAGAAGGCGTGCCTCGCCCTTCAGAACCGTCTCAATGCCGACGTCAACATCGTCCTGTTTTGCATCTGGCTTTCTCATCGCGGCGCGGGGACAGCCAATCTCGCGAACTATCTCGGCTCGGCGCTGAAGATCTCGCGCGATTGGCAGCGAGGCTTCGTCGAGCCGATCCGAACGGTTCGCCGGAACCTGAAGGACGCGCTGGAGGCCGGCGCATTGGGCGGACCCGAGCGCGAAGCGGCCGACGCGGTGCGGGCGCAGATCAAGCAGTGTGAACTGGACCTCGAGCATCTGCAGACCCTTGCGCTCTATAGCCTGGTGACCACCGGCGACGACCGCGGAATGGCCCGTTCGCCGGCCGAGCAAAAGGACGATGCCCTCAATAACCTGACGGTCTACTTCGCCGCGTCGGGCATTAAGCTGGATCCCTTGGCCCAGATCCACGTCATGCGGATCCTGACCGCTATTTTCGGCAACTAAAGCCTGTAAGACGCGGTCGGCGGTAGGCCCAGTTTTTGGGGCTCGGCCGGGCTAGGCCTACGAGATATTGGGTCAAAAGGAAAATCAGCCATCGGACCCATAAAATTCACGGCCGCCCGTCTTGGCCAGGTCGACCATTTATGGTGAACTTGCGTTCAACAGGTGCCAAAAAAATGGGCGGTGCTTGCGCACCGCCCCAAGTTTCAGGGACGCACCTCTGAACCGCCCTCAATTCCCGTTGAGGGCGGTTTGTGTTTCTACAGCGCCGCGAGCATGCACGCGACGAGCGGATGCCGGACGACATCCTGTTTCGATAAGCGCACGACGGCGATCTCGGGGATGGTGCTCAGACGCGTGGCGATATCGGCAAGGCCGGAGACGCCGGGCAACAGATCGCTTTGATCCGGGTCGCCCGTGATGACCATCGTCGAGTGCCAGCCTAATCTTGTGAGCAGCATCTTGATCTGACCGTACGTGCAGTTCTGTGCTTCGTCGATCACGACGAAGGCGTTGTTCAGGGTCCGACCTCGCATATACGCGATCGGCGCAATCTCAATGGTGCCATCGGAAATGTATTGACGCAACCTTTTGCCGCCGAGGCGGTCCGAAAGGGCATCATAGAGAGGCCTCAGGTAGGGGGCCATCTTCTCTTCCATCGTCCCGGGCAGGTAGCCCAGGGCCTCGCCGGCTTCGATCGCGGGGCGCGACAGCACGATACGATCGATGCGTGACTCCTCAAGCGCTTTCACCGCTGCGGCAATAGCCAAGTATGTTTTTCCCGTGCCGGCCGGTCCAATCGCCAGCGTCAGCGCATTGTTTTCGATAGCCTCCATCAGCTGGCGCTGCGCATCGCTGTGTGGCTTGACGTGACGGATGAAACTCTGGTCGCGACGTTCTTCGATCGGATCCCAACCCCCGGGGATCGCGTGCAGTTGGAAACTGTCGTTGTTCTCGTGGAAGTTCTTTTTTGTACGAGCTGACCGTTTGCCCATCTGGATCTTTTGCTCCTGAATGGTGAACTTACTCCCGTGCGGGCGGATGCCGCGCACAAGGTCGTCGCGTCTCTTTTCGGCGCCTCCTTCGCTTGGAAAGTTGGGTACGGAAATGGATGCGTCCGCGCGCGCGAAGGGCGCGTCGGCGGCGTTCAAAAAAGCAGGTGGATGGTGGTCGCCGAAAGCGCGCAAAGCGACGGCTTCGGCATGATCGAGGCCTAGGTCGACATTCGTGTCGTAATCTTGAGTTCGCGCCGTCTGCATGAGCGGTTGGCGGAAGTCCCCTATGACTTCGGGAATTATACAAAAATTGCGCGAACTGTCACCCGATTTTGTATGTATCTCTTGTGACACCCCAAGATGTCGCGATGATGAGGCTTGGTCCGGGTAGGACCTGGCCTCTGGCTGTGGATAAGATTGCGTGCCGCCAACGACGGATTCTCGAATGACCTCTCGGCCCTCGGCTCACGATGACCCCCTGAACGACCTCGCGCGGTGGGCCGCCCAGGGGCAGAAAGTCGCGCTTGCGACCGTGGTCGCGACATGGGGATCCAGCCCGCGCCCGGTGGGCAGCCATATGGCGGTGAACGAGAAGGGGGAGTTCACCGGTTCGGTCTCCGGCGGCTGCATTGAAGGCGCCGTGATCGAGGCCGCGATTGAAACGCTTGCATCGGGCAAGGGATCGCTCCTCGACTTCGGTGTCTCGAACGAAATGGCCTGGGAGGTCGGTCTCGCCTGCGGCGGCCGCATCCAAGTCTTCGTCGAGCCGGTGACCGCATGAAAACTGATCTTCTGCGGACGCTTCAAGCATTGCGCACAGACAAACGTCCTTGCGCGACGGCGACACATATTCCTTCGGGGGCGTCGGCGCTGATTGCGGGGGATAAGCATACAGGAGAGCTCGCGTTGACCGGGGGGCAACTGAACATCGTGCGCAGCCGGATCGACGCGGATCAGTCGGGAATGATCGAAGGCGACATTTTCGTACGCGTTTATGCGCCGCCCTTGCGCATGATCGTGGTGGGTGCGGTCCATATCGCCGGCGTCCTCGCGCCGATGGCGGTCATGGCGGGTTTCGACGTGACGATTGTCGATCCCCGCGAATCCTTCGCGCGGTCGGGTGCTGTCGCCGGCGTGACGTCCATTGTCGCGTGGCCGGACGAAGCCATGATGGACCTGCGACCCGATGGCAGGACCGCCGTTGTCACGCTCACGCACGATCCCAAGCTTGACGACCCGGCCTTGGCCGCGGCGCTGCGGTCGGACGCGTTCTATATTGGGGCGCTTGGCAGCCGCAAAACCCACGCTGCGCGGCTGGCGCGGCTTCAGGCGCTGGGATTCTCCGGCGCCGCCCTGGCGCGTATCAATGGCCCGGTGGGCTTGGACATCAACGCGCTCACGCCCGCCGAAATCGCCGTCTCGATCATTGCCCAGGTCGTCGCCACTCTGCGCGCCGAGGCTGCATGAAGTTCGGTGACTACCTCATCGAGGACGCGGTTGGGGTCATCCTGGCGCATACCGTCCGGGGCGCGGCGGTCCTGAAAAAGGGGCATGTTGTTTCGCACGCCGACGTGGGCATGCTGAAAACCAGTGGGATCGCCTCGGTGGTCGGCGCGCGCCTTGAGCAGGGCGATGTCGGGGAGGACGTCGCCGCCGCGGAAATCGCCGCGGTTCTGGCCGGATCGGATACTCACACGTCACCTGCGCACACGGGACGATGCAATCTCCTGGCCCAGGCGAACGGTGTGGTCATCGTCGACAAGGCGGCCGTCGACGCCGCCAACGGGATCGACGAAGCGGTGACAATCGCCACGTTGCCGGATCTCGCGATGGCGAGGACGAAGCAGATCGTGGCCACGGTTAAAATCATTCCATTCGCGGTGACTGGGGACGTCCTCGCACGGGTCAAGAGCGCGCTGGGCCCCGCGCCCCTGCGCCTCGCGCCGTTTCGACCCAAGCGGGTTGCGATGATCTCGACCCTTCTTCCCGGTCTCAAATCTTCCGTTGTCGCATCCACCGAGAGTGTGGTGCGGGCGCGCATCGCGCAGATCGATGGCGTTGTCGTTCGCTCAACCCAGATTCCGCACGATGTCGGCGCGGTGGCGCAGGAGATTCGCGCCGCGCGGGATGCGCAAGCAAACCTGATCCTGCTGGTCGGCGCCTCGGCGACATCGGACCGCGGCGACGTCATTCCCGCGGCGATAAAAGCCGCTGGCGGTGAACTGGAGCATTTCGGGATGCCGGTTGATCCCGGCAACCTGCTGGTGCTTGGACGTATGGGCGCCGCGCCCGTTGTTGTTTTGCCGGGGTGCGCGCGTTCTCCACGGCTCAATGGGGCCGATTGGGTCTTACAGCGGTTGGCGGCCGAAATTCCCGTGCGGCCGCGCGATATCATGGGGATGGGCGTAGGTGGACTCCTTGTGGATACGCCAAGCCGCCCATTGCCGCGCGCCGATGCTGTCCATGAACCGCCGCAGGCCTCGTCGGCGAAGGTCGTTGCCATCGTTCTTGCGGCAGGCCAGTCGCGCCGCATGGGCGCGCGCAACAAGCTTCTTATGGACGTCGAGGGGATTCCGCTCGTGCGCCGCACGGTGAGCGCAGCCCTGGCCGCGCCCGTGGCGGAGGTGATTGTGGTCACCGGCCATGAACCCGAGAGGGTGGAGAAGGCCCTCCATGGGCTTAACGTGCGCGTCGTCCACAACCCGCGGTACGCCGAGGGGCTTTCGACCTCCCTCAATGTCGGCGTCGGCGCCGTTCCGACCGATGCGTCGGGGGCGGTCATTTGTCTCGGCGATATGCCCGCGATTGTAACCGGCCACGTCGCTGGGCTGATCGCCGCGTTCGACCCCCAGGAAGGGCGCGAAATCGGCGTGCCGACCCACCACGGCAAGCGCGGGAACCCGATTCTTTGGGGGCGGCGCTTCTTCCAGGAGATGCGGGAGATCTCGGGGGACGTCGGCGCGCGTCATATGATCGGCGCCAATGAGTCCCTTGTTTACGAGGTCGAATTTGACGACACTGGCGTCCTGATTGATCTCGATACGCCGGGGCAGTGGGAAGACTTTTTGGCTTCGTCATCTTCACCGCGCAGTAGGTAAGGTCGTCGTCCGGCGTGCTTTTAAGCACACGCGCTGATCACGGATCGGCGCGCCTTAGTCCGCGTCCTTGAAAGGGGAGGGACCATGCCTGACGCCGGAAGCCAGTCGCACAAAACGGATGTGATCATTATTGGCGCGGGGCCTGTGGGGCTCTTCGCGGTGTTTGAGCTTGGGTTGCTGGGTTTGTCGTCGCATGTGATCGACATTCTCGACCGTCCTGGCGGCCAATGCGCCGAACTCTATCCCGAGAAGCCCATCCTCGACATCCCGAGCCGTCTCAAGGTGACAGGCCAGGAACTCACCGACGACCTGATGGCGCAGATCGAGCCCTTCAAACCTGTGTTCCACTTCCAGCAGATGGCCGAGAAGCTCGACAGACTGGAAAGCGGCCATTGGCGCTTGGTCACCGACTTCGGCACGGTCATCGAGGCGCCCGTCATCGTCATCGCCGGCGGCGGCGGCAGCTTCGTTCCGAAGAAACCGAAGCTCGATCGCCTCGACGCGTTCGAGGGAAAGTCCTTGTTCTATTCGGTCCGCAGGATGGAGCAGTTCAAGGGAAAGTCGCTTTTGATAGCCGGGGGTGGGGATTCCGCGCTCGATTGGACCGTCAACCTGAACCCGATTGTACGTACGATGACGCTCGTTCATCGCCGCAACGAGTTCCGCGGCATGCAGGCCACCGTCGACCAGATGTATGCGCTGGTGAAGGACGGGAAAGTCGATCTCCAGATCGGCGATATCCTGCGGCTGAACGGCGATCAGGGACAACTTACGTCCGTCACGCTCAAGAGCGCCGAGAAAGGCGAATTCGATGTTCCGTGCGACACGATGCTCGCGTTCTACGGGTTGACCATGAAGCTGGGCCCGATTGCCGAATGGGGCATCAACCTTGAGAACAACCGCGTCCCCGTCTCGCCGGAAAGCTTTGAAACCAGCATTCCGGGCATTTTTTGCATCGGCGACATGTGCACCTACCCCGGCAAGTTGAAGCTGATCCTGTCGGGCTTCCACGAATCGGCCTTGATGGCCCACGGCTCTTTCCATTATGCAAGGCCAAATCAGAAGCTGAGGTTCGAGCACACGACCTCCAGTTCATCCCTCCAGGCCAAACTGGGCGTCTCGTAAGAACGGCGGCTCGACCGGCCTGGACCGTTAGAGGCCGGAATGAAAGTCGTCGTCGCAATGCCCGATGGAACCGCCCACGAGGTTCCGGTCCGTCCGGGCGCCAGCATCATGGACGCCATGCGCGCGGCCGGCTTGCCCATTCGCGCCGAATGCGGTGGGGCCATGGCATGCGCTACCTGCCACGTGCATGTGGATTCCGCGTGGCTGGACCGTGTCGGCGCGGCGCGCGGGGAAGAGGTTGACCTGCTGGATATGTCCGACTATCGGACCGAAAATTCCCGGCTATGCTGCCAAATCCGGCCGCTTCCCGACTGGGACGGTCTGCGGGTAGAGCTTCAGTTGGACGCGTACGAAGGTTAGGTCATGTCGGCACAGTTGCCCAAAGAAGTCGCGCGCCGCCGCACGTTCGCGATCATTTCTCACCCGGACGCCGGAAAAACCACGTTGACGGAAAAGCTCCTCCTGTTCGGCGGCGCGATCCAGCTTGCCGGCGCGGTCAAAGCCAAAGGCGAACGCCGCCGTGCGCGCTCGGACTGGATGAAAGTCGAACAGGAACGTGGGATTTCCGTCACCTCCGCGGTGATGAGCTACGAGTATGACGGTCATGCGTTCAACCTGCTCGACACGCCGGGGCACGAGGATTTCAGCGAAGACACTTATCGCACGCTGACGGCGGTGGACTCCGCGGTCATGGTGCTCGATGCGGCGAAGGGGATCGAAACGCAGACCCTGAAGCTGTTTGAAGTCTGCCGTCTGCGCGACATGCCCATCGCCACCTTCATCAATAAGCTGGACCGCGAAGGTCAGGAGCCGTTGGCCTTGCTCGAGGAGATCGAGAACCGTCTTGCACTCGATGTGTCGCCGGCCAGTTGGCCGATCGGGATGGGGCGTGACTTTCTGGGGTGCTACGATCTTCTGCACGACCGCCTGATCCTCATGGCGCGTACGAAGGGCGAGAAGGCCGACGCCGGTATCGAATGCCAGGGCCTCGACGATCCGAAGCTCGATGAGCTTTTGCCGCCCGCGGCGGCTGCGAAACTGCGCGAGGACGTGGCGTTGGTCCGCGGGCTCTGCAAACCCTTCGACCGCCAAGCCTATCTCGAAGGTCATATGACGCCTGTTTTCTTCGGGAGCGCGGTGAACAACTTCGGCGTTCGCGAACTCTTGCAAGGGCTTGCCGAAATGGCGCCGTCGCCGCGGCCACAGTCCGCGGCGGAACGGCCCGTCGTGCCGACCGAAAAGAACGTGTCGGGCTTTGTCTTCAAGATCCAGGCGAACATGGATCCCAAGCATCGCGACCGCATTGCCTTCGTGCGCGTTTCGTCGGGTCACTTCAAACGCGGGTCGAAGCTTTTTCACGTGCGCTCGGGCAAGACACTTAACATTTCAAATCCGCAGCTCTTTATGGCGCAGGAACGCGCCACCGCCGAGGAAGCTTGGCCAGGCGATATCATCGGGGTCCCGAACCACGGCAACCTGCGTATCGGTGATACGCTGACGGAAGGCGAGGAACTGCATTTCACGGGAATTCCCGTCTTCGCGCCTGAACTTTTGCAAACCGTCCGTCCGGAAGATCCACTCAAGGCGAAACACCTTGGCCGGGCGCTGCAGCAACTCGCGGAAGAGGGCGCCGCCAGTGTCTTCCGCCCGCGCTTCGGCACCGACTGGATTGTCGGCGTCGTCGGCTCCCTTCAGTTCGACGTCCTCGCCGACCGCATCCGCACCGAGTATGAGGTGCCGGTGAAGTTCGAGCAGACCGAATTGTTGACGGCGCGCTGGCTGAAGGCGGACGATCCCGCGAAACTGAAGAAGTTCCTGGATTCGAACCGTATCGCCGTCGCCGACGACCACGACAATGCGCCGGTCTTCCTCGCCCGCAACGCCTGGCATCTCAGTCGGACGACGGACGACAATCCGGACATCACGTTCCTGAAAACCCGCGAACTCGTGCATTAAAAAGATGTTGCGGCTGACGGAAATCAAACTGCCGCTCGACCACCCCGAAGGCGCGTTGAAGGCGGCGGTGCTGAAGCGGCTTCGCATTTCGGCGGACGACCTTGTCGCGTTCACGATCTTCCGCCGCGGCTACGATGCGCGCAAAGTCGGCGCCATTAGCCTCATTTATACTCTCGACGTCGAACTTAAGGACGAAGCCTCCGTCTTGCGCCGCGCGGCGGGGGAAAAGGGCGTCGGTCCGACACCCGATACGTCCTACAAGTTTGTCGCTCGCGCGCCATCGAACCTCGAACATCGCCCTGTCGTGATCGGCACCGGTCCGTGCGGTCTCTTTGCCGGCTTTATCCTGTCCGAGATGGGATTCCGTCCGATCATCCTCGAGCGGGGAAAGATCGTGCGCGAGCGCACCGTCGATACGTTTGGGCTCTGGCGCAAACGTGTCCTCAATCCGGAATCCAATGTGCAGTTCGGAGAGGGCGGCGCGGGTACGTTCTCGGACGGTAAGCTGCACAGCCAGATCAAGGACCCCGCGCATCGCGGGCGCAAAGTGCTGACGGAATTCGTCAAGGCGGGCGCGCCTGAGGAAATTTTGTACGTCAGCAAGCCGCATATCGGCACTTTCCGCCTCGTATCGATGGTCGAGAACATGCGCGCCACCATGCAATCGCTTGGTGCGGAAATTCGCTTTCAAAGCCGGGTCGACAGCATCGATATCGAAACCGCGCCGGGCGGGACGCGTCAGGTACGCGGCGTGACCCTGCAGAACGGGGAACAAATCCGGACGGATCATGTCGTGCTCGCGGTCGGACATAGCGCGCGCGATACCTTCAAGATGCTGTATGACAGGGGCGTCTATGTCGAAGCCAAGCCGTTTTCGATCGGCGTTCGCCTCGAACATCCGCAATCCATGATCGACCGCTGTCGTTTCGGTAAATTCGCCGGTCATCCGATTCTCGGCGCGGCCGACTACAAGATTGTGCACCACTGCGCGAACGGACGTTCGGTTTACAGCTTCTGTATGTGTCCGGGCGGCACCGTGGTCGCCGCGACATCCGAGCCGGGTCGTGTTGTGACCAACGGCATGAGCCAATACTCACGCGCCGAGCGCAATGCCAACAGCGGGATCGTTGTGGACATTTCGCCGGCCGACTATCCCGGGCATCCTCTTGCGGGAATTGACTTCCAGCGTCACTGGGAGTCGCTCGCGTTCGAGGTGGGCGGTGGCACTTACGAAGCCCCAGGGCAGCTCGTCGGCGATTTTCTCGCCAACAAGCCGTCGACGGCGTTCGGCGATATCACGCCCTCCTATAAGCCGGGGGTGCATTTGACGGACTTGAGCCTCTGCCTTCCGCCGTATGTCGCCGAAGCCATCCGCGAGGCGTTACCGGCCTTCGACCGCCAGATCAAAGGGTATGCGCGGGCTGATGCGGTGATGACCGGCGTCGAGACACGCACGTCGTCCCCCATTCGTATCAAGCGGGGCGAGGATTTCTGCAGCATCAATACCGTTGGGCTTTATCCGGCGGGAGAGGGGGCGGGGTATGCCGGTGGCATCCTTTCGGCCGCCGTCGATGGAATTCGTGTCGCCGAGGCCGTGGGCCGCTCGATCGCGCCGATTGACTGATTGCCCGCCGCGCCGCGCGGCGTGCTAGGTTGATGCGTCCAAATCACGAGGTTGGCTCCAGTGCTGTTCGCGCGCTTCCTTCACCCTTTGATGAAAAAGGGTACGCTGACAATCATCGATCATGCCGGGCAGACGCATGTCTGCGGCAACGGCAGCGACCCCAACGTGACCGTCAGATTCAAGGACCCCGGCCTCGGCACGAAACTTTTCCAGAACCCGGCCCTTCATGCGGGCGAGGCCTATATGGACGGCACGCTCGTGGTGGAGAACGCCGATCTTTACACGATGCTGGCGCTCGTGATGTCCAATCTCGCGGGGTATCACGGCCACTGGCTGGCGCGGTCCATGAAGACGGCCGAGCGTCTGACCTCGCTGGTGCGTACCTATAACCCGGTCACCCGTTCGCGTCAGAACGTGGCGCATCACTATGATCTGTCGACCACGCTGTATCGCACGTTCCTCGACGACCAGATGCAGTACTCGATGGCGTACTTCCGCACGCCCGAAGATGCGCTGGAACAGGCGCAGATCCAAAAGATGACCCACATCGGGACCAAGCTGCTCCTGCGTCCCGGGCAGGCGGTTCTTGATATCGGATGCGGCTGGGGCGGCCTCGCGCTTTTCCTGCACCGGACCTATGGCGTGAAGGTGGTCGGAATCAGCCTTTCTGAGCGCCAGATCGAGGTCGCCAATGCCCGCGCCGCCGCGGCCAACGTCGGCGACGGGGTCACCTTCCGTTTGCAGGACTACCGCCACGTGACCGAGACCTTCGACCGCGTGGTCTCGGTGGGAATGTTTGAACATGTGGGCCTTCCCCACTATCGCACCTTCTTCGAGGTCATCCGCGACCGGTTGGGCCCGGATGGCGTGGCGGTGCTGCACACCATCGGCCGTACCGATGGGCCGGGGGCGACGGACGGGTGGACCAATAAATACATTTTTCCGGGCGGCTATTCGCCGGCCCTGTCCGAGGTCGTCCCCCATATCGAACGGTCGGGGCTTATCGTCACGGATATCGAGATTCTTCGCCTGCACTATGCGGCGACACTGCGGGCCTGGCGCGAGCGCTTTATGAATAAGCGCGAGGAAATCAAAAAACTTTACGACGAACGCTTCTGCCTGATGTGGGAGTTCTTCCTGGCCACGGCGGAAGGCGCTTTCCACTATGGTTTCCATGTCAATTTCCATATCCAGATGAGTAAGAGCCTCGAGACCGTGCCGTTGACCCGGGACTATATGTACCGCACGGCTTGAATTTCCCCGGCCGACCCAGGTATCACGGGTCACCATTCCAGAAACGGAGAACTCCAGATGGCGCAAATCCAGCGTTTTGAAGTCGGACCGCGTATGAGCCAGGCGGTTATGCACGGCGATACCGTCTATCTCGCCGGACAGGTCAACAACGAGGCAAAGGACGTCACGGGTCAGACCCGCGCGATCCTGCAGCAGATCGATGCTCTGCTCGCGACGGCGGGCTCGTCGAAAGAGCGCATCGTATCCGCGACGATCTACCTCGCCGACATTTCCACGTTCGCGCAGATGAACGCGGCGTGGGACGCGTGGGTGCCGAAGGGTGCGACCCCGGCGCGCGCGACCGTCGAGGCCAAGCTCGCCGCGCCTGAATACGTGGTTGAAATCGCAGTCATCGCGGTGAAGTAAACCGCGCGAGGAACAAGGTTCGCCGACACGCACCGGCTGCCGTTACCCGCGGCGGCCGGTTTTGCGTTTGCGGGAAACACTCAAGCGCGCGCAGGCGTTAAACCTGGGTCGGAAATGAGAGTGTTTTCTTGTGAGGAGTCCCGGCGCCGTTCACGTCCGCGTGTGAGGGCTGGAATCGGGCCATTGATATGCGTCGCTGTTTTATAAGTTACTGAACTGACACATAAAAATGGCCGGCCTATGCAAGTTTGCATGCCTGCCCATGACCAAATTTACTTTACGTGGCGCGGACGGGTTGATTACTATTCGGGTGTTGCACGGGGGTGCCTTAAAGGGCCTTCGCCAACACGGCCAGACCATGTGGTGGGCCGAACATAAAAATCGTCATGTTGCTCAAGGAGGATATGACCCATGCAAAGTCCAAATCATCTCCATCCGACAGCACAGTCCAGCAGCGCCAGCTAACAGGCCGCTGACTGACGCATTTTTTGCCCGTCGCTAGCGCGAGGGCTGTGGGCGCAACGCCTGAAGGAGATTGAGATGTCTAATTCCAGAATTCCCGTTCTCGCATCTGAAAGCGGACTGTCGGCGTATATGGCCGACATCAAGAAGTTTCCGGTCCTCGATGCGCAGGAAGAATACATGCTGGCGCGTCGCTATGCCGATCATGAGGACGTCGACGCCGCTCATAAGCTGGTCACCAGCCATCTACGCCTCGTGGCGAAGATCGCGATGGGATACCGCTTCTATGGCTTGCCCGTGTCCGATCTGATTTCGGAAGGCAACGTCGGGCTGATGCGCGCCGTGAAGAAGTTCGAGCCGGAGCGCGGGTTCCGTCTGGCCACCTACGCCATGTGGTGGATCAAGGCCGCGATCAACGAGTATGTCCTGAATTCCTGGTCGCTCGTGAAGGTTGGGACGGTCGCCGCGCAGAAGAAGCTGTTCTTCAATCTGCGTAAGCTGAAGGCGCGCTTGGGTCTGTACGAGGAAGGCGATATTCCGCTGGAGGCTGCGGAAAAGATCGCCAAGCGCCTCGACGTGACGACGACCGACGTGATTGAGATGAACCGGCGTTTGTCGCGTTCGGACGCCTCGCTCAATCAGTTCGTCGCCGAAGACGGCGATACGGAGCGTCAGGATCTGCTCGTGGACGACAAGCCCGATCAGGAAACTGTTCTGGCCGACCGTGAGAATCGCGCCCTGGGTTCCAAGCTGTTGAAGGAAGCGATGTCGGAATTGACGCCGCGTGAACGCCGCATCATCGAAGAGCGCCGCCTCGCGGAGAACCCGCGCACGCTCGAGGAGATCGGCGAGGAATACGGCATCAGCCGCGAACGTGTCCGTCAGATCGAAAATCGGGCCTTCGCCAAGCTGCAGCGCGCCGTGCTGCAGGCCGCCCAGAGCCTGGAGGCGACCGCCGCCAAAGCCTTCCCGCGTCCGGCGCTGGCCGGCGCGTAACCAAAACGCCTTTATTTGGGCCGCCCCACCTCGATGGGGCGGCCTTTTCTTTGCCTTGAGCCGGGCGGGGCCCGTCGCCTATACCCTTAGCCCAAACCACAATGGAACCGAGCAAATGACCGGGGGAAAATATATCGCGAGCATTACGTGTCCCGACACGACGGGGCTTGTGGCCGCGGTATCAGGATTTTTGCGCGACAATCACTGTTTTATGGATGAGTCGTCCCAATACGGCGATCCCCATACACGTCGCTTTTTCATGCGCGCCGTTTTCACCCGCTCGGAACGGAGCCCGTCGCCGGAAGACTTGGAAAAGAAATTCGCCGAGGTCGCGAACACGTTCCAGATGGCCTGGTCCTTCGTGCCCGCGGACCGGCGCCCGCGGGTTCTTATCGCGGTCTCGAAGTTCGGCCATTGCCTCAACGATCTTCTGCACCGCTGGCACACCGGACAAATGCCGATCGACATCGTTGGCGTATTCTCCAATCACGAAGACATGCGTGCGCTGGTGGAGTGGCACGGCATCCCCTATGAGCATCTGCCGGTCACCCCGGCGACCAAACAGCAGCAGGAAGCCGCCTGGCTGAAAATGGTCGACGACCGCCAGGTCGACCTGGTTGTCCTTGCGCGGTACATGCAAGTGCTCAGCCCCGAGGCCTCGCAACGCCTATCCGGACGCTGCATTAACATCCACCACTCCTTCCTGCCGAGTTTCATGGGCGCGCGCCCCTATCAGCAGGCCTACGAGCGGGGTGTGAAGATCATCGGCGCCACGGCTCACTATGTGACGGATGGGCTCGACGAGGGTCCGATCATCGAGCAAGCGGTCGAACGCGTGGATCATACGCACTCGGCGGGCGACATGGTCGGCATCGGCCGCGACCTCGAGAATGTCGTGCTGGCGCGCGCCGTGCGCTATCACGCGGAAAAGCGTGTTCTCCTCAACGGTCACAAAACGGTTGTTTTCCGCTAGCCCGCGTCCGCGCCCGCTTAAGCTGTAGAAATAGACTGACGCCCTTTCCGCGCGCACCCCGCTTGCGCGGTATGAGCGCGCGACTATAATGATTTAAGTCGAAACCAAGCGCCGTGGTCAGCTGGATTTGGCCGTGCGAGCATGGCATACGGCAACACGGAAACGTCAGGCTCAGTATCCTAGACATGTCGAAGACAATTTTGATCGTCGAAGACAACGAGTTGAACATGAAGCTGTTCAACGATCTTCTGCAGGCCCACGGCTACAATACTCTGCAAGCCAAGGACGGCCGCGTTGTCGTGGAACTGACCCGCAAGAACCGTCCGGATTTGATTCTGATGGACATTCAGTTGCCCGAGATCTCGGGCCTCGAGATTACAAAAATGCTGAAAGCGGACGACGATCTGCGCTCGATCCCTGTGATCGCGGTCACGGCCTTCGCAATGAAGGGCGACGAGCAGAAAATCCGCAATGGCGGCTGCGACGGCTACATCGCCAAACCGATCTCGGTCGCCAGCTTCCTGCAGACGGTCTCGCGGTTCCTCGAGCCACAAGCGGCCCAATAGCCCGCTAATCCAAATAAAAAGCCCGCCAAACGGCGGGCTCTTTTCGTATCGCCTGAAGGGCGAAGACTACTTGATCTTGCCTTCTTTGAACGGCACGTGCTTACGCACGATCGGATCGTACTTCCGGAACTCGAGCTTTTCGGTCTTCGTGCGCGGGTTCTTCATCGTGACGTAGTAATAGCCCGTGCCGGCGGTGCTCTCGAGCTTGATCTGAATCGTGGCTGGCTTTGCCATGGCGTCTACCTTATCGCTTTCTGGCGCGCCCGGTGCTTAGGCGAGCGCTGCAAATGAGCGGCGCACAATACACTGCTCCGCCGGCCTGTCAAGAAACTGCGGAGATCCTGGATTTCTTGATTTATTGTGGTTTTTCAGCGAGTTGCCTCGCGCTGCCTTGAAGGGCTTGTGCGAACAGGACCGGATCGAGCACCAGGCGGCGGGCAACCTCAAGGTCCAGGGCCTGCTCCGGCCGGGATTCGGGAGGGCAGGCGGTCCGCAGGGCCTCGAGTTGATTCGCCTCCGCCGACGGCGAAGCCCACCCGGTTTGCAGGTCGGCCGACAGACCGGCGCCCTTGAAGATGCGCCCGACCGTGTCGGCAAGCGGCCCCGTCACGCCGCTCAGGCAGACGTCAGGCAGCACGCCGAGACCGTGCAAGCCCGCGCCGCGCGGCGTGTAAGCTCGCGACCACGTCAGGACGATCTCGCCCTGGTTGGGCAGCCGCACGACGGTCTGGACCGAGCCTTTGCCCAAACTGACGGTGCCAACCACAGCCGCGCGCTGATTGTCCTGCAGGGCTGTAGCGACGATCTCGGACGCCGAAGCCGCGCGGCCGTCGATCACGACGGTGATGGGGATGCCGCGCGCGATATCGCCGCTGCGCGCGGCATAGAATTGATGCGAGCCGGGATGCCGGCCCCGCAGCGCGATGATTGTGCCGCTGTCCATGAACAGGTCCGCGAGATCGATCGCCTGGTCGAGCAACCCACCCGGATCGCTGCGCAGATCGAGCACGATGCCTTTTACCGGCTCGCTTTCCATCGCGTTCAGGACGGCTTTCTCCACGCTGTGGGCCGTGCGTTGATTGAAACTGCGGATGCGGACCTCCAGCACGCCATCGACGGTTTGGGCGGTGACGGTATCGGGCACCACCAAGGCGCGGCGGGCGGCAATGGAGAAGGGAGCGGGTCTGCCGGTCCGGCGGACCGTCAATTGAACGACCGTATCGGCTTTGCCTTCCAGATACTGCCGTGCTTCGTCGACGGAGCGCCCCACCAGGGCGACGCCGTCGACGTGAGTGATCACATCGTCCAACTCCAATCCCGCTTTCTCCGCGGGCCCGTCTTTCACGATGGATTGAATTACAACGCCGCCAGCGGTCGCGTCGACACGAACGCCAAGGCCGATGATCCCGTCGCGGATGAGGCGGCTACGAATCGCTTCGTCGCGCCCCGCATAACGCGAGTAGGGATCGAGGGCATGCAAGGCTGGGGGAAAAATCGCCTTATAAAATCTTTCCGCGTTCGCCGTCTTCAACGGTTTGGAGGTTTGACGCAACGTAAGGATCGCCGTCAGAGCGACCTTGGTCCACGCCTTCACGTCGCCATTCTGCGGTTTCGCGACAGGCGGAAGCGGGGTCTCCGCATAGCGGAATGCGAGCATCTGGTCCTGATTCTCGACATGCAAATCGGGATCGATGCTTGATAGTCCGTCGAGCGCGTGGGCGAATAGATCGTCCATCGACGGTTCTTCGAGCGCGCGATCCTTGATCTCGGTGAATCCGTGCGTGAGGACGTGCGCCATCATGGCGATGTCCAGACCGTCGACAATGACGCTTTTCGGCCGTGCATCGGCATCGGGCGGCATGGAAGTGCAAGCGGCCGCGAAATAACACAGGCCCATCGCGGCGATAACACGCCGCATCGCCGGGGCGACGGCGCGAAGGGAAAAAATCATCGGCGCGGGCGTTTTCTCAACTTCTGCCGGCCGCGTTCGGGCCGGCCGCGTGGCGGCCGTCCTTGTTTGTCTTCATGCTTCCGCCTCCCACGGTCGGATGAACTGACCCCTTGAGCGTATTCGAAGACGATGCTTCCCGCTACCTCATCCGTTTCCACAAGGCGCACGTCGATCATATCGCCGACGCGTAGTTCCAGCCTCCGGCGGCGTCCGATCAGGCGATGGCCTTTCTCGTCGTGGTCGTAGAAATCCTCCGGCAGCCGGCGCATGGGCAAAATGCCGTCCGCGCCGGTTTCTTCCAACGAGACGAAGGCGCCGAACTTGCTGACGCCGCTGATCCGGCCGCGGAAGACGGCTCCGGCGCGGTCGCGCAGGTACATCGCGGTGAACCGGTCCACGGTTTGGCGTTCCGCCATGGCGGCGCGGCGTTCGGTTGACGAAATATGCTCGGTCACCACTAAAAGATCAGGATCCTTCCGCGCGTCCCATCCGCCGTCGCCGAGATTGTGCGCCGCAATAAGCGCGCGGTGGACCAGAAGGTCCGAGTAGCGTCGGATCGGTGACGTGAAGTGGGCGTATTTACGCAACCCAAGTCCGAAGTGGCCGATGTTCTCGGGACTATAAACCGCCTGGGCTTGTGTGCGCAGCACCAGGGTATTCACCAGGTGCTCGTGCGCGCTGTCTTTCACCTGGCGCAGGAGACGATTGAATTCCGCCGGCCGCGCGGCGCCGGGACTGGGGAATTTCAGTCCCACGCTCTCCATGGCTTCCTGCAGATTTTCGACTCGCTCGGGATCGGGCCTGTCATGTACCCGGTACACGCACGGATAAGCGGAACGTGCCAATGTCTCGGCGGCGGCCACGTTGGCCGCGATCATGAACTCCTCGATCAGCTTGTGGCTGTCGAAACGTTCACGCGGCGTAACGCCGAGGACCATGCCGCTCTTGCGGTCGACGATGATCTTGCGTTCGACGATGTTCAGTTCCAGCGTACCGCGTTTCGCGCGCGCCCGGTCCAACGCCTCGTAGGCGCCGTACAGCGCCGGAATGATTTCCGCCATGAGGGGGCTGGTTGTGTCGTCCGGCTGGCCGTCGCGGGCGCGCTGCACCTGGGTATAGGTCAGGCGCGCGACGGAGCGCATAAGGCCCCGGATGATGGTGTGGCGCAGCAGCCTGCCGTCCGCATCGATCCACATATGGGCGGCCAGGCACCCACGCTCCTCTTTTGGTTTCAGCGAGCACCAGCCGTTGGACAATTCTTCGGGCAGCATGGGGACGACCCGGTCCGGGAAATAGACCGAATTGCCGCGCGCATAGGCGTCGCGGTCGAGGGCGTCGCCGGGGCGCACGTACCAGGCGACGTCGGCGATCGCGACAAGGATGTGCCAGCCGCCGGGATTGTTGGGATCGTTGTCGGGTTCCGCCCATACCGCGTCGTCGAAATCGCGGGCGTCCTCGCCGTCGATGGTGACAAGCGGGATCTGGCGAAGATCGACGCGGTTGCCGAGCGGAACGCCGGTCGCGCGCTGCGCCTGTTGAACGGCGACCTCGGAAAAAATGTGCGGCAGGCCGTGCGTGTGGACGGCGATCAGGCTCAAGTTCTTGCTCGCGTCCATGGGGCCAAGCCGTTCCAGGACGCGCGCACGTTGCGGACCGTACTTCGGCTCCTCATAGACCTCGACCGCCACCAGGTCGCCCGCAACGGCATCTCCCGCGTCGCGCGCCGAGATTCGCACTTCGTAGCGGTACTTCTTGTCGACGGGGCGGAGATAACCGCCCATGCCCTCGGCGCCGGGCTCATAGACGCCGAGAAGGCGGGCGGGCGCGTTCGCGAGTTTCTTGATCGGCCGAGCCTCGAAGGTATCGTCGCCGGCGGGAATAATCTTCGCGAGGATGCGGTCACCCACGCCCACGGTGAAGCGCCGCTCGCGCCCTTTCAGAATTCGCGAGGGCTGCCGCACCAGGATCGCCGGAGGCGGCGCTTCGGACTCCCACTTCAAGGGGCGGCCGAACATGTCCCCTTCGCGGTCGGTATGGGTGATCTCGATGGCGTCCACAGCCGGCAACGCGCCATGGCCGCCGAAACGCTTGCTCTCGCCGCGCACCACGGCGCCGGAGACCGACAGTTCCTTCAGAATGGCTTTCAGGGCGATTTTATCGGCGCCCTTCAGGCCGAAGGCGTGCGCGATCTCACGCTTGCCGATCTGCGTGCTCGACTCACGGATGAACTTAAGAATCTCGTCTCGCGTCGGGAGCGGCGTCTTGTCGCCGCTTTTTAAGGGAGCGCCTTTTGATTTCGCTTTTTTACGCGGGGGTTCCCGGGTCAACCTTTATTCATCCGCTGTCTTACGCGCCGCTTTGGCCTTTGGTTTAGCTTTGGCCTTTGCGGGAGCCTTGGCCTTCGCAGGCGTTTTCGCCTTACCCTTCGCGCCGGGGTCCTTCGCCGCTTTGGCGGCGATGAGAGCGACGGCGGCGTCGACGGTTACGGTGGCGGCGTCCATGTCCTTGGGCAATGTCGCGCGAATCTGCCCATGTTGTACATAGGGACCGAAGCGGCCCGAGCGCACCGTAATGGGTTTGCCGTCTTCCGGATGGTTGCCCAGCGCCTTCGCGGCGCCGGCGCCCTTACGACCCGGGCGGTTCTTTCCTTCCTCGATCAGGACGGCGGCGCGGTTGAGGCCGATCTCCAGAACGTCGTCATCCTTACCGATCGACTGATAGCGGTCGCCGACCTTCAGGTAAGGGCCGAAACGGCCAATGCTCGCGGTGATCATTTCGCCGCTGTTGGGATCGATCCCGACCTCGCGTGGCAACGACAGCAGCTTGAGCGCCCGGGCGAGATCGACGCTCTGCGGGTCCGTCCCCTTCGGCAACGACGCGCGTTTAGGCTTCGGAACCTTGGGTTTCGCCTTCTTCTTTTTCTTCTTTCCGTCGGCGGCGGGTTCTTCCGGCTCCGGCGGGGGCGCGGGCGCAACTTCCTCGCCGCCCAATTGGACATAAGGACCGTAGGGGCCGATGCGTAGGGTCACCATCAAGCCGGTCGCAGGATCGGCGCCAAGTTCCTTCGGCCCGTCCATCGCTTGGCCTGGGCCCGCGTCGGGCGCGCCCAGCGGACGGGTATAACGGCACTCGGGGTAGCGGCTACAGCCGACAAACGCGCCGAACTTGCCGAACTTCAGGCCGATACGCCCGTCGGCGCATGCCGGACACTGGCGCGGATTGCTGCCGTCGGCGCGCGCCGGGAACAGATGTGGTTCGAGAAGGCCGTCCACCGCATCGATCACGGCGGTGCGCGTCAAATCCTTGGTGTCGTCGATCGCGGCGGCGAAATCGCGCCAGAAATCGGCCAGCACTTTCTTCCAGTCCAGCCGCCCGCCGGAGATTTCGTCCAACTGATCTTCGAGGTCGGCGGTGAAGCTGTATTCCACGTACCGCTTGAAGAAACTTTCCAGGAACGCGATCACGACGCGGCCGCGATCTTCCGGAATGAAGCGACGGTTATCCATGCGTACGTATTTGCGGTCCTGGAGAACCTGGATGATCGAGGCGTAGGTCGACGGCCGGCCGATTCCTTTTTCTTCCAGCGCCTTCACCAGGCTCGCTTCCGAGAAGCGCGGCGGCGGCTGGGTGAAGTGCTGTTCCGGCGTGACCGTCCCGACCGTCAGCGGCTGACCTTCCGCCATGGCGGGCAGCAGGCTGCCGAGATTGTCTTCGTCCTCTTCCCCGCTCGGCGTGCCGCCCGCGGCGGTGTCGTCGTAGGCTTCCAGGAAGCCTTTGAACACGATGGTGGAGCCGCTCGCGCGTAGCACGGTCTGGCCGTCGCCGGGGGAGGCCGTCACCGAGACCTGATCGAGGATCGCGGCTTCCATCTGGCTCGCCATCGTGCGCTTCCAGATCAATTCGTACAGCTTGAGTTGGTCCGGCGTCACGTATTGCGCGACAATGTCGGGTGTGCGCGACGGGTCCGTCGGGCGGATCGCCTCGTGCGCTTCCTGGGCATTCTTGGCTTTTGACTTATAGATGCGCGGTTCGCTCGGCACGAATTTCTTGCCATAGCGATCGCCGATGAGGCTCCGCACGGAATTGATGGCGTCGGCGTCCATCTGCACGCCGTCGGTACGCATGTAGGTGATAAGGCCGGTCGTCTCGCCGCCGATCTCGACGCCTTCATAGAGCTTTTGCGCAATGTCCATCGTCTGGCGCGCCGAGAAGTACAGACGGCGCGACGCGTCCTGCTGAAGCGTCGATGTCGTGAACGGCGGATAGGGACGGCGCTGCTTTGTCTTCTTTTCAACGGTCGAGACGCGGAACGCGCCACTGCGCACCATGGCCGCGGCGCGCTCGGCTTTCGCAGCGTCATTGAGATCGAACTTGTCGAGCTTCTTGCCGTCGAGGTGGGTCAGGCGCGCGGTGAAACCTTCTTTGGCCGCCGTCGCCATCTCGGCGCCGACCGTCCAATATTCCTCCGCCTTGAATTTCTCGATCTCGAGTTCGCGCTCGCAGATCATGCGTAACGCGACGGACTGGACGCGGCCGGCCGACTTGCTGCCGGGCAGCTTCCGCCACAGCACCGGCGATAACGTGAAACCGACGAGGTAGTCGAGGGCGCGGCGGGCGAGATACGCGTCGACCAATTCGCGGTCGAGTTCGCGCGGATTGTCCATTGCCTCCAGCACCGCTTTCTTGGTGATCGCATTGAAGGTGACGCGCTTGACCGGGGTATCCACCAAGGCCTTGCTGCGGTTCAGCTCTTCAAGCACATGCCACGAAATGGCCTCGCCCTCGCGGTCCGGGTCGGTGGCGAGGATGAGGCCGTCGGCGCCCTTCAGAGCGCTGACAATTTCCTTGAGGTGTTTCTGGGAGCCTGAATCGACTTCCCAATCCATGGCGAAGTCCTGCTCGGGGCGGACGGAGCCGTCTTTCGGGGGCAGGTCGCGGATATGCCCATAGGAGGCCAGCACCTTATAACCGGTGCCGAGATACTTATTGATGGTCTTCGCCTTGGCGGGCGACTCAACGATAACGACCTGCATCGGGACGACCTATCCGTTACCCACGAACACGCCTCGGAAGAGAGGCGGTAGAGCCACTTTTTGGATCTCCCACGGCGTGTGAATTCTGGCTGATATCTCGGAAAAGTTAAAAAATTCAAACCGTTCCGAGTAGCGCCACGCGGTTTCCTGGCAGTCGCTCCAGCCGCCCCGCAAGCTCAAGTTCCATGAGAACCGCTGCAACGACGGCGGCGGACACTTGGCATTGGCGCACCAGTTCGTCAACGGCCGCGGGCGCAGCGCCCAGGGCATTCTCGATTTCCTGGCGTACCGTGAGGGGGTCTTTTTTATTATTAATATCAATGGCTTGTAGCGCGGGTTTTGCGGGCCCAGATTTTTCTGTGCCGGACGCCCGTTTAAAGGGAATTGCGTCTAAAATATCATCCACAGATTGAACTAAAACCGCGCCATCCCGAATCAAGCTGTTCGGACCGTGGGCCCGGGGATCCAAGGGTGAGCCCGGCACCGCAAAAACGTCGCGGCCCTGCTCCCCGGCCAACCGGGCGGTAATCAGGGATCCCGACTTTAATGTCGCCTCGACCACGACCACACCGGTGCTCATGCCCGAAACGATCCGGTTGCGGCGGGGGAACAGATGGGCCTGCGGCTCGGCGCCGGGCGGCATTTCGGACACGACGGCCCCCGTCTCGGCGATCCGTGCATGAAGCTTCGCGTGTTCCGGCGGATAGATCACGTCCGTTCCACCCGCGAGCACGGCCACGGTGCGCCCCTCCGGGACGCTCAGTGCGCCTTCGTGCGCCGCCCCGTCGATCCCGCGTGCGAGGCCTGAGACAACGACCAGGCCCGCGGCCGCGAGCTCCGCGCCCAGCACCTTCGCCATCTTACGACCGTTCACCGTGGCGTTGCGCGCGCCGACAATGGCGATCGACGGCGCCACCAGGACGTCGGTACGTCCTTTCACGACGAGGAGCGGCGGCGCATCCTCGATGGCTTTCAGCGGTTCGGGGAAGTGCGGATGCGTCCAAGTGACGTAGGTCATCCCCGCCTGTTGAACGGCGTCGAACTCCCGCTCCGCTTCGCCGGGCGGCAGCAGTTTGAGGGCGCGCCCGCCCGTGCGTACAACCTCCGGCAGGCGGTCGACCGCTTCGGTCGCGGTCTCAAATCGTTCGAGAAGGTGACGGAAGGTTTTTGTGCCGATGCCTTCGCTGCGCGCCAGTCTGATCCAAGCTAGAAGTTCTTGGGACGCACTTTGCTTCGGCATGGGTCAGGGGGCGGCGGGTTCGGATTTCTTGGCCCCGATGCGGGGCTCTTCACCACGTAAAAGGCGGCGTACGTTCGTGGCGTGGCGGATCCATCCCAGCACGCCCAGGGCGGCAAATACGGCCGCCTCCATCGGTAGGCCCATGAAAAACGCGTACACCGGCGCCAGCGCCAGCGCCACCAGCGCCGACAACGACGAAATGCGGAACAATGCGGCGACGATCATCCAGGTCGCGCACGCCATAAGACCGATCAGTGGCGCGGCGGCGATCATGACGCCGAGCGTCGTCGCCACGCCTTTCCCGCCTTTGAATTTCAGCCACACCGGGAAGTTATGCCCGATGATCGCCCCCAGGCCGCCGATCAACGGGATCAGCGGGTCGGCGGTGAGAAGCATCAAGGTCACCACAACGATGGCGCCCTTGCCGCCATCGAGCAGCAGGGTCGCCGCCGCGAGGCCCTTGTGCCCCGTTCGTAGGACGTTGGTGGCGCCGATATTGCCGGACCCGATGCTGCGGATATCGCCGAGGCCGGCCATTCGGGTGAGGACAAGTCCGAATGGAATTGAGCCTGCGATGTAACCGCCCGCGAGCGCGGCGGCGTAGATCCATACGGGTAGGGCGGCGCCCATCAAGCCTTCGCTACGGCGTTGAACACGGTGCGGCCGTCAATGACAGTGCGCAGCACGCGCCCTTGTACGGGACGTCCATCGAAAGGCGAGTTTTTGGACTTCGACTTGAACTTGTCCGCGATGACCTTCCAGCTCTCATCCGGATTGAAGATCACCATATCGGCTTTGCGTCCACGGGCGAGGCGGCCCGCCTCGAGGCCGAGGAGTTTGGCGGGTTCGACCGTCAATCGGCGCAGAACGTCGATCAGGCTCATGTTCCCGTTGTGGAACAGATCGAGCGAGACGGCGAGAAGCGTTTCCAAGCCGCTGCCGCCGAAGGCGGCTTGCGGGAAGGGAAGGCGCTTGCTGTCCTGGTCGTGAGGCGCGTGGTCGCTCGCGATGGCGTCGATCACACCGGTTTTCAATCCTTCGACGATGGCTTTGCGGTCGTCTTCATTGCGCAGAGGCGGCGAGAGTTTGGCGAAGGTGCGGTAGTCGCCGACGGCGAACTCGTTCAGCGAAAAATAGAAAGGCGCGGTGTCGCAGGTGACGTTCAGGCCCTGTTTCTTCGCGCGGGCGATGATCTCAACGCTGTCGGAGGTCGAGATGTGGGCGGCGTGGTAGCGCCCGCCGGTCATCGCGGCTAGGCGCAGGTCGCGCTCCAACATGATGATTTCGGCTTCGCGCGGGATCCCCGAAAGACCCATGCGGGTGGCGATTTCGCCGGAATTCATGACGCCCGTCGCCAACGTCGGTTCTTCGGGGTGCTGCACGATCATGAGGCCGAACGTCGCCGCATATTGAAGCGCGCGGCGCATCACTTGGGCGTCGGCCACAGCTTTGGTCGCATCCGTGAAGGCCAGCGCTCCGGCTTTCGCCAGCAGGCCCATTTCCGACAGTTCCTTGCCCAAGAGCCCCTTGGTGATCGCGCCGTAACAATAGACCTTCGTCAGCGCCAGCAAGCGGGCGCGCCGCGCGACGAACTCCAGGGTTGGTTCGTCGTCGACCACGGGGTTCGTGTTCGGCAGGCAGACCATGGTCGTCACGCCGCCGGCCACGGCGGCCTCGCCGGCGCTCCGCAGGCTTTCTTTGTGTTCCTCGCCCGGTTCGCGCAATTGCACGCGCATATCCACCAGACCTGGGGCCACGCACATGCCGTCGCAATCGATCACCTGGGCGTCGGCGGGCGCTTTGCCGTCGAACAGCTTGGGTCCGATATCGAGAATCTCTTCGCCGCCGGTCAGGATTTCTCCCGGTCCGTCGAAGCCCGAAGCGGGATCGATGACACGGGCATTCACATAGGCGACGCGGCCGGGTTTCGCGACGCTCATGACGCGGCCCTCCGCGCGGACGCCTCGACGTTGTTCTGCGCCAGGATTTCGAGAACCGCCATGCGTACGGCGACGCCCAATTCCACCTGCTCGCGGATGACGCTGCGTTCGTAGTCGTCGGCGACGTCGGAATCGATTTCGGTGCCGCGGTTCATGGGGCCTGGGTGCATGATGAGTGCGTCGGGCTTGGCCTGCGCGAGTTTCGCGCGATCAAGGCCGAAGAAATGGAAATATTCGCGCACCGACGGGATGAAGCTGCCGCGCATGCGTTCGTTTTGCACGCGCAACATCATGACGATATCCACGTCCTTGAGGCCGGCGGTCATGTCGGTGAAGACCTCGACGCCCATACGGTCCACGGCCGCGGGGATCAGGGTGCGCGGTGCGATAATGCGCACGCGGGCGCCCATGGTCAGCAGCAAAAGAAAATTCGACCGGGCGACCCGGCTGTGCAGCACGTCGCCGCAAATCGCGACCAGGAGGCCGTTCAGGCGGCCTTTACGCCGGCGGATGGTCAGGGCGTCGAGCAAGGCTTGCGTCGGATGCTCGTGACTTCCGTCGCCGCCGTTGACGACGCCGCAGTTGACCTTGTCGGCCAGCAACTTCGCCGCGCCGGAGTCGGGGTGGCGCATCACCAGCACATCGGGGTGCATGGCGTTCAGGGTGACGGCGGTGTCGATCAGGGTTTCGCCCTTGGCGACCGAACTGCTCTCGACCTGCATATTGATGACGTTCGCGCCCAGCCGCTTTGCGGCCAGTTCGAACGACGTGCGAGTACGCGTCGAGTTCTCGAAGAACAGGTTAACGGTCGTGCGGCCGCGCAACGCTTCACTGGTCTTCTCCGAGGCGCGGTTCAGCGCCACGTAATGATCGGAGCGGTCCAGTAAATGATTGATTTCAGCCGGGGAAAGCCCCTCGATGCCGAGGAGGTGACGGTGCGGAAATACCGGATTGGGCATGAGCCCGGACTATAGGGAGAGGGCCGACCCCGTGCAAGCTTAACCCTGCGTCTGGAACCTCATGGCGTCCAGCGCGCCTTGGAGGATGTAGGCGGCTGCCGCCTTGTCGACCAATTCGGCCCGCCGCCGGCGCGACAGGTCCGCTTCGTCGGTCAGCATTCTTTCCACCGCGCTGGAGGACAGGCGTTCGTCCCAAAACGCGATTGGAAGGTCGACCCGTTTCAGGAGTTCGGCGGCGAACGACCGTGTCGCCTGGGCCCGGGGGCCTTCCGTCCCGTCCATCTGGATAGGGAGCCCGATCACCAGCGCCCCGACATTATGCTTTTGGAAAACCTCGCTCAGTTCCGCCATGTCCTGGGTGAACTTCCGGCGTGCGATGGTTTTGAGCGGCGAGGCCACCATATATCCTACGTCGGACAAGGCGAGGCCGATGGTTTTGGTCCCGAGGTCCAGGCCCAAAATCGTCTGATTTCGTGTGAGTTGCGCGGTTAATGCGCTGGGCTTGCAGATCGCCATATCGGGTGTTACGCACATTCCGCTGGCGTCAGGCCAGCACAGGAGAGATGTAACGGATGTCATTGGATAAAGCCACAGTGCGGCGGATCGCCACCTTGTCGCGGATCGAGGTCGCGGACGCGGACCTGGACACCGTCGCCGAACAGTTGTCCGGCATTCTCAATTGGATCGAACAACTCAAGGAAGTGGACACCACGGACGTCGCGCCGATGACAGGCGGGACCGATCTGAAGCTTGCCTGGCGCAAGGACGCGGTCACCGACGGCGACAAGGCGGACAGGGTTCTCCTCAATGCGCCCGAGGGCCATGACGGCTTCTTCGGCGTGCCGAAGGTTGTGGAGTAGGCCGCCCGTGACTCAGCTGACGTCTCTTACCATCGCCGCCGCGCGCGAAAAGCTCGCGAAGAAGGAATTCACCGCGCTCGAGCTCACCGAGGCGCATCTTGGCGCCATGGAGCGCGCGAAGGACCTGAACGCCTTCATTACCGTGACCGCCGATGTCGCGCGTGCGCGCGCGAAGGATGCCGACATGCGCATCGCCGCGGGACAGGCCGGCGCGCTCGAGGGCATCCCGCTCGGCATCAAAGACTTGTTCTGTACCGAAGGCGTACTGACGACCGCGGCGTCGCACATTCTCGACGGTTTTACGCCGCCCTACGAAAGCACCGTGACCCAGAAGCTGCGCGATGCGGGCTCGGTGATGCTCGGCAAACTCAATCTCGATGAGTTCGCCATGGGGTCCGCCAATATCACCAGCTACTACGGCCCCGTGAAAAACCCGTGGAAGGCGAAGGGCCGCAACGTCGAACTCGTGCCCGGCGGCTCGTCGGGCGGGTCGGCGGCGTCCGTCGCCGCGCACCTTGCGATGGGCGCCACTGGAACGGACACGGGCGGCTCCATCCGTCAGCCGGCCGCTTTCTGCGGCATTGTCGGCGTCAAGCCCACCTATGGACGCTGCTCGCGCTGGGGCGTTGTCGCCTTCGCGAGTTCGCTCGATCAGGCCGGCCCGATGACCCGCACCGTCCGCGACGCCGCGATCATGCTGCGCGCCATGTCCGGATATGACCCGAAGGACTCCACCTCGGCCCCGATGGAGGTTCCCGACTTTGAAGCCGCGCTCGGGAAAGGCGTGAAGGGCTTGCGTATCGGGATCCCCAAGGAATACCGCCCTGCCGGCCTTAGCCGCGAATTGGAAGCCTTGTGGGACAAGGGTGTGGAATGGTTGAAGGCCGCGGGCGCAACCCCGGTGGAGATCAGCCTGCCGCATACCAAGTCGGCGCTTCCCACTTATTATATCGTGGCGCCCGCCGAGGCGTCGTCGAACCTTGCCCGCTACGATGGGGTGCGTTTCGGCTTGCGTGTCCCAGGCAAATCGCTCGACGAGATGTATGCCAAGACGCGCGCCGCCGGTTTCGGCGCCGAAGTGCGCCGGCGCATCATGATCGGTACGTACGTTCTCTCCGCCGGTTACTACGATGCCTACTATTTGAAGGCGCAGAAGGTCCGTGCGCTCATCAATCAGGATTTCACGGACGCCTTTGAGAAGGTCGATGCGATCCTGACGCCGACGGCTCCGACGCCGGCTTTCGGCATCGGCGAGAAGTCGGACGATCCGATTGCGATGTACCTCAACGATGTGTTCACCGTGCCTGCGTCGCTCGCGGGCATCCCTGGGGCGTCGGTGCCCGCCGGTCTGAGCGCCGACGGTTTGCCCCTGGGCCTTCAAGTGCTGACGCGCCGCTGGGACGAGGAAACCTTGTTCCGCGTGTGTCAGGTGCTCGAAGAGTCGGCGCAGTTTCCTTATTTGCCGGCGGTGTAGAGGTCGCGATGGGTTACATCATCAAAGGCGAAAAGCACGATTGGGAACTTGTCATCGGGCTCGAAGTCCATGCGCAGGTGATCTCGAAGGCGAAGCTGTTCTCGGGCGCGTCCACCGACTTCGGTGGCGGACCAAACACGCAAGTCTCGTTCGTTGACGCCGGGATGCCCGGCATGCTGCCCGTTTTGAACGAGCGCTGCGTCGAGCAGGCCGTGAAAAGCGGGCTCGGCCTCAAGGCCAAAATCAATCACCGCAGCGTTTTCGCCCGAAAGAACTATTTCTACGCTGATCTTCCGCAAGGCTATCAGATCAGCCAGTACGATCAGCCCATCGTGGGCGAGGGCACGTTGGTGCTCGATATGCCGGACGGTTCGGCCCGCGAGATCGGAATCGAACGTCTGCACCTCGAACAGGATGCCGGCAAATCCGTCCATGATCTTCATCCGCAGAAGTCGTTCATCGACTTGAACCGCTCGGGTGTCGCGCTGATGGAGATCGTGTCGAAGCCCGATCTCCGCACGCCCGAAGAAGCGGGCATGTATCTCAAGAAGCTGCGCTCGATCCTGCGTTATCTCGGCACTTGCGACGGAAACATGGAAGAAGGCTCCATGCGGTGCGACGCGAACGTATCGGTCCGCCCGGTGGGCGCAACCGAATTGCGCACGCGCTGCGAGATCAAAAACGTGAACTCCGTGCGCTTCCTCATGCAGGCCATCGAGTACGAGGCGCGCCGTCACGTGGATGTGTATGAAAGCGGCGGGTCTATCGATCAGGAGACGCGCCTCTACGATTCCAACAAGGGCGAAACGCGTTCGATGCGCTCGAAGGAATTCGCCCACGATTACCGTTATTTTCCCGATCCCGACTTGCTGCCGATCGAGTTCGACGAGGCGTTCGTTGCCCGTCTCAAGGCCGAGTTGCCGGAACTGCCCGACGATAAAAAGGCGCGTTTTGTATCGGAATTCGGCCTGACGCCGTACGACGCGGACGTCCTCGTCGCGGAGAAAGAGAACGCTGACTATTTCGAAGAGGTCGCCAAAGGGCGTGACGCCAAACAGGCCGCGAACTGGGTCATCACCAATCTGTTCGGCGTGCTCAATAAGCGCGGCGTAGGGATTGCCGATAGCCCCGTCAGCGCGAAGAACCTCGGACGGGTACTCGATCTCATGGCCGATAACACGATCTCCAGCCGCATGGCCAAGGAGGTCTTCGAGGTCATGGTCGAGACGGGGGATGCGCCCGACGCGATCGTCGAAGCGCGCGGGATGAAGCAGATCACCGATACCGGGGCCATCGAAGCCGCCATCGACAAGGTGATCGCCGAAAACGCCGACAAGGTCGCGCAATATCGCTCCGGCAAGGTCCAGATGTTGGGATGGTTCGTGGGCCAGGTCATGAAGGCGACGCAAGGCAAGGCGAATCCGGCGACCTGCTCGGATCTGCTGAAGAAAAAGCTCGACGCTTGACGCAGTCGCCCGACTTGAAACCGCGTCGGCGTATCACCAGCGGCACGGTGTTTGTCCTGAGCCTTGCGGTATGCGCGCTGGTGGGTTGGCTTGTGTATCAGCCCTATCTGCCCGTGGCGTGGTTGCATTCCTTCTCGGGTGAGATTGCCGTCCGCGCCACGCCCGATCCCACACCGCCGCCGGCGGACGATGTTCGCCAGGCGCAACGGCGCGAAACGCCAGCGCATCCCTTCATCTGCGCGGGCGATGTCATCGACGTCCCCTGGGACCGCATGGTGGTGGTGACGGCGGCCGACGACATCCTGACGCACCCATTGCTGTCTGAAGCCGTGTGGGGCGATATTTCGCGGGACGAGACTGCGGCGCGCATGAAGGCCGATCACCGCTATCAGCTCATTGTTTTGTTGAAGGACGGCGCCGTCGCCGACGCCCAACTGTTTTTTACTTTTTGGGGGGATATCTCCGCCCTCGCGCGCCCGGAAGGGTTTAGCCGCGCCGACGCGGTCTTCACGGCGTACAGCGACGACGGAATCTACGTAGTCTCACCGGCCGCCGATGTGCCGGGAGGCGTCTGTAAGACGCACTAATGATCTAAAGCCGTCCTTAGAATACCACCCGCACCCCACCCCCGATGATGCGTGGCGTTCCCAAGGTGATCCGGCCGTCCGCGCCTTTCCCGGCGGTGATCGCCTTATCAAAGACGTTTTCGCCGCTCAGGAAAATCTCGCATCCTCGGGAGATATGCCAGCTAGCGAATACGTCGGCGACAACGTAACCGCCGAGATTTCGCGCATTCTGATCGTCTTCAAAAGATCCGCTGGCGCCGCGCGCCTCGGCCCTTATCGTCCAGGCCTCATCTGTCCATGTCAACGCCACCGAGCCCGCATGCTTGGAGACCTGCGCCAAACGTTTGCCGATCAAGCCGGGTTCGGCGTCGCTTTGTGTGACCCTGGGGTGCGTATAGAGGTAGCGGATGTCTAGAGATAACGTTTCGAGGAGCGACGCGCCCATGTCGACTTCGACGCCGCGCGACTCAATTCCACGGATGTTCTGCCGTTGACGGAGGACGCCGCCGGCGGGAACGAAGACATTGAAGATCGGATTGAGCCCTGGGGTGGTCTGAAGCGTGACGTTGCCGATGCCGTTCTTTAGCTTGGTATGAAAGTATGTCGCCGACAGACGCGCGCGAGCGCTAAAGTCGTAATCGAATCCGACCTCGCCGCCGTAGAGTCGCTCAAGATTTAACGCGGGGTTTGCCTCTGTAATGTCATTGCCAACGCGGAAGGGGCGATAGAGTTCGTTCAAGGTCGGTGCGCGATACCCGCTATATGTCACCGCGCGCAAGGCCAGATCGTCGTCCGCTTGCCAGCGAGCTCCAACTCTCCCGTTCGCGATCAAGCCGTCTCTCTCAACGAACGTGTTGTCAACGAACACCGTCGCGCCGTCGATTGACGTTTCTAGCCGTTTTCCTCGTGACTGCCGCCAGTAGTCGCCGCGCAGCGCCACGATGGCCGTCAGGGTCGGCGTGATCTCCCAACCGACCTCGGCGAACGTTCCGGCCGTGACCTGTTCGCCTCCGGCAACGCGTTGTCGCGTGAACACGCCGTTGACCGGCGTCAGGCGCTCATGGGTTTCTCCGCTCGTGTTACGCGCGTCTGCCCCAATCTGTAGCGTGATCGCGTCGGTTACGGGAAATCGCAAAATGCCGCTCCCGCCCAAGGCGGTGGCGGGTACGCGGAATTGATCGAGCGACGGCGTTGCGGTGGTGCGCGCCGGATTCACGGCGACGAAAATGCTGCTGAAGTTCTGTTCGCGGTAATAGGCGTGTAGCTCCCATGAAACGGTCGAAACTCCGCCATCGCGGACGATGCTCAGATTCCCGTCCCCGATTTTTCCCACTGAACGGGCGGCCTCTATGCCATTTATGAAACGGTCCTCGGAATAACTCGCGCCGATAGCGACCTTTGTGCTCTCATCCAATGCGAAACTGCCGGTGCCGGCAATGAGGCCCCCGCGGCTGGTCGCGGGAACATCGACCGGTCCTCGCTGGTCCTCGGGCAGGAGGTGGTTGCCGCCTGTCGCATGGCCGCTGACGGTCGCCGACGCGTGCCAGGGACCGTTTCTAAACGTGACGTGCGCAATACCTTGGCCGCCGCCGGTCGAATCTCCTTGAAGTTCCGCGGTGTTCCGCTCCGCCGATGTTCGCAACTGAACTGTGCCGGCGAGAGCGAAGTTACCCCATTGTCCAGCGCCGCCGCCGCGTGTGATGGAAACATGATCGAGGCCGAGCGCAGGCAACCGGCTCCAGTCGACCCATCCCCCAAAGGGATCGTTCTGCGGAACGCCGTCCAGCAGGACCAGCGTGCGTCCCGCGCCGCTCGGTCCCAGGCCGCGCAGCGTCACACCTTGCGTGGTCGGATGAGACGCCCGGCTGGATTGCCGGCGGAACAGATTGAACCCCGGCGCGGTGCGCAAGACATCGTCCAGACGCGACTGCGGGGCGTTGTCCAGGAGGGTTCGGTCGATTGTCGTCGACGAGAAGAGCCGTTCGGTGAAGAGTGGCGGTAATTGTCGCCCTGTGATGACGATTTCCGGCAGGGCGTCCTCCGCTTCCGCGGCATGCGGCGCAAAGACCGATACGATTAGCGAGGCGGAAAGGACCGTTGAGCGCGCGCGCAGTCTGAAGTGGTCGCTGCGTGAGCGTACATACAAGGCGGCCAATTCATTCCTCCGTCGAAGCAGGCATATCTAGCATGACGTCGCCTGCGATTGAATGGGCCGCGGGCTTATATCATATCGCCCGATCGTCTGTTTTGACCTTGCGGGCGGTGTCCGTCAAAATTGGGCGTTCTGCCCGGGGAGTCGTTTGAACGGCAGGACGTTACACTTCACGACGTGCATACTGTCGCTCCCGATCAGATCGCCGACTGTCGGGAACGCAAAGAGAAGGTAGCCGGGATGACTCAAACCCATCGCTTCGACCATCACAGCCTCAGCGGCCGGATTTTGATAGCGCTGGGCCTGGGTGTGCTGATCGGCTTGGTGCTGAACCTCACCGTCGCGCGCGAGGCCTGGGTGCAGGACTGGATCCTGAACGGGCTTCTCGGCGTCGTGGGCGAGGTTTTTATCCGCCTCCTGACGATGCTGATCGTTCCCATTGTCTTCGTTTCGTTGGTGGGCGGGGTCAGTTCGCTCAGCGATCCGAAAAGTCTCGGGCGCATGGGGGGCAGGGCCGTGGCGCTTTATATGGCCACAACCGGCATTGCCGTGGCTCTCGCCTTGAGCGCGGCGGTGATATTTCAGCCGGGTGTCGGCGCCGCGCCCGCGGAAACAACCACCCGCACAATCGCCGAGGCGCCGCCTTTCGCACAAGTCTTGATCAACATCATTCCGCGCAATCCGATCGAGGCGCTGGCGGAGGGCGCAATGTTGCCCGTGATTGTCTTCTCGATTCTGTTGGGGCTTTCCATTTCGTACGCGGGGGAAAAGGGCAAGCGCATCGCCTCGTTTTTCGACGACTTGAATGCTGTCGTTATGCGCCTGGTCGGGATCGTCATGACGGTCGCGCCTTACGGCGTGTTCGCGCTTATCGCCTCAATGATTGCGACGACCGGTTGGGGCGCATTCCTCGGGGTCTTAAAGTATGTGCTTCTGGTTTTTGTCGTCCTGCTTCTTCAAGGATTTGTAGTCTATCCATCGCTCTTGCGCGTGCTCGCGCGCGTCAACCCGCTAACGTTCTGGGTTAAGATGCGCGACGTCATGACTTTTGCTTTTTCGACGGCGTCGAGCGGCGCGACGATTCCCGTGACCATGCGGGCCGTTCAAGAGCGCATGGGCGTCAGTCACAAGGTCAGTTCCTTCACGATTCCTTTGGGCGCGACGATCAACATGGACGGTACGGCCATTATGCAGGGCGTCGCCACTGGGTTCATTGCCCAGTATTACGGGATCGATCTCAGCCTCTCGCAATACCTGATGGTCGTCGTCATGGTCATCATGGCGTCGATCGGAACCGCCGGCGTTCCGAGTGTGGGATTGGTTCTTCTTGCGGGTGTTTTGACGCAAGTGGGTCTGCCTGTGGAAGGCATCGCCCTGATCCTCGGGGTCGACCGCATCTTGGATATGACGCGTACGGCGGTGAACGTCACCGGCGATGCCGTGGTGACCATCATCGTCGCGCGCGCCGAGGGCGAGTTCGACGAAGCGGTGTTCCGCGATCCAGACGCGGGGCTGGAACCTGGACCGGCGCGCGCCGTAAAGGGAGCAAAGTGACGTCGAGCGAGAGTGTTATGGGGGCGTTCTGGCGGAGAGGGAGGGATTCGAACCCTCGGTATCGGTTTCCCAATACACCGGTTTAGCAAACCGGCGCCTTAAGCCACTCGGCCACCTCTCCCCTGGCCAGCGACACGCTTTTGAGGCGCGCTTTACTCTATATGAGAGGCCCAGAGACGGCCCGGAACATGGCGGCTTGCCCGGGGAAAGTCAACCCAACTGCCGAGGGCAAAAAACGTTGGGGTTTCCACGACTTAATCGCGATTCGGTGAGGGCGGGCAGGGGGACCGTGTCTGCCTGGGGGAGACCCGGCGGCGCCTTAAGAGTCGCCCGTATGCGGCGCGGCGTTTGTGGGATATGTCAGAACCACCCATGAATGCCGGTCTGCTTTTCTCCAACATAGAGTATGTGACGCTCCGCCTGATCCGCAGGTGGATGGTGCCTGACGCTCTGCTCGCGCGCCTCGCGCGGCTGCTGCCCGACCGTTATTTGGCGTCTTGCGTCGGGCTGGGCCAGCCCGCGCAAATTGTCGCCCGGTGGGAACAGGCCGTGCGGCCGTTCGCGCGGTCATTCGACGGATTGGATATTCTCGAGATCGGCGCGGGCGCGGCCAACGCGACCGGCGAGGTTCTTTTAGGCCGCAACGCGAAGAGTTGGATCGGCATGGACCCCTTTTTTGCGCCGAATGGAGAAGGGGGCAGATTGGCGCGAACGCGCAGCCTGGAGAACATCCCCGACGCAGGGATCGACGCCATCGTTTCGCACTCGGTTCTTGAGCACGTCGAAGACGGTCAAACGCTATTCGCCCAGTGCCGTCGTGTCCTGAAGCCGGGAGGTTTCATGATTCATATCGTCGACTATCGCGATCACTTCTTCAAATATCCGTTCCATTTTCTCCAATTCTCCGGTGATGCGTGGCGTTGGCTGAATCCGGGCGATCTTCCGCGCTGGCGTCTCTATGATCATCTGCGTCAGTTGGCTGACGCCGGATTTACGACCAGCGTCGTCTCGCGCAAGATCGATGACGACGCCTTTGCCGTCATCCGCCCTCATGTTGCGCGGGATTTCGTCGTCGACGACCCGGATGTGGCGGTGGTGGAGGGTGTCTTGTTTTCCACGGCGCGCTGAGGAACAACGGTGACGGCATCCATTCTCGCGCCCGAACGGCCCGGAAAGGCGCCCCCGTCTTGGCGTCAGTCGCCGATGCTTCCGGGTGTGCTTCTCGCGCTGGTTTCGATCGTTTATTACGCTCTTTATATTCAGGCGGGGTTCAACTCGGCTGACGATGGAAACTACGCGCAAATTGTCTACGAGTTGTTCCTAGGTCAGCCCATTTCCGAACTCGACGTCGGCTACGGTTTCCTTTGGTTCAAGATTGGCGAAGCGGCGTTTCACCTCTTCGGCGTCGACTACACGCTGGCGCGCGGTGTGTTCTTCGCCTGCATCCTCGCCACCAGTCTCCTGGTTTACACCACGTTGATCGTTGCGCGCGCGCCTCGCTGGCTGGCTTTCGCGGCCTCCGCCGTTATCGCGGTCGTTCCGGCGTTCCCGCCTACCGCGTTCTACGGTTTGTGCGTTGTGATGAATGTCGCGGCGCAAACCCGGCTTGCCATGACGGGCCGTCCGCGCGACACGGTTCTGGCGGGCATCGCGTTGGCTTTGACGTTTCAGATTCGCCCCGATTTCGGGTACGTCTTTGCCGGACCGCTTACGGTGGTTCTCGTTCTTACAGCATGGGCGGATCGGCCGCGACTCTTGCGCCTCGCCGGCGTTGCGGCTGCCGCCTTTGTAGCGGCGCACATCCCTGGCGCCATCCTTGCGCTTCGTGAAGGTTACGCGCGCGAACAGATCGGACAGTATTTCTCCTATTTCACGCTCATCGTCGAATATGGTTTCCACGGAATCGGCGCCTTGTTTGGATACGGCGCCGTGGATGAAGGACCAACGGCGGGCAGTGTCTTTCTGCGGCGGCCGAGCCTGAACCTGTTTGCGGCGCCTGATCCGGCCGCCGCGCAGTTCGCGGCGCTGGTTTATCTGCCGCTCATTGTGATCGGCGCATTCGGCGCATGGAGCGTCCGGGCGAATGCGTCGGCGCCAGACCGCAAGCGTCATGCGGCCGTTGCCGTTGTTATCTTGACCGGCGGGGTCGCGGCTCTGCCTCACTATTTCCTATTCCGGCCCGACCTGCCTCATGTCGCGAATTTCATGCCGGGCTTTGTGATCCTTGCGGCCTTCTTCGCCTGGCAAGCCGCCATGACGAAACGACGTTGGGCGGCTTACGGCATCGGCGCACTCGTGGTCTGTAATGTCGCGCTTTATCTCTGGGTCGGCTTGACCCAAATCGGCACCGGATCTATCGCCGGCGCCTCGGCCATGACGGCGCGATTTCACACCGACACCGTTGATGTGCGTGTCCACCCGGAGACCAAGGCGCTGCTCGATGATCTGACAACCGTGATCGTCGGCAATTCCACGCCGGACGATCCTATCGTTTGCGTTCCTTATTGTCCCGGCGTCGCTTTCATGGCGGGCCGGCAGCTATATTTCCGCGAACGCTATGTGGATGACGCAACGCCGCTGCGCGATCCGGAGTGGATATCCCGCGCGATCGCGCGCACGCGCGAACGCCCGCCGGCCGTCGCGGTCGTCATGGACTGGGCCGTCAACGGTACCGAGCGTTCGCGTTTCGCGTCGTGGGCCGCCACTTACGTCGCGACTCTCGACGCCTCGGCGCGTGAGAAGATCGATCGGCCCGGCATGACGATCTATCTCTTCGATCGCGATTAGGCCGGTCGTGACGCACTGCGGAGACGCGCTTTCTTCCCGAAAATCGTGCGATTTCGCGTCCTCGGGCCTGATTGAGGGAATCGATTGGTTTGAGGAAAATTATCGGTTGGATCGATTGATTTAGGCGGCACTACCTTTGGGTGAGTTTGGAAGCGCGGGCGTGTTCCCGTCGGCTTCCTCAACAACCACGAACCCACGGAGAGCCCCTATGTCGGATGATTCCGGATCAAAATGCCCCTTCTCGGGCGGCCAGGCGATGACCAGCCGCCGCAATATGCTGACCGCGACCACTGTCTTCGTCGCCGCGGCCGCCAGCCCGGGAACGGCCGCGACCGCGGCCGCGGGCCCCGTGCGGGCCAATGCGCCGAAAGTTATCGGCGCCGCGACGCAGGCCAACCATGTGTGGTGGCCGAAGCAGCTCAATCTCAATGTCCTCCATCAACATACGCCGGCATCGAACCCGCTCGATGGCGGATTCAACTATGCCGAATCTTTCAAGAAGCTCGATTACGCCGCGCTGAAGAAGGATTTGCGCGCGCTGATGACGGATTCCCAGGACTGGTGGCCGGCCGATTGGGGCCACTACGGCGGCCTGTTCATCCGTATGGCGTGGCATAGCGCGGGCACGTATCGGACGGGCGACGGCCGCGGCGGCGGCGGTACGGGAAACCAGCGTTTCTCGCCGCTCAATAGCTGGCCCGACAACGGCAACCTCGATAAAGCGCGCCGTCTGCTGTGGCCGATCAAACAGAAGTACGGCAACCAGATTTCATGGGCCGATCTCATGATCCTGACCGGCAACGTCGCGCTCGAATCCATGGGCTTCAAGACGTTCGGGTTCGGCGGCGGCCGCGCCGATATCTGGGCGCCGGAAGAAGACATCTACTGGGGCGCGGAAGTCGAGTGGCTGGGCAATACGCGCTACAGCGGCGACCGCAATCTCGAGAACCCGCTCGCGGCCGTGCAGATGGGCCTGATCTACGTCAACCCGGAAGGTCCGGACGGCAAGCCCGATCCTGTCGCGTCCGGCCGTGACGTGCGCGAAACCTTCGGGCGCATGGGCATGAACGACGAGGAAACCGTCGCTCTGGTCGCCGGCGGCCACACCTTCGGCAAAGCCCACGGCGCGGGCAATCCGAAGCTTGTCGGTCCCGATCCGGAAGGCGCGTCGATCGAGGAGCAAGGCCTGGGCTGGATCAACAAGTTCGGCACCGGAAAAGGCGTGCATACGACCACCAGCGGCATCGAAGGCGCGTGGAAGCCCAACCCCACGAAGTGGGACAATGGCTACTTCGATATGCTCTTCGGCTACGAGTGGGAACTCACGAAGAGCCCAGCCGGAGCGCATCAATGGGTGGGTAAGAACGTCCGGCCCGAGCACTTGATCCCGGACGCTCACGATCCGTCGAAGAAGTTCCCGCCGATGATGACGACCGCGGATCTCTCCTTACGGTTCGACCCGATCTACGAACCCATCTCGCGCCGCTTTCACAAGGACCCTGCCGCTTTCGCCGACGCGTTCGCGCGGGCCTGGTTCAAGCTCACCCATCGCGATATGGGACCGAAGGTTCGTTACCTCGGACCCGAAGTGCCCAAGGAAGACCTGATTTGGCAAGATCCGTTGCCGGCGGTGAATCACCCGCTCGTCGACGCGAAGGATATCGGCGCGCTGAAGGCGAGGATCGCGGCCAGCGGTCTAACGGTCAGCGAGTTGATCTCCACCGCCTGGGCGTCGGCCTCGACCTTCCGCGGTTCGGACAAGCGCGGCGGCGCCAATGGCGCGCGCGTTCGCTTGGCGCCGCAGAAGGACTGGGAGGTGAACCAGCCCGCTCAGCTCACGAAGGTCATCGCGAAGCTGGAAGGAATTCAGAAGGAATTCAATTCTTCCAACGGCGCGAAGAAGATCTCGCTCGCGGACATGATTGTCCTCGGCGGCGGCGTGGGTGTCGAACAGGCTGCGAAAGCGGCGGGTCAAACGATCAGCGTGTCGTTCACGCCCGGTCGCGTCGACGCCACGCAACAGCAGACCGATCCGGACTCCTTCGCGGTTCTTGAGCCGGAAACCGACGGGTTCCGCAACTATCAGAAGAAGGCTTACGCCGTCAGCGCTGAAGAACTCCTCATCGACAAAGCGCAGCTTTTGAAGCTCAGCGCCCCGGAGATGACGGTGCTTGTCGGCGGGTTGCGTGTCCTCGGCGCCAACGCGAACGGCGCGAAGCACGGTGTTCTGACCCAACGCCCGGGTCAGCTCACCAACGACTTCTTCGTCAACCTGTTGGACATGAACACAGCCTGGAGTCCGGCTTCCAGCGCCGGCGAGGTGTTCGAGGGACGTGACCGCAAGTCAGGCGCCGCGAAGTGGACGGCAACCCGTGTCGATTTGATCTTCGGGTCGAACTCGCAGTTGCGAGCCCTGGCGGAAGTCTATGCGCAAAGCGATGCCAAGGACAAATTTGTCCGTGACTTCGCCGCGGCGTGGACCAAGGTCATGACGCTGGATCGGTTCGATCTCGCGTAGTCGACTGAGGCCGTAAAAGCGAGACGGGCGCGCACCTCTGAGGTGCGCGCCCGTTACTTTTTGGTGGGTCGTTGCTGGTTTATTTCGGCAGACGGCCTTCGATCTCGGCGTACATGCGCGCCAGCGCGCGCGGCGCTTGGCCGGCCGCGGCTGTCGAATTGGCGTAAGGGCCCCAATTCGCTTGCTTGTTCGCGGGGCAGTCCTTCTCCGTCGGGCACGGCGCGCCGGTGGGGTGCAGGCGTTTCCCTTCGGAGACGACCAATTCCACCGCCTTGGTGAAGTCCTGGAGGTCAGCCTTCAAGGTCGCAGCGTCACCGCCCGTGAAACCATGCCCCGGGATGAACCACGTCACATCCATCGCCTGCGCTTTTTTCAGTGTCGCCGCCCATTCGCTTGGGAAGCCCGTGACCATGGGCGGGAACAGGTTGCGGTCGTACAGTTCGCTCAGGAACATCAGTTTGGTCGCGGGAAGATAAACCACCAGATCGCCGCCGGTGTGGCCGCGGCCAAGATTAAGGATCTGGATTTCGGTGCCGCCGAGTTTCAACGAGCGCTTATCATCCACCAACTCGGTCGCGAGCACGGCGCGCTTCTGCGCCTGCATGGTTTTCAGGGACGGCGTCGATGAAATGACCGTGACATCGGGGTAGGCCGCTTTAATCACATGCAAGCCCGCCACGTGGTCGCCGTGATCGGACGCGATCACAAGGTACTTCAGCGGCTGCGGGGTAATCTTCTTGATCGCGTCCACCAAAGCCTTGCCCCGGGTTTCGTTGTCCTGGCCGTCCACCAGAACGACGCCTTCAGGCGTGACGATGATCAAGCTATTGGTGGTGAAGGTGAAGTCCGGCGTGATGAGCGTATCTTCATAGGCATAAACGTTCGGGACGACCTGATGCCAGCGCGGGAAGTCGCTCGGCTTCAAGCCGTGATGGGCAATGTCGGCGGACTTCGCCGGATCGGCGGCGAATGCCGGCGCCGTGATGAGGGTTGCGGCGACCAGCGCCGCGGCAAAACGTGTCATTTTCATTGAATTTCCCCTGCTCCTGGAACCGGGTCGGAACGACCCCGTTCAATTGAGGCCGAGACTAAACGTGAGCCCATCTAAACGTTAGCGAAAACTGCTTTAGTGGCCCTATAGGATATGACCGCGATGCCGGATGTTCTATTGTAACGTCGGATTCTTTCTCGGGGGTGAGAGATGCGCATGCGCGGTGTTGCGGTCATGGCCTTGGCGCTTTCGATGCCGGCACTCCCGGTCGTGGCGCAGCCGGCGACTTTCTCGGTCGTCCAGGCCGACGTTCTCGGCGTCACCGACGCGCTCTCGAACGCTTGGGCCGACTACGACAACGACGGCGATCTCGATCTCGTCGTGGCGTATGAATACGGCATCTTGAAGCTCTTTCAGAATACAAACGGCGTATTCGCCGACGTCGCCGATAAAGCCGGTCTCGGATTGGTCGGCGGCGTAAGCGCGGAGGCGTTGAAGCCGATCGAACTCCGTTCGGCCGCCTGGGGCGATTACGACGGCGATGGTCATCTTGATCTCTATGTCGGCACGCGCTTCGCGGGAACCGGCACGCCGCCCGCGTACAATCGCAGTTACCTCTTTCACAACGATGGCAACGGCGCATTTACCGAAGTCGCCGTGAAAATGGGTGTCGACGCGCCCGCCGCCAGCGTACGTCAGGCCAGTTTCATCGACCTCGACGGCGACGGCGATCTTGATCTCTTCATGGCCGATCGCAACGGCGCCAATCGTATGTTCCGCAACGACGGCGCCGCATTTGTGGATATCGCCGAGAAGGTCGGACTCGCCGACAAACGTTTCACGGTGGGCGTGTGCTGGTTCGACATGGATGAGGACGGAGACCTCGACGCTTTCGTCGCCAATCAGGATGGCGGCACGGACGCGTTCTACCGGAATGACCAAGGCCGCTTCCTCGACGTCGCGCCGGAACTCGGGATGAATCAACCCGGCCGGGCGAAGGACGAAGGCGGCGTCGGATGCTCCATCGCCGACTTCGATAATGACGGCCGTCTCGATATTTTCGTCGCAACGTACGGGGCGAATCTACTCTACCGCAATAACGGGAATGGAACCTTCACCGACGTCGCGCAAAAGATGGGGCTGACCAATCGCGGTCACAATGTGGGCGCAAGCTGGGGTGACTTCGACAACGACGGCCTTGTCGATATTTTTGTCGCGGACTACCACGACAACGAACCTCACAATCGGCTGTTTCGCAATACCGGGAACGGCTTTGTCGACGTCATAACACCCGCGATGAATGCTTCCGATCACGGGGTGCAGTGGGCGGATTTCGATCGCGACGGGGATATCGACCTGTCGTTGACCAACGCCTTCTCAAAGACCGTCGCGCGCCACGTTCTTTTGCGCAACGAACTTGGGGAAGCGGCTCGTAGGGCGTCGGTGCAGGTCATGGTGCGTGACGCCAACGGGCGGTTTGCGCCTGGCGCCGAAGTGCGGGTCTTCGATAAAACTGGCAGGCTGTTAGGGGCACGTCTCGTGACTACAGGCGACGGCTATAATTCGCAGAGCGTCGCTCCCGTCCATTTTGGGGTTCCCGCCGGAGGCCCTCTCGTCGTCGAGGTGACTTATATTACGGGAAATGCCCGCATGGTGCAGCGCGAAGAGGGTGTTGCTCCCGGCGGGAACATCCTGACCGTTACGCGGAAACCCTAGAAAGCAGGCGAAGTTTCGATCCATCGGGTGTATCCTGGATCTTCGCAACTAAGCCTCAGTTTTGTCCGTGGAGGGTCTCTCAATGGGATTGGACAGGCGGCGTGTGTTACGCGGCATGATGGGGGGTGGTGCGGTCACCGTCGGTGTCCCGCTGCTGAATGTGTTTCTGAATGGGAATGGGAACGCGCTTGCCGACGGCAAGGCGATGCCGGTCCGTTTCGGGACATGGCATTGGGGGCTTGGCATGACGGCCAATGTCTTCGTGCCGAAGAAGACAGGCGCCAACTATGACCTCCCTGAGGAGATCCAGGCGTTCAAGCCCATCCAGCAGCATATGAACTTGTTCACGAACACCACGGCGTTTCGTGATGGAACGCCGGGGCAGTGCCACTACACCGGTTGGGTGATCTTACGCACGGGCGGACCGCCGCGCGGCGCGAACGATATGCCCGGCGAAACGATCGATGTCACGATCGCCAATCAGATTGGGCGCACCACGCGCTTCAAGTCTTTGACCGCGACGGACACGGGCGAGACCGGCAGTACGCTGAGTTACGAGAATTCAAATACACCGAATGTGCCGGAAATTTCGCCGGTCGCGTTTTATACGCGGTTGTTTGGGCCGGACTTTCAGGATCCAAATGCCCCAAGTTTCACCCCAAATCCGCGTACAATGGTGCGCAGAAGCGTGTTGTCCGGCGTGATCGACGAAATCAAAGTGCTGAACGCCAAGGTCGGTGCGGATGATCGTGCGCGGCTGGATCAGTATTTTACAGGCCTTCGTCATCTCGAGCGTCAATTCGATCAGCAACTCACCAAGCCCGAGCCTATTGCGGCGTGCGTAAAGCCGAAGGACGTGACCACGGAACCTTCGGCGGGGAAGGAAGTCGAACTTCTCCATGCGCGCCATAAAGTCATGACGGACCTCATGGTTATGGCGGTGGCTTGCGATCAAACCCGTGTATTCAACATGTGCTACACGACACGTCAGGGCTGCGCGAGCAAGGCGGGTTACGATAAACCGCATCATACCGCGACACACGAGGAGCGGATCGACGACAAGCTCGGGTATCAGCCCATGGTGTCGTGGTTCACGCGCCGTTCGATGGAGGCGTGGGCGCAATTCGTCGAAGGCTTTGCCAAGGTCAAGGAAGGCGACGGCACGGTCCTCGACAACGTCTTCATCTACGCGACGACCGACCATGGATATGCCCGGACCCATTCGCTGGACGGTATGGCGCTTCTGACCGCGGGCGGTGCGGGCGGAAAAGTAAAGAACGGCCTGCACGTGGATCTCAAGAACGATGCGGGCACGCGCATCGCCTACACGGCGTTGCGGGTGATGGGTATTGACGTTCCGTACTGGGGCGAAAAGAGCAACAACACCTCGAAAGAGGTGGGGGAGATTTTGGTTTAATCTACGGAGGCTTTCTGTAGAACTACGGACCGGGCGGGCAACAGTCCGCTCGCATTTCCGTTCGGCGCTCAAAGCCCATGTCTCCGCGTCAATCTTTCCTTTTCCCGCTCGCTGCGCTTATCGTCGCGATGCTCTCGCTGCAGGTCGGCGCAAGCATAGCGAAGACATTATTCCCCGCGATCGGCGCCGAGGGGGCGACGACCTTGCGCCTCGCGTTGTCCGCGGTCCTGCTGGCGGCTGTCTTGAAGCCGTGGCGCGCCCAGATAACGCGGTCGAACTGGCAGGCGGTGGCCGTGTACGGCGCTTCGCTCGCGGGAATGAATCTCACCTTTTATATGTCGCTGCAGACCATTCCGCTGGGTATCGCCATCGCCTTGGAATTCTGCGGCCCTATGGCGGTCGCGATGATCTGGTCGCGCCGTCCCCTGGACTTCCTGTGGGTGGCGCTCGCCGTCGCGGGACTTCTCCTGCTTCTTCCTTTCGGCGACGCGTCGCATGCGCTCGATCTTCGGGGGGTGATTCTCGCGCTCGCGGCGGGTGCATGTTGGGCGGTTTATATCATCGCCGGCCAGAAAGCGGGACGGGATCACGGCGGGATGGCGGCTGTCCTCGGCGTGATGGTCGCGGCCGTGCTTGTGACCCCGGTCGGGCTCGCCCACGCCGGCGCTAGTCTCCTCGCCTGGACGGTCTTGCCGGCCGGCCTTGCGGTGGCCATTCTCTCAAGCGCTATCCCTTACACCCTGGAGATGTTTGCTTTGCGGCGTATGCCGACGCACACGTTCGGCATACTTCTGAGCCTTGAACCGGCGCTGGGCGCTGTGGTGGGATTTATCCTGCTTCAGGAAACGCTGGCGACACCGCACATCGCCGCCATCGGGATTATCGTGCTTGCCTCGGCGGGCGCGGCGCTCACCGTGAAGCCAAAGGCCGATCTGCACCTGCCGGATTGACCGGCGTTGAGAATTCCTCATGCCAGGCTTTAAAAATTCCCCTTTGCGGCGTACGGGCCCCGGGGGGATCATTGCGCTCTGGGGCTGGAAAATTCTTCAAATATTTCAACCAATTGAGAACCTGAAACCGGAGGGGACGATGCGTGGGATGAGAGTTTTTGCCGGTGCGGTGGCGGCCGTCCTGTTGAGTTCTCCTGTGCTGGCGGCGGACTCGCTGCCGGCGGTGCCGGATGCGGCGCACTACACGTTGGATACGTCCTGGCCGAAACTTCCCTTGGCCAACAAGTGGGCCATGGGCGGCGTCGGCGGCATCTTTGTCGACAGTCGCGACCACGTCTGGGTGCACGCCGCCACGAGGGACATCCCCAACTATGCGCGTGGCGCCGAACAATCGCCGCCGGCTGGAGATTGCTGTGTTGCCGCGCCGCCGGTGATCGAGTTCGATGCCCAGGGAAACATTGTCCAAGGCTGGGGCGGTCCGGGCAAAGGCTACCAATGGCCGTCGTACGCGCATGGCCTTTATGTGGATCACAAAGGCAACGTCTGGATCGGCGGCAGTCAGACCCGTGAAGGCGGCGACGGCTCTCTCGCCGACGGGCAAATTCTGAAGTTCACCCGCGACGGGAAATTCCTCCTGCAGATCGGTTCCGCCGGGCCGTCGAAAGGCAGTCTCGATCAATCGCAGTTATCGGGACCGGCGAACATGGTCGTCGATCCTGAGGCCAACGAAGTTTATGTCGCGGACGGCTATGGCAATCACCGCGTCGCGGTCTTCGACGCCGATACCGGCAAGTTCAAGCGTCACTGGGGGGCGTACGGTAAGCCGCCCACGGACAACGATATCGGCCGTTACGATCCCGCGGCGCCGCCGGCGCAGCAGTTTCGCATCGTCCATTGCGTGCGCATCGCCAAGGATGGCCTTGTGTACGTCTGCGACCGTCTCAACAATCGCGTCCAGGTTTTCAAGAAGGATGGAACGTTCGTCACCGAGCATATCTATCGCAAGGAAACCCGGGGCTCCGGCGCGGTCGGAACTATCGAATTCTGGCCGGACGCCAAACAAAGCCTCATGATCATGAACGATCCTGGTAATTTCCGGATCCATTTCGTTCGCCGCGCCGATGGGCAGGTGTTAAGTTCCTTCGGCCATTATGGAACCTACGGCGGCGAGCTCGACCGCAACCACGAAGCGGTCGTCGATTCCAAGGGCAACATTTATGTTTCGGAAGACCGGCGCGTTCAAAAGTTCAAGTATGCGCCGAACTGAGCCAACACGGACGAGGAGATCGTAATGAAGAAGACAGCAGCCCTGACGGGCGTGTTAGTGCTGGCGGCGGGCCTTGCGTTCGCGCAATCCGGCCAGAAACCCGATCCCCGGTCCGCGGGCGGCGGCGAGTGCGCGAAGAACGCCTACAATTGCCGCGACACCGCCAATCCGCTGCCGAAGGTCGATACGGTGTGGCTGGAAGAGATGACCTGGATGGATGTCCGCGACGCGATGAACGCGGGCAAAAAAACGATCATCATCAGCACCGGCGGCGTCGAACCGAACGGCCCGTGGCTCGCGCTCGGTAAGCATAACTACGTCTTGAAGGCCAATTGCGACGCCATCGCGCGCAAACTTGGCGACGCCCTGTGCGCGCCGATCGTGCCGTTTGTCCCTGAGGGCAACCTTGATACCAAAAGCGGTCATCTGGGCACCGCGGGCACCATCAGCATGCGCCCGGCGACCTATGAGGCGATGCTGACGGACATCGTTGAAAGTTTCCGCGTCGGTGGGTTCGAGAATATCGTCCTGATCGGCGACAGCGGCGGCAATCAGGCCGGTATGAAAGCGGTTGCTGCGCGCATGACCGCCGACGGCAAGGGCGCCTACGTTGTTCATATTCCGGAATACTATGACTATGAGTCGGTCGAGGAATTTTTGCGGCAGAAAGGCGTGATGCGCAAAAAGGGCGAACCGATCGACGAGCTTCATGATGATCCGACGATCACGCTGAACATGATGGTGGCCGATCCGGAATCCGTCCGTTGGGCCGCCCGCGTGAAAGCCGGGAAAGCGACCATCGACGGCGTTTCCATCGCCGACAAGGAAAAGGCCGTTCAGTTGGGCCGCGAGGTGGTCGAGTTCCGCGCGTCGGCGACGGCCGCATTGATCAAGAAGGCTATCGCTGCGAAAGGCAAGGCGCAGTAAGCGTCCGCGAATAGCCCGAGATAGTTAGCTCGAGATAGTTAGCCCGAGATAGTTAGAAAGAGTCGGGGGGACCGATGTTGGATTTTATTGTTATCGCGCTTTACATGCTGGGCATGCTCGGCATCGGCTGGTGGGCCACCAGCCGCTCGAAGAACGAGGAGGACTTCCTCGTCGCCGGCCGCCGCCTGGGGCCGACCCTCTATGCGGGAACCATGGCGGCCGTGGTGCTTGGCGGCGCGTCGACCGTGGGCGGCGTCGGCCTGGGCTACCAGTTCGGCATTTCGGGCGCGTGGCTGGTGTTCTCCATTGGCTGCGGCATCCTGCTGCTCAGTCTCGCTTTCGCGGCGCGCATCAATCGCCTCGAGGTCTTTACCGTCGCGCAGATGTTTGAGCTGCGGTACGGCCCGGGGGCTTCGCTGCTGACAGGCATCGTGATGGCGGCCTACACCTTCATGCTGTCGGTGACCTCGACCATCGCTTACGGCGCGATCTTCGCGGTTCTTTTCGATATGGGGAAGGTGCCGGCCATCCTGCTCGGCGGCGGCGTGGTTATCACGTATTCCGTCTTGGGCGGGATGTGGTCCATCACGCTGACGGATTTCGTGCAGTTCATCGTGAAAACGATCGGCATCTTCGTCATTCTGTTGCCGATCCTGTTTTTCAAGGCGGGCGGGTTTGAGGGGCTGCACGCCTCGCTCCCGGAAACGGCCTTCTCCATCACCCACATCGGCGCCGACACGATCGTCGCTTATTTCGTCATATATTTCCTTGGTCTCGTGATCGGCCAGGATATCTGGCAGCGTGTCTTTACCGCGAAGAGCGAAGGTGTCGCGAAGTGGGCGGGTGTCGCCTCGGGCGTGTATTGTATTTTCTACGCTCTTGCCGGCGCTCTGATCGGCATGTGCGCGAAGGTATTGTTGCCCGATATTGAAGTGCGCGACGACGTTTACCCCAGCATCGTCAGCTACGCGCTTGCGCCCGGCATCAGTGGCCTCGTCATGGCCGCGGCGCTGTCGGCGATCATGTCCACCTCCAGCGGCGCGCTCATTGCGACCGCGACGGTCGTGAAGGAAGACATCGCGGAGAAGCTTTTCCGCAAAAGCGCCGCGCAACCCGCGACGCCCCATCACGAGCGTGACGAAGTGCGCCAGAGCCGTTTCTATATCCTCGGTTTCGGGATTCTCGTGATCGCCACAGCCTGCGTCCTGCAAGACGTCGTCAAGGCGTTGACCATCGCCTACGACATTCTCGTCGGGGGGCTGATGGTGGCGATTATCGGCGGCTTTATCTGGAAACGCGGCACCATTGTCGGCGCGTTGGCCAGCATCATCGCCGGCACTGTGCTCACATTGGGTACGATGGCTTACCTGAACGACGTCTTCGCCAATGAACCGATCTTCTATGGAATCGGCGGCAGTCTTGTCGTTTATGTCGTCGTCAGCCTGATGACACCGGCGACACCGGCGGCGATCCGCGCGGAATGGGACCGGCGCATCGCGCGCAAACGCGAGGAGCAGTCCACCGCCGCATAAAGCTAAACGTGGAAACAAAAAGGGCTCCCGCGCGGCGGCGCGGGAGCCCTTTTCTTTTGGCGATTTGATTTACGGCTTGATCAGGTGCCACTTGCCTTCTTCACCGTCGCCAAGGCGCAACTCCGGGCCGTCGTGAAAGCGCATATACACCGGCTTTCCCTTATAGGCCCACTGCAGGGTCGTATCTTCGCGCGTGATGATCGTCCAATGACCCATGGGTTTATCTTCGTCGTGTGCCCAGAGCGGCGGCCACACACCCTGGCAGCCGCGCCCGCATGTCGACTTACCGACGGGGTCGTCGTCGTAGGTATAAAGCGGCATCAGGCTGGGGAAGCGCCGGTACACCCATTGTCCGGGTTCGCCTTCACTTAAGGCAACAGCCCCCGGGTGTTCCTCGCTTCCCGGCGGTGGTTCGGATGCGGCCAGGGCGGACGCGCAGACCGACAAGAAAACGGCGCAACTGGTCGACAACCCGAGTGCCAACGTTCTCATTTTAAGCCTCCCTTGATCGTAGCCAGCGCCGGAACCGGCGGCAGATGAGAAGTTAAAAATATAGCGCGGTCTTTCCCGAGACTCCACATCAACGGTACGCGACCGGCGGCAGGATCCGTTACAAATCCGTGGGTTAGCCGATACTTATCCTTCCAAAACCCCCGTTTCTATCCATAATGGCGCTCCCTTGCGTCCGGGCTGTGGGAGCCGTCCGGGGCTTTGGGGGCCGGCGTCCGTCGGCCAGAGGGGAGGGGATCCGATGTTTTGCCGGCGCAAGAACGCCGTGGTTGCGCGTGTGGTCCGTTGCGTTCTTGGCGCAACGGCCTTCTTCCTGTGGGTGCCTTCGGCATTTGCCGCCGCCGGAGATCCGATCGTGGTTGCGGTTAGCGGTCGTGTGAATCAGTTCTTTTTTGTGCGGGACGATACCGATGATCCGAATGCGCCGCCGCAGGACATCAATCCCGTCGGGATATTCACCTACTCTCGCTTGACCGTCGACGCGCGGGTTCCGTTGACGGACGGCCTCATGGCGCGCGGTTCCGCGCGATTCATCGCCAATACGCAGCGGCCCGACAATATGGATGAAGTTTTCGTCGAACTGACGGGGGGCTTCGGACGCCTCCAGTTAGGCGACCGTCAGGCCGCCAACGCCGGGATGATCGAGTCCGTGGCGCCCCAAGCTTTTCTGCACATGAACGACGAGATTGTCGCCTCGGCCGTTCAACCGCGCACGGAAGTCATGATGCGCGACGGCCTGACGTTCAAACGCTACTCGCGCTACGCAACCGCGATCATCTATCAGACGCCGCGATGGAATACGCTCGACCTGGCGGTCGGGTATTATCCGAACGGCGACACCGCCATCAGCACCGCGCGGCGTATTCGTACGCATGATGGAACCGAGACGACGGTCAGCAGCGTCGCGTCGCTGACAAAGGACATCAGGTATCGCGCGCTGGTCGGCCACTACCGCGCCGATGTCGCGTTGTTTCCGGAGAAAATATCCGCTTGGAACGCGATGTTCGACGTCTTCGTCGGCCCTTTCGAAGTCGGTGGGACGATCATGACGGTCGCGCCGCTCTTTGGGTTGCGCGAACTCAATTGGGCCGTCGGCGCGATGTATTTCACAGGGCCGTGGCGTTTCTCCACCGACTTTCGGCAGGCGCGCCGCGAAACAGAGGCGACGGGCGCGACGCATGACAAGGTCGAGCGGTTGAGTTTCCAGACAAGCTACCGGCTGGCGCCGGGCATCAATCTGGGCGGAACGTTATTTCAATCCTTCCAGCGCGATACACTGCGTCAGGTATGGCGCAGCCGCGGCGCGATCCTCGGCATCACCGTCGGCTTTTGAACCGGCGAAAGCCTCTCGTCCCGCCGCCGGGACGGGGCTATCCTTGCGCCGGTTTCGATGCCAATGGGAGGGCAGAATGAAAGCATCCAATCTCGTTTGCGGCGCGCTGGCGCTTGCCGTGATGGCTCCGGTCAGCGGTTGGAGCGCGGATCCAAACAAGACGGCGAATATCGCCGAGCGCGGTTTGAAACCCAGCGAGTTTCCGCGCTGGCATCAAGTCGTTCCGAACGTCTATGCCTACGAAGACACGCTGACCTCGGCCGGTCAGACTCTCACCACCAACAGCCTCCTTATCGTGACGACGGACGGCGTCGTGATCGTCGATGGTCAGGACAATGTCGCGCAAGGCAAGGCGATGGCGGCGAACATCAAGAAAATCACGCCGCAGCCGGTGAAGTATATGATCATCGCGTCCGACCATGTCGACCATGTCGGCGCGAATCCCGCTTTGAAGGAAGCGTGGCCGGATATGGTGTTCATCTCGACGCCGGCGTCCAAGAAAACGATGGAAGCCCAGAAACGCGAGATTCTCGCCTCTGAACTGGTGACGGACAGGCGGGACCTGAAGGTGGGCGGTACGGATATCCAGATTCTCAATCTCGGCCGCGGACACACCGGTGGAGATCTGGTCGTTTATCTTCCACAGAGCAAAGTCATGTTCATGTCAGAGCTCTACGACCGTTACGTTTTCCCCCCGATGATCACGGGTTATCCCAGCGAATGGGCCGCGACTTTACGCAAGGCGATGGCGATGGACGTGACCTGGTTCATTCCCGGTCATGGCTTTACGGACGCCGACGCGGCGACCTTGAAGGCGGATTTGGGCGAATACCTCAAGGCGACCGATCATGTGATTTCGGAAGCCAAACGCTTGCGCGCGGCGGGCCTGTCGTGTGAAACGGAAAAGAACTGTCCCGCGCATGAGAAAGCGAATTGGGGCGCCTACACCACTTGGACCTTGTTCCCGCAGCAGGCTCCACGCGCTCTTGCGCGTGTTTATATGGAAATGGACGGCAAGCTGCCGAAATAAGCGGGCCTGCGGGCTATGAACTTGCCTTGTGCAGGTCCATAGTCCGCTGCGCTTGCTTCAGGTGCGGCAGATCGAGCATCACGCCGTTCAGCGAGGCCACGCCCGAGTCCGGGCTGTCGAAAGCCCGAATGACCTGCTCGGCATGCGCCACCTCTTCGGCCGACGGCTTGAAGCCTTCATGAATGATCGCGACTTGCGCCGGGTGGATGGCGAGTTTGCCGTTCCAGCCTTCACGCCTGATCGTTCTGCACAGTTCTAATAACTTCTGTTCATCCTTGAAATCGGTGTGCGGCGTATCGATGGCCTGTACCCCGGCGGCTTTAGCGGCCAGCAGTGTGAGTGACTGCGCAAGGCGGTAGGTGAAACCGAACGCGCCGGTTTCATCGGTGTTGCCGGCCGCGCCGAGGTCGGCGGCCAAATCCCACGGTCCCCATGACAGGCCGACAAGCCGCTCCGAAACGCCCTTCGCATAGTCCGCGGAGGACGACACGCCGGCGGCGGTTTCGCCGGAGATCGCGACAATCGCCGTCTTCGCAGCAAGTCCGGCGCGCGCCTCATGCTCCTCAAGGTGTTTCGCGATCTGTGCGATCGCCGCCGGCCCTGTGGCTTTCGGAAACACGATTCCATCCGGCGCGCCCGGCATGACGGCGGCCAAATCGCGCAGCGGGGCGTCCGACTCCAACGGGTTGATGCGGACAAATAGCTTGGACTTGCGGACCTCCGGCGCGCGGGCTTTCAAAAACGCGAGGGTGAGCGCGCGTCCGGCGTCCTTGCGTGGACCCGCGACGGAGTCTTCCAGGTCCAATATCAGCGCGTCGGCGTTGATGTCGTCGGCTTTGGCGAGTTTCTTCTCGCTGTCGCCGGGAATGAACAGCATTGATCGCAGCAGCATGGCGCGCCCTATTTCGGCTTCCGCAACATGAGGGCCGATCTCTTGCACGAGCCGACCAGTTCTTCTCGCTGATTGTAGGCGCGATGGGCGAAGATCACGATGCCGTTCTCGGGCCGCGACTTGCTTTCGCGCAGTTCCAGCACTTCGCTTTCGATACGGATCGTATCGCCGTGGAAAAGAGGTTTGGGGAAGCGCACTTCGTCCCAGCCGAGGTTGGCGACCGCGGTGCCCAGCGTGGTATCGCCCACCGAGATTCCGACCATGAACGACAACGTCAGGCAACTGTTCACCAGACGTTGGCCGTACTCGCTTTTTTTCATGGCCTCTTCGTCGAGGTGCAGCGCGGCGGGATTGTGCGTCAGCGCCGTCAGAAAAACGTTGTCGGCCTCGGTGATGGTGCGGCGGATGGCATGCTGAAATTTCATGCCCACCGTGAATTCGTCGAAATAAAGACCTGCCATCGCTGTCTCCCGCTGCGTTCGGCGTAGATGCCCACAGCTATACCGCTTTGAAGGCAGGATCAATCTGGAAG
>CAZNUW010000015.1:0-71134 GCA_964576515.1 uncultured Rhodobacterales bacterium
TCTTCGGCGGGTCGGCGGAATCGGTCGCGCTGCTCTTCAAGAGCCAGGGCCACGAGACATGGTTCTACTATTACTTGACCGGCATCATTGCGACCTCGTGCCTCGTCTATCTCTTCATGCGCGATACACGTAAGGATTCCGCCATGAATCGGCACGAATAGGGGTTTGTAAGTCTCTGTAACGAATGGACTTTTGTAATAAAAATTGCGAAAATAGCTTACGCAGTATATAGTAGTTCTAAAGTAAGCCTGTCCTCAGACGGGCCGCGTATGTGGAGGTAGAGAGCTATCGTGAGTTCATTTGTTAAAGGATCGGTCTCGGCCTTGCTTCGTGGCAGCGCGATTGCCGTCGTGTCAGCCTTTGCATTGGCGAGCTGCTCCGCTCCCACCTCGGAAGGGTCCGCTGCCGCGACCGGCGCCAAGCCGGCCGCGCAGACGGCGAGCAAGGTTTCCGAACCGGAAACCGACGGCTCTGAAAAGCGCCTGCGCCTGATGACGCAGGACCAGTACCTGAACACGCTTGCCTATGTGTTTGGACCCGACGTGCGTCCCGACGCCTACTTCCCGCCGACCCAGCGCACCGATGGCCTTGTCAGCCTCGGCGCCGCCAAGGCCGGCATTACGCCGACGCGCATGGAAGTGTTCCAGAAGGCTGCTGTGACCGTGTCCGCGCTGATCGTCGACCCGGCGCGCCGCAACTTCGTGATTACGTGTAAGCCCACGAACGAAAATGCCGCCGATCCGGCCTGCGCCTCCAAGGTCGTTAGCGAAGTCGGCCGTCTCATGAGCCGCCGTCCGCTGACCGCCGATAAGCGCGATGCCTTTGTCGAAGAAGCCAATGTTGCGGCCGACAAGCTGAAGGACTTTTACGCGGGTCTCGGCGTCGCGCTCGAAGCGATGCTCGTGAGCCCGAATGTCCTGTTCATCGCCGAGCGGTCCGAGCCGGATCCGAATCATCCGGGCCAGCATCGTTTGGACGCCTATTCCTTGGCGACACGCCTGTCGCTGTTCCTGTGGAACGCCGCGCCGGACGACGAACTGCTGAAGGCTGCCCAGAGTGGTGAAATCCACACGCAGAAGGGTCTGACCAAGCAGATCGACCGTATGCTGGCCAGCGCCCGCCTTGAACAGGGCGTGCGCGCGCTGTTCGACGACATGTACGGTTTCGACGCCTTCAACGCGCTGTCGAAAGATACGGCCATTTATCCGACCTTTACCGGGCAGGCCCTGACGGATGCGCGTGAAGAGACATTGCGTGTGATTGTCGATCAGTTGATCCGCAAGGACGGCGACTATCGCGATCTGTTCACGACGCGTGAAACCTTCATCTCGCCGGCGCTCGCGGGGATTTACCGTCTGCCCGCCCCGCCGACCTGGACGCGTTACGAGTTTCCGGAAGGCAGCCAGCGCGCGGGCATTCTCACCCACATCAGCTTCCTCGCCTCGCATTCGCACCCCGGCCGCAGCTCGGCGACCCTGCGCGGAAAGGCCTTGCGTGAATTGCTGCTCTGCCAGCCGGTTCCGCCGCCGCCCGCGAACGTCGATTTCTCGGCCGTCGAGAATCCGCGTCCGGGCGATCGCACCGCCCGCGATCGCGTGGGCTTCCACCTGGAGAATCCGGTTTGCGCCGGGTGCCACAAGATCACCGACCCGATGGGCCTTGCGCTTGAGAATTTCGACGGCGAAGGGCGCTGGCGCGATACGGAAGGCGGCGCGGCGATCGACGCGTCGGGTTCCTTGGATGGGAAAAATTTCAAAGACGTCATCGGTTTAGGACAGGCGCTGCATGACCATCCGGCGCTGACCTCCTGCCTCGTGCGCCGCGCGTATGCCTATGGCACCGGCGGTCCGACCTCGAACGCCGACCGTCCGCTGCTGGCGTATTTCAACACCCGTTTCGGCGAGCAAGGCTATAAAGTCCCTGACCTGATGCGCACGATCGCGCTGAGCAGGGCCTTCTCGCAGATCACTGAAAAGGCGCCGGCGGCGCCCGCGAAGACGGCGAGTGCGCCGTCGACCCAGACCGCCGCGGCAACCTCGAAATAAGTTAAGGGAGAGAAAACAATGGCTCAGTTCAATAGACGTCGCGTCCTTCGTGGCCTGCTGAATGGCGGCGCCGTTACGGTCGGTTTGCCTCTCCTGAACGTGTTCCTAAACGGAAACGGCAACGCCATGGCCAACGGCACCTCGATGCCGGTGCGCTTCGGCACCTGGTTCTGGGGCCTGGGCATGAGCAAGTCGATCTTCACGCCCAAGCAGACCGGCGCGAACTACGAATTGCCGGAAGAAATCGAATCCTTCCGCCCGATCCAGCAGCACATGAACCTGCTGTCGGACCTGACCGCCTACCGTGACGGCGCGTTCTTCTGTCACTACACCGGCTGGGTGGTGTTCCGTACCGGTTCGTCGCCGATGGTGAACGATCAGGCCCCGGGCGAAAGCGTCGACGTGACGATCGCCAATCAGATCGGCCGCACCACGCGCTTCAAGAGCCTCACGGCCGCCGCGACCGGCGATATCCGTACGGTCGTGTCGTACGAAAACGCGAATACGCCGAACTCCTCGGAAGTCTCGCCGCTTAACCTCTACACCCGCCTGTTCGGGGCCGACTTCCAGAACCCGAATGCGCCGACCTTCACGCCGAGCCCGAAGGTCATGGTGCGCAAGAGCGCGCTGTCGAGCGTCGTCGACGAGATCAAGGATCTGGAGAAGGTGGTCGGCGCCGAAGACAAAGCGCGTCTCGATCAGTATTTCACCGGTTTGCGTCACCTCGAACAGCAGTTCGACCATCAGTTGACGAAGCCGGAACCGCGTCCGGCCTGCGTTCCGGCCGCCGCGCCGAAAGAAGCGCAGACCGGGAACGAAGCCTCGCTGGTCCGTGTGCGTCACAAGATGCTGTCGGAACTGTTGGCGATGGCCGCGGCCTGTGATCAGACCCGCGTGTTCAACCTGTCCTGGTCGAACGCTTCGTCCAACACCACGAAGCCCGGTTACGACAAGCCGCACCACACCTGCACGCACGAAGAAGGCGTGGACGAAGCGCTCGGCTACCAGCCGAATGCGTCTTGGTTCGCCCGCCGTTCGTTCGAGGCGTGGGCCGAGTACGTTCAGGCGTTCGCCAACATCAAGGAAGGCGACGGCACGCTGCTCGACAACTGCTTCATCATGGCGAACACGGACGTTGCTTACGCCCGCGTGCACTCGCTGGAAGGTATGCCGGCGTTCACCGCCGGTAAGGCCGGCGGTAAGATCAAGACCGGTTTGCATATCGACTGTAAGGGTGGTCAGGGCACCTCGCTGGGCTTCACGGCCATGAAGATCATGGGCCTCGACGCCGAAAGCTGGGGCACGAAGAGCAACCAGACCAACAAGACGATCAGCGAGATTCTCGCTTAGTCTAAAATCGGCGCGGGCGCATTTGCGTCCGCGCCGCACGAACGCGGGCCGTCCAAAGGGCCCCTTGAGCTATGCAGGTATCGAATGAGTGAAGTACGGCGTATCGGCGGTCTTTTGACGGTGGCGGCGGTTATGGCCGCCAGCGCCACCGGCGCGCTCGCGCAATCGCGCGGTAAGGCTCCGTTGGAAGACTACGTTCGCGAACCGATGCCGCCGGGCATTCAGGTGATTGTCGCGGACTTCGAGGGGCCGGTGTTCGCCGACGCGAAAGGCAAGACCCTCTATTTCTGGCCAGTGACTCCCCTGCGCAACGGCGACGCCGGCGAACAAAAAGGCAAGCCCACATGCAGCGACGTTCCGCTGCGCGTGAACGCGGGCCTCATGAGCCCTTATCCGGGTGGTCTCGAACTTCCGGAAGTCGATACGCGTCCCGCCTGCACGACCCAGTGGCCGCCCGTGCTTGCGTCCGCGGAGTCCAAGCCGGTTGGTAAATTCACGGTCGTCGAAGGTCCGAACGGCCGCAAGCAGTGGGCCTACGACGGCTACGCGCTTTATACGTCCATGCTCGATGAAATGCCCGGCGATGTGCGGGGCGGCACCAAGAAAAAAACCGGGAAGGGCGATGCCCAAGGCGCGGGCCGCGAGCCCGCCGCCCCGGCGGAGAATAATCCGTCTCAATTCGGCGTCGTGCCGCTGCAAAGCGGCCGCTTACTCACCACGTCGGATTCTCGTTCGATCTATGTGTCCGACCGGGATTCGGCCGGAAAGTCGAACTGCGTTGACGCGTGTTTGAACGACTGGACCCCGGTGCAGGCGCCGGCGAGCGTGCAGCAGCAGGGCGATTGGACCGTGATCAATCATCCGACCGGTATCAAGCAGTGGGCGTTCCGCCGCCAACCGGTGTACACGCGCAACGCCGACACGAAGCGTCCGAGCCTTGAAGGCGGCGATATGCCGGGTTGGCACAACGTGTACGTCACCCGTCCGCCCGCCTATCCGCGCGGCTTTACGATCCAGGATATGCAGTCGGGGCAGGTTCTCGCCGACGCGAAGGGCCGCACGATCTATACCTATCAATGCCGTGATGATGCGCTCGATCAATTGCAGTGCGATTATCCGGAAGCGCCGCAGGCCTATCGTCTGGCGGTGAGCGGCAGCGGCGATCAGGCGACCGCCATGCAGCGTTTCCCGTATGTGATGGCCGAGAAGGGCGCCACCAGCACGAGCCGTGTGTGGCAGGTCATGTCGCTGGATCCGAAGACCGGCAAGCGCGCCGCGGCGGGGCAAGCCGACGCCATCAACGTGTGGGCCTATCGCGGCCGCCCTGTTTATCATTGTGTACGCGATAAGGGCCCGGGCGATGCCGAGTGCGATACCTGGGGTGAATTCTATGGATGGCGGAACGGCTATAAAGCCTTCTGGCTCCGCGACGATTACGGCGACAACGACGAATAATCTCGGACGAATAATTTCGACCGAACGCGTTTTGAACTGAACACGTAGAGACTGGATTCGGGAAGGAGAAACCCATGCGTGGTTTGAAGAAACTGCTGGCGACGACCGCGATGAGCGGCCTGGCGGCGATGAGCTTGACGGTAATCGGTTCCACCGGCGCGTCGGCGGAAGAGTCGTCGATCCTGAAGGACCGCAAGATCGGATTCGTCCTGAATTCCAAGGCGATGTCGGTGTATCAGACGCCGGATGGGAAGGCGGAATGTCCGACGGGCTTCAACGACGGGCCGCGCGAGCAGTTCGTGAAGCTGTATCCGGAAAGCCAGAAGCGCACCGTCGTCGATACGCAGCTCGCCTATGAATCCGAGTGGTGGGCGCCGGCGAAGAGCGGCTGGGAACCCCAGGAATTCAAATCGACGGTCAGCAAGATCGGCATCGGCCTGAACCTCGACGGTAAAGTGGGCCCCAACGATTTCGTCAGCCCGGACGGCGAAAAGGGCATCGACAACCAAATGTATCGCGTCATCGGCTGCATCGTCGGTTGGCGTGGTCCGGAAGGCCAGTCACGGCACTTCGTGAAGAGCTATCAGCAGAAGTTCGACTACAACCGGACGATGTTTGAAATCACCGAGGTCGACAGCCTTCTGAACGACGACGACGTGACCGTCACGCTCTATCGCGGCCGCGACCCCTTGTATTCCAATGCGGCGGGCGACTTCATCGCCGGCGGCAGCCAGCGCATCGACTACCGCTGGGGCAAGGAGTTCATCCACACGACCAAGGGTAAGATCGTCGATGGCGTGCTGACGACCGAACCGAAGCGCGTGACGATGCCGGAATCGACCGCTCGCGGCGTGCCGAAGATGGACATCCATGAATGGCGCTTGAGCCTGAAGCTGACCGAAGGCAGCGCGGAAGGTCTCATGGGCGGCTACATCGATATCGAACGTTTCTATAACGCCCTTGGCCAAAATTGGGGCACGCACCATCGTTCGTACGGTCAGGAGTCCCTGCCGTCCGAATACCGCGCGCTTTATCGTTATGCCGACGCGGTGCCGGATGCGAATGGCCAGAACACGGCCATTTCCACCTCCTGGGACGTGAAGTTCTCGCAGGTTTACATCATTCACGCGCCGCAGCAGGTCGCCGCGAAGGATGGCAAAGCCTCTTCCGCCGAGGCCGTTCCGGCGCGCTAACCCGCATTCGCTTTACGATGAAAAGAGAGGGGAGAAATCCCCTCTCTTTTTTTGTGACCGGGTTTCGCAATCTGTCGCCTGGACAAACGACTTTCGGCTGGCGAAAGTAACCGCGCGAAACTCATTCCCCGGGGAGGGTCTTATGAAAAATTCCATGCTGCGCGCCGCGCTGGCGACGGCGTTGACGGTTGCCGTCGCGACGGGCGCGTTCGCGCAAGTGTCGCCCAACGACGGCAAGTCCATGGGCGGCGGCGACTGCGCGAAGAACAAGTACAACTGCATCGCGACGCCGAATCCGTTGCCGAAGACCGACACGGTGTGGCTTGAGAAAATGACGTGGATGGACGTCCGCGATGCCATGAATGCCGGCAAGAAAACCATCATCATTCCGACCGGCGGCATCGAGCCGAACGGTCCGTGGCTCACGCTCGGCAAGCACAACTGGGTGCTGGAAACGAACTGCGAAGCGATCGCGAAGTCCCTGGGTGACGCGTTGTGCGCACCGGTCGTGAAGTTCGTTCCGGAAGGCTCGATCGACAAGAAGACCGGCCACATGGGGTCGGTCGGCACGATCAGCGTCGAGCCGGCGACCTACGAAGCGCTGCTGAGCGATATGGCGCGCAGCTTCAAAGCGCACGGTTTCGAGCGCATCTTCTTCATCGGCGACAGTGGCGGCAACATCAAGCCGGCGGCGGCTGTCGGCCAGAAACTCAGTGACGCGAAGACTCTCGTCGCGTCCGTTCCTGAATACTACAATTACGACGACGTCGAAAAGTTGCTTCGCGATAAGGGCGTCCTCAAGAACGCCAACCCGAACGACGATTTGCATGACAGCGTCGGTATTACGCTGAACATCATGGCCCATCATCCGTCGGAAGTGCGCCTCGATGAACGCATCAAAACGAACAATGCCAGCCTTGCCGGCGTATCGTTCACCGACAAAAACGCGTCGATGAAGCTTGCGCAGGAAGTCATCGCTTTTCGTACGAAGGTGACCGTGGATGCGATGAAGAAGCTGATCGCGGAAAAAGGTCAGGCGAAGTAGGCGAGAAGGTGGCGGAGCCCGCGGTTTATGCGGGCTCGCTTTCCAGAGGCTCGCTTTCCAAGGGCTCACGCAAGGCGCTGAGCAGGAGTTCAAGGGCGGCCCCAACGGCCGCCCTTCGTACATCTGTACGGGTGCCGGCGAACACGTAGCGTTTTACGAGCGCGTCGCGGCTTGTCTGGGCCAAGGCCATATAAACCAGGCCGACGGGCTTCGTCTTGGTGCCGCCGCCGGGCCCGGCTATTCCCGTCACGGAAATGGCGATATCAGCGCCGCAGGCGGCCAACGCGCCTTCCGCCATGGCGGAGGCAACCACGTCGCTGACGGCGCCGTGATCCGCGATGGCGTCGCTTGGGACGCCCAAGAGGCTCACTTTCGCGTCGTTGGAATATGTGACGACGCCGCCTTCAAAGAAATCGGAGGATCCGGGAATTGCGGTCAAGCATCCCGCGATGAGGCCGCCGGTGCAGGACTCCGCGGTCGCAATGCGCTTCTCGCCGGCTTTCGCGGCGTGAAGGACGTCCTTGGCAAGATCGAGAAGGTCTGTGGGAAGTTCGGTCATGGAGCCGGAAGCGATGATACCGGCCCAATCCACCACATGAGGCTGGCGGCGTAAAGCAGAAGCGCCGCGAAAAGGCCGGCCATGTAGTCGTCAAGCATCACGCCGAGGCCGCCCTTGATGTTCCGGTCCACCCATCCAATGGGCCAGGGCTTCCAGATGTCGAACAAACGGAAGAGGAGGAACCCGAGCGCGTACGACAGCCACGAAGGGTCGATGAGAGAGACCGCGAGCCACACACCGGCGACTTCATCGATGACAATCCATTGCGGGTCGCCAACATCTCCGCCGCTGCGCTCCTCATGGCGGGCGGCAAGCCACCAGCCGATCAGGAAAGCGACCAAGCTTGCGAGCGGGAGCGCCCACGGGACGTCGGTGGATTGAATCGCCCAGGCGAAGGGCAGGGCCGCAGCCGACCCGACGGTGCCGGGCGCGCGTTTCGCGTAGCCGGCGCCGAACCAAGTTAGGATCAGCATTTCCGGTGAAGTTTTGGGCAGGGCGGGAATAAGCGTTCACCTTGAGAGAGTTAGAGAATCGGCTGTGGTCGGCGCTGTGGAAAAGCCCCCTATGCCGCGCCCTTGGGATCTTGGCCAGTATATTGATATTAAATGACTTTTAGCCACTTTACTTTCTCTTTGATCTTCCAGGGCAGAATATGCAGGATACGCCCGGCTGTTTGCGGTTTCCAAGCGCCAGACGCAATTTCATTGCTTCGCCGACCCGAATTGGGGGCAATTCTTCGGTGAAGCGGCTGAGTGTCCGGTAAGAGCGAAAAGCCTGCTTGGAAGCGTAGGGGCTGAGTCCGGTAGCGACAAAAAAATAAAAAGAACACGGCGGCTGGGCGATGAACGACGTGTCATCGAAAGAGGGGACTGCGTGTTTTCAGGTAAGCAACACTCAAAGTTTGACCCGCAGGATCGCGGCCTTAGCCGCGTGCAAAAACTCCTGCAGCGGTTCTTTCCGGAACGTCAGCTGATCGTTCGCTCGGGCGAACGCATGCGAACGTTGCGGCTCTCTACCAATCGTCAGGCCGTATTGGTCGCGATCGGGGTTGTCCTCGGCACCTGGACGCTTTTGAGCTCCGGCCTTGCGATGAATCATGGGGAGCGCATCCGCGCGAAGAACACCGAAATCAAGGACGCCCGCGTCGGCTACGAGCAACTGCTCGCGCAGGTGTCCATTTACAAGGAGCGCGTGGCGGACCTGACCGGCGAACTCGAGGACAACTATACGAAGTCCTTGGAACTCGCCGAAAGCGAAGCGGCCTTGTTCAAGAGCAAGGCGACGGAAACACCGAGCGCCAAGAAAACGCTGGTCTCGAAATTGACGACCAAGGCCAAGGAAGCACTTCACGATCCCGTCGGTGCGCTTTCCGGCGATGCCGACCTCGCGCTGAGCAAGGCGAAGCTCGAACGCGGTCATGTGGACACGGAACGTAAAGCGCTCCTGTCCGAGCTCTCGGAGCTGGAAAAGTCTATGGTCGATGTGGTCGGCCATCATCAGAAGACGCCGTTTATCGCGACCGATAGCCTCGAACTGCGTCAGGTCGTCTTGCAGCGCGATCTCGCGGTGTCCGAACGCGAAGGTCTGACCCAGAAGGTCTCGGCGCTGGAAAACCAGATCCGCGAAATGGAGAGCAATCAGTTGCTCCTCTATCACCGCTTCGCGGAAGCAACGGAAACCAAGATCAGCGCGATTGAATCGTCGCTGAGCGTGACAGGGCTCGACGTCGATCTTCTGGTGAAGCGCCAGAAGAACACGAAGGGCCAGGGTGGCCCGCTGATTCCGCTGAGCGCTCTCCAGAGCGACTCAGGCCCGATTTCGGAATCCCTCAATCAGTTGAACGCCAACGTCGACCGTCTGCAGGAGTTGCGTGGCTTGATGTCGCAGCTTCCGCTGGAAGAGCCGGTCAAGAGCTGGACCGTCAATTCGGGCTTTGGTGTTCGCAAGGATCCGTTCACGGGTTCGCTCGCGCAGCATCAAGGGCTCGACATGGGCGCGGAGATGCGCTCGCCGCTCTACGCGACCGGCGACGGAAAAGTGACGCACGCCGACTTCGACGGAAATTACGGCCGTATGGTCGAGATCGATCACGGTATGGGCCTCATGACCCGCTATGGACATATGTCCCGCATCCTCGTGAAAAAGGGCGACGTCGTGAAAAAGGGAACGGTGATCGGACACCTCGGCTGTAGCGGCCGTTGCTCCGGCCCGCACGTGCACTACGAAGTGCTGAACAACGGCCGTCCCGTTAATCCGCTCAAGTTCCTGAAGGCAGGTGCCAATGTTTTCAAGGACTAACCAAAACGGCGCTCAGGGCCAGGATATCCGTGCCGACGGCGCAACCGTGAAGGCGGTGCCGTCGATCATCAGCGCCGATTTGACGATTGAGGGGAACCTCAACTCAAGCGGTGAGATCCAGGTTGACGGCGTCGTGCACGGCGATATCCGCTGCAAGGCGTTGATCGTGGGCGTGAAAGGATCTGTGACCGGCGAAGTGGTCGCGCAGACCGTGCGCATGCACGGCGCGATCAAGGGCATGATCCGCGCGAAGAGCGTGTTTCTGGCCTCGACCGCGCGCATGGCCGGGGATGTCGAACACGAAAGCCTCGCTATCGAACCCGGGGCCTACATCGAAGGACACTGTAAACGCATCACCGAAACCGCGGCCGGGGGCACCATGGACGTCCACCGTCCGGCGGCGCCCGCGCGCGTTGCCGCGATGCCGAAGCCGGCCATCGTCGGCGCGGGTTAAAGCGTCCTGCGTCATAAACAAAAAGGGCGGACCTCGGGTCCGCCCTTTTTGTTTTGTGCCAAAGCGTCGTTATTCGCGCCGCGCTAGTTCCGCTTCAAGATTGGCCGAGACTTGTTTTGTTTCGCTGAGAAGCGCGCGATAGATCATCACGTTCTCCATCACACGCTGGACGTAGCTGCGTGTCTCGGAAAAAGGGATCTGTTCCACCCAATCGATGGGATCGATGGATGGGTCGCGCGGATCGCCGTATTGACGGGCCCAGGCGCGCGGACGGCTCGGGCCCGCGTTATAGGCGGCCGCGGCCATGATGTAGGAACCGCCGAAATTCTCGACCATTGACGCCAGATAAGAGGAGCCGAGGCGAATGTTATACGAGCCGTCTGTCGTCAAACGGTTCCGATCGAATCGGATTTTGTTCGCACGCGCGACGGCGGTCGCGGTCGGCGGCATCAATTGCATCAATCCGCGCGCGCCCACAGGGCTTTGGGCCGCGACGTCGAAATTGCTTTCTTGCCGCGTGATGCCGAGGATGAACGCGCGCTCGGGTGCCGACGGGTAGGTGAAGTCGGGCACGGGATAGCCGTGCTCCAGCAACACGAATTTATCGCGCGCGGACTGGCGGGCGACGACAACGCCAAGGTCCGGCCGCCGGTGGTTGTAGGCCAGTTCGCCGACCATATGGCGGTCCGCCGCCAGTTCGGATGAGTCCGCGAGCGCCACGGCGAACATGCGTTGGTAAGCCTTCGCATCGACCTCCAGCACAAGCCGGAATGCGGTCGTGAGTTCACGCGCCTCGAACGCGGCGCGTTCCTCCGCCGTCGGGATCGGGTCGTGTGGGAGAACAGGAAGCGGGGCGTTCTTCAGGCGCGAGAACGACAGGAGGCCGTAGTATGTGGTCGGATAGGCGGAGGCGCGCGTATACCACTCGTCGGCGATATCCTGGCGTCCGAGGAATTCCGCGGTGCGCCCGACCCAGTAGGCGCCTTTTGCGATGCTCAATGGCATCTGCACGGTGTCGTACACCTTCTCGAAGTGCGGCAACGCGGCTTCGCCGTCCTTGAGGAAGCGCAAGGCGATCCAGCCCGCAAGCCACTCCGCCTCGGAAACACTAAAGGCATCAGACGCGCCGTGGTGTCGCGCAATCCGGTAGGCTTCCGTGATGAACCCTTTTTGGAGGGCGTCCCGCGCCAGGATATGACGCTCGCGCCACCAGAGGTCGGGGCGGGGGGACGACAGGGCGTATTCCGGAATCAAGGCGCGAGCGTCGTCGTCATTGCCGCGGGCGCGGCGCCAGCGGATGCGGTCATAGATAAGTCCGGAATCGTTCTTGAGCGTTTCGGGGACCGCGGCGATCGCGGATTCCACGTTGCCGGCGGACGTTATCAGCGCGATGCGCGCCCGAGCGACCTTCGCGTAGTCCGCGCCGACACGCGACAAGAGGCGATCGGCGGCGCTTGTCTGCTCCTGGTAAAGAATGGTGTCCACGCGCGTGCGGTGATCGGTCTGCGTCAAGACCGCGCCGAACTCGCGCAAAATATCGCCCTCGGTCGCGCGGTCGAAGGTTCCGCTATGCCAGATCTCCCGTATGAGAGCCTCGGCTTCGGCGGTTTTGCCTTGCACACGAAGCGCCCGCGCGTGGGCGATCTTGCCGTTGGTTGTCAGCGCGGGGTAGCGCGCGAACCAGTCCGCTAGAGTTGGCGCGGAAACATCGTCCTCGATGGTGGCTTCGACCTGGCGGCGCATCTCGTTAAAGGACGGCCAATCCGGGTGAGCGGTCATGAATGCGGTCCGCTCGTAGAAGCTGACGTGTGGGCCTGGCTCCCGCAGGTAGGCCCACTCGATGATCTTAGGAATCAGAGGGTGACCGGCGCGGGCGGCGGTCTGTTTCGCCGCACTCCACTGCCGTTTGGCGGCCGCGCGGAGGGCCTGGGTAAAAAGGTCGCGGTCGCGCGCTGAAAGCAAGCGCAACGCGGTCGCGGCGGCCGGTGCCGAGGCGGGCGGGGAATAAATGGGGGCGGCGGCGGGAGGCGGCACGGGGGGCTTTGGTAATGGGAGGATCCGCCCCGTCTCCGCGGCCAAAGCCGCCGGCGCCAAGCCGGGCGGGATCGCTAAGCCGCCCATCGCGGTCAAAAGAGCGCACGTGGCTACGACGCGCCGCAGCCGGCGCGGGTCCGCACGGTTCATGCCGGTCAAGGAATTCGAGGTCACCATATCTACAATCTTTGTCTTATGAGGCGGTGTAAACGTCAAGTAAATGCGGGATTCCAGGGCATTAACTCATCGCAAGGCGGGAAAAACCCGGGTTCTTGTCGCCTTCGCGGGCTGTGATAATGTCCGCCCCCAATCGAGAACGGTAACAACCGTCAAATCCTTCAGGAGCTTTTCCGATGTTCCGCGGTTCCATCACTGCCCTCATCACGCCCTTCAAGAAGGACGTGATCGACGAAAAGGCCTTCCAGGACTTCGTCGACTGGCAAATCAAGGAAGGGAGCCATGGTTTGGTGCCCTGCGGGACAACCGGGGAGTGCCCGACCTTGTCTCACGACGAACATAACCGTGTCGTGGAGTTGACCGTTGAAGTTGCGAAAGGCCGTGTCCCTGTCATCGCCGGCACGGGCTCGAACTCGACGGCGGAAGCGATTCAACTGACCAAGCACGCCAAGAAGGCCGGCGCCGACGCGGCGCTGGTCGTGACGCCTTACTACAATAAGCCGACCCAGGAAGGTCTGATCCAGCACTACCTCGCGATCGCGAACGCGGTGGATTTGCCGATCATCATTTACAATATCCCCGGTCGCAGCGTGATCGACATGTCGATCGAGACGATGGAAAAGCTGGCGAAGCACGAAAACATTGTCGGCGTGAAGGATGCCACGAACGACATGATGCGCCCGCTGCGCTCCCGCCTGGCCTTCGGCGACGAGTTCTGCCAACTGTCCGGTGAGGATGGAACGGCGGTGCCGTTCCTCGCGCAAGGCGGGAGAGGGTGCATCTCCGTCACGGCGAATATCGCGCCGCGTCTCTGCGCTCAGCTCCAGGACGCCTGGCATCTGGGCGCGTACGACGACGTTTTCCGCATTCGCGACATCCTGGCGCCCGTGCATGATGCGATGTTCGTCGAAACCAACCCGGCGCCGGTTAAGTTCGCGGCGCACCTTCTGGGCAAGTGCGACCCGGACGTCCGCTTGCCGCTGGTCCCGCTTTCGCCCAAGAGCAAGGCGCGGGTGGAAGAAGCGATGCGCGGCGCGGGGCTCCTGAACTAGGGCGAACGACGCGGGCTTTTTTGACCCGCGCCGGTTTCGCCCTTACATTGGGCTTATGGCGAAAGAACTCATTTCCCACGGCGGCGTCGCCCAGAACCGCAAGGCGCGGCGCGACTACTCCATTGAAGACACGCTCGAGGCCGGCATTATGTTGACGGGCAGCGAGGTGAAGTCGTTGCGCCATGGCCGCTGCACACTGACCGAGGCTTTTGCGCAAATCGAAAGCGGCGAGCTGTACCTTATCAACTGCCACATTCCGACCTACGAAGGCGCAAGCCACTTCCAGCACGCTGAAAAGCGTAAGCGCAAATTGCTGGTCAAGCGCAAGGAGGTCGACCGCATCATGGCGGCCGTCGGCCGCAAAGGGATGACGGTGGTGCCGCTCAGTCTCTATTTCAACGACCGGGGCCTCGCCAAAGTCCAACTCGGTTTGGCGAAGGGCAAAAACCAGCTCGATCGCCGCGACGACATCAAGAAGCGTGAATGGGAGCGCGAGCAGGCACGTGTCATGAGGGCGAAGGGATGAGTGACGAGGTCCCCGATCTCAGCCCCGACGTCGAAGGCGTCAAAGAAAAGCTGATCCGCACGAAGGAACAGTGGGCGAAATCGGGACGCGGATTGACCGGGACGGTGGTCTCCCCGGAGGAGCGGCGACCGCCGGGCCAGCGGGTCACGGAAGATTTCCCGGTCCTGGATCTCGGAATCCAACCGAACCTGTCGCAGGCTGAATGGAGCCTGACCGTCGCGGGTCAGGTGGCTCATCCGATCAAATGGACCTGGGCCGATCTTCTGGCGCTGCCGCAAGTCACCCGTGCAAACGACATTCATTGTGTGACGACGTGGTCGCGCTACGACAATGAATGGAAGGGGGTGGCGATGCGGACGCTGTTGGATGCGATCAAGCCGAATCCAGCAGCGAAGTTTTTGATGCTGAAGAGCTATGACGGTTACGCGACCAACGTGCCTTTGGCCGATGTCGACCGCGACGACGTATTGATCGCCCATACCTGGCAAGGGCAGCCCTTGGCCAGGGAGCACGGCGGGCCGGTCCGGCTGGTCATCCCGCACCTGTATTTCTGGAAAAGCGCCAAGTGGCTGCGTCACATCACTGTGATGGAAAAGGATCAGCCTGGATACTGGGAGGCGCGGGGCTATCATATGCGCGGTGATCCCTGGAGGGAGGAACGTTATGGCTAAATCCACTCTGCTTTATGCGGCGGCGATTGCGGGAATGATGTTTGGAGGGCCGGCGATGGCCGAGACAGCGCACGATTTTTCGTTCGAGCGGATCGAGGGCGGTAATCTCCCGATGTCCGAGTTCAAGGGTAAAGCTGTCCTTGTCGTGAACACGGCGTCGTTCTGCGGCTACACACCCCAATACGAAGGTCTGCAGAGCCTGTGGGAGGGCTATAAGGATAAAGGGCTCGTGGTGCTTGGCGTTCCCGCCAACAATTTCGGCGCGCAGGAGCCGGGCACGACCGAAGACATCAAGTCCTTCTGTGAAGCCAACTACGGCGTCGATTTTCCGATGACCGAAAAGGTGGATGTGGTCGGCGGCGAAGCCCATCCGTTCTACAAGTGGGCCAAGCAGACGCTCGGCGATGCCAGTGTGCCGAAGTGGAACTTTCACAAGTATCTTGTGAATACGAAGGGCGAACTGGTCGCGGCGTTCCCAAGCGCGGTGAAGCCCGAAAGCGCCGAGATCAAATCGGCGGTCGATAAGGCGCTTGCGGCGAACTAGCCGCGGCGTCCCGGCTATCTGTAATTCGCGATGCGGGCGGCGGGTTTGAACCCGATCCGCTCGTAGGCGGCGCGGCTGACTTCCAGCGTGCGCAAGCTGGCCAGGCGCAGTCCCGCCTTCTTGGCGTCTTTCAGCGCGGAGAGCATAAGGCCCGCAGTATAGCCCTTGCCGCGCGCGCTCGCGACGGACGCCATTGTATAGAGATTGAGGATTCCGTGCGCGCTGAACGCCTCCAGCACCGCGACCGGGTCCGACCCCACGTATCCGATATAAAGACGCAAGGGCGACGCGGGCGCGATGATCGCATCCTTGGTGTCGGTGTAGAGGGTCTTGATCGTTTCGTCGCCAGGCGTGGGGGCGGCCATCACCTCGGCAAACTGCTCGACCTGCGCCGCGGTCGCGACACGCTTCACATCAAGGCCCGCCGGGACGGCTCCTGGGATGTTCACCGTATCGAGGGACATGGCCATCACCCATTCTTCCTCGGGGCACGACAGACCGAGGCTTTTGAGGGTCGGTTCCATGGCGCCGTGGCCGGAAAGAGGGCCAAGAACCCAGGTGAAGGGAAGCTTCTTGGTCTTGAAGTGTTTGATCGCGGCTTCGATGCGCTCGGCGCCAAAACGGGGGTGAAGCGACGATTTGCCGATGGTGTTGAACTCGACATTGGCCAAGCCGGAGTCGACGAGCAGCAGATCCGACGTGTCTTCCACCACCGCGTCTTTTCGGGCCCGCGGCAAGAAGGCTGCCCGGTCCCAAAGGTTAGCTTCAAATGCTTTTAAAATAGCACCGCGATCCATGACGTACTTCTACCGTTGCGCATCCGGGGCCGCGCCGCGTCGGACGGCGCTGTTCCCTTTATACCCTAAGTTGTTCCATTAATTGCATTTATGGCGTTTTTCAACGCCTTATGGAACATGGCTTCTGTGAGGACCCCTGTGTTCACATTGTATCGCGAACAATGATAGGAGTCTGTCATTGATAGTTTGTTCTCAAAACGATGTACCACGCCGTGACCGAAGGGATAAATCACCTTCCGGAGACCGAGCGTCGATAGGACCGCGTCGTGGGCGATGCGCCCCAAGGCGAGGATCGAGCGTAAGCGCGGCATAGCGCCGATTTCGCCCACGAGAAAAGGGCGGCAGGTCTTTTGCTCGAGCGGCGTCGGTTTGTTTTCAGGGGGGACACAGCGCACGGCATTCGTGATTCGTGTCGCGACGAGTTCGAGACCATCGTCGATCGAGACCCCGTACGCGCCCTTGGCGCGGCCGAACTTGAGGAGGCTTGGGTAGAGGAGTTCGCCGGCGTAGTCGCCGGTAAACGGCCGGCCCGTGCGGTTCGCGCCGCGAAGGCCGGGGGCGAGGCCCACCACCAGGAGCTCCGCCTCCATCGGGCCGAAGGCCGGGACCGGAGCGTTGTGCCAGTCCGGGAAGGCGGCCCGATTGGCGTCCCGGAAGTCGACCAGGCGCGGGCAGAGCGAGCAATTTTGCGAGGGAGCGGATACCATGATGAGCGAGGTATAATAATCTTTAACACATGATTGAATAGATTTATTATATTATAAAATCAACATGTTATAGATATTATATAATGTAATAAATCAATGAAGAAGCCGACGTTTTTGCACCGTATATTTGCACAAGCCTATTCACCTCCCGGACTGAGGGCAAGCGATGCTCCGGTCCATATGACTTAAGGTTTCACCGGCATGATCTTGATCGGCATCGGGGCAAACCTGCCGAGTGATGCGGGCTCCCCCCGTGAGACCTGCGAGGCGGCGCTGGTTCATCTCGGGCGCCTGGGCGCCGCCGTGACGGCGCGGTCACCCTGGTATGAGAGCGCGCCCGTGCCGCCGTCCGACCAGCCCTGGTACGTCAACGGGGTCGCGTCTGTCCAAACGACCCTTTCCCCAGCCGGTTTGCTGGCGGCGCTTCATCTGACGGAGGCGGCCTTTGGACGCGTCCGGACGAGCGTTAATGCCGCCCGGAGCCTCGATTTGGACCTTTTGGCGTACAACGACGAGGTGAGGGAAGTGGGGGCGCCGCGGCTTCCACATCCGCGGTTGCAGGATCGGGCTTTCGTCCTCTACCCCTTGCGGGACCTGGCCCCGGGCTGGATTCATCCAATCCTTGGGGAAACCGCGGCTGATCTTGCCGCGAGATTACCCCCGCAGGGCATTCGGCTGCTGCAGGGCGGGTAGACCCCTTGAGCCGCCGGTCCATTCCGCGTACATAGACGCCTCTTTACGGCGGTGTGCTCGCGTCCCTATATCGGGGGACGGAGGGGTTGGCGTTGACCCGATCCCCATTTGCGCGCACCTTAAACAATCTTAAGCGAGGACGAATATGGCCCGCGTTACGGTCGAAGACTGCGTTGAGAAAGTGCCCAATCGTTTCGAGCTGGTGATGGTCGCCGCGCAGCGTTCGCGCGAGATCTCCTCCGGCGCCGAACCGCGCTTGGAGCGTGACAACGACAAGAACCCGGTCGTGGCCTTGCGCGAAATCGCCGACGAGAAAGTCAGCCCGGAAGAATTGCACAACGCGCTGGTCCAGAGCCTGCAGCGTCACGTCGAAGTCGACGAGCCGGAAGAAGACGGTTTCGATGCCATGGCGTCGAACCCGGAGTTCGCCGGGCTCGCGGGTCAGATGAGCGAGCAGATGGCCGCCGCGGCCGGCATGGGTGTCGAGGGCGAAGACGAGGAAGAGGAAGAATCTTCGCCGAAACAGACCGGCGCGCACCCGAAGGTATCCTTCGAGGATGTCGACGCCGATATGGACGACAGCAAGGGGTGATGGGTAGACGCGCGCACGCACAGATTTCGGTCCTCGCGAGCGCTGCGTCCAATCCGCTGCCGCGCCGAACTCTTCGTTCGGCCTTAATCCGCGGTCACATTTCCCGTGACGGTGCGTCGCCATGATGCGCCAATTTGAACTCGTCGAACGGGTAAAGTCCTACGATCCGGAAGCGGACGAGGACATGCTGAACCGCGCCTACGTGTACGCCATGAAGATGCATGGTACGCAAAAGCGCGCGTCGGGCGATCCTTACTTCTCCCATCCCATCGAAGTCGCGGGCATCCTGACCGGCTACAAGCTCGATACGGCGTCGATCGTCACCGCGCTTCTACATGACATTGTCGAGGATACGCATGCGTCCCTGGACGACGTGCGAGGTCTGTTCGGCGACGAGGTCGCGCGCCTGGTCGATGGCGTCACCAAGCTCGCGCGCCTCCAGATCCAAAACATGGAGACCAAGCAGGCGGAGAATTTCCGCAAGTTTGTGCTCGCTATGTCCGAAGACATCCGCGTGCTTTTGGTGAAGCTCGCCGACCGTCTGCATAACATGCGCACCTTGCGCTTCATCTCGGATCCGGCGAAACGCAAATCCATCGCCATGGAGACGATGGAAATCTATGCGCCGCTCGCCGAGCGCATCGGGATGCAGGAAATCAAGACGGAACTGGAAGACCTGGCGTTCGCAGAGATGCACCCCGAGGCGCGCGCCTCGATCATGACGCGGCTGAAGTTCCTGGAACTCCACGGCGGCGATCTCGTCGTGAAGATCATGGATGAACTCGATCACGTGATGCAGGAAGCGGGCGTCGAGGGATATATCTCCGGCCGCGAAAAAACGCCTTACTCCATCTGGCGCAAGATGCAGATCAAGGACGTGAGTTTCGAGCAGCTCTCGGACATCATGGCCTTCCGCGTCATGGTCGAGAATGTTCCGGACTGCTACCGCGTCCTCGGTATCATCCATACGCACTATCCGACCGTACCCGGCCGCTTCAAGGATTACATTTCGACGCCGAAGCGCAACGGCTACCGGTCGATCCATACGTCGGTGATCGGTCCCCAGAAACACCGCATCGAAATCCAAGTCCGTACGCACAAGATGCACGAGGTCGCCGAACTCGGCGTCGCGAGCCATTGGCGGTACAAAAGCCAAGACCTGTTTGGGGCGACGGCCAAGCCTGTCGAGGGGCGTCAGTACTCGTGGCTGCGCGAACTCCTCGACATCTTGGAGCACGCGCAGTCGCCGCAGGAGTTCTTGGAGCACACCAAGCTTGAGATGTTCCACGATCAGGTTTTTTGCTTCACGCCGAAGGGCGATCTGATCGCGCTGCCGCGCGGCGCCAGCCCGGTGGATTTCGCCTACGCCGTGCATACGGAAGTGGGGAACACCTGCGTCGGCGCGAAGGTGAACGGCCGCATCGTCCCGCTGCGGACGCGGTTGCAGAACGGCGATCAGGTCGAAGTCGTCATGTCGACCGCGCAGAAGCCGTCGCCGGAGTGGGAAGGGTTCGTTGTGACCGGTAAGGCGCGCGCGCATATCCGCCGCCGTATCCGTTCGGAGGCTCGCGCCGAGTACATCAAGTTGGGCCGTCACATCCTCGAGCAGGCCTTCAACAAGGAAGGTCTTAGCCTCACCGACAAGGGTCTGAACGGGATTCTCGAGAAGTTCACGGCGGAGAACATCGACGATCTTCATGCCAAGGTGGGCGAGGGGCGCGTCATGGGCCGCGAGGTGCTCGTCGCCGTCTATCCGGGCGCGCGCTTGGGCGCCGACGACAATGTCGTGAACCTCTCACAGGCGCGCCTTAAGCATGCCCACGACGCCGGCGACGCGATCGCGATCAAGGGCCTTACGCCGGGCATGTCGGTCCATCTGGGCGAGTGCTGCCATCCGCTTCCGGGCGATCGGATCGTCGGTATCGCGGGCGGCGGGCATGGCATCGACATCCATGCCATCGATTGCGAACGGCTTGAGAAATACGCCGATCAGCCCGAACTCTGGATCGATCTCGCATGGGACCCGGATCGGGATAAGGATATACATATCGGCAGGATCAATCTTGTGGTGGCGAACGAGGCGGGAAGTCTCGGGGCGCTTTCCACGGTGATCGCGCGCAATTTCGGGAACATCTCGAACCTCAAGATCGCCAAACGGTCGAAGGATTTCTTCGAGATGACGCTGGACATCGAGGTGAGGAGCGTGAAGCACTTGACCAACATCATCGCGGCGCTTCGCGCGACACCCGCCATAAATTCCGTCGAACGCGCCCGCGGCTGATTTTTCGGCGGACGCGCCCCCCATGTTCCTTCGCCGGCAAAAGTTGAGTATGCGCGCCAAGGTCGGCGGGCTGTTCTGGCCGCGCATCGGCTGGAAGCGGGCGCTGCTGTATTACTGGTACCGGCTGCATCGCATGGAGGGGACGTCGCGCAGCATCGCCTCCGGACTCGCGTTCGGCGTTGCCGCCGCCATGACCCCGTTTTACGGACTGCATACCGTTTTCGCCATCGGTGTGGCCTGGATTTTCGGCGCGAATATGTTCGCCGCCGCGCTGGGCACTTTCGCGAACAATCCCTGGACCGCGCCGCCTTTGTGGTTCGGGACCTACTACCTCGGAACCTGGATGCTGGGGGGCGACGTCTCGTCGGAACCGGACTTCATCGTGATGTTCAAGCACCTGACGGAAGCGGTGTTCACCCGGGACATGGAACTGTTTGCCGAAAACATATGGCCGGTCCTCCAGCCCATGATCGTCGGGAGCGTTCCTTTCGCGGTGCTCGTCGGGTTCGCGACGTACCTGATCCTCGAACCGGCGATCCGCGCCATGCATCTTGAGCGCGCGCTTCGTTTCAATAAGCATCCCCACCATCCAAAGGACCAACATTCGTGACCTCGGGTACCAATCGCTTGCGGCTTGGCGTGAACGTCGATCATGTGGCGACCGTGCGGAACGCCCGCGGCGGCTTGCACCCAGATCCGGTGCGCGCGGCGCTGCTGGCCGCCGAGGCGGGGGCCGACGGCATCACCGCGCACCTGCGCGAGGATCGCCGTCACATTTCGGATTCCGATATCGCGGCGCTAATGCGCGACCTGAAGGTGCCGTTGAACCTTGAGATGGCGGCCACCCGCGAAATGCTCACGATTGCCCTGCGGCATAAACCTCATGCCGTATGCCTCGTGCCGGAGAAGCGCGAGGAACGCACCACGGAGGGCGGCTTGGACGCGGTCGGCGGGCACAACCACCTCGCGCCTTTTGTGCGCGAACTGTCGGGCGCGGGCATCCGCGTTTCGCTTTTCATCGAAGCCGATCCGCGCCAACTCGATGCCGCCCGGGCGATGGGCGCGCCGGTCGTGGAACTGCACACAGGGTCTTACTGCGACGCCGCGCCGGGACCGGCGAGGGATGCGCTTTTGAAGCGCATCCAGGACGCCGCGGCGCACGCCGGGCGCATCGGTCTTGAGTGTCATGCGGGGCATGGGCTCAGCTACGATACGGTCCGCCCGATCGCGGCCATCCCAAATCTGGCGGAGCTCAACATCGGGCACTTTCTCGTGGGCGAGGCGATTTTCACAGGTTTCGCGGATTCCATCCGTAGGATGCGCGCCGCCATGGACGAGGCGCGGACCCCGTGATCCTCGGTATCGGCAACGATCTCATCGATATCCGCCGAATCGAAAAGACCCTCGCGCGGTTCGGGGACCGGTTCGTGAACCGGATCTACACGGACGTGGAGAAGCGCAAGGCCGAGCGGCGCAAAGGGACCGGAACCGGGTATGCCGCGACCCTTGCCAAGCGATACGCGGCGAAGGAGGCGGCCTCGAAAGCGCTGGGGACGGGCTTCCGGGCCGGGGTCTATTGGCGCGATCTCGGTGTTGTGAACGAACCCTCCGGAAAGCCCACGATTGTCATGACCGGGGGCGCCGCCCGGCGCCTTGCGTCATTGGTTCCGCCCGGGATGCGCCCGCAAATTGCATTGACCATCACCGACGAGTACCCCATCGCCGAGGCCATGGTGATCATTTCCGCCGTGCCGGACGTTAAGTAATGGGGCGCCGGCCAAAGCCTGTCACGCCGGGCTCATTCCCTTGACTTTACGGGGCGGCGCTGGCTTCATCCCGCCCTTCCGCGCTCGGGTCGCAAGTCCCGGGCCGGCCACCTTAATTCCATGGCAATATCCGGTATCACGAGCATGAGCGCGAAAAAGCAGGAAGGTCTTGGCGAGACCTTGCTCACGGTTGTGTACGCCGTCCTTATCGCGGTCGTGATTCGCACGTTCGCCTTTGAGCCGTTCAATATCCCGTCGGGCTCGATGATCCCGACCTTGCTGGTGGGCGACTATCTGTTCGTCTCGAAATACTCGTACGGCTATAGCCGTCATTCCTTCCCTTTGAGCGCGGCGCCCTTTGACGGCCGCTTTTTCGCCTCGGCGCCGGAGCGTGGCGACGTGGTGGTGTTCAAGTTCCCGCCCGACGATAAGACCGATTACATCAAACGCGTGATCGGCCTGCCGGGCGATACGGTGCGCATGCAGGATGGGCGCCTCTTCATCAATGGATCGTTGGTCGAGCGTCAGCGGGTCGACGAGTACACCTATCGCGACACCTACGGCAGCGTGCTCCGCCTGACGCGCTACACCGAGACGCTTCCCGGCGGAAAACAACACCCGATCCTCGAAGACGGCGACCACGCCCGTTACGACAACACCCAGGAGTTCAAAGTGCCCGAGGGGCACTACTTCATGATGGGCGACAACCGGGATATCTCGCTCGACAGCCGCGCCGACGTGGGCTTCGTGCCCGCGCAAAACCTCGTGGGCCGCGCCGAGTTCATCTTCTTCTCCACCGACGGCAGCGCGCGCATCTGGGAAGTATGGCGTTGGCCGTTCGCGATGCGGTTCTCGCGTTTCTTTGACGGCATCCACTAAAGACGCGGGGCGGCTCATGACCACCCGCCGCCATCCGCTGGAAGACATCCTCGGCCATCAGTTCAAGGATCAGGATCTGCTCGCGCTCGCGCTGACGCATCGCGGCGCGCTGGGCAGCGGCCGCTCCAAGGTCAACCTGGTCGCCAACGAACGCCTCGAATTCCTGGGCGACCGCGTTCTCGGCCTGGTGATCGCCCAAGCGCTGTTGGAGCGGTTCCCCGAGGAGAACGAGGGCGCGCTCGCGGCGCGGCTTGCCGCGCTCGTCAGCGCGGCGGAACTTTCGCGTGTCGCCGAGGAAATGGGGCTCGCCGGTCATCTCAAAATCGCGCGTACCCAGAACCTCGATCCCGCGGCAACCGCGGTGCTCGCGGACGCCTGTGAAGCGGTCATCGGCGCGCTTTATCTGGACGGCGGATTGGAGAAGGCCGGCCAGTTCATCCGCCGCCGGTGGGTCGGCGCGATGGAGGCCGACGTTGCGCCGCCGAAGGATCCGAAAATGGCGCTGCAGGAATGGGCGCAGGGCCGAGGGTTGCCTCTACCGGTTTATCGCGACGTGGAGGCCGAAGGACCGGCGCATGCGCCGTCCTTCACCATGAGCGTCAGCGTCGAAGGATTTCCCGAAATGCTGGGCAAGGGGCGTACGAAGCGTCTCGCGACCCAGACCGCCGCGGCGTCGCTGCTGGCGCAACTTGTTGAGAAGAGCACATGACCGATCCCGCCGACCGTCGCTGCGGTTTTGTCGCCGTCGTGGGCGCGCCCAATGCGGGCAAGTCCACCCTGGTGAACGCGCTTGTGGGCGCCAAGGTGAGCATCGTCTCGCCGCGCGTGCAGACAACCCGCACGCTGGTGCGCGGGATCGCGATGTTCGGCGATGCGCAGGTTATTTTCGTCGATACGCCCGGGATTTTTCAGCCGAAAAAGCGTTTCGAGCGCGCGATGGTGGCCGCGGCCTGGGCGGGCGCGGCCGACGCCGAGGTTGTCCTTCTGGTGGTCGATGCGGTGAAGGCCGGGAAGCCGGGCGGCGAAGAGGAAACCGACGCCATTGTCGCCGATCTCAAAGCGGCGAACCGCAAGGCCTTTCTGGCTCTCAACAAGGTGGATCAGGCCGACAAGGGCAAACTGCTCGAACTCGCGCAGCGCTTGGACGCCTCGGGCGTCTTCATCGAGATTTTCATGGTGTCGGCCCTGAAGGGCGATGGTCTCGACCGGATTCGCGAGACGCTGACGGGGCTGGTGCCGCAAGGGCCGTGGCTGTTCCCCGAGGACGAAGTGACGGACATGCCCTCGCGGTTCCTGGCCGCGGAGGTGACCCGCGAAAAGCTTTTCCTCAATCTGAAGCAGGAACTCCCTTATTCCTGCGCGGTGGAAACCGAACGGTGGGAGGAAAAGAAGGACGGAAGCATCCGCATCGAGCAGGTCGTTTATGTCACGCGCGAGAGCCATCGGCCCATTGTGCTGGGGCACGGCGGGCAGCGCATCAAGACGATCGGCGCTTCGGCGCGGTCGGAACTGGAACGCATGTTCGACCGCCGGGTGCATCTTTTTCTGCACGTGAAGGTCAACGAACGCTGGAACGAAGACCGTTCGCTCTATGCGGCGTGGGGGCTCGACTTCAACGCCTAAGTCCGCTCTGATGGGCGGCGGTCGAGAACGGAGCTGGTGTGTGGCGGTCTTTGGCGTAACGTGTTTTATCATCGGCGTGGCCGCCCTGGCGGCGCTGGTGGTTCGCAGGGGCCGGAACCTGCCTCAACGCGGCCTCGATCACCTGCTCGTTTTTTTGGGGACGTCCGGCGTGATCGTCGGCATTGGCGCCGTCTTCATGCGCTTTGCCTGAAGCGCCCCTGGCGCGTTTCCAGCGCCAGAATTAAAGTGCCGGCATGGCCGTCAGTTGGGAAGATCATGGGATCGTGCTTGCCGTTCGCCGTCTCGGCGAACACGACGCGATCGTCAGTCTGCTGACCGAAAGCCAGGGGCGGCATGCGGGCGTCGTGAAGGGCGGCAGCGGCAAGGCCGCGCGCGCGCTGCTCCAGCCCGGCAACGTGGTGAAAGCTCATTGGCGCGGCCGCCTCGACAGCCACATCGGGACATATGCGCTCGAACCGGTTCACAATTTCGCCGCCGCCGCTTTAACCGCGCCCGCGTCGCTTGCCGGGCTCAGCGCGCTGTGCGCGATGATCGAAACGACCTTGCCTGAGCGCGAACCGCACGGTGCGGTATATCGCCACTCGCTCACGCTTCTTGCGCATCTCGGGGCGCCGGGTTGGGACGCGGAGTATGTCCTGTGGGAGATGGCGCTGCTGCGCGACATGGGGTACGGCCTCGACCTTCGAACGTGCGCCGCCACCGGGTCGACGGAAGACCTCGCGTATGTTTCGCCGCGAAGCGGCCGGGCGGTATCGCGCGGCGCGGGCGCCCCTTATGTCGGCCGCCTCTTTACACTGCCGCCGTTCCTGAGGGCCGAGCAGGCGGAGATCGGCGAAGCCGATATCGTCGACGGGTTGGCGCTGATGGGCTACTTCTTTGATCTCCATGTCTTCGGGCCCCACAAGCAAAAAATGCCGGCTTCGCGCGTGCGGTTCGCGGCGCGGTTTAAAATTTAGCGTTTAGAGTGTTGTGGCTTTTTCGTTCCGGATCGCTATTCTCTCGCCCCCATGGCAAAAAAACCGACCGCTTCCGCTCCTATCATTGAAGATATTCGCCCCACGCCGCTCGCCGATGCATTGGGCGAACGCTACCTCGCGTATGCCCTGTCGACCATCGTATCGCGGTCGCTGCCCGATGTGCGCGACGGCCTGAAGCCCGTTCATCGGCGCTTGTTGTTCGCGATGCGCCAACTGCGCCTCGACCCGTCCGGCGGCTTTAAGAAGTGCGCCCGCGTGGTCGGGGACGTCATCGGTAAATACCATCCCCATGGCGACGTCGCGGTGTACGACACCCTTGTGCGTCTGGCCCAAGAATTCGCCGTGCGTTACCCGCTGGTGGAAGGACAGGGGAACTTCGGCAATATCGACGGCGATAACGCCGCGGCGATGCGTTACACGGAAGCCAAATTGACGCCTTTCGCTCAGGCGCTGATGGAAGGCCTTGACGAGGACGCGGTCGATTTCCGGCCGACCTATGACGGCGAAGAGAATGAGCCGATCGTGATGCCGGCCGCGGTGCCGAACCTGCTGGCTAACGGCGCCTCCGGGATCGCGGTCGGGATGGCCACGAATATCCCGCCCCACAATGTGGGCGAAGTCTGCGATGCGCTTTTGCATCTGATCAAGACGCCAAAGGCGCAGATCGCGACCCTCGTTGATCTTATGCCGGGCCCGGATTTCCCGACGGGCGGAATCCTGGCGGAGAATCGCGAGACGGTGGTGGAGGCCTATCGCACCGGCCGCGGCTCCTTGCGCGTGCGCGCGCGCTGGACGGAAGATAAACTCGACCGTGGCCAGTATCAGATTGTGATCTCGGAGATTCCCTATCAGGTGCAGAAGGCGAAGCTGATCGAACGCGTCGCCGCGCTGATGGAAGAAAAGAAGCTGCCGTTCCTCGCCGACATCCGTGACGAGTCCACGGAGGAAGTGCGGATCGTGCTGGAACCCAAGTCCCGAACGGTCGACGCCGAGCAGCTGATGGAACAACTGTTCCGCCAGACGGACCTCGAAACCCGCTTCGGGTTGAATATGAACGTGCTTGGCGCCGACGGCATTCCGCGGGTCATGGACCTGCGCGAAGTGCTGCAAGCCTACCTCGACCATCGCCAGGTGGTCCTGGTGCGCCGGTCGAAGCATCGTCTGGCCGAGATCGAGCGCCGGCTCGAGATTCTCGAAGGCTACCTCATCGCTTATTTGAATCTCGATGAGGTCATCAGGATCATCCGCACCGAGGACGAGCCGAAAGCCGTCCTGATGAAGCGCTTCAAGCTGACGGAGACGCAGGCTGAAGCGATCCTCAATATGCGTCTGCGCTCGCTGCGCAAGCTTGAGGAAATGGAGATCAAGTCCGAGCACAAGAATTTGTCGGACGAAGGCAAGCAGATCAAGGCCCTGTTGAAGGATGAAGCGCAGCAGTGGCAAACGATCGCTTGGCAGATCAAGGAAGCCAAGAAACAATTCGGCCAATCGACGCCGTTGGGCAAGCGCCGGACCACGTTGGGCGAAGCGCCGTCGGCCGTCGTCGTGCCGCTCGAGGCGCTGGTGGAGAAAGAGCCCGTCACCGTGATCCTGTCCGCGAAGGGCTGGATCCGTGCGATGAAAGGCCACCGCGACGATGTTCTGGACGGCGGCGGCGATACGAAGTTCAAGGAAGGGGATTCCTTCCAGGCGGCGGCGAAGGCGCAGTCGACCGATAAGATCCTGCTGTTCGGGTCCGATGGCCGTTTCTACACCATCGCCGTGGACCGCTTGCCCCAGGGGCGCGGTTTCGGTGAACCGATCCGCCTGATGATCGATTTGCCCAACGACGCGGAACTCATCGCCATGCGCGTCTATAATCGCGAGGAGAAGTTCCTGCTTGTTTCGTCCGAAGGCCGCGGCTTCATCGTTCCGGCCGAGCAGGTGTTCGCGCAGACCAAAAACGGGAAGCAGGCGCTCAATCTTTCGGACGGCGAACGCGCGCGCGTTTGCGCATTGATTCCGGGGACCTCGGGCGGCGGCGGAGATTTGCTCGGCAAGCCGGCGGATTCCGTCGCGATCATCGGCGACAATCGCAAGCTGCTGATCTTCCCCTTAAGCGAAGTTCCCGAAATGGCGCGCGGACGCGGCGTGATCCTGCAGCGCTACAAGGACGGGGGCTGCGCCGACGCGAAAGTGTTCACCTATAAGGAAGGCCTGACGTGGAAGTCCGGCGGACGTGAACGAACGGAAACGGACCTGAAGGATTGGAAGGGCGAGCGCGCCCAGGCGGGCCGGCTTCCGCCGAAGGGATTCTCACGCGACGGCCGGCCCTTCAACGGTTAGGCTGCGGTTACGGTGCGTTCGTCTCGATTCCGGCGATTGCGTCCGGAGACGCGCGGCACGTTTGACACAGAATGCGCGGGCCTTCGCTGGCGCCGGCATCGACGCTCAGAAATCCCGCGGAGAGGCCCTCGATGTGCCGCGGCGCGCCGAGAACCGCCTCCCTCCAAACAGCGTGGCCTTGCCGGCCGCAAGCCGGGCACTTCAATCTGACGGTGCTTTCTTCGGTCGTCATCGCGAATCTCGGGTTCCGCACGTTATGGGCGAGTCATTCGCCGCGGCGCGGCCTGTCTTCCGTATAGCACTTGTACTAATTTACCCACCTTAACCTACGACAATGTCACTCTGCGGACCTTCGGCTAACGTTTGCCCTGGGGCTTGGGGGAATCTCGTCCGAACGTCGTTCGCTGGTCATGCCGCGGCGTGTCCTATCCCCTTGATTGTTGGTAGGCACGTTAATGTCGAATGCATTTATCCGCCGGCTCGAACATCTGGAGCGATTCTCCAAGATCGAGCGTCAGGCCCTGGCCGAAGCGACGAAAAACGTCGAGAGGGTCGGTGCGCGCCGGACGATTGTCGGAGAGTCGGAAGTCCTCAATGGCGCCCATATCGTTCTTTCGGGTCTGGCGTGCCGATTTCGGATTCTTGAGGACGGATCCCGGCAGATCACGGACTTTCTGGTGCCGGGGGATCTTTGCCGTTGCGATCATCAAGAAAGTTCGGACAGCGTCTATTGCCTCGCGTCGCTTTCACCGTGCAGTTTTACGCATATCGATCGTCACACCCTCTCCCAGCTTATGGATAGGTACCCGCGCATCACGCGGGCGCTGTGGTCGCAATCGCTCACGAACGAGGGGGTGTTGCGGGAGTGGCTTGTGAATGTCGGGCGGCGCGCAGCCGTGCGCCGTGTGGCTTATCTCATGTCGGAATTGTGCTTCCGCCTTCACATCGCGGACACCTCGCGGCCCGGCAGTTGTGCATTGCCGCTGACGCAAATCGATCTCGCGGACGCGACCGCGCTTTCACCTGTGCATATCAACCGGGTCTTGGGCCGCTTGCGCGAGAAACGCCTCGTGAGCCTTCAGCGGCGTTCGATCATCGTTAAGGATACCGACGGGTTGATGTCGTTCGCGGAATTCACCGGGAGTTATATCCCAGGATTTGAATGATCCCCGGCGCGGTGCTTTCCTAACGCGACGTATTCAGAGTAACCGCGGCCCGCACGAGCGTCTTGAAGGCCCTTTCGTTGATCGCCTCGCCCTCACGGATGTCGATCGCGCGCCGGACGTTTCCCTCCAGGCTCGCGTTGAAGAGGCGGGCGGGGTCGTCGAGTTTGGCGCCTTTGGCGAAGGTCAGTTTTACGACGGCCTTGTAGGTCTCGCCGGTGCACACTATGCCGCCGTGCGACCAGACCGGCACCCCACGCCATTTCCATTCCTCGACAATCTGGGGATCGGCTTGCTTGATCAGCGTGCGGACACGGGCCAGGGTTTCGCCCCGCCAATCATTCAAGTCTTTGATGCGCGCGTCGATTAAGAGACGGGGAGATTTGCCGGGAGACGCCAGTGTTTTTTTCGGCGCGGCCTTTTTCTTGACGGCCGTCTTCTTTTGCTTCGTCGCCATAGGCCGCCCTTATGAAATCTGCGCCGATATGATGGAAGCGCCGTTCAGCGCAGCGGGGTCATGGGCTGCCAACCGTTTGGACCGAGGCATTCCAACGGTTGAAAGCGCGCCTTATAGGCCATCTTGGCGCTGTTGGTGATCCAGTAGCCGAGATAGGCGTAAGGTAAATTGAGTTTGCGCGCCTGGTCGATCAGCCAGAGGACGACGAAGTTTCCCAATCCATCGCGTTCGCCGTTCGCTTCAAAAAAGCTGTAAACGGCTGAAAGCCCGTCCGAGGTGCGGTCCGTGAGGACGACGGCGGTCAGCACGCCCGCGCGGTCGCGGAACTCCACCATGAACGTGTCGATGGGGCTGTCTTCGATCATAGCGCTGTATTCATAGAAACCCATGAGCGCCATGTCGCTGCCGGCGTGGCGCGATTGCTGATACCGGGCGAACAGTTCGTACTGTTCAGTTGTCGCGCGGGCAGGAACACGAGCGGCGACCAGGTCCGCGTTCTCGCGCCAGAGGCGGGCGAGGGACCGCTTGCGTTCGAATTCGTCGACGACCACACGCACGGGCACGCAGGCTTTGCACCCGGCGCACGCGGGCGCATAAGCAATAGAGTGGCTGCGGCGAAAGCCGGACCGCGCGAGGGCTTCGTGAAGCGTCTCCGCGCCAGGGCCGGAAAGTTCAGTCACGAGCTTACGTTCTAGGCGGTCAGGCAGGTACGGACACGGCAAGGGGGCCGTGGTGAAAAAGAACTGCGGACGCTTGAGCGGTGTATGGTCCATGACCCTAGGCGGGCTGTTGTCCAACCAGTGTGGATGGACGCCGTCATCCTTGCAAGCGCGCTAACGCTCAAGAAAATAAAGGCGTTCCAGAGCCGGCGCGGGCCTTTAAGGCGTGGGGGATGGCGCCGAAAGGTTTTCGCCGGTCGCGGGGTTGAGCGGCGCGGGCGTCTGGGAGCGTTCCAGGAAGTTCGGCAGCCGGTCGAAGGTATCGGCGCGTACATCCTCCGCGCGCAAAAGGACGATGGAGACACGGCGATTGCGCGGTGAGCGGAGCTGGGCGCGGTCAATCGGTTCGCGGTCCGAGACGCCGACGACCTTGTTGATCTGGCGATCGTCGAGGCCGCCTTCGAGCAGGGCGCGGCGTGTGGCCAGCGCCCGGTCGGACGACAGTTCCCAATTGGTGTAGCCCGATGGGTCAACGGCCGTGGAGGGGTCCGTATGGCCGGAGATGCTGACCTTGTTCGGCATGTTGCGGATCACCTTGGCGACCTGCATCAGCAATTCCTTGCTGCGCGGGAACAGATTGGCGCTGCCGGGCGCGAACATGTCGACCTTGTCCTGATCCATGATCTGGATGCGCACGCCTTCCGGCGTGTTGTCCACCATAAGGCTCGAGGCGAGGGGCGCCAGGTCCGGCACGCCGCTGATGGTCTGTTTCAGCTCCGCTTGAACTTGCTCGAATTCCTTTTGTTCTTTGGCTTCCTGCGCGGCGCGCATGGCTTCTTCGTCGACCCGCGTGTTCTCGGCCGGATCGGTCAGGTCGGAGCCGCCGGAGCCGATGGACGGCGGCGGGAGGACGACCGCGGCGGTCGAGCCCGTCTGGCTTTGGGAAGCGCCTTCGCCGATGGCCTGGCCGCCCAGCATGCCACCCGCGCCGCTTTCGCGGGTCGAGGCGGCGATCGGAGTGAAATAGTCCGCAACGCCGTTGAGTTGCTGTTCGGTCACGGCGTTCAGCAGCCACAGGAGCAGGAAGAAGGCCATCATCGCGGTGACGAAGTCGGCGTACGCGACCTTCCAGGCGCCGCCGTGGTGGCCGTGCCCGCCTTTCTTCACACGCTTGATGATGATGGGGGCGCTGTCTTTACCGCCCGCGCCACCGCCAAAATCTGGCCGTTCAGCCATAACCCCAACCCGCCGGAAAACCTAAATGGACAGGCTATTTCACGCCCCAAACCTTAACGGACAATGTAGATCGTCCGGCCAGGGGCGACAAGCCGCGCCAAAATGCCGGTTGAGCCCGCCCGTCTGGCTAGGGGGAGGCCGGCTGGAGCGTCAGCCGTCGTTCGGCGGATGTTCCGCTCGGCGCCAGGAAATACGCGCCGTTTCGCCAGGGCTCGAGCAACGAGCCGTAGTCCTTCGACAAAAGGTGCCCGGACTGCCCGCCCGCCAGCGCAAAACGGGACTGGGACAGGTCGTTCAGGTCGTAAATCGCCCGCAAACTCGCGCCGTGGAAGTGCCGGAAAGGGCGCGCGGAACTGGCGGCCGAGAAGCTGCCTCTGTTGATGGTAAAACCATCGCCGCCCGTGGGCACGCGGAGCAGACCCAGGTCGCTGACGAGCGGAAAGTTCCCAAAGAGAAGGTGAGCGAAAGTGGCGCGATGGTAGTCGCCCCAGCGCAAGGTGGTGGGGGTCCCTTGCGCGAAAAGCCAGTCGACGGTGGAACTCCAGGCCGCTGAAACCTGCATCTCGCAGCTTTCTGTTTCCGTCGTGCCGAGGGTGTCGCACCACGCCGGGTCGGCCGTCAGGATCGTGCGCAACAGTTCCGGCCGCACGCCGCCGAAGGAGCGCATCAGATCGCCCAGATCGTCGGCGAGGATCTGCGTCTTCAGTCGGTCGATCCATACCGCGAACATCAACGGCTCGGACCGGCTCGCATCGGCGGTTCCGTCCCATCCCTTGATTTGGTCGAGCAGGTCCTGCTCGCGCGGGGTCTTGGCCGTGGCGCGGGCAATCATCAAGGGTAGCATCTCGCGCGCCATCGCGGAGACCACGTCGAGTTGTAAGGTTTGTGTCGCGTCCACAGTCGCGACCTGCTGTGTCGCGAGAACGTCGGCGATCCGCATCGCGCGGTAGGAATCGGGCCACTGGGCCGCCAGCAAATGGGGGTAGGTGTCGCCCACCATCTTGTTGTTGGCGTTGATAATCATATCAGTGGCGGGATCATCCACCTTCGGAAGTTCGTCGAACGGCACCCAGCCTGTCCAATCGTGGGTCCCGTCCCATCCGGGCGCAGGAACGAGGCCGTTGCCGGATTTGCGCATCGGAACACGGCCCGGCGCAATGTAGGCCATGGCGCCGCTTTTGTCGGCGAACATCATGTTTTGATGCGGCGCGTGAAACAGGCGGATCGCCTCCACGAACGCGGTTTTATCGCGGGCGTGGTTCATGCGGTAAACGCCCTCGGCGGTCTTGTCCTCCGGCGCGAGCAGCGCCGCCGACAAAGCGAGCACATAGGGTTCCGGAATGAGATCGTTCATGCCGGCCGGGCGGCGCACGACGTCGCTCACCACCGGCCCGTGGCGCGTTTCACGCACGGCCATCGTCACGGGGTCGCCGAAGCGGACCCGGATTGTTTCCGTGCGCTCCAGGAACGGGACCGGTCCGTCGGGTGTTTCGTAAGTGGTCGGGTCGGCGCCGATTTTCTCGATGAACAAGTCGCTTGTGTCGCTATGCGTCGTGGTGATGCCCCAGGCCACGTCGGCGTTATGGCCCAGCAGGTGAAGCGGCACGCCCGGCACCGTCGCGCCGAAAAGCTCGATCCCGGGCGCTTTGATGCCCGCGAAATACCAAATGCTCGGAGATTGGAAACCGAGATGGGGATCGTTGGCGATAATGGGGCTTCCGCTTTGGGTCCGCGCGCCCGAGATCGCCCAGATGTTGGAAGCCAACGTCGGTTGGACAACCGATGTCATCGCGGCGTGCAGGGCGGAGGCGGGCAGGTCGCCGAGGAGCGGCGCGATGGCTGCCATCGTGACGGGGTCTTCTGGACGCGCGCCCGGCGACAGCGCGGCCGCTTTTTCCGGGCCCAGTTTCGCGATCAACGCCGCGTTCACCAACTCGTCGTCCCAGTTGCCCGACAACGACAGGCCCATCAGTTTTTGCCAGACCAGAGAGTCCGCGGACGTCCAGGGTTCCGGCGCGAAGAAAAGCAATTTGAATTCAAGCGGCAGCGGATGGTCTTCGGCGATCCAGGCGTTCACACCGGCGGCATAGCGCTCGAACATTGCGATGACGGCCGGGTCCATGGTCTTCAGATCCTGTTCGGCGCGGCGATAGACGCCCAGCGTGCGCATCATGCGGTCCGGCGAAAGGCCCGCCGCGCCGATGAGTTCGGACAGGCGTCCCTGGCCCTGGCGGCGCATCAACTCCATCTGAAACATACGGTCTTGCGCGTGCACGTAGCCCAAGGCGAAATAGGCGTCGCCTTCCGAGGCAGCGGTGATCGTGGGGATGCCGTGGCCGTCACGAACGATGGTGACGGGCGCGCTAACTCCGTTCGCGACCACGAAACCGTCGTGGGACGGCAGCGCCCGGTACGCCGCGAGCCAGAACCAGCCGAGCACAAGGACGACGGTGAGGGCGATCAGGCCTGTTGCATACAAGAGACCCCGCGCAAGCTTTCTAAGCAATCGTCACCTGTGAGGTATGGTAGAATGAGGCCGAGAGAGTGAGTTTAAGCGCGGACGACTTCAAGTGAGCAGCGAACCTTTTGACCCGGAACTGCCCGAAGTCTTGTTCGAGATGTATGCCGTGGGCAACGCTGTGAAAGTGTCCGCGATCGACCCCTATTCCAATGTGGAGGTCTCGGTCCTCGGCCCGGTGACGGCCGCCCCCTATACGCTCAAAATGAACGCCCTGCGGAAGCTGAAGGCAAAGCTGCGCAAACTGGCGAGTGCGGCGTCCGCTAAGCCATTGAAAGGTCACACAATATAACATCTTGTGTGTGATTGGCACCGCTCGCCCAGATGTGGTATCCGTCCTCTATCCCACAGACCGCGAGGAGGCCGGAATGAGCAAGATGTTGTACGCCGTTGCATTCACCGCCGCTGTATTGATGTCCGGCGCCGCCGGCGCCCAGGACGCCAAGATGAGCTTCTTCATCACCAGCGCCGGGCTCGGCAAGGGGGCGGATCTTGGCGGGCTGGAAGGGGCCGACCGGCACTGCCAGGCGCTGGCGACGGCCGCCGGCAGCAAAAAGGAATGGCGCGCCTATCTCAGCGCCGGTGCGGACGGCGGCAAGGCGCCTGTGAATGCACGCGATCGCATCGGTAAGGGCCCGTGGTTCAATTTCAAAGGCGATCAGGTCGCGGCCAGCGTCGCCGATCTGCATAGCGACAACAATAAGCTCTCGAAAGAGAACTCGCTGACCGAGAAGGGCGCGGTCACCAACGGTCGCGGCGATACGCCGAACCGTCACGACATCCTCACGGGCAGCCAGGCCGACGGGACGGCCTTCGCCGATACGGCCGACCACACCTGTAAGAATTGGACGAGCAGCGCCGCCGACGGCAGCGCCGCGGTCGGCCATCACGACCGTCAGGGTGGAGGCCCCGCGCCCACGTCCTGGAACGCGTCGCATCCCTCGCGCGGCTGCGGCCAGGAAAACCTGCAGGCCAGCGGCGGAGACGGCCTCTTCTACTGTTTCGCCACCAATTAAATCCGGAGTTCATAACGTTCCTATGTCCGATTCCCGTATTGCCAAGCCCGGCGACACCATCGTCATCGCCAGCGACCACGCCGGCGTGGAGTTAAAGTCCCTAATGACGAACGACCTTCAAGACATGGGCTTCAAGGTGAAGGATCTCGGTACGACGTCGACGGATTCCGTCGACTATCCGGACTATGGACATGCGGTGGGTAAAGCTGTGCAGGCGCACGAGGCCACGGCCGGCGTCCTGATTTGCGGAACCGGCATCGGTATCTCCATCGCGGCGAACCGGCACGCCGGCGTGCGCGCGGCGTTGGTGCATGACGATGTGACCGCGCGCATGGCGCGCGAGCACAACGACGCGAATGTTATCGTCATGGGGGCCCGTATCGTTCCGTCCGACAAGGCCCGCACGCTTCTGAAAACGTTTTTCGAAACCCCGTTTGAAGGCGGGCGTCATGCCCGGCGCGTGGAGAAGCTGGGTTAATCCAGCCGCACGCCAACATCTGTAAAGACTGACTCTATAAGGATTGACATGGATCGCGCCGTTTCTTCCGCATTTTTCACCCGTGGCCTCGCCGAAGCCGACCCGGACGTGATGCGTTCGCTGACCCTCGAACTGGAGCGTCAGCAAACTCAGATCGAATTGATCGCGTCGGAAAACATCGTCAGCCGCGCCGTGCTCGAAGCCGTCGGCAGCGTCCTGACGAACAAATACGCCGAAGGGTATCCCGGTAAGCGTTATTACGGCGGTTGCGAATTTGTCGACATCGCCGAAAGCCTCGCGATCGACCGTGCGAAGCAGCTTTTCAATTGCACCTACGCCAACGTCCAGCCGCATGCCGGCGCGCCCGCCAACGAAGGCGTGTTCCTGGCGCTTTTGAAGCCGGGCGACACCATCATGGGCATGAACCTCGCGTCCGGCGGCCATCTCACCCACGGCGCGCCGCCGAACATCTCCGGCAAGTGGTTCAACGCGATCCAATACGGCGTTCGCCGTCAGGACGGGATTATCGACTACGATCAGGTCGAGAGCCTTGCGAAGGAACATAAGCCGAAGTTGATCATCGCGGGCGGCTCGGCCTATTCGCGCATCATCGACTTCAAAGCGTTCCGCGCCATTGCCGACAGCGTGGGCGCGCTGCTCATGGTCGATATGGCGCATTTCGCGGGCTTGGTCGCCGCCGGTGTCCATCCCAGTCCGCTGCCGTTCGCCGACGTCGTGACGACCACGACCCACAAGACGCTGCGCGGCCCGCGCGGCGGCATGATCCTGTCCAACAGCGAAGAGATCGGGAAGAAGATCAATTCGGCGATGTTCCCGGGTCTTCAAGGCGGTCCCTTGATGCACGTCATCGCGGGCAAGGCCGTCGCGTTCGGCGAAGCGCTGAAGCCGGAATTCAAAGCTTATGCGCGGCAGGTTGTCGACAACGCGAAGGTGCTGGCCGAAACGCTGCGCAAGGGCGGCCTGGAGATTGTCGCCGGCGGCACGGACACCCACTTGATGCTGGTGGACCTGCGGCCGAAGAAGCTGACCGGGAATGTGGTCGAGCATCTGCTCGAGCGCGCGGGCATGACGTGCAATAAGAACGGTATTCCCTTCGACCCCGAGAAGCCGACGATCACCTCCGGCGTGCGTCTCGGCACCCCGGCCGCCACGACCCGGGGGTTCGGAACGGCGGAATTCACCCTGATCGGACAGTGGATTTGCGAGGTTCTGGACGCCCAGGCGGCGAACCCCGGCAACACCGCGGCCGTGGAGCAGGATGTGCTCAAGCGGGTCCAGGATTTGTGCCGTCGCTTTCCGATTTATCAATAATTAGCGTTAACATTAGGGTTATAGTGATTTTAACGCGCCCGGCGGGGATGCCGGGTTCAGGGGAATAAGGGGTCGGGGCGATGCGTTGTCCGTATTGCGGGCATATGGATACCCAGGTGAAGGATTCACGGCCGACGGAGGATAACTCCGCCATTCGTCGCCGCCGGTCCTGTCCTGCTTGCGGTGCGCGGTTCACCACGTTCGAGCGCATCCAATTGCGTGAACTGACAGTCGTGAAAAAGGGCGGTCAACGCTTGCCGTTCGATCGCGACAAGATCGCGCGTTCGATTTTCACCGCGTGCCGCAAGCGGCCCGTGGACGAGGAGCGTATCGAACGCGTCGTGAACTCGATCCAGCGGCGGCTTGAAAGCATGGGCGAGTCCGATATTCCGTCCAGCGTCATCGGCGAGATGGTGATGGAAGCGCTGCAAGGCCTCGATAAGGTTGCCTATGTGCGCTTCGCGTCCGTGTACAAGAACTTCCGTGAAGTCAAAGATTTCGAGAGCTTCGTCGAAAATCTGACGGAACCGGTCGTTCCCGACCAGAACTGATGACCGCGCGCGCGTCCGCAGTCCTGGACAAGGAGTTCATGGACGTCGCGCTGGGTTTGGCCGCTCGCAATCTCGGCGATACCTGGCCCAATCCCACGGTAGGTTGCGTGCTCGTCAAGGACGGGCATGTCGTCGGGCGTGGGTGGACGCAGCCGGGCGGCCGCCCACATGCGGAAACCGAGGCGCTTGCCCGCGCCGGCGCCGCCGCGAGCGGTGCGACGGCCTACGTCACCCTTGAGCCTTGTAGTCATCACGGGAAAACGCCGCCCTGCGCGGATGCGCTGGCGAGCGCCAGGGTCTCACGGGTTGTCGCTGCGACGACCGACCCGGACCCGCGTGTGAACGGACGCGGCTTGCAGCGCTTGCGTGAAGCGGGGATTCACGTTGACGAGGGGGTCTGCAAGGCCGCCGCCGACCGCTTGAATGCGGGTTTCTACTTGAAGGTGACCCAAGGGCGCCCCCTGTTCGCGTTGAAAACAGCAACCAGTTTTGACGGGCGGATCGCGTTGGCCTCCGGCGAAAGCCGGTGGATCACCGGGGAAACCGCAAGGCGCGCGGTCCATGTCTTGCGCGCGCGCTACGATGCGATCCTTGTCGGTTCGGAAACCGCGTTGACCGACGACCCACTTCTGACGTGCCGGTTGGAGGGCTACGCGGGGCGGCCCAAGGTGCGGATCGTGCTGGACCGGCGATTGCGCCTCGCCCCGGCGTCCGAACTCGTGAAGACGGCGCGCGATATCCCGACCTGGGTTGTCACGTCCGCGCAGGCGGCCCAATCCGCGCGCTATCGCGAACTGGAAGCGGCCGGGGTACACCTGATTCCGTTGAAGGATACGTCGGATCACGCGAGTTTCTCTTTCGGCGTCGGCAAAGCGCTGGCGGAGCGCGGGCTGACCCGCGTTCTGATTGAAGGCGGCGGGCAGGTTGCCGCCGCGTTCCTCAGGGCCGGATTGATCGACGAGGTCGCCTGGTTCAAGGCGCCGAGCGTCATCGGCGGCGACGGACGGGCCTCGATTCATCCAATGGGGCTTGTCGATCTGGCCGATATGCCGCGTTTTCGCCCGCGGGAGAGCTACAAATTCGGCGAAGACACCCTGGATATCCTCACCCGCTGACACCTATATACTAGGCCCATGTTCACAGGAATCATCACCGATCTCGGGTCCGTCATGGACGCCGTCCAAGGCGGCGCGGCTGCCGCGCGTTTCCGTATTCGTACGGCGTACGATATGGCGACCGTCGCGATGGGTGCGTCGATTGCGTGCAACGGCTGCTGTCTGACCGTCGTGGAAAAAGGGGCGGATTGGTTCGCCGTGGACGCGTCGCGCGAGACCCTCGACAAGACCACGCTTGGGGCGTGGACCGCGGGCATGCGCCTCAATCTCGAACGGGCCTTGAAGGCGGGCGACGAGTTGGGCGGTCACTTGGTATCCGGGCATGTCGACGGCGTGGCGACAATCGAGGACGTCTCGGATGATGCGGGATCGAAGCGTTTTGTGATCGCGCCGCCCGCCGATCTCATGAAATTCGTCGCGCCAAAGGGTTCGGTCGCGCTGGAAGGCGTTTCGCTGACGGTCAACGAAGTGAATGCCAATAGCTTTGGCGTCAATGTCATTCCCCATACGCAGGCGGTGACGACGTTCGGGGCGCTCCGGGCCGGCGACCGGCTCAACATGGAAATCGATCAATTGGCGCGGTATGTTGCGCGTCTCCTCGACGCGACCCGTCCGGACTGAAGACAAGCGGAAAGTAAGAACCTTGGCCGACGCCCTGCAGAAAACACCGGTTCACGCCGGTTTCCTTTCCTCCATCGAGGAAATTCTCGACGACGCCCGCAACGGCCGGATGTTCATCCTGGTCGACGACGAGAACCGCGAGAACGAGGGGGACCTTATCATCCCGGCGCAAATGGCGACCCCGGACGCCATCAATTTCATGGCCAAGCATGGGCGCGGATTGATCTGTCTGTCGCTGACCGCCCAGCGCGCCGAACACCTGCGGTTGCCTTTGATGCCGGCGCATAATCAATCGCGCCTTTCAACCGCCTTCACCTTGAGTATCGAGGCGCGCTCCGGCGTCACGACAGGAATCTCCGCGGCGGACCGCGCGCGCACCATCGCGGTGGCGATCGATCCCGCGTCGACGCACACGGATATCTGTACGCCCGGCCACGTGTTCCCGCTCATGGCCCGCGACGGCGGCGTGCTTGTGCGCGCCGGTCATACCGAAGCGGCGGTGGACGTTGCGCGTCTCGCGGGTTTGATCCCGGCGGGCGTCATTTGCGAAATCATGAATGACGACGGTTCGATGGCGCGGATGCCGGACCTCATCAAGTTCGCGCAATTCCACGGCTTGAAGATCGGCACCATTGCCGACCTCATCGCCTATCGCCGTAAGACAGAGCGCCTCGTCAGCCTGCTTGCGGAGTCCACGTTCAAGTCCAAGGTCGGCGGCGAATGGACGCTGAAGGTCTATGCGGACTCCGTCTCCGGGGCCGAGTTGCCGGTGCTGGTGAAAGGCAACGTCTCGGGCGCGAGCTCCGCAATGGTGCGTATGCATCATATCAATATCCTTCCCGACGTCCTCGCGGATGAAGACTCTGTCCGGACGGGCGACCTTCACACCGCCATGCAAATGGTCGCCGACTATGGGACGGGTGTTATCGTTTTCTTCCGCGACCCGGTCTCGGGCGGCCTGTCGGAGCGTATCCGCGCGAAGGCCCGCGGTGAAGAAACCACCACACGTCTTGTCGACTACGGCGTCGGCGCGCAGATCCTGACGGATATCGGCGTGCGCGACATGATTTTGCTGACCAACACCTCGAAGGTCGTGATCGGGCTTGAGGGGTATGGCCTGCGCATTGTCGAGCAACGCGCTATTAAGGGACGTTAGAGAGTTCGAGCGATGACCAATCCACACATCCTTATTATTGAAGCGCGCTTCTACGACGAGAACGCCGACCTGCTGTTGGCGGGCGCCAAGAAGGCGCTTGAGCAGAAAGCGAAAGTGGACGTCATAACCGTGCCGGGAATTCTCGAGCTGCCGGCGGCGATGGCCTTCGCATTCTCCAGCGAACGTAAAAGTGGCGTGCGTTATGACGGCTGCGTCGTGCTGGGATGCGCGGTGAAGGGCGAGACCGATCACTATGAGTACGTCTGCGCGGAATCTATGAGCGGGGTGCAGCGCGTGGCCCTCGATATGAAGGTTCCGCTCGGCAACGGCATTTTGACCTGTCCGACCTGGGAGTTGGCGCAAAACCGTGCGAATCCGGCCGAAGGCGACGTTGGCGGGCGTGCGGCGCGCGCCTGCCTGCGCCTTGTTGAGCTGAAGCGGAACTTCGGGCTATAAGCGCACGCGTTCGCGCACTGGGCGTGGCGTTTTACCACCTTTGTTAGGCTTAGATTTAATGTCAGCGACCGCTGATACTCCGGAACGTGCTCCCCTCGACCCGCAAGGCCGTAGCGCCGGGCGGCTTGCCGCCGTGCAGGCGCTCTATCAGGTGGAGGTCACGCAAGATCCCGCCGATCAGATCATCAAGGACTTTCTCGTGGGGCGCTTGGGCGGCCTCGCCGTGGCCCAGGATGCGGACACCGAGCAGGAGTCCATCGTCGCGTTGGCGGAGATCGACGGCGAACTGTTCATCAATCTCGTGCGCGCCGTGCAGACGCGCGGCGCGGAGATCGACGACATGATCAAGGGATCGATCTCCGGCGACTGGCCGTGGGAGCGTCTTGAGATCACCTTGCGCTCGATTTTGCGCGCCGGTGTTGCGGAGCTTCTGACGCGCAGCGACATTCCCGCCAACGTGACCGTGACGGAATTCGTCGATGTCGCGCAGGCGTTCTACGCCGGGCCTGAGTCCGGCATGACGAACGCCGTGCTTGATCGCATCGCGCGCGCTCTTGGGCGCAATAACAGCGGCGTGCGCGCCGGCGTTGGGAACAAATGAGTCCCCGCGCCGGTGAGTTCGACCTGATCGCGGCGCTGTTCGCGCCGCTGTCGAAGAACGCTCCCGGCGCTTTCGGACTGAAAGACGATGCCGCGAAACTGATCTCAAGCCCGGGGCACGATGTGCTCATGACGGTCGATACCGTCATTGCGGGCGTGCACTTCCGCACCGAGGATCCGCCGGCGCGTGTCGCGCAAAAGGCCTTGCGTGTGAACCTGTCCGACCTCGCGGCAAAAGGCGCTCGCCCGCTCGGGTTCCTGCAAGCCTTAAGTCTCAACGACAGCATCACCGACGATTACCTTCGCGCTTATGCCGACGGCTTGGCCGCGGACGTCGCCGCGTTCTCAGCGCCTCTGTTCGGCGGGGACACCACCTCCGGGCCCGGACCGATGGCGGTCAGCATCACCGCCTACGGCGAAGTGCCGCACGGCCAGATGATTTTGCGCAGCGGCGCGCGCGCCGGGGATGTGATCTGTGTGACGGGCACGGTCGGCGATGGGGCGCTGGGGCTGGCGTGTTTGGCCGGCGCGGTGGGTCTTCCGTCCGCGCATGAGGCTGCGCTTGTCGCGCGGTATCAATTGCCCGAACCGCGCCTGAGGGCGGGCTTCGCTTTGCGTAACCGTGCAAGCGCCTGTCTCGATATCTCCGACGGACTGGTGGCCGACATCGGCCATATCTGCGCGACGTCGAAAGTCGCCGCGGTGATTTCCCAGGATGCAATCCCGTTATCGGACGCTGGGCGCGCCGCTGTTACGAAGAATCCCACGCTTTGGGCGGAGGTGCTGGGCGGCGGCGACGATTACGAACTCGCCTTCACGCTGCCGGCGCACGAAGCGTCCGCGATTTCCGCGCTGTCGGCGGAAGCCGGTGTGCCCCTCACAGTGATCGGTCGCATTGAGGCGGCCGAAGATGCTAACATCGGCGTCGTCACTGTCGTCGATACGGCGGGGCGGCCGGTCGCGATCCCCAAGACGGGGTATCGTCACCGATAATTTGGGGGCTGGGTTTAACCGATGAAACGCTTCATCGTGATCATGCTGGTCATCCTCCTGATCGCCGGCGGCGGCGCGGGCGGACTGATGATGATGGGAGTCATCCCGAACCCGTTCAACCCGACGGCGCAAGGCGGCCCGCTCACGGACGCGGAGAAAGCCGCCCAGGAGTTGGAAGCCAAAAAATTCCAGGGACCGACGGCCGCGTTCAACCTGATCAAGTTGGACGACATGATCATTCCCGTCATCATCGATGGGCGTGTTACGCGGCGCGTTTTCGTCATCGCGCGTCTGATGGTCGATCAGCCATCCAATGAGTCGACCGTTGAGGGAAAAGTCCGTCTCTATCAGGACGCCGTGATGAGCGACCTTGTGCCGTTCTTTCAGAAATATTTCTTGGATCACGATGCGGTCAGCGCCGTTGTGGTGAAGGAACGGCTCAATATGAGCGCCAAGAAAGTCTACGGCGACATGATCGAGGACGTTGTGCTGATCAATGTTTTCGACAACGAAAACCCCAGACAGCGCTAATTAATCCAGCCTAAATCGACGGGCGGGACCTCTAAAAACCTCTGTTTTACCAGCCCGTTGCGTCGCTATGGGGCTTCTGGCACTCTCGCGTTTGCGCCGGGAGGGCGCTTGCGCCGGGAGGGGATGGCGCCGGTCATATAATCATTTTGTTTGTTAGTTGAATAAGCACGTGCTCAGGCCGCTGAGACGCGGCCCAATCATCGTATCAACGGGAGTGAATATGACAGTAAGTTCCTTAGAGATTCTCGTGATCGCATGCGGTTTGCTGGCGGTGCTCTACGGCATCTACGGCGTCTCGCGTGTGCTCGCGAAGCCGGCCGGAAATCCGCGGATGCAGGAAATCGCAGCCGCCGTGCAAGAGGGGGCGGCCGCTTATCTTAATCGTCAATACCTGACCATCGGCATCGTCGGCATCGTGGTCGCCATTGTGCTCGGTGCAACCTTGGGCGTGACTGTTGCGGTCGGATTCCTCATCGGCGCCGTCCTGTCGGGCGTTGCGGGCTATGTCGGCATGAACGTCTCGGTGCGCGCGAACGTGCGCACGGCGGCGGCCGCCCTCGACGGCGGCGGCCTCAAAGGCGCGCATGCGGTCGCGTTTCAAGCCGGCGCGGTCACGGGCCTTCTGGTCGTGGGCCTCGGTCTTCTCGGCGTGGCGGGTTACTTCTTCGTCCTTCACGACGCGGCGGTTGCGGCCGTTCCGCGCACGGTGATCGAAGGCCTTGTCGCGCTCAGCTTCGGCGCCTCGCTCATCTCGATTTTCGCCCGTCTCGGCGGCGGGATATTCACCAAGGGCGCCGACGTCGGCGCGGACCTCGTCGGCAAGGTCGAAGCGGGGATCCCGGAAGATGACCCACGCAACCCGGCGGTGATCGCCGACAACGTGGGCGACAACGTCGGCGACTGCGCCGGCATGGCCGCGGACCTGTTCGAGACCTACGCGGTGACCATCGTGGCCACCATGCTCCTGGGGTCGATTTTCTTCACCGGCGAGGACAGCCTTCGCGCGATGATGTATCCACTGGTCGTCGGCGGGGTCTGCATCATCGCCTCGGTGATCGGAACGTTCTTCTCGGGCATCGGTGCGTCGGGCAAGATCATGGCCGCGCTGTATCGCGGTTTCATCGTGACGGCGATCCTCTCGTTCATCCTGATCTACGGCATCACAACCCAGCTTTTCGGCGCCGGTGTGACTACGACGGATGGCGTCTTGTATTCGGCCAATGACCTGATCGTTTGCGCGGTCGTGGGCTTGGTCGTGACCGGGCTGATTATATGGATCACCGAATACTATACCGGCACGGGGTTCCGTCCGGTGCGGTCCGTGGCCGCGGCATCGACCACCGGTCACGGCACGAACATCATTCAGGGCCTCGCGATCTCCATGGAAGCCTGCGCCTTGCCGGTGCTGGTGATCTCGGGCGGCATCATCGTGTCGTACATGACCGCGGGCCTCTTCGGGCTTTCGGTCGCGGCGACCACGATGCTGGCGCTCGCCGGGATCGTGGTGGCGCTCGATGCTTACGGTCCGGTGACGGACAACGCGGGCGGCATCGCCGAGATGTCGCACCTGCCGCCGGACGTCCGGAAAGTCACCGATGCGCTCGACGCGGTCGGCAACACCACCAAGGCCGTCACCAAGGGCTATGCGATCGGTTCAGCGGGGCTTGCCTCGCTGGTTCTGTTCGCGGCCTACACGGAAGACCTCAAGCATTACTTCTCCGATTTGAACGTGCAGTTCAGTCTCGAGAATCCGTTCGTGGTGGTCGGCCTGTTCCTCGGCGGCCTGCTCCCGTACCTCTTTGGGGCCATGGGCATGCAGGCGGTGGGCCGAGCGGCCGGTTCGGTCGTGAACGAGGTGCGCCGTCAGTTCCGTGAAATCAAAGGCATCATGGAAGGCACGGCGAAGCCGGATTACGGCCGGGCCGTGGACATGCTGACCAAGGCGGCGATCAAGGAAATGATCATTCCGTCGATGCTGCCGGTCCTGTCGCCCATCGTGCTGTACTTCGCGGTCGACGCCATCGCCGGGCAGGCGCAAGCCTTCACGGCGCTCGGGGCCATGCTCCTCGGCACCATCGTCACGGGTCTGTTCGTCGCGATCTCGATGACCTCGGGCGGCGGTGCGTGGGACAACGCCAAGAAGTACATCGAAGACGGCAATCATGGCGGCAAGGGCTCGGACGCCCACAAAGCCGCGGTGACCGGCGATACCGTTGGGGATCCGTACAAAGACACGGCGGGTCCGGCGGTCAACCCGATGATCAAGATCATCAACATCGTCGCTCTGCTTCTGCTTGCTGCGCTCGCGACGGGTTAAGCGAAGGGCGAAGGATTGCGGAAAGCCCGGACCTCTTGAAGGTCCGGGCTTTTTGTTTATAGGCTAAACCAACAGATGCACGCCAAGGGGAGGGACCGATGCGCCTTGCCGCCAGTACCGCCGTAGCGCTGTTCACCGTTCTCGCGTCCGCCGCCGCGGCGGACAAACCCGTCACCGCGCCGATCTTCGAGGTCGATCCGTTCTGGCCGAAGCCGCTTCCCAATCATTGGGTCACGGGCTCCACCATCGGATTGTCGGTCGACGCCAACGACAATGTGTGGACCCTCAACCGGCCGGAGTCCGTGCCCGAGGAGTTCAAGGCCGCAGACCTCAAGGCCTCGGAGGCCGTCGACGATGAATCCCTGCCGGGCGCGGCGGGAAAGGTCAGCACGACGGACGCGGTCGGCGCCTGTTGCAAGGTCGCGCCCCAGGTGCTGGTTTATGACGCCGCGGGCAACGTCGTGAAATCATGGGGTGGAAAAGGCGCGGGTTATGAATGGCCCGAACGCAATCACGGCCTGACCGTCGATCACAAAGGCAATGTGTGGATCGGCGGCAACGGCGAGAATGACACCCACATCCTCAAATTCGATGCCAACGGCAAGTTCCTGTTGCAGGTCGGCAAACAGGGTGTGCGCAAAGGCAGCAACGACCTGCAGAATTTCTGGAAACCGTCGAAGATCGTGTCCGACCCGTCGGCCAACGAAGTGTATGTTTCCGACGGTTACGGCAACCGCCGGATCGTCGTGCTCGACGCGGACAAGGGAACCTACAAACGCCATTGGGGCGCTTACGGCGCGAAGCCCGACGATGCGCCGCTCGCGCCGTACACGCCATATGGGCCGCCGGCCAAGCAATTCTCCACGGTGCACTGTGTCGTCGTGTCGAACGACGGGCTGGTCTATGTGTGCGACCGGGTGAACGACCGCATCCAGGTGTTCACCAAGGCCGGAAAATTCGTGAGGGAAGCGATCATCGATCCGAAGACATATCGTTCCGGTTCGGTATGGGACATCGCGTTCTCACGCGATCCGCAGCAGGCTTATCTCTACGTCGCCAACGGCGTGGATCAGAAGATCAACGTTCTCTCGCGCGAAACGCTTGAGGTTCTGACCTCGTTCGGCGACGGTGGCCGTCAGCCCGGCCAGTTCTTCGGCGTGCACAATCTCGCGACCGATTCCAAAGGCAATCTCTATGCGACCGAGACTTATACCGGCGCGCGCATCCAGCGCTTCGTGTTCAAGGGTGTCGGGCCCGTCACGAAGAAAGAGCAAGGCGTCCCGTGGCCGCAAGCGGCCAAAGTGTCGGTGAAGTAGCTGAGTGAAGTCGCTGAGGGTGGGTTAGCGCGGCCCCGGACCGCCGCCCGGTGTGCCGGAAAGGCGGCCGAGGTTGCCGATCAACTGTTCGATCAGGCTGAACTCGCGACCCTTGGTCGGCGTCTCGCGGCTGGCGATATTGACGTTGCGTCCGTCTTCCAGCCCCAGCTTGCGGACGTCCTTGAGAATGCCGCGATCGTCGAAGCTGACGGCGTAAACGGTGCGGTCGAGCTCATGATTGGGATAGAACGCGTACTGTGTGGTGTGCGCGCTGATATAGTACCAGGTCTCATCGTCGAATACGGCGGTGGTCGCCGGTGTTCCCAGCAATCCGCGCACGTCCTGACGGGTCTGCTCGCCCACCGAGAGCTGCGCCAGCGCTTCCGGCGGCGGAAGATTGCCGCGGGCATCGATGTCCTTGGCGCAACCGGCCACAAGGCCCGCGCACAGGGCCGTGACGATCAGAGAAGGCAAATGTCTGGTTTTCATGACTTGCCGTATTATATCAGGCTCCTTCGGAAGCCTAGCCCCTTGTTGTGGGCGCGAGATTCATTACAACCTCGCATAGTTACAGCCTCAGGACCATAAAGCCGCGCCCATGCCATTTGCGAACCTCTTCCGGCGTAAAGACGCCCAACCCGATCCGGTGGTCGCGCTTTACGCGGCCCTCGTCCAAAAGGCGCGCGATCCAAAATTTTACACGGACCTCGCTGTGCCCGACACGGTGGACGGACGTTTCGACATGGTGGTCATTCACGCGATGCTGGTCATGCGCCGCCTGCGTGAAAAGCCCGATGAAGTGCACACGACGGGACAAAGGTTGTTCGATCTCATGTTCACCGATATGGATCGTTCGCTCCGGGAAATGGGAGTCGGCGATATGAGCGTCGGTAAACATGTCAAACGTATGGCCAGGGCCTTTTATGGCCGCGCGGCGGCCTACGAAGCCGGAATGGATGAAAGCCCCGACGCCTTGCTGAAAGCCATCGGCGACAATCTCTATCGCCACGGCCAGCCGCCGGACGGCGCGCTTGCGGCCATCGCGTCCTATTTGACGCGCGCGAGCGCCCACCTTGCGCGCCAGCCGGTCGACGACGTCGCCGCCGGCCGGATCGACTTCGCCATCCCGGTGCTGACGCCATGACGGCGCGCCCGCAGCCCGAGTTCACGTTCCCGGTCGATGTGACCTCGCTGCCCCAGGTGGGGCGTGCTTATACGATCACCGCCGATGCGGATGCGCGGGCCCGTGTGGCCGCGCGGCTGGGGGTACAGGACATCTCCCGGCTTTCAGCGACCTTTGAGTTGATGCCCAGGGCAGGGGGGCTGGTCAGGGTCACCGGGACGGTCGAGGCCGATCTCACGCAATCGTGCGTGGTTACATTGGGCCCGGTCCCGGCCGCGGCGAAGGAGTCGGTGGACGTCACCTTCACGACCTACCCGGCGGGCAAAACGCCCGCGGGTAATTTGGAGGAAGACGTCGAGGAACTTGTCGGCCTGGGCGAGGAGGAGCCTCCTGAGGAGGCTCTGGACGGGCAGATCGACCTGGGAGAGGTGGCGGTGGTCCAACTGGCCCTGGGGCTCGATCCCTATCCCCGCGCCCCCGGAGCGGCCTTCAAAGCCCCGTCCTGGGTGGAAAAAGGGGAGGAAAGCCAAGGCGAAAGCCCCTTTGCGGTCCTGGCCCAACTCCAGAAGAAAAGCCCTCCCAAAGGACACTGATCGGGGTCAATGTGCTTGCACCTCAATGTCTTTTTCGCTATTTAGGCGCGCTTTCGGGCAGCCCCACGGTGGATTGGCCAGGCCCGACGCACTCACATCACGAAAGATTCGACCATGGCGGTCCCTAAGAAGAAAGTATCCAAGTCTCGTCGCGACATGCGCCGGTCTCATCATGCGCTCAAGTCGTCCTCCCGCCAGGAGTGTCCGAACTGCGGTGAATTGAAGCGCCCGCACCACATGTGCGTCGCTTGCGGCCACTACGACGGCCGTGAAATCGCAGCCCAGGGCGAGACTGTCGCCTAATCGGCGCGTCATATAGACTCTCCCGGTCACGAGGCGCGACAGTGCCTTCTGTAAACAAGGGGGGAGATCCCCATACCGTGATGCGACTCTCTCGGGGGGCTTGGTGAGCGCACCACTCATTATCTCGCTGGATGCCATGGGGGGCGATTACGCCCCCGAGATCGTGGTTAAAGGCGCGCGGCTGGCGCGCGTGCGTTATCCTGACGCACGCTTCCTGTTCTTTGGCGATGAAGCGCGTATCGAACCGCTTCTGAAGGCCGACAGCGCGCTTCTTGCGTGTTCGACGATCCATCACACCGATCAGGTCGTGACGGGCGACGCGAAGCCGTCGCAGGTGATCCGCTCCGGACGCCAGACGAGCATGTGGAAGGCCATCGAAGCCGTGAAGAACGGCGACGCCGCGGGCGTCGTGTCCGCCGGCAACACCGGCGCGCTCATGGCTATGGCGAAGATGATCATGCGCCCGCTGAACGGCATCGACCGACCGGCGATCTGCGGTCTGTTCCCGACCAAGCAGGGCGAAACCGTGATGCTCGATCTGGGCGCGAACGCCCAATGCGACGCGCGCAATCTGGTCGAGTTCGCCGTGATGGGCGAATGTTTCGCCCGCGCAATCCTTGGTCAGGAGCGCCCGAGCGTGGGCCTTCTCAACATCGGCTCGGAAGACGCCAAGGGAACCGGGCTTCTCAAGGAAGCGAACCAGATCCTGCGCCGCTCGCATCTCGACATCGAATTCAAGGGCTTCATCGAAGGCGACGACATCGCCAAGGGCACCGTGGACGTCGTGGTGACGGACGGGTTCACCGGGAATGTCGCCTTGAAGACCGCCGAGGGCACGGCGAAGATGTTCTCCGGCTTCCTGAAAAATGCGATCAAAAGTTCGATCCTCGCGCAACTGGGGATGCTTCTGGCGAAGCCGGTTATCGCGCAAGTGATGGCGCGCACCGATCCGCGCCGCTATAACGGTGCCCTCTTTGTGGGTTTGAACGGCGTGGTCGTGAAAAGTCATGGCGGCACGGATTCTGTCGGGTTTGCGAACGCCATCGGTGTGGCGGTCGACATGATCGCGCGCGACCTCAACAGCAAGATCGCCGAACAGCTCGCGCATCTCGCGGCTCAGGAAGCCGTGATGGCCGAGGCGGCGAGCGAATGACGATCCGTTCCGTTGTCGCGGGCGTCGGCGCGTATTTGCCCGAGAAGGTCGTCACCAATCATGAGTTGGCGCAACGAGTCGATACGTCCGACGAGTGGATCGTCGAGCGGTCGGGCATCCGCAAGCGCCATATCGCCGCCGAAGGTCAACTGACATCGGATCTAGCTATCGCCGCGACGCGCCAGGCATTGGCCGCCGCCGGCCGCGAAGGCCACGAGGTGGACCTGTTTGTCGTCGCCACCGCGACACCGGATCAAACGTTTCCCGCCACGGCCGCGCGCCTCCAGGCCGCGCTGGGCCGACCCGGCGTGCCCGCGTTCGATGTACAGGCGGTGTGCTCCGGTTTTGTCTATGGCCTCGCGGTCGTCGACAACTTCATTCGCGCCGGACAGGCAAAATGCGCCGTCATCGTCGGCGCTGAGACTTTCTCGCGAATTCTCGATTGGAACGACCGCACAACCTGCGTCTTGTTCGGCGACGGCGCGGGCGCGGTGGTGCTGACCGCCGAGCAGGGCGCCGGCACCAGCGCCGACCGTGGTGTGCTCTCGACGCATCTGCACTCCGACGGACGTCATCACGACATGCTTTTTGTCGACGGCGGGCCGTCCTCGACCCAAACCACGGGCCACGTGGTGATGAAGGGCAAGGAAGTCTTCAAACACGCGGTGGTCAACCTGACGGAAGCCGTGCGCGAGGCGCTGACGGCGAATCAGGTCACCATCGATCAGGTGGATTGGCTTGTCCCGCATCAGGCCAACAAGCGCATCCTCGACAGCACCGCGCAGAAGCTGGGGCTCGACCCGGCGAAGGTGATCGTCACCGTCCAGGAGCACGCGAATACGTCGGCGGCCTCGATTCCCTTGGCGTTACACGCGGGGATCGCCGACGGGCGAATCAAACCGGGCCAGTTGGTGCTTCTGGAAGCTATGGGCGGGGGCTTCACCTGGGGTTCCGCCCTTATCCGGTTGTAATTTCGCGCTAAATTTTTCGCCCTATTTTCAACCAATAGGCGCTTTTTTGAGGCGAAGCCCCATATAGGCGGGCTAAAGCCTTGTTTCTCATAGAGAACCTGTATTGACGGACGCCGGGCCGTCCTTTAACCTCTTGTTTTCACGCCTTTTCTCATTAGGGGAGCGCGTTCGATGGGCGAGACCATTACCCGCGCACAGCTGAGCGAGGCCATCTACCAGGAAGTCGGTTTGTCGCGGAATGAATCCGCGGACCTCCTGGAGTTGGTCCTGAACGAGATCACGCAAGCGCTGTTGCGCAATGAGACCGTGAAGATTTCCTCGTTCGGGAGCTTCTCGGTACGTCAGAAAGGTCAGCGGATCGGTCGCAATCCGAAGACCGGCGAGGAAGTGCCTATTCTCCCGCGCAAAGTGCTGGTCTTCCGGCCTTCGCAGTTGTTGAAGGCGCGCATCCGCCAGGGGCATACCGCGCAGACGCGTACGGCGCAGGCGCCGTCCGCGCCGCCGACGGGTACGCCCACGACCGGCACGCCCACGACTGGCACGTAAGCGCGCGCCCGCGGTCACGTGACGAGCGACGACCTCTTCCCACGCGAAGATAACGATGATTCCCTCAACCCGCGCCCGGTCAAATCGGACGCGGCATTTCGCACGATCAGCGAAGTCGCGGACGATCTGAACGTCCCGCAGCATGTGCTGCGTTTCTGGGAAACCAAATTCAATCAGGTCCGGCCGCTGAAACGCGGCGGCGGGCGGCGCTATTACCGCCCCGAGGACATTGTGCTCCTGCGCCGGATTCGCGAATTGCTCTACACCGACGGCATGACCATCAAAGGCGTGCAGAAGCTTTTGCGCGAGTCTGGCGCCAAGGCCCTGAGCGCCGAGCCGGACGCAGCCGCCGGCGACGAGGCGGCGGGCGCGATGCCAGGCGCCGCCCAGGACGGCCTTCGCCGCATTCTGGGCGAGCTGACAACGCTCCGGGATGAGCTTCGCGCCGCGCTGCGTTGATTTCAGGGCCGATTTTCCGGCCCGCGTTTTCCGTATAACAGGCGTTGTTTTGCCCGCGCACGGTGTCTATAGTCCGGCCCGCGCCGGAAAGCCCCCTTGATTTACATATGCTTTCTGGCGACGTCGGGGCGTAGCGCAGCCTGGTAGCGCACCAGACTGGGGGTCTGGTGGTCGTGGGTTCAAATCCCGCCGCCCCGACCATTTTTCCCGCGACTAACCCTCCGCTTGGCGCGTTGTCGGCCTAAATCCATTCCTTTATAATTCGTAAAGGACTTGGAAGGTCTCCGGGAACCATCGTGATCACCGCCGACATCCTCATTACGCCGCAGCCCATCGTGCTGCCCGTGCCGCCGGCGCAGCCGCGGCCGGCGATCACGCCCGCGGGTGAACGCGACGGCGCCAACAACCAGCAGCGCCGCGAATCCAAAAATCAGAACGCCACACCGTCGTTCCGCGCGGTCCTCGATTCGACGACCTTATCGGGATTCGTCCGCGCCGGCGTCTCGGCTGAGTCTTTCGCATGGCGGAGCGAGGCCGAAGATCGTCCGTCGCGCCCGGCGCGCGTGCCCGCGCGCGGTCCGGTCGAGATTTCAGCCGACGAGACCGGGGATCTCTTTACGCGCGCGGTGATGAACAACGCGCGTAAGAGCCGCGCGCCGGAATTCGTCGCGGCCACGTCGCGTTATGCCGCAAGCTATTTCGCGGGCTCGTCGTTCCACGCGCGTCCCGGCGATACGCTCGAAATGAGCGTGTAGGCACGGGCCTCCCAAACAGAAGCGGCAACGCTGAAAATGTGAGAGGGCGCTAAGCGTCGAGCGCCGCGCGACCGGTCTTGGTGAGCTTGCACACCATCCAGTCGAGTTTGAGCTGATTGGCGAACCACGGTTCCGCCCAGCCTTCGTCCAGGCATTTCCGCACGACCTGCTGGTTCACCCTTTGGCCGTCTTCGTCGAACAGGGGCAGCTTGCCGCCGGGCTGCGTGAGTCCGCGCGTCAGCCATTTGCGTTGCGCCGGCGAAAGCCGGGCGAGGGAGCGTTCGCCGCCGTCCATGATGTGTCCCATACTCAAATCGTGCGCGTATTGCCGCGCTTTTGGGTTTAGGGCCTAATCTGCGGGCCGAGATGTGAATATTTCTTAAAGCGAAATCTAAGGAATCGTTAGGACCGCCGCAAATGCCAGCGCCTACAGCAACCCATTGTATGGTGTACGTCACCGCAGCCTCTAAGGATGAGGCGGCGAAGATCGGGCGCGCCCTTGTGACGGAAAGACTCGCCGCCTGCGCCAATATCCTCGACGGCATGTTTTCGATCTATCGTTGGCAGGGCGCGGTCGAGGAGGCGCAGGAAGCGGTCCTGATCCTGAAGACGCGCAAGGAACTCGCGGACAAGGTGATCGCGCGGGTCAAGGCGCTTCACAGCTACGACGTCCCCTGTGCCGTGGTCTATGACATGGCCGCCGGATTGCCGGCCTATCTCGACTGGATCGACGTTTCGACAAGTCAGGTCTGAGCCCGCTCGCAGGTCCCTCGGAACCTTTGCGCGAATGTTGGCGTTGAACGCTTATCCAGCACGAGGTTCAGTCATGACACGCGCGCAAGCAAAGAAAGCAGTCAAAAAAGCGGTGAAGAAGGCGGTCAAAAAAACCGCCGCGGAACTCAAGACCGGCCTGCGCCGGGCCGCGAAGCGGACCGGGTCCGTCCGCCGCCAGGTCGAGCGCCAGGTTAAAAAAGGGTCCCTCGCCAAAACGCTCGGCGGCTTGACCGGGAAGATCGGGGCCGAGATCGCGGCTTTCACCAGCGCCGCCCGCGCCCGCGTCAAACACTGACGGATCATGGACGCCGCCGGGCTTGTCGGCACGTTCGCCGCGCTCGCGTCGATCATCAGTTTCACACCGCAAGCCTGGAAGATCGTCAAGTCGCGCCACACAGCCGACCTCTCCGCGGGCATGTACATGCTCACGGTCGGCGGGTTCTCGTTGTGGACGGTTTACGGAATTCTCCTTGAGGCGTGGCCGGTGATCGTCACCAATGCCGTGTGTCTCGTTCTTTCCGCTTTCATCCTGGCGATGAAACTTCTTCCGCCTCGGAAAAAGAACGAGATCGCCGATCTCCTCGATCCCTCCACAAAATAAAGCCCGAACAAGAAAAAGCCCGCTGGGGGGCAGCGGGCGAGGGTGCGAGGATTAGTCACATCTATAGGGGTATACGGTCGTCACCATAGCGGCGCTCTGTTGCACTGTGATGACGTTCGCGTTGCGGTTCGGCGTATTATACGCGACCCACTTATAAGCAAACGGTCGCCAAGGCTTGCGCGGCGATGCCTTCCTGACGGCCGGTGAACCCAAGGCCTTCGGTGGTGGTGGCCTTTACGCTCACTCTGTCTTGCGTGACCCCAAGGATGGCGGCCATGGCGTTGACCATGGCGTCGCGATGCGGACCGACCTTCGGTCGCTCGCAGATGATCGTCACGTCCAGGTGCACAAGCTGCCCGCCACGGGCGATCAGCAGCTCGTGGGCATGGCGCAGGAATTGGTGCGAGGCCGCGCCGCGCCACTTGGGATCGCTGGGTGGGAAGTGCTGGCCGATGTCGCCCGCGCCGATCGCGCCCAGGATCGCGTCGGTCGCGGCATGCAACGCGACGTCCGCATCGGAATGGCCGACAAGACCTTGGCTGTGCGGAACGCTGACGCCGCACAGCATCACCGCGTCGCCGGGCCCGAATTTGTGGACATCGAACCCGCTGCCGGTCCGTGTTTCGCTGAGAAGCGCATTGGCGCGCATGAGATCGTCCATGGTCGTGATTTTGATGTTGGTTTCGTCGCCCGGCACGATGATGACCGGATGACCGGCGCGTTCCATCACCGTGGCGTCGTCGGTGAGGGTCTCGCCGGCGAATGTTCTGTGCGCCGCCAGGATCGCCGGAAACCGGAAGCCCTGGGGCGTTTGGGCGCGCATGAGATTTTCGCGGGCGACCGTCGCGACGACGGTTCCGCTGTCGACGCGCTTCAGGGTGTCGATGACCGGTGTGGCGGGCAGCGCGCCTTCCGCCGTTCTCAGGCCGGCGATGACACGGTCGATCAGGCCGGGGCTGACCATCGGGCGGGCGCCGTCGTGGATGAGCACGGCGTCGGGCTGCTTCGCGGCGAGGGCTTCCAACCCGAGGCGCACGGAGTCCTGCCGGGCGGCCCCGCCGGGAACCGCGAAGACCCGCGGGATGTCCCGGGCGGCTTCGGCGAAAAGGGCGTGGTCGTCCGGATGGATCGCGACCGCGATGTCGCCGACGCCGGCGTGGTCCGCGAAAGCCCGCAGCGTCCGCCGGAGCAGCGGTTCACCCCTCAAGGGCGCATACTGCTTGGGGCCATCTCCGCCAAAGCGCTGGCCTCGGCCCGCGGCAACAATCAAAGCAGCGCATTTCACGGCGTCGGGGTCTCCCGGCTTTCGGCTAAGTCACGGGCGGCACAGTAAAAAGGCCCGCCCGCCCTGGCAATTTGTGTTTTGGGGCGCACTGTTGCTAACATGCCGTGCGAACCTGCAACACGGGGCAAATTTCCTTGATTTTGAGCCGCGTTCCTGTGCAAATGCCTAACTTTTAGCCAGTGCCCCCAGAGGGATATGAAAGCTGCGCAAATCCGCATCGGAAACGTGCTGACGGCCGGGATCGTTTTCCTGGCCCCGATGTCGGGCGTGACCGATCGGCCCTTCCGCCGCCTTGTGCGCCGTTTCGGCTGCGGCTTGGCCTATACCGAGATGATCGCCAGCCAGGAGATGATCAAGGCCCACCGCCAATCCCCCCGCATGGGCGCCGACTGCCGGGACGAGAGTCCCTTGGTGGTCCAACTGGCCGGCTGCGAACCGGACGTCATGGCCGAGGCCGCCCGACTGAACGAAGACCGCGGGGCGGCGATCATCGACATCAATATGGGCTGTCCGGTGAAGAAGGTCGTGAACTCCTGGTCCGGCTCGGCGCTTATGCGCGACGAGGACAACGCCGCGCGCATCGTCGAGGCGGTCGTCAAGGCCGTAAAGGTGCCTGTGACCTTGAAGATGCGCATGGGCTGGGATCACGACAGTCTCAACGCGCCCTCGCTGGCGAAGCGCGCCGAGGATGCGGGCGCGCAACTCATCACGGTCCACGGTCGTACTCGCCAGATGCTCTACAACGGCGTCGCCGACTGGGCCTTCATCCGTAAAGTGAAGGACGCGGTTTCGGTCCCCGTGATCGGCAACGGCGACGTCAATACGCCCGAAGACGCGCGCGAACTCCTGCGGTTGTCGGGCGCCGACGGCGTGATGATCGGACGGGGCGCCTTCGGCAAGCCGTGGGTCACGCACCAGATCGAACAGTATCTCGCGACCGGCGCAGCGCCCGCCGATCCGTCTGTGCGCGAGCGCCGCGCGATCGTGCTGGAACATTACGAAGCACTTCTGTCGCACTACGGCATCGAGAAGGGCGTACGTATCGCCCGCAAACATTTGGCGTGGGCGGCCGCCGGTTTGAAGAACGCCAATACATTTCGCGTCGCGGTCAACACCGAGACCGACCCTGAAAAAGTGAGGCAACTCATTCGCACGTTATTTTCCGACGACGCGCCGTTGCAAGAGGCCGCGTAATGGCTTCGCCGCTTGCATTCTTGCGCAGCGACGCCGCGCGCGGCACCTTGCCGTTCAGCGCCGAAGCGATCCTCGGCGCGCTTCCGGCGGCAACCGTGGTTGTCGATGAGCGCGGCATCGTTCGTTACGCCAATATGTCGGCCGAACAGCTCTTTCAGTCGAGCGCCGCGATCCTCACGGGTGCGCCGCTGGCGGACATCGTGCCGCCCACCGGGCCGCTTCTCGCGCTGGTCGAACAGGCGCGCGAGGCGGACGTGCCGATGGCCGCGCACGGCGTGGTTCTCGATACGCCCAAGACCGGCATCCGGACCATGTCCGTGCATGTGGCGCCCATGGTCGACAATCCCGGTTGGCTGGTGGTCTCGCTTCAGGAGCAGACGCGCGCCTTGAAGATCGGTCAGCAGCTCGAACACCGCAGCGCCGCGCGTTCGATGACCGCGATGGCCTCGATGCTCGCGCATGAAGTGAAGAACCCGTTGTCGGGAATCCGCGGCGCGGCGCAACTCCTGGGGCAAGGGGCAAACGAGGACGACCGCAAACTGACCCAACTGATTTGCGACGAGGCCGACCGCATCGTCGCGCTCGTCAATCGCATGGAGGTGTTCTCCGACGACCGTCCGCTGGAACGCGGACCGGTGAACATTCACGTGGTGCTGGAACGCGTGCGCCGCCTGGCCGAGAACGGCTTCGCGAAGCATGTGAAATTCATCGAGCGCTACGACCCCTCTCTGCCGGCGGTCGACGGCAATCAGGACCAGCTTGTGCAGGTCTTTTTGAACCTCCTGAAGAACGCGGCCGAGGCTGTGTCGGGCAAGGAAGGCGCGGAAATCGTGCTTTCGACCGCGTACCGCCCTGGCGTACGCATTTCGGTCAATAGCTCCAGCGAGCGCATCCACCTGCCGCTGGTGGTCACCGTGCAGGACAACGGCTCCGGTATCCCCGAAGACCTGCGGCCGTATCTGTTCGATCCCTTTGTGTCGACCAAGCCGAAGGGCAGCGGCCTCGGGCTCGCGCTGGTGGCCAAGATCATCAGCGACCATGGCGGCATCGTCGAATTCGAGAGCGAGCGTGCGCGGACAGTGTTCCGGATCATGCTGCCGGTCGCCAAAGACTAGTTAAGGAACGTAACGATGAATCCTGCGACCGTATTGGTGGCGGACGACGATCACGGAATCCGGACAGTGCTGACACAGGCGCTGGGCCGGGCCGGGTATGACGTGCGCACGACGGGCAACGCCGAAACCTTGTGGCGCTGGGTATCCGACGGCGACGGCGATCTCGTCATCACCGACGTCGTGATGCCCGATGAAAACGGCCTCGACTTGATTCCGCGCATCAAGAAGGTGCGCCCCGATCTCCGCATCATCGTCATGAGCGCGCAGAACACGCTGCTCACGGCGGTGAAGGCCGCCGAACGCGGCGCTTTCGAGTATCTCCCCAAGCCCTTCGATCTTGGCGAACTCGTCGCGGTGGTCAACCGCGCGCTGGCGTTGAAGCCGCAGGAACACACGCCCGCCAACGATACGGCGGAACGCTTGCCGATCGTCGGCCGTTCACCGGCGATGCAGGACATCTACCGCGCCGTCGCGCGTTTGATGAACACCGATCTCACGGTGATGATCACCGGCGAGTCCGGCACAGGTAAAGAACTTGTCGCGCGCGCGCTGCATGAATTCGGCCGCCGTCGCGGCGGACCTTTTGTCGCGGTGAACATGGCCGCGATCCCGCGCGAGCTGATCGAGAGCGAGTTGTTCGGGCACGAGAAGGGCTCGTTCACCGGCGCCGTCACCCGCGTCACCGGCCGCTTCGAGCAGGCCGAGGGCGGAACGTTGTTCCTCGACGAGATCGGCGACATGCCGCCGGAAGCCCAGACGCGTCTTTTGCGCGTCCTGCAGGACGGCCGCTACACCACCGTCGGCGGCCGCACGCCCATCAAGGCGAACGTGAGGATTGTCGCGGCGACCCACCGCGATCTCACGCAGCTCATCAAGCTTGGTATGTTCCGCGAGGACTTGTTCTACCGCCTGAACGTCGTGCCGATCCGGATCCCGCCGTTGCGTCAGCGGGCCGAGGATATCCCTGAGCTCGTGGGCCATTTCCTCGCGCAGAGCGCCGCCGAAGGGTTGCCGCCGAAATCGCTGGAGCCCGCTGCGCTCGACCGGTTGAAGACGCACCGCTGGCCGGGCAACGTGCGCGAACTTGAGAACCTCGTGAAGCGTCTTGTCGCACTGTACGGCGAGCCGGTTATCGGGGCCGACGTCGTCGAACTGGAACTCGCGGGCACCGCCGCGCCGGAAGGCATGGGCGAACCGGGCGCCGCCGCGACTCTGGCGGGCACCATCGAGCGCCACTTGCGCGACTATTTCGACGGCCATAAAGGGGCGCTTCCGCCGCGCGGCCTCTACGACCGTGTCTTGCGCGAATTGGAACGGCCGCTCATCACCCTGACCCTGACCGCGACCCGCGGCAACCAGGTGAAGGCGGCCGATGTGCTTGGGCTGAACCGGAACACCTTGCGCAAAAAGATCCGCGACCTGGAGATCGGCGTGGTGCGCGGAATGAACAAATAGAACCCGCACGATGAACGCAGACATTTCCTCGTCCGACGGTTTGTCAGCGCGCCCACACGGGGGGCGGCGCGGCATACCGTCGTTCATGCGTCTGATGCCGGCGCGGGCGACGGAGATTCTGGCCGTGATCCTCGCCGTGGCCGCGGTTGCGGCGGGCATTGGAACCTTCGTCGCGTTGTGGGGCTGGGACGACCGTGGACCCGACGCGACGGCGACACAGGTGCTCTTGATCCTCGACGTGATGATCGTTCTGGGGTTGGCCGCGCTCGTCGGTGTTCAGTTGTTGAAACTCTGGCGGGCGCACCGCACCCGAACGGCGGGATCGCGCCTGCATATCCGCCTCGTGCTTCTGTTCGCCGGGATCGCGATGACGCCGACGATCCTGACGGCGATGTTCGCCACGATCTTCTTCACCTTCGGTGTGCAGACCTGGTTCGGCGAACGCGTGAAGACCGCCATCACGGAATCCTCGGCGGTCGCGCAAGCCTATTTGCGCGAGCACCAGCAGGCGATTCGCGGCGAGACGCTGCAGGTCGCGGGCGACGTCAACCGGCTTTGGTTTCAGCTTTCGGGCAACCGCGAACTGCTCGATCAGTTTTTGTCGCAACAGGTCGCCTTCCGCGGCTTGGACGAAGCGATCATTTTCTCGTCGGACGGGCAGATCATCGCCAAGGGCGGCTACGCCTTCGCGCTGGATTCCCTGTCGGGCGAAATGGTGACGGGCGAGTCCCTCGACGCCGCGGATATCGGCCAGGTCCACGTCGCCATCAGCCCGGACTCGCGCCGTGTGCGCGCCCTCGTGAAGCTCGCGGCCTTTCCCACCATGTATCTCCAGGTCGGGCGGTACGTGGATGTGCAGGTGCTCAATCGCCTCAACCGGTCCGAAGAAGCGGTGTCGGAGTACCTTCGCCTTGAGGGCGAGCGGTCCGACCTGCAACTGACCTTCACGCTTCTGTTCGGACTCGTCGCGCTTTTGCTTCTCATGGTGTCGGTCTGGTTCGGTCTTCAGTTGGCTACCCGCCTGGCCCGGCCCGTCATCGAATTGATCAACGCCGCGGAAAGCGTGCGCGGCGGGGATTTGTCGGTGCGCGTCAGCGAAAACACCGACGACGACGAAATGGCCTATCTCAGCCGCGCCTTCAACCGCATGACCAAGCGTTTGGATGAGCAGCAGACGGCCCTCAAGGATACGAATGCGCAGCTCGACGCCCGCCGCCGCTTTACGGCGACGGTGCTGGAGGGCGTCAGCGCAGGGGTGATCGGCCTCGACCGCGCGGGCAACATCACGCTGCCGAACCGATCAGCGTCGGATCTTTTGGGCATCGACCTCGCCGCCGGCATCGACCGGCCGTTGTCCGAGGCCGTGCCGGAGTTCGGGCGATTGCTCGACGAACTGCGCGAGACGTCCCATACGGTCGTGCAGCGCGAGGTGGAGATCACCCGCGCGGGCAATACGAAGACGTTCCTGGTGCGCGTGTCGACCGAAGCGGGCGACGACGCGGACGTCGGCTACATCGCCACCTTCGACGACATCACCGCATTGCAGGCGGCGCAGCGCAAGGCGGCGTGGGCCGATGTCGCCCGGCGCATCGCCCACGAAATCAAGAATCCGCTGACCCCCATCCAGCTGTCGGCCGAACGTCTTAAGCGCAAGTACGCGGGTAAGATCCAGGACGACACCGACCTTTTCACCCAGTGCACGGACACCATCATCCGCCATGTGGGCGATATCGGGCAGATGGTCGACGAGTTCTCCTCCTTCGCCCGGCTTCCGGCGGCTGTGCTACGACCGGCGGACCTGGTGCAGGTCACGCGCGACGCGCTCATGCTGCAACGGACCGCCTATCCGAAAATCGTATTCACCAATCGTTTGCCCGGCGCATGCTGGTTGAAATGCGACGCGCGCCAGGTCGGCCAGGCGTTGACCAACGTGCTCAAGAACGCGGTCGAAGCGGTGGAGGCGCGCGTGGCCGGGAAGACTTTGGCGGCCGGAGAGGGCCGGGTCGCCGTCGAAATGATCGATGAGGGGGCTGAGATCGCGATCGCGGTGACCGACAACGGCGTCGGTTTGCCTGAAGCCGAGCGGTCGCGGCTGACCGAACCTTATGTGACGACCCGCGCCAAGGGCACAGGCCTGGGCCTGGCGATGGTGCGCAAGATCCTGGAGGACCATGGGGGCCGGATCACGCTCAAGGATACGAGCACAGGCGCCGGCGCCCAAGTTACGCTGCATTTCCCCGCTACGCTCAAGACCGAGCCCGGGACCGAGGCGCGTGCCCCCCACAGTTCCATCGTTCTCGCTGGAGAATAAATGTCCATGACTCATGTATCCGGTCCCACCGCGCCCGATATCCTGATTGTCGACGACGAGGCCGATATCCGCACAGCCGTCGGCGGCATCCTTCAGGACGAGGGGTACACCACGCGCGAGGCGGCGTCCGCCGAACAGGCGCTCGAACAGGTCAAGACGCGCGCACCCTCGGCCATCATCCTCGACATCTGGCTCGAAGGCAGCCGCATGGACGGCTTGCAGGTGCTGGCGGCCATCAAGGCGCTGCGTCCGGCCGTGCCCGTGATCATGATCTCGGGGCACGGCACCATCGCGACCGCTGTGGAAGCGATCAAACAAGGGGCCTACGACTTCATTGAAAAACCGTTCCAGGCGGACCGGCTCCTGCTGGTGCTGGGACGGGCGCTTGAGTCCGCGCGTCTGAAGCGCGAGAACCTGGAACTGCGCACGCGCGCCGGCGCGCCGGAGCAGTTGATCGGTTCCTGCGCGGCCATCGCGGGCCTGCGTCGCACCATCGAACGTGTGGGGCCCACGGGATCGCGTGTGCTCATCTCGGGTCCGGCCGGGTCGGGCAAGGAGATCGTTGCGCGGCAGATCCATATGCACTCGTCGCGTGCCCACGGTCCGTTCGTCGTGGTGAACTGCGCCTCGCTGCATCCCGACCGTTTGGCGGAAATGCTGTTCGGCGGCCAGAAAGCCCAGGGCGAAGAGTCCGCGGGCCTGCTGGAGCGCGCCGACGGCGGCACCTTGCTGCTGGACGAGGTCGGCGACATGCCGCTCGCCAGCCAAAGCAGCATCATCCGCATTCTCCAGGACCAGAAAGTCGAACGCATCAACGCCCACGGGGCGGTGGAAGTGGACGTGCGCGTCATCGCCACGACCAACCGCGACCTGCGCGCCGAGGTGAAGAAAGGCCTGTTCCGCGAGGAACTGTTCTATCGTTTGAGCGTGGTGCCCGTGCAGGTGCCTTCGCTGGCCGATCGGCGCGAGGATGTGCCGGAACTTGCCCGTCATTTGATGGACCGCGCGGCCGGCGCCGAAGGTTTGCCGCGCCGCGTCCTGGGTGAGGATGCGATCACAGCCCTTCAAGCTTATCCGTGGCCGGGCAACGTCCGTCAGCTTCGCAACGCCATCAATTGGCTTCTGATCCTTGCCCCGGGCGGCATGACCGATCCGATCCGCGCCGACATGCTGCCGCCGGAAATCAACAGCGAAACGCCGCAGATGCTGAAGCTGCAGCGCTCGGACGAGATCATGACCTTGCCGCTGCGCGAGGCCCGCGAAATGTTCGAGCGCGAATATCTGATGGCGCAGGTGATCCGCTACGGCGGGAACATCTCCCGCACCGCGGATTTCGTGGGGATGGAGCGCTCGGCGCTCCACAGGAAACTGAAATCGCTGGGCGTCAACACCGACGCCCGCCGCCGCGAACAGGTTCCCCCTTTGCGCGAAGTGCGTAATGATGTGCCCGATTCGTTACCGCGCCCGCTTCCGCTCAAACGTCCATTCTCGGTTTCCTGAGTCGCCATTTTCTGAGTGCACCATGTCTCATATCGCCTATGTCAACGGCCGCTACCTGCCGCAACGCGACGCCACCGTCCATATCGAGGACCGCGGTTATCAGTTCGCGGACGGCGTTTATGAGGTCTTCCTGGTGTGGCGCGGGGTGCCGATCGATTACGGCCCGCATATCGTGCGTCTGAAGCGCTCCCTGGACGAGCTCAAGATGCGCGAACCCATGAGCCCGGGCGCGATGACCGTGGTGATGAAGGAGATCGTGCGCCGCAACTATATCGACACCGGGATTGTGTATGTCCAGGTGAACCGGGGCGTCGCCTCGCGCGCGCATCCGTTCCCGGGCGCTTCGGTGAAGCCGAGCATGGTGGTCACCGCCAAACACTTCCCGGGATCGTCGGACGCAATGGCCGAAAAAGGCGCGAAGGTCGTCACGGCGCGCGACATCCGCTGGGAGCGCCGCGACATCAAAAGCGTCGGCCTGCTTGCCAACGTGCTCGCGCGCCAAAGCGCCGCGGAATCGAAGGCCTACGAGGCGATGCTGGTCACGGCCGACGGCAAGGTCACGGAGGCCAGCGCTTCCAACGCCTGGATCATCACCGCCGACAAGACCATCGTGACCCATCCGACCACGAACGAAATCTTGGGCGGAATCACGCGCGCCACGGTGCGCGACCTGGCCAAGGAAGCCGGCTACAAGATCGAGGAACGCCCCTTCACCCTGGACGAAGCCCTGAACGCCAAGGAAGTGTTTCTGACCGGGACGACGACCTTCGTTATGCCGATCTCCCAAATCGACGACAAACCCATCGGCAACGGCGCCGCCGGGCTGATCTCGCTCGATCTGCGCCGCCGCTATCGCGCCTATCTGGATTCCACCAAGCCGGAAACGGCCTGGAATGTCTGACGCGCAGCGTCTGTCGCTGCCGCGGCCACGAGCGCTTCTGTTCGACTGGGACAACACCCTGGTCGATACCTGGCCGTGTATTGGGAAGGCGACCAATATCACCCTCGAGGCCATGGGCCACGATCCCTGGACGCCGGAGGAAATCCGCCGGCGCGTCGCCGGTTCCCTGCGCGATACCTTTCCGCAGATCTACGGCGCGCGCTGGGAAGAAGCGCGCGACATCTATTACAAGGCGTTCGGCGATGTGCACCTTGAGATGCTCGCGACCCTGGATGGGGCCGAGGATGTGCTGACCCTCGCGCAGGAGGCCGGGCTCTACCTCGGCATCGTCAGCAACAAGACCGGCCGGTACCTGCGCGCCGAAGCCGACCATCTGAAATGGACCCGATTCTTCGGGCGGCTGGTGGGGGCGCAGGACGCCCCCCGCGACAAGCCCGATCCCGCACCGGCCCTTCTTGCGTTATCCACAGGCAACGTCCCGGCAGGGGCGGACGTTTGGTTTATCGGCGACGCGCCGATCGACGTGGCGTGTGGCCGGGCGGTCGGTTGCACCACGATTTTGCTGGGTCCGGCACCCTCCGACGAGCTTGTAACCGACCGGCCCCATGCATATGTGAAGGACTGCGCGGCGCTCGGGGACCTGCTCCGGCGCCATATAACCCCTGTTTAGGGGACTTAAATCGGGGCGACACGGGTTGACCGGTTTCCTTGAAAAATTCTAGTGTCGCCCTCGATGCGGGTGGATCGAGAGGGCTGCCCCATGAGTCGAGAACCGTAACGATAACAACAAAATAGAGACAGGGTGCAGACTCCAATGGCCAATGAAAAGGCACAGAACGTTCAAGACGTTTTTCTCAACGCGATCCGCAAGAACAAAACGCCGGTGACCGTGTTTCTTGTTAATGGCGTCAAGCTTCAGGGAATTGTCACCTGGTTCGACAATTTCTCGATGCTGCTGCGCCGTGATGGCCACACTCAGCTCGTGTACAAACACGCGATTTCGACGGTCATGCCGTCGGCGCCGGTGCAGTTGTTCGAGCCAAAAGAGGAGGCGGCGGGTTCAGGGGAAGGGGCGAACTAGCTCTTCCCTGGCCCATTATCCGCTCTGAATTCGTTTTTGTACGACACCCGCAAGACAGCGACCTCCACCGTTATCGTCCATCCGCGCCTGAAAACGCGCACGCGAAAGCCTGGAAAAGCGGAGACCGGGTTCCCCTTCGGGCCGACGTCCGATGAGGATTTGGAGGACGACGCACGTCCTCGCGGCGAAGACTCCTACGGCGAACGCTCCCGTCTGGAAGAAGCCCGGGGCTTGGCCGCGGCCATCAATCTCAACGTCCTGCACGCCGAGACGGTGACCATCGCCAAACCCAACCCCGCCACTTACATCGGCGAGGGGACGGTCAAACGGCTGGCGGACGGCATCAAGGAGATGGGGGCCGAACTTGTGGTGGTGGACGGCCACCTTTCGCCCGGCCAGCAGCGCAACCTCGAGAAAGCCTGGAACGCCAAGGTCATCGACCGCACCGGGCTGATCCTGGAGATCTTCGGCGAACGCGCCCGCACCCGGGAAGGTCAGCTTCAAGTCGAGCTCGCGCACCTCACGTATCAAAAAAGCCGCCTGGTCCGCAGTTGGACCCACCTTGAGCGTCAGCGCGGAGGCTTCGGCTTCCTCGGTGGTCCGGGGGAAACCCAGATCGAAATCGACCGCCGTCTGATCGGCGAACGCATCTCGCGCCTCAAGAAGGAGCTGGAGACCGTCACCCGTACGCGCAGCCTCCACCGCGAGGCGCGCCGGCGCATCCCTTATCCCATCGTCGCCCTGGTGGGCTACACCAACGCCGGGAAGTCGACGCTGTTCAACACGCTGACGGACGCGTCGGTCGTCGCGATGGATCAGTTGTTCGCGACCCTCGATCCCACCATGCGCCAGCTCCGCTTGCCGTCGGGCCGCACGGTCATCCTGTCCGATACGGTGGGTTTCGTTTCGGACCTGCCGCACGAATTGGTCGCCGCCTTCCGCGCGACGCTGGAAGAAGTGCTTGAAGCCGACGTGATCGTGCACGTGCGCGATATCGCCCATCCCGAAAGCGAAGCGCAGTTGCGCGATGTCGAGGATGTGCTGAAGCAGTTGGGCATCGACGTACACGATAAACACGCCGAGAACCCGCGTCCGGTGATCGAGGCTTTGAATAAGATGGACCTGCTGGACGAGATCGCCGCGGGCGCCGTCCAGGCGCAAGTGGATCGCACGCCCGGCCAGGTCGCAATTTCGGCGCTGGCGGGGACGGGCATGGATCGCCTTCTCGCGAAGGTCGAAGCCGAACTCGCCCAGAAGCGCCGGCCCTTCAGCATCGTCATCCCGCTTGAGGACGGCGAGACCCTCGCGTGGCTTTACAGGCGTGGCGAAGTCCTGCGGCGCGCGGACGGCGAGATCGAAGCGCGTCTCGAAGTGCTTCTGGACGACGCCGATCTCGCGCGCCTGCGCAAACGCGGGATCGCGGCCGACCGCGCAAGCGAATGATCCCTGCGGACCCGCGCCCTCTCGTCCATGATGTGATCGGCGCGATGCGCCGCGTCGCCGACAGCGTCATCGTGCCGCGGTTTCGTCAACTGGCGTCCCATGAAGTTCGTTCCAAGACGCATCCAGGCGATGTGGTCACCGTCGCCGACGAGGAAAGCGAGCGCACCCTTGGGCCTTTGTTGAACGCATTGATTCCGGGATCGCGGGTGATCGGCGAGGAGGGGGCCTTCGCCGATCCGACTCTGTTCGATCTTTTACACGGCGACGCGCCGGTGTGGATCATCGACCCCATCGACGGTACGCAAAATTTCGTCAACGGCGTCGCCGCCTTCGCCGTGATCGTCGCGCTGGTTCATCAAGGTGAAACACGGATCGGGTGGATCTATGAACCGCTCGAAGGCCGCGCGCTTTGGGCCGCCAAGGGGCATGGCGCGTGGAAGACCGCGCCGGCGGCGTTGGAAAAAACCGGGGCCGACGAACGTGTCGTCATTCCGCCGGTGGACGGTGATCTTGGGCGGATGGTGGCGGGCCTGCACAACAAAGACCTCGGCGCCTTGCGTGGAAAATTCGCGCGCAATATCCGGCTGGGGAGCGCGGCGCACGACTATTGGGCTTTGACCGACGGCCGCGCGCAGGTCCTTGCCTACCGCAAGCTCAAGCCGTGGGATCACGCGGCTGGGCTACTGATCCACGCGGAAGCGGGAGGTTATAACCGTCTTTTGTCCGGCGAACGGTATAGCCCTGCCGCGCGCGACCAGATGGGCATCCTCTGCGCGCCGACCGAGGCAATCTGGCTCCAGATCAAGGAGATGGTGAAGACGGTAGAGTCTCCGCGCCAACTCCCGTTGCGCGATCCCAAAACGTAGAAGCCGCCGCACGCTATTATTCCGCCGGGCGCTGCGCGCCATCTTTCCGCCTTAGTAGATCGTGATAGTGGCTCGCATGGGCAGGGCATTCATCACCACGATCTCCATCCTCGGCGCTCTGGCGTTTACCGTGGCGGGGCCGGCGCCCGCGGCGGCACAGTCTTACGCCGACGATCCCGCTTACGCGCAGCACGAACGTCTGTCGCCGCGCGCCCTGGATGCGCTGCTCGCGCCCATCGCGCTTTATCCCGATCAGCTTTTGTCGCAGATCCTCATGGCCGCGACTTATCCCCACGATGTTGAGGAAGCCTCCGGATGGGTGGCGGGCGCATCGAACGCCGCGTTGCGCGGGGATGCGCTGACTTTTGCACTTGAGCCGTGGGAGTGGGACGCCAGCGTGAAAACGCTGGCTCAATTCCCCGACGTCTTGCGCATGATGAACGACGAGTACGACTGGACGGTCCGTGTGGGCAACGCGTTCCTCCTGCAGGAACGCGAGGTGATGGATGCGGTCCAGCGCCTGCGCCACCAGGCGTTCAGCGCCGGGCATCTGCGGTCCAACGAATTCCAGCGTGTGTACTTTGACGGTGGGGCGGTCGTGATCGACATGATCGATCCCGCCAGCGTCTATATTCCGCGCTACGATCCGATCCGGGCTTACGGGGTTTGGGCCTATCCGGACTATGAACCCTACTATTTCCGCCGCCCGGTGATCGTGACGCGCTATGTGGTTGTCCCGGCGCTTTGGGGATGGTCGTCCTGGGATTGGCGCGGCCATCGCATCCGGGTCGATCTTCCGCGGTACCGTTCCTTCAATCGCCATCGCGCGTGGCACGGCCGCGACGACACGTGGCGTCACGATGGACGCCGCCTCCGGGATGGTAATGTCCGGGATGTGAACGTCCGCCGCGACGGCGACCGCGAGCGAAGCTGGGATCGAAACCGTGATCGCAACGAGAGCTGGCGCGGCGACAATCATCGCAACGAGTGGCGTCCCAACGAGTGGCGCCGCAACGACCGTGCGGATGATCGCCGTCAAGAACGGCGCGGTGAACGTTCCAATGAAAACGGCCGCGCGGACCGGGACGGGCCTCGCGAATTCCGGGGCGAATTCCGGGGCGGATCCCGCCGCGAATTTCAGAATGCAACCCCGTCACAGCCCGGGCCGCCGCCGGACGGCGCCCGCTGGGGACGGAGCGAACGCCGGCAGCAACGGGTCGACTCTTCGCCGCCACCAAGCCAGGCGAACCCGGCGGGCGGGGCGGATGTGCAAAACCGCGACCGTCGTGGGTTCCGGGGCGAGGGGGATCAGGAGCGCCGCCGGTTCGGTGGATCGTTTGAAGGTCAGCGGCAGCTTCGCGAACGGCCCGATGGAAACCGTGAATCCGGGAACCGCCGGGACCGTCAAGCTTACGCGGGCCCGCAATTGACCCCACCCGCGCCGGTCGCACCTCTGCCGCAGCAGCCGCGCGCCGTGGGCGCGTTTCGCGGGGACGGCGGCGAGGGACGTCAGCGCCGCGAATTCAATCGCGGGGACGGCGGCGAACAGCGCGCCCGCAACCGTCAGGGCGGCGGCGAGGCGCGCGCGAATGGGAACGGCGGTGGGCGTCATCGCGGTGAGGGTGAGCGCCGGGGCCGCAACCGGGGCGACCGCCCGGACTAGCGGCGGTTTTTAACCCACTTCCTTAATTCGGTGCCTTGCTCAATTTGGTGTCTTGTCCGTGCTTGCGCCGCTGCCGCGATAGGCGGGCACGCCGGTTCGCGGATCAATCGCCAAGCGGCCGATGAATTTCACGGGCGGATCGCGGAAGCCACGGATACGCCAGTCGTATTGGGTAAAGCCTGGCGTGGATGACGCCCGGACGAAGGTGGCGTTGTGCTCCAACACCTCGACGTCCGTAACGATCCGCACGAGGCCCTGGGTGCGTAGGCCGATCTCCTCGAACCGGTCCGCGTAAAGCTGACCCTGGCCGGAACTGTTGACCTGAACCAGGCCGTCCTCGGTGGTGCGGATGCGGAAGATGGCCTGCTGACGTGTGGCGAAGTTCACCATCTGCATCGCGCCGCCGAACCGGCCTTCGCGGTCGAAGCGCACCTGATAACGGCCGCGGCCCAAGGGGGTGACCTCCTTGAACGCGGTGTCCCGCTTTAACTGCTCCTGGATCATGCGGTTGTTCTCTTCGGCCTTCTCGGGGGCGATCTCGCCGCGCGCGATCTGTCCGAAAAGAGGGGCGTAGGTCAGTTGCCCGATGAACGCGACGCCGAAGCCGCCGTCCTTCGTCAGCCGGATTTCGGCTTCATAGCGGTCGGGAATGTAGCAACTTGCGAGGAGGCCTATGACCGCCAGCGTGGTCGCGGCGATGCGTGCGTAGCGTGTCCATGCGTTCCGCGCTCCCTCTGGCATCACCCTCATTCCGCAATACGTCTTTCAAGATTTATAACAACTTAGGGCTATTTCTGAATCCGAATTCTCAGGTTTTTGCACGTTCTTCGTGCTTGGCCTGGACCCATAGGTTTTCCATCTCGTCGAGCGACGAGGTTTCGGGCGTTTTGCCCGCGGCCGACAGCAGGGTCTCCACCCGCCGGAAACGGCGCTCGAATTTCAGGTTGGTGCCGCGCAGCGCCATACCGGGATCGATGCCGGCTTTCCGGGCGAGGTTCACGCAGGCGAAAAGAAGGTCGCCGACTTCATCGGTCAGGCGTTCGGGGTTGGCCGGCGTTGCGCCGTCGCCGAACTCCGCGCGCACTTCCTCCAGTTCCTCCGCGATCTTGCCGACGACGTCCTTGGCGTCGCTCCAGTCGAACCCGACGCGGGCCGCGCGCTTTTGGAGTTTCTCGGCCTGCTTGAGCGCGGGCAGCCCGGCCGGCAAGCCGTCGAGCACGCTTGGCGGGACGGAAGGATCGCGGGCGGCGGCGCGCTCCGCCGCTTTTAAATTCTCCCAGGCGACCGTCTGGGCGGCCGCGGACTCCACCTTCGCCGATCCGAAAACGTGGGGGTGGCGGTGGACCATCTTGTCGCAGATCGCGCCGACCACGTCGGCGAAGCGGAACAGGTTCGCTTCCTCGGCCATCCGGGCGTGGAACACCACCTGGAGCAACAGGTCCCCCAGTTCTTCCTTCAGGGCGCCCATGTTCTTCCGCGCGATGGCGTCGGCGACCTCATAGGCTTCCTCGATCGTATAAGGCGCGATGCTCGCGAAGGTCTGTTCCACATCCCAGGGGCAGCCGCCGTCGGGATCGCGCAACCGGCGCATGATCTCAAGCAGCTCGGCGATATCGCGGGAGGACGGGGTTTGGCGGGCGTCGGCGGACGAAACAGGACGAGGGGGCGCGTGCGGCGCAGAGGGCATGAGGCGTTCTACCGGACGGGACAAATCGAAGGTCCTGTCACCTTACGCCGGGTGGGTGGGCGGCGAAAGCCGCTCCAGATGCGGAAATTGTCCGTGGAGCCCTTATTGGCCGACGCGTTTCTGCCACCGCAGTTTCTTGGCGCCGAAACCAAGCGCGCGGAGGCCCTGGGAGAACAGGATCGGCGGGCGCCTGGGCAAGCTGACGGTCAGGGGCCCCGTGCGCGGCTGTTCCGGCGCCGCGTCGCCATGGCCGTGAAAGCTGGGGAGAGTGTCCCCGAGTGCATCCCCGAACGCATCCCAAGCGCGCGGCGTGGCGCGCGTCAGAAGCAGGGTCTCGCCGTCCCAAATCTCGACCCGGTCATAGTCGCCGGCGTTGATCGCGGCCTGGGCGTCCTCAACCGCCTGGGCAGCCGTTTCGGCTTCGACGCCAATAGTGGTTTTTCCGCCCGCGTAATTGAAAACACAGCGATAGCTCTTCATGGGAACCCCGCAGCGTTTATGAGACGGGACGAAGTCTACGCCGGGCGCAAGGTCGTGCAAGTGCGGGCCCGTGACATCGGCGCTTTTACAACTGTGATGGCGCGTTGCGCGGAGAGTTCACCGCGTTGCTGTCATCAAATGCCAGCCGTCCGTTGTGGTGACCGCGGGCATTGCTGCGAATGGTTGCCGAGGCAGACGTGGAAGGGCGCGCGAATCCGGCGGTCGAGGAGACATCCTGTGCGGCAGGTATGGGCTGCTCTACGGAACACCAATTTGTCGCATAATGTATATTATGG
>CAZNUW010000016.1:0-34048 GCA_964576515.1 uncultured Rhodobacterales bacterium
TGCTAATCGGCCGCGCAACGACCTCGACAGAATGCCAATTTTGCTCGAAATCGGTGAATGGAAAAAGCCGGTGTGCTCGCGTGTTATATCCGCTCAAGGCGACTGATTGATGAAGCGGTGCGGGCGCGTGCCACGTGCCATCAATGAGCGTCATCTTCTCATACATGGCCCCCGTACCTTGCGGATCGTTTCGATTGATGGTGCGGTGGACGCGCTCAACAAAATAGAGTTCTTCATCCAAGTGGATGTGTACTGACTCGCTTATGTAGTTATCCCAGGCCATGCGGCGGTTGATTCGGTCGAAAAAGTAATCGATCACACCGTCCGTAGGATTCCAGAAAATTCGAGTCTTATTTGCAGCGCGACCGTAATTTTCACGGATGATCACCGTGCCGTTTTGCAAAAATGCTTCAGTGTTTTTGTTGATGCTTCTTGATTTCACCGATTCGATCAGCCCGAACATCTTGTTGTGTTGTGGAAGAAAGTTATCCTTAAAATACACGGCATTTACACGTCGCTCTTGATCGTTCATCGCACCACCCCCTGAGGCGGTTTGGCTTTCTGTGCTGCCGCGTGCATGACGCGAAGATGCGCATCAACGTCGTGGTCAGGCCAGTAAAGCCGTCCACCAAGCTTGATCGGCTGGGGTAGTCGGCCCGCTGCGAGGTCGAGATAAATTGCGCTACGCGAGCGTCCGCCAAGCTTTGCGCGAAGCTCGGCCAGGGTAAGATATGTTTGCATTGTTCCATCCTTCACTGGTCGGAATGAAACAAGCATGGACGCGGCAGATGGATAAAAAAACCGGGGGGCTTTTTATCCAGTTTTCTGCCAACTGATTAATCTGTTCCCTCCGGACGAGGAGTTTTGCCTTTTTTGCGGCGGGACGTTCCTCTTAAGGCGTTCGATGCTGCGACCGTAAAAACTTCGCGCTCTTGTGGCCCGAACCTTCTGCCGCCTGACTTTCGCCATTTGTTGAAGATGTTTTTTGCCGTTGACGATGAGATGTCAAATTTCGTTGCAGCCCGCTTTGCCGCTTCCGTCTGGCCGATTACCCTTTTATGCGCGTCCTTAAAACTAAAATTCCCTTTCTCGTCTATTAGACCTTCCATCCACTGCTTCATAAAATAATAAACTTCGTGGTCTTGTACATCGCTTGGTCGCCGGTTGTTGGCTTTTAGGTGCAGGGCGACGATCAGTGCCTGCCCACGGTCGGCTCTCACTGGGTCATGCCGTTCAGGGGTTAGTATCGCCGTCTGTATAGCGTCAGCTAAAAAATCAGCTAGGCTGCAAGGCAATTGCTCTCCACGTCCGATGTATTCAGCTGCTAACAGAAGCGCTTTAGCCGCAGCCTCCGGATTGGACGGCGCTCTATTGACTAAGTCAAAGGCGTCGATATCGAAGGGGAAAGATGGTTTAGCTTTCGCCATTAGCCCGCACTCGCAAGTTTCACCACACGCCCAGCGCTGCCCGTCACATGATCGGCCCAGCGTTCGATCAGCGCGCGGCGTTGTTCCAGAAAGTCGGTTCTACGATAGGCGCGTACCACGCTGGAATCTGCCACATGCCCCAGCATGGTTTCCGCCACCTCGTGCGGTGCGTCGGTCGCTTCGGCCAGCCATGTGCGCAAGCTCGTGCGGAAACCATGCGGGCGGGCTTCAAGCTCGCGCCGTTCCATATGCCGCGACATAGTTGCGTCACTAATCACACCGCGTTGATTGTTCGGAAACAGAAAGCCGTTGCGAGCGTGCGGACGCGCAAGGTCAATGATGCGCAGTGCTTCACGCGACAAAGGTACGCGGAAAGTTTCGGTTGCGCCCCTGCGGCCCTTCATGGCCTCAGCTGGGATGGTCCACACGTTGCCTTCTATCTGGTCAAGACGGACATGGCGCAGTGGCTTCGAGCGCACTCCGGTAAGGATGAGCAGGCGCAAGGCAAGGTGAGTTAGCGTCGGCTCTTCAAGGCTGGTATAAAAATCGGGCACGTCGGCCCAAGCCATCGCGGGAATGTTCTTTGCTACATGCCGCGACTTACCCAGCAGCGCCTTCGCCTTTTCGGTTGCCTGCAAGTCTACTTCTAAGCCCAGCGCCGCCGCATGTTTCAGCACGATTGAAAGCCGGTTCAAGGCTTTGCGCGCCGTGTCGGCCTTCGTGTGCCAAAGAGGCGCAAGCGTGTCGCGAATGTCGCGCTGGTCAATATCTGTCACCGGCACGCGGCCCAGCTTGGGCAGAACGTGAATCTCAAGGGGCGAAAGCCAGCGACCCGCTTTGCCATCGCCTTTCAGTTCCGCCTTGCGCGATTCGAAAGCGTCGGCCGTCAGTACCGCCAGTGATTTATCCTCACGCCGTGCGGCTCGTGCTTCGGCCTCGCGTTCTTTGACTGGATCACGGCCAGCCGCCGCCACATTGCGCCAGCGTTCGGCTAGCTTGCGGGCATCAGACAGCCCGAGGGAGGGAAAACCTCCTAGGCCCATTTCACGGCGGCGACCGTGAACGGAAACGCGCAAGACCCACTGCGCTCCCCCATCGTGTCGTTTGACCACCCAAAGCCCGGCCCCATCGCAGTGCTTGCCAACCGGAGCGGTCTTCAAAAATTGCGCTGAAAGCCTGTTCCTCGCCCGCATATTTTATCCCCCTAAATATCCACCCTAGGCTAGTGGATGAGGCCGGACGGGCCAAGACGGGTCAGGACAAGTTTTGCTTAGTTTTAGCGAGGACCCGCGCAGCGATGGACACCGAAAAACATGAAGAAACAACAAGCTAGTGCCCTCATCCGGCACCATCCCCAGCATCTCGTACGCCGCCGGGCGGCGTCTCCATGGCCGCGATCGCGGTTTCCCACAACACGGCGATCGCTTTTTCGATCCCGGCGCGGTCCACCGGCGCTCCGCGCGTTTCGGCCTCCAACTGCGCGTGGGTCGCGACTTCCACCTCCCGCGCCGCCAGCCCGAAGGCGTGCATCTTGAACAGGCCCGCCGCCCCGGCGAGCTTATGCACGCGCATGACAAGACTTTCAGCGACAGGACGCCGCCATTCGCGCCGGAGAACGCTCCACTCCGCGCCGATGTCGGTCATGGTTTGCGGCAGGCTCGCGCGGAACCCGGCCGCAACCGCATCCAAGCGGGCGTCGCGTGGCGGCGTCGTGCGCGCCTCACCGAGACGCAAGATTTGGTCGGCGATGGAAATCGGATCGAAGGGCTTGGCGAGGACACCGGAGGCCCCTTCCGACATCAATCGCGCGACCAGCGCCCTGTCCTCGCGCGCCGTCAGAAATACGACCGGCGGCATCGGCGTCAGCACCGCGCACAGCGCGCGATACACCGCGAGACCGTCGGTCCCGGGCAGGGTGTAATCAAGGACAATGATGTCGGGCGGCGCGGCTTGCGCGCCGATCAAGGCGTCGGCGGGGGATGCGTAACTTTGAACGCGCGCGCCGGGCCGGACGCTAAAAGCCGCGTCGAGGACCTCGCGAATGAAAGGATCGTCGTCGACAAGAAGGATGGATATGGTTTTCACGACAGATCCAAGCGCAAACGAGAGATAGGAAATTTCATCCTGGGTTGTATCGTCGGTTGCTGTATAATCGGTTCATGGGAGACAAACCCTCCGTGCCCTTGGCATACTTCATCGCCTTGAAAACGCGAGTGTTTTGATGAACGAGACCAACAGTCCGCAAGCCCCGCCGCACATCCTGGTGGTCGAGGACGATCCCTTTGTCCGCGACGTCCTAGATATATACCTGCGCGGCGAAGGATATGAAGTGACCTTGACGGCCGACGGCAAGGACATGCGCCGTGTGCTGGCCGACAAGCCGGTTCACCTTGTGATCATGGATTTGCGTCTTCCCGGTGAGGACGGCTTCGCGCTAACGCGCTACTTACGCGAACAGTATCCGGTAGGCATCATCATCCTTTCGACCCGACATGAGATCATGGATCGTGTGGTCGGCCTGGAGTGCGGCGCGGACGACTACCTCACCAAACCGTTCGAGGAACGCGAACTGCTGGCGCGCATCCGCAGCGTCCTGCGACGCGCGGGCGCCGTGCCCGCGCAGACCCCGCGCCGGGAAGTGGCCCACGGCAAATTGCCTTACCAGGACTGGACCTTGGACCTCGACGCGGGAACCTTCAGCTCCAAGACCGCTGCCGAGGTCATGCTGACCGGAAACGAAGGCCGCCTTCTCGCGCACCTCATCCGCAACGCCGGACATGTGCAAACCCGCGAGGACCTGATGGCGAGCGTCCTGCAGCGCGAATGGGATCCCATGGACCGCAGCATCGACGTCCTCATCACCCGTTTGCGCCACAAGATCGAAGCCGATCCCAAGCGCCCGGTCATGATCAAGACCGTGCGCGGCGCGGGATACACCATGCCCCCCGGCGGCGCGGCGTCCGCCGACAACGCGGCCTAAACGCGCCTCCAGCCCTATATCCTCGCGCCGCCGAGCGCGGCCTTCTCAGACGCCGCGACCTGATGCTTCCATGCCGCGGCTTCGTCGAGCCCGGCGCGCGTGAGCGTCCGCAGGCGATCGCGTTCACGCGCGATGGCCTGGCGATCACGACTTCCCAACGCAACCTCGAGGACGGCGGCCGCGGCCGAAACGCGCGTCGCGCCGGCGACACCGGCGCTGCCCTTGATGCGATGAGTCGCCGCGAGCGCGGACTCCCATGCCTCGGCGGCGATGCTGGCTTCCACGTCGCTCAGCACCTCGGCCATGGCTCCCGCCCATTGATCGAGCACGGGCGCAAGGCGCGCAGGATCGCTGCCGTACACAGCCGTCAAGTTGCGCAGATCGAGGATGCGGTCCTCGTTGTCTTTCACCGACACGGCGCCGCGCCAGACGGTCGCAGATGGGCGCGGACCGACCCAGAGGTTCAGTTTGGCCTGCAGGGCGCCGATCTCGATGGGTTTGGCGAGGTAGTCGTCCATCCCGGCCGCGCGGCAGCGCGTGGCTTCGCCTGGCACGGCGTTCGCGGTCACGGCGATGATCGGCAGGTGCGCGCCGCCGCTGCGCTCGTTGCCGCGGATGATCCGCGTGAGCTCAAAACCGTCCATCCCCGGCATCTGGCAATCGCACAGCAGCAACGGGTAAGTCCGTTCCTGCAGCGCCTTGAGCGCGGCGTGTCCCGTGGGCGCGATATCGCAGTCGTACCCCAGGATCGCGAGTTGCTGGCGCAAGACCTCCTGATTCACGCGGTTGTCTTCCGCAACGAGGATTACGCGGCCATCGGCTCGCGCTTCGTCGACGGCCGCGGCCGGATCGATGAGACGCGCCTGATGACGCGCGACGACGGCGAATCCGACCTCGTCGCGCGCAGCATCCGAACGCGTTGCGGCGGCGAACAGGTCTTTGCGCCGCATCGGGTCGGCCCGTACCGGCCGAACGCCGGACTGTGGCGGCCAATTCCCGGCCGCGCCGCGATGCAGCCAAACAATCGAGGAAATGCGATCCGACCCCATGCGCTGGAAAGCGGCGGCCGTCGCTTCGACGTCCTCGGCTTCGGTATCCGGCCCAAGCAACACCACCGTCTTCTTCTGCACATTGAAGGCGTGACGGCCGAGAGCGCCCAGGGAGTCCACGAGGACGATCGCGGCCCCCGCGTCCCGCAAATAACCAAGCGCGATCTCCAGCCCGCGTTCGCCCGTGTGCAACGCCACGACCTCCGTATCGTCGAGGCGCACGCGCGGCGCCGCCGCGTCCGGGGCAATCTTGAAGGTCACATCGACGTCGAAGCAGGATCCCTTCCCGGGCGCGCTATCGACCGAGATGCTTCCACCCATCGCCTCGGCGAGCGAACGGCAGATCGCCAATCCCAGCCCAACGCCGCCCAAGCCTCCCAACGAGGCGTCGCGGCCGACCAACTGCCAGAACGGTTCAAAGAGAAACCCTTGCAGTTCCATCGGAATGCCCGCCCCGCTGTCGATCACGCTGAAACGCAGCGTCGCGGTTCGCGCGCCGACGTCGCGCGCCGTCAGCACCAAGGCGACATCGCCCTTCTCGGTGTATTTGATGGCATTCGCGCCGATGTTGAGAAGTATCTGACGCAGACGCGGCGCATCGCACAGAACGGCGGGCACATCGCCGTGAATTTCACAGATCAGCGCGAGTCGTTTCGCCGCCGCAAGGGGCGCGAGCAGTTCCGCCGCGCCTTCCACGAGCGCCACCGGATCTGTCGGCGCTTCATCGAGCGTGACTTTCGTAGACTCCAGTTTCGTGAAGTCGAGAACGTCGTCGATAATTCCCATCAAGGCGTTGGACGATTCCTCGACCGTCGCGATGATTCGGCGCTGCTCCTCGGTGAGGCTGGTGCGCCCCAACACGTCGAGCATCCCGACAACGCCCATCAACGGTGTGCGAATCTCGTGGCTCATGACCGCCCAGATACGCGCGACGTCGGCCGGCGAAATAGCAACGGCCTCGGGAAGACCCGTTTCGGAAAGATCCGCCTCGGATAAACTTGGCGCTTGCGTGTTATCCTGTGTCATCCGCACAGGATAAGCGCTTCAAGATTTATTGGCCATGGCTTGCCCGGCGGGCGCCGTGACGCCTAGATTTGCAACTCAACCAGGCCAGGGACCCCATGAGAGATATGAGCGAACCGCAGCGTCCGGCGCGCAATGTGCTCGGCGGGACGCTACAAATCTGTTCCGTGAAACCGATCACGGGATTCTTCCGCGACGGCTGCTGCAATACGGGCCCGGGAGATCTCGGGTCGCATACGGTCTGCGCCGTGATGACGGACGCATTTCTGGCCTTCAGCAAACGCGCGGGCAACGATCTTTCGACGCCCATGCCGGACTACGGCTTCCCCGGCCTGAAGGCGGGCGACCGCTGGTGCTTATGCGCGCCACGGTGGCAACAGGCCTTCGCGGCCGGCCAGGCGCCGAACGTTGTTCTGGCCGCGACACACGAAGGCGCGCTGGAGCACTGCGCGCTGACCGATCTGAAGAAACACGCCGTCGATCTGAATTGAGGCGCGAGATGAAACACCGTCAAGTCGCGTTATCTCTGGCCCTCGTTTTGCTCACGGTCGCGGAACGCGCGTATATCATCGCGGCTCCGCATCACTAGGGATTTTCAACGCCGTTGTTAGAACGGCAGCGTGACGTGCTTGTCGACCACGACGGCGAGGAAGACGCCGGCCAGGTACTGCATCGAGAACAGGAAGTTGCGGCGCGCGAGGTCACGCGACGGGTCGTTCACGAGCTTGACGTTGAGCCACAGGAACCGCGCGCCGAACGCCGTCGAGATCACGCCGTAGAGCAGGCCCAATTCGCCGAAGACGACCGGCAGCAGCGCCGAGATCACGAGCAGGACGGTGTTGCCGAGGATCCATTTCGCGCACGCCGCGTCGCCGGCGATCACCGGCAGCATGGGGACGCCGGCCTTGGCGTAATCGTCCTTGATCAGAATGGCGAGCGACCAGAAGTGCGACGGCGTCCACAGGAACAATGTGATCGCCATCAAGGTCGGCAGGAGCCAGATGTTCGGATCGACCGCCGCAGCGCCCGCCAAGACCGCAAAGCTGCCCGCGGCGCCGCCGATGATGATGTTGGTCCAGTGCTTGCGCTTCAGCCACACGGTGTAAACGACACCATAAACGAACGCGCCGAGAAACAGATGCGCGGCGACAACCCAGTTAAAGGCCATGAGCGCGAGCGCGCAGCCGGTGATCAGGAGCGCGCCGGCGAACAACAGCGCCTTGCGCGGATCGCCGAGGGTGCCCGCGGCCAGCGGGCGGGTCGCGGTGCGCGCCATCAGGCGATCGATGTCGCGATCATAATATTGATTGAAGACGGCCGAACCCGAGGAGCCCAGCACCATGGCGACGAACAGGACCACGAGTTGCCACGCATCGACATGGCTCGCGACCGCCGCATAGCCCGCCATCGCGCTGATCGCGATGAGGAAGCCGATGCGGAGCTTCATCAGCTCAATGTAACTGCGAATCTGATCCACCGTCGATATCCCTTAGATCCCAACCGCCAGGAAGGGATTAGACGTGCGGCGCTGGCCTAACACCCCGGTCAGGCTTTGCCAATAACATTCTCCCCGCGAGAAATATGAAGATTATCCCGCCCGCGACGGCGACGAGCCCGCCGATGCCCATCAAGGACATGCTGGCGATCTTCCAGGCGCTGTCGAGTTCCTGCGCTGCCCCCGGGGTCTTGCGCAGCACCCCCTCCAGCCCGGCTAGATATAGTCCGGCCGAGTGAAGGAACTGTCCGCCGCCCAGAAGCAAATAAGTCGCAGTCCGAAGTTTGCGGCGCTTGGTGCGTCGACCGAGCAGCGGCAGGAACAGAGCGAAATAGAGCCCCATGAACGCCAGCGACACCGCGATCAGCATCGCGTGGTAGTGGCTGGGCGTGCGGGTGTCGATCGAGCCTTCAAAAAAGCCGAGCACGCCGCCGAAGGCGAAGAGGAACAACGCCATGGCAATGGCGGCGACTTCCGGCGGGCCGCTTTTCGCGTCCTTCCAGCGGCGCACGAGCAGCAGCGCGACAGACCCGAGCACCACGGTTGTCGGGATCGGCAGCGCATACCAATAAAGGCGCGTGAACAGATCGCGCTGCGTCGCCCCGCCGGCTTCGTGGGTCAAGTAGAGCAGCGGCCCGGCGGCGGCGCCGGCAACAAGCGCGAGCATCATGATCTTCAACCAGACGCCCGGGATCGGCGTTTCGCCAAGCGCCGCGCGCGCGATCAAATAGAAAGCCGCAAGCATCAGCGCCGTATTGGCGAACTGCAGGACGTGGCCGCCGCCCCACATCAGATATTCGTTGGCGCCCTGACGACCCAAATTCTCCGGCATGGTGACCCATGCGGCCGCGACACAAACCAGCGCCATGAGATAAATGAGCCCGGCGGCCGCGACGGCGAATACGGCGGCGTCCGCTTTGCGCGCGCGCGCCAGCATGACGAGAAGGCGCATGACCGGCAGCGCCGTGCAGCCCGCGAGGAGCGCCAAGCCGCCGTAATAAACCGGATGATCGAGCACCGGCACATAGTTGTTCAGCGACGGCTCGCCGAGGTCGGCGAGCACCGGCGCCAGCAACAGGAGAAGACTGACCGCCGCGCCGTAAAGGCCGAACCGGCCGACCAACATGCCGAACGTCCCCAGCGGACGCTCCGTGCCCCGCATCTGCGCGGTCATCAACACCGTGAGCGCACCATGCACGCCCATGTACCAAATGACGAAGGCAAAGGTGACGTGCGCCACCAATCCCTTCTGGAAGAAGCTGTCGCCGGTCCAGGTCAGAACGTGTTCCGCGCCCGGCACGCGTGAGCCCGCGAGCAGGAGCGCAAGCAGTCCCGCCAGCGCGAGCGCCGCCAGCGGAAGACTTACCCAGCCCCGCAGTTCATGCAGAAGCGCAGGTGTGATCTTGCCGGCGAAATTGCCGTCCACCGCCATATCCACCGGCGGCGGCATCGATCTCGCGATGACTTCTCTCTCATCCATGCTTTAAGCCGTGGGCGGGTAAACGTGGTACAGAACGACGTAGATGATGACGCCCGTGATCGTCACGTAGAGCCAGATCCAGATGGTCCATCGCGCGATCGCGCGATGCCTTTCAAAGTTGCCGCGCAGCGCGCGCCACGCGGTCATGATCACCATCGGAGTCGCCACGATCGCCAAGATCACGTGGCTGATCAGCATCGCGTAATAGACCGGCACGGTCCATCCGGTACCGGCGAACACAAAGATCGGCGCGGTGAAGTGATAGGTCAGATAGCTGGCCAGAAAGATCGCCGACACCACCAGCGCGGCGATCATGACTTTGCGATGCCAATCGCGCTTGCCGCTGCGAATCAGCGAAAACCCGATGATCAGAAGAACCGTCGAGACGGCGTTGAGGAGCGCATTGATGTGCGGAAGAACGCTCGCGGTGGTCATGGGCCGCGGACCGCCGTTTTTAGAATGAAACTGACGTACATGAAGAGGGAAACAGCCGCGAGCGCGAGGCCGACCAAAATCAGGCGCCGACGATTGGCCTTTTCCTTGGAGTCGTCGGGTGGGGGTGAATTCACGTCTGCCTCCTACGCGCATCGGGTCTTAAAACTTGCGCTTGTCTAACCGACCGGACGGTTAAGCGAAACCCTTGATCGCCTGACGATTTCACGACCCAACGCCTCCCCCCGGAAGCGTTACCAAACCTTTGTAGAACCAGGGCTTTACCTTTACCTGCGCAGGGCGTTCGGCTAGTCTGCCGCCGGGGCAAGCACAGAGGGTTTCTACGGAACCCATTGGCGCGGCAGGGGAATTTGCAAACGCCCAAAAAATATCGGTTGAACCACCCGGTCGGGCCGCTTAAACGGTGGCCGACTGCTGGGTTGCAATGGAGACAGAGTGTGAGTCGTGTGACATTGGCGCTTGCCGCCTTCGTATCGAGCGTCCTTTCGTTGGGGGGCCCGTTGGCGGCCGCAGAACCAATGCCCACCCCCTCCTTCCCGAAGGAGTGGCAACTGAATATGCAGACGCCGGCCACGCCGCAGGCCGAGATGCTTTATGACTTCCACACCCTGCTTTTGTGGGTCATCACCGTCATCAGCGTGTTCGTCGCGATCCTGCTGCTGATCGTCATCGTCCGTTACAACGAAAAATCCAACCCGGTGCCGGCCAAGTGGTCGCACAACACCTTGATCGAAGTGATCTGGACGGTCGTTCCGGTCCTGATCCTCGTGGGCATCGCCGTCCCGTCCTACCGCATCCTTTACTACCTGGACCGGACCGAGGACGCCGAAATGACCCTGAAGATCACGGGGAACCAGTGGTTCTGGTCTTATGAATATATGGAATCGGGCATCTCGTTCGACGCCATCGCCATTCCCGACGCGGACATCAACGTGCAGGCCGGCCAGCACCGTCTTCTGGAAACCGACCGCCACGTCGTCCTGCCGGTCGACACCAACATCCGCCTGCTGTTCACCGCCAACGACGTGATCCATGCCTGGACCATCCCGGCGTTCGGCGTGAAGCTCGACAACATGCCGGGCCGCGTGAACGAAACCTGGACCCGCATCACCAAGCCCGGCCGCTACTACGGCCAGTGCTCGGAACTGTGCGGCGTCGATCACTCCTACATGCCGATCGTCGTCGATGCGGTGAGCAAGGAAGAATACCAGCGCTGGGTTGAGCAAGAGAAAGCCGGACTTGAGCCCGCGCCCGGCGCGGCCGCCGTCAAGCTCGCCTCGGCTCAGTAATATAACGTTTCTCGGAGAAAGCTTATGAGTGCAGCTCATTCCGCCGACCACAGCCATAGCGCTGCGCACGGTCACCACGACGATCATCACACGCCGACAGGCATCACCCGCTGGCTCTATTCCACCAACCACAAGGACATCGGCACGATGTACCTGGTGTTCTCGGTGGTGGCGGCCCTTGTGGGCGGCTTCATGTCGATGATGATCCGCGTCGAACTGATGGAACCCGGCCTCCAGTTCATCACCGACAAGCACTTCTATAACGTGCTGGTCACCGCGCACGCCCTTCTGATGGTGTTCTTCGTCGTGATGCCCGCCCTGATCGGCGGCTTCGGCAACTGGATGGTGCCGATGATGATCGGCGCGCCGGATATGGCCTTCCCGCGCATGAACAACATCTCGTTCTGGCTGATGCCGCCGGCTCTGATCCTGCTCGTCCTGTCCTTGGTGATGGGCGACGGCGCGGGCACCGGCTGGACCTTGTATCCGCCGCTCTCGAGCGCCTCGGGCGAACCGGGCGTGTCGGTGGACTTCGCGATCCTTTCGCTGCACGTCGCCGGTCTTTCCTCGATCCTCGGCGCGACCAACCTGATCACGACCATCCTGAACATGCGCGCGCCGGGCATGACCATGCACAAGATGCCCTTGTTCGCGTGGGCCATCCTGATCACCGCCGTGCTCCTGCTGCTGGCCGTGCCCGTCCTTGCGGGCGCGCTGACCATGCTGCTGACGGACCGCAACTTCGGCACCGCCTTCTTCGATCCGCGCGGCGGCGGCGATCCGTTGCTGTGGCAGCACCTGTTCTGGTTCTTCGGCCACCCCGAAGTGTACATCATGATCCTGCCGGCCTTCGGCATCGTCAGCCACATCGTGTCGACCTTCAGCCGCAAGCCGGTGTTCGGTTACCTCGGCATGGCCTACGCGATGGCCTCTATCGGCGTCGTCGGCTTCGTCGTGTGGGCGCACCACATGTACACGGTGGGCATGAACGTCAATTACCGCGCCTACTTCATCGCCGTGACCATGGCGATCGCGGTTCCGACGGGCATCAAGATCTTCTCGTGGATCGCGACCATGTGGGGCGGTTCGATCTCGTTCCGCGTCCCGATGGTGTGGGCCGTGGGCTTCATCTTCCTGTTCACCGTGGGCGGCGTCACCGGTGTCGTCCTGGCCAATGCCGGCATGGATATCGTGATGCACGACACCTATTACGTCGTCGCGCACTTCCACTACGTGCTGTCCTTGGGCGCCGTGTTCGCCATCTTCGCCGGCTACTACTACTGGCACGACAAGATGACGGGTCGCGTGTTCCCCGAGTGGGCCGGCCACCTGCACTTCTGGGCCACCTTCATCGGCGTGAACGTGACGTTCTTCCCGCAGCACTTCCTGGGCCTCGCCGGCATGCCGCGCCGCTATATCGACTATCCGGATATCTTCGCGCACTGGAACTACGTCTCGACGGTCGGCGCGCTCATCGCCGGCGCCGCGACGATCTTCTTCCTGGTCATGGCCGTGTACGCCATGTTCTTCGGCAAGAAGGCGGTTGCGAACCCGTGGGGCGAAGGGGCGACGACCCTCGAGTGGACTGTGCCTTCGCCGGCGCCGTTCCACACCTTCGAGGAACCGCCGGTCCTGGCCCGCGCCGCGGCGCATCCGGCCGAGTAAGTAAGACCGTTACGTAAGCTTAAGGGCACCAGGGAATGGACAAGTCCGATCTCAAACGCCGTAACGCCCGTGTCGCCGTGCTCTCCCTCGCGGGGGGTGCGGTGATGATGGGCGGCGCGTTTGCCCTGGTGCCCTATTACGACGCCTTCTGCCGCGCCATCGGCATCGGCGGAGATCCACAGATCGTGGCCGAGAACACCACCCAAGTCGTCGACCGCCCGATCACGGTGCGCTTCGACTCCAATACCGATCCGCAACTGCAGTGGCGCTTCAAGCCCTCGCAGCCGTCCATCACGACGAAGTTCGGCGAGACGGTCACGGTTTTCTACACGGCGACCAACCTCGCCGATCACCCGACCACCGGCACGGCGACGTTCAACGTCACCCCGGACAAGACGGGCCAGTACTTCAATAAGATGGAATGCTTCTGCTTCCAGGAGCAGACCCTCGCCCCCGGCCAAAGCGTCGAGATGGGCGTCACCTTCTATGTCGATCCCGCGATGCTGGAGAATGAGAGCGCCGCGGAGGTCCATACGATTACGCTGTCCTACACCTTCTTCCGTTCCAAGGACGGAGCCCCGGTGGACGACAGCGCGGAACTTCAGACCAAGGAATTTTCTCGCGCCTCCCTGGACACGGGAAACGCCGCGAGAACGCGCTAATAGTGAGATAGAGGGATCTTCCGATGAGCGGTCACGCCAAACACAACTTCCACATGGTGAATCCAAGCCCCTGGCCGGCGCTGGGTTCGTTTTCGGTGCTCGTGCTGGCCATCGGCGCGATCTTCTACTTCCACAAGCTGCCCGTCCTGGGCATGGAACCGGGCGTGTTCAAGCTGCTGCCGGGTTTCGTCCTCGTCCTTCTGACGATGGCGATGTGGTGGCGCGACATCGTGCGTGAGTCGGTCGTTGAAAAAGCGCACACCGACGAAGTGAGCCACGGCCTGCGCTGGGGCATGGCCCTGTTCATCACCTCGGAAGTCATGTTCTTCGTGGCCTTCTTCTGGGCCTTCTTCCATAACGCGCTGGGTTTCTCGACCACGACGCTGCAATGGCCGCCTGAAGGCGTCATCACCTTCGACGCTTGGGAACTGCCGTTCTACAACACCGTGATCCTGCTCACCTCCGGCGGCACGCTGACCCGCGCGCACCTCTACGTCGAAGAAGGCAACAACCAGAAAGCCGCCAAGTGGATCTTCATCACGGTGGCGCTCGGTGTGATGTTCCTCGGCCTCCAGGCCTACGAATACCAGCATGCCGCGTTCAAGCTGACCGAAGGCATCTATCCGTCGACCTTCTACCTGGCCACGGGCTTCCACGGCTTCCACGTGTTCGTCGGCACGGTGTTCCTGATCGTCTGCGGCTTCCGCGCCATGAACAACCACTTCACCCCGCACAAGCACATCGGCTTCCAGGCCGCCGCCTGGTACTGGCACTTCGTCGACGTGGTGTGGCTGTTCCTGTTCGTGTGGATCTACTGGCTGCTCGGCACGCCGGTCCGCCACTTCACGGTGGGCTAAGCGAACCACCGCCCAACGAAACGCCGCCTCGAAAGAGGCGGCGTTTTTGTTTGCGGCGATCGCGCGACGCTGCGGACGCCCGCTCGTTACAATTTTCCTCGCCCGCACACGTTGACGACGGATGCCTCACGCGGCTTAATCCCCTCGCCTCCTAACGGGGAGTAGCCGGGCGCTTCATGCGCCTTCGCCGTGTCGTCAGCACGGAATGCGGTCAGGCCGGCGCCAGATCGTTTTCCCGGCACCGTGGGTCCACGCAAAGCGTGTGAAGGCAAGACCGGCATAGGCACCGTACAACCCCGTTTGAGGGCGGCTGCCGGCCGCCCGTTGAGGTATTCCCATGACTTCCATCGGCACGCCGCTGATGTGGCTCGTCTTCACTGTTTTTGTGATGGCGGCGCTCGCCGTCGATTTCCTGGCGATGCGGCGCCAAGGCGCGCACAAAGTCTCGATGCGCGAGGCCGCGATCTGGTCCGTCATATGGATCATGGTGAGCTTCGTGTTCGTCGCGGGGCTTTGGTGGTACCTGGGCGGCGCCAGCTCCGATCCCGCCGCGCAGGCGCTCGCAAAAGCCAAATCCCTCGAATTCATCACCGGCTACGTCATCGAAAAGGCGCTGGCGGTGGACAACATCTTCGTCTTCCTGATGCTTTTCACGTACTTCTCGGTACCCGCGGAGTTCCAGAAGCGTGTACTCATCATCGGCATCCTCGGCGCGCTCGCGTTGCGCGCCGTCCTGATCCTCGTGGGCGCATGGATGATCGCGCAGTTCCACTGGATCCTTTACGTCTTCGGGGTCTTCCTGGTGTACACGGGCGTGAAGATGTGGTGGGCGGCCGGGCAGGACCCCGACCTGGAGAGCAATCCGGCGCTGAAATGGGTGCGCCGACGGATGAAGATTTCTCCCGACTATGACGGCGAGAAGTTTTTCACGCGGATCGACGGCGTGCGCATGGCGACCCCCCTCTTCGTCGTCATTCTGCTGATCGGCGCGGTGGATGTGGTGTTCGCGGTGGACTCGATTCCTGCGATCTTCGCCATCACGACGGACCCGTTCATCGTGCTGACCTCCAACGTATTCGCCGTCTTGGGTCTGCGCGCCCTCTATTTCCTGCTGGCCAACGTGAAGGACAAGTTCCACCTGTTGTCCTACGGTCTGGCCGCGGTTCTGGTGTTCATCGGAACCAAGATGTTGTTGATCGACATCTATAAAATCCCGGTCTCCATCTCACTTTTGGGAACGGGGATTATCCTTACGGTCGCGATGGTGCTGTCGCTTTATATCCCGGCGAAGAGCCATCCGAGCGGCGCCTATCCGTTCGCCGCGAAGGAACCCGAGAAACCCAAGGATACATAGAACCTCGAGATCGCCGATCAGCGGGGCCGGTAAATCGCCGCGGGCGTCACCGGCCCCCACGTTTGGTCGATCCGGCGGGCACAACAATTGAGGAGACCGTCTTTCAGGATGAGCGCCCGCACATTGAGCCCTGTGCGGCTGCGATAGATCGTGCCCCAGAAGAACACGAACCGGTCTTCCCAGGCAGGCGGGATCAACTCCGGGCGATCGAACAGATAATCGAGCACGGCGGCGTTGAGGACAGGTTGCTCGCGGAGTTGAGCCTGCACCGCCTGACCCGAAACGGGTCCGGCGTGTTGTTGCTCGGACAGCCAGAGCGCCACATCGTCCACGTCCCACCGGAGCAAGCCACCCGTCCGGTGTTCCGCAATCGACCACCCGAACGGCACGAAGGGCGCGACGTCCGTATCGATGAAGTGCGCGACCGACGGGACATGAACCCGATCGAGCAACCACCGGCGCAGGGATGGGCGATTGTTCGCGTCCTGGCGCACAAGCGCCAAGGGCTCCATGTCGCGCGCGCCATCAAACTCCGGAAATGAAGACATGAGAATTGTCAGGACCGGAATGGGGACGTGAGCAGTCCAGGTTGCCGATAGGGATTCCTTTGGAGTTCTGACCACCCACACCCCAAAGACCCACGAAGTCTGATAACCGCCCGAATACGCCGCAACGCGTTTTTGGTAACGTCACCGATGCGTTACACGTTCGTTGGCCGAGAGCGCGCCGAGCAGCCTTCGGCGTCGATTCGGCGCGACGACATACGATCGGCGTTAAGCCGTTTTGAGAACGACGCCAACACCGTAAAACACCCCCGGCGGTTGCGATTCGATACCGCAAACGATGCGTTTGCGAACCTGCTGATGTGGGCGAACATCGGCAAAATCCACCACCGGTTTACATCGTCACCACGCGTGCGGCCTTCGCTTCCGCACGCCGCGCACGCGCTCTATACAAGCGGCCGGACGATGGCGTCCCAGAACGGGAATAAAACGCGTGCTTCAGAATTTCGCGAGGTCAGCCGCACGTTCGCTGGCCGATGACGAGGGCGCCGCAGGCCTCGTCGCTGTGAGCCTCGTCGTGATCGTTGCGTTCACCGCGCTGTCGGTGTTCCTCGGCTCACTTTCTGGACCCGCCCGCGACCTTGAACGCGCGACCCAGGCGGGCGGACGTGAATCCATCGTGCAAGCCGGCCTGATGGTGCATTTCCACCAATTCGGCGACGTGCCCTGCCCCGATACGAATCAAGACGGCACGGAAGACGCCTGTTCGGGCGGCGCAACCACGTCCGGCACGCTGCCGTGGGCGACGCTCGGCGTGTCGAGAGACGACGCGCTCGACGTTTACGGAACCTATTACACGTATGTGGTGGCCAACGCCGCGCAGGAGTTCTGCGTTTCCGTGCCAAACGACTACGACACCAGCGCCGATCCCGAATATACCGGCGAGACCGTGACGTTCGACAATCTGCAAGTCACGACGACAACGAGCGGCGGCGCCAGCCCCTTCGTTCCTTTCGCCGTGATCAGTCACGGCAAGAACCGCCTGGGCGGGATCTCGGGTTCCGGCAACGCCGCACTCCAGGATCCCGCCGCAGGGTCCGATGAATTGGCGAACACCGCGACCAACCCGACGGTGCTTTACTCCGGTCCCTACAATGCGGACCCGGACTCATACTTTGACGACACCGTCTGGGCGCCGACCGCCGCCGACCTCGCCAAGGTCTGCGAGGATTTAACGCCGGAGGGCGAACTCAACGCCGATCTCGCGGAATCTTTCAACGGAACAAACAGCCAGATCGATCAGGACAAATTTGAAACCATCAACGCCGGCACCCAGGTCCAGCAACAAGACGGCCAAGCCGTGTTTTCCGACGCCACCGCCTACATGACGACGGCGGCGGCCCGCGTTCTGACTGCGACGGAACAACCCTACTATGTCTCGGCGGAATGGACGCCGGACGCCGCCGCCACGAACGGCGGGTTCTCCATCGTCACGCGGGCGGAAGCGACGCCGTCCGGGGGCGTCTTCGATCCCGGCATTACGTTCCGCTTTTTCGACGGCACGGGCGCGAGCGGTGCAAACGCGATTTCGATCATGGACGACGGCGCGCAGGTCGCCGGCCTGACGTCGACCGACAGTTCGTTCGATATGGCCTTCGGGGAAACCTATGTGCTCGAGGTGTATGACAACGGCACCGACGTCTGGATGCAGATTTCGCAGAAGGACACGCCCAGCAACCGTGCTTGGGCGTATGCAACCGGAATTACGAACGACAGAACCGGGACGCGCATCGCCTTCGTGAACGGGACGGCGTTCGAGAGCCGCCTGGACAATCTCATTGTCGGACGTCCGATGCTTGCCATGGATACCCACGGGACCGGGCATGCGCAAACAAGCGCGAATGGCGAGAACGACAGCACGACCGGAAGCGTCACGCTTGAAGGTTGGTTCAAGCCGCGCTCTCTGCCTTCTGGAAGCGACACGGCTACGTTGATCTCCCAATGGGACAGCGCACAACTGGCCAGAAGCTCACATCGGCTTTTCATGTCGTCGAGCGGCGCCCTTTCCCTGTCGCTTGGCGACGGCACCGTCACGACGGATACGGAAACGCTGGGCGTTTCACTGGCGGCGGACGAGTGGACCCATGTCGCCGTCACCTATGACGACGAAGCGACCTACGGCGCGATCACGGTGTATATCAACGGATCGCTGGCCAGAACGATCACAGGAACCGCGACGAGCCAGATCTTGGCCGGTAACGCCATCCGCGTCGCGCAGGAGCAATTCATGGTCGGCGTCGATCACGCCGGCGTCAACGCCGCCGACGCCACCGGGGCGACCGCACAGAATCACTTCAACGGCCTCGTTTCGGATGTTCGGGTGTGGGATGACGTACGCACGGCGACAGAAATCGCGGCCTGGTATGACCGACGCCTGCCCATCGTCGACGCCGACCCGGATTTGGACAACCTTGTCGTCAACTGGCGGTTCGATCTGGAATCAGGCGGTTTCGCCGCAACGCAGGTCGAGGACCGCCCTTCAACCATCGGCGCGGACGGCGACCTCGTGATGGGCGCAACCTGGGCCGGGGCCTTGCTCAACACACATCGGACGGTCTCCACCGACATCTGCGACGGATTCCGGGTGGGCGCGTTCAGGTGCGACTTCAGGGATGCGGTGACAAATCTGGTTATTTCGGGCCAAGACCTCGCCGGTATCGTGACATTCTACGCGAAGGCCTGGGGCGGCGGCGGCGGCGCGGATTTGGCCGGGGGCGCGAGCCCGCCCAATGACGGCGGCGGCGGTGGGTACGCCGGCGGCCTGTTCCTGAACACGGGCGGAAACATCACCATCACCGTCGGCGCGGGCGGCGCCAGCGCCAACACCGCCGGTCAAGGGATCGCGTCGTTCCTCGATCAAGGCCCGCAACGTGTGACGGGCACACGCGGCAACCGCGGCACCAACGCCGTCGACGGCAACTCCGGCATCGGAACATCCACCGGCACGCTGTTGAACGTCGTCCTCGCTCCCACCGTCGCCAGCGTCAATCGTCGTCCGGGATGCGAGCCCGCCATCGCGACCGTGGGCGATCCGTGCAGCGATCCCCATTACACGACGACGGGCGCACCCGTCGCGGAACCGGGGTACGGCGGCGACGGTCCACAAGCCGATCATCCGGCCGGACAAACGGGCGCGGTGATTCTGCTCTGGTAGCAGCGACGCGCCGTGCGGGCCTCACGGAACGCGCGAAACACGCGCGGATCATCCGCCCGGGTCGCGAATTTGTCCGTTTTACGCGCGCAACATCTCGACGCACGCACGCAACACGCGCGATTTTCGCCGAGGTTGTGAGACAAAAGAAAGCCAACCGTTGCAACGAGCAACGCCTTTTGCCACGCTTATGATGCGGGGGTTAAAGGAAGGAACATCGATGCAAAGCATAAGACCCGCCAACTTCGCAGCAGCGGCTTTGGCTGTCGGCGCACTCGCTCTTGGCGGCTGCGCGACCAAGGACTATGTGAACGAACGCGTCAGCGTCGTGGACTCTAAAGTCCAGGCCACGCTGAACCAGCATGAAACCCAACTCGGCCAACTGGACAAGACCGCGCAGGACGCCCTGAGCCGCGCGACGGCCGCCGGCAAACTCGCCGAAGGCAAATTCCTCTACTCCATGGTCTTGTCGGATGACTCCATTAAATTCCCGGTGGATAGCGCCAAACTATCGCCGGAAGCCGAAGAGCGTCTGTCCGTCTTCGTGGAAAAACTGAAGACCGACAATCGGAACATCTACCTTGAAATCCAGGGACACACGGATTCGACCGGGCCGGATCTGCTCAATCAACGCCTCGGCGAGGAGCGCGCCGAAGCGGTTCGGGTCTTCATGAACCGCAACGGCGTGCCGTTGAATCGCATGTCGACCATTTCATATGGCAAGAACGAGCCTGTCGCCGACAACAAAACGCGCGCCGGGCGCTCTGAAAACCGCCGTGTCGTCTTGATCGTGATGTCCTGACGACAAAAGCGGTTTCTCGCGGAAAACGCCGCGCTCTTCCATGAGCCGGCTTTTTCCGCGACGCCGCTCAGCGCTCAATCGGCTCCTTCACCACGCCGAGAAGGTCGGACCACCGCCAGGTCTGCGTGCCGATCGCGAAGCGCGTCCCATCCGCAAGCGAGAGCAGCAAGAGGCCACGCATGTGCGTGTCGCGGCAGGCGGCAGGCGCAAAGGCCAGCTCCCACAGGATCGCTTGCCGCACGCCGGAAAGCCCCTTGCCGTCCTGATCGCCGGATCGGACCCAATCGCCATTCCATAACATGACGGCCTTCCCGGCGCGGCCCGAAGTCTCGACGGCGCGGCGCACCATGGGATCGCGCCGGAGCGCGGCTTGCAGGGTGCGCGCCATGTTGCAGCCGCCCGCGCCACCTCCGCCGCTTCCCTCGCCCGCTCCCTCGCCTTCCACACCCATCGCACCCGCGATTTGCGCGTCGCTGAGGATGTCAGAGGTATTGGGGACGGACACGACGGCGCGCGTCTGAACGGGCGGCGGTTCCGGATCAGGTTCGGCGACAGGATCCGGCTCAGGGGATGCCACCTGCTCCGGCGTCGCCTCGCTTTCGGCCGTGGCCGGCGATGACGGCGCACCGGCGGCTGTTTGATCCGTGGAAGGGCCCGGCGGCTCGGGCGCGGACGCCTCGACAACGTTAACGACGATCGGGGATTGCGCAACATCGTGCGGCGGCGCCGCGGTGCGCCACCATAGAAGCACCGCGAGCACCGCGCCGTGTGCGGCAATGCTGACGGCCCATCCGGCCGAAAGGCTGCGTGGCGCGGCCAAGGCGCGCGGCGTGTCATCCGCGACAATGCCTTTAAAGTCCATACATGCTCCGGGCGCTCGATCGCCTGGCTTGAGTTTAGGAAGACGCGGCGGCGTGCCGCAAGCGCCGACCTACGCGCGCGGCGTGCATTAAAAGCACTGAACGCTTTCTCGTAACAGCACCGGCCCACAGGGTTGTGAAACCCCTTACCTTCCGGCGCATTGTGCCGCAGCGGTTCTCCCTGTAGATGTAGCCACGCAACGGACACCGTTGGCGCGGCACCCCACCCGCGCTTCCAGAGGAGACAAAAATGTCTGATCCGGGACGCCGCCGGACACGCATGTCGCTGATCGCCGCCGCCGTGTTGCTCGTCGCCACCGTGGCCGGCATGTGGCTCGCGCATCTCTATACACCCTCACCCGCGGCGCCCGTGGTCGTGGGCTCCGATCGTCCGGCGATCCGCGACTTTTCGCTGCTCAACGCCGATAAGGAGCGCGTGACGCTCGCGGCCTATCGCGGCAAGTGGGTCCTGATGTTCTTTGGCTTCACAACGTGTCCCGAAGCCTGCCCGATGGCCATGCAAATGGTCACCGCCACGTTGCAGGACCTGGGCGAGACGGGAAAAAACGTTCAGCCCGTTTTCGTCACGATCGATCCCGAACGCGACACACCGGAGGCCTTGAAAGAATATCTGGCGCACTTCGCCGACAATATCGAAGGACTTTCGGGAACGGCGGAAGAGACAGCGGCCATCGCCGCCGCCTACGGCGTTTTCTACACGAAACGCGACCTCGACGGCGACTACACCATGGATCACAGCACCGCCCTCTATCTCGTCGCGCCCGACGGACGCTACGTACGCCCCTTCCGCGCCGATATCGAACCGGCGGCATTGGCCGCCGATCTTTCGGCCGCCATGGCCTCATTCAAGTAGAACGCTCGCAAGTAGGAAGCTCGCATGAAACTTTCCCTCATCGGCGCCGTTGTCGCCCTCGCCTTGACCGGCGTTCCGGCTCTCGCCGAGGTCACGATCAAGGACGCCTGGGTCCGCGCGACACCCGGCGCCGCGAAAGTCACCGCGGGCTATGCCGTGATCGTCAATACCGGAACGAAGGACGATACGTTGACGGCGGTGCGCTCGCCCCTGGCCGGGATGAGCCATCTGCACGCCTCGACCGGCAGCGACGGCGTGATGCGCATGGAGAGCGTGAAGGAATTGGCCATCCCCGCCGGTAAGGAAACGGCGTTGAAGCCGGGCGCTTACCACATCATGGTGATGGGACTGACCCAACCCTTGAAGGCAGGAGAAACCTTGCCCCTCATCTTCACCTTCAAGGACCATGGCGACGTCGAAGTGACGGCGCGCGTCATGCCGTTGGGGAACTAAGCCGCGATGCTTCGCGGCCTGGGTCTATGCGCCGCGCTGTTGTGCGCGCCCATGGAGGCCGGTGCATGGAGCGACGCCGGGCACCGTGCCGTCTGCACCACGGCCTGGGGAGAACTTTCCGACAAGGCGCGCAAGAATGTCCACGCTCTGTTGAGCGTCGAGACCGCCGCTCAATTCGCCGACACCTGCCTCTGGGCGGACGACATTCGCGCCGAGCGCCCTGAAACGGAGGCATGGCACGTTGTCGGTATCCCGCCGGATGCGCGTGAGATCGATCTTGCGCGCGACTGCCCGCACCCCCGGAGCTGCGCCATCGAGCAAATCACATGGCAGGCGGAAATCCTGCGGAGCCACGCCCCACCGGAACAACGGGCCGACGCCCTGAAGTTTCTGGCCCACCTGGTGGGCGATCTGCATCAGCCGCTCAACATCGGGTTTTCCGAAGACGGGCACGGGGAAAAGATCAGCGTTGTTTTTCGGGGCCGTACAACAACGATGAAAGCCTTGTGGGATCACGAACTGCTGGCGAGTAAGGCGCCCCCGGCGAATGAAACGCCGCAGCTTCAAGAGGCCTTACGGGAGCTGAGCCGCGCCCGATGGGCTTCGGGACTGGTGAACGAATGGGCGCAGGAAACCCTATGGATCATGCGCTCGCCGCCGACCGGCTATGTGGGGAATCCCGGCGGATTGGAGTTCGGCGATCTTTACATCAAGCAAAACCACGCCGCCGCGGCGGACCAGGTTGAAAAAGCCGGGATTCGCCTGGGGAAACTGCTGAACGATATTCTGGGGTGATCGACGCCATTAAGGCGCTTCCTCGGCGACACCGCGCCAAGCCGCACCGCCCGCCGCGGCCGCGCGACCTTGCTCGAACAAGGCCGACATACGGGCCTGATCGAAATCGAGCGGCGATGGGCTGAGGCCGGGCGGAACGTAGCTGACCCACAGATCGACGTCGTTGCGTTCCGCGAAGGCGGCGACGGCGGCGAGTTCGGTGCGGGTATTGGTTTTGCTGGCTGCGTCGATGCTGCGGCGAAGGATGGCGACGGTTTCATTCGGCGTCACGGCGAAATCCGTGTCCAGCGCGCCATTCACAAGGACATAAAGGTTGGCACGGTGCGGGAGATCGTCTTCGCCGGTCCAGAGGAGCAAAGGTTCCGGCACCGCGAAGAACGACGAGATGGCGCTGCCGTCGACGTGCATTTCGGCAAAGCGTCTGCCACCGGCTTCCACCTCGATCATCACCGGCGGGAAGACACCCGGCACACTGGAAGACGCGATCAGGATCTCGCGGAACAGTTTGGTGGCCGCGGGGCCGCCGACGGCGGCCACCGCGCCCATGTTCCAAAGGGTCAACGACTGGGTATCGAGGTTGGTGGTGCCGATCAGCAATCGGCGGCCCGCCTGATGCTCCTTCGCCACCGCGGCGACCATTGCGTCGTCGATAAGACCGTCGACGAGTTCTTCAAGAGGACGTCCACTGAATAGGCTAGGACGGAAAAGCGCGAGCACACCGCGAAAGTCGAGAAGTTTGGACGATTGCCCGTCCGTGTAACCGGCCTTCAGCTCGTCGTCGTATGTGGAGCCGAGGAAGGCAAAGGGCGCGGCGAGCGCGCCCGTACTGATGCCCGTGACGACATCGAACGCCGGGCGGTCGCCACGCTGGGTCCAACCATAGAGCACCCCGGCTCCGAACGCGCCGTTCGCCCCGCCGCCGGAGATCGCCAACACCTCGATCGGACGATCATGGGTGACACGTTCGCGTTGGAAGAAGGTCATCAGACGTTCGGCGCCCTCCGGCGCGGAAGCTGAAATGCGGACGTCGACAAACCCCGGCGGGACGGCCGCGCGCTGTTCCGCCGCCGTGTAAGTCAAACGCGGCGGAGTGGCGCAAGCCCCGGCAAAACCTAGGGTGAACATCAACGCCGCGAGTAAGCGGAGCATGTGAAAATCGGAACGCGATCGTTTCATGGCGCTAGATTAACCGCCGTCGCCGCCGGGCGACAGACCTCGATGCATGACAACTTGCGCATGGCGAGCCTCCTGCACCGAGGGTATAAAGGCGCATGGGATCATCTGAAAAACCGCGCGCGCCGCTGGCCGTCGCCGGCCTTCTCGGCCGCTGTCCCCGCTGCGGCCAAGGCGCCCTGTTCGAGGGCTACCTGAAAATCCGCCCTGGCTGCGCGGTATGCGGCCTGAGCTTCGCCGGACACGACACCGCCGACGGCCCCGCGTTCTTCATCATGATGCCGTTGTGCATCATCGTCGCGGTGTTCGCCCTGGTGTTCGACCGTATGGTGTCCCCGCCGGTGTGGGTGCATATGGTGATCTGGCCGGTCTTCATTGTGGCCGTGGCCGGCGCCGCCCTCAGGCCCGTAAAGGCGACCATGGTCGCGTTACAATACCGGTTCCGGGACGTGGAACACGAAACGACCGGAGTTGAATAGCCCCGAAAGGTGCTAAGCTGGAACCTCGCCTCACCGGAGGATTTCCATGGTCCGTCACATTGGCCGCCGACATGCCTTGCTGGCTGGAACCGCCGCACTGAGCACGCTTGCGCTTCCGAAGGCCTCGCGCGCCGCCAAAGCACCGGGCATGACCCTTTACCGGGATCCCCATTGCGGGTGCTGCATGGTGTGGGTGGAGATCGTGCGCAAGACCTACGCCGTCGATGTGGTGGAAACCCATGAGATGCAGGCGATCAAACAAAAACTGGGCGTGCCGTCCGACCTGACGAGTTGCCACACGGGCGTGATCGATGCCTATGTCGTCGAAGGCCACGTGCCGGTCGCGGATATCCAGCGCCTGTTGAAGGAACGCCCGGACGGCGTGAAAGGCCTCGCGGTGCCGGGGATGCCGCTCGGCTCGCCGGGCATGGAAGTGCCCGACGGCACGAAGGATGCGTTCGATACCTTCGCCTTCACGAACGCCGGCGGGCTCTATTCGTTTGCCAAGCATAATAGCTAAATAAAAGGGCGGCCCTGGCGGACCGCCCTTCCTGCGTAAAAACGCGCGCGTTACCGCACGATGTCTTCATCCGGCGTCGAGGAGATCTTGTGGATCGACAAGTCCGCGCCATTGAACTCCTGCTCTTCCGAGAGACGAATGCCGAGCGTGGCTTTCAAAGCGCCATAGACCACGAAGCCCGCCACCAGTCCGATCGCCACACCGACGAGCGTACCGATGAGCTGCGCGGTGAACGAAACGCCACCCATACCGCCAAGCGCTTCCAGGCCGAACACGCCGCACAGAATCCCGCCGAGCGTGCCGCATAACCCATGCAGCGGCCACACGCCGAGCACATCGTCGACCTTGAGCTTGTTCTGCATGAAGTTAAAAGCCCACACGAACAAGGCGCCGGCCAGCGCGCCCGTCGCCAGCGCCCCCACGGGATGCATCACGTTCGATCCGGCGCAGATCGCCACGAGACCGGCCAGCGCGCCGTTGTGCACGAAACCGGGGTCATTGCGGCCGACCAGGAGCGCCGCGATGGTGCCGCCGGCCATGGCCATCAGCGAGTTCACCGCGACCAAACCCGACACACCCTCGAGCTTCTGCGCGCTCATGACGTTGAAGCCGAACCAACCGACGGAGAGAATCCACGCGCCGAGCGCAAGCCACACGATGTTGGACGGCGGCATACCGATGGGGCGGCCGTCGGCGGTGAAGCGGCCCTTGCGGTTGCCCAACACGACGACGGCGCCGAGAGCGATCCAGCCGCCCATGGCGTGCACGACGACGGATCCCGCGAAGTCGTTGAAGCGCGCCCCGGTCATGCTTTCGATCATGTCCTGGAAGCCGAACTTGTTGTTCCACGCCATGCCCTCGAACGTCGGATAGATAAGCGCCACGATGACGAAGGTGGCCAGCAGTTGGGGATAAAACTTCGCCCGCTCGGCGATGCCGCCGGAGATGATGGCGGGCACGGCCGCGGCGAAGGTCAGGAGGAAGAAGTACTTCACCAGGTCGTAACCTTGCGCCTGGTAGCCGGTCCCCTCGCCGCCGGAGAGCACGGGGGCGGCCTCGAGGAACGTCATGCCGTAGGCGATGGAGAAGCCGACGAAGAAGTAGGCGATGGTGGAGCCGGAGAAGTCGACGAGGATCTTCACCAGGGCGTTCACCTGCGACTTCTTGCGCACGGTGCCCACCTCGAGAAACGCGAACCCGGCGTGCATGGCCAGAACCATGATCGCGCCCATCAGAATGAAAAAGACATCCCCACCCATGAGACCTTACCCCCAAGACATTTCCGGAAAAATGCCGCTTTTTAAGGCGACCTATATCCTTTAGATGCCCTATGGCTAAGGTTTAGGCAATCTTACGAATCAAAAATTGAAAAAAGTCCCGTTCCCGCGTGGTTTCCACGACATGCCCATGGGACGCGCAATAGGCGGGAATGTCCCTTAAGGCGGCAGAATCGGTGGCCAGAAGGATAATTCTTCCACCGGCGGGGAGGCTTTTAAGAGCCTTATTCAGCTTCAGCACGGGCAGCGGGCAGCTAAGCCCTCGGGCATCAATGGTGAGATGCGCCAAGGCGTCGCGAGCGTCATGCGGGTCTTCGGGTGACGTGGGGGGCGGGTCTGTTTGCGTCATGCGGCCAGCACTGTAGTGTGCCGCCCGTAACGGAAGGAAGCGAAGAAGGCATGTCCGACGCGGCGATAGCGGTGCTGGCGGGGCTCGTGATCGGGGGGATCGTGGGCGCCACGGTGCTCCTGACCAATTTCTGCGCCTTGGGCGGCATCGCCGATATCCTTTTCGCGAAAGATTGGCGCCGGTTCCGCGCCTGGGCGCTGGCGGCGGGCGTCGCGCTGGTGGGCGCGCACGCCCTCGACGCGAGCGGCCTGATCCACCTGGACCGGGCAACACCCCTGGCCCCCTACATCCTCTGGCTGCCCGCCCTGATCGGCGGGACAATGTTCGGCTTCGGCATGGCGCTGGGCGGTGGTTGTATCAGCCGCGGGCTGGCGCGTGCGGGCGCGGGCTCCGTCAAGTCGCTCGCGATCGTCGCGGTCATCGCGATAAGCGCCGCGGCGACGACAACCCTCCTCGCCCCATTGCAGGCCTGGTTTGGACGCACCGCCATCCTGGAAACGTTCGGCCCCGCCGGCTTACACCGCATGTTCGGCCATATCCCTGTGGTGGACCCTGAACTGGTGCGTTGGATGCTTGTCGCCGTCTTCGCCAAGGCGACCCTGTGGTTCGCCCTGAAGGACCCGTGGTTCCGTCAGTCGCGCGAGCAGATGTGGGGCGGGTTCATCGTGGGCGCGGCCGTGGTGGCCGCGTGGGCCGTGGCGGGACGCCTGTTCGAGACAAGCGGCGAGATGTCGTTCACAGCCATTAATTTCGTGCCGCCGTTGAGCGAACTCGCGCTTTCGATGACGGGACGTCCACCGGCCCTGTTCCCGCTGGCGACGCTGATCGGCGTTCCGCTCGGCGCGTTCATCGCGGGCGCGCTGACGCGAAACCTCGCCTACGACACCTTCACCGTGCGCGAGGATATGATCCGCAGCCTGATCGGCGCGGCGCTGATGGGCGCGGGTGGCGTCATCGGCTTTGGATGCACCTTCGGCCAGGGATTATCGGGATTTTCGACCCTGGCACCGACCTCGCTGATCGCCGTCGCGGCCATGATCTGCGGCGCTGTCTGGGGCATTCGCTATCACGAAGCGGGCTCGGTATGGGGCGGACTCAAGCTGGCGCTGAAGCGCGGCTGACCGCTATCATGCCGCTATGTGGATCCGTCCCCTTCTCGCCGCCGTCATCTGCCTCGCCGCGCAGGACGCATTCGCCTGGGGCCGGGACGGTCACCGCGCGGTGTGTCATATCGCCTGGGAGCAGCTGACCCCGGCGGCGAAAACCCAGACGCTAGATCTGCTGGAGATCGCCACAGAGGAGCAGTTCGCGGACGCGTGTCTGTGGGCGGACACCGTTATGAAGGAACGCCCGGAGACCGCGGGCTGGCACGCCATGACGCTGCCCAGCGCGGCCCGCGCCTTCGAGATGTCACGCGATTGCCGGGGGCCATCGAGCTGCGCGGTCGAGCAGATAGAGCTCAATGTCGCCGTGCTGAAAGGCGACGCCGCCAAACCCGCGAAGGCCGACGCGCTCAAATATCTTGCGCACTTCATCGGCGACCTACACCAGCCGCTCAATATCGGCTTCACCGATCATTTGCAGGCACGGAAAATCTCCACCCAGTTCATGGGTCTGCCGAGCAACCTGCATGCCGTATGGGAAGCCGGCCTGCTGCGGACCCTCGTGCCGCCCGGTAAGGACGGCGGACGGCTGATCTTCGACGCCGCGGCCTGGTCGGGCCGTCTTTACGGTGCGGACAAAAAAACGCCGCTGGAATGGGCGAACGAAACACTGTGGATCACTGTGTCGCCGCCCACGGGGTATCTCGGCAACACTGGCGGCGATGTGATCGGCGAGCGCTACATCAGGCAGAATCGGCCGGTGGCGCTGGAACAGATCGATAAAGCGGGCGTACGGTTGGCGGACATTCTGAACGCGGTGCTGAAGTAGCGCGGCGCACCTCGGGGGAGTAACGGATGAACGAGCAAAGTCCGGCGCGCGCGCCGTGGTGGTTCTGGCTGATCAGCGCCCTCGCGTTCATATGGAACCTGCTCGGCGTCGCCGCTTATATCGCGGAAGCCACCGGCCTCGCGCAGCAATCCGAAACCCATCGCGCGCTGTCCGAGGCGCGCCCGGCGTGGGCGACCGCCGCTTATGCAATCGCGGTCTTTGCCGGCGCGGCGGGATGCCTGGGCCTATTGCTCCGGCGGCGCTGGGCGAAAACGCTGCTCATCGTCTCGTTCCTCGCCCTTCTCGTCCAACAATCCTGGGCGTTCTTTATCAGCGACGCCATCGCGTTGCTTGGTGCGGGCGCAATCGGCTTTCCGCTGGCGGTGTTGCTTGTGGCCGGCGCGCTGATCGGATTTTCCCGCCTTGCCGACCGGCGCGGGTGGCTGAGGTGAAGGCGCGCGTTCACGTCTTATGCAGGATGAACGCCTTCGCATGGACGTGATAGCCGCGATAAAGCTCGACGTCGAATTGCGGGTTTTCCTTGAGCCACGACCGCAAGGCGGCGCGCTCGCCTTTCCTATTGTCGGCGCTGTGAAGATCGTATTCGTCAAAAAGTAAAAGCGTGCCTTGCTTGACGTAGGGCGTGACGAAATCGAGCGCGAGTTTCGCCGGTTCCTCGACATCGCAATCGATATGCACGACCGCGGCCTGAGTTTCGCCAATCGCGCGCCGCGTGGCCAGGGCACCGTCGCCGACCAGCGTTTGCTGATATGCGCCTTCGATTGTCAGGACACTTTCGGCCGGAACGCCTGCGAGGAGATTCGCGAACTTCAAACTGGCGACCGTCGCGGCATACGAACCGTCGGCGAACTTCTCGTCCGCCTTCGCGCCGACAATGCCCGCAAAAGAGTCGAAGGCGAAGAAGCGGCGCTTAACCCCCGGGTTACGCCGATTGAAAGCATGGTAGGCGCACTGGAGCGTGAAGCCGAGAAACGTGCCGAACTCGAAATAGTCGCCGGTCGTGCCATTCCCGCAATAGCGCGCGGCCAGATCGAACATCGCCGGTATCGTAAGGTTCCCGGACATATTGGTCACGAACTGGAACTGTTCGGCGTCCATCGGCAGCGGCCAGCCCGTCAGCGCGAGCAGTGGTACGCCGGCGTCCTGGTAGCGCGCGCATAGCCGGCGCAGAACCTGCATCCCCTTCACGTTCTCCGACGCCGTGAATACGGCGCCATAGCCGGGATCCACGTCGAGCGCTTGCCGGACACCGCGCGCATCCGAAACATCGCGCAGATGGGCGTATCCACGCAGCGCGAGGCTGACGACGTATCCTTCCGCCGCCTTCAGCGCGAGCCCTTCGCCGACAATAAGCACCTTCTTCTGTTGGCCCGCGCAGAAGCCGGCCGCACGCGACAGGATCACTTCGTTATAGCTTTTGGGTGTATTCACGGCGGATAGGAGGATGTTGGCGGGACAGAACGGTATCATGAACCGCTTGAGAAATCTCGCCAATGGCGTTGAGAAAATCCGCGTTGCGGCGGACATCGGGAGAAGCCGATCATCCGCGTCGGGACACATCCTGGGAGAATCGCATGAAGACCGCCATCGCCATGTTTGCCGCAGCGCTCATGTCCGCGAGCATCGCGCCCGCCGCCGAGTTCCCGCAATCGGGCGATATCGCGAAACGCGGCCTATCAAAAGCGGACTTCCCGCGGTGGAAGGAACTGGCGCCGAACGTGTACGCCTGTGAGGGTCTGGAATTTCCCGACACGGCGGAAATCGTGGTGACGACCGTGAGCCTTGTGGTGGTGACCTCGGAAGGGGTCGTCGTGGTCGACGGACAAGGCGACCTGCGCCAGTCGCAGGAGATGGTGGACCAGATCAAGAAATGGACGACGCAGCCGCTGAAATACGTGGTGATCGCCTCGGACCATATCGACCACGTGGGCGGGAACGCGGCCTACAAGGCCGCTTATCCGGATGTCGTTTTCATGTCATCGCCGGTGTCGCAACGCAATCTCGCCAAAAACGAGAACCCGCCGACGGAAGTGGTGAACGGCAAGCGTGTCATTGCGCTGGGCGGCACCGAGATCCAGGTGCTGGACATCGGCCGCGGCCATACGGGCGGCGACCTCGTGGCCTACCTCCCGCAGAGCAAGGTCCTGTTCATGGGAGAGCTTTACATGCGCCACATCTTCCCGGCGCTGCGCAGCGGATTCCCGAGCGAGTGGCTGGCCACCATCAAGAAAGCGCAGGCCATGGATGTAAACTGGTACATCCCAGGGCACGGTTTCGTGGAGGACATGGCGGCGATGAAGACCGATCTTGAGGGGTATCGCGTCGCGCTGGAGTACGTGATCGCGGAAGGCAAGCGCCTGCACGGCCTTGGGCTGCCCTGCCCCAACACCGGCAAACCGCCGAGCTGCGAAGCGGTGAAGCATGCCAACTGGGGGCCCTATCTCGGCTGGGCCTGGGACGAGAACCAGGCGCGTCTGGCGATCTCGAAAGTTTATCAGGAAATCGAGGGCAAATTGCCACGCTAGAGGCCTCCTTTCGGGCGTGTCCCGTTCATTGCCGTGCGGCATTAATGGATAATCATTCTTAATTGCATTGTTCTTGACTTATGATGCCCGCGCCCCTTAAGTGCAAATGACTCTCACTTGCATTCTATGGGGTACTCGGCGATGGGCCGCTTTTCACTCAAAAACAGTTTGCTGGCGTCTAGTTGCCTGTCGGCGGCGCTGGCGTTCGGAAATCTCGCCGGAGCCGCGGAACTTGCCGAAGCGCCTGAAACAGTAACCGTGACCGCGACACGGACGGCGGCCGCCCTTCAAGACGTTCCGGCAACGGTCAATGTGATCACCGCGCGCGAGATCGAGGACAATCTCGTCACCGATATCAAAGACCTGGTGCAATTCGAGCCGGGCGTCGCCGTCCGCTTCAGCCCGGCACGGTTTTCGGCGGCGGGTTCCTCGACCGGCCGCGACGGCGCCAGCGGCTTCAATATCCGCGGGCTGGAAGGCAACCGCGTTTTGATGGTGGTCGACGGTGTCCGCGTGCCGGACGCCTTCAGCTTCGGCGCGCAGGCCACCGGCCGTGGCGACTACACCGATCTGGCCCTTCTCAAGACGGTCGAAATTCTGCGCGGGCCCGCGTCGGCACTCTACGGAAGCGACGGTGTGGCCGGTGTCGTCAACTTCATCACCAAGGATCCTGGCGACCTGATCGGCGATGCAAAGTCTTTCTACGCGCAAGCGCGAACCGCCTACGACAGTTCGGACAACGGCTGGTCGAACGGCGTGCTGGGCGCGACGAAGTGGGACAGTTGGAGCTTCCTCGCCTCCTACGAACGGCGCGACGGGCACGCGCAGGAGAACCAGGGCGTCAACACCTCGGCCAACACCGACCGCACGGCGGCGATCCCGCAAGACACCGAGTCCAACGCTCTCCTGGCAAAATTGGTATTCGCGCCCAGCGCCGACAATCGGTTCCGCCTCACCTACGATCACTATGATTCGCACACGGACAGTAACGTCCTTAGCGCCATCGCCAAACCGCCGCTCGCCGCAAGCAGCACCCTGGGCCTAACCGCCGAGGACGACACGCGGCGCGACCGCATCATGTTCGATCACCGCGTCACGAGCGGCGACGGATTTGTCCAGGACGCGTCATGGGCGGCGTATTATCAGACGAGCGCGAATACGCAGTTCTCGGCCGAAGACCGCAACATCTCGGCGGACCGCACACGCCTCAATACCTTCGACAACCGAATCATCGGTTTGAGCGCGCAGCTCGGCAGCAGCGTACAGACCGGACGCGTGCGCCATCGTCTCGTTTATGGTGGGGAGGTGTCGTTCACCAAGCAGGAAGGCGTGCGCGACGGCACCGTGCCCCCTATCGGCGAAACGTATCCCACGCGGGCCTTCCCGACAACGAACTACACCCTCGCCGGATTCTATCTGCAAGACGAAATCGGCCTCTTGGACGAAACACTTGTTCTCTATCCCGCCGTGCGCCTGGATTACTACAAACTCACTCCAAAGCCCGATGCGCTGCTGCCAGGTTTCACGCCTTCAAAACGAGACGGAAACCGCGTGTCGCCGAAATTCGGCGCCGTCTATAAACTCACAGACGAAGTGAATGCGTTCGTGAACTACGCGCGCGGTTTCAAAGCGCCGACGCCGTCGCAGGTGAACAACTTCTTCACCAACCCGGTGATGTTCTACACCTCTCTTCCCAATCCCAATCTGCGCCCCGAAACCAGCGAAGGCTGGGATGCGGGCGTCCGGTTCAATAACGACATGATCGCCGCGGAACTCGCGGGTTTCATGTCGTGGTACCGGGATTTCATCGATCAGGTCCAGGTTTCGGGCAATTTCACGCCGACCAGCCCCGGCGTCTTCCAATTCACCAACGTCGGCAAGGCGAAGATTCAGGGCGTCGAGGCAAAAGCGAAAGTGGCCCTCGGCGCGGGATTCGCGGTGAATGGGGCAATGTCCTACGCACGTGGAGACGCGAGCACGGCCGGGGTGCGCGCGCCATTGAACACTGTCGAACCCTTCAAACTTGTCGGAGGCGTGAGCTATCGCACGCTCGACGACCGCTTCGGCGGACAATTGGTCGCCACATACTCGGCAGGCAAGAAAGACACACGCGTCCTGCAAAACTGTACGGGCCCTTGCTACACCCCGCCGGGCTTCACGGTGCTGGATCTGACCGCCTTCTGGAACGCGACGGATTGGGCCGTTGTCCGCGCGGGAGTCTTCAACCTCGCGGATGAGAAATACTGGTGGTGGAGCGACGTACGCGGAATCGCGGCATCGTCGGCCACACTGGATGCTTATACACAACCGGGCCGCAACGTCCGCGCTTCGTTGACGCTGAAGTACTGACCCTTCCGCCGACATGAGGGAACGGACGCACCGTTCTCACTGCGCGGTGGGCTCCTCACGGGCGCACGCTTCCCTCATCGCTCCCATCGCCGACATCCCTTAGGGATACGGCGATGGGAGATTTTGTCGCGATTTCTAGAAGGAGGCGCGCTCTTCGCACCTCATCGTTTCGCGGCCGTCACTTTCCTTAA
>CAZNUW010000017.1:0-27388 GCA_964576515.1 uncultured Rhodobacterales bacterium
CTGGCGGATGGGGTGGGATTCGAACCCACGAGACCCTTGCGGGCCTGCCGGTTTTCAAGACCGGTGCCTTCAACCGCTCGGCCACCCATCCCGGAGAGGGGTGCTTATAGCAAGACTACCGTGAAAGTCTGTGTTTTTTTCACGTTATCGCTGCCCTGACGCCTTGGACATGCATAGAATGCCCCACTTCATCGCATCAGGGGGCCTTATGGACGGGCAAGGAAACGGGCGGCCGGTGGTCGGGATTATCGGCGGCTCCGGCCTTTACGATATGGACGCCATTGCCAATAAGCAGTGGCGCCGGGTCTCCACCCTTTCGGCGACCCCTCCGACGAGCTTCTTTGCGGCAAGATCGGCCCCACGCGCGTGGTCTTCCTGCCGCGCCATGGCCGCGGTCATCCGCGATCTCCGACCGATCTGAATTACCGGGCGAACATCTGCGCCATGAAAATGCTCGGCGTGACCGAAATCATTTCGCTTTCGGCTTGCGGATCGCTGCGGGCCCAAAAACAAGGATGCTCGGGGCAAGTAAAATAAGCGGCTCGCGGCGTGGCTCAGTCGCCGCGGCAGGCTAGTAATGAGCGCGATCCTTAGCGCTAACGGTATCCCAACAGGCCATTTTACGGAGAGTTTGGGGCGAGGTAGGCATCCCATTTTGCGTCCATGCTCCTCGTGCTAACGTGGTGAGGGGCTGGCAATTAGGAGACTTGCCATGGGGGTCAAAGGCGAATGGTTCGTTAGGATAGCGGACACTCAGCGTGGCCCGCTAACCCTTTCGGAGGTCGCGGACCTAGTACGCTCGGGAGACGTTACCCCTGAGACACTTACTTGGAAGCCGGGGCAAGCCACATGGATTGCAGCGGCACAGGTGCCAGGAATTTTTCAGCCACCGGTACTCGACCAACCTCCGCCAGCACAGAGCCTGGATATTGCCATCGCGGACCAATCCCAGAAGATGGTGTTTTTGGAAGGCGAAGAAACTGCCGTCTCGTCGCGGCCAGACGCGTTTAATCGAGAGAGCGCGACTGAAAAACACACAACGCAGCAAGGTTGGTTGGCGCGTTCATTCATAGCGCGCCACTGGCGTGGCGAGTTGTCACTTCCAGTCTCGTACTGGCTAGTCAATGTGGTTGCTACGGTCACAATTCTTATTGTCGCAGGCGTGATCGGCGCAACGTTCAGCGTGAACAACGACGGACTGAATTTCTCCCCTACGTGGGCTTTCTTAACGCTCGTCACTGTGTGGGCATCGGTACTGGCAATATACTTCTGGCAGGTGACTGGTGTGTGGCGTTCCGCCGACAATCACACGTCGCGAGGTGGCCTTGCATTCTGGGCTTTTGCCGCGAAAGCCATGGTCATAATCGGCGGAATCAATATGGCCATGGAATTGAGTAAGTCGGCCATTCCGCAGTTAACCGCCTACATAGAAATCCTTAAGGGCGATCCGGCGTTGGCGAAACGTGAGATCAGGGTGCTTCGGGGCGGAACCGAAATAGCTTATTCCGGTGGAATCACATTCGGCGCTGCGGCGCACTTACAGACCGTGCTCGATGCGGCACCCGGTGCCCGCGTTATTCACCTAAACAGCCATGGGGGTCGGACACTCGAGGCGCGCAATCTTGGCGACATTATTCGCCAACGTGGCCTTAGCACCTATACATCCGAAGTCTGTGCGTCTGCATGTACGATCGCGTTCATGGCAGGAAGACAGCGGTGGGTTGGTCGCACCGCGAAACTTGGATTCCATTCCTATAACTTCGACCAGATCATGGCGGAAAGTGAAGCGGCTGTGGCGACTGCGGAGGCCAAGGTCGAACTAAAGGACTTAGGCATCTCTGAGTCGTTCGTAAACCGGGTTTTCGAAACCAGCCATGCGGAAATGTGGTATCCATCGATCAACGAACTCCGAGCAGCTCGTGTCGTCACCGGTGTTGCCGAAACAAATAGTTTTGCAATGTCGGGCCTCGATTTGGAGGTGACACCTGAAAAGATCGATCAAAGTTTGAGAGCGATTCCGATCTTTCGTACGCTGAGTATTGTCGAACCTTTACTCTATTCCAAGATTCTCGACGATTTCGCCATCGGTGCTGCAAATGGAGATACTCAAGCTGAAATTACAGCAAGGATTAGGCCGCAGATAATCCCTCTATATTTGAAATACATGCCTCGGGCCGAAGATGCCGTCTTACTAGAAGCGATCAATGTGATGGTCGACGAGCTGCAGGTACTAATGGGAGCCAAAGACGGAGCCTGTTATTCATTTCTATTTCCGAGTAAGAGACAGCATGACCGCGATATCATGAGCTACTTTTCACAAGACCTAAAGAGGCGTGATCTGGAGGTCTTTAACAAGGTTCTTGAGTCTGCCGACCGCCCCAACAACTTTCGCATCCAACAAGCCGCCAGTGAAAAAATCATGGAAGAACTTATGCCACGGCTGGCAGAGAAGTACGGAGTCGATGTTCTCGATGCGCTCTCCAGGATCGAAGAGAATGGTGTAGATCCGCACCTCGTTTGCGTGGCATCGCATGCGCTGTATAGCGAAATTCTAAAGTTGCCCGGCAGGCAGCCCGTGACTGTTCTCCGATACATGTTTAATCAACCAAGCTAGCGAACGCATTCAAATGAGTACTGTCGCGAATCAAGGGGTCATTGACTCCTTCGCCCGTTACGGTGGAAGGCATTGGCGCGGAGAACTGGGTTTTATCCAGACCGTTTTCATCAACGGAGTGGGTGGCTACTTTTTTATTCTTGGCTTAGCAATTGCCGTCGGGCAGACGGGCGTCGGACGTCTTTTACCCGGCTATCTCATCTACGTGCTGACGGCCATGCAATTGATTTGGGCCGTCGTCGGCAGCTATCGGTGTGTCAGACGGTATGCAAGGCGAGACTTGAACGGCCGCAATCGGCGATATGTGATTGCCGCATTCGTGCTAGTCGCCGTCGGTTTGGTTCTCGTCATTATGCGCGATATCTATTATCTCCTCTGAAGTGAACGGGACTCGCACCCTGCAATTGCGCTGAGTGGACTAGTGAGCCCGCAGCGGCGTCTGAGCGACGCCGAGCCACTTCATCTTTTATTGCCGAGCATCTTTTTGCGGGACAGTTGCGGGACAGTGCGAGTGAAATCGGGTGAAATTGGCCGACTTCCAGCGAAGTCGTAAGTGCTTGAAAAGCCTTATTTCACGGGCCTAAGTGCTTGATCCGAAAAAGCACCGGAACGCATTTCAAGACCGGTGCCTTCAACCGCTCGGCCACCCATCCCGGAGAGGGGTGCTTATAGCAAGACTACCGTGAAAGTCTGTGTTTTTTTCACGTTATCGCTGCCCTGACGCCTTGGACATGCATAGAATGCCCCACTTCATCGCATCAGGGGGCCTTATGGACGGGCAAGGAAACGGGCGGCCGGTGGTCGGGATTATCGGCGGCTCCGGCCTTTACGATATGGACGCCATTGCCAATAAGCAGTGGCGCCGGGTCTCCACCCTTTCGGCGACCCCTCCGACGAGCTTCTTTGCGGCAAGATCGGCCCCACGCGCGTGGTCTTCCTGCCGCGCCATGGCCGCGGTCATCCGCGATCTCCGACCGATCTGAATTACCGGGCGAACATCTGCGCCATGAAAATGCTCGGCGTGACCGAAATCATTTCACTTTCGGCCTGCGGGTCGCTGCGTGAGCACCTTGCGCCCGGCACCTTCGTTATCGTCGACCAATTCATCGATCGTACATTCGCACGCGTGAAGACGTTCTTCGAACCAGGCCTTGTCGCCCATGTCTCCATGGCCCATCCCGTCTGCAGTAGGCTGGGTGACCGTCTCGAAACAGCTGCGAAAGAACTCGGCATTCCATATGCTCGCGGCGGAACCTATATCGCCATGGAGGGACCGCAGTTCTCCACTCTTGCGGAATCAAAGCTCTACCGCTCGTGGAATTGTGACGTCATCGGGATGACGAACATGCCGGAAGCGAAACTCGCCCGAGAGGCCGAGCTTTGTTATGCGACGGTCGCCATGGTGACCGACTTCGATTGCTGGCATGAAGACCATGGAGCCGTGACCGTTGAGCAAGTCGTACGCGTCCTCCTTGCGAATGCCGAGCAGGCCCGCAGTCTTGTGAAGGAGGTTGCGCCCCAGCTTAACGCGCGCGCCGCGCCGTGTGAGCAAGGCTGTCACCACGCGCTCGATGCGGCCTTGATTACCGCACAGGCCGCGCGCGATCCCGCGGTGGTCGCGAAGCTTCAGCCGGTGATCGGCCGCGTTCTGGCCGACGCCGGTTAGTCCTTATCGGAGGACCACTTTTTGCACCACTCGGGCACAGCATCGACGGCCATCGGCTTCGCGACGAAATAGCCTTGCACGAGATCGACGCCCAATCCGGATAGCAAATCCCAGTCCTCGCGCGTTTCTGCGCCCTCGGCGACGACCGACAGTCCGAGGTTGTGTCCCAGGGCCGCGCTTGATTGCAGGATGGCCTTCGCCTTGTGGTTTTGGTCGGCTCCATTGACGAAAGCGCGATCGATTTTCAGTTCGGCGAATGGAATGCGCCGCAACTGCTCCATCGAGGAATAACCCGTGCCGAAGTCGTCGATGGACAGCGCGAACCCCTTCATATGCAACCGCGCGAGAATGTCCAACGTGTCGGCGGCGTCGCGGAAAACGCCCGTTTCCGTAATCTCAAGGACGATCTGACTGGGATCCACGCCTTGCTCGGCGGCTTCCTTCGCAATCCGATCCGGCATTGTGAGGTCGACCAGGAGATAGGCTGAAATATTGATGCTTAGTTTCGTTGTAAGACCGATCGCATTCCATGCCGCGCATTGCTTTAAGGCAAGGGATAAGACACGGTCGGTGAGCGGTTTGATTAATCCACTTTCTTCGGCCAAGGCGACAAATTGACCGGGCGGGATCAAGCCATGATCGGGATGCTGCCACCGGGCAAGGCATTCAAAACCTTCAATCGCGTTGTTATGCAGATTGATTTTAGGCTGGTAATGCAAGGTGATCTGACCGGCGTCTAGCGCATTCTGCAAGTCGACCACGGCAAGCGACAAGGCGCGCGGCATCGCCCGGGTCGGGCGTACGCTGTCCAGCTTCGCGAGCATGCTCCGCACCGCTTCGATGCTGATCGGCTTTTCGATTGCGCCGAGGACCAGAAGGCCGCGCGCGCGCGCCATGTCGGCGGCGGTACTAAGCAAGGATGCGTTGGCGCCGCTGATGAAAACGAACGCCGGCTTGTGATCGAATTCAGCGACATGGCGCACCACTTCGACACCGTCCATGTCCGGCATCATCAGGTCGCAGAAGACCAGATTCACGCGCGGGTCGGCGCGCATGATGTATTCGATGGCTTCGCGGCCATTGGCGGCGTAGCCGATATTATCTACGCCCGCGCCCTGTAGGACGCGGCCCGTCATCGTCCTGACGAAAGCTTTGTCATCGACGACCAAAACGCGCAGTTGCCGATTGGGGTCCACGTTCATGAAGGGATCTCGGTCATCGTCTGATTTTCACTATCTTTGCGCCAAACGATCGACAAAGGCCTGTACCCGACCGAGTTCCAAGGGGATGGCCGACAATAACGGCTGCATTGCTTCCAAGTTGTCCTTTCGGGCGACGTATTCAAGTTCCTCGTACAGGTTCCCCAACGTCACGGCGCCAGCGTTGCGTGCTTCGCCTTTTGCGCCGTGAGCGGCTTTCGAGATGCCGCCGGCGTCCATCCGGATCGCCTGCCCCGCGACTTCCGACCATGATTCCCGAGCGGCAAGCACGAATTCCCGCATCACCTCGGCAATCATGACGCGATCGTCGCTCCCCAAGAGCTCGCCTAGCATATGGACATCGAGCGGTGCGGCGTTTTCATTGCTTTTCGGGGCGGCGACAGGCTCCGCGACGGCGGCGGCTTGCGGCGTCAGCCACTGAGCGAGGACAGAGGCCAGTCGCTGGAGCGTGACGGGCTTACTGATAAAATCGTCCATGCCCGCCGCATAGCACTTTTCCATATCCTCGCGAAAAGCGTTCGCGGTCATCGCGATGACCGGAAGCCGGGCGCCGTCATCTTGATCTGCCTCGCGTTGCCGCAGGATGCGCGTGAATTCGTATCCGTTCATTTCCGGCATTGAACAATCGCACAGCACCAAATCGACATCGCCCGCGGCGAGTTTATCCAGCCCGACCACGCCGTCACCGGCAAGCGTGCAAGTCACGCCTAGTTTTTTGAGCTGGCGTTGAACGATCGTTTGATTCACGAGGCGGTCTTCCAGGACAAGGACGTGTTTGCCTGCGAGCGCTTCCAAATCGATTTCCAGATTGGTGGGCGCGGTACGATCGACCGGGCGAGAAACGCCATGAAACACCTGGTCGATATTTCGATCCAGATAGGCGTCCGAAATACCTTCCGGAATCAAGTACGCCGCGCCGCACCGTAACGCTTTGCGCCACAGGGCGGGAGACGCCTCCGCCACGTACACGACAGGCATCGCCTGATGGTCGCGCAAGGTTGTTGCCGCCGCCGGCGACGGCCAGTCTGTTTGCTGGACGGCATAGACGACAAGGTCAATCCGCCGGCCTTGCGAGATGGCGACCCGCGCGAGATTCACCGCGCGGCCTGCCGTTTCCGCCGTTGCGATTTTCGCGTGGCGCGCGGCGAAGTAGTTCGCCAAGGGCGAGGGCGCGGCGTTTGTGAAGAGGACCGTCCGTCCGCTCAGATCGGGCTTGTCGATCGCCGGCGCGGCTTTTACGACCTGGACGGGAAGCGTAAACCAGAAGCTGGCGCCTTCGTCCGGCGCGCTTTCAAACCGGATTTCACCCCCGAACGAATCCACAAGACTCTTACAAATGGACAAGCCGAGCCCCGTTCCTTCGTCGCCAGCGTAGGACTGTTTTTGGTTCGAGAAGGGCTGGAACAGGTTTGCGGCGGCAGCCTCGGAAAATCCGCACCCGGAATCGTGCACGGCGAACAGCAGTTCGCAGATATTGCCGTCCCAATTATGTACTTTGAGGCTGACGTGAATGCCCCCAACGGCGGTGTATTTCACGGCATTGCCAAGCAGGTTCAAAAGGATTTGGCGAATGCGCCCCGGGTCCCCTTTGACGACCTGCGGTACGTCGGGCGCAATCGAAGCGGTAACGTATATTCCGCCCTGGCGCGCGCGGCTTTGCACGATGTCGACCGCTTCTTGCACAATCGCGGCCGGATCCAATTCAACGGTTTCGATCGCGAGCCGGCCGGCCTCGATCTTGGAGAAATCCAGTATGTTGCCGATCAAAGCGAGCAGCGATTTCGCGGCCTGGTCCGCATTGAAGAGCAGGTCTTCCTGTTCGGGCGGCAGGTCCACTTGCGCCAACAATTCCAGATTTCCGATCACACCGTTCAGGGGCGTTCGGATTTCGTGACTCATATTCGCGAGAAACTGCGTTTTAGCGAGATTGGCGCGATGTGCGCTTTCGGCCGAACGCACCTCCGTAACGTCAACGGTCACGACCGGCACGCGCCGCGCCTCGGCAAGCGTTGCCGGCGGACGCAGCGAGTAAATAATAAGGATGTCGCGGCCGGCGAAGGTTGAATGCGCGACCTCCTGACGCAGACTGTCCTCGCCGTTCCACATGGCGAGCAGCGTCTCGCGCATCTGTTGGACGCGGGCGCCTTCCAAGAAATATGTGGGATGCGACAGGACGTCATCCAGCGCGTTCGCGCCCAAAAGGCGCAACCCGGTCAGGTTCATCGTGTTCACTTTTGCCAGCCGGCAAAAGGACTCCACGCGGCCCGGCGCCTCGTCGAGGTAATGACGCAGGTCCTTGCAGCCTTCGCGCCGCAACGTCTCCAGGCGTTTAAAAACCTCGGACAGGTCGATGTCCGTGATCGCAACGTCGGCGGCGTTGAAGATGTTCTCGTAACGGCGTTCGTGCTCGGACAGATGAACTTGTGCGCGTTGCAGCGCGGACGCGCTCGCCGCGATCCGATGATGTTGCCACGTCAACAAGGAGGCGAGGGCCGAAACGATCAAACCGCCGGGGAGCAGATATGCGGCCGTCGGAACGGCCAGCCACGCCAAAACCGAAACGGCGGCGCCGCCGAGAAAGACGGCACAAGGTAGATACCGTCGCCATGCTGCGTATGACACGCCCGAACCCCTCCGCTGGGACCACAGCTAAAGCGCGGTCCTCCACGGTACTTCCCGCAATACGTGGTTAATGGTTATAAGCCATATAGTTAATAGTCGCAATTATTAACCTTTAAAATAGACCGAACGGTCGTTAGACAAAACATTTGTTGAGAGGAGCGTCCGCTCGGCCGTCATGCGCGGACGCTTGTGCTCGCACCTCCCTTTCGGTCACCTATGATGTAACCCAGGGCAATAGGGCGTCATCGATGCGAATTCTTGGTCGGCACTTTCGGAGCATCTGGCCCATGGATGAGGGCCGCGCCTGCATCATCGACCAAACCAAGCTTCCGTTTTCCTTCGAGACGGCGACGCTGACGAGTTGCGACGACGCCGCTCATGCCATTCGCACGATGATGGTGCGTGGCGCGCCGTTGATCGGCGCGACAGCGGCCTATGGCGTGGCCCTTGCGATGCGGGCGGACCCGACTGACGCCAACCTCAACGCGGCGATCGAGCAACTTCGCGCCACCCGGCCGACGGCCGTCAATCTGGCGTGGGCGCTGGAGCAAATGCATAACGCGTTGTCTCCGCACGCCCCTGAGGCACGCGCCGTACGCGCTTTTGCGCGCGCGGCCGAGATTTGCGATGCCGATGCCGCCCAATGTGAGGCCATCGGCCGCCACGGCCATAGCATCTTGCAGCAGCGTCTTACGGCCAAGGGCGGAACGGGTCCCTTGAACGTGCTCACCCATTGCAATGCGGGTTGGCTGGCGTGCGTGGATTGGGGAACAGCCCTCGCGCCGCTCTACAAGGCGCACGATGCGGGGCTCCCGCTTCATGTCTGGGTGGATGAAACGCGCCCGCGGAACCAAGGAGCCTCACTCACCGCCTACGAACTCGGCGCGCACGGAATTCCCCATACGATCATCGCCGACAACACCGGCGGCCACCTCATGCAGCGCGGACAGGTCGACATCGCGATTGTCGGCAGCGACCGTACGACATCCCGCGGCGACGTTTGCAACAAGGTGGGGACGTACCTGAAAGCGCTGGCCGCATTCGACAACCGCATTCCGTTTTATGTCGCGCTCCCGTCGACCACAATCGACTGGTCGCTGGCGGACGGCGCGGATATTCCCATCGAGGAACGCGACGCGCGGGAGTTGTCCCACGTCAGCGGATTGACCGCCGCGGGCGCCCTCGAAACGGTCAACATCTACCCGCCCGCGAGCGGGGCGCTCAACATAGGTTTCGACGTCACTCCGGCGCGCTATGTGACGGGCCTCATCACCGAGCGGGGAACTTGCCCGGCGACCAAGGACGGGCTACTGGCTCTGTTTCCCGAACATGCGCGCGCGGCGGCTTGAATGGACACCATCGCATACTCCAATAGCGACGCCCGCCTCAAAGCGGAACTGATCCTGACCTGCTGCGCGCTCGCGCAGCGCGGGCTCACATACGGAACATCGGGCAATGTCAGCGTCCGCAGGGATGCCGATACCTTCTTCATCAGCCCATCGGGTGTCCCTTACGAACAATTGAACGATGTTCCGCTGATGGACCTTTCCGGGCGGTGGTGGGGCGCTCGGCGCCCGTCGAGCGAATGGCGTTTCCATCGCGACATCCTCAAGGCGCGCCCGGACGTCAACGCCGTCGTACATACCCATTCCAATGCGGCTGTAGCCTTGGCGTGCACGGGCCAGGGCATTCCCGCATTCCATTATATGGTCGCCGTCGCCGGCGGCGCGGACATTCGATGCGCGCCCTACGCGACGTTCGGATCCCAGGACCTGTCCGATGGCGCGTTGGCCGCCCTCAAGGATCGCAAGGCGTGCCTGCTGGCCAATCACGGCGTCATCGCGACGGGACCGAACCTTACCGCCGCCTTGAAGATGGCCGGCGAGGTCGAGAACTTGGCCGCGCAGTATGCGGCGGCATTAAAGGTCGGTGTGCCGCAAATTTTAAGCGATGAGGAAATGGCCCGCGTCCTCGCCCTTTTTCGCACCTACGGCAAACAAGACGGCAACCACGACCCGGACCTTCAGTTCGCCGGGCCCGATCAACCCTAATCCGTCATCAGGTATTCGTCCGCGCGCTTTCATGCCAATGGCGCAAGAGCCGCTTGGAAAACGCATCGAGCGCCAGATAGAGGGCTAGTCCGGACACACTGAGAAGCGCGAAACACCCTAAGGCCACCGCGAGTTCGAGCCGGTAGCTCGCCTCCACCAACCGCGACGCGAGGCCGGTACGCGCACCCGAAGTCCCGGCAACCATTTCCGCCACCACCGCGCCGATCAGCGCGAGCCCGCCCGCGATCCGCAATCCTCCTAAAAAGTAGGTAAGCGCGCTGGGAATCATCAGACGCCTGACTGTCTGCCAGCGTGACGCGCCATAGAGGCGGAAGAGGTCTTGCAGATTTGTATCCACGCTTTTCAAACCGAGCAGCGTGTTCGAGATGATCGGGAAGATCGCGGCCATCCAAGCCAAAATCAACAACACCAGAAATACGTTCTCCACCCAGATGATCACAAAAGGCGCGATGGTGACGATGGGCGTAACCTGCAGGAAAATCGCGTAGGGAAAAAAGATGCGCTCGGCAAGGCGCGACTGAGCGAGCGCAAGGGCGGCCAAGCCGCCCGTCACAGCCGCCAAGGCCAAGGCGGCGACAGTCACCTGCAAGGTCACGGCGAGCGCGGCCGCCAGGTCCGAGGCGTTTTGGATCAGGGCGGTCGCGATCGCCGATGGCCCAGGAAGGATGTAGGCGGGAATGCCGGCCGCGATCACTGCGACTTCCCATCCGAATAGAAGGAGGATACCGAAGGCAAGCGGCGCGAGGATTCTCATCACGTTCCCCCGTCCAGCGCGCGGCGCAAGATTTCACCGATACGCGCGCATTGGTCGGCAAGAGCATGACTGGCGCGGACCGTCTCGTCGCGATGATCGGGAAGATCCACCGCGACGTCCGCGATTACCCGGCCTGGGCGCGGCGACATGACGACGACACGCTCGGAGAGAAAGACCGCTTCGCGGATGGAATGCGTGACGAACACCACGGTCCACTGGTTTTGACGCCACAGTGCGCGCAGATCGTCGTTCAACCGGAACCGCGTGAATTCGTCGAGCGCCGCGAAGGGCTCGTCCATCAGCAAGAGAGTTGGGCTGGTCACGATGGCGCGGGCGAGGGAGGCGCGCATCCGCATGCCGCCCGAAAGTTCACGCGGGTACGCGCGCTCAAATCCGTCGAGGCCAACCCGCTTAAGCGTTTCCGGGACCGCGTCAATGGGACGCCGCTCCAAGGCGAGTGGAAGCGCTACATTCGCGGCAACGTCCGCCCATGGCATCAACGTCGCATCCTGGAAGACGAACCCGATCCCTCCGGCCATGCGCCCGACATCACCGGCGCTGGGGGCGAGCAAGCCGGCCATCATCCTTAAGAGCGTCGATTTGCCGCATCCCGACGGACCGACGAGACTCACAAAACTGCCGCGGGCGATATCCAGCGTTATCGGCGCGACGGCCGCGGTCCCGCTGGAAAAGGTTTTCTCAACACCGGTCAGGCGGACCGCGACCGCCGTCAACGCGCGGCGCCCGGTTTGTGCTGAGGCTTTCCGACGAATGCCGCCGTATAGGCCCGGCGGAAATCCATGTCGCGCGGATAGAGGCCGTCCGCCGCCATCACATCAAAAAAAGCCTTCCACCGAACGTCCGTCATCATGCCGATCCCATCCTTGGCGGCGTCACCCGAGGTGATCATGCCGTTTTCGATGAGCTTGGCGCGGCCGAACGCGAGAAGGTCGTCCGACATATCGGGATTGTCTTTTTTGATAAGCGCATGCGCGGGCGAGGGGTCCCCGGTCAGGTAGCTGATCCACCCCTGAATGCTTGCATCGACAAAGCGTTGGACCAGACCGGCCTCCTTCTCCACACGGGCGCGCGAGGTCACGATCACGGACGAATAGCTCGCGTAGCCCGCATCGGCCAACAACATCACGACCGGCTTTTTGCCCGCGCGTGCGATCTGGAAGGGTTCGCTCGACAAGAGGCCCTGTTGGATCGCCCGCGGGTCGGCGAGGAACGGCGCCAGATTGAAGGTGTATGGAGCGATCTGATTGTCGGTGTAGCCGTACTTCGACTTCAAGAACCGCCAGAACCCGATGCGGGTGTCCGGCGAGATCATGATTTTCGCGCCCTTCAGGTGCTCAAGACTGTCGTGACCCTGGCCGGCATGCGCGATAAGGACGGCGGGATCCTTCTGAAAAATCGCCGCGACGGCAACCACAGGCACATTTTGTTGGACGAAGTTGAGCGGGATGAAGGAGTTCGGGACGGCGCTGAAATCAAGCCGCCCGGCCGCGAGAAGCTGCGAGTGGTTCACCTGGGGACCGCCCTGGCGAATCTCCACGTCGAGTCCGGCCTTCGCATAAAGGCCGGTCGCGGCCGCCTGGTAGTAGCCGCCATGCTCGGCCTGCGCGCGCCAGTCCGTCCCCAGCGTCACGTGTTCGGCGGCGCAAACGGCGAACGAAACCAGTGCGGCCGCGAACGCGGCAATGGCGCCGTGAAAGCCGCGCGCCAGCGGCATCAGATTTTGAACACGCCGCCGGGCGCGCCCGCCGCCGCGGGAGCCGCCTGGGCGCCGGGTTTCGCCACTTTCTGCGAGGCCTGTTCCTCGATCGGGAAGACTTTGAAGAGTTCGGGCGGCTTCGCGATGTTCTTCATGGGGCGCACGCCGATCGACATGAAGTGCGCGGGGACCTTGTTGCGCGCCGCGTTCGCAACGACGTCCGACACCGTCACGCCGTCGGGATCGCACTGCGGTTCGATGCGCGCGGCGATGTTCACGCCTTCGCCGAACACGTCCGTACCGGTATGGATGACCTCGCCCATATGCACGCCGATACGGATATGAAACTGGTCGTTCGCCGGTTTTCCCTTGTTGTAGTCGCCGATGCCCTTTTGGCAATCGAGCGCGCACTGCACGGCATTCTCGGCGGAGCGGAAACGCACCATGAAGGCGTCACCGATGGTCTTGATGACCGTACCGCGGTTGCGCACGATCTGGTTGCGCATGATCTCGTTATGGATGCTCAGCTTCTTCACCATCGCGGCTTCATCCGCGCCCATCTGCTTGGAATAGCCGACGATGTCAGTGAACATGATGGCCGTGAGCTGGCGTTTCGGGTTCTTGGCGGAACCTTCCTCCATCGCATCGAGGTCTTTATCGGACTTGCGGAGCTTGTCCAAAAGGCGGAGCGGATTGATGGGAGCGAGAAGCTGGCCCAGACCCATGGTCACCAGCGCCATGATGAACGACTGCAGGACGCGAGACACACCCCACACCCACAGGCCGGTGAACATGCCGGCGAAAATGATGCTTTTCGCGGTCACCTGCCAGCCTTCGGGCGTGAAATCGAGAACGAACGGCGACGCGCGATAGAGCGAGAACGCCTGGATCGTGGTATAGATATAAATCGCAAGGCACCCGAGGGATTTCACAGGGTTCTCGGTGTAAAGGCGAAGGATCACCAACCCCACGAGCACGCCCACGTACACAAGCGTCAGCATTGGAGAATTGAGCTGAATATCGATCGCGCCGGCGAACATGTTCAGAACCCACTCGGTGAAGAACCCGGTGTCCTGCGGCGCCGCGCCGGATTTCGCCAATTCCGTCGTGTACTCGAAAGCTTTTTGATCCTGCGCCATGGCACTCAACCCCTCTTGTCCGGTCCCACTCCGGAAGCGGCGGGAAGTCTAACGGAACGGGTGCGCCATTTCCACTGTTGCGGGCGTCTTGCGGCGACGCGCGTCTCGCCATATGACGGAGCTTTTGGTGATGGATTCCATGACGTTCCATAAGGCTTGCGCAATGCCGCGCCGCGCGGCGCTCGGTGTCCTCGGTGGCGCGGTCGTGGCCGCGTGCCAGAGCACGCCCCGGGCCCAAAATCCCGTGCCCGCCGGGGCGTCCGCGACATCACCGGCGCCAACGCTGACGCCGCCCGTTTCGCTCTCATCCGAGGACTTCGGCCGCTGGCTCGAGGGCGCGCGCGCCGAAGCGGTCAAACGCGGGATCGGTCCGTCCACCATCCAGACCGCTTTGACCGGCATCCAGCCGATCGCCCGTGTGGTCGAGTTGGATCGCCGCCAGCCGGAGTTCAGCCAGACCTTTTCCCGCTATCTGAATAACGCGGTCTCGGACCGGCGCGTCACCGATGGCCGGGCGCAACTCGGGCAACAGGCCGCGCTCCTGTCGAGCCTTGAGCGCGACTACGGCGTGCCGGCCCGGTTCCTCGTGGCGTTCTGGGGCCTGGAAACAAATTACGGTCGCGTGACGGGTGAATATCCGGTCATCACCGCCCTTGCGACGCTCGCCTTCGATGGCCGCCGCAGCGCCTTCTTCCGCGAGGAGATGTTCAACGCGCTGAAGATCGCCGACGCGGGCCATATCGCGGTCACCGATATGCGCGGCTCGTGGGCGGGCGCGATGGGGCATACCCAATTCATGCCGTCGACGTTCCTGCGCCATGCCATCGACCGCGACGGTGACAAGCATATCAATATCTGGGGTAGCATCCCCGACGCGATGGGCTCGGCGGCGAACTATCTGCATAGCCTTGGATGGGACGGCGAACGCACATGGGGCCGCGAAGTGAAGCTCCCCGCCGGGTTCGACGTCGGTCTCGCGAGCCTCGACGTGGACGCGAAGGAAAACATCCTGCCGCTTTCGGAGTGGAGCACTCTCGGTATCCGCAGAACCGACGGCGGGTCATTGCCGGGCGTCGATGTCGCGGCCTCCTTGTCGCTGCCGCAAGGCGCCAAAGGACCGGCCTTCCTGCTCTATGAAAACTATCGCGCGATCCTCAAATGGAACCGCTCGGCGTTCTATGCCATCGCCGTGGGCCATCTCGCGGATCGTCTGATCGGCGCGCCGGGATTATCCGTGCCCGCGGATCCCGCCCAGCCCTTGCGCCGCGAGGATGTGGTCGTCCTTCAGGAAGGGTTGATCGCACAGAAGTTTCTGGAGGGTAACGCCGACGGCGTGATGGGCAGCGGGACGCGTCAGGCGGTGCGGCGCTTCCAGAAGGCCAGGGGGCTGCCGCCCGACGGTTACGCCGACCGCGCCCTGATCGCGGTGGTTACAAACACCTAGCCCGGCGCGCGCGCCCCAACTTGCTGGCCTGCCCACTTTCGACTAAAATACCAGGAATTGTGGGGCTTGGCCTACTAAGACGCTAGTAATGATCAATTTTCAACGGGTGTTTCACCCGGCGGCGATCGCGGTCGCGCTGGGTCTGGCGGGGTGCGCGGGGGGCAATAAGCCCGTTACGGCGCCACCGCCACCGGCTGTGGCGACCTCCGAAACGCCCGAGGGCGGGGTCTATAAGGTCGGCAATCCTTATGAGATCGCCGGGACGTGGTACTACCCGTCCGAGGACTACGCTTATATCGAGGAGGGCGTGGCCTCCTGGTATGGCCAGGATTTCCATGGCAAGCGGACCGCCAACGGCGAGCGTTACGACATGAACGCCGTGACGGCGGCGCATCCGACGCTGCCGTTGCCGAGCATCGTCAAAGTGACCAATCTCGACAACGGCCGCGTGCTTAGCGTTCGCATCAACGACCGTGGGCCGTTCCACAGCAAGCGCATCATCGATCTATCGCGCCGCTCGGCGCAGCTTCTGGGTTTCTACGAAGCCGGCACCGCGCGCGTGCGTGTCGAGATCGACGCCGCCCAGAGCCTTGATCTCAAAAATATCGCCCTGAAGCGCAATCCGCCGGAAATGCCGATGATCGCCGCCGTGCCGCGCGGTTCGATCAAGGCCGACACGCTTCCGCCTCCGGTCGTGATATCGGGCAACGTTGCGCCAGTAGCGGCCCAGGCCGTGAAACCGCCGCCACAGCCGAAAGTCGTTGCGCCCGCGATCGCACCTAAACCTGCGGTGGCGGTGCCCGCAAGCGGGCCGGCGACCAACTTGTTCATCCAGGCCGGCGCATTCGGCGAAATCGCGAACGCGCACAGGCTTGAACAGCAACTCAAGGATCTTGGGGTCGGCAGCGTTCTCGTGCTGCCCGTGACCTCCGGCGACAAACAGATCTTCCGCGTGCGGCTCGGTCCGCTCGTCGATCAGACCATGGCGGATGCGCTGCTCACGCGCGTCAAAAGCTATGGGTATAATGACGCCCAGGTCGTTCGGGACTAGACTCGCACATTCGCCGGTGGGAGCCGTGGCCTGGCTTCCGCATCGTTTTCAGTTTGACGGTTAGGACTCCGATGAAGCGCTTCTTCCTCGCTACTGTTTTCAGTGTTGCGATTTTCGCAACGGTTCCGGCCGGGGCGGCGTCGATCGACATCAACGCGCGCGAGTACGTGCTGGTGGACTTCCAGACCGGTACCATTCTCGGCGCGAAAGACGCCGATAAGCAGATGCCGCCGTCGTCCATGAGCAAGCTGATGACGGCGTACATGGCGTTCGACGCCTTGAAGGCGGGCCGTATCTCGTTGGACGACGAACTGACCGTCAGCCGGAACGCGTGGCAGCTCGGCGGCGCGGCCAGCGGCGGTTCGACCATGTTCCTAAACCCCGGCGCGCGCGTGAAGGTCGAAGACCTCTTGCGCGGGATGATCGTGCAATCGGGCAACGACGCCTGCATCGTGCTGGCCGAAGCCCTGGCCGGCAGCGAGGAAGCCTTCGCCGATCAGATGAACGCGAAAGCCAAGGAACTGGGGATGACGCAAAGTCATTTCCGGAACGCAACCGGCCTGCCGCATGAAGAGCATTTGATGACGCCGCGCGATCTCGCGACCCTGGCGCGGCGCATCATCACCGATTTCCCCGAGTACTATTCGCTCTATAGCGAGACGTCGTTCACCTACAACAACATCACGCAAGGCAACCGCAATCCGTTGCTCTATCGCGTCGGCAGCGGCGCCGACGGGCTGAAGACCGGCCACACCGCGATCGCGGGCTATGGTCTGACCGCCTCGGCCATCCGCAACGACCGCCGTCTGATCCTTGTGGCGAACGGCATGGACACCATGAAGGACCGCGACGAGGAAACCGCGAAGCTCATGGACTGGGGTTTCCGCGAATTCACCAACCGCTCGCTTTTCACGGCGGGCGAAGTCGTCACGGACGCCGAGGTTTGGCTGGGCGATACGGGGAATGTGAACTTGGTAATCCCGCGGGACGTGATGGTGACCGTCCCGCGCGCCGCCAATCAGTCGCTGGAAGTAAAAGTCGTTTACGAGGGGCCAATCCCGGCGCCGATCGCCAAGGGCGCCGAGGTCGCGAAGGTCGTGATCACCGGCAAGGACCTGGAGCCGATCGAAGTGCCGCTGCAGGCCGCCGCCGATGTCGACCGGCTCGGCTACATCGGCCGCTTGAAGGCCGCGGCGTCGTACATCGTCTTTGGCCCGCCCGCCGCGCCCGTGTCGTCGGCAACGCCGTCGCCCGCGCCGGCCCAGTAGCCGACGGTGACCGCGGGGTTATTCCTGACGCTGGAAGGCGGCGAGGGGGGCGGCAAGTCCACCCAGGCCAAGAAGCTTGCGGCGTTCCTGGCAACGCGTGGTCACGACGTGACGCTTACTCGCGAACCCGGCGGCGCGCCGGGCGCCGAAGCGATCCGTAAACTCCTTGTGGAAGGCGCCGACAGCAGGTGGGACGGTCTGACCGAAGCGCTGCTGCACACGGCCGCGCGCCGCGACCACCTTGTGAAAACCGTGTGGCCCGCGATGGCGGCGGGAAAGACCGTCATCTCCGACCGGTTCTTTGACTCGACCATCGCCTATCAAGGATATGGTCACGGTCTCGACATTGCCGCACTTCAGGCGCTTCAACGGACCGCGCTCGGCGACTTCAAACCCGACCTGACGCTGATCCTCGATCTTCCGGCGGAAACCGGCTTGGGGCGCGCCAACAGCCGGGGCGGGACGGAGAACCGTTACGAGTCCATGGCGCTCGCGTTCCATCAACGTCTGCGCGACGGCTTCCTGGATATCGCGGCGAAAGATCCCGCGCGCTGCAAGGTGATCGACGCCACGCGCGATATCGAGGCTGTCCACGCCGCGATCGTCGCCGCCGTCCTTCCGCTGCTCGACGGACAGTAAAATGGCCGCCGCCGAGAAAGCGCCCGAAATCCCGACGCCGCGCCTCAATCCCTATCTCATCGCCCATGAGAACGCCGAACGCGAGTTTCTCGCCGCCTGGGATACCGGCAGACTGGCGCACGCCTGGCTTCTGGCCGGACCGCGCGGCATCGGCAAGGCGACGCTCGCCTACCGGATGGCGCGTTACGCGCTTTCGCAGTCGTCGGGCGGTTCCGACAACGATCTCTTCGGCGCGCCGCCGAAGCCGACGTCACTTGCGATGTCGCAGGAAGACGCCGTGTTCCGGCGCGTCGCCTCCATGGGGCACGCCGACTTCCGCGCCATCGAGCGCGCGTGGGCGGATACGAAGCAGACCAAGCGCAAGACGGTCATCACCGTCGACGACGTGCGCGAGATCGGCGCCTTCTTGTCGATGACGCCGTCGGAAGGCGGATGGCGCGCCATCGTGATCGACGCCGCCGACGAGATGAACGCGAACGCCGCGAACGCGGTGTTGAAAGTCCTCGAAGAACCACCGGAGCGCGCTCTGCTGTTTTTGGTCGCGCACAACGCCGACCGTCTTCTACCGACGATCCGGTCCCGCTGCCGCCGCCTGGACCTGCGACCGCTGCGCGAACAGCAAGTCACCAGCCTGCTCAACCGCTATCGCACGGACCTTCCGCCAAAGGACGTCGCCACACTCGCGGTTCTTGGGGACGGCTCCATCGGCCGCGCGTTGGAACTGGCGGACGAGGGCGGTGTTGAGCTCTTCAACGGCCTCATGTCGTTGCTGGGCGACGTGCCCAAACTGCACGCCGGACGGTTGCATAGCTTGAGCGATCAGGCCTTGAAAGGCGACGCGTTCCGCACCTTGTCGGGCCTGCTCGGATGGTGGCTCGCGCGCATGGTGTCGGTCGGCGCGCGCGGCGGCGTCGACGCCATGAGCGAAATTGTTCCCGGCGAACGCACGCTCGCACGGCGCTTGCTTGCCGCCGCGCCTCCGGCTACATGGGCCGAAGTCTGGGACAAGATCGGCCATCTGGCGCGCCGAACCGAAGCCGTCAACCTGGACAGGAAACGCAGCATGATGCTCATGCTGTGGTCCGTAGAGCAGACGGTGGCCAAAGCCCCAGCCGCAGCGTAAGCTGCAGCCTATCTAAACCAAGGAGAACAAGAATGAAGAAGATCGTGGTTGCGGCCATGATGGTGAGCGCGTTCGCACTCGCCGCGTGCGAAAAGAAACCGGCCGAAGAACAGGCCACTGAAACCACCACCACCGAAACACCAACCGAGGAAAGCGCAGCCGTGGCTCCGACCCAAGATCCGTTCCTGACCGAAAACATGAAGAACCCCGGCTGGGGTCAAACCGCGACGGGCCTGCAGTTCCGTCCGCCCGAACAGCGCGCCGAGGAAGGCGCGAGCCAGCCGACGGCCGCCTCGACCGTGACCGTGCACTACGAAGGCAAGCTCACCAACGGCACCCCGTTCGACAGTTCGATCGGCGGCGACCCGGTGACCTTCCCGCTCAGCAACGTCATCCCGGGCTGGCAGGAAGCGGTGCCGATGATGCGCGTCGGCGAGACCTGGGACTTCGCGATCCCGTCCGATCTCGCCTACGGCGACCGGGCGGCCGGTCCGATCCCGCCGGGCTCGACCCTTCTGTTCAAAATCCAGTTGCTCGAAATCCAATAAGCGGCGGATTTAAAGACGTTTCGCCGGGCGCGGGCTTTCCCCGCGCCCGGTAAACGACTATATCAGGGCCCATATTTCCGGAGCCTTGACCCAGTGCCCATTACGCCCGTCCCAGCGCCTTCTTACTACGTCACGACGCCCATCTATTACGTGAACGGCGAACCGCATATCGGTCACGCCTACACGACGATCGCCTGCGATGTGCTTGCGCGTTTCAAACGCCTGGACGGCTTCCGCGTTAAATTCCTGACCGGCACCGACGAGCACGGTCAGAAGGTCGCGAAGTCCGCCGCCGAGCGCGGGATCGATCCCATCGTTTTTTGCGATGAAGTCTCAGACTTGTTCCGGTCTCTCGCGAAAGCTGTCGGCGCCACCAACGACGATTTCATCCGCACGACCGAACAGCGTCATATCGAATCCTGCCAGGAGCTGTGGCGCCGGCTCGAGCAAAACGGCCACATCTATCTGGACAAATACGCAGGCTGGTACAGCGTCCGCGACGAGGCTTTCTTCGACGAAAGCGAGTTAACCGACGGACCGGACGGCAATCGGCTCGCGCCCAGCGGCGCGCCGGTGGAATGGGTCGAGGAGGAAAGCTATTTCTTCAAGCTGTCCGCCTGGCAGGACAAACTGCTCAAGCTCTACGACTCAAACCCCGACTTCATCGGCCCGAAAAGCCGCTTCAATGAGGTGCGCAGCTTCGTCGCCGGCGGCCTGCGCGACCTTTCGATCTCGCGCACGACCTTCTCGTGGGGCATCCCGGTCCCGGGGAACGACCGACACATCATGTATGTGTGGATCGATGCGCTAACCAATTACATCACAGGCCTCGGCTTCCCGAAGGAGACCGAGGAACTCGGAACATTCTGGCCGGAATCGCTGCACGTCATCGGCAAGGAGATCATTCGGTTTCACTGCGTGTACTGGCCGGCGTTCCTGATGGGCGCGGGCTTGCCGGTGCCGAAGCGGATCTTCGCGCACGGCTGGTGGACCGCCGAAGGGCAGAAGATGTCCAAATCGCTCGGCAACGTCATCAATCCCTATGAGATGATCGAACGTTACGGCCTCGATCAACTGCGCTACTTCCTCCTGCGGGAAGTTCCCTTCGGCAATGATGGGGATTTCAGCGAGTCCGCGATCGCGGGACGCATCAACAGCGAATTGGCGAACGAGTTCGGCAACCTCGCGCAACGTTTCCTGTCGTTCATCGCCAAGAACCTGGGCGGCGTCCTGCCGGAGCCGGGCGCGCTGAACGAGGACGACAACGCGCTTCTCGACGCCTGCCATCGCCTCCTGGATCAATGCCGCGACGCGATCAATCAGCAATCGTTCAATATCGCGCTCGACGCCGTCTGGAGCGTCGTCCGCGCGGCGAACGTCTATGTCGACAAGCAGGCCCCGTGGGCGCTGCGCAAGACCGACCCGGCCCGCATGGGCACGGTGCTTTACGTCCTGGCGGAAGCGACCCGCCATCTCGCGATCCTCATGCAGCCCTATGTGCCGTCCGCGGCCGAAAAGCTCTTGGACCAATTGGCGGTGCCCGCCGACCAGCGCACCTTCGCCTTCCTGGGCGAGACACACGCCTTGAAGGGCGGAACGTTATTGCCCGCGCCGCAAGGCATCTTCCCGCGTTATGCGCCGGCGGGCGAGGGGGCGACGAAGTGAATCAGCCGTTCCTGGTCGACAGCCACTGTCATCTCGACTACCCGGAACTCACCAGCGACGCGGCGGGCGTGATGGCGCGCGCGCGTAACGCCGGCGTGGGCCATATGTTGACCATCGGCACCAAGATCACCGCGTTCCCCAACGTCCTGGCGGTCGCCGAGAAGTTCGACAATGTTTCCTGTTCGGTGGGCATCCATCCGCACGAGGCCGCGGTGGAGCCCGAAACGGACGTCGAGAAACTGACGGCATTGGCGCAACATCCCAAGGTCGTCGCGTTCGGCGAGACCGGCCTGGATTTCTTCTACGAACACAGCCCGCGCCCGGAACAGGAACGCAACTTCCGCACGCACATCGCCGCCGCACGCGAAAACAAGCTGCCGGTCATCGTCCATACCCGCGACGCCGATGCGGAGACGGACGCGATCCTGACCGAGGAAATGAAGAAGGGCGCGTTTACCGGCGTCATCCATTGCTTCAGTTCGGGACGCGAGCTCGCGGAAAAGACGCTCGCGCTCGGCTTCTACATCTCGCTGTCGGGGATCGTCACGTTCAAGAAAGCCGACGCCTTGCGCGAAATCGTGAAGATCGTGCCCCTGGACCGCATGCTTGTGGAAACGGACAGCCCGTACCTCGCGCCCGTGCCGTTCCGCGGCAAGACCAACGAGCCGGCCTATGTCGCCCACACCGCGGCGGCCGTCGCGGAGATCAAAGGGATCTCGCGCGACGAACTCGCCCGGCAGACCACCGAGAACTTCTTCCGCCTGTTCTCGAAGGCGAAAAGCGCCTAGTTCGGCGCGGGCGCCGCTTCCGGCGCAACCGCCTCCTCCAGCGCCGGAGCCGGACCGGGTTCCGGCAGCTTCAACGCCTCACGGATCGACGACCACGGCACCAGCTTGAAGTTCTGGTGCGCGAGCTTGCCGATTTCCGTGCCGTCGTAGTTGAAGCCGTCCTGCGCGACGAACAGCCCTTCGGCATAGGCATCACCCAGGAACGCCGCCGTCACATCGATCCCATCCGTTTCCTCAACGCCGTCGATCCCTGCGTCCGCGCCGGTCGGGCCGATCTGGAACGCGCCGCGGAAGGCATAGGGCGCCGCGCGGTCATAGACGTTATAGGAATAGGAGCCCTGGCTGGAGACGATAAGATAACCGCCGCCGTCCGGGGTTTTCAGGATCGCAACGCCCTCGGCGTCGGCGGTCAGATGGCCCTTCGCGACCGCATCGATGATGATGCGGGCGTTCTGATGCGCGCCGGCCTCCTCGGCCTCCGCCCAATAGGCGTAGAGACCGACATCTTCCTCAGCGATGAAGAGCGCGCCGTTTTCGTCGTCGGTGGCGCATCCTTCGGCCTGCGAGCCGACGCTGAAGCTGCGGATCTGCTCGGCTTCAAAGGACGTGCCGCTCGCGGTGATTTGCCATTGGGCGAACATGCCGTCGTCGGCATTGTTCGCGAAGACATAAAGATCGCCGGTCTTCGCGCTGCGGTACATGCACAAGCCGTAGGGGTCGTTGAAACCGGTCGGGATTGAAAGGACCGGGGCGAGGGCGCCCGTCTCGCCGTCGAACGTATAGAGCGAAATCGATTTCGTGGTGCGGTTTGTCGCCGCCACCAGATCGCCCGTGAAATCGCCGAGCGTCACGTTCTGGCGCAGGTCGACGTTGTTCATGCGCCCGTCGTCGCGCTGGAGCACTTCGGAACCGTCGAGACGATAGACGAAAAGCCCGCGCTGTTTGTTGGTCCCGATGACGAGGCTGCGTTCGGGCATCGTCGGATGCACCCAGATGGCGGGATCGTCCGCCGCATCCTCCGCATCCGGCATCACGGCCGTCTCAGCCGTGGCCATCACGGTGACGGCAGGATCCTTCGGCGCTGTGGCGTTCGGTTTCTCGTCGCAGCCCGCGATCAGAGCGGCGGCCGTGGTCACCAGCAAAAAGCGTCGCATCAACATCGTCGTCCTCGCAGTTAAAAATGCGGGCGCACTCTAGTCACCAGTTCGCGTCACGCGTGCGACAAGAATATGACGTTTTCGCATCTGATGCAGCCTTGCCACAGTTCGCCTGCGTCGTGAAACCGTAACCTCACTGAAAAGAGACCGTCACGGCTCCTCTGATATCTCCCGCCCCGGCCGGCATTTTTCCCGTCGGCCTAAGACCTCACAGGAGATATTCATGTCCAAGAGCCGCAAAGGCGCTCTGCTGCGCGCACGCAATGCCGTGCTTTTTACAACAGTCAGCGTCACGGCTATCGCCGCCGGTGGTTCCTCGTTCGCGCAGGACGCCGAACAACAGTTCGCCGCCGCGCCCACCACGGCGGTTGAAGAGATCGTCATCACCGGCATCAAGTTCCGCAACCGCACCGAAGAGGTCGCACCGGTCCTCTCCTACGACCTTGAATACTTCCAGCGTTTCGAGCCGCTGACGGCCGGCGACGCCATGCGTCGCGTGCCCAGCGTCACGTTCCTGTCCGACGTCCTCGAATCCGACGGCGCGCGCCTGCGCGGCCTCGATCCGGGCTACACGCAAGTTCTCATCAACGGCGAGAAGGTGCCGGGCGGCGAGGCCGACCGCTCCTTCTTCGTCGACCGCATCCCCGCCGAACTCATCGAGCGTGTCGAAGTGGTGCGCAGCCATTCGGCGAACCGCAGCGGTGACGCGGTTGCGGGTGCACTGAATATCGTCCTGCGCAACGCCGCGACCCTCGACGGCGGATACGTCCGCGCGGGTGTGATGCGCTTTGACGACAACAAATATCGCGAGAACCTGGGCGCGGTGTACGGCGGGCAGGTGGGGCCGGGCCGCCTCCTGTTCGGCGCCAGCATGCAAGGCCGCCGCAACCCGAAACAAAAACTGAGCCTGCGCTACGACGAACCGAACGGCACGCTGGACAACTCGGAAGTCCAGGACGACTTGCGCACCGGCACGGACTATTCGACGAACGCGAGCTACGTTCTGCCCTTCGGCGACGAGAACGAGCTTGAACTCGGCGGCGTCTATGTCCGCACCGATCGTTTTGAAGACGAAGGTTCCTACGAATATATCGACGGCGTCCAGTCGGCCGCGAACACCGACACCTTCAACGACGCCAACGAAGACATCATGCAGGAGAACTGGTCGACCACCGGGAAGTTCACCACCAGCGCGCTGGGCGGGAAAACCCAGTTCAAGGTGGGATTCGCCACCTTCTTCGACCGGACTCTGACCGACGAAACCGAGTTCGCCTATCTGGAGGACGCCATCCCGTTCCCGGACGACGACGAATTTGAAACCGAATACACGCGCAACAAAATCCAAGACACGGAATTCTCGGCGGCGTTCTCGCACGAACACGACTTCGGCGGCGTCAGCGCGGAAGCCGGGCTTCAGTACATGAAAAAGGACCGCGACAGCCTCCACCTGTCGGCGGACAACGACGGCAATATCCCAAATGCGCCGGCCCCGCGTCCCTCGATCCCGGGCACCTTGAGCGCCTATGCCCCGATCGACGGCGGCGACACGGAGATCAAGGAACGCCGTCTCGACCCCTACGTCATGTTCTCGGGTGAAACCGGTCCCATCAGTTGGGAGGCGGGCCTGCGCTACGAAACGACGAACGTCGATATCATCGACCGCACGGCCCCGGCCGCCTCGCGCGTGACCGAGAACGACTACAATGCGCTGCTTCCGTCGGGCCACGTGCGCTGGAGCCTGACGCCGTCCGACCGCGTGACGGTTTCGGCGGCGCGCACGGTGCGCCGTCCGAACTTCAACGACATCACCCCGGCGGTGCTGGAAGAGGAAATGGGCGACAGCGATTTCCAGGGCAACCCGGCCTTGAGGCCTGAAAAGGCCTGGGGCTTCGATATCGGTTACGAACACTATCTCGGCACGCAAGGCGTCGTCGGCGTCAACTTCTTCTATCGCGACATCGCCGACGTCATCGAGATCGCCAACACCGGCCGGGTCGGCAGCGAAGGCCCGGGCACGTTTGTGCTGACCCGCGCCAATACCGGCGACGGCAAGGTGTGGGGCGCCGAATTCGATCTCTCCACACCGCTGACGGCGTTCGGCCTGGAAGACACCGGCGTGTTCTTCAACGCCTCGGTGCTCGACAGCAAGATCACGGATGCCGTGGGTGAACGCCGCTTTAACGACCAGAGCAAATTCGTGATCAGCACCGGCTTCATCCAGGATCTGCCGGCCTGGGGCGCGTCCTTCGGAACGACGTACCGCAAGCAGGGTCGCGCCTATGGGCGCATCGTCGCCGAGGAAGTCACCACCCGCTACGGCGCGGACCTGGAAGCCTTCGTCGAAAAGCGTTTCGGCGAGAACATGGTCCTTCGCTTCACGGGCTCGAACCTGCTGAACGCCAGCAAGGATGAAGTGTTCGACAAGTTCGACAGCCTCGGCGATCAGATCGCCCGCGACTACGACGAGTATGAGATCGAGACGGAGAAATCCGGCCCGGTCTTCAAGCTGGTCGCCCGCTACGCCTTTTAAGGTCACGCGACATCCCGCGGCCGAGACTGGCCTTTCGGGCATGCTTTCCCTAGGTTGGGACGCATGTCTTCCATGAAAGTCACCATCCTCGGCTGCGGGTCCGCGCCCGGCGTCCCGGCCATCTCCACCGGTTGGGGCGATTGCGATCCCGCCAACGCCCGCAACCGCCGCCGCCGCGCGTCGATCCTGGTAGAGCAGGGGGCCACACGCCTTCTGGTCGACGCGTCTCCGGATTTACGCGAACAACTTCTGGACGCCGGCGTCCGGCACATCGACGCCGTCCTTTTCACGCATCCGCACGCCGACCATATCCACGGTCTGGACGAGTTGCGCGAAATCAACCGGGTGACCGGACAACCACTGCCGATTTTCGCGCCCGCCGATGCGCTCGCGGTTCTCAAGGACCGCTTCGCCTACGCGTTCAAGGGCATTCCTCCGGGCGCGCCGATGTTCCGGCCATGGCTCGTGCCGACCGAAATCACGGCCGGGATCCCGCTCAAGATCGGTGGGATCGCGATCCAGCCGTTCGCGCAGGATCACGGCAACTGCACGACCATCGGTTACCGTTTCGGCGATATCGCGTATTCGACCGATATCCTGGAACTGCCCGAAATCTCGCGGCCCTTCGTGCGCGGCCTGAAGGCCTGGATCGTGGGCGCTTACGGGCTGACGCCGCATCCGACCCACGCCCATGTCGCCAAGGCTCTGGAATGGATCGAGGCGCTGAAACCCGCGCGCGCCGTGATTACGCACATGAGCAACGCCATCGACTATGACGCCCTCAGCACGGCGTTGCCCGCGCACGTCGTTCCGGCCCACGACGGCCTCGTGATCGAGGCCTAAACGGCCTGTCACATACCTTACGCGACACTTTTCGCGCGACACTTCGGACTTATCGTCATCGTATGAACGGCTTAGGAATCGTTCTTCACACGCGACACTTACGCGACATTTCGTTAATTCGTGTGATTTGAATCCCTTACGCGGCGTTGTGAAAGCGACACTTGCGCGACACCGGGCGATTCAAGCGCCGCACGCTTGAATCAGCATAGCCGCGCAGGTTCGCGGCGAGGCAAAGATCATGATTCACGATGTCAATCCTGCGCAGCGCCGCGATCGCCGCGCTGCACAGGACCACGGGCGGTACGTGGCGCGATCATGCTGCGCGCGAGAGGGATTTTTCGTCAGCCGATATTTCCGCCGCCCGCGAATTTCATGATTCAAAAAATCGGGAATGTGCTTGCGGGGCACGTCGCGGACCGTGGAAAGCGGGTGGAGGTCCGGTTTTGCCCAAATGCGTGGTATTTCTGAGCCTTGCGGACCATCGCTCTCTTTCCATAATATACACTCGGACGCCGTTCCGACTTCCGC
>CAZNUW010000018.1:0-25891 GCA_964576515.1 uncultured Rhodobacterales bacterium
CCTTCATGGCAAAAACATACCTCAGGGAGGACCACTTCAAAGGGGGCAGATCAGGCCGGAAAACAAAAAAGCCCCGCGAGGGGCGGAGCGCAAGAAAGGTACGGTATACTTTCGATACTGCCGCCGTGTTCTATTTTTCGTCAACGGAAGATTCGCGCTGCGGAAAAAGAAGCGGCCGGTTTCACAAGAAACCGGCCGCTCCCTTTCGCTTCGAGGCGCTTGCGTCACCCTCTCTTGTATCAGTCAAGGGCCGCAAGACTTAACGTGCCTCTCCGCTTCACATCACGCTAGTCGCGCCGCGGATTGTTCGGCGCCACGTCATTCCGATTGCGAACGCCGTCGCCGTCGCGGTCGCGATCGCGGCTATTCCGGATGCCGTCATTGTCGATATCCCGGTCGAAGGAACTGACACGGGGATTGTTTGGAGCGACATCGCGGCTGTTGCGCACGCCATCGCCATCCCGATCGCGATCCCGATTGTTGCGAATGCCATCGTTGTCCAGATCGCGATCGATCGAACTCACCCGGGGATTGTTCGGAGCGCGATCGCGGTTGTTGCGCACGCCGTCGCCGTCACGGTCCCTGTCAAACCGATTCGGTATCCCGTCGCGGTCGCGGTCGCGCGCCCAGACCTGACGATAGCGATCACGATCGCCATAGAAACCGCTGCGGCGATAGTTGTCGTGCCAATACGTATCGAAGCTGAACGTCAACATCGGAAGCGCGATTCGAGGGCCGTATTCGATCACGCGGACAGGACGGCCCTGATAGCGGTAATAACGCTCGTCGGCGGGAATCCAGCCGCGAATACCGCGCACGCTGACGTCGCACCAGTCGAAGCGGCGGATACACCCATGGATATTGAGGCGCGTGTTGCGTCCGAGATTCGTCACGCGCGGATAGTCGTATCCCGGGCCGGCGCGCAGGGCGACGCGGCTATCGGTGTAGCCCGGCGCCGCTTGCGCCGCGGCGGGAAGCGTCATCGCAAGAGCGGCGACGGATGCGGCAAGAGTTGCACTCGCGAGGGTGGTTTTCATTTCGGCCTCCTTGGTCAAACGACGTTGATCGTCATTCAACGCGGCCCGCGTGGCGCGAGCGCGGCAGCATTTAGGCAAATGCTGCCGCAATGGTTTTCACGCCCTGCGTGCAGTCCTCACGCGGCGGCGACCGCCGCCGGACGGCGGGCGTGGGCCTTGTCGTATTGGATGAGTCTGCACAAAGCCGTTCGGAGCTTATCCAATGTGCGGGGATTCGCCCGGCGATAGATCACCGCGTTCACCAGCGCATCGTACACTTGGCGTTCCTTGAGAAAGGTGACGATTCGGCGCAACCGCGCCTCGGCGTCCGCCACGGCCGCCTCGTCCCAAATCCCCCCGTCGCCACCGGGAACGAACTGGGACATCAGGCTCTGCGCGAAGGGCGGCTTGAACACACGTCCCCAAAGGAGGCCGAAGTCCATGCCCGCCGCATACATGCGCCGCGACTGTTCGTGATCGTTTGAAAGATATCCCCGCACATACAGAATGCCGAGGGGATGCTCCGCGAAGGAGGGATCGGCGCCTCCGGTCAACGCCGCCCGTTTCGCAATGAGTTCAGGGGTGCCGCAATCGATCTCGGGTCGGATCTTTCTCGGCCTGCCGCGTTTCGCCATGGAGGTATCCTTTCATTCTGGGGGTCGAAAAAAGTGGCGCGGGGAACAGGCCGGATGGGGGACAAGAAGCCATTCCCCGCGCGGCGCGCCACGGGACGGCGCGCAAGAGCGAAGCATGTGAGAGGGAGAACCAACATAGGGACGCATGTACCTTTATTGGGGACTTTTTGTCAACAACCCTCTTGCGTCCGCGTTCGGTTTGGGAAAAAATACGGGCATGATCGCGTCACCGCAAAAATCGCGCCTCCGCAACCGGATCAAGGAATTCCGGTTGGCCCGGCAGTGGTCGCTCGAGAAACTGGGCGAACGCGCCGATACGACTCGGCAGCAGATCTATAAGCTCGAGAACGGCGAGCTCCGGCTGTCGCAGGAATGGATGGAACGCATCGCCAAAGCGTTCGGCGACGGTATGCGGCCGGCGGACCTTCTTCCGGATCAAGATACGAAGCGCCCCGGCACGGCCCTCTCACGGGACACAGCTGAGACCGGACTCGGCTTCGAGGAACGCGACTTCCGGGCCGGTCCGCGGGACCTTCCGATTCTGGGCTTCGTGAAGGCGGGCAAGGAAGGCCTGTTTATCGACCAAGGCGAGCGGCAAGGCGTCACCGTGCGTCCCGAAGCCCTGCGCGACGTGCGCACGGCCTATGCCGTGCGGGTGCACGACACCAGCATGTCGCCGGCGTTCGAGCCCGGCTATGTGCTTCATGTGGATCCCACCCGGCCGGTGCGTCCGGGAGACAACATCGTCATCCAGACCGTCGACGGCCAGGCGTTCATCAAACGCCTCGTGCGGCGTACCGAACGCGTCATAACCTGCGAACAGTTCAACCCGCGCGAACCCATGGAATTCAAGCCGGCCAAGATCAAAGCCATCCACATGGTCGTTGGCTGCGCGATGGTCGAAATCTAAATCGCCGATGTTCCGCCCTCGCCGGCGTTGACAGAAAATCACGAAGTCCCCATTTTGGATACATCATGAGGAGGTGTCCATGGGATCTGTCGTGCGGCGCTCGGCGCCCGACCCGCTTGAAACCCGCCTGCGGACGCTGGCCGCGCTTCACGAGTCGTTGTTCGCGCCCTGCTTCCGCGCCCTGGAGCACTACGGACAACCGCCCCCGCCGCCGCCGTCCATGGCCGATGTCGTGACGGCCGCCCGGACCGCCTTGGCCTGGCACGCATCGAAAGAAACGGACGTAGCCGCGGACCTTGCAAAACGGCGGGCCGATGGCGAAAATCCTCAGCTGATCGACGAGGCCTCTCGCCTCCTCGCCTATCATCGCGCCGAGCGCGATCGCATCGCCCGCGAACTGGTGGAGACGGAATCCCTCGCGCGCCCTAGTGATTGAAGTTGGTGGTGAGCGAGAGGCGGAACGCGCGCGGGCCCAGGCGGTTTAGCGTTTCGTTGCGGTTCGCGGTCCAGGTGTTTTCATTAAAGACGTTGCCGACGCGCATCCGCAAGGTCGCCGGCACATCCCCAACCGCGAAGGCGTAACGCATTCCGAGATCGAACGTCGCATAGCTGGGCGTATAGACACCGGTGCGCTGATTCAGCAGCATCTTGCTGTTGTAATTGAGCTGACCGTCGATCGAGAGCCCCTTCAGGAAGGGCAGTTGGTATGTGACGTTGAGCAGGGCGCTGACCGCCGACACGCCCACGGCGCGGCCCACGAGTGCGCCACTGTCGATCAATTCGCCCCGCCGGTCGGCATCCAGCAGGACCATCCCGCTCAGGATGTTGATCGAGGACGTCGGACGTCCGACCAGCGACAGCTCCAGGCCACGGTGCCGCGCTTCGCCGATGAGGCGGTAAACGTTCGCCGCGTCGATGCCCGGCGTCGGCTTGGTGATCTGGAACAACGAACTGATGAAGGTCATCGACGGCGATATGCGGTAACGCATGCCCAGTTCGTATTGCGTGGCGAGCACGGCCCGCAGCACTTCATTGCGGTTAGCGGCGTTGTTCGGCGCCGTGCCCGACTCTTCCAGACCTTTGACGGTCGTGGCGAACAAGGTCAGGCTGTCCGTCGGCGCAAAGGTCGCCGCCACGTCGTAGAGCCACGGGGTCGCCACATTGCTCAGCGTCGGTTGATTGGGCGGCGTCCGGTCTTTTTCGTATCGCGTCTTTAAGACGGCGCCGCGAACCCAGAAACTGTTCGTGAAATCGATCTCATACCCGACGCCGCCCATCACCTGACGCGTTTCATCGTATGTCGGCGCGGCATCCGGCAATGGCGCTGGTTCGGCGGAGGCCGACAGCCCCTCTTCCATATCGAAGAACCCGAGCGGCACCGCCACGCCCGGCCGGAAATTGCTATCGGACTGACGCCAGCGCACGGTGGTGTAAAGACGCTGCGCGTCGCTCACCTGCCAGTGCACACGGGTTTCGATCGCCTTGGAACTCGCGTCGCTTGGCCGTCCCCGTATGACGGTCGCCGTGCCAGTGCCGTCGGCGCCGACGGTCAGCGTCGCGAAGTCCTGGCGCCACCGGTCGAGAGCTGTCCAGACGAACGAGGATTGAACGGCGACGGCGTCCGACACGTTGTAGCGCGCGATCGCACCGCCGGCGAACTGCCACTGGCTGAAATACCCCCAGTCCGCCCAATACTTATTGGGAACCGGCATCGGTTTCGGAAGCTCGGTGCCCGACAAGACGAAACCGTAGTCGCCGCCCGGCTTCCAGAAGCGGTCGGCCGAAAACATGCCGCGGATCTGGAATTTATCGTTTGGACGCCAGGTCGGCACGAACGCGTAATGACGTGGACGGCGCTTCTGCCCGTCGTACCCGGTATCGTTCATGATGTTGACGCCGTAGGCGGCGCCGAGCGTGCCGTCCTGTGTGGCCATCGAACCTTTCAACAACCAGGCGTTTCCGCCGTAGTCGCGGATCGGCGATGCCTCGAACTCCTCGCGCGCGCCGGGATTGGCGACCGCGAGGCGATACTCAACGATTCCCGACGGCGCCGGAAAATCGACGCCCAGCGCGTTGATGCCCACGCGGATCGTTGTCCCGTCGAGGGTCAAGGGCACGATATTCGCCGAGCGAATGAAGTAGGCGCCGTCGAGCCGGTAGTTCCCGGAATCCTGCAGGCTGAATCCTCGCACCGCCTGTTCGCTGTACAGCCCGATCTGCTCCGATCCCACCTTCTCGCCGAATGCATCGACGGCCACCGTCGCCACGTTCGTCGCGGACTGCGCAGCGGCGTCCGCGATAGGAAAAAAGCTGAACACCGAGGCAAGCAACCAGCCGCGGCGGCGCAAGACGTTCGTATTTACTTTGGTCAGCGCCCGCGCGTTCGCGCGCGGCAGGCCGCACATATGCATGAGATCCCCCTGAGGCGGAACGAACCCAGTCACCCCAAGGGCGCCCGCTCGCGGCATTTAGCCCAACCGTAGCGCGCGCCGTCAATGCGCGATCGCCGCTAAAGCCTTTAAACGCAAGGGATTTTTGTAACAGCGCGTATCACGCACGCCGCAGAACGACGTTGGCCGAAATCTTGTCGGTGAGTTGATATCCATGATCGACGAGGAATTTCACTGTCGGCTCCGCGTAAGGGGCATCGAACTGGAAATCGACGCATTCGAGCATGATGAGCTCTGGCCGCCAGCGATTCCAATCGTTCGAGGCCAGAACGCCCAGCTCCGCGCCCTCGACATCTATCGTCATCAACTGAATTTCTCGGTCGCCGGCGTGTTCCGCGAGAATGGCGTCCAATCTCCGGAATGGAACCGGCTGCCCAGCCTTCCACTCCTTCCCCGGCGTCATTCCGTCCCGCGAGACACGGGAGGCGCCCCAGTTCGCCGTGTGTTGATGCCAAAATCCCGCCCCCTCCTCGTCGGCGACGGCGGCAGAGACAAACACATCTCTTGGACGATAGCGCTTCCACTCCACGGCCGACGCAGGGTTCGGGTCAATGCAGATTCCCCGCCAACCGTGACTATAAAACATGAACGTATTGGAGATGTCCCAAACCGCGCCCGCACCGATGTCGATATAAAATCCCGGTTGCCGCTTCCCCAAGCGCTTCTTGAAGAACTTCGCCATGAGCGAGTCTTCGCCAGCCATGCTGTAAGAGAGCTGCGCATACAGGACGGAACTGATCATCAGTTCGGATGCGGGCGGAACGACCCTCTTACCGCTGATGGCGCTCATGACCCTCATCACTTCATCCGACCAGCCGTCCACGGGCTATTCTCCTTACTGCTGTGGGCCCAGTCCGACGGCGCGCTTGCGGTTGAAGGACGGTGAGGGCCAGGGAGAAGGTCTGATGGCGACCCCGGAGGGACTCGAACCCCCGGCCCTCTGCTTAGAAGGCAGATGCTCTATCCAGCTGAGCTACGGGGTCGCAAAACCAGGCCATTCCGCCAAAAGAGTCCAACACGAGTCCGATACGCCGTCAATTCCACGGCAATCTCAGAAAGCCAGAAACAGCTACGGGGTTGTCGCTCTATGACCGGCGTGCTGTGAAGTTGTCGGCGTAAGACTTCGGTTTGATGGTCCGGTCGTGCGGCTCCTCGACGCGGCAGACGAAACCTTTCTGACCGGCGAACGCCACGGCTTCTTCTTTGCTCGCGAACCACAGCTTCACCTGGCGGTCTGTGTCCGACGAACCCGCCCATCCCATCAGCGGATCGGCTTCTTGCGCGTCGGCGGGATCGTGCTCCAGCAGCCAGCGCTTGGTGTTGGCGCGGCCGGACTGCATCGCGGTTTTCGCGGGTTTGTAGATTCTTACGGTCTTGGTCATGCCTTACACTCTCACGCTTGCACACACTTACGCTTGCGCTCCGGCTTTATCTTAAATCTTTATCCGCCACCGCGCAAAAGCCGCACCGCGTGATGGTCGGGGCGAGAGGATTCGAACCTCCGACATCCAGCTCCCAAAGCTGGCGCTCTACCAGGCTGAGCTACACCCCGGGCACCTCGAAAATCGCCCGGACCCTATGCGGTCGGCCCCGATGACGCAAGAACCTACGGAATTGACGGAAAATGACGGCATTTCAGCAGCTTTTGGGCAGCGTCGGCGTGTCAAGGCCCGTGGCGGGCCCATCTTGGGGGCTCTTTCCGCTCCTGCCTGCGCGCGGTCTGCTTGGCGCCGATCGGCGGCGAGTTAACTTTCGCCCGAAACCGCTAGGGGGCAGGCGGAGTCTTGAACACCGCATGGTGAACGACGTCGCCGACTTTCAAGCCCAGTTTTTTCACGACACCGGCGTTCAACTCCAGTACGCCGCGCACCGGACGGTCGGGCCCCACTGTGTCTTCCGAGTGCGGGGTGACGTTTTCGATGATGTGCACCACCTCGCCGTCGGACTTCAGGAACAGCATGTCGAGCGGGATGAAGGTATTGCGCATCCAGAACGCTACGCGGCGCGGGGTCATGAAATCGAAAATCATGCCGTGATCGTCGGCCATGGCGCCGCGATGCATCAATCCGATGCCGCGCTCGGCGTCATCGTCGGCCAGTTCGACGGTGAAGCGATGCGTCGTTTCGCCGCTCACGATCTCAAGCGGCGATTCCGGCAGCGCTTGCGCTTTGTTCGGATCAAGGGCTTCGCGCGGCGTCCACTCCTTCCCGACGGCGGTCCACGAGGCCGCGCAAAGGGCGAACGCCAAGCCAAAAGCGCGAAGAATCTTAAGGTTCGTCATATCCGCCTAATCCACTCGCTTGGGCATCCAGCGGGTGGTGTTCACCGGCTTTCCGCTATGATTGCGCATTACCTTCGGCCGCAGGACCTTACTCGCCGACGGCGCATCCTTTGCCGTCTGGACTGACTTCCGTCCCGTTCCCTGCGTCCCGTAGAATTCGATCATGGCCTCCAAGGTGATCTCCGTGGACTCCCCGGCGGCCAGGGCGTCGGCATAGGGCGGGTGACGTTTGATCAACTTGTCCAAGTAATCCACCGAATGCGCGCCGAATTGGCGCCAAACGCTGTCGAGAACGTGGCGGGGCACTTCGTCGATGGGCGTGACGTCGATCGTCGGACGTCCGCGCGCAAGCGCTTTGAAAATCGTCGGCTCGACCGGCCCTTCCGCGCGCGCCACGAATGTCGCCGGCATCAGCTTCAGGCCGTTCTGCAGCACACCGAAGTACGCCTGCGCCAGGTACAGAAGCCGCTGCAATTTTTGCGGCTGAAGGTATTCACCGTCCTCGATCGCGCGATCAAGAAACCAGAACGCGACTTCAAAGCTCGAGTCGACAGCGGGAGGGCTCATCCGTAGTCTTCTAATAATGCGTCCATGCCGCAATTCTGCCGCGGCGGTAGGGTCGAGTGTGCCGCAAGTCACTGTGACAAGACAACGATCTGATGCCAATGGATGAATCTGTGCAAACCCACCGGATCCCCCGATGGCGCCGTACGCGCCTCGTGGGGATGGCCGGCGTCGTGGTTGCAGTCGCGATCGGCCTTCTTGTCGTTTTCAGAGCCCCTCTCGCGGCCTACCTCATCAAGAGCGGCCTGGAGCAATCCGGCCTCTCCGGCGTTTCCTTGACGGTCACGCGTCTCGGTCCCAACGGCGTCGCCATCGAAAACCTGTCGGCCGAGAACGGCGCCCTGACGGTTGCGCGCATCGAAGCCGACTTTACGGCGCGCCGTCTCGCGCGCGGTGAATTGAACGCATTGACCGTCACCCAACTCCGCGCCGCGCTCACCTGGAACGACGGCGGCGTCACGCTTGGCGCGTTTCCGCTTCGGCCTCAACCGGACTCCGGTCCACTCGCGCTTCCCGTCATCGACATCGTGAATGCCGAAGATGTGGTTCTCCAGGTCAATACGCCCACCATGGCGTTGCGCGCGCCGCTCTCCCTGTCCGCACGCGCTGTGGCAGGCGGGTGGGATACGGCGCTGCATGGCCAGGTCGAAGGTCAAGGCGTCAACGTCGCCGCAGAATGGACCGGCGTGTTGACGCCCACCGACTTGGCCCTCTCCGCGGGCCGCGGACGTTTCACGCTCGCGGTGGACGACTTCGCCGTTCCCGGTCTCGGCGACGTCTTGAATGCCCGGGGCCTCGTGACGGTGGATGCCGGCGACGGCGTATTCACCATCACCTTTAACGAGCCCCTCGCGCTTTCGGCCGCCTCGCTTGCGGGAACGACGGGCGGCATGGCGGCGCTACAAGACTTTGGGAAACAGCCCTGGTCGCTGACCGTTGCGCCCTCGCGCTCGAACGCCGCCTTTGTGGTCACCGCAGCCGGGGAACGGCGTGCGATCCGCTTCGACATCAACGCCACAGTCCAGGGCGCCGGCGGGCGCGTCGATCTCGGGTTGGCCGGCGAAGCGGCGAGAGAACGGGAAAACACGACGGTCCAAATCTCCAAGGCGCGCGCCGATGTCGTTTCCTTTCCCTTCGGCGGTGGATTGGTTTCCGGCCATATGGCGCTGGCGGACTATGCGGGAACCACCCAAACGTCGGGCGGGCGGGTCGACGCCGCGTTGAAGGTCGCCGATGTCTCGTTGGCGGACACGAGATTCGACGCCAACGCCGCGTTCGCCAGCACGCTGCGCATCGCCAATGGACGCGCCGCGTTCGACGTCGAGACGTTGCGCCTCACTGTGGATCGCGCCGTTCTTGCCGCCTGGACGCTCGCCGCACCCGCGGAACTTCACCTCGTGAAGCAGGCAACGCGGAATCCGCACGTGACTCTTGGGCCGCTCGGATCTGGGTTCGCCGCCGACATCGCCCTCGCACTTCCCGTCGTCTCACTCCAGTCGCGCGAAGACGAAAGCGCGCAGGTGACGCTCCGGTTGCCCGATATCAAAATGAAGGCGCAGACCAAAGATATTGCCCTGACCGGCTCTATCACCGCCGCAGGCGTCTCCCTCGATCATCCTTTCGCCGCCGCGCGCGACGGCCGTCTGGACGCGGCCATGACAGTGAATGGACTTTCCGCCAAAGCGAATGCGCGGTTCACGCGTCTCGGGCCGATTAGAGAAACGGATACCGCGGCAAGCGCGCTTGCCACCAGCGCGACACTGACGACGCGGAACGGCGACTACGACATCCGCGGGGTTTTCGCGACGACATCGGGAACAAAGTTGGGTGATTACACCGCGCGCCTGAGTCCCGATTTCAGCCGGGGGACTGCCGCGCTTACAGTCCCAACGACGCGATTTGAGCGCGGAGGCAAACCCGACGCGGCCGAACTCACCTTCCTTGCGCCGCTTACCGATCTCAGCGGTACAATCGGAATCGATGCCAAGGCCTCCTGGGACGGCGACCGGCGTTCGGAAACCGCGATTGCGACATTCGACGACGTGAGTTTCGCGGTTGGCGACATAAACGTCGTCGGCCTTTCGACGACAATCGATCTCGCCGCATTGCTTCCGCCGCAATCTTCGGCTCCGGGCAAAATCTCGGCGAAGTCGATCCTCGCGGGCGTTCCGCTGACCGACGCGGCGGCCGAGTTTAGTTTGCCCGGCAACGGCGCTCTCGCCGTCGCGAAGGGCGGGGTCGACGTTGCGGGTGGTAAGGTCACCTTAACGGAGGCCACTATTCCCATTGACGGACAGCCGGGCCGCTTCGCGGTCGGCGTTGCGGCCGTCGATATGGCCCGGCTCGCCGCCCTTGCGCAGGTGGATGGGCTTTCCATTACCGGAACACTTTCGGGCGAAGTACCGCTGCGCAGCGACGGCGCCGGGCTTCATTTCGATAACGGCGTCTTGCGCGCCGACGCTCCCGGCCGCCTCGCCTACACACCCTCCACACCGCCCGCCGCCTTGTCGCAATCGCAAGGAGGCGCCTTGCTGGTCCAGGCGCTGTCCAATTTCGCGTATGATCGGATGTCCATCACCGTGAACGGCCCCGTCACCGACGAAATCACGCTGCTGGTCGCGCTTGCGGGCAAGAACCCGGATCTCTATGGCGGGTACCCGATCGAGTTCAATCTCAACCTCTCGGGTCGTCTGACGCAAATATTGCAACAAGGTTTCGTCGGTGCGGGGATCCCCGCCGATCTCGAACGCCAGCTTCGACAGGGAAAACCGCCCTAGAGCGTCGTGCGAGAAGCGGCAACAGGTTGTCGCAAAAACGACGCGACCAAACCGAAACTTGGAGACAGCCGCCCCATTCCAAGTTAGCGCGGCTCGCTCCAAGCGTATTGCCGCAATCCCGCCAACTTCGGCTAGAATACTCGCATTACCCCGACGACCTTAGAAGGAAGGATCGGCTCTGTGCGCGACAATAAAATGAGCGTTGCTCTTATCCGGCCGGCAGTCCTGTTAGGATTGATCGGCCTTCTCGGCGCATGCTCGCCGACCGTAAGGCTCGAGGTTCCCGACAAACCCATCGTCATCAATCTCAACGTCAAGATCGAGCAGGAAGTCCGCGTGAAGCTCGAGAAGGGCGTGGAAGAGGCGATGCAGCAGAATCCGAAAATCTTCTAGCCGACCCGGAGATGGAGGTTACGATGACAATCAAAAGTGCCCGCAATATGCGCGCGGTTTTCGCCGCGGTGATGGTGCTCACGCTCGGCGCCGCCGCGCCCGCGTTCGCCATCGATCTGGACGAAGCGCGTTCCTCAGGCGTGGTCGGCGAGCGTCCCGACGGCTTGGTCGGCGCCGTGACGCCCGATGCAAACGCCGAGATCCGCGCGCTGGTGGACAATATCAACAAGGCCCGCCTGGACGCCTACCGCCAGCTTGCCCAAAAGGAAGGCACGCCCCTCGAGGCCGTACAGGCCGTCGCCGGCGAGCGTCAGATGCAGGCCGCGGCGCGAAACGGTTGGTATGTGATGAATGCCGGCGGGCAATGGCGTAAACCCTGACGGGTTACGCCGCGCGCTACCGCGAATAGCCGACGTTTGTGACGACCTGAGCGGTGCCCATCAGCGCCTGATTAAACTCATAGATCGCGATTCCCCGCTCCGCCTCGACGGCGAAGGGCGGGGCCACGTGTGACGTATGGGCGGCTTGCGCCTGCATAATCATGGTGCCGACTTCGCGCGACACCAGCACGCCGCCAAAGCTGACGACCTGATCTTGAAATTGTCCGTGATGGCCGCGACGGCGCGGCGTCGTATCGAAACCGTCCGTCTCGTCCTCGAAGCGGTGCCATTGATCGCGGGGCGGCGCGGCATAAGCCTCGCCGAGCGAATCAACGTAATCGAAGGACGACGCGACGGCGTGCCGCGCGAGTGGAATCCGCGCGCTTGAGCCCACGATCCCGGTATTCGCGACCTGGGCGGTGCTCATTTGGGCGCTCCGCGCGCCCCAAGCGCAAAAGTAGAATTTTTAAAGTTTTCCACAGATCACTTATATGGTGCCGTTCTTCGGCGAGTCAAATGACCTGGATCAAACATCGAACCTCAATTTCTATGAGGCGCGCTGTCTCCCACGGTAAAAAAGTTATTACTTTCCAAAGCTTAAAATCCCCTTAACCCGGATGGGTTAAGACGGTTCAGCTCTGGAGCGCGAGGGCGACGACCGACCACATATACAGGGTGACGAAGAGGCCGATTAACGCCGAGGCTTCTTTCAAAAACGCCGATGCGGACATTGGGTCGCTCCTATGTTCCTTTTTTGTTCCTATTGGCGATAGGAACAAATTGAGAACATATTGTCAAGCATCATCCCAAAACCATGGCTCCCGGCCTATTTTTGGGAGCGCCACGCTGCTACATGAGCCCTCACGCCCTTCGAGGAGATGACGTGCCCCTGTCCCGCCGCTTCAGCGTCGCGCCTATGATGGACCGCACAGACCGGCACTGCCGGGTTCTGATGCGCCTCATCTCGCGCCGCGCCCTGCTCTATACGGAAATGGTCACCAGCGCGGCGATCGTCCGGGGCCGGACACCGGAGCGGTTTCTGGGCTTTTCCCCGGCGGAACATCCGATCGCCCTCCAACTCGGCGGGTCCGACCCCAAGGAGCTCGCCGTGGCGGCCCGTATGGCCGAGGACCGTGGCTACGACGAAGTAAATCTCAATATCGGATGCCCCAGCGACCGCGTGACCTCCGGGCGGTTCGGGGCGTGCCTCATGGCCGAACCGCATCTCGTGGCCGACTGTGTCGCGGCCATGCGCGCGGCCGTGACGATCCCGGTCACCGTCAAGACGCGCCTCGGCATCGACGACCTCGATAGTCAGGCCTATCTCACAGGCTTTATCGAAACCGTCGCCGCAGCCGGCTGTACGTCCTTCACCATTCATGCCCGGAAGGCCTGGCTGAAGGGTCTCAGTCCTAAGGAGAACCGGGAAATCCCGCCGCTCCAGTACGAACGGGTCCATCAGTTGAAGGAGCGGTTTCCGCACCTGGAGCTGATCCTTAACGGCGGCATCACCTGCCTTGAGACCGGCCGCCGCCATCTCGACACGACGCACGGTGCGCCGCTGGACGGCCTGATGGTCGGCCGCGCGGCTTACGATACGCCCTACAACATCTTGGCCGACGTCGACGCCCTCCTCTTCGGCGACACCGCCCCCGTTCCGGCGCGCGCCGAGATCGTGAAGCTCTATATGGATTACACCCGCGCGCAGATGGCCGCGGGCATCTTCGCCCATCATGTGCTGCGTCACGCCGCCGGGCTCTTTTACGGCTGCCCGGGTGCCCGTGAATGGCGCCACACCGTCATGACCGCCGGGCGGGAGGGCCGCCCGCTCGCGGACCTGGTCAGCCTGGCCGAACGGCTCGACGGCGCGCGGGCGGAAGCGGCTTGATCGATTTGTTAAGGTATTGGTACTACTAAATATACGGCTTGCCGTTGTATCTGCGGCGACGCAGGGGGACACGTGCGAGCGTGTCGGCAAAGGGGAACCGACGTATGGCCGCGCATCAGGCACCGCGATACGCCATCTATTACGCGCCCGAACCGGGAAGCGCGCTGGATACCTTTGGCCAGACTTGGCTGGGTCATCGTGGCCCCGAAGCGCTGGCCGCGGCCATCGGCTCGGCGGGAGGCATCGCACCGCAGCGGATCGCCCAGCTCACGGAGAGCCCGCGGCGTTATGGCTTTCATGGCACCTTGAAGCCGCCCTTTGAGTTGAATCCGAGCAATTCGCCGGAAGGATTGATCGCCGCGGCGCGTGTCTTCGCGCGCGGCCTGACCGCGATCGACCTCCCGCCGCTTGAACTCGCCGTCATCGGAAAATTCATTGCCCTGACCCCGATTGCGGAGTCCGCCGCGCTGGAACGCCTGGCCGCGGCCTGCGTCCGCGCTTTCGAGGGGTATAGAACGCCGCTCAGCAAGGACCAGGAAGAGGACTACAAGCTCAACAAGCTGACCGTCCATCAGGAACAGATGCTCGAACACTGGGGCTATCCGTACGTGATGGAAGAGTTCCGCTTCCATATCTCGCTGACCGACCGCATCGATGACGATGGCGAGCGTCAATCGGTCATGGACCTTTTGACCGCGCTCGCGCAGCCCGTCCTCCCGCACCCCATCCGGATCCGCGACCTGGTCGTTTTCGCGCAGGACGGTTTGGGGTTGCCGATGAGACCGCTCGAACGCATTCCGTTCGGCCGCGCCTGAGCGCCGTGACACACGCCGTCCTCACAACATCGGCCCACGGCCCGTCTCTCTCATGACCGCGCCATGATCGCGTCATGATCGCGCGTTGGGCGGCGGCCGCGAAACGCGCACTTCATCGCCTGCATCGGGCCATTCAACGGTTCGCCGGAACCCTGCCGGACGACGCCCCTGCGGCGCGGGTCTATTGGGACGACGGCGTCGCCCTGGCGTTGACGGATCTCGTCCAGGAAGCCGAAACCCGCGCGAGCGGACGGGTTCAAGTCATCACGCTCGCGGACTTCCGCGGCGCCGTCGGCGATCTCTGGGAAAAATATGAATCGCGCATCCTCCTGATCGCCGAGACGACGATCTCGCGCATGATCGGCCGCGGCAACACCTTCATTCCTCAAGGCCAGGACACCTGGCTCCTTCTGTTCCCGGCTTTGTCCGAACAAGAAGCCCTGAAACGCGCGGACGCGATCGCCGCCCGCATCGGCGAAAAACTCGTGGGCGCGCAGTTTACCGAGATGCCCCCGCCGTTGCCGGAAGCATCTAAGTTGAACTTGAACGGCGTCATGAACGCCGACGGCACCTTGAACCTGGACCGTGTGAAACAAGCGGTCGAGAGCGTGCGCGAAGCGGCGAACCCGCAGCTTGTTAAACCTGTGGCCAAGGGGCCCATCAAGAACGTCCGGCCGAGCGTCACGCCGACAGCGCCTGCGGCCAAGTCCGAAGCCGCCCAGTTCACGATTGTCTTCCGTCCCGCCTGGAACGCGGAGACGCAGTCGGTCGACGCCTTCTTCTTCCGTGCGCTGAGACCTGACGGCGCGGACGTTTTTGCGCCCGGCGGTCCGCCGCCTAACGATGCGACCGCAATCGAACTCCTCGGCATGGCCGCCCGCGCGTTCACCGAGATGTTCGAGAAAGGCCTGCGCGCCACCCTGACGGTGCCGATCCCGTTCATGACGCTGCGCGGGCCGGCCCTTCCTGAAATTCAGCGCATCATCTCAGGCCTGCCGCAACGCGCGCGCCTGATGCATCTGCGCCTTGAGGTCACGCACGTCCCTTTGCGGATCGGGGCCGACTCTCTGGTGCCGATCCGCGAACGGTTCCGGCCGTACTTGCGCGACGTCGCCTTTTTGCTCGATCCATTCCAACTCGCCGAGCAGGCCCTGGCGCTCGATCACATCGTGGCCGGCGTCGAGATTTCGCGGATGCCGCGACGCAGTGACGATGAGATATTCCAGGCCTTGCTCGTGTTCCGGCAGCGCGCGGGACAAAAAACAACCTACGTCCTCGGCCTGTCGAGTCGCCTGCAAGTCGCGCACGCGGTAACAGCGGGCATCGCCGAACTCGGCGGCGCGGGCGTCGTGGCGGACGCGAAGAAGCTGCCCGATCAAGTCACCGTGATCCGGCGGCAAGACCTCCTCCTGTAGGGGCTGCCCGCGTTCAAATCGGCCCCTATATACGTTAGACTAGCGCGCCAGATTTCGGAGGTTCCCATGCGGCATTTACTTTCACTCCGGCACTTACTTTCCCTCGTGGCAGGCGCGGCGGCCCTGGCATTCATATCCACCGCCATGGCGGCGGATGCGGCGAGCCCCGCGCCACAGAAGATCGCGGCCAAGCCGCTCCAGTTCGGCGACCTGGGCGGCGTGAAAGCCTGGCGCAAGGGCGACAAGGACACCGTGGTGTACATTCAAGCGGCGGACAACGCGTGGTACCGCGTCGATACCTACGAGACATGCATGAAGTACGTCTCAGACAAAGGCATCCGCTTCGTGACCGAAGTCGACGACGTGGGCGATCGCGTGAGCAAGGTGATCGTCGACCGCTATATTTGCCAGGTTCTGGAAATCAACAAGGTTGATGGACCGCCGCCGCGTCAGCCGGCGGAGTAAGCGGGCCGCAGGAAGCCGGCGATCGCATCGGCCGCGCGGACCGATGATGCCGTCGGCTGTAGATCGAACGTCTGTTGGAACGCTTCTTCCTGAATCGGTTTGTAACGCGCGTGCGAGAGGGTGACGTCCTTCAGCGCCGCGTCGAGATAGCCGACCTTGTCCAGCACCGGCCCAAAATTCCAAAAAGCGTAGTTTGCGTTCCCTTGCCAGCGGGCCCGATGCGCATTGAGGAAGATGCACGGTCGGCGATGGATCAGGAATTCGTACACCTGACTGCTGACGTCGCCGAGATAGACGTCCGCCGCCAGCGTATAGGTCATGTCCACCAACGCGGAACTTCCAATGTCGATGTGTATGTGAGGACAGTGCCGGAACCGCGCCGGCAAGTCCCGCCGGAACCGCGCGGCCCAGGACTCCAGCGAAATGTGCAAACGCCGCCGGAACAGCATCACATGCGGCGCGAAAATCAGGTTGTAGTCTTTGCTGGCGTGGAAAAAATCAAGAACATCGAGACCCATGTCGTACCAGGACGACAACCGGGGTTCTGGATGCGGGTTGTAGAGCACGACGGGTTTGTCGTCGGGAAACAGTTTGCGTTTCTCCCGTAAGGTCGCGCTTACGGCATCGAACTTCGTATAACCGACGACGGCCATTTGATCGTCACGCAGGTATCCGAGCTGCCGGAAGCGTTCGCGTTGTTTGGCGCCAGCGATCAGCACCAGATCGTTGCGCCCAAACGACGGCGTGAAGCCGATCGAACGGTCGCCTGCGCCGTGGTCGATGCGGATGATCTTGAGATGTTCGAGACCGCGCAGTTTCTTGAGGAACAAGCTCGTCCCTTCGGTGACGATCACGGCATCGAAGCGCGCGAACAGATCGCGGTTGCTGAAAAGATGATCGAGGCGGCTGAAAGGACTGACCTTGTCGAGAACCCCGGCGAGCGCCTTGCGCCAGGCCGGCCGTCCCAGCCGGACGACCTCGACCCGGTCGATCAATTCGGGCCCGCACACATCGCGCACCGTTTCGATCAGGGCCTCGGATGTTGCGAGCACCGCGATTTGGATATCGCGATAGCGCTGAAGCAGTTGCGGGATAACGACGGCGCTGTGGCGCACCTGGTGGACGCCCTCATGATTATAGAGGAACGCCAGCCGCAGCGGCGGCACAGGCGGTGGATCGATCGTTTCCGATAGAGCGTTCAAGATGCGCGGGCGCGGGCGCCTTCCCCTCGGGCCGTCAGAATCTGTTCCGCGATGGGGATATGTTCCTGGCGGTCCACGTCCATCGCGGCGACCGCATCATCCAGCACCACGGCCTTGGCGCGCAAGCCCAGGGTGCGCGACGCCGCCTGGAACGCTTTTTCGAGGTTGAGCAGGCCCAAGACCGCGCGCAGCAACGTAAAAGCCCCGAAATGGAGCACCAGTTGCCACGGCTTTTTCCGCCGCCCTTCCACCTCGCGCCAGGCGCTCGCGGCCTTCGGTCCAACCCCCGGCATCAAAGCGAAGAGGTTGCAACCGCTGTAGCCTTCCCCGCCCAGGCGGATAAACGTGCGCTTGGACTCCGGAAAAGCCTTACGGATATCGGTCTCACGGGCCAGGCCCACGCCCGCGTCCAGGTCCGGATCTCGGCGAACGCCGTCGCAGAACTGCTCCAGCATCGCCACGCTCAAAAGCGGATTGTCCGCCGTGGTGACGAGGATCGCGGTCTTGTCGCCCAAGGCTTCGGCGATCTTCATGACGCTGGCCGCGGGACTTCCGGCGCCTTCGTAGAACGAGACGCGCGACCCCGCATTGCGCGCGGTAAGCAGCGCGGCGATATCGGCATTGTCCTGAAAGTCCGCGACCGCGTTGGCGACCACCGTAATGTGGTCGACCGAGCGCGCGCTCAGGAGCACGTCCAGCACGTACAGGATCATCGCCCGGCCGTTCAGCGGCAGCAACGCCTTGCGCTTGCCCGGCGATATTTGAGCAAGCGCGTCCCCCGGACGGTCGCCAGACAACAGAATAGTATGAAACATGAATCCAACGCCCACCGGTGCGTCGTGCGAAAAAGCGGGAACCGATTTTTCGCAAAAACGGCGCGACCAAACAACAACTTAGAGCGAACCGCCCAATTCCAGATGATGGCGGCTCGCTCCGGTGGACGCCGGCGCCGGTCTGTTGCGGCGGCGCTTAGAACGCGCCGTGCAATCCCAGGACCTTACCGACATCCTCGCCCATGATGATGGCATAGCGGATATCGAATTCCTTCTTCAAGGTCGCCATGGCCTCGTCCCGGATCGACGGCCACAAATCCTTGGGGATGGCCAGCACACCATCGTCGTCGGCATAGATGTAATCGCCGTTGTTGATCGTCACATTTCCGATCTTGATGGGCCGGTTCATGGCATGGACCGTCCCTTCATATTTGATGTCGTCGCAATAGATGCCCTTGGCGAAGACCGAGAATTCCAGGCCGTTGAGTTCAGCGGAATCGCGGGTGAAGCTGTCGACCACGGCGCCGACGGCGCCCGAACGGATCGCGATGTTGGCGTTGAGATCGCCGAAATACGCGCGCTCCTTCACGTCGTTCTGCACCACGATCACGTCGCCCGGACGAACGAAATCGTAGGTTCCAAGGGCGGTGTAGATGCCTTTCCAGTCGTCCTTCTTGCCGAGCTTTCGCAGCTCCAGCGTCTTTGCGATCCCCAGGACCGAGCGTCCGCTCACCCGGCTGAATCCGGGCGGCAGCAGCGCCTTGATGCCGCGTTCTTTGCAGATGTCGGCCAGCAGGGAGGCGCAAAGGTGCGGACGGATCGCGTCGAGCTGCGCGTTATGGACGGCCCGGTAGCCGGCCGAAATGCGTTCGGCCAAGGCAAGGTCGTCCGGCCAATTGACATCGAAGGCTTCTTCATCGGTCAACTCGAAGAACATGACCTTTTCGCCGAAGCGGCGTTTCGGCTTCGTCTTTCCCTTCCCTCGCTTCACCATATAGAGCCCCATGGACTCGATGATGGTGTCGGGCAGGTCCACCGAGTTCGGGATGCGGCCTTCACCGTAGGCCGGGCGGCCTTTCGCCCAGGTGTATTGTTTGCGCTTCTGGACCGCGACCAGGGAATCGGCGGCCTTGTCGGCTTTCAACGCCCGGATCGCCCGCGTCATCGTCTCGGTGGTGATGAACGGGCTGGTGCACAGGCACTGAATGTAGATGTCCGCATCGACTTTCGCGCACTCATTCGCGAAGAGTTCATGACCGTCGGTCTTGTTCGACGCCAGCTTCGGGTTACGCTTGATGACTTTGACGGGAAGATCGGAGGCGATCTCGATGATTTTCTCGGATTCCGTGTCGAGATAGACGTCGTCAATCTCGGGGCACGCCAGCAACTGCTTCAGCTTGCGCTTAAAAAGATACTCACCATCGAGAATAACGGTATTCTTGTTGCGAATACGGCTGCTCTCGCCCTTCGCCGGCACGAATGCAACGGTGCGCATCTCTTCGCTCCACCTGGTTCTGAAAATCGGGATATTTCACCGAGTTTAGGATAGAGCCGCCGAGGTTAAGAGACCCCTAAAGCGCCACGCTCCGAGGATCCCCATGCCCCCCGACACCGCCTCCGCCCAGGACGTTAAGACCATCCGGCTCGCCGACTACGTGCCGCCGCCATACGTCATCAAGACCGTCGATCTCACCTTCGATCTCGTTCCGGCCGCGACGAGGGTTTCTGCGCGCTTGAAGATCGAACGGGCGTCCGCGGCGGCCCAACCTCTCGTCTTGGACGGCGAAGGCTTGAAACTCCTCCGGATTGCGATCGACGGAGCTGTTTTGCCGACCTCGGCCTATCAGGTGACGGACACCGGGCTTACGATCCATACGCCGCCACAGGCGTTCGAGCTGGAAACCGAGGTCGAGATCGATCCGGAAGCGAACAAGGCGCTGGAGGGTCTGTACCGGTCGCAAGGCGTTTTCTGCACCCAGTGCGAAGCTGAAGGCTTCCGACACATCACCTACACCCTCGACCGGCCCGACGTGATGGCGGTGTACCGCACAACCATCCGCGCCTCGAAAGACGACTGCCCTGTCCTTCTTTCCAACGGAAACCCGGTGGACGCCGGCCCGCTTCCCGACGGGCGTCACTACGCCGTGTGGGAAGACCCACACCTCAAGCCTTGTTATCTCTTCGCGCTGGTCGCGGGAAACCTCGCGCATATCGAGGACACGTTCACCACGGTGTCCGGACGCAAGGTGCGCCTGCGCATCTATGTCGAACACGGCAAGGAGACACGCGCCGGCTACGCCATGGAATCGCTGATTCGGTCGATGAAATGGGACGAAGTCGCGTACGGGCGCGAATACGACCTGGACGTTTTCAACATCGTGGCCGTCAGCGACTTCAATATGGGCGCGATGGAGAACAAGGGCCTCAACATCTTCAACGACAAGTACATCCTTGCCGACGCCGATACCGCGACGGACATGGACTACTACCTGATCGAGTCCATCGTCGGTCACGAATACTTCCATAATTGGAGCGGCAACCGCGTGACCTGCCGCGACTGGTTCCAGCTCAGCCTCAAGGAAGGTTTGACGGTTTTCCGCGACCAGGAATTCACCGCCGACATGCGCAGCCGCGCCAACAAGCGCATCGATGACGTCGAGGTCTTACGCACCTCCCAGTTTCGCGAAGACGCCGGCCCGCTCGCGCATCCCGTGCGTCCGGACAGCTATGTCGAGATCAACAACTTCTACACATCGACCGTCTATCAAAAAGGCGCCGAAGTCATCCGCATGATGCATACCCTGCTCGGCTCGGAAAAATTCCGCGCGGGGATGGACCTTTATTTCGCGCGGCATGACGGGCAGGCCGTGACCTGCGACGATTTCGCCAGGGCGATGGAAGACGCGTCGGGCCAAGACCTCACGCAGTTCAAGCTCTGGTACAGCCAGGCCGGCACGCCGCGCATCGGAATCGAAGACCGCTTCGACGCCGCCTCCAAGACTTTGACCCTCACCGTGACCCAGAGCTGCCCTCCGACGCCGGGCCAGCCCCAGAAGAAACCGTTTCACATCCCGCTCGCGCTGGGCATCGTCGGCGACGACGGCCGCGACCTGCCCTTGACCCTAGAGCAAGGCGCGGTCACCGAAGGCGTCCTGAATTTACGGCGCCCGCGGGAGACGTTTGTCTTCAAGGACGTCGTAGCCGCGAAACCCCGGCTGTCGATCAATCGGGGCTTTTCCGCGCCCGTCATCGTCGATCGCGCGGAGACGGAAGACGACCTCGCCTTCCGCATGGCGCAGGATTCCGATCCCTTCAATCGCTGGAACGCCGCCCAGGATTTCGCCTGCGGTGTCATCCTGACCGGCGTCGCCGACGTCCTTGCGGGCCGGACGCCGTCCATAAGCCCGCTGTTCCTGTCGGCCGTCGGCGCCATCGCGAATAACGACGCGCTTGAATCCGCGTTCAAGGCCTCGGCGCTTGGATTGCCCGCCGAGGACTACCTGGCCAATCGCATGACCGAGGAATCCCCGCTTCACCTTCATCAGATGCGCAAACGCGTCCGGCGCGCGATCGCCGAAGCGCATACCACCACCTTCCACCAGATCTACGACAGCCAGCGCGCCAATGCGCCCTATGCGCCCGACGCCGCGGGCATGGCGCGGCGCATGTTGAAGCGGACCGCGCTCGGTTACCTCGGCGCGCTCGAAAGCCGCGACAGCGTGGCGCTCATCAAGGCCCAGTTCGACGGCGCCGACAACATGACCGACCGGATGGACGCGCTTGCACTCCTCAATCAGGCGGACGTGGCGGAACGCGAGGACGCCCTGGCGGCGTTTTATGACCGTTTCAAGAACGATCACTTGGTGGTCAATAAATGGCTCGCCGTCCAGGCCGCCTGCCCCTTGCCCGGGACGCTGGCCACCGTTCGGAAGCTCATGGCTCATCCGAGTTTCGACCTCCGGAACCCCAACAAGGTCCGCGCGGTTATCGGGGCCTTCAGCCTCTCGAATCCCGCCAATTTCCACGCCGAAGACGGGTCCGGCTACGCGTTTCTAGCGGATCAAGTCCTCGCGATTGACAAGTTCAACCCCCAGACCGCCGCACGGATGGTTCCGCCTTTGGGGCGCTGGCGCAGGTTCGACAAAACCCGGCAAACATTGATGAAAGCGCAGTTGGAGCGCCTGGCCGGCGGTTCACAGGTGTCCCGCGACGTCGGCGAACTGGTCCACAAAAGCCTACACGGTTGACGACTACCTTGTAAGAAATTGTAACGGAGCGTATCCCACGCGCTCGTGGCTTGACTTGAGAGCCACCCAAGGTATGACGGATTTGCGCATACGTAACCACGAGGAGCTCTTACGTTGTCATTCAATAAAAAGACTTTCATCGGCTTTGCCGCCGCCGCGTTCGCTTCTTTCGCCGCCTCGGCCGCCTTCGCCGCCGACGCGACACGGGGAGCCAAGGTTTACGAAGAGCAGGGCTGCAGCGGTTGCCATGCCGCCAAGGAAACGCTCGTTGGCCCGCCGCACTGCGGGGTCGTCGGACGTAAGGCCGGTACGATCGAAGGCTACGCCTATTCCGAGGTCATGAAGGATTCGGGCCTGACCTGGACCGAGGAAAACCTTCACCAGTTCATCGAATCCCCGCTGACCTTCCTGTCGGGCAGCAACATGGGTTTCGCCGGACTGTTCGATGAAGAGCAGCGTAACGATCTCATCGAATTCCTGAAGACCCAGCGCGCCGCTGATTCGCCGGACTGCAAATAGGCCTATCGCGGCCTAAACCGCTTCGCTAAAGCGGGAACGTACGAAGCCGTCCGCGCGTGGACCTCGATGCCGCGCGCGGACGCAGCGCTCAGGATATCTTCCATATCCTTGCAGTAGCTCCAGTACTCTTCTTCATAATTTCTTTTCCAGAAGCCGGCATGGACGCGGTGAGTCACCGCCATCTTGCCCATGTAATCGTCCTCGTTCGCGTGCGACCACGGCTTCGTGGCGGCGGCGAAGGACATGCCGTCGCATCCGTAAATCTCCACGCTTTGCGAAAGCGTGAAGACGACCGGCAGCACGATCATCGTGAAGATGTTGGCGGTCGCCGCCGTCAGGAATTCCTTGTCGAGTTCGATATTGAACAACGGGCGGCGGTCGTTGCCGATCCCGATGATCCTTTCGTGCGCCGACGCCGGCAGCACCTCGCGGAAGTAGGGCACGTAACCGAGTTGCGTGAACACAACACGGTCGGGATCCTCCATCGCGCGCGCCATATCGCTCCGAAACCGCCCGGCGTAGAGCGACGCGCCGCAATGCTGCACGGGATCGCCGCAAAACAGCAGCGTCGGCGCGATATGCGCGAGCGCGGCGGCATCGCCGATGGTCGAGTTGCAGACCCCGCGCAAACCCGGCGCGATGGGAGTCTTGTCGTCGACGATCCGCCCCAGCGAGGGGCCGTTGCCGAAGACACTGACGGGTTGGCCTTTCCACGCGCGCAGACGAACCGAGAACCGCTGATATGAGTCCAGCACGAGGTCTTGAAGTTCCTGTTGTTCGCAAAACTTGTACGCGGCGCGCAGCGCGACGAGCGTCTCTTGCTGGACAACACGCGGGTCGGCCAGAACGAGGTCGGCGCCGTGGCGTTCGGCGATGTGTTTGGCCCGACCGGCGGCCCGACCGTCGCTGACGTTCCAGACGACAACCGTCTTCAGATTGGGCAATGCACCCGCGATGTCGCCGCCGTCCGCCGCGCGCGTCTTCTGAAACTGAACCTTGCCTTTAAACCGCTGCGCATAGTCGGCGATCGCGGGATCGAAGTCGCGGCTGAGATAGGCGCGCGCCGCATCCAGGATCTGGTCGGCGTCGAGCAGATCGTAATCGTCACCGGCATACAGGAACACAAGCCGGTCGATCTTGTTCACCACCGGCAGGAAATGCCAAACAGCGCGGAACAATTGATCCAACAGCAAGGGCCTGTTGGGAAAGGCCGGATAGAACAGGACATTCGCCATGCGCGGGTCTATTTCCGATTGTCGTCGCGGGTGACGAGAAACATTCATTCCGGTCATGGCGCAAAATTACGCGTCACATCCCCGTCACATGCGCACGCAGCTTAGCGGGAAGACAAACTTAATGTAACAGCTTCCAACTAAAGCATTTTCCACCTTGCATCGTGCACGGTGCGATGACACCGTTCCACCGGTTTTACTGAAGTTAGGGAGATTTCCTCTATGCGCACCGTTTTGAGCCGCGCCGCAGCCGCGGCTTTCACCTTGATGCTCGTCGTCGGAGGCGCGTCGGCCGCCGAAGGCCCGAACAGCATGGACGCCGCCACCGAAGGCAAACTCAAAACCCTGCTCGCGGGACCGCAGCGCGGCGACGCCAATAAGGCGCGCGATCCGCACCGCCACCCGATGGAAGCTCTCAAGTTCTTCGGCCTGAAGGACACCATGACGGTCATGGAAATCGCCCCGGGCGGCGGCTGGTGGACCGAATTCCTTGCGCCGCTCCTCGCCGAGAAAGGCCGCTATATCGCTGCGCAGCCGAACGCCAAGGCCGTAACGGCGCTCCAGGAAAAGGGCGCCAAGGACGCCGCCTCCTACGGCAAGATGCAGGTCATCGCGTTCCCGGAAGCCCCGCCGGCCACCGGCTCGGTGGACATGGTCCTGACGTTCCGCAACCTGCATAACTGGATGGGCGGCGGCAGAGAGAAGCAAATGTTCGACGCCATGTTCGCCGCGCTCAAGCCGGGCGGTTACCTTGGGATCGTGGAGCACCGCGCGCCGACAACCGCGCCGCAGGATCCGAAAGCGGCTTCGGGCTACGTGCGCGAAGACTTTGCGATCAAGACCATCGAAAACTCCGGCTTCAAATTCGTCTCGAAGTCGGACGTGAACGCCAACCCGAAGGATACGAAGAATTATCCGAAAGGCGTCTGGACGCTCCCGCCGAACTACGCGGAAGGCGATACCGACAAGGCGAAGTACACCGCCATCGGCGAAAGCGATCGCTTCACGATGCTGTTCCAGAAGCCGAAGTAATCTCGGGCTTTACCCAAAACAAAAAGCCCCGGCGGTTGCCGGGGGGTATAGTTATCTCCGCCAGAAATAAATACGGCCCCCGCCTCAAAACGGGGGCCGTTTGCTAGTGCACGGTCTGTACCGACGGGGCTTCCGATAAAGAAATGGCGTCTGTTCTAAACCAGTTGGGTGTTCTCAGGAGACTGCTTAAGCGTTGAAATAATAACGCTCCGCAAGTTAAGGCGAATTTCCAGCCTTCGAATAGGAATTGTTTTCTAGACTTTCGACAATGGCAATGGCGAGTTCATGAAGAACTAGGAAAACGCAATTTTCGTAAATCACGTACTCATCTATGTCTCTAACTTCTAACTTTTCTCCGTGCGCGATGCCGTTCCGCCGCCCTACCAGTGACTTAAGCTTAGTTTCATTTGCCGTTAATTGATCGCACACCATCCCTATTCGCTTATTATTTTCAATGAACAGGTGGGGCCACAAATTGGATTTGGTCTCTAGCCGTGTTGTGAACGTGAGGCGTTCATTCATTTGCTTGGAATAATCTTCTGAGCAAAACTGCCAGATATCTCTAAGCGGAGCTGAATTCTTTAAGCGCTGAAATTCTTGGGCGAGAGATAGTAGGGCCAAATCGTCTTGCACATCCTTTCTAAGAAGCCCCTTCCGCTCAAGAGCATCCAAATAAAGGTCCCAGGCAAATTTTGTAAAACCTTCGTAATGCGCGTACAGGAGCGCCCACGCCGCCCGAAGAAGCATGCGATATCGAACCGATCCCTTCGGTGCCTCGATCAAAACGGCCTTCATCGACGCTAGTTCTGCTTCGCGCCAATTCAAATCGTGTTCGAGCTCAGTGACCTGCACCCCTGAAACGCCCCCGATTTTGGGTTAGGGTTCTGTTCTCCCAGA